>JAGYKR010000021.1 GCA_018401375.1 Ilumatobacteraceae bacterium | reverse complement strand
GATCCGTGGTGAATCGAGGATGTAGGCCAGGTGGGAGCACCGCAATCTGTTGAGGGGGGATCCCGATCTGAGCGATCCGCTCGGCCCCAGAGTCAGCGAGAGTGACCACTTGGGACTTTTGGTACAGACGGGGAGCGATCCGGGTTTCGAGGATTCGGCCGATTGCAGCGAGGGGTCGAGGCAAAACCTCGTTCCACATCTGATCGTGTACGTGGTGGAGCCAGATCACCCCCGGACCCCGATGCCATATCGGTGAGGCCCAGGGCACCCCATTCCAGATCTCCACGACCGCAGTGGAGGGATCGGTCCGCGACATGAGACCGCGCAGGCCAACCTGCGCAAACACGGTCATCCGCCCGCCGCGTTGGGTCACCTGATAGCCGTGACGTTGGAAGGTGCGAGGGTGACCGGCAGTAGAGGTGCGGTGATGGATCTCGAGGCCGGCCGCCGCCCAGCGTCCGAAGATCTCATCGGCATGGATCTCCGATCCACCAGATTCGGGATCATCGAGATCACGCCAGGCATAACTGTGGATCCGGTGAATCCCGACTGCATGTAGCTCGTTAACGATCTCGGTCAGGCCGCGTGGAGCATGACTGTGAGGGGTGTTGTCATCCGGTGAGTCGTCACCCGGGGTGAGATCATCAGGGGTGAGATCATCAGGGGGGTGATCGGCAGACGGTCCGGCGTTCACAGGGGAAGTCGTCGCCAGATCGGCCCGGGGAGGTGACGCAGCACCATGAACACAAATCGCAGTGGTCCCGGGACCCAGATGGTTCGCGATCCGCTTCGGAGTCCCTTAGCCACAGCTTCGGCTACCGCTTCTGAGGTGGCGGCTAACGGTGCGGGCTTCATGCCGGCTGTCATCCGGGTGTGAACGAAACCGGGCCGGACGATCAGTACGCGTGCCCCGGTGCCGATCAGGGAATCGGCAAGGCCCTGGGAGAAAGCGTCCATCGCAGCCTTAGAGGAGCCGTAGATGAAGTTGCTTCGGCGCACCCGTTCGCCGGCCACGCTGGACAGCACCACCAAGGTGCCATGGGCCTGGGCGCGTAGCCGAGCGGCGGTGGCGAGACCGAGGCTGACGGCGCCGGTGGCGTTTGTATCCCATAAGGCTGCGGCAGCCACCGGATCACATTCGAGAGCTGTTTGATCGCCGAGTTGGCCGACCGCAAGGATCACGAGGTCAAGATCCCCCATCTCCGAGGCGGCCTGATCTATCAGTTCCTGATGGCGGTCGTGGGCGGTGGCATCAAACTCGCTGAGGATGATCCGCGCATCTGGGCAGGTCAGGGTGAGCGCAGCAGCAGCTTGCTCTCCGGTGCCTCGGTCCCGGCAGGCCAGCGTTACTGCCCGAGTGTGGGGGCCAACGAGCCGGGTCACGATCGCAAGACCAATCTCACTTGTGCCACCGAGTAACAGGATTGTTTGGGGTGCGCCCAAGGCGTTATCCATCATCTCTCCGATTCAGGTTTTCTGTGCTGAGGGGTTTATCGCAGTTCTAAGCGGCGCGACAGGTCACTGTTCCAGATCCGGTCCGGATCCACCCGATCGCAGATCTCACGCCATCGATGTAGTTGCGGGTAGCCGGCAGCGATCACCTCTGGTCGCGACACTGCGTCTTTGGCCAGATAGATCCGACCCGCGGCCTGCATGACGAGATCATCAAGATCGCGCACTAGCGAGGTCAGACCATCAGCTCCTGCGGGAAGATCCAGGGTCAGGGTCCAGCCAGACATCGCGAAGCCGAGCAGTGCGTCATCAGCGGGCCCAAATCGTTTCAGCACGGCGAGAAAACTTGCTGCCCCGGACTGCGCTACGAGCTCCACCGCTCGTCGAAGCGCAGTTTCCTCACCGAAAGGCACCACGAACTGATATTGGAAAAAGCCGGTTCTGCCGTACAGCCGATTCCATTGAGCGAGGGCATCTAACGGATGAAAGAAACTGGAGACGAGGTGATCTCGCTCGTCCGGTGGCGCCAACGGAAATAGGCTGATTGAACGCCCGGACAGCGAGCCGGCTTTACGAGGTGAGGGACCTGCCGGCACGGCCGCTATGTGGCGTGGTCCGTGGTACAACGGATCCGCACCTCAGGTGCGACCTGCCTGGAGTTGGAGGTTCATGAGGCGGGCGTGATCGCCACGGGGTGAGCACCCCGCACTGAGGGAACGGCTGCGAGCCAGCAGATCCACCCAGGCCACTGAATAGTGGTAACTGGGCTTACCGCCTGAGTCCAGTGCAGGCCCCACACCAGTCATCATCGAGATCGTTGGCCCGCCTGGTATCTACCCGGCACGACTCGTCTCGGATCGCAATGAGCTGGACCTGAGCCGGATCAGGCCGGTGAGCCCCATCCCCTCCGATCGTCGCCCACCACAGACCTGGATCGCTGTGTGCGGTGAGCCGGGTGGATCTCTCCGGTGGCAGCCATCAGATCAATCCACAGCACATGGCGACCGAAACCGCTTCCCGATGATGGTTTTTTTTCCGTGGATGTGTGCGGCGATTGCTCCGCCGATCGTGACCTGTCAACCTGGGAGACCGAAGGAACCAGCTGGCCGGGATCATGGGCCTTTAACAACGTGTCCAGACTGGGAGGCTGGCCTCACGATTGCGTGAGACCCGTCTGAGTGTCGAGGTGGACTCGCCGCCCCAGGATCGATGATGCGCAGCAAAATGGCCACGCTGTTTGTTGCGGTATCCCGTACTGCGCCCGAGCCCGCGTGGTAGTACCCCGCGGTCACGCCACCGTTACCGCTCGCAGAGTCTCCGCAAGACGTCTCCGCCTCGGCCACGGTGATCTCTTCGTGGGACTGTCGATCTGCTGCGTGGCGTCCTACCCCACCCGGTCACAGGCCAGCCCAGCAGTGGGATCCGGCTGAGTGTGTGCACCATGGCGCAGGCTAGTCCTGACGGATCGGGCGGCTGCGGCCACACGGCGCCGGTCAGCGATCAGTTCTCTCGCACGAGGGATCAAGGAGGCGTTCGTGGACTTCTACGCAGTTGTCGTTTCGGACTGGCTACGGAACTGAGATGGATGCCGTCGGGCAGCAGGCGCTCGGCCTCCCCGGTGTCAGAGATTAAGCCCACAAGATCCACAACCTGAATCGATGGTCACTCCCGGCGATGAACTGTTCCCAGAGATCTCGAGATATTCCGGCCCGACCGGGAGGGCGGTGATGGATGGTGACCACCTGGCACCGAGCACCAGGATCATCTCAGGGCTGGCAGGCAGGTGCTGATCAGACCTCGATTTCTCCAGAGGTAGGCCTGATAGGTAGGGGACTCAATGGTGAGCCACTCCTCGCCCAGTGTCGGGATCCGGCGTCTGGCGAGATCCCAGGTCCCAAACCAGATCACGAGGACATCCACTGCGGTGGGGGGTGTCTGCTCAAGGAACGCCATCCAGTCACATGTGCTCAGGGTCCGCGATTCGTTGGGCCCGAGGTCAAGGGACCGGAGATCGCCGTGGCGCGAGAGCGGGCAGCCCAAGGGAGTAAACGAGGGGCCGATCCGCCAATTCGGTGGCGGGGCCTCAGCGAGCCCGGCCCCGAGAGTGAGGGCTTTGGAGTCCCCAAAATAGGAAAACGTTAAAGGACCAGTGACGGCAACCTCGGCGGGGATCTCCGGTGGAGGCGCTGTATCTGTGCCTGTGCCTGACTCTGTGCCTGTGTCGCTCAGTATTTCGGCCACCCGTTGGTCGAAACGTGCAGCAGCGGCCTCAAAGTCAACGCTGCGATCTCGAGTAGCACCCAAGGAGGCCACCCCAAACGCAAGGACCCCGAGGAGTGCAAGGACCGCCAACAGCCGCAAGATTGGCGCAGTGCTGCGCTGTAAGGGGATTTCCACCCAACGTAGTGAGGCCGAGGCGAGGATCAGTGTGAGTGCCAGCGTCACCCACGGGACGAGACCGGAAGCGAGACCGGTCATCGTGACAGCGATAAGGATCGGCCAGTGCAAGACGTACAAGCCATAGGAGATTCGGCCGAGGACAGACAGGGGCCATCGGTCGAGAAGCGCTGCGTAGTGCGGTGCACCGGCCACCGCCCACACGGCCACCGCTGCACAGGCACCAGCGAGGAGCAGACCTCCGGCGTACAGCCCTGCGCTTGTGATCGGTACCCGGGCTGCTGCGACCACGAGGACTCCGAGCATCGCAGCCGCAAGCAACGCCCGCCACCTTTGTCCGGTGAATGGTTGGCGGATCCGGAAAGTAGCCAGCAGGGCGCCAAACATGAACTCGCCGGCTCGGGTGAAGGTGGAGTAGTAGACGAGGACTGGATCACTGTCAGCGGCCACGGTCACGAACACGCTGATTGCAATCGCAATGCCGAATCCGATTGTCAGTCGCCGTCGGCTCGCCAGCAGCACGAGGACGAGGACTGGAACAACCAGATAAATCTGTTCTTCTATGGCCAGGGACCAGTAATGGATCACCGGTGAGGCCACCTCGGCTGCCCCGTAGCGCTGACCGCTCAGATACTGGCCCCAGTTAGCGAGGTGCACCAGGCTGAAGCCGATCTCGCGCCGCAGATCGCGAGTCATGGATCCAGCCAAGGTCCAGATCACAGCGATCATCCCGAGGCCGATCACAGCCACGGGGAGCAGCCGACGGGCCCTGCGAATATAAAAAGCTGAGAGAGAGATCCGGCCGTTACGTTCGTGTTCCTCAATCAAAAGACGCGTGATCAGGTATCCCGATAGCGCGAAGAAGATGGTGACCCCGAGGAACCCTCCGGGAAGAACCCCTGGCCAGAGGTGGTAGACGAGGACGAAGACCACTGCGAGGCCCCGGATCCCGTCGAGGCCGGGGATGCGCAGAGGTCCCGGCCTTAAGAGAGGGGGAGGCGCGTCGCTGAGGGAGGATCTCAGTAGGGCCATGGCGGTGTCGGACGCCCCGCAGCCTGACTGACCCGTTCCAACAAACGCCTGCTCATCGAACCAGAGAGCAGCACCTTGATCACGAGGTTCTTGACAAAGTAGGGAAGTTGAGCGGCCTGAATGCCTGCATTGCGCAGCCGAGCCACAGGACTGTTCGCGAGATCGGCGCGGTACTCGGTCAACGATCCTGACCTAGCGACGTAGCGCCACCGCCGTCCGGGCAGGAGTTCGCGCAGGATCGCCAACGTCACCCCGACCGAGGAGAACGAGTCGTGGATCAGCATCGTTCCTCCGGGTGCCACTCGTGATCCCCAGTCGCGCAGGTCTGCTCGTGCGGGCCCGAAAGAATGTGCCCCGTCCACATACAGCACATTGATCGGGTCCGGTACATCGGCGTGGGCGGCATCGGAGAAGGCGCGCAGGTGCCGGACGCGGTCGGCTACACCACCTCCAGCGAGATTGGCAAGGAAACACTCGTGATCCTCAGAAGCCTGATCGGCGAATCCGTCCCACTCCTCAGGGCCACGGTCATTGCCGGCATGGGGATCGATAGCGAAGATCTCCACGCCTGGCCTCGCAGCACTCGCCAACACCACGGTGGATTTGCCACGGAAACTGCCGATCTCCACGATCCTGCCCGGTGACGGACAGGTCCTCGCTGCACCAAACAGGCGTGCCCCTTGGGCAGGTGTCATCCAGCCTTCGAGGGACTCCACGAATGATGCGATGTGAGAGTAGTTATCAGGTGATGCAGAGTTCTCAAGGTTCATGTGAAGTAGACCGCCGTGGTGAAGAGGATGATCCAGATGAGCCCGCTCAGCAGCATGACTCGGTCGCGCACGAAGACATCTTCGGGGGCTGCACCTTTGCCGCGGTCGAGTACCAATAGGTAGCGGAACATGGCGACGAGTACCGGCAGGATCGTCAGTTCGTAGAGCCGCAGGCTGGTACCGGTGCTGGCTCGGGTCTCAAAAGCCCATATGCAGTAGGTCAAGATTGCACCTCCACAGTTGATCACCATGACATCGCGCAGGTACGCCGGGCTGTACGCGGCAAGGGTGTTGCGGACCCGAGCGGGATCGTCACCGATGGAGGTGATCTCAGCGAAGCGTTTGCCGGTGACCACAAATAGGGCGCCGAAGATGATGAATAAAAGGAACCAGCCCGACATGGGAACGGAGACAGCAACCGCCCCTGCGGCGGCCCTCAAAACAAATCCGGAAGCGACCACCACGAGATCGAGGACAGGAATTTGTTTGAGCCACAGGCTGTAGGAGATGGTGAGCATCTCGTAGCCCACAAGGATCGCGAGCGCTGTCCACAGTTGGGTTAGCGCAAGCAGCAGAGGCCCGGCCGCAAGTAGTAACGACCCTGTGATGCTGGCGATCGTGACGGGGACCACGCCGGCAGCAATCGGGCGATGACGTTTCACCGGGTGGGCCCGATCGCTGGCGAGGTCCACGATGTCGTTCCAAAAGTAGGTGCCGCTCGCAGCGAGACAAAACGCGACGAAGACCGTCACACTGGCCAGAAGGTCCGCTGGGTTCAAGAGAACGCCGGCCGCCGCAGGCGCAGTGAACACGAGCAGGTTTTTGATCCACTGGGTAGGTCGAGCCGTGGCCACCCAGCCCGCGATCGGATTCGAGGACTCCCGCGTTTCGATGCTCATTGCATGCCCCGTCCTCAAGGGTGATGTCTGCACCATTCAGACTCGTACCCGACCTCTCAGATAGGTTACCGATCGGCTTACTTGGTTTTCGTAACGGTGCAATCTCCTATAGTTCAGAGATCTTCACTCAATCTCCCATCCACCGTCATCCCACAGCGCAACGCCTCTTGGAGGTGGCCATCGAGGCCATTGACGCCGGCGGCGAAGCTGCGCTGCGCCTCGATGCGGTAGTGGAGAAGGCCGGCGTGGCAATCACCGCTGTCTACCACCATTTTGGAAACCGAGAGGGCCTCATGGAGGCCGCCCAAGCCGAGCGTTATATCCGCACGGTCTGGCCACTAGTTTTGGCCCTCGGAGAGCGACTGGCCACCGTGGAGAACCAGGAGGATTTGAAGCAGACCGTTCTCGACGCCACGGAGGCTTCGCTTAATCCGGAGTTTGCGATTAATCGATTGCGGCGATTCAACGTGGTGGGCTCCACCCTCGGTCGGCAACGGCTTGCAGCAGCAGTGACCGCAGAGCAGGCCAAAGCGAATAACTATGTGGCTGATTCCCTACGACCCTTCCAGGCCAACGGCATGATTCGAGCAGACCTCGATCTCGTCGCCTTCTCAAGTTGGGCTCTCGGTCTGATTCTTTCCCGGGTGTTGGTGGAGATTGAGCCTGGCCAGCCGATCGGGCCAGGATGGAATGAGGTGACCCGTAGGGCGATCATGGCTCTCATGTTCGATGACCTGTCCTAATCTGATCGGCGTGGAGGATCTGACCCGGACCGAGGCTGATGTGCAGCAGTTCTCTCAACGAGCCTTTGAAATGGGGCTTCGGGTCCTCATTGATGGCTTCATCGCTATCGCTCACGACGGGAACTCATGAGCCAGCAGGTGGGTACTCCATTCGATCGCATCGATCGTGAACGGGTGGTCCTGCGTCCGGGAATGAAATGGCAGCGCACCCCGGGGGCCTTGGCGGCGTGGGTCGCCGATATGGATATCGCCCCGGCGAGCATCATCGCTCAACGATTGACCGAGATGATCGGTCAGGGCGATCTTGGCTATCCGAATTGGCCACGAGATCACGGATCGCCAGGCCGCACTGCCTTCGCAGAGTGGACGGCGCAGCGCTACCGATGGCAGATTTCCGATACCGATCATCTGGCAGAGTTTTGTGACGTCGTGCAGGCGATCCAAGTGATGCTGCATCTGTGCACTCAGCCTGGCGATGGAGTGGTGTTACACACCCCGGCCTACCCGCCGATGTTCTCTGCGATCGCATCGGCGGGCTGTGAACTGATCGATGTTCCTCTGGAGGCCTCCCGCCTAGTATCAGGTGAATCGGTCTGGGAAAGTGATCTCGATCATCTGGAGGCCACCCTCACAGGTCCGGTGGGATCGCGGGCCAAAGTGTTATTGCTGTGCCATCCGCATAACCCGACCGGCAAAGTCTTTAGCAGGGACGAGTTGCGGAGATTGGGAGAGATAGCCGAACGCCATGACCTCGTGATCATCTCCGATGAGATTCACGCTGACCTCGAGTACACCGGTTTCAGTAGTACTGGCCCAGATCAGGTTCCAGATCACGTTGATGAACCACATGTGGTGATGGCTGCGGTCTCTGAGCAGATCGCATCGCGAACCATCACCATTCACAGTGCGTCGAAGGCCTTCAATCTGGCGGGCCTTCGCTACGCCGTGGCTCACATCGGACCCGCAGAAGTACGGGAACGTCTTGCGGGTCTGCCCTCACATTTGTTTGGAGCACCGAACTTGGCAGGTGTTACTGCGGCGGTTGCGGCGTGGACCGAACCGGAGGCAGCGATGTGGTTGGATCAGGTGCGGGCTCATCTCGCACGCCAACGACATCTCGTGAGCGAACTGTTAGCCGAACATTTGCCCGAGGCGATTTATCATCTTCCCGAGGCCACGTATCTGGCCTGGCTGGACGTGCGCTCATTGAACCTCGGTGATGACCCAAGCGAATTTTGGAGGTCTCCTGATCGCAGTGATCACCGCGTCGATCTCTCCCCTGGCCCTGACTTCGGAAGAGCCGGCTACGTCCGGCTTAACTTCGCCACATCATCAGAGATCCTGACCGAGATCCTCACTGCGATGGGTCAAGCGGTGCGGTCCGCGCCATTGCGCTAGTAATCAGCACTCCTCAGAATGAACACCAAAAGGTCAGCGACCAGTAAAGCTTGGCTCCCGCTTCTCGAGGAAGGACCTCACCCCTTCACGGTGGTCCTCGGTGGCGAATAGTTCGCTGAGCGTGGTCGACACCCATCTGCCGAGATCGTTCCAATCCGGATCGAGTGCCCGGCGCAGCCCTCGCTTGAGGGCCTGCACGGCGAGTGGGGGGTTAGCAGCAATCGACTCCGCCACCTCGATCGCAGCCGGGAGCAGTCCCTCATGTGGAACCACCCGAGAGACCAGCCGCATCTGTTGAGCTTCGGTGGAATCGATGATCCGTCCCGTGAATAGCAGTTCGGTGGCTGACTCGCGCCCTACCAAAGAGGCGAGCCGGGAGAGACCTGCGACGTCGCAACACAGTCCGCGCTTGACGAATAGCTCCCCGAAGCGGGCTCGTTCCGATGCGACGCGGATGTCGGCCATTAACGCTAACTCCATCCCCCAACCGACGGCTGCGCCATTGACGGCGGCGATGATCGGGAGATCGGTCTGCAATAGCACTCCGGCGGCGGGGGTTAGGCGGGGCTCACGGACCTCGCCTCGACTGGCTTCCTCACCGATTACCGCCATCACCTGCCGGACGTCGTCTCCAGAGCAAAAAGCAGGGTCCGCACCGGTGATGATGAGGCATCTCGCCGTGGACGTTGCGACTGCATCGGCTAGTTCACCGTAAGTGGTGTGGGTGAGAGCATTGCGCGCCTCGGGACGGTTAATGGTGATGAGCCCCACATGTTCTCTCACCATTTCGTAAGTGATTTCGGTGTACATCGGTTCCCCCTATCAACGTGACGGCGTCATCGCGACGGCCAGTGGTGATTGCCGCTCCCACCAGCATTGCCCACGGCAACTTTCCAAGGAGTACCGTGACTCGGTACGAAGTCGGTGCCGGTGGGGCGGGACCGCAGATGAGGGGGATCTGATGGTCGCAGCGGTGGTGACAGCAGAGTTTCTTGCTGGACCTGACGGTCCGGGATGGTTCACGGACATGTTCGCTGGCGTCGGGCTTTCTAACGTTGCCTCCGAGCCGTTGCAGATCACCGGAGTTACGGCCCGTCCGGTGGGTACTGGTCAGGTGGGCGAGAGCATTCGCTTCACGTTTACCTACCCGGAGGGTTCACCTCCCGGGGGTCCTGACAGTGTGATTGGCAAGTTCCCTTCCCAAGATCCTCAGAGTCGGGCTACGGCGCGGATGACCGAGACCTACGAGCGGGAGTTTGGTTTCTATTCCTCTCTTCGCGATCGGGTCGCGATTCGGACCCCGCAGGCCCATCACATCGCAATTGATCCAGCCTCGGGGGACTTCACTTTGATCATGGAGGATCTGAGCGGTTCGGTGCAGGGTGACCAACTCGGCGGTTGCGATTTTGCGTCAGCTCTCCTCATCGCTGAAGCAGCCGCGGGTCTGCACGCGCCGACATGGGATGTTGGGAACACTCTCGACGATGCAGACTGGTTGGCCTCTCCCGATGAGGCCACCACCCGTGATCGTGTGGCCCTCTTCCAAGCGGTGCTGCCCGGGTTCATTGACCGTTACGGGGAGCGCATCGGCCCGGACGCAGTGGCAGCTGCAGAATGGCTGTCTACCCGTCTGTTGGATCTGCGTACTGCGTTCTATGACCTTTCGGCGCTGGCAGCCTGCGTGGTGCATAACGATTTTCGATTAGACAACATGTTGTTCGGGGCGCAAGAGGGCGCACCCGCATTAACCACGGTGGATTGGCAGACGTTGTCGGTGGGCTTCGGGCCGGTAGATCTGGCCTATGCGCTCGGATCAGGGATGTTGCCCGATCTGCGCGAGCGCCACGAGGCTGATGTGTTTGAGTGCTACCTCGGGCATCTCAGTGCTACACCAGGTTCCAAGGTGGGTGCCATCTCCGAGCAGATGCGGACCGAGATGTGGGATGCCTACCGTTTGGGGAGCACCTCGGGATTAGCGATGGCGGTGGTGGCCTCGATGATTGTGGTGCGCACCGAACGCGGTGATGAGATGTTCTCGGTGATGGCTGAACGCCATGCGGCGCAGATGGCGGCGTTGGGTGTTTTTGGGATGCTCGCTTGAGATTGTGAAGCTCTGTGGTTCACTAGGGTGAAGCACCATGCTCCATGGTTTCGACGATTACCCGATCCATCAGACGCCTGCGCCGCTTCTGCATCCGGTCACCGATTCCCCCAACGCCTATGACCGTTTCTTTTTTAACGGTTACCGGGCTGATGGCAGCGTGTTCTTCGCAGTGGCCTTAGGGGTGTATCCCAATCGTCGCGTGATGGATGCGGCTTTCTCCGTGATTCGAGATGGAGTGCAACACAACTTGCGCGCCACTCGGTCATGTTTATCGGATCGGACCCGCACGCAGGTGGGCCCGATCGCAGTGGAGATCATGGAGCCGATGCTCAGCCATCGGATCACTGTGGGTGGATCCGCACAGGACGAGGATCACGGCATTCGCGCCGAGTTGACCTGGACCTCCATCTCGGCAGCTATTGAGGAACCTCGCTTCACTCATGCCACGGGCACGGTGGTGCGTTTTGATTACACACGTTTGACGCAGTTTGGTTCGTGGTCGGGATGGATTGAGCTCGATGGGGAACGCATCGAGATCGGCGGACCCGATGGAGCGGTGGTCGGATGTCGCGACCGGTCGTGGGGCATTCGTTCGGTGGGGGCGCCGATCCCCGGTCCGGCCGGCGCTCCACAGTTCTTTTGGATTTGGGCACCGAGCGTCTTTGATGATGCCTGCACCCATTTCGCCCTGAACCAGGAGGCCGACGGTCGGGCCTGGCATCAAAGCGGTGCCGCTACCCCGCGCCTTGATGTGAGCAGAGTGTTGCGCGGTGAGGATGCGGAGGCGGATCGGGCGGTGGTGCTCGATCCTTCACGGGTGCATCGCGGAAACCTTGCCGAGGTGGAGATCTCTTGGCAGCCCGGTACCCGCTGGGCGGAGAAGATCACCACCCGATTGCATCGTTGGGAGGCCCCGACAGTGGAGGTGACCTATGAGCCGATACTGCGTTTCCAAATGAGCGGGATCGGCTACATGCATCCCGAATGGGGCCATGGGATGTGGCGTCAGGATCTCGATGTGACCCGCGATCAGATCGTTCTTGATGAGGTGGATCCCGAGAGCATCACCGGGATCCATATTCAGGCGCTGTCGGTTGCCCGCTGGGGAGACCGCGTGGGGGTCAGCACCGTGGAGCAGCTGGTGCTCGGCCCGCACGTTCCCACCGGCTTGACCGGTGTGGTCACCGGATCTGCCGGGGCAGGTTTGTGAGGAACCCGATCAGTACTTCGTTCACCGCATCGGCCTGATCACGGTGCACCATGTGACCGGCCTCAGGGATCACAGCTAGTTCTGATCCGGTGCGCTGAGCGAGATACTCGCAGCCGGGGAGATAGCGGGTGTCGTTGCTTCCGAGGATCACGATCATCGAGCAGGCCAGAGTGGTGAGCCGATCCATGACGAGGGAATCAGGCTGATGGATGAGGTGCGCTACATCGGCGCGCAACCCCAGTTTGGGGGCGATCCGCGTGATGCCATCGTTCCATTGCTGGCGGGACCGATCATCGCGATAACCCGGCCCGGTGGATACCACCCCGAGGGCGCGGACCAGATCTGGATGGGTGAGTGCCACGGTCAATGACAGGTAGCCGCCGAGGGAATGGCCAATCAGAATCCCTGGACGTTCGGCAGTGATCCCGGCCTTGCCCATCACCCACAGCAGGTCTGCCACCCCATGGTCTCGGCTGTAGTGCTCGTCACCTTCGGGGGCCTGTGAGGCGCCGTGGCCGCGCAGGTCCCAGGTCAGGATGTGGTACTTACCGGTGGCGGTGAGCGCCGCCACTTGGGCGTGCCAGGTGGATGAATCGTCGGCTCCACCATGGGTCAGGACCACAGGAATGTCACCGTTGGAATGTTCGGTGATGTGAAGGTGGGGCCTCACAGGGCGAAGCCACCGAGTTTCGTCTCAAGGTATTCAGCGATGCCTTCATGGCTGCCCTCACGGCCAATACCCGAATCCTTCATTCCGCCGAAGGGGGCCGATGCTGCGGTCGGATTCACATCGTTGATACCGATGATGCCGAAACGTAGACCCTCAAAAGCACGAATCGCAGTGGACAGATCTTGGGTGTAGACGTAAGCGGCGAGGCCGTAGTTGGTGTCATTGGCGAGGGCCAACACATCGTCGGTATCGGAGTAGGTGATCACAGGGGCCACCGGGCCGAAGGTCTCGTTGCGATAAATGTCCATCCCGTCTGCGACCCCGGTCAACAAGGTAGGGGCGAAGAAGTGGCCTCGTGAGAAGTCCCCATCAACGAGCCGATGCCCACCGACGAGAGCGGCCGCCCCTTTAGCCACGGCATCGTCTACTTGGGCTTCCACCTTGGCCACAGCGGCTTCATTGACGAGCGGGCCAATGCCCACCCCATCGGCAAAGCCATTGCCGGCTTGGATCGCGGACACGCGGTCCTTCATCGTGGAGATGAAGGACTCGGCTTGGCTCTCATGCACATACAGCCGGTTCGGGCTGATGCAGGCTTGGCCGGCATTCAAAAACTTAAGCGCAGCTGCGCCCTTGGCGGCACGCACTGGATCAGCATCGGGAAACACGATGAACGGAGCGTGGCCGCCGAGTTCCACCGATACCCGCTTCAAGTTCCCGGCCGCGGCACCCGCTAACTTGCGCCCGACGGCAGTGGAACCGGTGAACGCGATCTTGCGAACGAGTGGGTCACTGGTGAAGACCTCGCCGATCGGTGCCGGATCGGCAGCGGTGACCAGATTGATCACACCGGCCGGGAATCCGGCTTCGATGAAGATCTCAAATACGGCCCGGGCGCACAGCGGCGTGGCTTCAGCGGGTTTCAATACCAGAGTGCAGCCAGCGGCGAGGGCCGGACCCATCTTGCGGGTCAGCATGGAGATCGGATAGTTCCACGGTGTCACCATTGCGACCACACCTACCGGCTGGCGCAACACCAAGAAACGTTGTTCCGGCCGGGCCGAAGGTAACCATTCGCCCGTAACCCGGGTGGCTTCCTCGGCGTAGAACTTCACAAAGTCTGAGGCGTAGGCCACCTCGGCTCGACTGGCTTTTAGCGGCTTGCCCTGTTCGCGGGTCATCAGTTCGGCGAGTTGGCCAGCTCGCTCGGTCATGAGCCGCCATGCGGCATATAGCAGATCCGCTCGGTGAGCCGCAGTGGTGGTGGACCAACCGGCAAAGGCGGCGTCCGCCGCAGCCACTGCTGCAGTGGCATCACGGGCATCGCCATCAGGGACGGATCCGATCACCTCGCCGGTGGCGGGATCGGTGACCTCAAACTCTTTTCCTGATGCGGCAGCAACCCATTGACCGTTGATGAACATCCACAGAGACTAGATCGGCACCCCTGTGGTGGGCTCAACACGGTGAAGGTGCCAGAGCAGGGTTCGCCACGGCTGATCAGCGCACACTGACTTATACTTTCTCGGTGCCGACCCGGGTTGCAGATGTGACGAAACGAGTGGCGCATATGCGGTCGATGTGGGCGTTGTTCAAAAACGAGCGCACTGACCCCGAACCTTTTTATACGGCGCTGGCTGCTGACGCGATTTCCGATCTCGATCGACGCCATCAGATTGAGGGCACTCGGATTCTCGATGCGGGATGCGGGCCGGGTTGGTATGTGGATGCTTTTCGAGCCCGGGGTGCGCAGGTGGTGGGCCTCGATGGCGATCACGCAACGCTGACGCGCCGCGACCCTGTCCCGGCCGGGTTAATCCGTTGTGACGCAGCGAAGATGCCTTTCGCGGACCGAAGTTTCGATGGTGTGTTCTGTTCCAATCTGCTCGAACACGCGGCCGACACCCGCGGGGTGCTGACAGAGTTAGTTCGGGTGGTCCGCCCCGGTGGGTGGGGATACATCAGTTGGACGAACTGGTACTCACCTCATGGCGGCCACGACATGAACCCCTATCAATATCTCGGCCCCGAACGTGGGCCACGCCTGTACGAGCGTCGTCATGGGCCGCCCCGCACCAACCGTTACGGCGAAGGGCTGTTCGCGGTTCACATCGGCCAAACCCTAGCGATGGTGCGATCGATGCCAGATGTGGAAATCACCGTCGTGGAGCCCCGATATTGGCCCAGTTTGAGGTACATCTGCGCGGTCCCTGTTGTGCGCGAGGTGCTCACCTGGAACTGCGTGATCCGCTTCCGGCGGCGATGACAATCATGAGGACCAGATGATTGTGTCGGGCCAGAACGCAGCCCACGCAAACCAGAACGTGTCGAGATGCTCGATGCGTTGTAGTTGAGTCCCGGCCAGTGGCCCGCGCACGGCGTGGCCGAGTGGGTTCCAGATGCTGCCGGTTTGTTCATCGGTGAAGCTCTGCCCGGTGGATGTAAAACGCAACGACTGACCGTTCACGATGGGGGAGAAGACACCCACCGATCCGACATCCTTGCTTAACGCGATGTCGTGAAGGTTGAGCACGGAGTTTGTGCCGGGGACCCACCACACGAGGATCTCGGTTCCGTCGAGAGAGGTCTGAATGATGGGTTCCTCAGTCAAGGTGATCAGCGGGATTGCGAGCGATGCTGCCTGAGCCTCGGGGCCGAGGGTGATGCCTGTGATCCGGGTCATCGCCGTTAATCGGCCGTCGATTTCGCCTTGAAATAAAAACGGTGTGGTGCTTGTGTCGTAGCCCGGATAGGGGTTCTGTCCGTAGTCCCTCACGTGGCCGGTCTCTTTGCTGAGGACAAGGCCTGCGGGGTGGGCGTCGCGCCATGTGGCCCACGCCGTCATCGCCACCGGCAGAATCTGAAGGCGAGTCCCGACTAACTGGCCGTGGACGGCGTCGGCAGTGAAGTGGCTCCACAGCGTCTCGGTCTGGCGGTCATACATCACTAACGAAGAGTTCAATAACAGCCCCGAGGTGCCGAAATCCAAGGTCACTTCCGTGTCAGTCGAGTCCTCACCTTGCACGGTGACAGTGCGGTGATAGGCGAGAGCAGAGTTACACAGTGGGCAGTAGGTGACCGTGACGGGAGTCCCGCCGATCTGGTCGTTGACGATCTCATGCCAGATCAGGATCTGGATCGGATACGCCCGGGCTTCGCCGTTGACCTCAATGGTGACGACAGGTTCGGTGTCGGCGAGGAAGTCCACTTCAGCGACCGGGATCATCACCGGTTCATCAATGGGTGGGATCCCGTCAGGAGGTGGGCCGCCGCGCCGCAACTCGGTGAGTTCGATGGCCGGAGCAGGAAGTTCGTTGAGATCAACGGCCGGATCAGCCTGGGTCGTGTTGAGGAAAGCGAGCGCAGTCTGGAGGCCGGAGGCGGAGGGATCGATGTCTGCGACAGCCTCAGGCGCCACCGTGGCGTTGCTGCAACTCGCAATAACGAGCGCTGTCGCAACAACGAGCGCTGTCGCACGGGATTCAGCACGTCTGGATCTCTCACCCATGAGGGCACCCTAAATGCCCGACTAGCGTGGGGTGATGCAGGTGATCGTGGTCGGGGCCGGGATCGGTGGATTAGTCACGGCGCTGAGTTTGCACGAGGTCGGGATTGCGGTGCAGGTCTACGAGTCTGTTCCAGAGATCAGAGCGCTCGGGGTGGGCATCAACTTGTTACCGCATGCAGTGTTAGAACTCGATGCGCTCGGGGTGTTATCCGAGTTATCAGCGAACGCTGTGGCACCGTCCAAGCTGACGTACTTTTCCAAGCATGGCAAGGAGATCTGGTCCGAGGCCCGTGGACTGAGCGCCGGTTACCGATGGCCGCAGCTTTCCATCCACCGAGGTCAACTCCAGCGGATCCTGCTCGCGGCGGTGCTTGATCGCCTCGGACCTTCATGTGTGCACACTGGCCATCATCTGGTGAGTGCCGAAACTTTGGCCAGTGGGACTGGCGATGCCGAGGTGCGGGCCCGTTTTCGCACACCGACCGGGGAAGAGACTGAAGTTCGCGGTGAGGTGCTGGTAGCGGCCGATGGGATTCACTCCACAGTCAGGGCCCAAGCACACCCTTTAGAAGGGATGCCCATTTGGAACGGGGCGCTGCTGTGGCGTGGCACGGTGGATCACGCTGCGTTACTCGATGGGCGCACGATGGTGTGGGCCGGCCATCCCGACCAGAAGTTTGTGGCCTATCCGATCCTTGATCTCCCCGACGGACGGCAGCGGATCAACTTCATCGCCGAGTATCGAACACAGGATCGGGTGCTCGCTGAACGCGAGGACTGGAACAAGCCGGGCAATCCCGCTGACTTCATCCCCCGATTCGCCGATTGGGTTTTTGACTGGTGTGACGTGCCCGGTTTACTCCGAGCGGCGCCCTCAACTTTCGTGTTCCCGATGGTGGATCGAGATCCCTTGGAGGCGTGGACCGACGGGCGGATCACCCTGCTTGGAGACGCCGCCCATCCGATGTATCCGATCGGCTCCAACGGTGCATCTCAGGCAATTCTTGATGCCCGTACGTTGGCGGGTTGTTTGCGTGCCCACGGGGGAGATGTGGACGCTGGTGTGGGCCTTTACGAACAACTGCGGCGGCCGGTAACAGCGGCGATCGTTCACGCCAATCGTTCGCTCGGCCCGGAGTTACCGATGAAGCTGGTGGAGGAACGCGCCCCGGAGGGTTTTAGCAATATCGACGAGGTGATTACCCGAGCCGAGATCGATGCAGCCACCGAGCAGTACCGACGCACCGCTGGCTTTGCTGTTGCCGCGCTCGCTTCGGGGATATCGGCCCTCGATGCCGTTGGTCTAGATGCTGCTGGTCTGGATGCTGGCGTAACTGACGCCATTGCTACGGTGAAGCCATGACTGAGCGCACAAGGAAATCTGTCGTGCAGATGGTGGCCGAGGCCAAGGCACGGATCAGCGAGTTGTCGGTGGAGGAACTGCAGGCGGAAATCGCAGCCGGGACATGCACCGTGATTGACATTCGGGACTTTCGCGAGCGACTGGAGAAGGGCTCAATCCCCGGTGCGATCTCTGCGCCACGCGGGATGCTGGAGTTTTGGTTTGATCCTGAAAGCCCGTACTTTCGCTCCCAGTACAACTTCGATGACCGTTACGTGTTCTATTGCGCTGGCGGTCAACGGTCAGCTCTCGCCACCGATGTGATCGCCCAGATCGGCTACACCAACGTCGCCCATCTCGAGGTGGGATTCAACGGGTGGGCTGAGGACGGCGGTCAGGTGGAGGATGTGACCGCTGAATCCAAGTGGGTGAAGCGCTCTTAGTAACGGCGTGTTGGCGCACTCATGGATGGCTGGCATTGGCACCGTTCAGCGATGGGCACATGGCCGAGCACCTGCTCGACATGGGCGCCACATCCGGCCCAAGATGGACGCTTGCAACTGGGGCATGTCACTTCCATACACATACCCCCTAGGGTATATGGTGAGGTCCTTGATGAACAACTCTGAATCTGCCGATGTCACATCAGAGCCGCCAATCTCGGTGTTGACGGCCCCTGCGCCAACACCGCTAACCCTGCGGTCCACGATGAAGGAGTGGAACGCCCGGCAGCGCTGGGCAGCATTGATTGGGGCAGTTGTGGCGGCGCTTGGGATTGGGCTGCCCACCGACGTGATTCCCAATCCAGTGTTTGGCCGGCCGGTTCCGGTGACCTGGTGGTCCTATCCGGTCCTCGTGCTTACCGCAGTTCTCGGCGGATTGTTGATCGCGACCTACGTGCGGGTGAAGCCTGGCGATGCGAGTTCACCTTCGTTGGGGACGGACACGGATCCAGATGACGGTGAGCCAGCTGACGGTGAGCTAGAGATCGATGCCCCTTCCCGGCAGGGGAGCATCGGCGGGTTGCTGTCATTTTTCGCTGTCGGATGCCCGGTGTGTAACAAGCTCGTCGTGCTGGCGCTTGGAACCACGGGAGCACGGCAGTGGTTTGAGCCGATGCAGCCGATACTGGCTGTTGGCTCCATAATTTTACTCGGCTTTGCGTTGCGAGGTCGTGTGCGTTCCGCCGTGAGTTGTCGGGTCCCCAGCAGCAAATAGCCAGAGTCACAATAGAAGAAATCTCATAAATGGATTCAGGTGGTGCTGAGGATTTCTTGTCACAAAACATTGCGATGGTGCGTTGAACCAGTATGCAGTCTGTGGCGAGATCTCAGTATTTTCCCAGCGTATGGGCATGCAATGTCTCGAAATGAGGACATTTATGTCAATTCTCTGTAAGCATCTTCTACCTCCTTTCTTCTTGCACCCATCGGTTACTCTTGGGTAATGGCAGCCGTGAATGAGTTTCGCCCAAAGCAACCTCGTGCAGTGGTGACTGTGAATTCCCTCCTCGACGCAGCTATTGAGGAGATCGAAACACTTGGTGAGGACGGCGTGCGCGTCGAGACAGTGCTGGAAAGGGCCGGTGTTTCCATAGGTTCGCTCTACCACCACTTCGGGGGTCGCGAGCAGTTAATCGAGGCTGCCCGTGTTGAACAGTTGCGTCGCTTCCACTCCCAAGACCTCGAGTCCATTCAAATGGTCTTGAGCGGGATCAGTTCGGTTGAAGACCTTCTGGACCGATTGACCCTGATGAGCCAGACATTCCATGACCCGCGTGGTGGGGATACCCGCATGCGCCGTCTCGCTCTACTCGGTAGTGCAGTGACACGCGAAGCGCTACTGTCCACAACCCGTGAGGCCCGCCAACTCACCAACCAGATTTTGATTGACGTCTTTCAGGACCTGAAGGATCGCCAGATCTTGTCCGATGATGCAGACCCTGCCACGATCACCTTGTTCCTTCAGGCTTTCTCTTTCGGCCAGGTGCTCGCCGACATCGATGGCACCGCTCCTGACGCGGAGTATTGGGCCAAACTGTCGAAGAAACTGATCCTCATGGTGATGTGCCTCGCTGAGCCCATCTGACCTTTTGTCTATTTGGTCAGATTGCTGAAAACTTCTCGCGGATCAGCGGGATGAAATGCTCCAGCGGCTCGCTCCGGTAGTCCGGATCAAAGGCCACTTGGTCGTACTTCGCACAAAACTCTTCGGTGTAGTCGAAGTACGGGGAGTCACGGAACGCCTCACGGGCGTCGCGATCGAGACCGATGTGATGCCAGAAGTAGTGGCCTTGGAAGATCCCGTGGTGTTGCACCATCCAGTGGTTCGCCTGAGAAACCACCGGCTTCAAAATCGCAGCGGCCACATCGGGATGGTTCATCGGAGCGAGGTTGTCACCGATGTCATGGATCAGAGCACACAGCACATACTCGTCGTCCTCGCCGGCCCTCAGCGCCCGGGTAGCAGTTTGGAGGCAATGCTCAAGGCGATTGACCGGAAAGCCAGCGTCATCGTTACGAAGGAATTCCAACTGCTCAATGATCCGGTCCGGGACGATGGCCTGAGTCTCTTTGATAGAGACCATGATCTTGGCCCAGTCCTCTGCAGTGGACTCCTCGAAACTGGTGAACGTGGCTTTGCCGGCAGCGATATCGGTCATGTGAGTTCCCCCCTAGATGTTCTGAAGTGGAAGCATAATCGCTGCGTCGGAGCGGATCCATCCGGTACCGGCCCGGTGATGATGACCTGCGATGCTCAAGAGGTGACGACATCAGCACACACCCTGACCGGAAGTCGGAGACTCGCCGACAAAGTGGCGATCGTGACCGGGGGAGCCGGAGGAATCGGCGCAGCCACCGTGGATCTGTTCGTGGCCGAAGGTGCCAAGGTGTTGGTGGTGGATCTCGATGCCGAGCGGGCCGCAGCAGTTGCTGATCGTCACGGTGCGGCCGCCGCAGGATTTGGCTGTGATGTCAGCCAAGAGGAGCAGGTTGCAGCGATGGTCGCTGAGGCGATCGATCTCTTTGGCAGGCTCGACGTGCTGTTTAACAACGCTGGCTTTGGGGGTGCTCTCGGCCCGATTGCTCAGACCCCGGTGGAGGACTTTGATCTGACCTTTGATGTGTTGGTGAAAAGTGTGTTCCTCGGGATCAAACACGCCGCGCCAATCTTGATGGCCCAGGGTTCGGGAAGCGTGATCAATACCGCTTCGGTGGCGGCGTTACGCGCCGGCTGGTCACCGCACTTGTACGCCGCAGCTAAGGCGGCTGTCGTGCATCTCAGTCACAGCGCCGCCTTGGAGCTCGCCTCGGCCCAGGTGCGCTGTAACTCGATCTGTCCCGGCTTTATCGCCACCCCATTGGCCTACGGCCGACCTGACGCAACCCCAGATCAACTCACACAAATGAAGCGGGACGCTGCATCCACACAGCCGATCGGCCGGGTCGGGGAACCCTCAGACATCGCAGCGATGGCATTGTTCCTCGCTTCAGAGGAATCGGCCTGGATCACCGGTCAGGATTTTGTGGTGGACGGAGGCGCAGCAGCAGGACCGCCGTGGGCGGAGTTCCCTGCGGCCTTCACTACCTACCGGCCGATACGCCACCATCGCCCGCCGCAGCGCTGATCACGGCGCGCATCGTGGCCACGACATGCTCGGCGCTGGATCCGGGGGTGAGTACAGCGGCCACCCCGGCGGCGAGGAGTTCTTCCACGTCACGGTCAGGCACGATCCCGCCCACGACCACAGGGATGTTGATGCCGCGTTCACGAACCTTTTGGACCACGAGCGGGGCGAGGGTCATATGAGCACCCGACAGCATCGACAGTCCGATCACATCCACGTCCTCGTCCACTGCGGCAGCAGCCACAGTGTCGGG
>JAGYKR010000020.1 GCA_018401375.1 Ilumatobacteraceae bacterium | reverse complement strand
ATTTGGTAAAAGAGAAATTGCAGAAATGTCGGCCTTCACCTTGAAACAGGTCGCCGCCGATGTGGTGCTCGTGGGGGTGCCTGAGATCTCCGCGGTCGCGGAGACGGTCGTCAAAGTGAGACCCGCAGGAAGAGTCGCCGGGCTTCCACCGTTATCGACCACGCTGAAGGAAATTGGTGCGGTGAGTCCGGCGGCAGTGAACGTCACCGCAGTGATGGCGGAACCACTCGTGGCGTTCAGTGTGGTTGATCCAGAGAAAGTGACCGCCGCTACGATGTTGAACGTGATAGTCGCACTTGCCGTGACAGTGCCATCGGTCGCTTCAATCGTCACAGTCGTGGTGCCCACTGCCGATGGTGTGCCCTCAATCCTGGCGGTTGCTGCGCAGAACGGACTGCATTGCGGGGGCACAACGACGAGGCTCAGTCCAGCAGGCAACGCTGACGTTGTTGCGTATTGGTTCGGGTAGAAGCCTGTACCACCAGCCTGGAACGTCACAGGATTTATGGCGCTTCCAACCGGGCCGGATGGAGAGGCGTTACTTGGGGTGATTGCTGCCGGCGCAATCCAGCGGGCATAGAGCGTGGTGGGGAAGGCGCCATCAAAGGGGTAGGTGGCCTCATCTGCGTAATCCAGTGCCGCGTTAGCATAAGAAAATCCGGACCAGCCTCCGAATGTGTAGCCGGCCCGTGTGAACGTGTTCGTGTCCAGGGCAGCAGGTCCCATGGAGGTCTGCGTGGGCATAGTCCCTGTGCCACCGTTGGCATGAAAGGTGACGGTCTCTGGCCACACCAGCCTCGTGGTGCCCGAGTCCACGGCCGTCTGGAGGCTGAAGGGGCCAGGTTCGTTAAAGGTGTCGACACTAATATCGCGAAACTCTAAGCTCCCTGTGTTGCTAATCGTGTTAGCGGCGATGGTTACAGAGAAGGTGGTACCTGCCGAAATCGTCGCTTGGCCATGCTCCCTGATCTGGATTTGGGCTCCGCTGACGTAGCACTCCGGAGTAGCCGCTCCAAGGCTGACAGTCAGCCAAGCCGGGCAAGTGCCGAAGGACTGGGACGCGTAGCTAACATTTGTCGATGCGATTCTGATCATTTTGACGCCATCGGTGACTGTGGTTCCTGCAATCGTGTACGCCGGGTGAGTGTTTTCAAATGGCTGAAACCCGGTGTCGGATGTAGCCGTGACCGTCAAATGTGCCGCCCGTGCCGGATTGCTGTTCGTGGCGGTACTGACGGCTATCAACGAGCCCAGCAGCAAGAAGAACACGCCGAGGAGGCGCAGTGGGGTGCGTTGGCCGGTGACACCGGGGCGCTGGGATACGTACTTCATCGTGGGTCACCTTCTCTGGAGCCGGACTGCCATGGGAGCGGATGAGCCGCTCACCGCTTCATCTTCGTACTCTACATATATTATGTATCTATTACAAACATAATGTATGTTGTAAACCGAGTTTGTTGCCCATTTCGTTGTGAATCCATCAAGCGAGAAGTCGTTAACCTCGATAATGGGTGCCCCGTGCGATGCGCAGTCCGTGAAAGAATCAGAGAAGTTCTCGGTGGTTACTCGGTCCACTTCTCAAGATGAGGACCAAAGTCCACGAGGTCAGGAGTACATGTATGCCACAGCGCCGACCCCGCCAACCACGGGAGCGTCAAGAGGACCATCCAACGCGTCTGCAGATCATTGAAGTCGCAGCGGAAGTTCTAAAAAAGGCCGGTATCGGTGGGTTTCACGTGGACGACGTGCTCGCTGCCACAGGCCTCACCCGCGGCGCTGTTTACCACCACTTTGACGGCGTAGATGACCTCGTGGAGTCGGCCCTGCTGGCGATATTCACCGAAGGGGTGGGTGCCAACATTGCGTTGGTCCAAGACCTGATGACTTCAGCAAGCACCGCAGCCGAATTCCGGGCCGGGGTACTCCACGCCAATGCGATCTACACCCACAACACCGCTTTGCGCGAAGTGCGCATCCTGCGCGCTCAAGCACTCGGAGCCACCGCCGACGCATCGCGTATGGCGGCTGCACTCGCGCACGCCCAGCAACGCCTCACCGACGCCTATGTGGCGATGATCACCGAAGCTCAACAACGCGGCTGGGTGCGCGCGGAGATCTCCCCCGAGGCTTTAGCCGTGTTCATCCAGGCCTACAGCTTTGGTGTGATTCTCGACGACGTGTCCGAGCGGCACATCACCCCGGAAGCCTGGGCGCAGATCATCGGCGAGTTTTTCAACAACACGGTCTTCCCCTCCAACGACTAGCGACCGTCAAAAGTCCGACGCGACCCGTCGATGTCAAGGGCTCATGTCTACAGTCACCGTGCAGCGCAGGTCTCGACTCGAGGAGCCGATTTCCACCACCACCGGACCCGGCTCGATCGTCCATTCACCTGAATCCCAGACACGCAGATCTGAGGGATCGATCCGTAGATCGGCGAGCACCGTTTCACCGGGCTGAACCACCACTTTGGTGAACGACCCCAAAGTGCGAATCGGCCGCGAGATACGTGCTTCAGGAAAGTGCAGATACGCCTGCACCACCTCAGCACCCACACAGTCACCGATGTTTGTGATCGGCACCGTGATCTGAACCCCATCACCATCGGGCGTCACATCGGGTTCCCCATACCCAAAGCTCGTATATGAAAGCCCGTGGCCAAAGGGGAACATGACGCCGAGCCCGTCACGGTCATAGTGGCGATATCCGAGAAAGATCCCCTCGCCATAGCTCACGTGTCCATCAGTACCCGGGTAGTGCCCAACCGCAGGAGCATCAGCGAGGTCGAGTGGGAATGTGCACGGCAACTTGCCGCTCGGGCAGATATCGCCGGCGATGATCTCTGCGAGCGCCGTGCCAAATGACTGACCCGGATACCAGGCTTGAATGATCGCGGCGACCTCTGATCGCCAAGGCATCGCCACCGGACTTCCGGCATTGACCACCACGACGGTGCGCGGATTCACTGCGGCCACTGCCGAAACGAGTTCGTCTTGACGGCCCGGCAACGCGAGATCCACACGATCGTTGCCTTCGGTTTCCCATTGGCCGTCGAGACCCACAACGACTACTGCCACATCAGCCTGCACAGCAGCAGCGACCGCAGTCGAGAACAGGTCCTGCGTTTCAGGGGCCCGCAGACCGATGATTGTGCCGACGATCGCAGACGGGGTATCGCGGACGAACTCCACGCAGATCTCCACTTCGCGCCCCGCCACAAGATCCACTTCGATGCACACCTCATCGGTGCCGTAGCCATAAAACGTGTCCCCGGTGAGGTCGCGTGATGACACCGTCAGCAGGTCTGCACCATCGAGCAGCACCCGCACCGTTCCTGAACATGCCACCCCGAGGACGTGAGTGCCAGAGACCTCAGGTATGAACCGTGCGCTGAGGCGCACCGAGAACGATTGATCGTCGGCCACATCGGGGATCTCCCCGTAAAAGACTTGGCTCAGTGATCGCACCGTGTCCACACGCACCGGATCACCTGCCCACTGCAGGCCATCGAAGACCTCCATCAACACCCCGGGTAGGCCTTCGGGGGTGGTCACCCGTCGGGCATCTAATCCGGGACAGAACCGGTCGATCACACATCCTGGCGCATAGGTCACATGAGCAGCACCAAACCGCGCCCGCAGTCCTTCGAGTGGGCCGACTTGTGCGGCCGGGGTGACCCGTGAAGATCCTCCCCCTTGGATCTGACCGCGACCGGCATTGGGTCCGATCACTGCGATCTGCGGTGGCTGGTTGCCGGAACTCTCCTCTCGTTCAGATCTCAGCGGGAGCAGACCGTCATTGGTACACAGCACCATCGACTGGCGTGCCGCCTCTAACGCAATCGCTGCGATCTCCTCCACCGAAGGAGCATCAGGTGCGAGGTAGTCATTGTTATCAGTGCGAGCAATCAGGCCCGCCACGGCCGTTGCGGCTCGATCCACATCAGCCATCTCCACCTCGCCAGATGCGAGTGCGTCGAGCAACTTGGCGCCGCGACGCTCCGTTGGTCCGGGCATCTCGAGATCCACTCCGGCTTGCACGGCGGCCGCAGTGGATCTGGTCCCATGCCAGTCAGAAATCACTGCCCCGTCAAAGCCCCATTGCTCCCGTAACACCTCTGTTAACAGCCACCGATGGTCACTCGCTGCAACCCCATTCAGCCGGTTATACGAAGCCATCACCGCCCACACGCCCGCGTCACGGACGGCCCGCTCAAAGGGTGCGAAGTACACCTCACGCAAGGTTCGCTCATCAATGTCAGAAGACATGGTGTGGCGTTCGTATTCAGATTCGTTACCGACGAAATGTTTGATGCAGGCCCCCACCCCAAGCGACTGCACACCTCTTATATAGGCCACGGCGATTTCGGCTGTGAGATACGGATCCTCGGAATAGGCCTCAAAGTTGCGACCGGCGAGCGGATGGCGATGCATATTCACCGTTGGAGCGAGCAGTAACCCGGCACCTTTGGCCCGGGTCTCCACGGCCAGTGCTCGGCCCACCTCGGTGATCAACGCAGGATTCCATGTGGCCGCCAGTGCTGTCCCCACCGGGAAACAGGTGGACGGCTCCCCGCCAAACACATGGCCGCGCGCCCCGTTGGGTCCGTCGGTCACCCGTAAAGGTTCGTGGCCGAGTTCGCGCAGGTGGGAGGTGTGCCACAGATCTGTCCCCGATAACAGCTCCACCTTGCGCTCGAGTGGTAACGCAGCAACTTCTCTGAAGAACGATGAGTCCACATGGTTTACCCTAGGTCAGTAGCCCCTCGGGTCTGGCCGGGGCTGCTACTGCGCCACAACCTCGGGGGAAGTGCGAGATGGGGAATATGAACATGCCGCGCAACGCAGTGGTGATCCTGCTTGACAGTCTGAACCGGCACATGCTCGGGCCCTACGGATCCACTGAGTTTGATACCCCCGTGCTCGATGCCTTCGCAGCTAGGTCGCTGCGTTTTGATCGTCACTACACCGGATCTCTGCCGTGTATGCCGGCACGCCACGACATTTTGTGTGGGGCATTGGATTTCTTGTGGCGACCCTGGGGATCGATTGAACTCTGGGAGGATCCGATCACCCGGCAGATGCAAACAGCCGGCGTCACCACCATGTTGGTGTCGGATCATCCACATCTGTTTGAGACCGGCGGAGAGAACTACCACACCGATTTCACGGCCTGGGAGTACCTGCGCGGCAGTGAGGATGATCCGTGGCGCACCACGCCTGATCCGAGTTGGGTGGGCGCTCCGGCGCTACCCGCTCGCGAAGGATGGCATGCCCGTAACTACGACATCAGCCGCACCTGGTTTCGATCCGAGGAAGATTTCCCTGGGGCGCGCACCATGTCCGAAGCGGCGCGATGGATCCGCGAGGAATCTGGTCATCACGAGAGATTCTTTTTGTTCATCGATGAGTTCGATCCTCACGAGCCCTTTGATGTTCCCGAGCCGTGGATGTCGCGTTATGACCCCGACTGGGAAGGCGACAAAGTGATCTGGCCGCCCTACACCGCCGATGCTGTGGCCTCCGGTGTGATCGATGAGCGCACCGCTCGGCATATCCGCGCGAACTACGGAGCGAAACTGTCGTTCATTGATCACTGGTTAGGCCGAGTGTTTGACGCGATCGAGGCACAGGGATTGTGGGAGGACACCGCAGTGATTTTGTGCACCGACCACGGGCATTACCTCGGCGAGCGCGACATCTTCGGTAAGCCTGGGGTGCCAGTGTTTGCCCCGCTCGGCCACATCCCGTTGATGATCGCTTGGCCCGGCCAGACCCCCGGCACGCGTGACGCCCTCACCACCACCGTGGACATTCACGCCACCTTATGTGAGATCTTCGGAGTGGCTGCCGAGCACCGCACCCACGGCACCTCGCTCGTGCCGGTGATCGAGAACAATGTCACCGCAGTGCGTGAATATGTTCTGACCGGCGTATGGGGTCGCGGGGTGCAGGTGATTGACGGCACCCACAGTTATTCGCGTGCGCCGCGACCAGGTAACCGGCCGTTATCGATGTGGTCTAACCGATGGTCCACGATGCCGATCAAGGCGTTACCCGAGGTCAGACTCCCCCGACCCGATCGTCGCGCCTATCTCGATTACATGCCCGGATCCGATGTGCCGGTCATCCGCCAGCCCTACGGACCTGAGGACCCGCTTCCGTTTTGGGCGCGACCGCATCCGATGGCAAATGATGATCTGCTCTATGACCTCGTGGCTGATCCGGAACAGGTCCACAATCGTGTGGGTGAGGCCAGTGAAGTGGAGATGACCGAACTGCTGCGCCATGCCCTCACCAGCGTGGAGGCCCCCACCGAACAGTTCACGCGCCTCGGCCTGTGATGACCGGTATCGATCAAGGATGCATCACACAACATCCGCGACACCAGGTGGTTCGGGATCCTGCAATGATCAGCAAATGGGAGATCCCGTAGACACACGGATAAACGACGATCCACCCGAGCCGCAACATCATCAGCGAAATGCCAAGATCGATGCCGCCTATGACGCGGCCTATACACAACATCCGATTGATGAGCCGGATCTGTGGGGCGACCTCGGGTCATTCCGTGAAGCTGCAACCTGACGCCGGGACCGAGAATTTCTGAAGTGGCGTGATGGTGCGCTGACAGCGGTTCCCTCCATGCGTCGAAACTAATCTCGCCCCGATGACTACAGCGCCGGACACCACCGATCACTCCGGCGCTCCGGGAGCACCCGGGCTCAAAGTCTCCGGGGAGCGCGCCCTCTACATTGCCGTCACCTTGACCATGGCCGGGGTGTCATCGATCTTTGCCCTGTTCGCCGAGTTTGAGAAGCGTTACGAACTGTCCACCGGATCACTCGGCCTGATCGCTGGCATGTCCTTCGCTGCGGCACTGGTCGCGCAGCTCAGCTTGGCTCGCTACGCAGACCGTGGCTATTCCAATCTGCTGCTGCGGTTTGGGCTTGCGGTGGGTGTGATCGGGCTGTTGTGGTTTGCTGCAGCCACTCAGGTCTGGGAGTTCATGATCGCCCGCGGCATGCTCGGCCTCAGCCTCGGCGCGATTTTGCCGGCGGCCCGGCGCGCCATGCTGGTCACTGCGAAAGGTAACCCAGGCGAACGTCTCGGCGTCTTATACGCGTGGTATCTGAGCGGGTTTGTGCTCGGGCCACCAATCGCTGGCGTACTCACCATCCTCGGTGATGTGCGTTTGCCGTTTGTGGTGTTCGGTGTGATCACCGCCGGCGTATGGGTGATCGTGGTGCGTGGGGTACGCATCCCTGAAGCCGCTCGAGCCAGCGCTGACGCGGTCATTGACAAGCGGGTGTTGCGCCGTCTCGTTCGCAGCCGACCGGTGATCGCAGCACTCCTGGTGGCGATCTCGTTTAGATATTCGGTCGGGGTGTTTGAGCCGTTGTGGGCGGTGTATTTGGATCGCCTCGGGGCTTCCACCATGTTCATCACGGTGTCATTGGTCAGCTTCGCATTACCGATGGTGCTGATTGCAAAATGGGCCGGCAAACTCTCGGACCGCTACGGACCCCGCCTCGTGTCACTACTCGCCGCCGCAGCCACCGTGCCGTTGATGGCCACCTACGGCCATATCACTGCGCTCCCCGTGATCTTTTTGATCGTGATCCCCCACGGACTGCTCGAAGCGGTCCAATCACCGGGCATTCAAGCTGCGATCGCTGATGCCGCCCCACCCGAGGACACCGCATCAGCTCAAGGTCTCGGCGAAGCTTTCGGATCAGCGGCCGCAGCGGTGGGCGCTTTCACTGCAGCACCATTATTTGCCGGGCTCGGGCCAATGTGGGCGTGGACCATTGCGGCTGCAGTGATGGTGGGGCTTTTGGTCGCGAGTGCAGTCCTTGAACCACCCAAGGTACGCAGGCCGAAGATCTCGCACTCATAGCGCCACCGCTGATCACCCCGATTTAGCTAGGGGTATACATTCGCTGCGTGGGAGCCCGATTCCAAACTGCCGTCATCATTTTCAGTGCCTGTGGGATCGCTGTTTCAGGACTGTTCGGATGCGTCGGATCACCGGTGCATCCCGAGCGTTTCGATGCCAAAACCGTGGTGGTCACCCCGGCGGCTACACACAGCGACGGTCTGCGGATCACCGAGTATGTGGACATTGACTTCGGGACCACGCAGCGCCGCGGCTACGAGCGGTACATCCCCATGGACTTTGGGGAACCGATCGACATCACTGCGAGTTCGCCAAGCGCTCCTGATGATCTCGGACTCGAACGCGTCGGTGACGAACTGCGGATCCGCATTGGCGACCCCGACATCGTGAACACCGGTCGGCACCGTTACGAACTCGCCTACACCTTGCCCGAGACCGGTCTCGCGTCGGGGGTGTTCGCTCTCGACATCATCGGCACACAAGAGACGCTGCGCACCGAACGCTTCACCGTGGTGATCAGCGGCATTGACCTCACCGACACCGAGTGCTCGGTGGGTGGCCTGAGTGAGGTCGGTGGATGCGATCTGCAGCGCACCCCGCGTGGACTGGAAGCAGAAATCGCACCGCTCGAACCCGGCCAAGGCATCACGATCCAAGGCCGCGTCACCGCGATCACCAGCCCCGTCGCTGTGGATCCCGGGCCACCACTTCCCGAACGTGTCCCTGAGGACACAGTGGTAGTCACGGCGCTGATGTTGCTGAGCGGCCTCGGTGGCGGGTGGGCAATGCGGCGCAGATCCATCAGGCAAGGTTCCAACCTGATCGGCGGCGATGGCAGTGCGGCGGGCGCCGCGTTTTCTGACGGGTCTGGGCCATCACGAAAGGTCACCGATCGCGAACTCGCAGCGATGGCCACCATCGAGTTTGTTCCACCTGCTGGCATCAGTCCCTGGGAGGGAACCGTGATTGTGGAAGAGGCACTCACCGAAAAAGCCACCGAAGCCTGGTTCACAACCTTGCACGGACTCGGCGTGATCAACCTGACAGAGGTAACCGAACCAACCAAGGGTCTACAGATCGCGCCCGGCCCACAGGTCACAACTCTCGATCCGACCCAAGCGGCGTTGCTCGACAGCCTGCTTCCGGGAGGTTCATCACGAGTGTTAACAGGCTACGACGCGGAGTTCGCAACGGTCTGGAAGCAGGTGGCTACCTGGCAGACCGAACAGATCACAGCGCGGCATTGGTGGCAGCGTCCGATTGGCAGGAGTAGTGCCCGCTCCATTCAGGTTGGGGCTGGGGTGCTCGCAGTTGTGGCCGTCCTCGCCACGATGATTGTCGGCATTTCTATTCGGGCTTCGGGGGCCGGGATCGGCGCTATCACCGGCACTGTGTGGTTTGGCGTGTTGTGGTCGGCAGCCATCGTCACCGGAGTGGCTCTGGTGCAGGATCTGCACTCGCCGCAGCCGCACCGCATCCGGATCCGCTGCGTATTTGAAGACAGAATCCTTCCGACGTTTTCTCGCCGCCAGCGAGGCCCGCCATGTGGAAGAAGCGTGGAAACGGGGCGTGATTCGCGAGTACACGGCCTGGGCGGTAGCTCTCGGTGAAGCCGATGCCTGGCGCCGGGCAGCTCAATCGGTGGGCGAACCCGCAGTGATAGCAGCGGTCTCAAGCACAGCATTTGGCACCCACCGCTACTTCACCAGCGCGCACACGCCCCCGTCCTCTTCAGGTAGCGGGTCCTCGGGAGGCGGTGTGGGCAGCGGTGGGGGCGGCGGCCGATCCGGGTCCTGGTGACACCGGATCCTCGGACCTCTCAGACCGTGGCCACACCTGACCAGCGAGCGATCTCACCGGCGAGATCGAGTGGCTCCACCACAGCGGAGTGTTCATAGATCCCCCACTCCGATCGTGGCAACATCCACATCAACTCAAACTGATTGCCGTCAGGGTCGGCCCCGTACAAACTCTTGGTTGCGCCGTGGCTGGATTCACCGGTGTAGGCCCCGGCCTCAATCAACACGCGTTTGGCAGCAGCGAGTTCGTCGATGGTCTCGTATTGCCATGCGAGGTGATAGAGCCCGACTGTTCCCGGACGTACCGGAGCAGCATCAGTCCCCACCCCAAACAGACCGAGGTCGTGATGGTTACCTGAGCGAGGCAACCGCAAGAACGCGGCATTCATCCGGGGCACCCGATCAATCACCTCCATCTGGAATACCGAGGTGTAAAACGCAATGCTGTGCTCCACATCTGCAACAAACAGCACGGCATGGTTAAGCCGTACCGGGCTGAGCGACACAGCTCCAGGCTCGGCGTGAGTAGCAGATGATCCCGTCATAGCGTCCTTTCCTCAGTGGTGAGGATCACCCCGGTCACGAGCCGATCCACACCACCACATTTAGTTGCGATCACAATAGTTTACGAAACGCGATTTCCCACCGGAGAGGCATCGCAATCTGGCACGAGGAGCATCGGTCCTCTTACACTCCCGGCCATGCTCGAGACTCTCTGGGACGTCTTTCGTCGTTCGCTGATCCTTAACTCGCATCGGCCCGCTCTCTCCGTGGGTAACACCACTTGGACTTATCAGGACCTCGCCACCGCCGTAGCCGTGGCTGCGCAAACACTGACCGAGGCGGGGGTGAAGCCCCACGACCGGGTGGTGTTGTTATGTGAGAACAACGCCTCATTCCCCGTGTATGACCTTGCGATCATGGCCTGCGGGGCAGTGAAGATCCCGCTCAACTCCATGCTCACCGCATCAGACATCGGCGACATCGCTCGACGCACCACACCGCGAGTCGCAGTGGTCAATCCGGGTCTCGCCCATCTCGCCACCGATATTCCCGCTGACTGTGTGCAGATCCCTGGTGAAGTCACCGCCCCTGGCCACCCACCGGTGGCTCCTCCCGAAGTTGGCGCTGCCGGGCCGGAGGATCTCGCCTTTGTGGGCTTCACCGGTGGCACCACCGGTAAGCCCAAGGGCATCGTGCACCGCCAACACCCATTTGTGCTCAACATGTTCGCTCATGTCACTGAGGGCGCAATCGCCCCCGATGAATACCTGTTACTCACCACTCCGCTACCTCATGCGGCCGGACTGTTCGCGCTGGCTGGACTGTTCCGCGGCGCGCACGTGCGCGTGGAGCCAGGCTTTGAGGCCGAAGCCACCTTGCGTTTAATGGAGCGTGAGGGCATCACCTGGACCTTTGCGGTTCCGACAATGATTTACCGGATGCTCGACGCCGCTGAGGCCACCGGCGTACGCCCCGCTGCGCTGCGCACCATCCAATACGGCGCAGCACCGATCTCACCGGAGCGTCTGCGTCAAGCGATTGAGGTCTTTGGCCCCGTCCTCCAACAACTCTACGCCCAAACCGAATGCCCGAACTTTGCGACCTCGTTGACCAAAGCAGATCATGTCCGCGCTCTCAACGAACCCACTTTGCTTTCCTCATGTGGCCGCGCCACGCTCATGTGTGAGGTGGCGATCATCGATGAAGAGGGCCGCGAGCTTGGGCCTGATGAGGTCGGGGAAGTGGCTCTCGATTCTCCGTATGTGATGGCGGACTACTGGGAGGACGCTGAGGGATACGCGAAGCGCTTCGCCGGCCGATGGATGCGCACCGGTGATGTTGGCCGCATGGACCACGAGGGCTACGTCACTCTCGTGGACCGGGCCAACGACATGATCATCTCGGGGGGTATGAACGTCTACTCCGTAGAAGTAGAGAACGTGATCGCTACCCATCCATCTGTCGGTCAAGTAGCAGTGGTCGGTGTGCCACATCCCGATTGGGGTGAAGCCGTGCATGCCGTGATCGTGCCTGCCCTTGGGACGACGCCAACAGCAGCGGACCTCGAGCCGTTCAGCCGGGAACATCTCGCTGCATACAAGCGACCCAAGTCATTTGAGTTTGTGACCGAACTGCCACTCACGGTGTACGGCAAGGTGGACAAGAAGGCATTACGTGCACCGCATTGGGAAGGTGTTGGCCGCAACGTCGGCTAGTGCTCAGGCACTGACTCGCCACGGATTCACCGCAGTTGGATCATGGTGACCCCATCACCGATGGGCACGATCACCGATCGCAATCGATCATCAGCGGTAACTGCGTCATTAAAGGCCCGCAGTGCGATCGTGTCGGTATCGATCTCACGTCCAGTACCAGGTTGTTCAAGGACCCGCCGCGACCACAGCGTGTTATCCACGAGCACCACACCGTGGGGGGTGAGGTGAGGGAGTACGGCCTCGAGGTAACCGATGTAGTTGGGCTTATCGGCGTCGATGAACACGAGATCAAACATCTGCTCAGGATCAAGGCCGGCCAACGTCTCAAGGGCCGGGCCGATGCGTAACTCAATCCGATCGGCAAGACCGGCGAGTTCCCAATGTTCACGTGCAATCTGCGTCCAGGTCTCACTCACATCGCAACACAACAACGTGCCCTCGGGACCAAGACCGCGCGCGATCGACAGTGCCGAGTAGCCGGTGAACGTACCGATCTCGAGCGCGCTGCGCACCCGCATCGACCGGGTCAACATCTCAAACCAGATCCCCTGATCCACCCCGATCTGCATTTTCGCGTCGTGACCGGTGAGCTGTTCGGTGGCAGTCATCAAGCGCTGTTGCACCGCATCAGGCTCCGGAGCAGCGTGAGCAGCAAGGTAGGCGATGAGTTCGGTGTCAAGGGCTTGGGCCCGTTGGATGGCCATATTCCAACCTAACCCACACGACGGAGAGTTGGCCTGCGGTGATCGGGACCATCCACTCTGAACGCAGTGACTCAACCTCCGATGAGGCGTAAGAGCGCGGTGACCACTGCGGCCGAAAGGATCACCAGCACGATCGGCGCCTTCTTCCACACCAACACACCCGCCACCACCATGCCCGCCAGACGCGGATCCACCTGAAGAGATTTCCCTGAGGCGAAGGTCAACTGCACGATCACCGCCGCCACGACCGCCGCGGGAATCAGCGCGGCTAATCGGGCGAACACCGGCACCCGCGCCAGCACTGCTCCACCGGCGAACATCCCGACGAGACGCTGCAGAGCCACACCTCCAGCGAGTACGAAAATCAGGGTCCAACTCATTGCGATGCTCCAGCGGGCCGCACTTTCAGCGCCACCACTGCACCAAACACACTGATGATGATCGGGAGCCCCGCTGGTGCGATCGGAATCAACGCTGCACACAACACTCCCCCGACGAGTGCTGCGACCATCCCGGGGCGCTGCCGCAATAAGTTGCCGATCACCGCCAACAACAATGCCGGGAACACCGCATCCAAACCGAAGCGTTGGCTGTCACCGATCACGTTGCCGAGGAACACGCCCACGAAGGTGCCCGAGACCCAACCGATATGCATCGCTGCGGTCACCATCCAAAACACGCGCACCACATCGCGCGGGTCGCGCTGTTGGATGGCCACCCCCACATTGGGATCAAAGGACTGCAATCCAATCAGTGCCCGATGCCATCGACCCACCTCAAGGCGTGAGGACAATCCGGCAGCCAGCAAACCGAACCTGCTGGCCACAATCCATCCGGCCGCAAGCGCAGCCAAGATGCCGCCACCCACATCGCGCACGGCCAGATAGGCCAGTTGAGAAGTTGCCGAGTTCACCACGATTGCGGCGACCACCGTTTTGGATTCGGACCCGACCCGTTCGAGCACGAGCACGCTGACGGTCACCCCGAGCGTTACGAAGGTGAACCCGATGCCCAACAGCAGACCCCAGTCGGGTCTCGCTTTCGTGCGCTGATTAGTCACGCTGGGAGTTTGTCACCTCGCTCACCCGTGACCCGAAAACTTGCGGTTCAGGTGCCCGGTTGGGGCACGATCCGCAGGTACGGCTTGAGGGCTGTCCACCCATTTGGGAACAAGGTGGCGGCCTCTTCATCGCTGACCACAGCACCGATGATCACGTCCTCGCCCTGCTTCCAGTTAGCTGGGGTAGCCACCTTGTGCTTGGCGGTGAGCTGCAGGGAGTCGATAACCCGCAATATCTCATCGAAGTTCCGACCCGTGGAGGCCGGGTAGGTGAGGGTCAGCTTGACCTTTTTGTCGGGGCCGATCACAAACACTGATCGCACCGTAAACGTGTCGCTCGCGTTGGGATGGATCATGTCGTAGAGATCAGCCACCGTGCGATCAGGGTCACCGATCATTGGGAAGTTCACAGCAGTGCCTTGAGTTTCTGCGATGTCTGTTTCCCAGCGCTCGTGGCTCTCCACCGGGTCCACCGACAGGCCAATCACCTTGGTGTTGCGGGCCGTGAACTCGGGCAGCAGTTTGGCCACGTAGCCAAGTTCGGTGGTGCACACCGGGGTGAAGTCTTTGGGATGGCTAAACAGCACGCCCCAAGAATCCCCGAGCCATTCATGAAATGAGATGGTGCCTTGTGTCGTGGGGGCAGTGAAGTCGGGGGCGATATCTCCGAGTCGAAGTGTCATGGGATCAGCCTTTCGGTGTGTGTGACCAGACGTGAGGATCACGATGGTCATCAATATCTGACAAACCTAATCGGTTTTGTCGACAAATGTGCGCGCTCGATGAGCACGTCACCTCGTGGATCCTCCGCAACAGCTCGAACCCGCTCAGGAGTGCAGCCCGGGCACTGCGGAGATTCGATGTACGCTCCGGCCATGATCCCTCTGCACCCGTTTGGAACTACCGGTCATCAGTCCTCGCGGGTGATCTTTGGTGCTGCGGCCCTCGGTGCGATGTCTCCATCTCGGGCCGATGCCACCGTCCGGCTCGCTTATGAGCGCGGGATTAACCACATCGATACCGCCGCCTCCTATGGTCGGTCCGAGGAACTCCTCGCCCCATTCCTGGCCGAGCATCGCAAGGAGGTGTTCCTCGCCACCAAGACCGGTGAGCGCACTGCGGCCGGTGCCCGGCGCGAACTTGAGCTCTCCCTCACCCGGCTTGGCGTGGAGCATGTGGATCTCGTCCAACTGCACAATCTGGTGGAACCCGATGAACTCGACCTCGTCCATCAACCCGGTGGAGCGCTCGAGGCACTGATCGCCGCTCGCGATGAGGGACTCGTTCGCCACATCGGTGTGACCGGTCACGGTCTGCGGATCGCGCGTGCCCATCTGTTGAGCCTTGAGAGATTCGCTTTCGCCAGTGTGTTGTTTCCGTTTAACCCGGTGCTCGCTGAGATTGAGGATTACGCCCGTGATGTGGCCGCACTGCTCGAGGTCTGCGCAGAAAGATCAATAGCCGTGCAGACCATCAAGGCGGTAGCACGTCGACGCTGGCCGAGCGACGACCAATCACCAAAGTACGCATGGTACGAACCACTCCCCGAAGGGCCGGCCTTATCGCGCGCAGTGAGTTTTGTGCTGTCTCATGACCAGATGTTTCTCAACACCTCCAGCGATGCCCGACTCCTGCCAGCGATCCTCGATGCCGCCGAACAGCTCGTGCCCGCAGATCGCGAGGCCCTCGCATCCGATGCCGAGGACCTCAACATCACACCGCTTTTTGACGGTGCCGACCTCGAACGCATCTAGAGGTGCTGGACTCGGTGACTTTTACAGAGTGGCCGGGGCTCCGCCTCCTTCGAATCCCAAACCTCTATTTGGTAGCGTCGGCTCCAAGAGTTGTTTTCAGGGGGTCTACACGTGGTCTACGAATTAAAAGACGAGGACATCATCCCTCCGGAACCCGACCGGCACGATGAACAAGCAGAGAGAGGCGACGCCATCGGCGCAGTCGCTGTGGCCTTTCTCACGATCTTTTTGATTGGCCTGATCATCGCCGTGCAAATCCTGTGAGTTAGTCATCGTGCACGGATGAGCCGTCTGGCAGCAGACGCGAAACGAGCCCGGCACGACCTCCCCGAAAGAAGATCGAGCCGGGCTCGTGATCGTCAGATCACTTCGGAGCTATACCCAAAGCGAGATCAGATACGTCGGTGAAGTTGTTGTCCAAGGGGACTACTTGACCGTTTGACAGTTGGCTGAACACAACACTCCGGTTGAAAAGGCGGTTGTAACCCGGCAGGCCATCAGTCCACTCCTTGGTGAAATCAAGCACCGGCACCATTCCATCAAGATCGAGCGCCGTGGTCTTGCTTGCGGCATCAAAGAACGAAGCAGCAGTGATCTCACCTTGAATCGAGGCGGCAATCTGAGCGAAGCCCATGTACGCCGCCCAAGTGCCCATACCGCCGAGGCTGTTGAAGTCGTTAGCAACCTGGTCAATATTGTTGGCCTCAAGTGTGGCGCGATAGTCATCCCACGGCGGGGTGGAGAGATCGGGATACATACCACCGATGATGTTGCCATCGGTTGCACGCTCGGCACCCTTGGCAGAAACGGCATTCAAGTTGCCTTGGTTGCCGTACTGCTTCACCGTTGTCTGAGCCTGCTCATAGGCGGTGTTCCATGTGAGGAACGGAGTTTCCGACTTCACGACCACCATGCAATCCACACCGGTGATTGACCGGGCCAAATCAGCGGAGTAGTCCTGCGATACCGGTGAGGGCGTGATGATGTCATTGAACTCACGGCCGTAGGCCTTCATCGCGTTGACCATTGGCGGAAGGAAGATCGCATCAGCACCTTCTGCGACGACGGCATTGATGTTCACACATCCGTCCTCAACTGCTTTCTTCACTGCCCCAACTGCGTACATCGGCTGGTTGCCCATCGGGAAAGAGTGCGGGGACCCGAGCTCAGAAGGCGAGATCGCACAACAGGCCCCAAACCAGGTGATGTCTGATGCGGCGATGACAGGCACGATCGCCTCAGCGAAGTAGGTGAAGGAGCCCACGACGGAGATGACACCTTCCTCTACGGCCTTACGGGCGCAACCTGCGGCAACAGCGGCGTCAAACTGTTCATCGCACACGATCACTTCTACTGGCCTGCCTTGGATACCACCGTTGTTATTGAGGTACTGAGCGGCGAGTTCTGCGGTGATCGAAATGTTCTCGTATGTCGGACCATTGGCGTTGAGCGTGGTGACCGTCATGAGTTTGATCGGCTCACCGGTCGGGGCACTGGCCCCTGAAGTTGTAGTCGGCGAATCACCGCTAGAGGAACTGTCGCTAGATCCTCCACATGCGCTGACCACTAGACCCAAGACCACAGCCATCGCTGCCCCCCAGCGTCGAGCCGATCCCCTTTGATGATTCTTCACATTCCCCCCCTATTGGCATGATCGAACAGGTACGCCGAGCGGCGGCCTGACATGCAGAATCATATGTCTGAGGAACCCGCCGACTTTTCATCGGAGAAGGGTCGATGTATATGCTCACGTCTAAGCCGCCGCTTGGTTGTTCGCGACACTGCAGCGACGTGGGGATTTGATCAAGCACGGCGGGTGAGGGGGAGCGTTGAACGAGGTCATTCGGTTTGCACTTTTAGGTCTCGGAGTCGGAGCGCTCTACGCCTTTGCCTCCCAGGGCTTGATCATCATCTTTCGGGGAACTGGAGTTCTCAACTTCTCCCTAGGTGCAACCGGAATTGCCGGAGTATTCCTTCAATACGAACTGCAGTATGAGCACGGCCACAATTTTTGGGTCGCTTCGTTCTTCGGTGTGCTCTTGTCAACGGTGCTTGGCGTACTCACCCACTGGGTGGTGTTGAGACCGCTGCAACGAAAGCGCGCGAGCACCTTGATTCAGTTGCTCGCCACACTCGGAGTGTTGATCACAGTCCAGGCAGGAGTGGTGATCCGATATGGGTCCAAGCCGCGGCAGGTGCCGAGTCAACTCCCCACTAACCGGGTGGTTTTGTATGGCGATGTCAGCATCACCGCTGACCGTTTATGGCTTTTGGCCATCGGCATTGTGTCGGCTCTGCTGCTGTGGCTGCTCTATCGATCATCAAAGTTCGGACTGGAGACCGAAGCGGTGTCGGAAAGCGAACGCTCAGCGGCGGCCGTCGGTGTGTCACCTAACAAGGTGGCTGTCTTCAACTGGGGCCTCGGGTCTGCCGCCACCTGCGTCGGTGGCATCCTCGTCGTACCGGTGACGACTCTCCAAGTGACAGCTATGACTTCACTCGTGCTAGCGGCGTTAGCGGCAGCACTCGTTGCCGACTTCAAGTCCTTCCCCATTGCAACGGTTGCCGGGTATCTGCTCGGTATGGGTCAAACCCTTGTGAGTCGATTCTGGGATCAGCAAGGAGCGGGTCCATCGTTGCCGTTCCTCATCATCATCATCGTTCTCGTAGCGCGCGGGCGCTCCATTCCTACCCGTGATCATTTTCTGCGCCGTTTGCCCTCAGTAGGCAATGGCCGGATCGCATGGGACTGGACCATCTTCTTGGCCGGTGCAGTGGTTTTCCTCATGCTCACCAAAAGCACGAAATGGGTTGATGCGCTCACCATCACCTTGTGCGCAGCGATCATCTTGCTCTCCATTGTCGTGGTCACGGGCTATGCCGGTCAGCTCTCCCTTGCGCAGTACGCGATGGCTGGGTTTGGGGCATGGGTGGCTGGTCGATTAGCGGCGGTGTATCAAATTCCGTTCCTCGTTGCGCTGGTGGCCGGCGTGTTGGCGGCGATACCACTGGGTCTGCTCTTTGCGTTGCCAGCGGTACGAACCCGCGGTATCAACCTTGCGATCGTCACCCTCGGTCTCGGGACAGCGATCGAGTTAATGCTTTTCAATAACGCCAGTTTCACCGGCGGCGTAACGGGTACCCCAGTGGGTAATCCGAGCCTGTTCGGTTTAGACATCAGTTCGATTAAATACCCGGTTCGCTACGGAATCTTCGTCCTTGCGATGGCATTGCTGGCGGTGGTGGTCGTGGCCAATGTGCGACGCGGGCGTAGCGGGCGACGGTTGATCGCTGTGAGGACCAATGAACGCGCTGCCGCTGCTTTGGGCATCAACGTGGTTGCGGCCAAACTTTTTGCCTTTGCTTTCGGATCAGCCCTCGCCGCTCTCGGTGGCATCCTGCTTGCATTCCGGCTGACGTCAATCAGTTACCGATCGTTCACGAACTTCACCTCGATCACCTACGCCGGTTTGTCTTTAGTTGGCGGGGTTGGCCATCTGCTCGGCGCCTTTGTCGGTGCGATGATGGCGGCCGGGGGGTTTAACCAAACAGTTCTTGAGTCAACATGGAGCGGGGTGGGCAAATATCTCCAGTTGATTACTGGCATCGCGATTTTGCTGGTTGTTCTCTATAACCCCGATGGAGTTGCATCCGAGTGGTCTAAGACGATGCGCCAGATGAAGCGCAACAAGAAGTTTGGGGAGTCCTACTTCATCAGATTGTCCGACGTGTCCGAGGAACTAGAACCTGGTGCCGCCCGGCGGGTGGATCCAAAAGATCTCATCGTTGAGGATCTCACTGTGCGCTACGGGTCAGTGACAGCGGTGGATCATGTGAGTTTCGCCATTCCCCAGGGGACGATCTGTGGTCTCATCGGACCAAATGGTGCAGGTAAGACCTCGTTGATCGATGCTCTCACCGGGTTCACCCCCAGCGCGAGCGGGCAGATCATCGTTGGTGGACAAAACATCTCAAGGGTTGGGGCTGTAGCACGGGTCCGTGCGGGAATGGCACGCTCCTTCCAGTCGCTTGAACTTTTCGAGGACACGACCGTATTTGAGAACCTGAGCGTGGCTGCTGATCCGCAGAATCTTGGCGCTTACCTGCGCGACCTGGTGCGGCCGGTGCTCCCCAAATTTGGTCCTGAAGTGGTGCGGGCGATTGAGGAGTTTGAACTTGACGAGGATCTTCATCGTGAGGTCAGCGACCTGTCGTACGGAAAACGCCGCTTGCTCGCAATCGCCCGATCGGTGGCGCTGCATCCCAGCGTGCTTCTCCTCGATGAGCCGGCTGCCGGATTGAGTACGGTTGAAAGTGCAGAACTAGCCCGCGTGGTTCGTCGCCTCGCCGATGAGTGGGGTATGGCGATTCTCTTGGTTGAGCACGACATGAACTTCGTGATGGGGGTGTGTGACCGGGTGGTCGTACTGGACTTTGGGGTGAAGATCGCCGACGGCAGCCCCGACGAGATTCGCAACGATCCGGCAGTTATCGCTGCGTACCTTGGCCAGCAAACAGACGAGGAGCTCGGTATTTCGAGTATCACCCGCACCCCAGCTGTTGCCGGGGGTGGGGAATGAGCGCAGCAAACGAGAACACTCATGCGGAGAACCCTCTTGCGATGGGGTACCCGAGTGACCTCAGTCAGTATGTAACAACTCAGGTGCCGTACCTCCTAGAAACGCGGATGCTCAAAGCGGGGTATCTCGGCCGTGAAGTTGTCACAGGGGTGAATATCACGGTCCGGCCCGGCGAGGTCGTGGCCCTGCTCGGACCCAACGGGGCCGGTAAGACCACCACACTGCTAACGATCGCCGGACAGCTCGCACCGGTGGACGGCATCGTGATGTTCTCTAACGTGCCCACATTTACTCCGATGTATCAACGGGTGCGACAGGGCCTCGGTGTGGTCACAGAAGAGCGGCTGATTTTCACCAAGATGTCGGCCCGCAACAACTTGAAGATCGGAGGCGGTGACGTTGACCGAGCGCTTGAGTTATTCCCAGCACTGCAAGCCCGTCTCAACGTGCGTGCCGGAATGTTGTCAGGTGGCGAGCAACAGATGGTGGCGCTCGCCCGTGCCCTGAGCCGGAACCCCAACCTGCTACTTGCCGACGAACTCTCGCTCGGCCTCGCCCCTTTGATCGTGGACCGGCTTTTGGGCGCTGTTCGCAAAGCCGCCGATGAGCAAGGAATCGGTGCGCTGATCGTTGAGCAGCACGCTCGAAAGGCCCTGAAGTACAGCGATCGTGTTTACCTCATGTCGCGCGGCCGAATCCGAATGGAGATGTCCTCGGCCGAAGCGCTGACGCGACTTGATGAGATCGAAGAGGCCTACCTCGCTGGAACCGCCGAATCCGAAGAAGACCACATCGAGCGCAAGCGGCGTAAAGATGTGCGTAGGACTTGGAGTCGGATGCGGGTTCAAGAGCGGGAACTGCGGCGCCTGACTGGCACCCAGGTGTCACGCCGCCATACCTCTGAAGACGACGCAATCCTTGACAAAGAGCAACGCCGCCGCGACGCTCAGATGAGAATCCGGCGCGGTCGCACATTTTGACGTTCATATGAACCGTATTGATCTGATCCGTATCGATCTGAATTACTGCTTGGCTACAACTACTTGGGGGAACACATCACATGGGATACCGCACCGCTGATCTACCACCTGTGGATTTGGATGAATTTCCGAAGATCCCGTTTCTGCCTCGAATGAAGCTTCTCCAGTTGCATTGGGTGGAAGCCGGATTCGGTACACCCAAGCAAACGGCCATGTTCTACGTATGGAAGATTTTCTTCTACGCCCTGTTCGGCCTTATCGTCGCCGGTGCATTTACCGCCGGCCTCGAGTTCAACGACATCGGTGGCTGGTGGAAAGAACCGATCCTCTATCAGAAGTTGATGATCTGGACGGTGCTGCTCGAGGTAATCGGCTTAGCTGCCACCTGTGGCCCGATGGCGTTCCATTTCGACCCACCGATCGGCCAGAGCCTGTACTGGTGGCAAAAGGACACAATCCGCATCCCTCCGTATCCGAATCATGTGCCCTTCACCAAGGGGAACCGTCGCACACCTTGGGACACAGGACTTTACAAACTGATCGTGTTCTGGTTGATCATGATGCTGTTCCTCTCCGGTGAGCAGATTCCCGGACTCCCCGAGGGAAGCGCCGGTGTGATGCCCCGCTGGCCATTCGTGGTGTATGCCGGACTGATCGTGTTAATGGGACTGCGCGACAAGTGTGTGTTCCTCGCTTCTCGGGCCGAGCAATACGTGCCGACGATGCTGGCATTTGCCTTTCTCGCCTCTTGGGTGGACATGGTGGTAGCCGCCAAAATCTTCATCGTCGTGGTGTGGATGGGGGCGGGTATCTCCAAACTGCAACACGGCTTTTCCGCCACCGTGTCGGTGATGATTCAAAACACACCGTGGAATGGTTCACGCCGACTGCGCATGGCCACAGTGCGCGACTTCCCTAACGATCTGCGGCCATCAAAACTGACTCACCTCGTTGGCCACATCGGCGGTACTACTGCAGAGATCGTGGTGCCTCTGACATTGTTGTTCTCGCCGTGGCCGTGGCTGACTTGGGTTGCCATCGTGTCGATCTGGATGCTCCACACGTTCATCATCTCCACGATCCCACTGGCGGTGCCGCTTGAGTGGAACGTCTTCTTCATATTCTGCGCCGGCTTCTTGTTTGGCAACTTCCCAGCAGGCTCCGGTTACGGGGTGTTTGACGTCAGCCCGTTCCTCATTGCGGGCGTGCTATTCGTGGCTTTGTTCGGCATCGTGTTAGGAGCGATCTGGCCGCAGTATGTGTCGTTCCTGATTGGGATGAAGCAGTACGCCGGTAACTGGGCGTCCACGACATGGGCTTTTCGTGACAAGGAGAAAGAGGACCGCCTTAACGAGCGGATCGTGAAGGCCTCGGACAATCAGATCGATCAGATTGAGCCCATCTTCGGCAAGGAAATTTCTGAGGTCTTCATCCAAAAGGCAATGGCATTTCGGATGATGCATCCGATGGGTCGGATGCACATCACATTGCATATGCGACACAACGACGACATCGACACCCGGGTGATGCGCGAGGGCGAGTTCCTTGGCAACGTGTTGCTCGGCTGGAACTTTGGTGACGGACACTGCAACGACGAACGACTGGTGGAAGCGGTGCAGCAGCGCTGCCACTACGAGCCAGGCGATCTGCTCGTGGCCTTCACCGAATCACAACCGATGTTCTCCAAAAAAGTGCAATATCGGGTGATTGATGCTGCCTTGGGTGTGGTGGAAAAGGGTTGGTATCACAACGATGACGCGGCCAATGCCCAGCCATGGCTACCTGAGGGGTTGATCCCTCATGTCATCACCTGGACCCGTGAGGGGTACACGCCTGCGGGCGCCCCGTACCCCGGCACAGGTGGTCGGGCGCCTGAATCTGACGCCCCGGCGATTGCCCACGCCTGAGGTGAGCTCCACTGCGATCGTTGTTGGCAGCGGGCCTAATGGGCTCGCTGCCGCGGCGCGTCTTGCCCGAGCCGGTCTCTCGGTCACGGTGTTAGAGGCCGCCTCCACCATCGGCGGAGGCGCACGCAGCTCCGAGTATCTCCTACCGGGTCTGCTCCACGACCATTGCTCAGCCGTGCACCCAATGGTGGTGGCCTCCCCGTTTTTTCAGCAGTTACAGCTTCCTGGTCTCCGTTGGAAGGCACCTGAAATTGACTGTGTGCACCCGCTTGATGACGGATCCGCTGGTGCGTTCATGCGCTCTTTTGATGAAACTGAGAAAGCGCTCGGCGTTGATGGACGACGTTGGCGTCAAGTGTTTGAACCCATCGCCAAGCACTTTGATGACTTGTTTAGCGACATCTCCCAGCCGATCATCAGGGTGCCCCGGCATCCAATCACGCTCGCAGGTTTTGGGTTGCGGGCCGCCCCACCGGCAACGCTGCTCGCCCGTATGTGGACCACACCGCAGGCGAAAGCACTGTGGGCAGGTGTGGCGGCGCACGCGTTCTGGCGTCTCGATCAGCCGCTGACGAGTGCGGTTGGTTCCACGCTCACTGCAGCTGCTCATGCTCACGGCTGGCTCGTCGCCGAGGGTGGCTCCCAGACCATCGCTGACGCACTCGTGGCCGACATCGTTGCCAATGGTGGCCGCATTGAAACCGGGGTGAATGTCACCTCCCGGCGCGATTTACCTTCACACGATGTGTTGATGCTTGACGTATCGCCGGCGGCTGCGCTTTCAATCCTTGGTGATGAAATGCCCAGCCGAGTTGCTCGGGCCTATCGCCGATTCAGTTATGGACCAGGCGCTTTCAAAATAGATTTCGCCGTTGACGGCGGCGTGCCGTGGACTGCGGATGCGGCACATCGGGCCGGGACGGTTCATCTCGGCGGCACGCTCGAAGAGGTAGCAGCCACCGAACTTTTGGTGCACAAAGGCGCAATGCCTGAACGCCCCTTTGTCCTCGTGGGACAGCAGTATCTTGCAGATCCGAGTCGTTCAGTGGGCGACGTCCACCCGGTGTGGACCTACGCGCATGTCCCCAACGGATATACCGGTGACGCGACCGAGGCGATCATCTCTCAGTTGGAGCGGTTTGCTCCTGGCTTTCGCGAACGGATCGTCGCAATGGCGGTGCGATCCACCACCGAGATGTCGGTCTATAACCCCAATTATGTTGGCGGCGACATCATCGGTGGTGCCGGATCACCACTGCAAACGGTGTTTCGACCACGGATCGCTATCGACCCCTACGCCACGGGGGTCTCTGGCGTTTACCTGTGCTCGGCGTCAACTCCGCCGGGAGCTGGGGCACACGGTATGTGTGGAGCAAATGCCGCAGCTCGCGCAATCAAGCACTCGATGTGAAGCCACTGTTCCATGGGCTTATATGAGAACCGAGTGCTACCACGGCTTGTGGACTGCGCCTGCGGGACCGCCCGGTTACGCCCCTGGCGCGAGCGTGTGGTGGGCGGATTGAGCGGACGAGTGTTGGAGATCGGCTTTGGCTCCGGCCACAACC
>JAGYKR010000002.1 GCA_018401375.1 Ilumatobacteraceae bacterium | reverse complement strand
AGTCGCCCGGGTGATTCCCTGCTTGGACGTAACCGCAGGCCGAGTGGTCAAGGGCACTAACTTCGTTGATCTTCGTGATGCGGGAGACCCCGTGGAACTCGCTGCTCGCTATGACGCCCAAGGCGCCGATGAACTCGTGTTTCTCGATATCACCGCATCGAGTGATGACCGGGCCACGACGGTGGACATGGTCTATCGGGTAGCGGAACAGGTTTTCATTCCCTTCACCGTGGGTGGTGGGATCAGGACCGCTGAAGATGCGCGAAGGATGTTGCGAGCTGGGGCCGACAAGGTCAGTGTGAATACCGCTGCGGTTCAACGTCGAGAGTTGATCGATGAGATCGCAGCCGAGTTTGGCGCTCAATGTGTGGTCTGCGCGATCGACGCCAAGCGGGTGATCAGAACGGACGCAGGATCCCCTGGCCCGACCATTCCGAGTGGTTTTGAGGTGTACCTGCATGGCGGTCGCACCCCGACCGGGATCGATGCGGTGGAGTGGGCCGTGGAGGCAGCGCGCCGTGGCGCAGGAGAAATCCTTTTGACGTCGATGGATCGTGACGGCACTCGGATCGGATTTGATCTCGACCTGACCGCTGCGATCGCAGGGGCGGTCAACGTGTCGGTCATCGCGTCGGGTGGGGTCGGAACCCTGGATCATTTAAGTGAAGGCATTTTGGCCGGTGGGGCCGATGCGGTGCTCGCAGCATCGATCTTCCATTTCGGTGAGCACACCGTGGCTGATGCGAAGCGAGCCATGGCAGCAGCAGGGATCATCGTCCGTCCGCCTGCATGATCATTCGGGTCCGGCCGAGACCCGTTAGGTTCATCCTCATGACGAAAATGACGTACCGCCGCCTCGGGAACTCTGGCCTCAAGGTCAGTGTGCTGTCCTTTGGGAGTTGGGTCACCTTTGACACTCAGATGGGCGACGAGGTGGCACGGGACTGCATGCAGACTGCCTTTGACGCTGGATGCAACTTCTTTGATAACGCCGAGGTCTACGCCGGTGGGCGCAGCGAAGCTCAGATGGGTCGGGTGATCGCTGAACTCGGTTGGCCGAGGTATAGCTACGTGTTGACCACCAAAGTGTTCTGGGGGATCCACACAGACACCGTCAACATGCGCAACACCTTGAACCGCAAATATCTGATGCAGGCCATTGATGGTTCATTGGAGCGTTTCAATCACGACTTTGTGGACGTGCTGTATTGCCATCGCCCGGATCCACAAACACCCATAGAAGAGACGGTCTGGGCGATGCACGACATCATCACCTCCGGAAAGGCGCTGTACTGGGGGACCAGCGAATGGTCTGCTGAGGAGATTCGATCGGCGATCGACATCGCCGAGCGCCACCATCTCCACAAGCCGATTACCGAGCAGTCCCAGTACAACCTGCTCGACCGCCGCAAGGTGGAAAAGGAATACGCTCGGCTCGTTGCAGAGACCGGGTACGGCAACACCACCTGGAGCCCACTGTCCTCAGGCCTGTTGAGTGGCAAGTACCGTGATGGAATCCCCGAAGGCTCCCGAGCCTCGGTGGCGGGACTCGAATGGCTGAGCGGTCGGATGACCGACGCAGAGGCTGTGCGGCGAGTGGAAAAACTCCGACCGATCGCCGAGCGTCTGGGCTGTTCAATGGCGCAAATGGCGATCGCCTGGTGCGCTCGGAACCCTCAGGTGTCCACGGTGATCACAGGGGCCAGTAGGGCCGAGCAGGTCACCGAAAACTTCGCTGCTCTCGAGGTGATTGATGCGATCACCGATGAGGTGGCGGCGGAGATGTTGGCCGCTCTCGGCTGAGCCATTCGCCGATCGTTGGCATCAGTGAGGCCGTTTGGCCGCTCACAGAATGATCGGCCATCGGGACCGGGTGGATTTCGCAATTGGGCCAGAGCGCGGTGGCTACGCCTGCTTGTGCAGGCGTGCAGAACTGGTCATGGGCCGGGGACAGGATCAGGACCGGTAGGACTGGGGTAAGAGTCGGTTCAGCACCCATGCCAAGTGGAGGAGCGATCGCGATGATCGAGACCACCCGAGGATCATCGGTCGCGAGCGCGACAATCGCCCCAAAGGAATAGCCGATGAGATGGACCGGGAGACCTGGGTGGCGATCGGCGATGGCATCGATCGCGGCGAGGACGTCAAGTATTTCGCCGCGACCGTGATCATGGGCGGAACGAAAATCAAACCTCAAACTGTGATAGCCGAGAGCTGGTGCGGCCCGAAACACGGTGTCCACCACAACCGAGAAGCGGTTGCCGCCGTAGAGCGGGTGCGGATGGCAGATCACGAGAGCGCCGTTGGCTGACTCGCCGGATCGGAGTTCTGCCACGAGTAGGTCGGCCTCGAGTTGCTGGCCGTCAGAGGTGAGAAGGTTCTGATGTTCCACGTCGCGACGGTACCGTAGAGGCGTGGCGGCATCTGCTGACAAAACCCCGGTTGACAAACTCCCGGTCAAGATGATCAACGACCGACTTTTGGTACGGATCTCCAAAGAAGAGGGTGATCGTAAGTCCACAGGTGGAATCTTGATCCCTGCCACTGCGCAGATGGCCAAGCGGTTGATTTGGGCTGAGGTGGTGGCCCTTGGCGGCAGTGTCCGAGCAGCCGAGGTGGGGGATCGGGTGCTGTTTAGCCCGGAGGACCGTTACGAGGTTGAGGTGGGCGGTGAAGATTTTGTGATGCTGCGTGAACGAGACGTGCATGCCGTTGCCGCTGAGCGAATCGAGGCCTCCACCGGCCTCTACCTCTAGGCTGGTCACCATGCCTACAGGTCTTCGGATCACCGCCAGTCCCGAGCAACTCGCAGCTGTCACCTATAACTCTGACGGCCTCGTCCCGGCGATCGCCCAAGACGTGGAGACCCGGGAGATCTTGATGATGGCCTGGATGAATGCCGAAAGTTTGGCTCGGACCTTCAGCGAGGGGCGCATGGTGTACTGGAGCCGGTCCCGCCAAGAGTTGTGGCGCAAAGGCGATACCAGTGGCGATCGGCAGTTTGTGCGTGAGGCCTATTACGACTGCGATGGCGACACCTTGTTGTTCATCGTGGAGCAAGAGGGAGCCGGAGCCTGCCATACCGGTGAACGCAGCTGCTTCTACCGGCAATTCGGCTCGTGAACCTTTCGATCACCCGTGAACAGTTCCATCAGCTAGCGGCCACCCACGCAGTGGTGCCGGTATGGACCGAGATGCTGGCGGATCTCGAGACCCCGGTGGCGGCGTTCATCAAGTTGGTGGGGGACCGCCCCGGCTTCCTGCTTGAGTCGGTGGAGAACGGAGATCGGTGGAGCAGATTTTCTTTCGTCGGTCATAATCCGGTTGCCTCGCTCGTGTTGCGCAACGGGGTCGTGGAAACCACGGGGGAGTTACCCGCAGGGGTGCCCACCGATCAGGGGATTTTGACGGCGATCGAGTCCTTGACGGCGATTTACCAGTCCCCTCCGATCCGGGATCTGCCGCCTCTGCACGGTGGAGTGATGGGCTATCTCGGTTACGACGTGATCCGGGAAGTAGAACATCTGCCCGATGTGCCTACCGATGATCGGGGTCTCCCCGATGCGGTGATGAGCGTGATCGGATCCTTGGCGGCTTTTGATCATTGGCGCCAACGGGTGTATCTGATTGAGAGCGTGCCCACGCTCGGACTTGATGCGGCCGGACTCGATGCGGCCTATGAGGCTGCGGCACAGCGGGTGGCGATCGCGGTCACCGACCTGGCCCGACCTTTGGCCTACGTGCCGGTGCCGCCCCCGGTGCCCGGCGAACAGGTCCCCGAGGTGCGATCCTCGATGCCTGACGGGGCCTATCAGCGGGCCGTCCAGGTGGCGAAGGAACACATTGTGGACGGTGACATTTTTCAGGTGGTGCTCTCTCAGCGCTATGACCTTCAACTCGATGCGGACCCGTTTGACGTGTACCGGGTGCTGCGTCAGGTGAACCCGAGCCCCTACATGTATTTCCTGCGTCACCCCGAAGTGACGTTGGTTGGGTCTTCTCCCGAACCAATGGTGCAGGTACAGATACGTCCCGATGGGCCGGCCAAAGTGGTGTCGCGACCGATCGCTGGAACTCGCCGGCGCGGTAGCACCGATGAGCATGATCGGCGGATGGCAGCAGAACTATTGGAACACCCCAAAGAACGGGCCGAACATGTGATGCTCGTGGATCTGGCCCGCAACGATGTGGGACGGGTCGCGTCCTTCGGGTCGGTTGTGGTGGACGAACTCATGACCCTCGAGCGCTACAGCCATGTGATGCATCTCACCTCACAGGTAGTGGGTGATTTGGTTTCCGATCTCGGGCCGATCGATGTGCTCCGTGCCACCTTGCCCGCCGGCACTGTCAGCGGAGCGCCCAAGGTCCGAGCCATGGAGATCATCGACGAACTTGAACCGGTCAAGCGCGGGCCGTATGCCGGGGTGGTCGGTTATGTGGACTGGTCAGGGAACCTCGACACGGCAATTGCCATCCGCACGATGTTCATTCGTCCGTCCCCAGAGGGTTTCATCGCAAGCTTGCAGGCCGGGGCCGGCATCGTGGCTGACTCGGTGCCAGAAGATGAAGATCTGGAATGCCGCAACAAGGCTGCAGGGTTGCTGGCTGCGATCCCGGCGGCCCGTCGGATGACTGCAGCGAAGAACGCCGCTCAGACCGAAGCCTGATCACCGCCTACGGCTCGGTCTAGAAACTCTGCGTCATTTGGGAGGTTGTGACTGCGGGAGCTCACACGGGGAACTCGGGGATCACTGGCACAATAGGCCTATGGATTCTTCTGCATCGCCATCACTTTCGGATCGGGGTCTTGAGTATTGGACTGTGACTCATCTGGACCGGGTTCGGATTGAAGGGACCGATGCGCTGACCTACCTACAGTCTCAGATTTCCCAGGAGATCAGATCCTTGGCGGTGGGTGACTCCGTGTGGACCTTTGTGTTGGCGCCCACTGGCAAGGTGGAGGTGTTCGGTCTTCTTACGCGGCTCGAAGATCAAGTGTTCGTGTTAGATGTGGACGCCGGGTTTGGGCAGATTGCGCTGGACCGAGTGAACCGGTTCAAGATCAGAGTGGATGTGAGCGCCAGCCTCCAACCGGCGGCTCAGCCGCAGATCACTGCGGATCAAGAGGCACAACGGGTGCTGGCCGGTTGGCCGCGAATGGGAACAGAGATCATCCCCGGGGACACGATTCCTGCAGAGACGGGGCTGATACCAATCGCCGTGAACTTCACGAAGGGCTGTTATCCGGGACAGGAACTGGTGGAACGGATGGATGCTCGTGGCGCATCGGCCCCGCAGTCCCTGCGACTGCTCCCCGCACCTGAAGGTGTGGCCGCAGGGGATGGGATCCTCGATGGCGATGGGGTCGAAGTGGGTAGGTTCACCTCGGTGGCTCACAAGATGGCACTTGGGTATGTCAAGCGCTCATCAACGATTGGTGAGGTTGTCAGCATCCAACCCTGAGGTTCCCTAGACTCAGCCGGCGTGACCTACGTGTACGCCTTTGACCACAAGCATCGTCCGTCCCCCATGGAGAAGAAGGATCTTCTCGGCGGCAAGGGAGCCAACCTCGCCGAGATGACGAGCGTTTTGAAGCTGCCGGTGCCTCCCGGCTTCACGATCTCTACCGATGCGTGCCGTGATTACATGAAGGGCGGCTGGCCAAAAGGACTTGATGCCGAGGTGGCATCCCATGTCGCTCGGCTCGAAGAGGTCATGGGTCGCAAGCTCGGAGATCCAGGCGATCCGTTGCTGGTCAGCGTGCGCTCAGGCGCCAAGTTCTCGATGCCCGGAATGATGGACACCGTGTTGAACCTCGGGCTCAACGACAAAAGTGTGAAGGGCCTCGCCGCTACCACAGGTGACGCACGCTTTGCCTATGACAGCTACCGCCGTTTCATTGCGATGTACGGCCGGATCGTGCTCGGCGTAGATGGGCACCTTTTTGATGAGCCACTCGAAGCGGCGAAGGTCTCAGCCAAGGTGCGCACCGATGCCGAACTGACCACTAATGCCCTCAAGACGCTGTGTGATCAGTACAAGGCGATTGTGAAGTCCGAAACCGGTAAGCCGTTCCCGCAGCAGCCGATGACGCAGTTGCGCGGGGCCGTTGAGGCGGTGTTTGCATCATGGAACGGGGATCGTGCGATCGCCTACCGGAACCGTGAGCGCATCGCGCACGAACTCGGCACCGCCGTCAACGTGCAGACGATGGTGTTTGGTAACCGTGACGACAACTCGGGCACCGGAGTGGGTTTCACCCGAAACGCTGCCACCGGCGAGAACGTTCCTTATGGTGACTTCTTGATCAACGCCCAAGGTGAGGACGTGGTGGCGGGCATCCGCAACACCGAAGACCTCGACCATATGAAGCTGCATTTCCCGAAGATCCACGCCGAGTTGCTGGCGATCTTTGCTCGGCTCGAGAAGCACTACCGCGACATGTGTGACACCGAGTTCACCATTGAGCAAGGCAAGTTGTGGATGCTGCAAACCCGCGTGGGCAAGCGCACCGGTGCGGCTGCCCTGCGGATGGCGGTAGAGATGACTACCGGTTCAGGCAAGGGCGCCGATCGTTGGAAGATCTCCAAAGAAGAAGCTGTCATGCGCGTCACCGCCGAGCATCTCGACGGTGTTCTCCACCCGCAGTTCGCCTCCAAGGGCAAAGTGCTCGCCACCGGTCTGGCCGCCTCGCCGGGTGCTGCGGTGGGCAAGGTCTATTTCACGGCAGATTCAGCCGAGATCGCCGCCAAAAAAGGTGAGCCGGTGATTCTCGTTCGCAGCGAGACCAGCCCCGAAGATGTGCACGGGATGATGGTCGCAAAGGGAATTTTGACCTCGCGTGGTGGCCTCGTCAGCCACGCAGCGGTTGTGGCTCGCGGCTGGGGAACCCCAGCGATCGTCGGGGCCGAAGCCGTGAAGATCTCTGGTGCGTCATTTAGCGTGGGCGATGTCAAAGTCAAAGAAGGAGACATGATCTCCATCGATGGTGGCACGGGCGCTGTGATGTTAGGAGCGATGGAACTCTCCGCCGCCGAACCGCCCCCTGAGTTCGCCACCATCTTGCAGTGGGCCGACAAGATCCGTAAGGGCAAGTTGGCTGTGCGGGCCAACGCCGACACCGGTGAGGACGCAGCGAACGCTCGTCGTCTCGGAGCCGAAGGGATCGGCTTGTGTCGGACCGAGCACATGTTCTTGGCCCCCGACCGCTTGCCGGTGGTGCGCGAGATGATTCTCGCTAACACTCCGGAACAAGAAGAGGCGGCTCTCGCCAAGTTGCGCGATGTCCAGCAGCAAGACTTTGAAGAGATCCTCGAAGCCATGGATGGCCTTCCGGTGACGGTGCGTCTGCTCGATCCGCCTCTGCACGAGTTTTTGCCTTCGGTGGAGGAGCTGCGCGTCAAAGCAGCCACATCGGGCCTATCGGCTAAGGAAAAGAAACTGTTGGCCGCGGCGGAAACTTGGTCAGAGCACAACCCGATGATCGGTACCCGCGGTGTTCGCCTCGGTGTGATCAAGCCCGGCTTGTACGCCATGCAGGTCCGAGCTCTGCTCGATGCGGCTGCGGTGCTGCGGTCCCGGGGGATGAACCCGATCGTGGAAATCATGATCCCGTTGACCGTCACCCGCGAGGAGTTGGGTCTGGCTCGCAGCTGGTGTGAGACCGAGATCGCTGCGGCGGTGAAGGGGATGAAGAACAAGCCCGAGATCACGATCGGCACCATGATCGAAACGCCTCGGGCTGCTGTGCGGGCCGATGAGATCGCCGAGGAGGCGGACTTCTTCAGCTTCGGGACCAACGATCTCACTCAGTTGACCTTTGGATTCAGCCGTGACGATGTGGAATCTCGGATGATGCCGGCCTACCTCGAGCAGGGATTGTTGAAGCGCAACCCCTTTGACACCATCGACCAGTCCGGCGTTGGCGATTTGGTTCGCCTCGGTGTGGAACGCGGTCGGGCCACCAAGCCCAAGCTCAAGATCGGAGTCTGCGGCGAGCATGGCGGCGATCCTGAATCGATCGAACTGTTCTACCGTCTCGGCCTCAACTACGTGAGTTGTTCTCCGTTCCGGGTGCCGATCGCCCGCCTCGCAGCAGCTCAGGCCATCGTCGGGTCCGCAGAATCCACTAAGTGATCAGTCCGGCTGGGGGGCGGGAACCGCTGTCTCCTGCCGCGCTCGTTAGATTCTGATCATGGCGATCGCAGATGATGACATCGAGCGGATCCGCTCCACGGTGTCGATCGTCGATGTGGTTTCAGCGCGCGTCCAACTGAAAAAAACCGGTCGCAACTGGGTGGGGTTATGTCCCTTTCATGCCGAGCGGTCGCCCTCGTTCAATGTGCGTGAAGAAACCGGTCGTTACAAGTGTTTTGGCTGTGACGCATCGGGCGATGTGTTCCGGTTTGTCCAAGAGATCGAGCACGTGGATTTTGTGACAGCTGTGGAGCAGTTGGCGGCAACCGCTGGCATCCAACTCAACTACACCACCACGGGCCAAAGCAGGGAACGGGCACGACGCAAACAACTCATCGAAGCCATGGGACAGGCGGTGGAGTGGTACCACCAGCGTCTGCTGACCGATCCTGGCGCCCGGGCGGCCCGTGATTATCTGCGCAGTCGGGGATTAGCGGGGGAGGTGGCACGCAAGTTCCGCATCGGTTGGGCGCCTGACGATTGGGACCTGTTGTCACGTTCCTCAGGAATCGCACCGGATCTGCTGCGGGAGACCGGTTTGGCCTTCGAGAACTCGCGCAAACGATTGCAAGATGCGTTTCGCGCTCGGGTGATGTTTCCGATCTTTGATGACAACGGCGAACCCGTGGCCTTCGGGGGACGGGTCCTGCCCGGGTCCAGCGATCCCGCCAAATACAAGAACTCCCCGGAGACGCCCATCTACACGAAGTCCAAGACGTTGTACGGCTTGAACTGGTCCAAGGGCGCGATCGTGCAGTCCGATCAGGTGATCGTGTGTGAGGGATATACCGACGTGATCGGATTTCATCAGGCCGATGTCGGACGCGCTGTCGCGACCTGTGGGACGGCGTTTACCGAGGAGCACGTGCGGATGCTGAAGCGATATGCGAGCCGAGTGGTGCTTGCCTTTGACGCCGATGCGGCCGGCCAGGGAGCCGCTGAACGCTTCTACGAATGGGAACAGAAATATCAGGTAGAGGTCACTGTTGCTCGCCTCGAGGGAGGCAAGGATCCGGGTGAACTCGCCCAAAAGGACCCGGCCGCGCTGACCCGGGCGGTGGAAGAGGCTGCACCATTTCTCGGATTTCGCTTGGACCGCGTGATGTCTTCAGGCGCAGCGAACTCACCTGAACAACGTGCCCGGATGGCAGAGACCGCGCTTGCGGTGATTAACGAGCATCCAAACATGAACGTCCGCAAACTGTACGCCGGCCAGGTGGCCAGCCAGCTCGGCCTGCCGATGAGCGATCTCGTGGCGGTGGCCGAGCGTCGGACCCGTACCCCTCAGGTCGCTGTGGCGAGAGCGACTCGACGTCGAGGCCCGCGAGAGAATGCTGAGTTCGTAGCAATCACCTTGCTCGTGCAGCAGTGGGATGCGATTGCCCCATGGCTGATTGAGGAGTTGTTCGCCGATGAGATCTACCGGAGAGCGTTCATTGCGATTGCCACCACCGAAGGGGACCTCACCCAAGCCTTAGCTGCGGCTGATCCTGAAGCCCGCGAGGTGATCGAACGCGCCGCGGTGGTGGATGTGGAGGCCGATGCTGAACTTGAAGCTCGGAACCTGATCGGGGCCGCCGTGCGTCGAGCGTTGACGGTGGGGGTGCGGACCGCTGACGCAGCCCGAGTGCAGTCGGATCGATTGGCCCGCCTCCAACTCGAAGATCTGCAAGTCACTGAGTCTGCTCCAGCGGCTGCTGAGTGGTTGCTAACGTGGCTGATGGAACGAAAGGAGACGCAATCAGATGGCGGACACTGATTCGACTTGGGAGCACCTCTCGGTTCCTTGTGTAGGGGTGGATCCGGGGGAGTGGGCCAAGTTGGTCGCGCTGGGGCGAGCACACGGGGTGGTGCATGCCGATGCGGTGACCGAGGTGCTCCACGGAGTGGAGTTGCGGTTGGAAGTGCTGCATGAGGTGGAAGCCTCATTGGCGAGCCTCGGGATTGTGATCGACAACACGGTGCTTGAAGTTGAAGAGGTAGTAGAGGACCTCGGCCCGGTGGTGCATCGTCGTTTGGTGATTGATGAGGAGGACGCTGAACGTCTGCTGACGCGGCGTAGTGCGCGCCGGGGCGCCCGTTCCCTCGCTCCGCGTGGTGAGACCACCAGCGCCGATGGAGTGCGGATGTATCTGCGTGAAATTGGCCAAGTTGATCTTTTGACCGGGGAAGATGAGCGGCGACTCGCCCAACTGATTGAGGAGGGCAATCTCGCTGCTCAACGCATCGACGAAGCCGCTGCGCTGGGGCAGACTCTTGAGTCCACGGATAACCGAATGTTATTGCGTGTTGTGCAGCGTGGGCAGAGGGCCAAGTCCGAACTCATCCAAGCAAACCTGCGTCTGGTGGTATCGATCGCGAAGCGGTATTCGGGTCGGGGGATGTTGCTGCTGGATCTCGTCCAAGAAGGCAATCTTGGATTGATGCGGGCGGTGGATAAGTTTGATCACACCAAGGGGTTCAAGTTTTCCACCTACGCAACATGGTGGATCCGCCAAGCGATCACCCGGTCGATCGCTGACCAAGCCCGAACGATCCGGATCCCGGTGCACATGGTGGAGCACATGAACCGCCTGATCCGGACCCGTCGCGAAATGCATCAAGAACTAGAGCGCGAACCATCTGTGGAGGAACTGGCTCAACGCCTGCAGATCGATCCTGATCGGGTTCGAGACCTACTGCGCATCTCGTTGGATCCGCTGTCTTTAGATTCTCCAGTGGGTGAGGAAGATGAATCCCTGCTCGGTGACTTCATCGAGGATGCTTCCGCTGACGGGCCCGATGACGCAGCGGCACGCAAGATGCTGAGTGAGGCAGTGGAGACTGTGCTCGAGGAACTCAACGACCGTGAGCAAGAGATCGTGCGGATGCGGTTCGGTCTCGATGGGGCAAGATCAAAGACTCTTGAGGAGGTCGGCAAGGAGTTCGGGGTCACTCGGGAGCGGATCCGTCAGATTGAGGCCAAGACCCTCGCCAAACTGCGCCAACCCAAACTGTCCCAGCGACTGCGGGAGTTTTTGGAATCTGAATGAGTCGTACACGACTGCAAAGCCGATTGTGACTAGTGATTATGCCCAGTGTTTATGTGGGAGGCGCGCCGGTTCGCGCTAACCTCCGAGGCGCACCTTCCGGGGTAGCTCAGCTGGCAGAGCGACGGACTGTTAATCCGTTGGTCGTGGGTTCGATCCCCACCCCCGGAGCTGACAAAGGGACCCCATTGGGGTCCCTTTGGTCTTTGTGGGCATACTTTCGAGACAGGAATGTAGGGGCGGTAGCTCAGTGGTGAGAGCAGGGGACTCATAATCCCTTGGTCGTGGGTTCGAAACCCACCCGCCCCACCAATGTTTATAAGGGTTTCGTGATGGCGAACCTTTCGGGGCCGGACCGAAGAGCACAAAAAGTGCACATCGCCTTCATTTTGAGCCTCCTTAAGGGGCGGTCGCAGCACTGGAATCGGTTGTGTTGTCGGAGGCGGTGGACTTGGGGTATCCGGCTTTCGCTGAGGCTGCTGCGGTGCGATCTTCGTCGGTCGAGGTTGCATGGTGCTTCAGGGTCGTCTGAATCGATGCCTGCCCATGCGATGCTGCACGGTCTTGGCGTTGGCGCCAGAGGTGATCAGCATGGTGGCATGAGTGCGTCGCAGCGAGTACAGAGGTATTCCCTCAAGTCCTGCTCGTTGACACGCAGGCCTCAACACTCTCCTCGCAAAGTTGTGGTAGTCCAGCCGTTACCCCTGAGGGCTGGTGAACAGATGGCTGTCGGGGGCGGCGGCGTCTACACCGGCTTAGATGCTGGGTTGCTCACCGTCCGACCGGTGTCGGTGATCATGCGCTGGCGACGTGCGGCCTCCGCAAAAATTCCGAACATCACCAACCACCAGGCGAGCATGGGCAGAGTGCGCCCTGAACCGGTGGCCGGCAACTGCGAGAGGGCTACACCGACATCGAAGCCGCTGAGACGTTGACCGGGGCCCAACACCACCTCAAGGAGAACTCTGCTGGGCAGGTGGGCACCTGGCACGTTTGTTGGATCTGTGGCAGGGGGCGTCACGATGACCACGATGTATGAACCGGGCCACAGGTTGTCGAACATGTAGTTGCCATTCGTATCGGTGAATGTCGTAGTGACCAAGCGACCGAACACGTCGAACACCGGTGACCCATCTGGGTGCAACAACATCACCTCAACACCCACCAACACCACTTCGGATCCGCTGCGGTGCGCGTCACGGTCGGTGTCCCACCACACATTTCCCGCCACCGACCCGACATCCATCACAAATCCGAAATCGAGTGTGGGATCCCGGTCGCCGTTCTGAGTCAAGAGCCGGGAGGTGGCTGACCCAGTGGAGGAGTCGGTGGTGGGGTCACCGACCTGCGCGGGAGCGGGGGTCATTCCTGCCGGGCTGCTGACGCTGACCACGTATTGGTAGCCGGCCGCGAGCAGGTCGAATGAGTAGAAGCCGTCGCGGTTGGTGAGTGTGGGGCCGACGACTGCACCGAGAATGTCGAGGGCGTCTTCGAGCGTGCCGGTGGTGGGGTTCACCCTTTGTATGGTGAGGGATACCCCTTCGATGCCGGGTTCACCGGGGTCTTGGATCCCGTTGCGGTTGAGGTCCGACCAAACGAAGTCGCCGACGGACACTGCTGGGGTCACAAATCCGAGGTCCCCCACGAGTGGCGCCGGGGCCGGGGTCGTAAACCCGACGTCGTAGGAGTACACGTTGTCGCCGGCCTCGAGTGGCACAACGGCAATCTCTGGGAACGCGCCGACGCCGAACGGTCCGGCTCCGACGACGATCGCGTCACTGTCGACTTCGTCCGACATCGACTCGGCGGAGGACCCTTGGTTGGCGGTCGTCAACTGGAGGTGCTCGAGCGGTCCGCCGGTGACATAGTCCGCTGGGTCGTCTAATCGGACCGTGTAGGCGACGCCCGGCAGTAGCCCGTCGGCTGCGGTCGTGAACAGGTACCGCCCCTGTGCATCTGTCAGCCTCGCTGCGACCAGGTTCTCGTCCGCGTCGTACAGCCGCACCGTGACCCCGGCGATGCCCGGTTCCCCCGGATCCTGCAGACCATCCCGATCGACGTCAAGCCACACCCGATCACCGAGCGAGACCGGCGCAAAGTCGCACAGCAGTTCGACGTCACCCATCCCGCTCGCCTTCTTGAAGGTGGCGGGGGGGTTCGTGTCCTCGCGGGGGACGATGTCTGCGCCAGGCAGGACCTTCGTGCCATCGTCCACGGAGAACCACAGCAGCCCCGAGGAGTTGATGGTGACCGGGTCCATCACGGTCGCTACGAGGGTGTTGTCGCTCCGGTTGGGATGGAGCAGCAGACCACCGAGGATCGGCTCGTTGTGGATGTGCTTGTCGTGAAAGAACTCGATGCGGTCCGGGGTCGGGGCCGACGCGTAGGTGGTGGTCCCGCACCGACCGTTCTGTTCCTCCACGTAGCCGTCGTCGGTCAGGCAGATCAGCCGGAGGTCACCGTGCACCCATGTGTAGATCAGCGGGTCGGTCGTGTTCGTCGGTGGGCGGTTGTTCGATCCGACCTGCATCGAGAACCGGTCGGCGATACCGACCGCGAGCGACCCGTCCCGGAGGAACTCGATGTCGGCAATGATCGGCTGCGGCCAGAAGTGCATCGAGTCGGTGGCACTGTGCTCGCGCCATGCAGCGTTCTTGAAATTGCTCCAGTCATTGGTCCACGGATGCCAGCGCGCCGCCCTGCACCGGATGCCGGTGATCCCCGATTCGTCGATCCCCGTGACCGTGTTTCGACCCAGTCCGGAGTTGCCATCGAGGGCCGGGCGGCAGGTGTCGGTCTCTCGCGGGTAGTCGAAGCTCACCCGCGACAGCTCCGTCCAGCTACCGGCGCCATCCGCTCCGTCGGGTTCGAGGCGGACGATCACGCCGGGCTCGGGCGTCTCGAGCACCTGCGCATGCGTGGTGGCCACGTTGGAGCAGTCGGCGAGGGTGCAGGCCCGGGGCAGCGGCGCGCCGTACGTCCGGAGCGTGATGCAGTTCACCCCGACCAGCACAGAGCCGTCGTCGAGCGCCTGGAGCGCCCAGGGACGCTCCGTCTCGGCGCAGAGGGCCGGTAGCTGGAACACGCTCGGCGGCCCGAGGGCTGGCGTTTCAGCGGTGCCGGTCAGTTCGAAGCGGACGACGTTGCGCTCGTAGAGGTTCGTGAGGTAGAGGTGACGTCCGTCAGGGGAGATCTCGAGACCCCCGATGCCCTCGGTGCCGAGCCCGTTGAACCCGACGATGTCGAGCGACAGGTCGCTGGTGTTGTTGGTCATGCCTCGAGCGCTGTCGGAGTAGTCCGAACCGGGCGCCTTCAGCGTCAGCCCGTGGGGGGCGGCGGCGAGGTCGAACGACGCGACGAGACCGGGTGTCCCCGCGGCGGCGACGTACAACCCTCCGATGCCCTGCGGCCCGAGTGCCGCGTGACGCCGTACGACGGCGGAGGTGAAAACGAGTCCGGTCTGCCGCTGGGTCGCTACACCCCAGACGGAGCCGGCCTGCGCCTTCGTGAGCACCGGGGTCGCTGGCGTGAAGCCCGCGCCCCCGACATTGCCCCGCATCAGCCAGTCATTCGACATCAGCACACCGAGCGTGCCGTTCCGGCCGATCGATCCGGGGTAGTAGCACGCGACAAATACCCGCGGGTTTGCTTGGCAGAACTCGGTCGGGATCTGCACGGCAAAGTTGACGCCAGATGTGCCTGCGGTTGTGAACTGGATGCTCGGTCCAGCGTCGGCTCCGACCACCGACGGTCGGAAGCCGGTCGGTGTCGTGAACTCGATGCGGACGTCGGTGGTCGCTGCGCTGGTGACCTGCAGGGTGTAGGTCCCGTCCGCTGAGGTCGTAGCCGTGTCCACGAGCGCACCAGACACGTCGAACGCCCGGACCGTCACTCCGCCGAGACCCGGCTCATCGAACGTGGCTGCCGGCGTTTGCTGCCGGAGCCCATCGACGGTGAAGTCGTGGAACACCGTTCCCGAGACGGTCATCGCCGTCGCCGCGGCTATCGATCCGGTAGTTGTCTGGGCCAACTCGATGGGCGCACTCGTGACGGCGAGACCCGATCCCAGCCCGATCACGGTGCCGATTGCTGTCGCCAGGATCAGTCGACTACTTCGCTGCTTCCGGATGACGCGCAGCCTGCTTGACATGCAGAAGATTATACGCGTAGAAAAACAGATTGAACATTTGAATATTGTTGCTATTCGAATGGACTGTCGCAAGCCTTGTACCACTGCAGGGGACGTCACTTCACAGACCCAAATCCCGATCCCATCAGATCGAGTTGTCGCCTAGATCATTCGAGTCTCCGCTGTTGCAGTCACCGCTCGCCCCAGCGGTCACCACTTGCTGAGAGGTGCTCAAAAGGAACCTATTCGAACCCTGTCGGAACCTGATCCCAAGGGAGGCTGTCCACATATTTCGTTTGGCGCCGTTTGGAGAATGTTGGATATCCATGATGCAAAATCGCTCATGGACATCGCCCCCGTATACGTCCGGATCAGTTCGTCGTCACGTACACCGATGTTGTTCCAAGCACATTCAACGGCTCAGTCTCAACAGGATCGCCGTACAGGTAGCCAGTCACATCGGCGTGCAATCCGACAGATCCCCACCCGATCCGCACAACCATCGCTATGTCGCTCTGTGAAATCACAACGTTGATCTCCGAACAGGGGTCCTGGAGATCGAAACCATCGATCTCGATCAGAGTCTGATCATTCTCCGCGATATGTCTCAGCATCTCTTGAAGTGTCATGTTCTCTTCCCTTTCCACTCAATTTTGTATGTGTGATGTAACGCCCAGAGCACGCTGCTCTCCCGTGCTCAAACACGCTCCTCTTAGTTGTGTGATAGATAGCGGACTGGGCGCGTCGATTCGGTGTGATACCGACTGAGAGGGACAGGCGGTCTCCCTTCGGCGTGGGGCGATATGGTGATTGCCGTATCGTTTGCGCGAGAGACTCACCTGATGGATCGATCAAGTGAACAAAGTCGTGGATTCGAAATCCATCCGCCCCACCATCTCAAAATTGTTGCTGCAGTTGGTTCGTCGCCGGTGGGGTTTCTTGTAAGGCGCAGTGCTACGTCAGGTGGATCTCGGCGGGTATAGATTCCCGTACCCACAACCGAGCGAGAGGATCAGGTGAGTGGCCACTCAGGAGCAGCGTTCCACGGAGACCAGGTTGGCAATCAGCGCCGCCACCATTCAGTGTTTGATCGAGGATGGGTATTCGGCGACAACCACATTGGCCGTGCATGAACGAGCCGGAGTCTCTCGTGGAGCACTCACCCATCATTTCTCATCAAAGCAGGAGATGCTGATTTCGGCCATCCAGCACTTGGCAGAAGTGCGAGAGAAGGAGCTCAGCGAGATCGCCAGAGATTTCTCCGATGACACAGACCGGGTCAGTGGCGTCATTCAGTTGTTCTGGGAGATGCACAAGAGTGATCTTTTCTATGCGGCTCTCGAGTTGTGGGCCGCGGCGCGTACCGATGCCTCCCTACATGATGCTCTGCATGTGGCCGAACGTGAACTCGGTCGCAGACACCGTCGCTTAGCCACCGAGATGTTTGGAGAACCTTTCACCCATCACCCGCAGTTTGATGAGGTGTTTGAAATGATGTTGAGGGTGTTCCGCGGCGCAGCGATTACACGAATCTTGCGTGCCGATCCCGACGCCGAGGACGAGATCATCGCCTCATGGACACGGCTGTTCATCGGGACTCTCGCCCCGGCCTGACCTTGCATCTTTTACGCTTCTTGCGAACAGGATGTTCTGTATGTAATGCTCAGCTTCGCAGGTTCATTTGGGGGAGGACATCGTCGCTGCTGTGGCGGGTCAAGTGAACTTGCGATTGCAGCCAACGTGACCTCGAACCGGTACGTGATCTGAAGGGGAAGATTTTCCATGGCGACTATTCCAGAGTCACTCGCAACAGCGGCGCGCCGAGTTCCTGAGGCCGAAGCTGTCTCGTTCGGTGATCGCGTTCACACCTATGCCGAGTTAGACGCAGCGGTGGACAAGGTGAGTGGTGCGCTCGCTGGTCTCGGGGTAGTGAAAGGTGACCGAGTTGGCTTGATGGGGACCAACTCGGACCACTTCATCGTGGCCTTCTATGCAGCATTGCGAGCGGGGGCAATCATCGTCACGATTAATCCTGGATCTGCGCCACCCGAACTCAGCTACCTCTTGGAGGATTCCGGCGCAAAGGTCCTGATCGTCGACCCGGCACTTTCCCAGACCGCCGTGGCGGTGGTCGCTCAGGGTGTGCCGTCGAGTTGTCATCACGTCGTGTCGCTTGGACCGAGCGAAAATTTCGCTGACCTCTTGGCACTGGCCGAACAACCTGGTGTGAGCGCTCCAAACATTGACATCGCCGAAGATGACGACGCCATCATCTTGTACACCTCTGGCACAACAGGTCGGCCCAAGGGTGCTTTGTTCGATCACCACCGTGCCCTGTGGGTGGGTGTGAACTCGGTGCTGACCTGTGGTATCCGAGCTGGAGATCGTTTATTGATCGTGGCTCCGCTCTACCACGCAGCTGAATTGTGTGTGCAGCTCATTCCGGGTGTCATCGGCGGCGCCAAGCACGTCGTGCTGAGCGGCTTTGATCCAACAGTCGTGGCCGACACCCTCGAGCGGGAACGCATCACAATGTTCTTCGGTGTCCCGACGATGTTCCAGTTGTTGTTGAAGGTCCCTGGGCTGACAGACCGCGATCTGTCGGCCTGGCGGACAGGATTGTTCGGCGCCGCTCCGATGCCGGCGAGCGCAGTGCAAGAACTCGTGAGCACCCTGCCACATGTGGAGTTCATGCAGTTGTGCGGTCAAACTGAAGCCGGCCCGGGTGGGATCTACAGCACCGGTGCGCAGGTGATCGCCCGTCCTGATGCAAGTGGACGACAGCCATTGCCATTTACCGAAATGCGGATCGTGGACTCTGACGGGCGTGACGTGGAACCGGGTGAGACCGGAGAACTGTTACTGCGCGGGGAGACGATGATGAAGGGCTACTGGAACAAGCCCGCCGAAACCGCAGAAACGATCGTGGATGGTTGGCTGCACACGGGCGACATCGCCAAACTCGACGCTGAGGGATACGTGACCCTGGTTGATCGGATGAAGGACATGATCATCACCGGCGGCCGCAATGTCTATTCCGTGGAGGTAGAGAATGCGTTGCGCGCCCATCCCAAGGTTGCTGATTGCGCCATTGTTTCTCAGCCGCATCCGGAGTTCGGAGAAAGCATCGTTGCGGTGATTTCGCCTCAGCCAGGTGAGACAATCAGCCTTGAAGAAGTCAAGGAATTCTGCAAGGACAAGATTTCCTCCTACAAGATCCCCCATGTTGTGATCCTGGGGGCCGTCCCCAGAAATCTGAGCGGAAAGATCGTGAAGCACGACCTTCGTGCAGCGATCAGTTCAGGTGAACTCTGCTGATTTCGCTTTGATGCTGATTTCCCATCGATAACGGTGCGCTGTCGTCTGGGGGAATGACAGATATCTCGGATTTCTCCCCGCAACCCCCAACCCAACCCACGCAGCGGCCACCACTTGCGCCGGATCAACCGCCTAAGCCGTCTGCCGATCTTGCCTCGATCCTGTGGTGGGACCGGTCGCCGCTCGGTCGATGTGTAGTGGCGATCGGTTGCGGGATCATTGCGTTCATGGGTTTTTCGACCTATCAAAGTTTCCGCCAACCCCCCGAGTCCGTCTCCGAGCTTGCGGTGGAGATGGCTGCGACAGGACCGGCAGAGGTGGCCCCGTTCGATGCCGGCCTCCAGGACCCGAGGGCAACTCAGGCGAGCGTTCCAGGTGGCCAAGTTGCGAGGCCCGCTACTGATCCATGGGACAACCTCACCGAAGATCAATGGCGGGCCGTCCTAGTGAGGACTTTGGAAAGACACGGGGACACCTTTGGTCTTCTGTTGTATGCCATCGATGAAGTCGAGAGCATCGACGTTTTCGGCTTTGATCTTGCAACCGACACCGTCGTGGTGCACCTCACGTTGTACGGGAACGATGCGGCTGTCGTCAGTGATGTTGCGTGGAGAGCCGGCATGGCCGTGGGGCTCCTCTGGAATCCTGAAGCCAAGCAGTGGAACCCCTCCGTTTGGGAGGGGCCGAGCGCAGAGTTCGTTGTATCGGGCGTCACGTATCGCTGTTCGAGCGAGGTGATGACCCAGATGGGCCAGTTCCTCATGACTCGATCTCAATGGGAGCGGCAATGCCCTATCAGTTGAGCAGTCCAAGTGCGGTTGGCAAGTTGACGGGTGCGGGCGAGAGCGGTGAATCGACGGTGGTTAGTCCCATCGCCGGATCCTATGGTTTTTCTACATAGATCCCGTGGTCGCGGACCACCCACTGGGAGAGGGCACAGACCACGATGGCAGGTACGGCAAGGTGCCACCCAAACAGTTCCACAGTCATCACAATGCAGGCCCAAGGTGTGCGCGCCGCACCGGCGAATACCGCCAACATGCCCAGAGCAGCAAACATCGCCACTGAGGTCACGGAGAGATCTGCCAGAGAGGCGATGGAGGCACCGAGGGTGGCGCCGATCACAAACAGCGGGGTGACCTCACCACCTCGGAATCCAGAACCGAGGGTGACGGCGGTGAACAGGATCTTGCCGACGAACGCCAGGCTGGTCACCCCGACCCCTGCAGTAACGGCGTTGGTGATCAGCGGCAAGGACAGTCCGAGATAGTCCCGAGTGCCCGACACTGCGACCATTATGAGCAGCACCAGAGCGCCCACCACCGGGCGCACAAAGGTCACCGGAATCAGGATCCGAAACAGTTGCCCGATCAATCGTGTCAGCCCCGCAAACGCGATTGCTGCGAGGCCGAACACGACCCCGGCGATGATCAGGAGCACGCCAATCCGAAACGACCATTCAGGCCCCGGGATCGAGGGCAGCTCCAGATGCCCGATCCCGAGGCCGAGCACGACACGGTCTCCAATCACTGAGGCGATGAGTGCGGGGATGATCGTGATTGCGCCGGACGGACGCAGACTGCGGGGTGGGTTGCGAGGCAGCCACCGAAAAGATCGTTCCGTTCGGTGGTCAGACCGCTTGCGGACAACCTCAAGCCCGAACACTGCCCCTGCGATCGGCACCCCAAATACGGCCCCAAATCCTGCCGCCACTGAGACGCGTAACAATGTGGAGCGGGTCCCCGGATCCAGATCCAACGGACCAGCGATGAGTCGGTCGCTGAGGCCCGCTGACATCTGGAGGGCTGTTCCCTCACGGCCCGCTGAACCGCCGAAGAGATGGGTCACCACCGTGGTGACGAGGACCGTCGGGGCTAACACACCGGGGAGGGCCGAGGTGGATCGGCGGGCTTGAGACAAAACGGCGCTGGTCCCGGCATTGGTGATCTGATTGGACCGCTGGTTGATCAGGCCGATCACGAGACCGGCTACCGGCAGCAGCCACAACAACCATGTGGTGGTCTGCTGGGCGTTGGTGGCAACGTCAAGAAGCCACAAGAACAGAGCAGATGACACCCCAGCCAGCAGCCCGACGGGAATCGCGAGGATGCTGAGTTTCGCAAACCTCATGACGGTCCGGGTCAGATCAGCGGGGAGGCAGCCACCGTGAACGTGGGGGAGAGATGAGAGGTGTCGTTGAAACAGCGCACCACCCACGTGTCACCCGTGACCACGATGTGGGAGATTGAGGCATTGTCGGCCCCAACGAATCCAAAACTTTTGGCGCCGGTAGCTGAGGCGATGATCTGGGCGATGACTCCGCCGTGCACGAAGGCGGCCACGACTTTGTCGGGGTTTTCGGTGGCGATCCGCTTGATGCCAGCCGTGATCCGCTCGGCAAAAGCTTCGGTGGATTCAGCCCCGGGGATCGCATCCCAACGCCCTTCAGCGAAAACCTGTTGGGCGATCGGTCCGAACTCAGCCATCCTCCGGCGATACTCCCCGCCTTCCCACTCACCGAGGTGGACCTCGCGCAGGTTCGGCTCGAGGATTGGTGTCAGACCCAGCGAGGAAGCGAGGGGTGCAGCCGTCTGATGGGTGCGCTGCATCGTGGTCACGTAGATCGCTGAAATCGGTTCTCCGGTGGAGATCAGTCGTTCGGCGACCTGCGCTGCTTGGCGGACACCTTCGGGGTCGAGAGGAGGATCGCCTTGACCGTCCACCAATGGATGCGGAGTCCCGACTCGGTATGGAGCCGACTCGCCGTGGCGGACCAGCAAAATCTCACAGGCTCCCGGGGGCCGCATGAAACGCCCTTGGCGATATTCCGTGGGCTCATCGGGTGTGGTGCCCTGCGACATCAGTGCCCCCCATGCTCAGCGCCGGGGAAGTTGGCGATGGCAGCGTTGATCTCGGCCCAGGCCTGCTCTTTCCCGCCCATCCCGGAGGTGGAGGAGTACTTGTCGGGCTCGAGAGCCTTATACACCTCAAAGAAGTGCTGGATTTCAGCCATCAACTGTGGTGACAGATCGCTGATGTCTTCCACTCCATTCCAGCGCGGCTCGCGCGGCGGGACACAGATCAACTTCGCATCCTCGCCGGCCTCGTCACGCATGTAGAGCACTCCTACTGGCTTAGCCTCCACCCACACGCCGGGGTACACCGGGTCGTCGAGCAGCACTAACGCATCGAGCGGGTCACCATCTCCGGCCAAGGTGTCGGGAACAAAGCCGTAGTCAGCCGGATAGGTCGTGGCGGTAAACAATCGTCGGTCAAGAAACACGCGTCCGTGCTCATGGTCGATCTCGTACTTGTTGCGGCTGCCACGGGGGATCTCGATCACCACGTAGATACAACCTTCAGAAGGTGTGCGATTCATCGAGATGAGTCTCACATATCACGCCGTCAGATACCCATTGCATCGGGTCTTTACCGCTAGCGTTCCCAGCATGGAATTTCGCCGGATCTCGAATCTGCCGCCGTACGTGTTTACGATCATCAACAACCTGAAGATCGAGGCACGTCGCTCGGGCGCAGATGTGATCGATCTCGGCTTTGGCAATCCTGACATTCCGTCCCCTGATATTGCTGTGCGCAAACTGGCCGAGGCGGCTCAAATGCCGAGGAACCACCGGTACTCCCTCAGCCGCGGTCTGCCCAAATTGCGTGAGGCGATTGCGGGTTACTACCTGCGTACTTGGGGTGTGGAGCTCGACAGCGAGACCGAGATCACGAACACGATCGGGTCCAAAGAGGGGTTCAGCCACCTGATGTGGGTGCTGCTTGACCGTGGTGACGCCGCAATCGTTCCGAGCCCGAGTTACCCGATTCACATCTACGGACCGTTGTTCGCTGGGGCGGACTTGCGGCAGGTGCCGATGAACGGTCTCAGCCATCCCGAGCAGCGTGGGAACTTTACGGAGGACTTCATGAGTCGTCTCACCACGGCCTATGACATTGGTTGGCCCAAGCCACGGGTGCTTGTCATCTCCTTCCCCCACAACCCAACCGGGGCGGTGGTGGATCTTGACTTCATGCAACAGGTGGTGGACTTCTGCCGAGAGCGCGAAATGATCGTGGTCCATGACTTCGCCTACGCAGACGTCGGCTTTGATGGGGTGCAGCCACCGAGCATTCTCCAGGCCGAAGGCGCCAAAGAATGCGCAGTGGAGCTCTACTCGATGACGAAGAGTTTCTCGATGGCTGGCTGGCGTACAGCCTTCTTGCTCGGTAACGCCGAGGTGGTGCAGGCCCTCGTCAAGCTCAAGAGCTACCTTGATTACGGGATGTTCCAGCCCGTGCAGATTGCGGCCACAGTCACCCTTAACGAAGCCTCTGATTTCCCGAAGGAGATCTGTCGGACCTATGAGAGTCGTTGCGATACCCTCATCGACGGTTTGGCTCGGATCGGATGGGATGTCCCCAAACCTGGCGGATCAATGTTTGTCTGGGCGCCCATTCCTGAGCCGTACAAGGACCTCGATTCGGTGGAGTTTTGCTCCTTGATGGTTCGCGATTGCGATGTGGCGTTGTCACCGGGACTCGGGTTTGGTCCTGGTGGAGAGGGCTATGTTCGATTTGCTCTGATCGAAAACGAAAAGCGGATTCAGCAGGGTCTGCGGAACCTGAAGCGCGGCCTGCCCAAACTGGGCTGAGTTCTCCTCCTAACCTGCACTGAATCTGGTCAACCTGCACGAGATCTGGCAACACAGGATTCATCCGGCCGACACCTGAGCATCTGTAGCGTCTGACTCATGTTGATCCTCGTGCGGGTATGGCTCCCTGATCGTCCCGGAGCGTTGGGTCAAGTGGCAAGCAGGATTGGGGCCGTGCGCGGTGATGTGCTCGGTATCGAGATCCTCGAGGTCGGTGGGGGCCGGGTGATTGACGAACTCGTGGTCAAACTTGATGATCCCGCTCTGGTGGATCTGTTGATCACCGAGGTCGGAGCGGTGGACGGGGTCTCTGTGGAGCACGTGCGCCCGATCGCCGATGACCGCACGGACCCGAACTTAAACGCACTGCAACTCGGTGCGGCCTTGGCACAATGCCCGGCAGCAGAGCAACTTGAGATCTTGTGTCGCGGCATAGCGGCCGTTGCTGACGCCTCATGGTCGGTGGTGTTGCATCAGGACCAGGTTCTCGCCTCGGTGGGGGACCCGCCTGAGCCGGCGTGGCTGAGTGCATTCCTCGAAGGGAGCACACATCTGGTGCCGGGACAGACTTTTGCTGCAGGTGGGGACACCGGGCCCAGCGACATGTTGTGGGCGCAACTGCCACGGCATCAACTCTCTCTTGCAGCGGGTCGGATAGATCGCCCGGTTCATGAGCGTGAACGCATCCGCTTCCACTTGCTGAGCAAGGTGGTGGACGCACTGTTAGATCCGGCCAGCATCACTCCTGCGGGTTAAGCCAACCGCGGCTGCGGCCCACAGCTGAGTGCCACGCCGTGCGGAGCGCATCGGTGGAGGTATCAGGTGCCGGTAGGAACTCGGCCTCCACTCGCCATTGATCCGACAGTGCATCGAGGTCGGGCCACACCTGTTCAGCGAGTCCAGCGAGAAAAGCGGCGCCGAGAGCAGTGGATTCGGTGTCACTCGGGCGTCGGACGGGGACCCCGAGCAGGTCGGCTTGGAGTTGGAGCATCAATCCCATTGCGGCTGCGCCACCATCTACCCGAAGTTCATTCAGCGCAGTGCCGGTGTGCTCCACCATGGCGGCCGCAACGTCTGTCACCTGACAGGTGATTGAATCCACCACGGCGCGAGCCAGATGTCCGGGACTGGTACCCCGGGTGATGCCGATCACAAGGCCACGGGCGTACGGGTCCCAGGTCGGAGAGCCGAGACCGGTGAACGCAGGCACCATCACCACTCCGCCCGCATCGGGCACCGAGGAGGCGAGCGCTTCCATCTGGCCTGCGTCTTCGATCACACCGAGACCGTCTCTCATCCATTGAACCGCTGCTCCGGTGACGAAGATCGATCCTTCTAAGGCGTAGGTGCATTGACCATCGGAGAGCTCCCAGCCCACGGTGGTGATCAATCCTTCGGCGGGAGGCGGGCAGACCGAGCCGAGGTTCATGAGCAGGAAACTTCCCGTTCCATACGTATTTTTGGCCATCCCGGCCTCCCAACAGGCCTGACCAAACAGGGCGGCCTGTTGATCTCCTGCCACCCCGCTGACCGGTATCGCGTCAGGAATCCCGGTCCCTGTTGCGGTCATGCCGAGTCGACCGCTCGAGGGCCGAATTTCAGCAAGCGCGGCCATCGGGATGTCAAACAGCGCACACAGTTCCGGATCCCATGTCCGTGATCTGATGTCACACAACATCGTGCGACTCGCGTTAGAGACATCGGTTGCGCAGACCTTTCCGGCGGTGAGTTGGGAGATGATCCAGGCGTCCACCGTGCCGAGAATGATCTCGCCTTTTGCGGCCCGAGAGCGGTCCACCGCACCGGTGCGCAGCATCCACTCCCATTTGGTGGAGCTGAAGTATGGATCGAGCACTAGTCCGGTGCGGTCTCGGATCATGTCGAGGTGTCCTGCAGAGCGCAGTTCGTCACAGCGCTCCGCTGTGCGGCGATCCTGCCAGACGATGGCGTTAGTGACGGGCCGTCCGCTGGAACGTTCCCAGGCAACTGCCGTTTCGCGCTGATTAGTAATTCCGATCGCTGCGACATTTTTTCGATCCACCCGAGAGATCACGTCATTGAGGGTGGTGACCACCGCATTCCAGATCGCTAGCGGGTCATGTTCTACCCAGCCGGGCTGAGGAAAGATCTGGGGGAACTCCCGATAGGAGGAGACCGGCGACCGGCCATCGGTGAAGACAGCTCGGGAGCGCACTCCGGTGGTCCCGGCATCGATCGCAATTACGCAGGGGCTGGGGGAGCGAGGAGTCACAGGGGCACTCACCAAGAGTTCAGGAGGAGGTGGTCAGACTGGCCGTTGTCAGCGGCGGCGAGTAGACCGTGGTCCGGGGCGTTGGCCCGCGGTCCGACGGGTGGGTGCTGGTCGGGGACGAGGGCCTGATCCCGAAGCGGTGGATCCAGATTTACTCGACCCGGTGCGTCCGGATCCAGTGTCCGAGGCGGCCCGCTCACGACGTAACTGGCTGATCGATTTACGTTGCAGGCCGAGTTTGGCGAGGATTGCGCCGAGACCGAGATAGAGCGGACCGCTCACCAAGAGCCCAGACAAAGCACCTACCAGACCATTCTCACGGAAAAAGAGAGCGAAGACCAGCGACATAAAGACCGCGTACACCACCCACTCGCGCATCAAACGCGTCCAAGGTATCGGTCGTGAAGAATCCCATGCCATGTCGACGTTGTAGCAGGTCGAGCCCCCGGTGTCATATGCCGGTTTGGATCTAAGATGCCGGTGTGCGAGTGGGAGTTCTGACCGGCGGAGGTGATTGCCCGGGTTTGAACGCGGTGATCAGAGCCATCGTGCGCAAGGGGGAGCGGTCCTTCGGTGACGAGATCGTTGGCTTTTTTGATGCGTGGGACGGTGTGATGGAACGCCGAACCGTGCCCCTCAGCGTGGAATCGATGCGGGGCACCTTGCCGCGCGGCGGGACAGTGCTCGGCACGCGTCGGGGGAGTCCCTTCGACACATTCGATGGGGTGGACCGGGTCAAGGCCACGCTTTCCGACATGGGTCTCGACGGGCTGATCGTGATCGGTGGGAACGGATCTTTGAGCGTGGCCAGTCGGCTCCATTCCGAGTTCGGTCTGCCGGTGGTCGGTGTCCCCAAGACCATCGACAACGATATTGAGGGAACCGACATCACCTTCGGCTTCACCACCGCTGTTCAGATCGCTACCGATGCCATCGATCGACTTCACACCACAGCCGAGAGTCATGACCGGGTGATCGTGGTGGAGGTAATGGGTCGCCACAGCGGATGGATCGCCACTCATGCCGGGATTGCAGGTGGGGCAGCGGTCGTGCTGATCCCGGAGATTCCTTTCGATATCGAGTCTGTCTGCACACGGATTTTGCAACGCCACGAACGCGGCCGTTACGCATCGATCGTGGTGGTTGCCGAGGGAGCTGTGCCGGTTCCAGGCACCTTTGAGTTGGGGGAGCGGGCACTCGATCAGTTCGGTCATGTGCGTCTGGGAGGGATTGGATATCTGATCGCAGCGGAGATTGGCGATCGCACCGGATTCGAGACCCGGCCTGTGTTGCTCGGTCATGTGCAGCGAGGAGGAACTCCAAACGCCTTTGATCGGGTGTTGTCCACTCGCTTTGGGATCGCAGCGATCGACGCCGTGCACGATCAGGCCTGGGGTCAGATGGTGGTGGCGCGAGGAACGGAAATTCTGCGTGCCCCGCTTACCGAGGCGGTAGGCCGGACCCGATCAGTGGACATCGCCCTCTACAGCGATGTGGCCGAGATCTTTTTTGCCTGAGATTTTTGCCTGAGATTTTTGCGTGGCCTGTGCGGCGGGACCGGACCGGTTCAGATCGAGGGGATGGCCGGGTACGCGGGCTGGGTGGATTCGGCGAAGCCGGGATAATCAAAGATCCGTAGATCCCCTAAGCGTGATTGGCCGTCGCCGCGCGGCCATGCCTGATCCTCGCCATTGATCCTCAATCGGATGGCACGGACCCCGGGGAGTTCACTGGCTGTGAAGACGATCTGCGCCACGGCCAAAGTCAGCGCTTCTCCGGTCAACTCGGTGATCTCATCGGTGATGTCGATAAACAAAGTGGAACCGGAACGGCGGGTGGCTAACAGTTCTGTACCTGTAGGAATCGCTGTGATCATGCGGGTGTCAAGCTCGTTTTGGCTCGGCCCGTTGAGCAGGAGGAGCAGCAAGATCTCGGGGAGGAGAGCCTCCGGGGTGGTGCGGACATCGCGCTGCACCGACCTCAGTTGGCGTTGCTGTCCGGACTCTCCTGAAGTCACGAGATAGATCCGACCGTCTCCGCCTTGGGGTTCGACTATCGCTGTTTCTGTCAGCAGTGGAAGGCGCTGCTCTTCAGGAACATCGCGCACGAACCGGTCAGTGCCGACAGCGCACGAGGTCACCAACGCAGCGATGGCGAGGGCGGCGATGGCTCGTACAGCACACCCGCAGCCGGTCACGTGGCTATCTCCTCATGAGCGATCTCCTCGGGGGCGAGTTCTTCAGCGGGGAGTTCAATCACGAATCGGGCGCCCGCCTCCCGATCGAGACGATCTTCCACCCAAACGCGACCTCCGTGGAGACGAATGTGTTCATCGACGAGCGCCAGACCAAGCCCGGCCCCGTCGCTGCTGGAGCGTCGGCCCGCAGATCCGCCGCGAGCGAAGCGAGCAAAGATCAGAGATCGTTCATCGGCTGGGACACCACCTCCGTGGTCCTCCACTGCGATCTGGACCTTGGAGACCTGCCCATCAGATTCAGGGATCTCTTGGACCGAAATCGTCACCTCTCCCGAATCCGCCATGGCGCCGTGGATGCGAGCATTGTCCAACAAGTTGGCGATGACCCGAGCGAGGCGACGCCGGTCCCCCTCGATCAACAGGGTCTCGCTGCGCTGGGTGGTGGTCATGCGGGCGGTGGGCACACTCGAGATTGCTACCGCTTGACGGACGAACTCGGCCACGAGAAGTTCCTCGAGGTGGAGTCGTACGGCGCCGGCATCGAATCTGCTGATCTCGAGCAGGTCTTCGACGAGACCTTTGAAGCGGGTCACATCGCTGCTCAACAGATCGAGAGCAGCGCGAGCCCGCTCGGGCATTTCGTCACGACGGGCTTCCATGACCTCCACCGAGGCCGACAGGGTCATCAAAGGTGACCTCAGTTCGTGGCTGACATCGGAAGCGAATCGAGCATCTCGTTCGACGCGCTGCTGAAGGGCGGCCGCCATCTCGTTGAAGGAGTCTGCGAGCACACTGAGATCGGGGTCATCGGTGACTTCGAGTCGGGTGTCGAGGCGCCCACTGGCAAAGGATTTGGCCGCCTGTGCCGCAGCGCCGAGCGGCCGGACCGAACGTTGGGCGGCGAACACTCCGACCATCACGCCGAGACCAGTGGTAATCGCGCTGGCTAACGCCAAGGCGAGACGCACACTGCCGAGGGTGCTGTTGATGTCGCCCATGGAAAAGAACTCGAAGTACGCGCCGACATCGGGCAGGGGCCATCCCACCACCAGGTTTGTTTCCCCGGCCACATCGAGGATCATGCGAGCCGGGATCGCATCGGTGACGACCCGGCGCACGAGTTCTTCGGGCAGCACTGCGGCCTGGAACCTCCCGGATCCCCCGTACCAGTCTTGGCTGGGGCGATACCAGATCAAAGGACGCTGCACTCCGAAGCCACGCAGGGCATCGAGAGCGTCTTGGACGTTGGGAGGGTTACCGCGCAGGCTGGAGGTGACCAATTGAGCGTTGCGACGAGTGGCATCCACGCTGGACTCATCGCGTTGGGTGACCACGTTGGAACGTGTTAGGCCGTAGGTGGTGATCGCCAAAAACAGCGATAACCCCATCGAACCGAGGGTCAAGATCAAGAGCAGACGACGCCGCAGACCGAGGGGACGCAGCCGGAGTCGGTGGTGGATCGACCCCTGATCGGGCGGGCCAACGGGAACCGTTGCGGTCACGTTTCGAGCCGGTAGCCCAGTCCGCGCACCGTCACCACGTAACGAGGGTTGGCGGGGTCCGCCTCGATTTTGGTGCGCAGACGACGAATGTGGACATCGACGAGACGGCCGTCGCCGAAGTAGTCATACCCCCAGACACGGTCCAAAAGGTTCTCGCGGCTAAACACCTTGCCGGCATTTTCCGCAAGTTCGCAGAGCAGCCGAAACTCGGTCTTGGTGAGATGGATCTCCTCGCCGCTTCGGGTGACCTTGCCCTCCTCAGGGGAGAGTTCTAACTCGCCGAACACCATGTGGGACCGGCGGGTGGTCGAGGGTCGGATCCGACGCAGCAGGGCGCGGATGCGGGCAGAAAGTTCTTTGGCGGCGAAGGGTTTGGTGAGGTAGTCATCGGCTCCGGCCTCAAGTCCGGCGACGATGTCGTGGGTGTCGTTACGGGCCGTGACCATGACGATCGGTACCGCACTGGTACGGCGGAGCGTTCGGCACAATTCGAAGCCGTCAATCCCGGGCAGCATGATGTCGATCAAAACCACATCGGGTGCATTGCGATTAAAGAGTTCGATTGCGGCTTCACCACTCTCGGCCTCATCGACGGTCCAACCCTCATCTTCGAGAGCCAGTTTCACGGCCGAACGGATCCGTTCGTCATCCTCAACGGTCAACACGCGGGTTCCCACCCCACCATGATGGCCGATAATCGGGGGAATACGCTGTGATAGGTCTCTTAATCGGCGATCAGGGCACGCAGTTGGGAGTGGATCCCGGGGGCGGCAACCACCAGATCAGCCGCGGTGGTCGGTCCACCATCAAACGCAGTAGACGTCGCTCCGGCCTCGCGTGCGATCAAATCCCCGGCGGCGATATCCCAGGAGTTCAGATTGTCCTCGTAGTAGGCGTCTACTCGGCCACAGGCCACGTAGCACAGGTCTAACGCGGCCGAGCCGCCGCGGCGGATGTCGCGGATCGAGCCGATCAGAGAGCAGAGGCGCTGTACTTGGGCCTCGCGACGAGGGGCCGCGTAGCCGAACCCGGTGGCGATGAGGGCTTGGGAAAGATGCTTGACGGAGTTGCAGGAAATAGCCAACCCGTTGAGGGTTGCTCCACCGCCCCGAGATGCGCTGAAGAGTTCCTGAGCCGCAGGCACGTAAACGGCTCCGGCGATCGACCCCTGTGCGTCGGCCACGGCCACTGAGGTGCACCACGCAGGCCATCCGTAGACGAAGTTGGTGGTGCCATCGATCGGGTCCAGATGCCAGATCAGACCCGAGTTCCCGAGATGGTCTGCGCCCTCCTCGGCGAGGATGGAGTCATCAGGGCGTTCGGCGCGAATCCGGCTCACGATCAAAGTTTCGGTGGAACGATCGCACTCGGTCACGACATCGGTAGCAGAGGACTTGTAACCGAGATCGCCGATCCCTCGCTCTCGACATCGCGCTGCGTGCTCACCGCCTTGGCGGGCCAACGAAATACACAACTGAAGCAGCGAGGTATCACGCATCAGAAGTTGAGATGTCCGGCGGCTTCTCGGTCATTGATCTCGCGCCATTCGCCCATCGCCCGCAAGGCCAGCACGGCCACCACCGACATCCCTGCGGCAGCGGTCAACGCACCGATGAAAATGCCGAGACCTTTTTGGAGGCCGCAGGACCCCTCACATTGGATGACGATTAAGGCGTATCCGATCAAGGCGCCAGCGAGACCGCCGAGCAAAATGCCCGTGAAAGCTAGGCCGCGAGCCAAAGGGGAAGGCAGAGCCGACAAGGGGCGTTCGCCAGGCATCTGGCCGAGGCCGATCTGTTGCCCGCTCATTGGCCTCTCGATCCTGTTGGCGTGCTCATCACTGCAACGATAGCGCTGAGCTCTCGGTCCGCAGTTTGGGTCCTGATCCCTTGGCGGGTGCTTGACCGCAATGAAGATTCCTACCATCGTGGGGTGTGTGGCTCGCACCATTTTGCATGTGGATATGGATGCGTTCTACGTCTCAGTGGAGATGCTTCGGCGCCCGGAACTCCGTGGACTCCCCGTGGTCGTGGGAGGGTCATCGCAGCGCGGGGTGGTGGCTGCGGCCTCCTATGAGGCGCGCCGGCATGGTGTCCATTCGGCGATGTCCTCGGTGGTTGCCAAACGGCGCTGTCCCACAGCGATTTTTTTACCTCCCGACCTCGCCCACTACGCCGGTGTCTCTGAGGCAGTCCACGAGATCTTCCACCGGTTCACTCCGCTCGTTGAACCACTCGCTCTCGATGAGGCCTTTTTGGATGTGACCGGATCGGGCCGGCTATGGGGATCAGGGGCAGAGATCGGTGATCACATCCGAACCGTGATCGCAGCTGAGATCGGTTTGGCCTGTTCCGTTGGGGTGGCTGGAAATAAGTTTCTCGCCAAGTTGGCCTCCGTGGAAGCTAAGCCTCAGGCCACTCCAGCAGGGGTCGCGCCGGGGGCCGGGGTCTGGGAAGTACGAGCTGGAGCAGAGCAGGAGTTTCTGGATCCCCTCGAGGTGCGCCGGCTATGGGGGGTAGGTCCTGCCACTGCGGAAAAATTGGAGCAACTCGGTATCCGGCGGGTTCGCGACCTGCGGATGACCGATCCGCAGCGGATCCATGGTCGACTCGGCCGCAACCTCGGGGAACATCTGATCGCGCTCGCCCACGGCCGCGATGAACGACCGGTGGTGCCGGATCGTCAATCCAAGTCCATTGGTAACGAGGACACATTCGCTGAAGACCTGACTAGCAGGGAGGAGGTGCATCGCGAGCTGTTGCGTTTGAGCGATCAAGTCACAGCGCGAATGCGAGGTGATGGTCGTGCGGCGCGCACCGTGACACTGAAAGTGAAGTTTGCGGACTTTCAGACAATCACTAGGTCCGCAACCACCGCCGGACCGCTTCACGATCCGATCGAGGTGCTCGGGATCGCCGAGGGTCTGGTGGCCGAAGTGAACCTCGATCGGGGTGTCCGCTTGCTGGGTATCAGTTTGCACAATCTCGGTGAGGCCGCTCAGCAGCTCAACTTGTTTGAGGCTCCACATCTAGAGGCCTCGGACCAGGCTCGCGATGCGGTGGACGCAATTCGTGAACGCTTTGGCAGCAGCGCAATCGGTCCGGCCAGCCTGCGTTCTCCCCGCCAGACCCCGAATCCGCACTGAGTGTGCCGAAGACTTGGGGGGCGCATCTGGTTCATGGAAAAGATTCAGGTCAGATGTTTTGCGGCTCGCGTTGAGCATGACCAAAGAACCTGCGATGATACGGGGGTGCCGCTGTCAGAGGAAGAGCAACGGATCCTGCGTCAGATTGAACAGGAACTCCAGGCTGACCCTGTGTTCACCCAGCGCGTCGCAAAGGTGTCTCGTCGCCGCGTCGTGGCTTTATCGGTCGCTTTGGTGATCGCTCTCGTGGCCACAGTTTTGAGCCTCGCCGTTACCTTCGTATTTGCGTTCGTTGGGTTCCTTGTGGTGCTGGTTTTGGGATTCGCTCTCGAGAGCGAAGTCCGATTGATCGGTCGTGAGCGTCTCGGTACGCTCCCCATCAGCGTGTGGCTCGGCGGAGGCCAAAACTCCAGCCGCCCGGACCGCTGACCTATTTCGGGATCGCTCGTTCATCATCCCGCTCTGCAACTTCGTTGCGTGGTTGGTCAGGCGAGATGCGAGGGGCAGTGCACATCAGATCCGAACGGGTTTGTCGCGCCAAACTGCGTAGTAATCGAGGATCTGTGAGAGTGGGCCTCGGCGTCGCTTCAAGATTCGGGTGAGCTCTTCATCCCAGTTGCGGCATTGAGACAGTTCGGATTCGCTGAGGATCGGGTCCGCAGAGAAGCCCATCTCGACCGCCACCGTCGCTAGGCCGGTGAGCGGTTCGGACAGGGCGGGGAGACGGTGCGGAGCAACCTTCACAATCTGTGTCACGTTCATTGCTATGTCGGTGATAATCCCGTGCTGGCGAAGGGAACGCAGTTGTCCAAGCCACAGGGAGATGACCTCAAGGTGTGGAGGCAAACGGCGCAGACGTCGGCTTCGGAGTTGGCGCCAGAACCACGGACCGGGCCCTAGCACGCTCAGGAGTGCAATGACCCCAAGTGCGAACAGGCGGCGGGTGGTGCCATCTTGAGGATCCTCATCACCGTCAGAATCTGAGGCGGCCGCTGAATCGAGATTTTCCTCGAGGGTAGGGTCGGTGATCAGATCGCCGAGATCGGGGATCTGATCGAGGGAATCAAACCCGGACGATCCATCTGATCTGGATTCGTCAAAATCGAGTGGTCCGTCCTGTTGGGCGGCGAGACCAGTGTGATCCTCCGACCCGGGAAGACCGCGTCCTGGCGTGGGCTCAAAGGGAACCCAACCAAGTCCATCGAACCAAACTTCTGGCCAGGCGTGTGCGTGGCGACCCTGCACTGAGTAGAGCCCTCGCTGACGTTGGATGCCTGGGGTGTAACCAACGGCGACACGGCTCGGTACCCCTTGGGAGCGGGCCATCGCCACAAAGGCCGCAGCGAACTGTTCGCAATAGCCGATCCGATCCTCAAGAAATCGTTCCAACGCAGCGGAGCCGTGACCGGGAGGGATCTCGAGGCTGTAGTCAAACTCAGAACGGAACCAATCCTGCAGGGTTCGAGCCACCAGAAACGGCTCGCGACCCCCCGGAACTGTGCTGCGTGTGCCGTCGCCGGAAAACGCAGGGGCCGCTGCCTCGGCGATGATCTCGGCGGCTAGGTCGATCACCGATTGCGGGAAGTCGTCGGGAAGGCTGAGAAAAGTTGGGTGAGGTGGGGCGAAGGCGGTCCGGCTCAACAAGTCGGCGATCCGAAACTTCGGGATCACGGAGCGTAAGAAGTAGGTGTCTTCGGGAAGTAGTTCGCGGTCGGCTCGGACCACGGCAGAAATATCGGAATCCCATTGGATATCCAGGTTCGGGTCAGGTTGAGCGTCAGGGTCATCGGTCGGGCCGGGGCCGGCCGCAATGGGAACAGCAGCGGCTGGCATCAGATTGCCGCTGAGAGCGGTAATCCTGACGGACTGTTCCAACGGACGCAGATTCGGACCTGCGCCAGCGGTGTCGAGTTCACTTTGGGTGGTGATGCCGAGCGGGGATGAAGGCGCAGTGAAACGTCGGCCATCGAACTCGGTGAGGGTCAGCATGCGCCAGTAGGCCGGTTCGGAGGCCTCGACCTGGAACATTTCCACCGTGGACTGCGAGACGAGGCGCCCTTGGATGTCCACCAACGGGCTGAGTCGGGTGTCGACAGTGCCGAAGCGGCCACGGGTGATCACCCACGGGTCGTGTTCAACCCCGGGCAGATACGGCACTGCGATTGTGCCGATGAGTGCGACCGTCGCCCCGGTCGCAATGAGCCGGGCCGCACTGATATGGGAGGAACCGCGCAGAGTCGCTGCCATCAGATACCCGCTGATGATCACGAACAAGGTGAGGATCAGGCCACCAGGGCCAGTGCCGAGAACCGAGAGGAAGATGAACAGTGTGGCGGCGGGCAAGAGGGCTTCGAAATGGGTTCTGAGTACTTGGCCAGAGACCATCGTGGTCACTGAGATCATCGTGATTGCGATGCTGAACAGCAGCGACCATGAAGATTCGTAGGTCACAGGAGTAGCCGTGGTACTGAACAATGTCTGGGCCTCCCGGAGTTGGTCGGCGATCAGGTCCCAGGTCTCTCCGGTGGGAAGTCCATACCAATGACTATCTCCGGCGTGGAGGTGGGTCACAGTGATCCCGAGGCCCGCTGTAGAGAACACAGCAGCGATCCAGCGGGGGCTTCGCAGGGCCAGTGCGATCACAAACAACACTTGACTCATGAAGATCAACGCAAGGCTGGGGCCTAGGTAACTGCCGTCAGTGAAGATCCGCGATCCAACACCTGCAGCACTGGACAGATAAAGCGCAACGGTGATTCCCACCCCGACCTCACGTGCGGTGAGGCCTCGCCGGATGCTGACCGGTGTTGGTTCCTGCTGGTTCATGGTGCTGGGTGCGCCATGGTGCGCCAGGCCTCGGTGAACTGGTTCAGATCTGCGGCTCGGATCAACGGATCGGTGCTCGAAGATCCCGCACCGATGCGGGAGTCATAGTCCTCGGTGTTAGGGGCGGTCGCGATCACACGGATCGGTACCAATGTGAGGTCCCCGCTCAGCGCCCGCGCCCGTGAGGCCGGGAACTCACGTGCGGTGGTGACGATCACGAGGATCCCGAGTCCGTCGGATCCGTCGCGTTGGAGGCGTTGGACGGCTGGCCCGGGTTGGACGAGGGCCAAGGCTTCGATCGCAGCAGCCGAAATCGACGAACCGCTGAGTTCGGCGCCACCAGAAATCACGAGCCGTGTGGCGAGTCCGGCGGCTTCAGCGGCCACCACCAAAGTGGCGGTGATCTCCACAGCCACTTCAAATGCCTCCGGTCCCGAAGCGGCTGCACCTAAGGCATCGCGATCGAGGACCACGGTGCAGCGTCGTGTTCCCTCCACTGTGAACTGACGCACCATGAGATCCTCTGAGCGGGCTGAGGCACGCCAGTGGATCGATCGCGGGTCGTCACCGTCGACATATTCCCGCAACCCGTCGAACTCACCGAGGCCGAGACGTTGAGCGTTGCGCATCAATAACTCGCCGAGAATGCCCGTTCCGGCCACGGGCATCGACACCTCGCCGATTCGCGGCAAGATCATCACCTCGGTGGACGGGACCAACACTCGGTTCCGGGCTACGAGGCCGAGCGGATCCTCGCGCAAAATCTCGCCGATCGGAAGAGTCACGGCACCGCGCCGTGAGGTATCGAGGATCTGGGTGACGACTTTGGGCGAGTTGCGCCGCAGCGGTGGGATCCACGTGGAGTCCAGCCATCTCACCGGGGGATTGCGCCATCGGGAACGATTGACGACTTCGAGAAATAGACGGCCTTGTTCCCCGGCGTGAATGGTGGCGGGTTCCACCCGACGGCGTGCCTCCAATCGGAGCGGACGCAGGTAGACGCTAATCAGAGCGATTGCGAGTGCCGTGATGATCGCTGCGGTGATCGCATAGGCCTCAGGCACTGCGAAAGCACGGGCGAACAGGGCGGTGATTCCCGCCACGAAAAGGGACCGCAGACCGGTCCGGGTGAGCATTTCAGTTACCGAGAGGTACGGGAATCCGGTCGAGGATCTCTGTGATCACGCCACCTGGGCCTGATCGCGCCGCTACCTCAGGGGTCACAGTCAATCGATGGGCGAGGGTGGGGATCGCAGCATCGGCCACATCTTCAGGAATCGCATACTCGCGGCCCGCTGCGAGGGCGCGAGCCCGGGTGGTGGCGGCGAGCTGCAAGGTGGCTCGCGGAGACAGGCCCAACTGCACTCCCGGGTGGCTTCTCGTAGCCGTTGTCACCGCCACGAGATACCTCTTAAGTGGCTCGGAAAGGTGGACCAGCCTCGTGTGAGCGATGATCGCTGACAGCGTTCCGGCATCGACGACCGATCGGATCTCTTGCATAGTATGAAACGACCCCTGATCTCCGAGCATCTCCAACTCGGACTCCGCGTCGGGGTAGCCAAGAGAGATCCGGCTCATGAATCGGTCGATCTGGCTCTCGGGCAGACGGTAGGTGCCATCGGACTCGATCGGGTTCTGGGTGGCGATCACCATAAATGGGTCGGGAAGTGGATGGCCGGTGCCATCTACGGTGATCTGGCGCTCCTCCATGGCTTCGAGCAAAGCCGATTGGGTCTTGGGTGATGCACGATTGATCTCGTCGGCGAGCACGATGTTGGCGAATAACGGTCCGGGGGAGAACCGGAAGGTCTCATCGGAACGCCGGTAAATGTTGACGCCGATGAGATCACTCGGCAGCAGATCAGGGGTGAACTGCACCCGCTTCCATGAACATTCCACCGAGGCAGCTAAGGCTTTAGCGAGGCTTGTCTTTCCTACCCCCGGAACATCTTCGATCAGAAGGTGCCCCCCGGCCAACAAGGTCGCTACGGCGGTGCGGGTGGCGGTGGCTTTGCCATGTACCACCTTGGCAACATTGTCGACGATCTGCTCAAAAACCGATTCGCACTCGGCAGCGGTCAGCGATTTCCGATTCACATGAGCACCCTAGACCGAGTTCAGATCCGGTACCTTTCCGGCGTGCGAGAAAGCTATTTGGCCATCGACCTCGGCGCCCAACGTCTCGCGGCTGGGGTGGTGGATTCCAACGGTGATCTCATCATCCGTGACCGGGTGGCGGCGCCGTCACGTCACGCGTGGCCGGTGTTAGCCGGCCTGATCGGTCGGGTGCTCGCCGCAACCCCGAACGACATGATGCCGTCACGTTGTGGTGTGAGTTGTGTGGGTCCGATCGATGCTCGCAGTGGCGAGATCATGCCGGCGCACCTGCCGGTCTGGGCAGGTTTTACTTTGCAGGCCCAACTGGCTGAGGAGGTTGGCCTACCGGTGGCGATCCGAACCAGCGGACAGGGCTTCGCCCTCGCCGAAGCTTGGTGTGGTTCAGCGGTTGGTGAGACGGATCTGTTGGCGATCTTGATGTCTGATGTGGTGGAAGCCGGGGTCATTAGTGGTGGCCGACTACTGCGTGGACATCGCGGCAATGTCGGATGCATCGCCCACATGGTTGTGGAGCCCGAGGGCAAGATGTGTAGTTGTGGGGTGCGAGGTTGCGTAGATGCCTACGTTGGCCTACGGGCCATGGAGGAAGAAACGAACCGGACCTTAGAGAGGACGCCGGTCGCGTTGATTGAGAGGGCGGGGATCATGCTTGGCCGGGCTGTTGCCTCGCTCAGCGCAATCAGCGATCCGTCACAAGTTCTGATCGGCGGGCGGGCCCTCTACTACTTCGGCCAAGGTTTCGAAATCGCAGTGCGCCGCGAGATCGCCGAACGCTCTCGGCTTGGGCATTTGCGACGTATGAAACTGACGGTCCTCGGTCCAGAGGCCACTTCGCCGTTGATTCGAGCGGCGGCTATCGCCCGCTCATTCGCTACCCACGAGTAACCGCCTGATCACATCGATGATCTAGGATTGACGCATGCAGCCGACCTATACATCTGAAGCTGAGTCCTACCGTGAGAAGGTGCAGGCTTTCCTCGCTGAGAAACTCCCGAGCAACTGGAAAGGGATGGGACAACTCGAAGGAGAGGCCTTTGAGGAGTTCGTGACCTCTTGGCGTCAAACACTTCATGAGGGCGGTTATCTCGCTCCGGGTTGGCCCGTGGCTTTTGGCGGTGGTGGCTTGTCGGCGCTCGAACAGGTGATCCTTGCTGAGGAATTCGCAAAGGCCGGGGTTCCGATGGGCGGACCCAACGACGTCTTTGGCATCCAGATGCTCGGCAACACGCTGTTGCAGTGGGGCACCGAGGAACAAAAGGCCTATTACCTGCCGCGGATTCTCGCCGGCGATGACAAGTGGTGTCAGGGATATAGCGAGCCGAACGCCGGCTCTGACCTCTCCAACGTGGGGTTGCGCGGTGAGCTTGATGGGGATCAGTGGATCCTCAACGGCCAAAAGATCTGGACCTCGGCCGGTCATCTTGCTGACCACATCTTCACTCTGGCTCGCACCGACCCGGACGCTCCGAAGCACAAGGGCATCTCGTTCCTGCTCGTGGACATGCGCCAACCCGGGATTGAGGTGCGCCCGATCAGAATGATCTCGGGGGAGAGCGAATTCAACGAGGTGTTTTACACCGATGCGACCGCGCCCAAAGAAAACGTGATCGGTGGCGTGAACAATGGTTGGGCAGTGGCCATGACCCTGCTCGGCTACGAGCGGGGCGAGGCCGCCGCAACCATGCCGATTCGCTACCAGGCCGAAATTGATCGTTTGCTCATGCTGGCCAAGGAGCGCGGGCTCGATACTGACCCGAACATCCGTCAGCGCTTGGCATGGTGCTACTCCAAGGTGCAGATCATGCGCTACCTCGGAATGCGGACCCTGACGAAGTTCGTTCAAGGCCACCATCCCGGGCCCGATGGCGCAATCTCTAAGCTCTACTGGAGCGAGTACCACCTCAAGATCACCGAGTTGGCTATGGACATCATGGGAGCAGAGGGATTGGTGCCGACTGGTCGCCCACCGTCAAGCGCGTTTCAGACGGACGATTCAGGTGCGCCGAACACCTCTGCCTCCTGGGTGGGTACGTTCCTCAATGCCCGGGCCGGAACGATTTATGCCGGGTCTTCCCAGATCCAACGCAATATCATCGGGGAGATGGTGCTCGGTCTTCCTAAGGAGCCTCGGCCATCCTGAGGCCATCAGCGCTGCTCTCTGTTTCGGTTTCGATGGTGCGGACCGCTGCGGCTCTCGCAGCGCGGCCCTCGTTATGGGGGACGGCAATTCGACAATGGAATCGTTTACGGCCTGCGGGTTGGTGGAAGCGGTCGCCTTTCCTGCCGATCCCGGATCGCAGGTACATGGAGTTTCGTCTTCAGACTCAGTACGGATCTTCTCGGGTGAGGGCAGTTCCTAGTGATGTGATCGGGTATCTGCGGTGGTGTCGGGATTGGGATAGGACCTGATCCGAGATGGCGGGCTCATTGGTTCTCAATGCATCTTTTGAGCCGTTGAGCGTGGTGGCTGTCCGCCGAGCGATTTGTTTGGTCCTCGATGAAAAAGCCGAACTGATCGAAACTGGAGCGGAGGCATGGAGGTCGGAGCGTCTGATCATCCCGCTGCCGCAGGTGATCAGGTTGCGACAGATGGTGAGGGTCCCGTACCGGAGAATCCAAACGGTGTCGCGTCGAGGTGTGTTTGCTCGAGACGACCACCGCTGCCAGTACTGCGGTGAGCTTGCTGACTCGATCGACCATGTGATGCCGAGGTCGCGCGGTGGGGATCACACGTGGGAGAACGTTGTGGCAGCATGCCGGCGCTGCAATCTTCACAAGCGCGACCGCACCCCGGAAGAAGCGGGGATGACACGGGTCAGTCCGCGAGCACCGGCCCGGCCGATGGCGGTCGCAATGCTCGGCGGATCGCAGATGCCTGAGGCGTGGAAGCCGTATCTTCTGTCTGCATGGTGAACGTTGGTCCGGCCGACCTTCCAACTCGGACTCAGATAGTGACTGGCTCAGCCGGCGACTTCCACGGACGCGACCTCGTCTTCGGCGGAGGGATCGGGATCTGGATCTGTGAAGTGACGTCACCTGCACTAGTTCTTGGTTCTCGTCAAGACATCGGGATCCTCAACCCAGAGCGGGCTCGGGCAATGGGATTCGAGGTAACTCGCCGCCGATCGGGTGGAACGCTGGTCCATCTTGTCCCCGGTGAGGTCCTATGGGTGGACGTTGTGGTGCCTGCGGATCATCGACATTTCATCTCCGATCTCCGAGCCTCAATGATCTGGATGGGAGAGCAGTGGGCGGCAGTGCTGGAGGGGATCTGCGCTCCGAAGCCGCTGCAGTGTGAGCAAAAGGGCGGGGGCGGCCCTCAGATCCACGTCTATGACGGGCCAGTGCAGATCTCGCCCTGGGCAGATCTTGTGTGTTTTGGTGGTCTGGGACCCGGCGAAGTGACCGTGGACGGGGCCAAGTTGGTCGGAATCAGCCAACGTCGTACCCGTGCGGGAGCCCGGTTTCAGATGGCGATCCACAGAAAGTTCTCTATCGCAGATCTGGCTGACCTGTGGGCGGTGCCGACCCCGGCGCTTCATGACCTGCCGGCGGTGGCCACCCTCGATCGCTGCGGAGTCATCTCCGATCGCGATCTCGTGAACTTGTTGGCGCGCCAACTCACTTCCTGATCGATCCTTGATCGAGAGCGGATCGATCGAGAGCAGATCACGGGTGGATTTTTGGCTCGATCCTGGCTCGTGTTTGCTTGTTTTTGCTCGTTTTTGATCGCGCTCATCTGTGGCAGCGCCCGCCATCTGCGTGGATGACATTTGCCTTTAATCACGAGTTGGTGGGGGCTAGTGGGGCGAAATGGTTGACAATGGGGAAAATAGGCGACACACTGTCTCGAAGTGGGAGAACCACGGCGCGCGCTCTGAGGCAGAACTGAGCGCGCGGCACGAGATGCAGGAAGTCGAAGGCAACCGCAGGTGTTTGTCGGAGTTCACGATCGACAACTCGATGACAAGGGACGCTGCGCTTTGCCATCCCCTTATCGAACTGAACTCGGGGAACGCTGCTACCTATCGCTCGGAGATGACGGCTGCGTCACCTTGCGGACAGCCGAGGATTTTGAGGCCCATGCGCAGGACTTGATCGAGGCCGAAAAGCGCGGTGAGATCTCTCTGGCCCGCCGTCGGGCAATCGCCACAAACTCGACCACGGTCACCATCGACAAGCAGGGTCGCTTCACTCTCGATGAGCGTTTCCGGACCCACGCTGGTCTGACCCCCGGATCTCCGGTAGTGGTGGCCGGCACCTTCGACGCAATCGAACTCTGGCGACCTGAGCGGTTTGCTGCGATCGAGGCCGAAGGTCGCGACGAAGAGCCGGGACGGCAGTGGAGCGATCAGTAATCGTGGTGACATCGAGCGAGTTCACCCATCGTCCGGTCATGGAGTCAGAGATCTTGGCTGTTCTCGACTCCGTCCCGGCTGGAATCGTGGTCGATGCGACCCTCGGAGCGGGTGGTCACACTGAGGCGATACTGAACCGGCGCGCTGATCTGCGGGTGCTGGGTCTCGATCAGGACCCGGCAGCGCTCGCAGCAGCCCGGAAGCGACTGGCCGGATTCGGTGATCGGGTCATGACACACCGCTGTCGCTTCGATGATCTGCGTTTAGCGATGGATGCACATGAGGTCACGCACCTCAGCGGTGCCCTTTTTGATCTCGGGGTGTCTTCACCCCAACTCGATCAGGCCGAGCGGGGGTTCTCCTTCCGTAACGACGGCCCGCTCGATATGCGAATGGATACCGATGCAGTTCGTTCGGCCTCCGATGTGGTGAATGGGTCTGAGGAACGTGACCTCGCGCGCATCATCCGTACCTACGGAGATGAGCGTTTTGCTGATCGGATCGCCGCCGCAATCGTGGCGGCGCGGCCGATTTCCTCGACGGCGCGTCTGGCCGAGGTGGTCACCGCTGCCATCCCAGCGGCAGCACGGCGCACCGGTGGACATCCGGCAAAACGGACCTTCCAGGCGATCAGGATCGAGGTGAACGCGGAACTTGAGGTGTTGCCTGAGGCCTTGGATCATGCGATCGACGCGCTGGCCCCCGGTGGGCGAATCGCCGTACTTGCCTATCACTCTGGCGAGGATCGGATCGTCAAAGATCGTCTGCGTTCAGCGACGGGGGAGTGCGATTGCCCTCACGGTTTGCCTTGTGGGTGTGGTGCCGTGCAGCGGGTGCGGATCGTGCGTCGAGTCCCCCGCACCCCGAGCAAAGCCGAAATTGAGTCAAACCCCCGTGCCGCCTCGGCCCGCCTTCGGGTGGCCGAAAAAATGGCCTCTGATCCCAGGGAGCGTGCCTGATGGCCGCCACTTTCTCGTCTGCAACCCGCTCCACCCAAGAGATCTCTGCAGGTGATCGGCCGACTAGGCAGCGACTGACGGATGTTTCACAGAGCACGATCCCACGACCCACTCCAAAGATCCCACCCGTGCGCCGACGTGCCGCTGGGGCAGTGGTGGCAGCCGCAGTGGTGGCGATTGTGTTGATGTTGATGGCAGCCGTATTGCACACTCAACTTGCGGAACGTCAGTTCCGGATCGACAACCTCAACCGCTCGGTACGTAGCGAACAGGCGCGTTTTGCGGTGCTGCGAAGCGAGCGCGCTGAACTGCGGTCTCCGACTCGTCTGGCAGACGCCGCTCGAGCTTTGGGAATGAGTCCGGCCCAGCCGACCGAGTTTCTCTCAGTGGAGCCAATGGAGTTGGCGCGAGTGATCGCCGCTGGCGGCGCCCTTCCGGAGTCCTCCCAGACGGTGATCCAAGACAATCCCCTCGGTCAGTTCCTGACAGTGAAGATCCTGAGAAACGAGCCCTAATGCGCGAGCGTCCCCCCGCCCTACCGCCCCGAGTTCGTAGTCACCATCGGGTTTCCTCTGACGCGACTCGCTCGGGTACACGGAGATCCGGCGATGAGGGGTCGGTGCTGGCTCTTCGCAGCGCCCGCACGAAGCCAAATCCGAGACCATCTGCTTCTCGGATCAGCACCCGTCAGCGGTCTGTGGCAAGCAGCCGTCAGAGCCCGCGGCCTCGCAATCGACTCCTTGTGGTCCTGGCCGTGCTGATCGGCGTGCTTGCAGCAGTGCTGACACAGGTGGGCGCGATTCAGATCGCTGCAAAAGGTGTGGAGCTGCGCGAGGAAGGTGCGCGTCAATGGACCCGAACTGCCCGTCTGTCCTCTGATCGCGGCACGATCTTCGATCGCAACGGTGAGGAGCTGGCAATGTCGGTGCCCGCCAGCACTGTCAGCATCAATCCCCGTTTGATCACCGATCCTGAGGCAACGCTGGCAACGTTGATGGCGATCCTGCCGCTCAACGAGGACAAGGTTGCGTCACTGCGCAACGAGATGCACACCAAAGAACGCGGATTTGTCTATGTGGCTCGACAGATCCCGACCGAAATCGGGGCGCAGATCTCGGGCCTTCGGATGATCGGCGTCAATGTTGATCCCGAAGCGCGCCGTGTTCTGCCCGGCGGAGACACAGGTCGCAGCGTGATCGGACGCACCGATATCGATGGGTCGGGGATCGCAGGGCTGGAAATGCAATACGAGGATCTGCTGACCGGAAGCGGGGGCGAGGTCACCCGTCAGGTAGCCCCTGGTGGTCGATCGATCCCCGGGACCGAGGAGGTGTCGCGACGTCCAGTACCTGGCGATGATCTCGTTGTCACTATCGACCGGTCGATCCAGTTCTCCTGCGAACAAGCCCTCATCAACCAGGTCAGTCGGATCGGTGCTAAGGGGGCGACCTGTGTGGTGATGGATACCCGTAACGGCGAGATTTATGCGATGGCGTCGGTGCGTCGCAACCCCGAATCGGGTCACGTTGAAGTGTCCTCGGGCAACTTTGCCATGGTGGACGCCGACGAGCCCGGTTCGGTCGCCAAGGTAATCACTGTGGCGGCTGCACTTGACCTCGGAGTGGTCACCCCGGAAACCGTGTTCTCCGTGCCGTGGCGGGAGCAGTACTACGACGATCTGCTGTCGGATGCGTGGCAGCACCCAGAATTGGACTGGAGCGTCAGCGACATTCTGGTCACTTCCTCCAATATCGGCACGATCAAGATCTGGGAACAGATCGGTCGCGAACGGCATTGGAACTATCTCCGCGAATTCGGTCTCGGGGAGCCGACGGCGCTCGGTTTCCCCGGGGAATCCGGCGGCATCTTGAAGAACTGGACCGATCTATGGGGTTCTGAGCGCGTCACCGTGAGCTACGGCCAAGGTCTTGCCAGTACGTCGATGCAGTTGGCAGCGGCGGTGAACGTGATCGCTAACAACGGCGTCTATGTGGAACCTCGTCTGGTGAAGTCAGTCATTGACAGCGAGGGAACGGTCACCGACCTGCCGCCGTCAGCCACCCGTCAAGTGGTGTCTGCTAAGGCCGCCGGCCAAGTGCGTGACATGCTGATTGATGTGGTCTGCGTGGGCACCGCCAAAGAGGCTCGGGTCGGTAACTTCACAGTGGCCGGAAAGACCGGAACCGGACTCAAAGCGCAGCCCAACGGGACCTACCTGAACGAGTTTGGTCAACGGGTGTATTACGCAAGCTTCGTGGGATTTTTCCCGGCCGAGGATCCCCAGATCACCTTGTTGATCACCGTGGACGAGCCCCCGGCGGGTAGCCGCGATCGCTTTGGTGGTACCGCAGCGGCCCCAGTGTTTGCTCGGATGGCCCCAACGATCGTCCACGAACGCAATATCCAACCTCCGGAGAATTCCGTGGGCTGTGAGAACCGGTGAACGCAATGGTTGGACTCCGCCTCACGGATCTCTGCCAGAGGGTTGCTGACCATAGCGAGGGTCGGGTCATAGGGGAGGTTGTGGACGCCTCATCGGGCGCCTCATCGGGTTCAGGGGTCGCTGACCGCGTTGATGTCCGGGTTACCGGCATTACCGATAGCTCCGACGCGGTCCGTCCCGGAGATCTATTCGTTTGTATTCCTGGCGAGCACCACGATGGTCACGATCATGCAGAAGCTGCCCTACGGGCTGGCGCGCATGCGCTCCTGGTACAGCGTCGACTCGTCACACAGTGCCCGCAGATTCTTGTCCCCGACACTCGAATGGCCGTCGGAGAATTTGCCGCAGCGATCTTTGAATATCCGAGCGAGGCCATGAAGGTGATCGGCATCACCGGCACCAATGGCAAGACCACGACAGCGCACCTGATCGCAGCCATCGCCTCTGCTGCGGGCCGGTCAGTTCGGATTCTCGGTACCTTGTCGGGAACCTTGACCACACCTGAGGCGGCTTCGTTGCAGGCCCAGTTGGCTAGTTGGCACGCCGAGGGCTGTGACCTGGTGGTGATGGAGGTCTCCTCGCATGCGTTGGCTTTGCAACGGGTAGACGGGGTCAAATTCGCACTCGCCGTATTCACCAACCTCGGGCGGGATCATCTCGATCTGCATCAATCGATGGAGGCTTACTTTCGGGCTAAGGCACGACTCTTCACGAGAGAGTTCAGCGCGCAGGCGGTGCTCAATACCGCAGACATGCACGGGGCGTTGCTGGCTGACACCGTAGATATTCCGGTCACCGCAGTGAACCATGATCGACTGAGCGATGTGAGGGTGGGCGCCGGTCGGATCACCGGAGTCTGGGCAGGTACGGAAATTTCGGTTCCGCTCGGCGGTCACACCAACGTGGAGAATCTGCTGACGGCACTTCAGGTGGCCGAGGTGCTCGGCATCGACGCAACGGTGGCGGCGAGCGGATTGGCTCAGATGGCGGGGATCCCCGGACGCTTCGAAGTTGTTGCGGGCCCACAAGTTGGTGCGTCGGATTCGGCGACGGTGATCGTGGACTTCGCTCATACCCCCGAGGGCCTCGAGGAACTCTTGACCTCAGTACGCTCCCTGCACGGATGCGATCAGGTGATCGTGGTCTTTGGATGCGGTGGCGATCGGGACCGTGAAAAGCGGCCTCGTATGGGCCAGGTAGCGGTGGCTGGTGCGGATCTCGTGATCGTGACCTCGGATAATCCTCGCTCAGAGGACCCGGCCGCCATCGCCGATGCGGTGCTCTCAGGGATTGAACATATCGATCGCAGTCGAGTGCTCGTGGAACACGATCGTCGTTCGGCAATCGCCAGAGCGTTATCCACTGCAGGTCCCAACGATGTGGTTGTTGTTGCCGGGAAAGGCCATGAGAACACCCAAACCATTGGTGATCTCATAGTGCCATTTAGTGATGCCGAGGTAGTTCGAGAGATCCTCGGTCACAAGCAGGGAGAGCAGAGATGATTGCGATCATGTTGGCGGGGGCGGTGGCCACCGTCGTGTCGCTGTTTGGCACTCGGGCACTCATGATCTTTTTTGCCACGCATGGCCGAGGCCAACCGATTCTCGGCAAGGAGGATCGCGGGCCCGAGCATCACATGCCCAAACAAGGCACTCCGACGATGGGTGGGTTGGCCATTGTGAGCGCTGCGTTTATTGGATGGTCGGTCGCCCATCTTCGACGCGGTCTGCCTTTTTCGGACCAGGCATTGATCGCCTGGGTCGGGGTGCTGGCGATGGCCTCCATGGGACTGCTCGACGATGTGATCAAGGTTCGCAAACGTCACAACCGCGGCATCTTTTGGAAGCAGAAGAACTACATCACTCTGGCAATGTCGATGCTGGTTGCATGGTGGATGGTTTCTTCCACCGGGATCTCCACCAGCGTGGCCTTGACGAGGGCAGGGGACCTCGGAATTGAACTTCCGGTTGCGGTGTGGGTGGTCTGGGCGGGGATCATCATCTGGGCCACCACCAACGCGGTCAACGTGACCGACGGTCTCGATGGCCTGGCGGGCGGATCTGCGCTGATGGGGTTTGGGGCATTTACGATCATCGCTTACTGGGCCTTTCGTAACCCGGGGATCTACTCCTCGGTAATCAACCCGTTGGATATGGCGGTCTTCTCGGCGGCCTTTGCCGGGGCCTGTCTCGGATTTTTGTGGTGGAATGCAGCACCGGCTCGGATCTTTATGGGCGATGTCGGTGCGCTCGCTCTCGGATCTGCACTCGCGTTCATGGCGCTGACGATGAACACCCATTTGCTGTTGATTTTGATTTGCGGGATCAACGTGATCGAAGCGGGATCGGTAGCGATGCAGATGGGGGTCTTCAAAGCTTCTGGGCGGAGGCGCCGCCTGTTCAAGATGACACCGATCCACCATCACTTCGAGTTGTTGGGGTGGCCAGAGACCACGGTCATCATTAGGTTTTGGCTGATCGCAGCGATCTGTGTTGCCACTGCGTTGGCGATTTTTATCGGCGACTTCACCCGGATCGCAGCGGGCCTGTGATGGCGGTTCTGTGATGGCGGTTCTGTGATGACGGTTCATCTCCACGGCATGGGCGTTGCGGGGGCTGCAACTTTGGTGGCGCTGTGTGCCCGAGGAGCAGACCTCAGTATCTCTGACGATGCAGCCGTTGAGGGAACCGATGCCATGGCGCACCTCGGAGAACTCGCCGAACGCCACGGTGCCGAGGTTGTCGCAGCCCGCGATGTACCCGCTCGTCTGGCCACCGTGGACCAACTTGTGCCGGCCCCCGGAGTCCCCGAGGACCACCCGGTGATCCAGGCCGCCCTCGGCCATGGATGCGAGGTGGTGAGTGAGATTGAACTCGCCTACCGGATCGAACAATTACGTCCCGGCGGGCCCCGACCGATGATTGCGATTACCGGCACCGATGGCAAGACCACCACGTGTTTGCTCGCTGCTGCGATGTTGCAGGAGGCAGGGTTCCGAGCCGAAGCCGTAGGCAACACTGACACTCCACTGATCGCGGCTCTGGACTCCGATATCGAGGTGTTTGTGGTGGAGTGCAGCAGTTTCCGCCTCGCTTGGACACATCAGTTTCGCGCTGAGGCTGCCGTGTGGCTGAATCTGGCTCCCGATCACCTCAACTGGCATCGCTCCATGGACAGCTACGAGTGGGCGAAGGCCAACATCTTTCGTCTCCAGATGGCCAGTGATGTGGGGATCGGGTTCCTTGCCGATCCCATCGTGATGCGCAACCTCGCGATCGCTCCTTCTCGACAGGTGCGCTTCGGGTCCGGTCCACTGGTGGATCGCGAATCTACGAGTTACTGGAGCGACGGCGGTTCCCTGTGGGGACCACAGGGAAAGTTGTGTGAGGTCAGCCAAATGTGGCGACAACTCCCTCATGATCAAACCAATGCTTTGGCTGCAGCCGCCGCCGTGATGGAGATCGGCCTGGGCACGGTGGATGCAGTACGTAGTGCATTGGCCGGGTTCGGTGGTGTTGCGCACCGGATCGAAGCCATCGGAACCGCTGGTGGGATCTCTTGGTTTAACGACTCCAAAGCAACGACCCCGCATGCCGCAGCCTCAGCGATTGCTGGTTTTGAGTCGGTGATATTGATCGCCGGTGGGCGTAATAAAGACCTGGATCTCGCAGCGATGCGCGCCCCAGATCGGGTGCGTGCAGTGATCGCGATCGGTGAAGCAGCCGGGGAGATCGCGCAGGTGTTCGCCGGTGATTGTCCGGTCCATCACGCCGGATCAATGGAGGACGCAGTGCGGCAGGCAGCGCGCCTCGCCAGCTCCGGCGATGTGGTGTTGTTGTCTCCGGGATGCGCCAGTTTTGATTGGTATCCGACCGGTGGGTACGCCGCTCGTGGTGATCATTTCCGCGATTTGGTCCACGCTGTGATCAATACTTCTCAGGTGCGAACAGATGGCGAGGGCCGGTGCGGGTCTCAACTGGCAGATGAAGTCCAATCGGAAGGCGATGCGCAGGGAGGAGTCAGATGACCATGTTGCCAGAGAACCTGTCACAACGCCGCCAAGCTGCTCGAGAACGGTTGGATCTGATCGAAAGTGCTCCACCCACTCGTTTGACGGCGTGGATTGCGCGTCGTACCGGTGTGCCGGTGCAGGTGGCTCGGCCAACGGGTCCGCCACCTGTGGCGTTCTACGTGATCGCGACCGTCGTGGTCGTGTTCGTGATGCTCGGCTTGGTGATGGTGCTGTCCTCATCGGCGGCCAACGCCGTCGGCTCGGACGGTTCGCCCTATCGCATCTTTGGGCGTCAAGTGATGTGGGCTTTCATCGGTGTGGGCGGTCTGATAGCCGGAGCACAAATTCCCTTTGAACGATGGCGGCCATTTGTTACCCCGATTGCTGCCGTCGCCGCAGGGCTGATGATTTTGCCTTTTATCGGTGGGATCGGCGCCACGATTAACGACACTCGGGCCTGGGCCAGGTTTGGTGATATCAGTTTCCAGCCCTCTGAAGTGTTGAAACTTGCACTGCTCGCGATGACCGCAGACTTCTTGACCCGCAGTGCGCCGAAACTCTCCGACAAAAAAGAAGGGTTGCTGCCGCTATTCGCATTATCGGGGATCGGAACAGGACTCTGTTTGGCCCAAGGTGACTTCGGATCAGCGGTGGTGCTCGGATCGATTCTGGTGGCCGTCGGGTTTATTGGGGGCATACCTGTTCACCACTTGGCCGGTCTCTTCGGTGTTGGCGCAGTCGGTCTTGGAGTGTTGGCGATCTCGAGCCCGAGACGAATGAATCGTTTGACCTCGTTTCTCGATATTCGCGGTAACCGTGAATACGCCTCCTACCAGACATATCAAGGCTTCTTGAGCATGGCCAATGGCGGTGTGACCGGTTCAGGGATCGGAGGCAGCAACGGCAAGTTGGGGTATCTGCCATTGCCTCATTCGGACTTCATTTTCGCTGTCATCGCCGATGAACTGGGATTCATCGGATCGGTGGCGGTGGTAGGCGGGTTTGCCCTGCTGGTCTGGTTCGGGATTCAAACAGCACTCGCGGCCCCCAACCGTTTCTCTATGTTGATGGCCGGCGGCATTGCTGCCTGGTTCGGCGTGCAGGCCGTGGTGAACTTGGGTGGGGTCAGCGGGCTTTTACCGGTGACCGGTCTCACATTGCCGTTCTTTTCCGCTGGCGGTACCTCATTGTTTGTGATGATGACTGCGTCGGGTTTGCTGCTTAACGTGGCCCGTCGGGCGAGATAGGACGGCCACCCCTGATGGTCGGCCCCCAAGGGCGTTCGGAGCCATCGGCCGCCGATCGGAAGATCTTCGCCGTCATCGCCGGCGGCGGTACCGCAGGCCATGTACTCCCTGCTTTGGCGGTGGCCGAGGGCCTCGTCGCTGCAGGCCATCGCCCACACGAGATTCACTACATGGGTGCGGCGAGGGGCATTGAAGCCCGGATGCTGCCACAGACCCCGTACCGGTACAGCCTGTACGAAGTCGTGGGCCTGCAACGTCGCCTGACCATGTCAAATGTCGGATTTTTGCCTCGGCTGATGCGCGCCCGACGTACCGCACGGCGTTTCCTCGCTGATCATCAGGTCAGCGTGGTGGTCTCGGTGGGCGGATACGCAAGCCTTCCCGCAATCCTTGCGGCGAGATCACTGCGGATTCCCGTGGTGGTGGTGAGCTACGACCGGCGGCCGGGGCGTGCCAGCCAACTCGCAGCGCGCCGAGCCGCGGCATGTGCGGTGTCGTTTTCAGATTCGGTGCTGCCTCGGGCGGTGATGACTGGAGCGCCGATTCGCCAATCGATCCTCGAACTCCGTCGGGCCCGAGACCGAGACGCCGCTCGCGTAACGCTCGGAGTGGAACAGGACCGGTTCATGGTCGCAGTCATGGGTGGGTCCCAAGGCTCAGGTGTTGTAAACGCAGCCATCGCTCAACTGGTGGAGGCCTCTCGGGCGGATCGAGGCCTAGCGATCCACCACGTGGTCGGTGAACGCTTCCTCGCCGAAGCACCCGATGCTCGCGACGGCTCAGATGGTGTCGCGTACGCCCCGGTGGGTTTTGAAGATCGGATGGACCTCGTGTACGCAGCCTGCGACCTGCTGATCGCCCGCGGTGGCGCATCCACCGTGCACGAGGTGGCTGTCACCGGTACCCCAGCGATCCTCGTTCCGTGGTCGGGGGCAGCCGAAGACCACCAACGCCTGAATGTTCAATGGCTGTCCGATCAAGGTGGTGCTGTCTTGCTTGAAGAGAGCGAACTCGCGTTCCTCGCTGACCTTGTTGAGGACCTGCGCGAATCCACGACACGGCGAGTGGGGCTTGGTTCGGCGGCATTTGAGATGGGTGAGGTGCACCGGCGCGGGGCATTGACCGCACTGATCGAGTCCGTCGCTCTAGCCTGATCCTCTGTGAAGGCCACGACTCGCTCCCAGTTGGATTTGTCGCAGCGGCGCCGGATCCATGTCGTCGGGGTAGGTGGCCCAGGTATGAGTGCGATTGCGATCGTGCTCGCTCAGATGGGTCACGAGGTGTCGGGAAGCGATATCAGAGAACGCCCCGTCCTCGATCGGCTCCGAGCGGCCGGGGTGACGGTCCACATCGGCCATTCTCGTTCCCACGTGATCGGATGCGACGCGGTCACGGCTTCCTCTGCGATCCCAACCTCCAATAACGAATGTGATGAGGCGCATCGGCTCGGAATCCCTGTGCTGACGAGGGCCGGTATTCTCGCTGGGATCTGTGGCTCAGCGCGCTCAGTGGCGGTGGCGGGGACTCATGGCAAGACCACCACGACCTCGATGGTGATGCTGATAATGGCCAACGCCCAACTCGCTCCGAGTTTCGTGATCGGTGGGGATGTGACCGATACCGGGACCGGCGCCCAATGGACCGGTGGCGAGTGGCTGGTGGTCGAAGCTGATGAGAGCGACGGAACCCATCTTCAACTTCCCTTGTACGCAACGATTCTGACCAACATCGAACGCGACCACCTGGACCACTTTGGGTCTTTTGAGGCTCTGGTAGGCAGTTTCGATCAGTATCTGGCTGCGATCGCTGGCCCGCGGGTGGTCTGTGGAGATGATCCAGTGGTGCGCAGTCTGGAGGCGTTCCCAGCGGCGACGAGTTACGGCTTAAGCGAGGGTTGTGAGTATCGCGCTGTGGACCTCAAGGCCCACGATGGGTCGTGGCGTTTCACTATCGAACATCAGGGTCAGAAACTGATGGATGTTCACCTGCCCCTGCGGGGCGTTCACAATGTGGTCAACGCCACCGGTGCAGCCGCCCTCACCCACGCGATCGGGGTGGCTCCCGAGCAGATTGCGAGCGCGTTATCGCGGTTTGGTGGAGTCGCTCGGCGATTCGATATCCGAGGTGTGCTGAAGGGTGCGACGCTGGTGGATGATTACGCCCATCTGCCCGGAGAGATCGCTGCGGTACTCGCCGCCGCCCGCCATAGTGGCGACGGCTGGAACCGGGTGGTAGCAGTCTTCCAACCCAACCGGTTCCATCGGATCGCAGAGATGTGGCGCGAGTATGAGCGTTGCTTCGTTGAGGCTGACCTCGTGGTGCTTACCGATATCTATGCCTCGGGAACGATGCCGATTCCTGGTGTGACCGGGAAGTTAATTCTCAACGCGGTGTGTGAGGCCGATCCCTCGGCGAAGGTGGTCTGGATGCCCCACCGAGAAGATCTGGTCCGATACCTCGGAAACGAGCTGCGGCCAGGGGATGTCTGCATCTCCATGGGATGCGGTGATATCGCTGCATTGCCCGATGAGCTACTCCACAAAGCTGCACCCACGGCGGTCGGGATCGCATCACCGTGACCGAGATGAGCGACGGGTCAGAGATCACCGGGGCAGGGCCAAGTCCCGTCCGGGTCGCGCTGGCGCTCGAAGTACTCGGCGATCTGGCTGTCGTCCAACGCTCTCTCGCCGGGCTCACCACGTATCGACTCGGCGGACCGGCAGCGGTTTTTGTGGAGGCTCGCACGGTCAATGATCTGCGGCTGATAGCAGAGGCACGACGAGTCAGTGGGCTGGAGGTGCTGGTGGTTGGGCGCGGTTCGAACCTGCTGGTCGATGACTTGGGCTTCCCCGGCATTGCGGTGCGTCTCGCAGAGGGTTTCGAGCAGATCTCGGCTGACACAACCCCCCGATTAACCGCCCCATCGAGTCCGGGCTCAACTGTTCTCCGGGTCGGCGCCGCAGTGGCATTGCCGGTGCTCGCTCGGCGCAGCGCCGCGATGGGTCTCACAGGGATGGAGTGGGCCGTCGGAGTTCCCGGTTCGGTGGGCGGCGCAGTGCGCATGAATGCTGGCGGACACGGATCAGATATGGCCGAGACTCTCGTATCGGCGGAAATCTTTAACCTCGAAACTGGGGAGGTCTCCGAACGTGAACGCTCTGCTCTTGGCCTTCGGTTCCGGGGTTCAGATCTCCGAGACACCGATGTGGTGATCTCGGCGGCGGTGGAACTCGAGCCGGGTTCGGTGGAGGACTCCACAGCCAAGATCTCCGAGATCGTCCAATGGCGACGCGAACATCAACCCGGCGGACACAACTGTGGGTCGGTGTTTGTTAATCCGATCCCGGGCGAACTGAGTGCCGGTGAGCTGATCGACCAGTGCGGTCTGAGAGGAACCCGGATCGGCGGCGCGGTCGTGTCTTTGAAACATGCGAACTTTATTCAGGCCGAGGAGTCGGCAACCGCCGCTGACGTGCGAGCGTTGATTGAACACGTACGTGAGGTCGTCTTGGCCGCCACCGGGATTGCTTTGCGCAGCGAAGTCCGCATCGTTGGTGCGGGGGATCTGGCATGAGCGGGCCTCGAGCCGACGGCGATCAGGCTTTTCGGCCCCGCACCGAAGAGATGGACATTCGCCATGAGGTGATGGCGGAACTCGCTGCGGCTTTCGGTGTGGATGCAGAGTCGTCACCGACAGTTCTGCCCGAGCCGGTCATCACCGGCAGTTCTGCCCGAGCCGGATCTGCCGGAGCCGGATCTGCCGGATCTGGATCTGCCCGAAGTTGATCCACTCGAGCCTGAATTGGACCCCACCGCTCCCATGGCCACGGTGATCACGATCTCCGATGAGGAGTTTGCCGATCCGGTGTATCTGGATGAACTGGGCTTGGACCGGTCGGGTTCAGGACCAACCGTGGACTCCTCGGACTCGACGGGCCGTGTGGTGATCGTGGATGGGGGAGAGGTGGACGCCTTCGTCCCGGGGGCATCGGGACGCGATGGTCCCGGTCAGATGGAGCCAAGGCTCCGCGCCCGTCGGATCTCGGTGCGACGAGCAGAGGGTCGGCGCCGGTTACGTTGGGTAGGGATCGGTGGTGGGTTTCTACTTGGGCTCGTGGCGGTCCTTGCGATCTTAGGCTCCCCATTGTTTTCGATCGCTGAGGATGACGTGGTGGTCACCGGAGCCGTTTACACCGATCAGACCAGGTTGGCAGAGATCATCGATGAAGTTGTGGGCAGCACAACACTGCTGCTCGATATCGGTGGGATTGAGCAGCGAATCGAAGAAATTCCTTGGGTTGATACAGCTCGTGCTCGCACCAGTTTCCCAACGGGACTGAGAATTGAGATCCGGGAACGCTTCCCGTTGGCCACCTACCAAGGTGCCGACGGTGTGTTCCGGGTCATCGACAAAGAGGGCCGGGTCCTCGATGTGATCGAGGGACAGCCGATCGCGTACATGTTGTTGTTTGGGCTCGAAGAACTGACGCTCCAGCCCGGGCAGTTCACGCCGCCAGGCCCGGTGGGTGCCGCCCAACTCGTGCAAGCGCTCACAGTCACAGTGAGGGGCCGGACCCAAGCGATTGAGGTGGATCCGAATGGCGACGACCTCAGCATGTATCTCTACCGTGATGCGATCTATGCCACGGTGGACCCGACTCGCGAACCCGACGAAGAGGACCCCGAATTTGATCCCATCACCGCCGAACGGATCGAGGTCCGTTTCGGTGCGACCTCAGACTTGTTGTTGAAACTCGTCCGCCTCGAGACCGTGCTGCCGGTGGCCCTCGGCGGAGAGGTCTCCTTTATCGACGTGTCTACTGCCACGGTGACTGTCCGATGATCCATCGACAAGGGTGAGGGGTGGGCGCGAGACAACGCCACTCAGCAGTGCACCATCACCCGTTAACGCACTGTGAACGTGTAAAGATAAGAATGCATGTGCATTAGTCCAGATACCCTGCGCCGGGCAGTTACGACTTTTGACAAGAAATTTAACTAAAATATGACTCTGCACCGTTTGATCCGACCCGCACCTAGTTCTTCACACAATCCTTGTTCTTCACACAATCCTTGGAGGAGTCCCCGATGATGGGCGCACCACAGAATTACCTCGCCGTCATCAAGGTCATCGGTGTCGGTGGAGGCGGTGTTAACGCCGTGAACCGCATGATCGACGCCGGTCTCAAAGGTGTCGAGTTCATTGCGGTGAACACCGACGCACAGGCACTGCTGATGTCTGACGCCGACGTCAAACTCGACATCGGTCGTGACCTGACTCGTGGCCTTGGAGCAGGCAGCGACCCCGAGGTGGGGCGCGCCGCTGCCGAAGCGAACCACGACGAGATCGATGAGATGGTCCGTGGGGCCGACATGGTCTTCATCACCGCTGGCGAAGGTGGTGGAACTGGGACCGGTGCTGCACCGGTTATTGCAGAGATTGCTCGGGCCGCAGGCGCCTTGGCGATCGGGGTGGTGACCCGTCCCTTTTCGTTTGAAGGGCGCCGGCGCTCCGTGCAGGCTGACACCGGAGTCCAAAAGCTCAAGGAGAAGGTCGACACCTTGATCGTGATCCCTAACGATCGTCTCCTCAGCGTGGCCAATGACAAAACCAGCGTGTTGAACGCTTTCAAGATGGCTGACGAGGTACTCCTCCAAGGTGTCTCGGGCATTACCTCTTTGATCACCACCCCTGGATTGATCAACACGGACTTTGCTGACGTCAAAATGGTGTTGTCCAACGCCGGCTCAGCGTTGATGGGCATCGGACAGGCATCGGGAGACGATCGGGCCGTAACAGCGGCAAAGGCGGCGATTTCAAGTCCTCTCCTCGAATCGGCGATCGACGGCGCACGAGGAATCCTGCTGAACATCACGGGCCCGTCCAGCATGGGACTGTTTGAAATGAATGCTGCTGCGGAGATTATCCATGGTGTGGCTCATCCAGATGCCAACATCATCTTCGGCACCGTGATCGATGACGAGATGGGCGATGAGGTCAAAGTCACTGTGATCGCCGCAGGCTTTGACCGCACTGAGGGTGCGCCTTCGCTCGCGAGTTCCTCTGCAGCCCGCCTCAATGATCTGTTCGTGGCTCCCGCCGGGGATCCATTGGAGTCAGACGATGAGGACGAGTTTGATGTCCCTTCATTCTTGAAGTGATTCGAGTGCCCCGTCTGCTGCGGTGGTGAACGGGCCCGTGACGCCACCAACTCCTGAGGTGGTCGCATCCCACGTGACAGCGCAGGTTCGGTGGGCGGTATCTGAGCGTGTTCACGGGGACTTCTGTATCGAACGAGTGGGTTCGGATCTGCTGAGGGCCCGGCAGCGTGCTCTCGTCGATCACCCGTGGACTCTCGTCCACCAGGTCCATGGCACCGATGCGATCGATGTCATCACCCCCGGTGAGGGGAACTTCGCGATCGCTGACATCGTGGCTACCTCGCAGATCGGTGCGGTGATCGGGATCTGGGCAGGGGACTGCGTGCCGTTACTCCTGATCTCCCCGAGTGGACGTTTGGTAATGGCCCACATCGGCTGGAGAGGGCTCGCAGCAGGTGCCGTAGCTCGGGCCATCATAATGTTGGAGGAATCGGTGGACCCTGCGGTGAGGCGGGCCGATGCGGTTGCGGTCCTCGGGCCACACATCGGGCCGTGCTGTTATGAGTTTTCTCGGGTGGATCTCGAGAGGGTGGCGACAGCGATTGGATCAGATCCGACAATGATCTCTCCTCCCCACCATCGATATGGCACCGTGATGGACATGGGAGCAGCCGTCTCGCACTGTTTGAGGAGCGCTGGGATTACTGATCTGCGCCACGCGCCCGGACCGGGGGCAGTCTGCACCGGGTGTGATCAACGGTGGTTCTCCCATCGGACCCGAGGCGAGAGCGAGCGGCATGTGATGGCGGCGTGGAGGGTCTCGTGAGTGAGTCTGGGCCCGGAGCAGCAGAGATCCGAAAGCGGTTGAGCGAACTCGAAGCCCGGATCGAGGAGAACCTCCCGGCGCGGACTGAGGGCTTTCAGGTCACATCTCCACGGGTGAACGTTCTTGGTGTGACGAAGAGCTTCACGGCGGAACTGATCCTTGATGCCCATGCCGCAGGTATCTGTCGGATCGGCGAGAACTACGCCCAGGAACTGCTCTCCAAAGCTGAGGTGATCCGAAGCATCGATGACCTAGAGGTGCATTTTATCGGGCAATTGCAATCCAACAAGGTGCGCTCTCTCGTTGGGCTAGTGGATCGATTCGACACTGTCGATCGGTCCTCGCTCGTCGCAGAACTGGCGCGTCGAGCCCCGGGCGCTCGAATCCTGATTCAGGTGGATACGAGCGATGAGCCAGGTAAGGGCGGATGCGCCCCCGACGAGGTGGCCGCGCTCTGCGATCTGGCCGGCAGTCGCGGTCTTGTGGTGGAAGGTTTGATGACTGTCGGGCCCACGCAGGGGGGCCCTGAGGCCGCTCGCCGCGGGTTTGCTCTCGTGCGTTCCCTCGCCGACCAACTCGGATTGAGAGAGTGTTCGATGGGCATGAGTGACGACCTCGAGGTCGCGATCTCTGAAGGGGCGACAGAGATCAGAGTGGGTCGGGCATTGTTCGGGCCACGAACATAAAGTGCGGACCTCTTGGAGCCAAGAGACCGGATCTACAAGTTCTCGTGCGGTAACCTCTGAGGCGAAGGAGCCCCTATGACACTCTGGAAACGCACCATGGATTACCTCGGTCTCGGGCCTGATGACTCGTATGACGACTACGACGAGTACGAGGATCACGAACCGGCGCCCCGTCAAAGGCGCACAGCCCCTGAGGCCGAAACGCGGGTCTCACGAGGTTGGGTCCCGGAGTCAGAGACGGGTGAAGTGGTGCGCACGCAGCCCCGCCAAGGTCCTCCACGCGAGGCAGATCTGACCGGTCCCCGTCGAGTGGGCGGCGACGATTCGGGTGTGCAGCCCCGGCCGGTGCGCCAGCCAAGCGGCCTCCGCAATCTGGCCCCAGCCTCAGCGGAACCGCACACAGTGCGGCCCCGGGGTTTTGAACAGGCCCAAGAGGTAGCCGATTTCTTTAAGAGCGGCCAACCGGTGATCATGAACCTCGAGGCCGCTGATCGCGAAGTGTCGCGGCGACTAATCGACTTTGCGAGCGGACTGTGTTACGCCTTGGAAGGCTCGATGGAAAAGGTCGCCTCAGGTGTGTATCTGTTAAAGCCGGCGCCAGTTCGATCGGCGCGCAGCGATGCCTACGACGACTGATCGCGTGCGTCGCAGGGCAGTGGAAATCACCCCGCAGCAGGTCCGAAAAGCGACGTTCTCCCAGTCACGCAAGGGTTTTGACTCCACCGAGGTCACTGAATATCTCCATCAGGTGGCCGAGGAAATGGCCCGTTTACATAACCATGCGGTGACTATGGAGCGCATGGGCCGCGCCGCCCGCGATCGTCTGCAGTCATTGACGGGTCTGTTAGATCCAGATGAAGTAGTCGCCGACGGGGACCCGACCCCTGTTCAACGGGCCCTGCAGTTGGCCCATAGGGCGGCCGAGGCGGTCCGTGATGAAGCCAAGGCGGAGGCGGCACGGATCCTTGCTCAGGCCCGCGCTGAGGCCGAAGGACTCGAATCCTCCGAGGCTGTCCGTCTGCGCTCCGAAATTGACGTCTTGATCGGGCGGCGCGAGTTTTTGCTCGCAGACCTCGAACAACTCGATGAGTTCATCTCGGCCCAGCGGCGTCGCATCCAAAGTGCAGGACGCGAACTCCTCGCTTTTGCCGAAAACGTTCCGCTCGGTCTCGGTTCGGAATCCCGGCCGCATCCCGATCAAGAGACCTTCGAAATCTAATCTTCGGATCTACTGCAGGCCTCTGCCTGCCGGGGACCTGAGTTGGACCGAGTTGGACCTGTCTGGCTCCAGTAACCTGCGTGATCGTCATGTACCCTCACGTCGATCCCCAACCAGACCTCCCACGGCTCGAGGAACAGATCCTTGATGATTGGCGGGTGCATGACACATTCGAGGCCTCGGTGGAGTGCCGTCCTGCCGGCGAGCAGGGCGCAAACGAGTTCGTGTTTTACGATGGCCCTCCCTTCGCTAACGGTTTGCCTCACTACGGTCACCTACTGACCGGGTACGTGAAAGACGCTGTGCCCCGCTACCGCACGATGCGCGGCGTACGAGTGGAGCGGCGCTTCGGGTGGGATTGCCACGGTCTGCCTGCTGAGGCCGAAGCCGAGCGTCAACTCGGGATCTCTGGCCGTCAAGCGATCACCGATCACGGGATCTCTGAATTCAATCAGTACTGCCGGAGCTCCGTCCTTCAGTACACCTCCGAATGGGAGCGTTACGTCACCAGGCAGGCCCGCTGGGTGGATTTCTCCAACGACTACAAGACCCTTGATCTGCCCTATATGGAGAGCGTCATGTGGGCGTTTAAGACCCTGTGGGACAAAGGCCTCGTCTATGAGGGTTTCCGGGTGCTGCCATACTCCTGGGCGCTGGAGACGCCGTTGTCCAACTCAGAGACCCGTCTCGACGATGCATACAAAGACGTCCAGGACCCAGCGCTCACCGTAGGTTTCGAACTCGAAACGGGGGAGTTGCTGCTCGCATGGACCACTACCCCATGGACGCTTCCTTCCAATCTCGCCCTCGCAGTCGGTGCGGAGATGGTCTACGAAATCATCGAACTGAACGGCCAACGGATGATCATCGCCGAGGCCCGTCGGGGCGCGTACGCGCGTGAACTCGGTGAGGCAGAGGTGGTGGGAACCATCATGGGGTCCGAACTCGCAGGGCGTTCGTACCGTCCGCTGTTCCACTATTTCGCCGATCACCCCGGAGCATTCCAGGTCCTGACCGCAGATTTCGTTTCGGTAGAGGACGGCACCGGTGTGGTGCACCTCGCTCCCGGTTTCGGTGAAGATGACCAAAGGGTCTGCGAGGAGCATGGGATCGAACTCGTGGTGCCCGTGGACAGTCGAGGCCGTTTCACCGCAGAGGTCCCCGACTTTGAAGGGATGCTCGTTTTTGAGGCCAACCCAGAAGTGATCCGCACCCTCAAAGAGCGCGGCCGGGTCGTGCGCCATGAGACCTATGACCACTCCTATCCGCACTGTTGGCGCACGGGAACGCCACTGATTTACAAGGCGGTGAGTTCATGGTTTGTGCAGGTCACAGCAATTAAGGAACGGATGCTGGAACTCAACTCGGAGATCCGTTGGGTCCCTGAGCATCTCCAAGAGGGAAGCTTTGGCAAATGGTTGGCGAACGCTCGGGATTGGACGATTAGCCGGAACCGGTTTTGGGGTGCCCCGATCCCGGTCTGGCAAAGCGACGACCCGCAGTACCCGCGGACCGATGTCTATGGTTCGATCGCTGAACTCGAACGGGATTTCGGTGCCACTGTGACCGATCTGCACCGTCCCGCAATTGACGATTTGGTGCGTCCGAACCCTGATGATCCGACGGGGAAATCGATGATGCGACGCGTCCCGGAAGTACTCGACTGTTGGTTCGAGTCCGGTGCGATGCCTTTTGCCCAGGTGCATTACCCCTTCGAGAATCGGGAGTGGTTTGAGAACCATTATCCGGGTGACTTCATTGTGGAATACATCGGCCAGACCCGCGGCTGGTTCTACACGATGCATGTCCTCGCAACGGCGTTGTTTGATCGGCCCGCCTTCTCCACGTGCGTCAGCCACGGAGTTGTGCTCGGTGATGACGGCCAAAAGATGTCGAAGAGTCTGCGGAACTATCCCGATCCGATGGCGATTTTTGAGACGTACGGTGCCGACGCGATGCGGTGGTATCTGTTGTCTTCCACCATCTTGCGCGGTGCGGATTTCTCGGTCACCGAGGTGGGGATTCGCGACACGGTCCGACAGGTGATCCTGCCCTATTGGAACGCGTGGTACTTCTTGACCTTGTACGCCAATGCAGCCGACACCTCTGGAGTTTTCCGTACCGATCAGACCGATGTGTTGGATCGCTACCTGCTCGGTGAACTGAACGAACTGGTAGCCGAAACCACCATTCAGATGGATGCCTACGACCTCTATGGCGCCGCGGTTCAGATCTCAAAGTTTCTCGAGACGCTGACGAACTGGTACATCCGCCGAAGCCGAGACCGGTTTTGGGCGGGAGATCAGGACGCGATCGACACCTTGCATACGGCGCTTGTGACGTTGAGCCAGGTGGCAGCACCGATGCTGCCTTTGGTCACCGAGTCGGTATACCGCGGCTTAACCGGGGGATCGGCTGCGGCTGCTGACAGCGTGCACCTCGCAGCGTGGCCAGATGCGGATCAGTTCCCGGTGGATCCAGATTTGCGGCTCGGCATGGCGCAGGTCCGAGCGGCCTGCTCGGCGCTATTGGCGCTACGTAAATCAGAGGGTTTGAGGGTTCGGCTACCTTTGGCCTCGGCCACGGTCGCGTCGCCCTTCGCGGATTTGATCGCTCCACATATCGATGTGCTGCGCGATGAATTAAACGTGAAGGAGATTCACCTGACCGACGAGGTCGCAAGGTTCGGTACCCCGGAATTGAAACTGAACCCGGGAGCGCTCGGGCCGCGTCTCGGGGACCGGACCCAGGTGGTGATTCGGGCCTACAAGTCTGGAGAATGGACCACTGATGCGGATCGGGTGATCGTGGGTGGCATCGAGCTGTTGGATGGTGAATATGAATACCGTCTCGTTGCCTCCACTGCGGGGGCCGCAGCAAATCTCCCGGGTGGGAGCGGGATCGTGGTACTCGACACCGAAATCACCCCGGAACTCGAAACTGAAGGACGTGCCCGAGACCTGATCAGGATGATCCAACAGGCACGCCGGACGGCGGGCTTTGAGGTGTCGGATCGGATCGGCCTCGAGGTGCGAGCCGATCGTGCCACGGTGGACGCACTCTCTCAGTTTGAGGACCTCGTGAGGTCGGAAACCTTGGCGCTTTCGGTGTCGGCCACGACTGCCAATCTTGACGATCCGGTGATCACTGTTACCAAGGTGGCCGACCCCGAGGTACAGAACCGATAGAGTCCAACGACCGCGCACACCCGGAGGTGTTCTGAAATGGCCACAACCAAAAAGTCTGCCGCATCTAAAAAGGTCGGTGTCCCGGCCAAAAAGCCCTCCCCCCAGAAAGCTGCGGCATCATCTGCTGCAGCCAAGAAAGCAGTCCCAGTGAGCACATCGCAATCGGCAAAGAAGTCTGCGGCCCCGAAGCGATCGGGCTCACAAGATCCGGCTGTTAAATCGCCAGCGAAGAAGACGGCGGCCAAGATTCCACCGAAGAAGGCCGCTGCAAAGGCGCCAGCACAAAAGGTCCCAGCGGATAAAGGGCCAGCAAAAAAAGAGCCAGCGAACAAGTCCTCAGTGAAAGCGGCTCCAGTGAAAAAAGCTCCAGCAAAAAAAGCTCCGGCAAAAAAAGCTCCAGCGAAACAAGCTCCGGTAAAAGGAGCTCCAGCAAAAAAAGCCCCGGCAAAAAAAGCCCCGGCGGCCAAAGGACCCGTGAAAAAGTCGCCAGCGAAAACAGCATCAGCGAAGTCAGTAGCTGGCAAGAGCGGTGGCCCCGCTCCCACCAAGGTCCCGGTAACAAAGGGAACAGCCAAGCCCAAATCAGGGTCGACGAAGACCGGAACCGCTACCACAAAGGCCCCTGGTGCAGCCCCGACAGGTAAAGCCGTTCCACAACCCTCCGCTCTGGTGGCCTCCGGGGTTGCGAAGAAGCCGACAGGATCCTCGGCACGGTCGGGCCCGGAGGTGTTTGAGATCCCAGCCCCGCGTGGCACCAGCAAGGACGGCATCGCCTACACCAAGGATTTTGATGTGAAGTTCCTCAAGGCCCAATGGGAAATGCTGCTTGAAGAGCGTTCCCGGCTGCTCGGCCAAGCGGTCCGACTCGAAGATGAGGCCCATCAACTGATCGAAGAAGCCGAGATGGGCGATGTTCAGTTTGATGACGAAGGTGGCGAAGGCGACACCATGGTTGTGGAACGTGAACGCGATCTGGCCCTGTCGGCCCAGGCTCGTGAAACCATCACCGAGATCGATGAAGCCATCGCGCGCATCCAAGTGGGTACCTATGGATACTCGAAGACCTCGGGTCGTCCGATCCCGCGTGAGCGTCTCGAGGCCCTTCCGTGGGCTACCGAACTTGTATCGGAGAAGGTCGGAGGAATCGGTCGGCGATGATCATTTCGACCCGCGCGCTGCGTGGGTCGGTGTTGATCGCTGTTCTCGTTCTCATCGCCGACCAAATTTCCAAGCACTGGGCGCTGAACGCGCTCAATACCGGACCGATCAACCTCTTCTGGACCCTGCGCCTGCGCTTGGTCTTCAATCCCGGAATGGCCTTCAGTCAAGGTCAAAACCTTGGTCCGTTAATCGCGGTCGTATCGGGTTTTGTCATTGCGGCGCTACTCGTGTCGGTGGCCAAAGGTTCCGGACTCGGCCACCCGATGGTGATTGGACTCGTGGTCGGTGGTGCGTCGGGCAATCTCGCCGATCGCCTGTTTCGCGGTGAAGCCTGGCTGCGAGGCAAAGTTGTCGATTTCATCGACCTGCAGTGGTTTCCAGTTTTTAACTTTGCCGATATGGCCATCAATGTGGGTGTGATCTTGCTGTTGTTGGGTGCGATCCTCAACAGCTTGCGAGGAGAAGTTCCCAATGATCACTGAAATTGTGCCCGGCGCCCTCGACAACGAGCGTCTGGATCGTGTCGTGGCCTTGATCGCCGATATCAGCCGAGCCCAAGCAGCGCTGCTCGTCAGCGCCGGTGCGGTGCGAGTAGATGCTGCGGTCATCACGGTAGGACGCAGCAAGGTGCGTGAGGGCCAGAGCCTCACCGTTGACGACTCCCAGATCCTGCAACCACAACCGCCGGTCGCTGATCCAACTGTGGAGTTTGAGGTGGTCTACAGCGACGCCGAGATCATCATCGTCAACAAACCACCAGGACTCGTGGTTCACCCGGGGGCGGGGAACCCGGATAAGACGATGGTGAACGGCCTGCTCGCCAGGTTCCCCGAGATCGCCGACATTGGAGATCCGATGCGGCCAGGAATCGTCCACCGCCTAGACGCCGGGAGTTCGGGTCTCTTGGTGGTGGCTCGTACTCACAATGCGATGACCGATCTTGTGGAACAGTTCTCCGCGCATTTAGCCACGCGCCGCTACGTGGCTTTGGTGTGGGGTCATCCGAGCGCCCCCCATGGGATCGTGGATGCTCCGATCGGCAGAGATCGTCGTGACCCACTCAAGATGGCGGTGGTGGCAAACGGGCGTTACGCCCGCACCGAGTATCAGTTGCTTGAGATCTTTCATCGGCCGACTGATCTCGCTCTGCTCGAATGTCATCTCCACACGGGACGGACCCATCAGATCCGGGTGCATCTCACCTCCATCGGGCATCCATTGGTGGGTGATAGCGCCTACGGGGATCGCCGGCCGATCCTCGGTGTGAGCAGACCGTTCCTGCACGCCCAGAATCTCACTATTACGCATCCAGGTACCGGCGAGGAACTGACCTTTAGTTGTCCGCTCGCTGCAGATCTCCAGGAGAAATTGACTGAGCTGCGTGCTGCTCAACCCTCCGAGTCAGCTCCTGACTGATCCAGAGGCCACATCAGTGACCCGGATTAAACTCCCCGGAAGGCCATTCCGACCCGCCTTGAGCGATCTGAGCTACCCGGGCCAAGGTGTAACTGTCGAGATGACGGCGCATCGTTTCACCTGATTGCTTCCACACGGCGAGCAGCACACATTGTCCCTCATGGTCACAGGCCCCGTCTTGATGGGGCTCGCCGAAGTCGCCGAGGGTGATGGGGCCGTCCACCGCCGAGATGATCTCGGAGAGGCGGATCTCTTCGGGTGAACGGGCGAGCACGTACCCACCACCGACCCCCCGCTTGGACTTCACGAGGCCAGCACCTTTCAAAGCGAGCAAAATTTGCTCGAGGTACGGCTGGGGGAGACCGGTCCGCTCTGCGATATCTCGCACAGATGTCGGCCCGGTCCCACGGTCGCGCAACGCGAGCGAGAGCAGTGCTCGACAGGCATAGTCTCCTCGGGTGGACACGCGCACGGCTTCATCGTACGGGTTCTGGCACCGTTCGCTTGGCATCTGAGCCTGAGAGGTGATGGACTGGAGAAGTCGTGTCCGCTTTAGAACAGTTTCCCATCCTGCCCGAGTATCAGGGCGCCAACGTCAGAGGGATCATTCCCGCCCTGCTCGGCCCGTCCCAGTGGTATCAATCGCTACCGGACTGGATGCCCGAACCGGTCACAGGGTCCGACAGTGTGGTGCTGTTGGTGCTCGATGGTCTCGGCTGGGACCAACTCAACGAACGCAGTGACCATGCCCCGACCCTGATGTCGATGGAGGGGCGGGCCATCACCACTGTGGCCCCGACCACCACAGCCACGGCGCTCAGTTCGATCACGACCGGTCTGACGCCCGGAGAGCACGGGATTCTCGGATACCGGATGCTGTTGTCGGGTGAGGTGATCAACACCTTGCGCTGGTGCGTGGACAATGCGGACCGGCGGCGTGTGTATCCTCCGGCCGACGTCCAGCCCTATCCGGGGTTCATGGGTCGTGAGGTGCCGGTGGTCGGTCCTCATGAACTTCACAACTCCGCGTTCACCGAGGCCCACATGCGAGGCTGCCGCTCGGTGGGTTGGCGCTCGGCCTCCTCGATTCCGGTGGAGGTGGGAGCGCTCGTCCGCAGCGGGGAACGCTTCGTCTATGCCTATTACGCCGGCATCGATAAGGTCTCCCACGAACGTGGTCTCGGGGAGTATTACCTTTCCGAGTTGCGCACCGTGGACCGATTGGTGGGCGACATCTTGGAGGCGATGCCCACGGGATCAACCCTGCTGATCACCGCTGATCATGGGCAGGTGGAGGTGGGCGGAAATATCGTTTACCCGTCTGCGAGCCTGTTATCGATGGTGCAACTTCAATCGGGTGAGGGCCGGTTCCGATGGCTTCACGCCCGACGCGGCGCCGACCACGACCTGTTGGCCGCGGCCCACACCGAATGCGGACATCAGGCCTGGGTGGTCAGCCGAGAGCAGGTGCTCGATGAAGGATGGTTCGGCCCGCAGGTGTCGCCGCCGCTCCTTGGACGACTCGGCGATGTTGCGCTCGTGCCCTTCGAGCCGGTGAGTTTCCACGATCCCGATGACACTGGGCCCTATGAATTGATTTCTCGACACGGCTCGTTGACTTCAGCAGAGGTCTATGTACCGTTGCTGGCCAAGCGAGTCTGACTGCAGATCTGATCGCCGTGAGTGTGCTGTGAGTGTGCTGTGAGTATGCAAGGAGTCTGATGAGTACCGAATCCTCCCGTCCGGAGATCATTTCCCCTCGACCGGCCAACGTCGGAGAGGAAGTGGCGACCCAAAGCCCGAGGCCGACGATGGATGGACCGTCAGAGCCTGGGAACGTGACAGAGAGCGTCACCGAGCCGGCCAAGGTGATGAGAATTGGCTCGATGGTGAAACAACTTCTTGAGGAAGTCCGCCAAGCACCACTCGATGAAGCGAGCCGGGAACGTCTCGCCGAGGTCTACGAGCGTTCAATCGTGGAGGTAGCTGAGGCCCTGTCTCCGGATCTCCAAGAGGAACTGCGGATGCTCGCCCTGCCTTTTGACGTCGACACCACTCCATCGGATGCGGAATTGCGGATCGCTCAAGCTCAGTTGGTGGGATGGCTGGAAGGACTGTTCCACGGAATTCAGGCCACCCTTTTTGCGCAGCAGGTGGCGGCCCGTCAACAACTCGAACAGATGCGTCAACTCCCTCCTGGGATGGACCAGCGTCATCTGCCCGCTGCAGGAGAACGTCCCGGAACCTATTTGTGAGCTTCAGGTGTAATGACAACGGTCCGGATCACACCCGTGTGATTCACTAGAGAGACTCATGGATTCGTTCACCCACCTCCACGTTCACACCGAGTTCTCCATGCTTGACGGGGCGGCTCGACTCGATGAGCTCGTGGCCACAGCCGCCGCCGACGGTCAGCCGGCCCTCGGGATGACCGACCACGGCAACATGTACGGCACCCTGGACTTCTATAAGGAGTGCCGCAAGCACGGTGTCAAACCGATCATCGGGACCGAGGCCTACATGGCCCACGATCACCGCAGCGAACGTCCGACTCGACGGGGACGTCTCGACGACTCTGGCGGCGACACCGAAGGCGGCAAGAAGCTCTACTACCACCTGACCCTGCTGGCGGAAAACGAGACGGGGTATCGCAACCTGATCCAGCTGTCGAGCCTCGCGTTCTTGGAGGGTTACTACTACAAGCCGCGGATCGACTGGGAGTTGCTTGAGAAATATCACGAGGGTGTGATCGCTACCACCGGTTGTCTTGGTGGTCATGTGCTGCAGGCTCTCTTGAATGGGGACGAGAAGGGCGCTCTGGAAAAAGCAGGCCGTTTGCAGGAGATCTTCGGCAAGGACAACTTGTTTGTGGAAATCCAGGATCACGGGATTCAGGCTCAGCGGGACACAAACCCGAAACTGCTGGAGATCGCACGTCGGATCGGAGCCCCACTTTTAGCTACGAACGATTCCCACTACACCCATCGCGATGACCACGCCGCCCACGACGCGCTGCTGTGTGTGCAGACCGGGGCAATGCTGTCAGACCCGAAACGCTTCAGGTTTGAGGGCCAAGAGCACTATCTGAAATCGGCAGCTGAAATGCGCCATCTGTTCCGGGAGGTCCCCGAAGCTTGCGACAACAGTTTGTGGATCGCCGAACGTGCCGAGCTTGAGATCACGTTCGGTGAAGCGTTGCTGCCCAACTTCGAACTCCCCGCCGGATTCACCACTGACGCTGAGTACCTCGCCCATCTGACCTGGGAGGGTGCCAAGGACCGTTGGGGCGCTGAGATTCCCGCTAGTGCGGTGGAGCGCCTGGCCTACGAGCTCAAGGTCATCTGCGATATGGGCTTCGCGTCCTATTTTTTGATCACCTGGGATTTGATTGCGCACGCCCGACGCAGCGGGATCCGAGTCGGTCCGGGGCGTGGCTCGGCGGCAGGGTGTGCGGTGGCCTACTGCCTCCGGATTACGGACCTCGACCCGATCAAATACGACTTGTTGTTTGAACGATTTTTGAACCCGAGTCGGGTCTCGATGCCCGATATCGACATGGACTTCGATTCGCGATACCGCGATGAGATGATCCGCTACGCCGCTGAACGTTACGGCCGCGACCATGTGGCCCAGATCATCACCTTTGGAACGATCAAGGCTCGTAACGCAGTGCGAGACGCAGCCCGGGTGCTTGGGTTCCCCTATGGTCTTGGCGACAAGATCGCCAAAGCCATGCCGCCGCTAGTGATGGGGCGCGACACCCCTCTGAAATACTGCTTTGAGCAGAGCGATAAATATTCTGATGGCTATAAGGCTGCCGGGGATCTGCGGGCCATGTACGACACTGATCCCGATGTGCGTCGAGTAGTGGATGTGGCGAAAGGCCTCGAAGGGCTGAAGCGTTCTGACGGGATCCACGCTGCTGCCGTGGTGATTACCAAAGAACCACTCACTACCTACCTTCCGGTGCAGCGTAAACCGGAATCGGGTCAAGATCCCGCCCTCGCCCCCGTGGTGACCCAATACGAAATGCACGGGGTAGAAGAACTCGGTCTCTTAAAGATGGACTTTTTGGGCCTTCGCAACCTTGACGTGATCACCGATACGGAGGCAATGGTCCGAGCATCGGGCCAGCCGGATTTCAACATCGACAAGGTGCCGCTGGACGACCAAGCCACCTTCACCTTGTTGTCTCGCGGTAACACGATCGGCGTGTTTCAGCTGGAATCGCCACCGATGCGTCAACTGCTGAAAGCCCTCGCCCCAAACAGTTTTGAGGACGTGTCGGCTGTGTTGGCCCTCTATCGGCCGGGGCCGATGAGCGTCAACATGCACTACGACTACGCCGATCGCAAAAATAATCGCAAACCTGTGGAGTACTTCCACCCTGATGCCGAAGCGGTGCTAGGTGACACCTTCGGCCTGATGATCTATCAGGAGAGCGTGATGCGCGTCGCGCAAAAGTTCGCCGGCTACTCCCTCGCAGAGGCGGACAACCTCCGCAAAGCCTGCGGCAAGAAAATTCGTGAACTGATGGCTAAGGAGCGAGACGCGTTTGAGGTCGGTTGCGAACGCACCGGCTACGGGCGAGACCTCGGGGTGCAGCTCTTCGATGTGATCGAGAAGTTCGCTGATTATGCGTTTAACAAAAGCCACACCTTCGGATACGGCTTGATCACCTATCAGACGGCCTATCTCAAGACCCATCACCCCGTGGAGTACATGGCCTGTCTGCTGAGCAGCGTCAAAAGCAATCTGGATAAAGCAGCGGTGTATCTGTCGGATGCACGTTCGATGGGGATCAAGGTGCTGACCCCCGACATCAACCGTTCGGTGACTGATTTCGCAGCTTTAACTCCCGACCAATTGCCGCCCGGCGTGACCTTGCCGCTCAGCAGTCCCGGCGCAATCACTTTTGGTCTCTCGGCGGTCCGCAATGTCGGAGAAGGGCTCGTCGCTCAGTTGCTCGAGGACCGCAATGCGAATGGGACCTATGTGAGTTTCTTCGATTTCGCTGAGCGGGTACCTGAACCGGTGCTGAACAAGCGGACCATCGAGTCGTTGATCAAAGCCGGGGCTTTTGACTCGCTCGGGCATCCGCGCCAAGGTTTGCTCGCCAGTTTCGAACAGATCATCGACACCACCTTGGTCAGACGTCGTGAACGTGATCAAGGGGTGATGAGCCTGTTCGGTGATTGGTCCGAAGACCCAGCGGTCGCGACCTTTGACGAACGGATCGAGATTCCTGAGATCGAGTTTGATAAGTCTGATCGCCTGCGCCACGAAAAAGAAATGCTTGGCCTCTACGTGTCAGACCATCCGCTATTCGGGGTGGAGGCGGCTCTCAAGCGTCGTGTGGAGCACCCACTAGCCGACCTCGAGTCCATGGAGGACGGGGCTCGGGTTGTGGTCGGTGGGGTGATCACTAACCTCGCTCGGAAATACACCCGCAAGGGGGACCAGATGGCGGTGTTCGTCCTTGAAGATCTCGCCGCCTCGATCGAGGTGACCTTATTTCCGCGCACCCTGGCCGAACAGGGCCACAAACTTCAAGAGGACCTGATCGTGGCGATCACAGCGAGATTGGACCGCCGTGACGAATCACGGTTTGGTCTGATCGCCCATGAGATCACCGTTCTGAACGACCTCTCCGACGGTTCAGCGCCCTCATTGCGATTGAGGCTGCCCTCCACCTCACTCGACGAGGAACGCATCGATCGTTTGAAGCGAATCCTGCGCGAACATCCGGGAGATTCTCAGGTGCACATCGATATCGGGCACGGCAAAGTGCTGCGGTTGTCCGATGAGTTTCGGGTGGACCTCGACCGCTCGGTTGGGGAGTTGCGGATGGCTTTTGGCCATGACGCAGTGCTGTTGTGAGACACGAAGGCCTCGGGTGATCCCTGCGATCAGGTGGTGAGGTTGTGCCGTAGGGCCTTCACGGTGGCACAATGGGTGTTGACTGCAACACCGGAGAGGAAACATGTCGCTTGAAGTCGTGACAAACGACACCCTCGCGCTCACTGATAGTGATCTCGATGAGATGGCCGCAATGGAAGGGGCCTTTGATATTGGGCGCCTGTCCAAGGCCAAGGACGATTGGGTTCTGATCACCACAGCACGCGTGGACGAGAAGCTTCATGGCTTCACGTTTTCCACTTTGGAACGCATTGGGGGAACACCCTGTGTGCTGATTGGCCTCCTCAGCGTTCGCCGTCATTCCAAGCGCGATCAAGTGCTGAGGGGTCTCATGGGCGAGGCGTATCACCGGGCGCTGATGGCCTTTCCTGACGAAGATGTGGTGATTGGCTCACGATTCGTGACAGCCGGTGGCCTCGAGGCTTTTAAAGATCTTGAGGAACTGACCCCGAGCCCTGGGGTGCGTGCAGTGGGTGAGGAACGGGCCTGGGGTCGACGTTTGGCGAAGCGTTTCGATGTGGACGCCACTTACGACGAGAAGTCGTTCATTGCAGCCAAAAATGGCCAGCACGGGTTTTTGGATTTCGAGACCACCAAGCCGGAAAAGGTTGCTGCAGATCTCACCGAAATGTTCGCCAAGGTCCCTGCGGCTAAGGGCGGATCGATGGTGGTGTACGGCTGGACAATGGCCGAAGACCTGGTCCGCCTCGGTAAGCGCTGATGCCGGAATTCGCCGATGTCGTTCGACGTCGGCGAATGACACGGGATTTTCTTCCCGATCCGATTCCCGAGGGAGTGCTCGAAGGCCTCGTGGATCTTGCTGCCCGGGCACCGAGCGCAGGAAAGACTCAAGGCTGGCATCTCCTGGTGCTGACAGGTGCCGAGACCGCCCGGTTCTGGGACCTCTCCCTTCCCGCTGCGAAGAGGCCCGGATTTCGCTGGCCAGGACTCTTGCGGGCACCGGTCATCGCCATCGCCTTGGCGGATCCGACGGCCTATGTGGAGCGGTATTCCGAGCCTGACAAGGCCCGCACCGGGCTCGGTGAATCAGTTGAAGCATGGCCCACCCCCTATTGGACGGTGGATGGATCGATGTCGATGATGACCTTGTTGCTCGCAGCACAAGACCAGGGTCTCGGCGCCTTGCTGTTTGGCGTGTTCAACGCAGAAGCGGAGATTCGCGAGGCCCTTGGGATTCCCGCCGCACTTCAAATCCTGGGAGCGATCGCCCTCGGTTACCGGGCTGATTCAACCGGGGGTACTGATTCGACCGGGGGTTCTGGCGGTCGGTCCGCACCCCGACCCCGTCGCAGCCCCGAAGACATCATTCACCACGGTCGCTGGTGAGATCGGTGTTCCGCATCTGTCGACCGCTCCGCTGGGACGAGTAATAGCGACCGGAGAGCCGCTGGCGCAGTCTCGGGTGCGGCACAGGTGTAACCGGTGCACAGGTAGGCCAGATCTGGCTGACGCCGGGTCCACAGTGGGGAGTCGTAGGCCTCTCCCCAAGCCAGCACGAGATCTGGTCTCCAAACCGAATGGGCCACCTCGACGAGGTCGGGCCGATGACCCGTGATGACGAGTTCGGTTATCCCCTGATGCCTCAACCCGAGGGCTAACAGACCGTGAGAGATCGCCGTGGGCATCTGGGTGGCCACTGTCCCGATCAGTTGCAAGATGCGGTCGCTGTGTTCTGCGTAACGGGTTTCGCCGGTCAATGCTGCCAGTCGCATCAATGCGAGTGCCGCTGAGGAGTTTGCTGACGGTGTGGAGGTGTCATAGAGGTCCTTCTGGCGGGCGACTAGGTACTCGGCGTCATCGGCGATGGTGAACAGTCCACCGTTGACCGGATCAAAGAAATGGTCGAGGAGAGTGTCAGCGACCTCTCGGGCTCGGGCGATCCAGCGGGCCTCGCCGCAGGCCTCGCCGAGACGGATGAACGCGTCGATCAGTGCAGCATGGTCGGCTGCTGTGGCCATATGGCGGGCCTGCGGTTTGGCATCGGCCTGCCACGAGCGGAACCAGCGTCCAGAATCGTCTCGCAGTTCCTCCCACAAGAACTCCCCGCAGGCGATTGCCGCTCCACGCCAGTCAGCCCTGCCAGAAATCGCAGCAGCCTCAGCCAAAGTGGACAGCATGAGCGCATTCCACTCGGTCAGCACCTTGTCATCGATGCCGGGTTGAGGCCGTTGGGTCCGTGCTGTGAGCAGTTCAGCACGGGCCTGTTCCTGTTCGGGGCTGCGGGCCAGGAGGCCGCGTTGCCGGCTGCGATGGGGGATCGAACGGCCCTCGAAGTTCCCCTCAGGTGTGATGCCCCACCAGTCGATCACCGAAGCCGCTCGATCGCCGAGGACCGCTGACACTTCCTCTGGGGTCCATGTCAGATACGCCCCCTCGGCGGTGATCGCATTCGCAGAGCGATCGGTGGGGGAGTCGGCGTCAGTGGCGCAAAAAAACCCGCCGCGTTCGTGGCGCAGGTCTCGAAGTGCAAATTCGATGGTTTCCGTCACTACCTGGCGCCACTGTTCCTTGCCAAAAACCATCCAGGCGTGGAGGTACATCCGGGTCAGGAGAGCCTGGTCGTAGAGCATTTTTTCGAAGTGTGGCACCAGCCACTTGCGGTCGGTGCTGTAACGGGCGAAGCCCCCACCGAGATGGTCGTAGACACCGCCTGAAACCATTGCATCGAGGGTGGTGATGACCACCTCTGCGGTTTCGGCCGAGTGCGTGCGGGTGTGGGCCCACAGCACGAGTTCGATGTGCATGGTCTGGGGAAATTTTGGCGCGGTCCCAAAACCACCCCATTCAGGATCAAAGGCGCGTCCAAGGGATTCGAGGGTGGTGTTGACCAGTTCGAGTGGTGGTATCGCCTCCGTGGCGAGGATCTGAGCGCTAGCCGAAACCGCAGCCACGAGGGCTGTCGCATTCTCTTCGAGTTCGCCTCGGCGATGATCCCATGCGTCAGTGATCGCGGCCATCAACTCGAGAAATGTGGGTCGTGGATAATAGGTGCCTGCGAAAAATGGTCGACCGTCTGCGTCCATAAACACCGTCATTGGCCATCCACCCCGACCGGTAAGGGCCTGGACGGCGTCCATGTAGACGGCGTCCACTTCGGGGCGTTCCTCACGGTCAACTTTGATGTTGACGAAGCGCCGGTTCATTTCAGCGGCCACCTCCAGATCCTCAAAGCACTCGTGAGCCATGACATGGCACCAATGGCAGGCCGAGTAGCCAACCGATAAAAGCACCGGGATGTCGCGCTCTCGGGCCTCAGCGAAGGCCTCAAGGCCCCAAGGCCACCAGTCCACCGGATTGTTGGCGTGTTGGCGCAGGTACGGCGAGGTTGAGGCTGCGAGACGGTTGGGCATCAGCGTCTTCAGGCCCCCATTGCGTGGTAACCGCCATCGACATGGATGATCTCACCGGTGGTGGCCGGAAAATAATCTGACAGCAGGGCAACCACAGCCCGTGCCACGGGCTCGGGGTCAGCAACGTCCCAGCCGAGCGGTGCCCTTTGATCCCAGGTGTCCTCAAAGAACGCGAACCCGGGAATGGATTTTGCGGCCATCGTCTTGATCGGGCCAGCCGCCACCAGATTGGAACGGATTCCCCGTGGGCCGAGATCTTTGGCTAAGTACCGGCTCACACTCTGCAGAGCGGACTTGGCCACCCCCATCCAGTTATACGCAGGCCACGCCTGCCGATTATCAAAGTCCAGTCCGACGAAGGAACCGCCGGGTCCCATCAGCGGGAGAAATGCATCGGCCAACGCTTTGAGAGAATAGGCCGAGACATGAATCGCCACAGCCACGTCATCCCAGGTGGCTGCCAAAAAATCGTCGCCTAAGCAGACTTCGGGGGCAAAGCCGATCGCATGCAACACCCCATCTACGTGGCCCCATCGTTCAGCGAGTGCCTCGCGCACAGCGATGCCGTGTTCAGGAACGGTCACGTCAAGTTCAAAAACGGCGACATCATCGCCAAGTTTGCGGGCGGTGCGCTGCGTCAGGCTGAGGGCCCGTCCAGCGCCGGTCAGCACGATTTCAGCGCCCTCGGCACGGGCGAGGCGCGCCGCTGCAAAGGCGAGCGATGCATCGGTGAGCACGCCGGTGATCACAATCTTTTTGCCATCGAGAATTCCCATGGCTGCGACCATAGCCAATGGACCTGAGATTCCGGGGCTACCCCTTGTAGTTCTGAGGCTCCGATGTGTGAGTATCTCTTCTATGCGTATCGGAATTCTTGGAGGCACAGGTCCCGCAGGTAGCGGTCTGGCTGCCCGTCTCGCCAGCATCGGTTATGAGGTCGTGATCGGATCGCGCTCGAAGTACCGCGCGATGGAGGTGTGCGACAAACTGCTCGAGGCGTGGCCGGATCTCGCTGCACTGTTGTCGGCAGGCGATAACCCTGAGGCTGCCGCCTGCGACTTGGTGGTGATCGCAACCCCGTGGGACTCGGCTGCCACCACCACTAAGGAGTACGCCCATCTGCTGCACGGCAAGATCGTGGTTTCCATGGCGAATGCCCTCGTCAAGGTAGGGCCTGAGTTCCAGCCGCTGGTTCCACCGCGCGGCAGTGTGGCCGCTCACGTGCAGGCAGCGGTGCCCGACTGTCGGGTGGTTGCTGCTTTCCATCATCTTCCGGCCAAGGAACTAGGGATGATCGGACATCCGATCGATTCCGATGTGTTGATCTGCGGCGATGACCCTGAAGCGGTGACCACAGTCAGTGCGATCGTGGAAAAGATCCCTGGGTGTCGACCACTCGATGCCGGTGAACTTTCCAATGCGACAGCGATCGAGGCCTTTACGGCGGTGTTGCTGCAACTCAATGTGCGGTACCGGACTCGGGTGGCCCCGAAGCTCACGGGAATCAAACGCGACCCGCGCCTTGTTGATCAGTGACGATGCCCCCTGTGAAATCCCCCTCACCTGACGAAGTGTTAGTGCAGCCGATGCGGCTCTACGACACTGCTCGCAGGGAAATCGTCAATTTTGAGCCAGGGGATGAGGTGCTGATGTACACCTGTGGCATCACCCCCTACGACGCGACCCACCTCGGTCACGCAGCTACTTTCATCGCCTATGACGTCTTGCAGCGCCGTCTGATCGATCGTGGGCATCAGGTGACCTGTGTTCGCAACGTGACCGACGTGGATGACCCGTTGTTTGCCAAAGCCCGAGAACTCGGTGTGCACTATCTCGATCTCGCCGCCGGTCAAGAGGCTCGCTTCGAACGGGACATGGAAGCGTTAAACGCCCTTCCGGTGGCCTCGACGCCGCGGGCAAGTTCGGCGATCGCGGACATCAGAGGGTTCATCGGCATGGTTCTCGATCGTGGCTTCGCCTACGAGGCGGGTGGATCCGTGTATTTCGATGTTTCCAAGTTCCCGAGTTTTGGGACGCTGAGTGGCTACTCCCACGAGGAAATGTTGGAACTCGCTCGTCAGCGCGGCGGCAAAATTGATGATCCCAACAAACGCAACCCGCTCGATTTCGTGCTCTGGCATCCTTCCGCCTCCGATGAACCAGCATGGGACACGATGTGGGGGGCCGGACGACCCGGCTGGCACATCGAGTGCAGTGCCTTGGCCTTGCGCGAGCTCGGCACCACGATCGACCTGCACGGTGGGGGAGCAGATCTGATCTTCCCCCACCACGAATGCGAGCGCGCTCAGTCCGAAGCCGCCACTGGCCAGCCGTTCGTTCGGCATTGGATGCATACGGCGTTGATTTCCAAGGATGGCCACAAGATGTCCAAGAGCCTCGGGAATCTGGTCTTCGTGGACGCCTTGCGGGCCGAGTGGGATCCGATGGTGATCCGTCTGTTACTGATCGAGAACCATTACCGCACCGAGTGGGAGTGGGATGCATCTCGTCTTGAAGCTAACCAGTCACGTCTGAACGCATGGCGCGCTGCGGCCGATGCTCCAACGGGAATGGTGTTGGCCGAGGTGCGTGACCTCCTCGATGAAGACCTGCGGACCCCAGAAGCCGTCGCAGCCATCGATGCGGCGGCCGCCCGGGGCGAGTCCACTGCAGAGGTTGCAGCTCTGCTCGGTGTGATTCTGTAGTGAACCCAGATCAGCTGCGCCCTTGATCCTGCGGTGACGCTGGTCGGCAGTCATAGGATGACGAGGCCAGACCGATCAAGGTCATGTCGATTCAGGAGAATGCGATGATCACCCTCAGATTGCCCGATGGAACCCCCCGTGAATATCCGTTGGGGACAACAGCGGCAGATGTGGCGAAATCCATCGGATCTCGCCTAGCGAAATCCGCAGTGGCCGCCGTGGTCAACGGTGAACAGATGGACCTGAGTGCGCCGGTTCCCGACGGAGCGGACCTTTCGATCGTGACTCGCGAGACCGATGACGGTCGCGAGGTGTTGCGGCACTCCACCGCTCACGTCATGGCTCAGGCCGTTGTGGCGTTATATCCCGGAGCCAAGTTCACGATCGGCCCGGCGATCACCGATGGTTTTTACTACGACTTCGAACTGCCCGAGGCGAAGACCTTCTCCGAAGACGACCTCGACGTGATCGAAGCAAAAATGCGCGAGATCGTCTCCCAAAACCAACCATTTGTGCGTTCCGAGGTGAGCGTAGATGAGGCGCTCGCGCTGTTTGCCGATCAGCCTTACAAATGCGAGATCATCGAACGGGTGACCTCAATGGAAGCGGCTACTGATGAAACCGATGCCGTGGACGTGGCTCCGGGAAGCGCGATCAGTGTGTATCGCAACACCGAATCATTCGTGGATCTATGCCGGGGACCGCACGTGCCGTCTACAGGTCTGCTCGGCCATTTCCGTTTACGCCGGGTGGCTGGTGCGTACTGGCGCGGCAACGAAAAAGGTCCGATGCTGCAGCGGATCTACGGGACCGCCTGGGAGTCAGCGGCCGCACTTGAGGAACACCTCAACCGGTTAATCGAGGCCGAAAAGCGCGATCACCGCAAACTGGCCACCGAACTCGATCTCTTGAGCTTTCCGAGCGAACTCGGTGGTGGCCTCGCCGTCTGGCACCCCAAGGGCGCGATCATTCGCAAACTGATGGAGGATTACAGCCGGACCCGCCACGAGCGGGGCGGCTACGACTTCGTTTATACGCCGCATCTGGCCAATGCGAAGCTGTTTGAGACCAGCGGGCACTTGGACTTCTACGCCGACGGCATGTACCCGCCGATGGAAATGGACAACGGCGTGTACTACCCCAAGCCGATGAACTGTCCGATGCACTGCTTGATCTTCCGTGGCCGTCAGCGCAGTTACCGCGAACTTCCGTTGAGATTGTTCGAACTCGGCACTGTCTACCGCTACGAGCGGGCCGGAACCCTGCACGGTTTGATGCGGATCCGCGGTTTCACCCAAGACGACAGTCATATTTACTGCACCCGAGAGCAGTTGGCCGATGAGGTTGCGTCACTGCTCGATTTTGTGTTGTCGGTGCTACGGGCCTTCGGTTTCACCGAGTTCACCTTCAATCTGTCCACGAAAAATCCGGCCAAATATGTGGGCGCAGACGAGATCTGGGATGAGGCCACCGAAGCCTTGCGTGAGGCTCTTGAACGTCACGGTCTTGAGTTTGCAATCAAACACGGTGATGCCGCCTTCTACGGTCCGAAGATCGACATCGATGTGAAAGACGCGATCGGTCGTAGCTGGCAGTTGTCGACCATCCAAGCCGACTTCAACCTGCCTGAACGTTTCGGTCTCGAGTATGTGGGCGCCGACAATCAACGACACCGACCGATCATGTTGCACCGCGCTTTATTCGGATCGGTGGAGCGGTTCTTCGGGGTGCTCGTCGAGCATTACGCCGGGGCCTTCCCCACATGGTTGGCTCCCGTGCAGGTACGAGTGCTACCGGTGGCACAGGCCCACGAGGCCTACGCCCGTGAGGTAGCTGATCGCCTGGCTGAAGCGGGAGCCAGAGTGGATGTGGCACACGCCGATGACCAACTCGGCAAACGCATCCGCAGCGCCAAAATGGAGAAACTGCCCTACGTCTTAGTGGTGGGCGAGGAGGATTTGGCAGCGCGCACCGTTGGGGTTAATCCTCGCGGTGGGGAGGTGCAGCGCGGGGTTGGACTCGAAGAGTTCGTCACGGCGTTCACCACGGACGTCACCATGGCCACCACGCAGGCCCTGACTGCCTGAGAGAACTCGGAACCAGACATGTTGGAGAGACTGTGGAACGGCTGGCGGTCAAGCTATGTCAGCGGACTCGCTGAGCCGGCCCCGAGTGGGAGCGAGAGTATCTTCACCCGCATCCTTTCGAGCGGTCTCCCCGATGAAGAAACCCACATTTTGCGCCGTGGGAGCCAATGTTTCGCGATCTTGAATGCGTATCCGTATGCGACCGGACATCTGTTGATCTTGCCGTATCGAGAAGTCGCTGATCTTGAGGCGCTCACCGTCAGCGAAACCTCCGAATTGTGGTCGATCGCCACACAGGCCGTGGTTGCTATCAAGGCGGCCTATGCACCCGAAGGCATCAACCTCGGTCTCAACCTTGGCAAACCGGCGGGTGGTTCGGTATCTCAACATCTCCACGTCCACGTAGTTCCGCGTTGGACCGGGGATTCGAACTTCATGACCACCGTCGCCAATACCCGTACCCTGCCCGAAGCGCTGGACGTAACGGCCGAACGGATCCGAAGTCGATGGCCATGACGGGTCCTTGGCTCCTAGGCTATGAACGATGAGCGGATCTGATCCCGAGGTACAGGACCTGCGCGACGAACTTCCCGAGGATCTGATCTCGGCGGGTTACGTCGGCGCATATCAGTTTCCGGACAACAGCCGACGCCGGATTCCCGGTGCGATCTATGTGCTCCTCGCTGTGATCTGTCTGCTGTTGTGGGTTGTGGCTCGTGACTCCTCCCCGTTGGTAAACGCCGGAATGTTGTGGGCTGCGATCGCCCTCGCAGTAGCGGGCACGATCGCCATCACTTCGGGGTGGAGAATGCGCTTTGACGAGCGAGAAGCCCTCGTCGCAGCCCAACAAGCGGTTGGGTTCCCGGTCGGTCACGCTTCTGCTCAGCAGGTGTGGCACGGGATCCGGTCGCGGCCGACATGGCGGGTGTTGTGTTACTCCGCTGAGGAACCGCCCCGTCAGCGCGGTCTTGTCCTCGTGGACGCGATGGATGGTCACGTCGTGGAAAAACTCGTCGAAATGAACCCCGAACAGTGGACGGGTCAGACCGCCGATGGGACAGTAGGCACCGATGTTTGATGGAAAATTCCGCCGTCCGGTGGACCGAGCTGTGCAGCCGATCGGCCAAGCTTTACGAAAGACTGGACTCACACCTGACCATTTGACGGTGGCGGGATTGCTGCTCGGCGTGGCCGCTGCGGTTGCGATCGCGCAGGGGCGATTGTTCCTCGGCGTCATTTTGGTGGTTGCGGCTGCTTTGCCCGATCTGTTCGACGGGGCTTTAGCCAAGGCCTCGAATTCGGCCAGTGAGCGGGGCGCATTCTTCGATTCCACGGTGGATCGAATCACTGATGCATTGCTGCTCGGGGGTATCGCCTGGCACTTTTCCAACACTGAATCGGCGCGCATGCTGATGCTGCCCTTCGCGGTGCTCGCCGTGTCGCAGTTCATTTCCTATCAACGCGCCAAGGCGGAATCACTCGGACTCGATGCCAAAGGTGGCCTGATGGAACGGGCCGAGCGCATCGTGGTGCTGTGCCTTGGACTGTTGATCCCGATGCTGTTGATACCGGTGCTGTGGGTGTTGTTGGTGCTGAGCGGCGTCACAGCGATCCAACGGTTTGTGAAGGTGTGGCGCCAAGCAGAGGTGGCCCCGGTCACCCAAGCCCGGATTGATCTGCGGCGGTCACGGCGTCAGACGCGCAAGGTTGCTCGGAGCCGCCGGATCCGGACCCGGGTGCCGCGCCGTCGGACGTGAACTGGTCGCGAGACGCTGCCATCCTGCGCGCCTACCGTGGAGGGTCCGCAGCAGCCCAGATCTTGCCCGAACCGCTGACCACGGCGCTGGCGCTGGCACTCGGCACCGCTGCTGCTCGGGTCCCTGGCCCCCAACGCACGATGGTGGCTCGGCATCAGAGCCGGGCCCAACCTGATTCGTCTACCTCTGAGATCCAACGCAATGTGGATCAGGCCTATGTGTCCTACCTGCGGTACTGGATCGAGAGTTTCCGCCTCCCGCACCTCACGCCCGAAGAGGTGACTAAAGGTCTCACTACCCAAGGCTATGAGCGTTATGTCCTGCCCGCTTTGGAGAAGGGATCCGGGGTGATCTTGGCGTTGCCGCACCTCGGGGGCTGGGAATGGGCGGGGAGATGGTTGGCCGATCGCGGCCACCGAGTCACCGCTGTCGTAGAGCGGGTGGAACCACCGGCACTGTTTGAGTGGTTCGTGGACCTTCGGACCGACCTTGGGATGAACATCGTTCCCCTAGATGCTGGTGCTGGCCGTGAGGTGCTGGCCGCCCTCAAAAATAATGAGATCGTGTGCCTGCTGTCGGATCGAGACCTGCATCGCAACGGGGTGGCAGTGGAGTTCCTTGGCGAATCCACGACCTTGCCGGCAGGGCCAGCAACGCTTGCACTGCGCACCGGGGCTCCGATCCTTCCCACCGCTGTCTATTTCAGTGGTGCGCGTGGAACCCATCACCTCGGTGTGGTGCGACCGCCTTTGGACTCAACCCGCACTGCGGCCTCCTTACGCAGCGATGTGAGTCGGGTCACGCAGTCGTTAGCCGACGAACTTGGTGCTCTCATTCGCAGGGCCCCCGCCCAATGGCACCTGTTTCAACCCAACTGGCCGAGCGATCCCGGCTACCGCTGAGTCGCGGCCTGCTTGTCCGGTCCGGATTCATTGGTGAGCTCTTCAGCCTGTACGATCGGACCGACATAGATCAGTACAACTGAAGACCTCTGCGGGGTTGGGTGAAATTCCTAACCGGCGGTATAGCCCGCGAACCTCATCGTCAAGGTCACAGATCCTTTGTGGATCGGTGAATGAACATCTTGGTGGTGAGGCCGATCCGGTGAGATTCCGGGGCCGACGGTAATAGTCCGGATGGGAGCAGATGGAACGACGCCACCTTGTGTGGTGTCTCCACCGCTGTCGTTGCGCGCATGTCTACCCGATCGGGAGAGCTGTGATTCAGGACGAACAGTGGATGGACCAAGCGATGGATGAGGCCTCATCCCAGCGCGCCATCACCTCGCCGAACCCGTGGGTGGGTGCAGTGGTGCTCGATCAAGCTGGGGAGATCTGCGGTCGTGGTGGAACTGGCCCGGTAGGTCAGGCCCATGCCGAGGTGGTGGCCTTGAATGCCGCAGGGGACCGGGCCCGAGGCGGAACGTTGTACGTGACCTTGGAGCCGTGTTCCCATCACGGTCGAACCCCACCATGCGTTGACGCGATCCTTGACGCCGGGGTAACCCGAGTGGTCATCGGAGTGCAAGATCCTGATCGGAAAGTGGCCGGTGCGGGGATCTCGGCGCTCCGCGCGGCAGGAATTACGGTGGACACCGATTGTCGGTCCGCCGAGATCAGCGAACAGCTCGCCCCGTACCTGCATCAGCGACGTACCGGTAGGCCCTATGTGGTGCTCAAAACCGCGGCAACGATCGACGGCCGCACTGCGGCCGCTGATGGAAGTTCCCAGTGGATTACAGGTAGTGAGGCCCGCACCGATGGCCATCGTCTGCGTGCCGAAAGCGACGCAATTCTGGTCGGAGCGGGCACGGTCCGCACCGACGATCCCGCCCTGAATGTGCGCCATGGGCCGGGGAGAGATCCCCTGCGGGTGGTGCTCGGTTCAGCCCCCGCATCAGCGCGGGTGCATCCTTGCTGGGAACGATCGGGGCCGCTTGAACCAATCTTGCAAGAACTCGGTGCCGCTGGGGTTGTGCAGCTTCTCGTGGAGGGTGGAGCCACCGTGGCGCATCAATTTCACGCCGAAGGTCTCGTGGATCGATACGTGTTTTACATCGCTCCCGCCCTCATGGGCGGAGAGGATTCCCCCGGAGTGTTCTCCGGTCCGGGAGCAGCAGCAATCGGCGATGTCACCAGACTTCGCATAGTTTCCATCACACAATTGGGTTCGGATCTTCGGATCGAGATGACCCCTCGTACAGAGGCAGAGACGCCATGAGCACAGAGTCCGTCAATCACGAGCAAGCGAGGGAACAGGCTCCCGGTTCTTTAGAGAGCGCCTGGTCCTTTGATCCGATCGAAGATGCCATCGCTGCAATCGCCCGCGGTGAAATGGTGGTGGTAGCCGATGATGAGGATCGTGAAAACGAAGGCGACTTGATCGTTGCCGCCGACGCAGTAACCCCAGAACAGTTGGCTTTTATCATTCGTCATACCTCCGGTTTGATCTGTGTCGGTTTGACCGATCAGCGCACCGAAGAGTTGCGCTTGCCGTTGATGGTGCCTCCAGTGATCAACACCGAAGCCCTCGGGACGGCATTTACGGTGTCGGTGGACCTCGCCCAAGGGACCACCACCGGGATCTCTGCCGCAGACCGTGCCGCCACCTTGCGGGCCCTTACCGACCCGGCCGCGCGACCCGAGGACTTCAATCGCCCGGGCCACATCTTCCCGCTGAGGGCGCGTCCCGGCGGAGTGCTGAAGCGGGCGGGCCACACCGAAGCCTCTGTGGATTTGTGCCGCCTAGCGGGACGCTTCCCGGCCGGTGTGCTCTGCGAAATCGTGCACGATGACGGGCAGATGGCCAGAGGGCCAGATTTATATGCGTTCGCCCGGGCCAACGGTCTTGTGATCTGCTCCATCGCTGATCTGATCCGGTACCGCCGTAAGACAGAAAAGCTTGTGGAGAGGGTGGCTGACGCCCGGCTCCCGACGGCCTTTGGTGAGTTCCGTTGTGTGGCCTTCAACAGCTTCGTTGATGGAGAGACGCATTTGGCTCTTGTGTACGGAGACGTGGCCGGAGCCGAAGATGTGCTCGTGCGAGTGCACAGCGAATGCTTGACGGGCGACGTGTTCGCCAGCGTCAAATGCGACTGTGGGGACCAACTCCATGAGGCGATGCGCCGGATCGCTGAGGCCGGCCGGGGTGTGGTGGTGTACCTGCGTGGCCATGAGGGTCGTGGAATCGGGATCGGACACAAACTCCGGGCCTACGAACTCCAAGATCTCGGCCTCGACACGGTGGATGCGAATCTTAAACTCGGCTTGCCAGTGGACAATCGGGAGTACGGGATCGGGGCGCAGATCCTCGCTGACGTCGGCCTGACAAGCATCAAACTGATGACGAACAACCCGGACAAATATCTCGGGGTGGACGGTTTTGGTCTCAGCATCACCGGCCGTGAGTCCCTCCATGTGCCCACCCATCCCGAATCGGCCGTATATATGCAAACTAAGCGGGACCGCATGGGCCACCTGATCCCCGAGTTCGGCGCCAGCCCAGACGAACACGCCGCAGATTCGGCCTCGGCGTCACCTGATGTTTCCACCGCAACCAATCCATCTTCCGAGGAGCAGCAATGACTATCACCCCAGGCACACGATCCATCCAGGGCCGCCCCCGCGCCGAAGGTGTGCGCAGCGCAGTGATCGCCAGTCGATTCAACGACCTGGTAGTGGAACGTCTGACCACCGGTGCGGTGGAGGCTTTGGTGCGCCACGGAGCAGATCCGGCAGCAATCACGGTGATCGAAGTCCCCGGCGCATGGGAGATCCCACAGGTGGCACAGGTCGCAGCCTCGAGTGGGGCCTATGACCTGATCATCGGTGTCGGCGCAGTGATCCGCGGCGAGACCGAGCATTTCGCAATCGTCGCCCATCAGAGCGCATCTGGCCTCGCCGATGTGGCGGTGCGTACAGGGGTGGTGGTGACGAATGCGATCATCACGGTGGAGAACACCGATCAGGCTTTGGCTCGTGCAGGAGGTAAGGCAGGCAACAAGGGTGCTGAAGCAGCGGTTGCCGGACTCGAAACCCTTGACGCGGTGCGTCAGATTCGTTCGAGCACCTGAGGATCAGCGCCTCGCTCCTCGGCCAGAGCCGTCTGATCGTGAACTCGGTCGAAAAATTTTGCACCTTTTTCTTAACTTGTCGCTCAATCGGCCGAAGAACACGTGATGTCGACGACGAGGATCTGGCTCCCACTGATGGAGGTGATGGCGCGATCTTGTGACGTGGTGGTGCTCATCGACGGTCTCGGGATCTTGCGTGAGGTGGTGACCGTTGCAGCCCTTAGTTCAGAACTAGTGGCCAGCGAAACTATCGGAACACAGATCGACGAGATCCTCAGCGCAGGTCACGTTCCACAGTTCGGTGGTGGGGGGCCGCTGGTGGAACGAGCCGTTGAGGTGCGTGTCTCCGTCACTGATCCCGAGGGGCGGATCCGTGAATGTCAGTGTTCGGTGGTACATCTTCCTTCCACGGATCAACAAGTGGGATGGCGTCTGCTGGCGCTGAGCGATCGAGGCAGTCACAGCTCTAGAGAGAATGCGCTCAGCCACCGGGCCCTACATGATCAGTTAACTGGTCTGGTCAATCGGGCGGCGCTGTTAGACCGTTTAGACCACTCGATGCTGCGCGTGGACCGGGCCAGTGACCCGGTGGTCGTGATGTTTATCGATCTCGATGAGTTCAAGCCGATCAACGATCGGTTCGGGCATGAGGTGGGAGACCAGATGTTGGCTCAGATCGGGGCTCGGATCGCCGCCGTGGCCGGTCGAAGTGACACTGTGGCGCGCCTCGGTGGCGACGAGTTTGCGATCTTGATCGACCACCGTGAATCCTCGGGCTCTCAGGATCGAGTGGGTCGCGGGATCGATCTTGCGCAACGCTTGCTCGAGGCCATCTCCCAGCCTGTGACGGTGGTCGGGGTGACCGCCCAAATTTCGGCCAGTATCGGCCTCGCTGTGGCCGGTCCTGACAGCAGCACCAGTTCGCTGCTCCATGATGCAGATCTGGCGATGTACGCGGCCAAACGCTCAGGTCGTGGCCTGATCCGGATCTTTGATCCGGCGATGCGGCAACGTGCGGCTCGTCATGTGGAGTATCGGCGCGAGCTTCCGGCGGCGATTTCTCGGGACCAACTCCGCGTGGTCTACCTGCCTCACCTTGACCTCGTCACCCGCGAAGTGCAGGGTTGGGAAGCGTTGGTGCGCTGGGACCATCCCGACCTTGGTGCCGTGGAACCTGACGAGTTTGTGCCGATCGCCGAACGGGCCGGCCTGATGGGTGAAATCGGAGCTTGGGTCCGACGCAGGGCGGCGGCGGAGTTCGGGTCCCGGGTCATCGGTGCTGCAGCAGTCGACGGATCGCGGCAGTCGGCCCCGACTGGCTTTCTCAGTCTGAACCTGAGCCACAGTGAACTGCGCGATGCCCACAGCGCAGCGACGATCCTCGCTGACATTGATGATGCCGGTCTGGCCTTTACAGATGTGGTTATTGAAATCTCCGAAAGCGTGTTTGATGTGGCCGATCCGGTGATGATGGCGGTGGTGTACGAACTGCGCTCTGCGGGAGTGCGAATCGCATTAGATGACGTCGGTGCGGTCAACTCCTCGGTGAGTCTGCTGCACCAAGCCCCCGTAGACATCGTGAAACTGGCCCCAGCGGTGGTAGCGACCGCGCACCTAGGTGATGCCAGTTTGGCTTCGGCATTCGTGCAGATGTGCCGTCGCCGAGGACTCTGGGTGATCGCGGAGGGGGTCGAAACCGGAGAACAACATCTGGCGCTGATCGCTCTCGGATGCAGCAGTGGTCACGGGCGCTGGCTGGCAGCGCCTTTGTCTGCTCCAATCGCCTTACCACGCCCTGATCGAGCGGACTGAGACCGCTACCGTGGCGGATGTGCACGAACCGCCCACGACCACAATGCAGGCGGTGAAGCCCACCGAGATGCGGATTGGCTTGGTCTGTCCCTACAGCTTGTCGGTGCCCGGGGGAGTGCAGGCTCAGGTGCTCGGCATGGCCCGAGAGCTTCGGCGGCGAGGTTATGAAGCACGGGTGCTCGGGCCTTGTGATGGGCCTCCGCCCGCCAGTTTTGTTACCCCTCTCGGTGACAGTCTGCCGACCATGGCCAATGGATCGGTGGCGCCGCTCGCTCCGGACCCCGCGGCTGCTCTGCGCACGATTCGGGTTCTTTACGAGGAGCGTTTCGACATTTTGCATCTCCATGAGCCGTTTGCGCCGGGGCCCACCGTGACAGCGTTGACCATGCATCCCGCCCCGGTGGTCGCCACCTTTCACGCAGCGGGGGATTCAAGCAGTTACCGCCTGTTGCGGCCGGCCCTGTTGCGGCTGATCAGTCGGATCGATCATAAGGTCGTCGTCTCCAAAGATGCTCTCGATCTCGTGCAGCGTTATCTCGGTGGTCATTACGAAGTGGCCTTTAACGGAGTGGAACTCGACGCAATCGCAGCGGTGGAACCCCACCTGAGTGACCGACCTTCGATTTTGTTCCTCGGGCGACACGAACAGCGCAAAGGGCTCGCCGTTCTGCTTGAAGCTTTGGCGTACGTGCCCTCAGATGTGGAGTGCTGGGTCATCGGAGAAGGTCCCGACACCGCAGAGCTGCGAGAGCGCCACGGTAGCGACCAGCGGATCCAATGGCTCGGACGGGTGAGCGAGCGGGAGAAGTTGGCTCGGATGCGCGGTGCGACAGTGTTTTGCGCTCCCTCATTGGGCGGGGAGTCCTTCGGCGTGGTCCTCGTGGAAGCGATGGCGGCAGGCACACCGGTGGTAGCCAGCGCTCTGGACGGTTATCAAAATGTGGCCACCGACGGCGTCGACTCGGTGTTGCTACCTCCCGGGGACTCCGCCGCCCTCGGTACGGCGCTCGCCGCATTGCTCGCAGATCCTCTCCGACAGGATCAACTGCGTACGGCGGGTCTGATTCGGTCCACTGACTTCTCGATGAGTTCGCTGGTGGACCGGTATCTAGAGATTTACACCGAGTTGATCGCTGCCGAAGCGATGAGCGGACCGTCAGGTTCGCGTGCGAGCCGAATCCTGCGTCGGTTGTCACGAATGCGCTGATTCACCGGTTCGGGCCGCGTAGAGTGGTCCCTATGTCTGCGTCATTGATCGTTCTCGGGGTCCTGTTACTTCTGGCCCTGATCATTGCGCTGATCTACAACGGGCTCGTTCGGGCTCGGAACCAGGTGGAGAACGCTTGGTCACAGATCGATGTGCAGCTAAAGCGTCGAATCGATTTGATTCCCAACCTCGTGGAGACGGTGAAGGGCTATGCCGCTCACGAGCGTGAGACCCTTGAAGCGGTGGTTCAAGCCCGTAATGCGGCGATGGCCGCCCCTGACACCCCGAACGCCCAAGCTCAGGCGGACAACATGTTGACCGGCGCGTTGCGGCAGTTGTTTGCTCTGTCGGAGGCCTATCCGGATCTGAAAGCCAATCAGAACTTCCTCGCCCTCCAAGAGGAACTCACGGCCACCGAGGGGCGTGTTGCCTACGCGAGGCAGTTCTATAACGACAGCGTGCTGGCGTACAACAACCGTCTGCAGGTCTTCCCGACTGTGATCATCGCCTCAATGTTGAACTTTGTGCGCCGCGAGTATTTCGAAGCTGAGGATCAGGCCCGCATTGTCCCGACCGTCGAGTTCTGATCTCACCGCTCCGATGGCTGAACGCACTTCGGTTCCTCCGCGTCGTCCTGGAGCGATTGCGGCCGGCTTTGTGGGGATCACTGCGCTTGTCGGATTGATTGTCGGAGCCGCCTTCGATCTTGCTCTCGCAGGCCTCGTGCTCGGTGTGGTGCTGGCGCTCGTAGGCATTGTGTGGGCCTACACCTCGGGGATCGCAGTGTTGATGCGTGTCATGCGCGCTGAAGCGGTCACCGAACGCCAACAACCACGTCTCTACAACTTGGTGGAGGGGCTGTGCATGAGCGCCGGAGTCGCTCCGCCAGACATCTTTGTGATTGATGATGCCGCCGCCAATGCTGTTGTGGTGGCGGTCTCCCCGAACAAGGCGGCGATCGCTCTCACCTCCGGCCTTTTAGTGGACTGTGACCGGGTGGAACTGGAATCAGTGATTGCCCACTTGGTGGCCAGGTTACGTTCCGGTCATGCGATCGCCGGCAGTTTGACCGCCGTTTTGATCGGAGCACCATTGCTGCTCGCCCAACTCGGTGTGCGCAAGAAATGGTGGGACGGCGCTCGTGGGGGCCGAAGCCCAGACACGTCTCTACCTCCGGCCCGCTCGTTATCGGTGATCCTCGCCAGTGGTGTTGGGGCATTGGTCTTGTCGGTCATGACACCAGTGCTCTCACCGTTGATCAAGGTGTTTGTCCCGAAGGATCTTGTGCGACAAGCGGACCTCGCAGCCTGCCAGCTCACCCGCTATCCACCGGCCTTGATCACGGTGTTATCCCGAGTTACTAACGAGACTGGTGAGGAGAACTCGTCGGTTTCCCATGCGGCTCTCGGTGTTACCAATCATCTGTGGTTTGTTGGAGCGATCAGTGGTCTCGATGGTTACGGTCCGTTGGGCCGGTTCCACCGCAATCTCCTCGCTCACCCCCCGACTGAGGATCGGATCGCGTTCCTTAAGGAGCTCTGACCTAATGAAATCTCACTCCCGACCGCTCGGTTGGCTGGGAATCAGCGCAGTTTTCGCGCTTGTTTTCACTGCCTGCTCATCTGGTGAAGATGCCGCAGGAGCAGATGCCAGCTCTACGACCACGACGACGTCGACCACAGTGGTGTCCGACTCGGTTGTGGTCACAACGGGTGCTCCCGCCGCTGCGGACCTGATCCGGATGCCGCTCACCGGAGAGATCCTAGGCTCGGCAACGGAGATTCCTGATCGCCCGGCCCTCGCCGTCAAGTTTGATAACCACCCGCGCGCCCGGCCGCAGGCCGGCTTGAATGAGGCGGACGTGATCTTTGAGGAGAACGTAGAAAATCTGACTCGCTTCGCAGCTGTTTTTCACAGTACTGATGCCGAGACGGTGGGTCCGATTCGCTCAGGCCGCAGTCAAGACATCGCGATTCTCTCAGCCTTTGATCGCCCACTGTTTGCGTGGAGCGGTGGCAATGACGGGGTGCGGCGTCTCGTCCGTAACTCCGATCTCGTGGATCTTGATGCCGCACGGACCAGTGGCTATTACCGACGCACCGGGCGGTCCGCTCCCCACAACCTCTACGCCGGTACCGAGGAACTGTGGGTCCATGCCCCTGAAGGATCGAAGCCGCCACCTCAGGTCTTTGAGTACCTCGGCCCCGAAGCGGACCTCCAAGGCGAGTCCGCCGATGTGGTGAACGTGGAAATGGATGGCATGCGGATCCGCTGGGACTATGACGCTGAGCGTCGCGTCTATTTGAGGTCCCAGAACGATCAGGCCCATCAAACTGAATCCAGCGGCCAAGTACATGCCGACACGGTGATCGTGATGGCGGTGGTCTACCGCCCGAGCCCCGCTGATCCAAACAGTCCTGAAGCCCAGTTAACGGGCCAAGGACCTGTCGTGGTGCTCTCAGGCGGTCTCGTACGTACGGGGACGTGGGAGCGGGCCACAATCACCGATCCCTATCGCTTCCGCCTAGAAAACGGCGAACCACTGCTGCTGAGTCCGGGCCGGGTGTTCGTGCACCTCGCCCGAGACCGTGATGGTTTCGCTGTGTGGGAATGAGCCCATCTGCTGGTGTCAGGTGATCCAAGTTGGCACACAACACAGCAGTTGAGCGATGGATGGATACGATAAGGCCATGACATCTGCCAGCGGTTCTGAAGGGTCCTCAATCACCGGCACTACTCAGGTCAAGCGAGGCTTGGCAGAGATGCTCAAGGGCGGTGTGATCATGGACGTGGTCACCTCTGAGCAGGCCAAGATCGCTGAAGATGCGGGCGCCTGTGCGGTGATGGCGCTGGAACGTGTGCCCGCCGACATCCGCCGTGATGGTGGTGTCGCTCGGATGAGCGACCCAGAAATGATTGAGGCGATCAAGGCCTCGGTATCGATCCCGGTGATGGCGAAGGCTCGAATTGGTCACTTCGTGGAGGCGCAGATCCTGCAGTCTCTCGGTGTGGATTTCGTGGATGAATCAGAGGTTCTGACCCCCGCCGATGAGGCCTACCACATCGATAAGTTCGCATTTGCTGTCCCCTTCGTCTGCGGAGCTACAAATCTTGGGGAGGCGCTGCGGCGCATCGGTGAAGGCGCAGCGATGATCCGCTCCAAAGGGGAGGCGGGTACCGGCAATATCGTTGAGGCGGTCCGCCACCTTCGCTCGATCCTCGGCGATATTCGCAAACTGAGCGTGGCTCGTCCCGAGGAACTCTTTGATTGGGCGAAGCATCTGCAGGCTCCACTGCCTCTCGTTCAAGAGGTTGCCGCCACCGGACAGTTGCAGGTGCCGTTGTTTTGCGCCGGTGGGATCGCCACCCCGGCAGATGCCGCTTTGGCCATGCAGCTCGGAGCGCAGGCTGTGTTCGTTGGCTCGGGCATCTTCAAGAGTGACGAGCCGGCCCCACGAGCACGTGCGATCGTGGAGGCCACAACCAACTTTAACGATGCGAGCATCCTCGCCAAGGTCTCACGGGGCCTTGGCGCACCGATGACAGGCATCGGTATGGACGAAATCAACCAGCGTTACGCCGAGCGCGGTTGGTGATCCGCTGTGGCGGGGAGTGAATAATGGGCGGGGAACCTCCAGGTGGCGCCGGTGATCGGTGTTCTTGCGCTTCAGGGAGCATTTGAAGCCCATCAGCGTCATCTGAGCGCGCTGGGCGTTGCGAACATGCAGGTGCGTGGTCCGGGAGATCTCTTTTTGGTAGACGCCCTCGTGATGCCCGGCGGTGAATCCACGACGATGTCCAAGGTGGCGGTGGTCACCGGTCTTGAGCCGGTGCTGCGTGCCCGCATCGCAGAGGGGATGCCGGCATTTGGGACCTGCGCTGGGATGATCCTGCTCGCGTCCGAGGTCCGTGATGGCCGCAGCGATCAGATTTCGTTGGGGGCCATTGACATCGTCGTTCAGCGCAACGGCTACGGACGCCAACGAGACAGTTTTGAGACCGAGCTCGATGTGAGCGGTCTCGACGCGCCGTTCCATGGGATTTTCATTCGGGCACCTAAGGTGCTGTCGCTTCAGCCTTCGGTGGAGGTTTTGGCCTCCCACGACGGCGTTCCTGTCCTCGTGCGTCAGGGCTCGGTGCTCGCAGCATCGTTTCACCCCGAACTCACCGATGACCACCGCATCCATGCGATGTTCATCTCTCATCTTGTGACGCAGTCCGTCACCCCTGTTAAGGAGGTCTCCTAAATGTCCGGCCACTCCAAATGGGCAACGATCAAACACAAAAAGGGCGCTGCCGACAAGGCCCGCGGCAAACTCTTCGCTAAGGTGGCCCGCCAGATTGAGGTGGCGGCTCGCGAAGGTGGGGGGGATGCATCTACAAACGCCTCATTGAGATCGGCGATCCAAAAGGCTAAAGCCGCCCAGATGACCAACGACGCAATCGATCGGGCGGTCAAGCGAGGAAGCGGGGAAGCTGCCGGCGCCGCCTATGAGGCGATCACCTATGAGGGCTATGCACCCGGCGGGGTGGCGCTGTTGATTGAGGTGCTCACCGATAATCGCAACCGCACGGGCGCAGAGGTTCGCAACGTGTTCACCAAGTTGGGCGGCTCAATGGCCGAACCCGGCTCGGTGAGTTGGCAGTTCGCTCGCGTCGGGGTGCTGCTCGTTGGAGGGGAGGCCGATGAGGAAACAGTCCTGATGGCCGCCCTAGAAGCTGGAGCCACAGATGTGTCCGACGACGGTGGTACCTGGCGGGTGACCAGCGAACCATCACGGGTGTTTGAGATCAGAGATGCCTTGATCGCTGCCGATTTGGAGGTGATCTCGGCCGAATCGCCGTTGGTCTCAGAAAACCTCGTGCCGATCACCACCGTGGACGAAGCGCGTAAGGTTTTACGGGTTCTCGAAGCCCTCGAGGACAATGATGATGTCCAAGATGTGTTCTCCAACTTTGACATTAGCGACGATGTGATGGAGGCTGCGAGTACATGAGTCTCAGTGTTGGCGATCACGCACCCGATTTCGTTCTCCAAGGCACCGGAGACCAGCCCTTCACGCTGTCACAATTCCGTGGCCGTCCGGTGGTGTTGGTGTTCTATCCCGGTGATGACACGCCGGTGTGCACCAAACAACTCAACACCTATAACGACGACCTCGAACAGTTTGAGCAGCTCGACGCTCAGGTGCTCGGGATTTCAGCTCAGGATCTCTCAAGTCATGATCGGTTTTCCCAACGCCACGGATTTAAGTTTCCGTTGCTCGCTGACACCGATAAGGCGGTGGCTTCGGCCTACGGGACCTTGGGTCCGATCGGATTTCCTCGGCGCAGCGTGTTTATCGTGGATCGTGAAGGTGTCGTGCGGTACGCCCACCGAGCGATCGCTGGGTTGACGTATCGGCCGGTTTCAGAGCTCGTGGGTGTGCTCGAACGGCTGTGAGCATCCGCCCGCCAGTCCTGGTTAACCGCTAACATTCGAACCTGTGTTCGAACAATCTGCCGCTCGGCGTGTTCTCGGGATCGATCCCGGCCTGACCCGTTGTGGCTATGCCGTGCTGGATTCAAGCGGACCCCGTTCGGTGAGCGCAGTCTCGCTCGGTGTGATCACCACGTCCCCGCAAATGGATCTGCCGGAACGTCTCGCTTTGCTCCACGCCGAGATCATCAGCCTGCTTGAGGAGTTCTCACCTCACGATGTGGCAGTGGAAAAGGTGTTCTTCCAAGTCAACGTTCGCACGGCGATGAGCGTCGGCCAAGCCAGTGGTCTGGCTTTGGCTGCTGCGTCTGCTTTCGGATGCACCGTCGGGCAGTACAGCCCTAACCAAGTCAAAGATGCCGTGACCGGATGGGGTGGGGCGAACAAGGAGCAGGTCCAAAAGATGGTGCAGGCCCGACTCGGACTGTCCGCTCCGCCCCAACCTGCAGATGCTGCGGACGCCGCTGCATTGGCTTTGTGTCATCTGGCAGTGATCCCGATGAAGTTGCGGGTTCTCCAAGCGGGGGTGCGCAAGCTCTGATGATTGCGTCCTTGCGTGGTGAGGTCATCGAACGTGACCCCGAGACTGGGGTGGTCGTGGAGGTGCACGGGGTTGGCTACCGGGTGCAGGTGACAACGCGGACCTTGGCTCAAATGACGGTTGGGGCCACAGTGTTCGTTCATACCCATCATCACATCAGAGAAGACGCCCAGGTGTTGTTTGGTTTTGTCTCGCGTTCGGAGCGGGCGGCGTTTGGCGTTCTGATTGCAACGCACGGCATCGGACCGTCGTTGGCCTTGGCCGTTCTCAGTACGTACACGCCAGCCGAGCTGTCCGATGTCGTGGCCTCAGGGGATCTCGGTGGGCTCACGATGGTGCCCGGGGTCGGAAAGAAGACCGCAGAACGACTGCTCGTGGAACTCCGAAATCGGCTGTCGATTCCCGCCTTGGACCCTGTGGACGGTGCGGTACCGGAGCACTCACGCACGTCGGCCCTGTCTGATGTCCGCGAGGCGCTGAGCGGACTCGGGTATGGCTCAGAAGAGATTAAAGATGTGATGCGCGATTTGGCCGGATCCGACCAGACCCGTGATGCAGCCACAATGTTGCGTGAGGCCTTGACGATGTTGGGATCACGGCGTGCGTGAGGAGTTTCTCGATCCCGGGATTGGCCCCGATCCGGTCGAGGAGGAACTCGAACAGGGATTGCGGCCGCGCGCCCTTCAAGAGTTCATCGGTCAATCCGAACTGAAGGACCATCTGTCCGTGGTGCTCGAGGCCGCACGACGTCGCGCTCAGGCGGTGGATCACCTGTTATTTGCTGGCCCGCCCGGCCTCGGCAAGACCACCCTCGCAGGCATCGTGGCCACAGAGATGGGCGTGCAGCTCCACATCACTTCTGGTCCGGCACTGGAGCGGGCCGGTGACTTGGCCTCGATTCTGACCAAACTCGATGAAGGCGACGTGTTGTTCATTGACGAGATCCACCGACTGTCGCGGCAGGTGGAGGAGATCTTGTACCCGGCGATGGAGGACTTCTGTCTGGACATCGTGGTCGGTAAAGGCCCGGCAGCCTCGAGCATTCGTCTGAACCTGCCACGATTCACACTGGTGGGAGCCACCACTCGGACCGGCATGATCACTGGGCCCCTGCGGGACCGATTTGGTCTTGTGGTGCGTCTGGATTACTACGACAGTTCCGAACTTCAAGAGATCGTTGAACGCGCCGCAGGGATCCTCGGGATCGGTATCGACGCTGAAGGGGCATGGGAGATCGCCCGACGGTCACGGGGCACGCCGCGGATCGCCAATCGGCTGCTGCGGCGCGTACGGGATTTCGCTGAGGTTCGAGCAAATGGGGTGATCGATGTAGGAACTGCCAACGACGGTCTTGCCATGTTCGGGGTGGACGATCTCGGCCTCGACAAGGTGGACCGTGCCGTATTGAGCGCGATCTGCGAACAGTTCTCCGGTGGTCCAGTGGGCTTATCGACGTTGGCGATCAGCGTTGGCGAACAGCCAGAAACCGTGGAAGATGTGTACGAACCGTTTTTGATCACCCAAGGTTTTTTGGCTCGCACCCCGCGAGGACGTGTGGCCATGCCAGCGGCATATCATCACCTTGGTCTGCGCCCTCCCACCGATCAGGGCTCCTCTGATAAAGGTGTGAACCGGTTGTTTGAGCAATAGGGCTCTTGTGGCCTTTCCATCCCACTCGCACCTCCACACCAGCGACTCACCTTGATGCCCGAACCTCTCCACATTTCCGAATTTGACTACGTGTTGCCGGAGGACCGGATCGCTCAGCACCCGATCGAACCTCGCGATGCAGCCCGTTTGTTGGTTGACCGTGGCAGTGCCGATCCCGAGCATCTCCAGGTGCGCAACCTCGGCGACCTCCTTGGACCGGGAGATCTGCTCGTGGTCAATGAGACCCGGGTCCTGCCGGTACGACTGCGGCTGCAGCGTTCCAGTGGGGGAGCAGTGGAGGTGTTACTTCTCGAGCCAAGAGACCCGGCCCGTCGGATGTGGGAGGCCCTCGCTCGCCCGGGGCGCAAGCTCCACCCTGGAGACATTTTGTTCAACTCCCGTGGCACTGCGGTGGTACAGGTTGTGGGTCGGATGCCCACCGGAGACACCTTTGAACTGGAGCTGCTCGGGGTGGATACCGAATCAGATCCAACCGAGATTCTGCACGCGAATGGGGAGATGCCGTTGCCCCCGTACATCACCGAAAAGCTTGTGGATGCCGAGCGATACCAAACCGTGTACTCAACGACCCCTGGCTCGGCGGCGGCACCGACTGCTGGATTGCATTTCACTTTGGAACTTATGGAAGACCTCCGTCAGGCCGGAGTGCGGATTGAGCCGGTAGAACTCGTGGTGGGGCTCGACACTTTCCGACCGATGAGTGCAAGCGATCCCCGAGATCATCCGATGCACACTGAGCGCTATCGGGTGCCCGACACCACCTGGAAGGCATGCGCCGAGGCGCAGCGGGTGATCGCTGTGGGGACTACGGCGGTTCGGGCCTTGGAATCTGCTGCGAGATCAGGCCAACTCGAGGGTCGGACCGATCTGATGATCAGCCGCGGTCATGACTGGAAAGTGGTGGACCTGATGATGACAAATTTCCATCTTCCTCGGACCACACTGCTCGTCATGATCGATGCCTTCGTGGGCCCTCGCTGGTCCCGTCTGTATGCCGTTGCTGTGGCTGACCAGTACCGGTTCTTGTCATTCGGAGACGCCATGCTGCTGGACCGAAGGGCAATCTGATGCCTGTGATCAACGAGGCGGTCCCATGTTCCAGGTGAAGTTCGATCTCGAGGCCGCTGATCAATCAGCGCGAGCCGGCACGGCAACGACGGCCCGAGGGTCTTACACCACACCCTGTTTCATGCCGGTGGGGACCAGAGGCGCGATCAAGTACCTCAGCGCAGTGGACTACGAACAACTTGGAGCGCAGATCGTCCTCGGCAACACCTATCACCTGATGTTGCGTCCCGGCGCCGAGGTGGTGGCCCGTTTCGGCGGGCTCGGTGCCTTTGCTGGATGGAAAGGTCTGACCTTGACCGATTCGGGGGGCTTTCAGGTCTTTTCCTTAGATCCCAAAGTCTCGGAGGAAGCGGTTTCTTTCCGGAGCGTCTACGACGGATCCACCCACGTCTTCAGCCCGGAGACCGCAGTCAGCACCCAAGAGTTGCTTGGCGCCGATATTCAGATGGTGCTTGATATCTGCCCACCCTTACCAAGTCCTGAGCAGGTGATCAGCGACGCCGTGGATCGCACCGCCCGGTGGGCGCAACGTGCAGCGTCGGCTCATCACCGCGAGGATCAGTCGCTGTTCGGCATCGTCCAAGGTGGGATCGACGAGCGCCTGCGCGCCGAAAGCGCTCAGCGCACGGTGGAAATCGGGTTTGATGGTTACGGAATCGGCGGCTTGTCGGTGGGTGAAACCCGTGCCGAGATGCTCCCGGCACTTGCGGCAGCACTTGAACATTTGCCGGTGGATCGGCCCCGCTACCTGATGGGAGTTGGTGATCCGGCGTCCTTGGTGGAAGCTGTTGGCCTCGGAGTGGACCAGTTTGACTGCGTGATGCAGACTCGGCTGGGCCGTCATGGAACAGCCATGACCAGCTCAGGTAAAGTCCAGATCAAAGCCGCTCGACACGCCGATGAAGACACTCCGATCGACCCCACCTGTGGTTGTGATGTGTGCGGCCGTCACTCACGCGGCTATCTCCGGCACTTGTTCCAAGTGGGCGAACCCACAGCCTCGCGTCTTGTGAGTCTGCACAATGTGGCGTGGACCCTGAACCTGATGGATGAAATGCGAACGGCCATCCTGGCGGGTCGGTTCGAGGCCCTTCGCACAGAGGTGCTCAACATCTGGGCCTGAAAGTTTCTGGCTGCCAGGAAGGAGGGCAAGGAAGCCGGTCAGAGATTGGCCGATGACAGGGCTGAGGTTCGGGCTAGGATCTACGATCGTTATGAATCTTCAACTGATCGCCCAGGAGTCAGCAGCAACCGGGGGCTCAGCAATCCAGCTGGTCATCTTGCTGATGATTCCCCTCGCTATGTACTTCCTCATGATTCGCCCCCAGCGGCGGCGCATGAAAGAGACCCAGACGCTGCAGCGCTCGTTGGCGGTGGATGATGAGGTCATCACCACTTCGGGGATCTACGGGGTGATCACCGGTATCGAAGGTGATCGTTTCTGGTTGGAGATCGACAACGATGTCCAGATCCAGATTGCTCGTTCCGCAGTTCAGGGCAGAGTGTCTCTGACTGCTGAGGTGTCCGCTCCGGCAGAGAAACCCAGCAAGTCTGACGACGCGTGAAACCGGCCTCCTTATGGGGCTCATTGCTGCTCATGGTGAGCGTGGCAGTGGGCCTGTTGGCGTATCACCTTTCCACTGAGGCCACTCCGGTGCTCGGCCTCGATCTCCAAGGCGGGGTATCAGTGATCCTTGCCCCCACCGAGACGGCAACCGAAGATGATTTGATCGTCATCCGAGATTTGATCCGGGATGAGCTTGAGTCCCGCGGCATCGCCGAACCTGATGTTCGTGTAGAAGGCAGCAATCTCGTGGTGGACCTGCCCGGCGTGCGCGATCAACGCGATGCTTTGGACGCAGTGGACGTGGCCGGCATCGTCACCCTGCGGCCAGTGGTGCTGTGCGGGTTCGCCCCGGGCGCACCAACCGATGAGCTCGCTGCGGGCCAGGAACTGCTTCCGCTTCGTGACGGGCTCGATCTGTGTCTCGTTAATCCTCCCGGCGGCACAGGGGAAGTGTTCTCCCAGGGCAGCGCCGCACCTACGTTGGAGCCGCCTCCCGTGGGATGGGGTGTGTCAGTGGATCTGCGCACCGATGGGGCGGTCGTGTGGAACGCTCTCGCTGCTGAATGCTTTAACGGGACCGCCCAATGTCCGTCCCGCCAACTTGCAATCGTGCTCGACGATGTCATCCAGTCCGCACCGACCGTGAACGCGCCTTCGTTCGCAGGGTCGGTTTCGATCACGGGCAGTTTCACCGAGGATGAGGCTCGGGCCCTGTCACGGGTGCTGAACCGGGGCGCATTCCCCGTAGGTGTGGAAGCCCAATCGGTGGAGACGGTGTCACCAGCTCTCGGTGGCGACACTCTGCGGGCCGTGATCGTGTCGGGTCTCATCGGAGCTGCATTGATCGTGTTGCTGATGCTTGCCTATTACCGACGTATAGCGATCGTGGCGGTGGCCGGTCTGATGGTGTGGGCAATGACGATGTATAGCGCAACGGTGCTGATCTCTGAGGCGACGAACTATGCGCTCAGCCTTGCGGGCGCCACTGGCATCATCGTGGCCGTCGGTATCGCTGTGGACTCTTATGTGGTGTTGTTCGAACGGCTGAATGATGAGTTGCGCAGTGGACGGCTACTTCGTAATGCGGCGGGTCGCAGCTTCGATCGAAGTTGGCGCACCATCGTGTCGGCCAACGTCATGTCGATCCTTGCTTCAGTGATTTTGTTCACCTTGAGCGTCGGATCGGTGAAGGGTTTCGCCCTCTATCTCGGCTTGACCACCGTGGTCAATCTGCTCGTGTACTTCACCTTCGCTAAGCCGATGGTGATGCTCTTGAGCAGGGCGAGTTGGTTCTCGCCAACATCTGCCACAGAGCGGGTCCTCGCAGAACAGGCGACATCATGAGCGAAAAGACGTCACGGCCTCAGCCTCGCAAAGAGCGACCACGGTCAGATGAGCGCCCTCGCAGTCGCTCCACGGAGGAGAGCCGCGAATCCAAAGTGGGTCGGATCGCAGCAGAGGATCGGGTGATCGCCGCGACCGGTCTACGCCGGTTGTACTCGGGACAGAGTTCGGTGGACTTTGTCGGTCGCCGCAAGGTGGGCTTTATCATTTCCGGGGTTCTGATTCTGCTCAGTTTGTTGTCATTCCTTGGCCGTGGCCTTGATCTCGGGATCGATTTCCAAGGTGGCATCTCCTGGGATGTGCCGGGTTCGGAACTCACGATCACCGAGGCCGAAGCGGTCTTAGATGCCAACGGTGTGGATCCGGCTTCAGCGAGGATCCAACGGCGCAGTTCTGACAGCGGCGACTTCATCAAAATCCAAGTCGCCTTTCAACCCGACCAGATCCAGTCAACGATCCAACTCGCGATGGCCGAGGCTGCTGGGGTTGGATTCGATGATGTGAGCGTAAACGTGGTCAGTTCCTCTTGGGGGCGCGAGATCACCGATAAGGCACTTCGGGCCCTATTGATCTTCACCGCAGTGGTGGCGGTGGTGATCTCAATCCGTTACGAGTGGCGGATGGCTCTCGCCGCAATCGCCGCCGTGGTGCACGACGTGGTGATCTCCGTCGGGATCTATTCGATGCTCGGTTTCGTGGTCACGCCCGCGACAGTGATTGCGTTCTTGACCATTCTCGGATATTCGCTCTACGACACGATTGTGATCTTCGATCGGGTCCGAGAAAACGAGGCACGCTTCGAGGCCCTCAAGGTCCCCTATGCGGATGTGGTGAACACGACCATGAACCAGGTCGTGGTCCGGACTTTGAATACGAGCCTTTCCTCCATGTTGCCGGTGCTGTCGATACTCATCGTGGGTGCAGGCTTCATGGGGGCGTCATCGCTGAGCGAGTTCGCGATCGCCCTGCTCGTGGGCATGGCCACAGGGACGTATTCATCCATCTTTGTGGCGGCGCCTTTGCTGGCGGCGATGAAGGGTTCGGATGAGCGTTGGAAGGGTGGATCGGAAAGCCGCCTGCTGGGCGCTGATCTGCGGATTGCGGTCATGGGCGGTACCCCGGCCAGCGTCCGGTCACGGAGTCGTTGATACCGCTAACCTTGGCCCATGGGCGAAGCGGTGCCGTGGTTGGATGACCTGATTCGTGTGATTCCCGATTACCCGAGTGCGGGGATCGTGTTTCGTGATATCACCCCGTTGCTCGGCTCCCCGGCGGCCTTTGGTCGGGCCATTGATGATCTGGTGGCTCGCTTCCATGATGTGCCCGTGGATCGTGTGGTCGGCATCGAATCGCGTGGTTTCATTTTGGCCGCCCCGGTGGCCTATCGCTTACGTGCCGGGTTCGTACCGGTTCGCAAAGCTGGCAAACTTCCGTGGGCGGTAGCCCGCGAGGAATATGCGCTCGAATACGGCACCGACAAGCTGGAGATTCATCGTGACGCGATCCACCCCGACGAACGAGTCTTGATCGTCGATGATGTTTTAGCTACCGGTGGGACAGCCGCTGCAACAGCCCGACTCGTCGAAACCCTCGGTGGCCAAGTGGTGGGTCTCGGGTTTATGTTGGAGTTAGCAGACCTCGGCGGACGAGCCAAAGTGGGCGAACGGCGAATCGAAAGTTTGACGAGTTTCTGAGATGGCCACCGTGGACCGAGTTCTTCCGTGGAGGCGGCACCATGAACAACCGACCGCCAGTGAGCTTGCTCCTCTCCTCGCCAGCTATCGCCGTCGGCATCCGAAGAGCTCAGTTTCGACGATTAACCGTGCCTATGAGGTAGCCGCGGAGGCGCATCGGACACAGTTGCGCGGTAGCGGTGAGAGTTATATCAATCACCCGCTTGCCGTGGCGCGGATCGTGGCCGATATCGGCCTCGATGAGATATCGGTGGCTGCCGCGTTGCTCCACGATGCGGTGGAGGATACCGAGATCACCTTGGCCGATGTGGTCCGTGACTTCGGTGCAGAAGTGGCCGAGATCGTCGATGGGGTGACCAAACTGGACCGAATCCAGTTTGATTCCCGCGAGGCTCAGCAGGCCGCAACAATGCGCAAAATGCTGGTTGCGATGGCTCGCGACCTGCGGGTGCTCGTCATCAAACTCGCCGACCGCCTGCACAACATGCGCACGATCGCGTCGATGCCGGCCGACAAACAACGGCGGATCGCCCAAGAGACCCTCGATATTTACGCTCCACTTGCGCACCGTCTCGGAATCCAAGAGATCAAACAACAACTCGAGGATCTCTCGTTTGCGGCACTGCACCCGAAACGATTCGCCGAACTCGAACATTTGGTGGCTACCCGGTCCCCACAACGCGACCAGTATCTGGCTAAAGCGGTGGCGGAGGTCCGAACGCGACTTGACGAACTCGGTGTGGAATCTGAGATCACTGGACGTGGCAAACATTTGTGGAGCATCTACGAAAAGATGGTCCTGAAAGGTCGTGAGTTTGACGAGATCTTCGACCTCGTTGCGATCCGGGTGATCGTGGACTCGGTGAAGGATTGCTATGCGGCACTCGGATCCATCCATGGCCGGTGGCGGCCGGTGGTGGGTCGGTTTAAGGACTACATCGCAATGCCGAAGTTCAATCTGTACCAAAGCCTCCACACCACCGTGATCGGCCCCGGAGGCAAACTGATTGAGGTGCAGATCCGCACACGTGAAATGCATCAGCGGGCCGAATGGGGGATTGCGGCGCACTGGGCCTACAAGGACGGTTCACCTTCGGCTGATATCGACTGGCTGAATCGGATCATCGACTGGCAGGCAGAAGTCAGCGATCCGACGCAGTTCATGGAGAACTTGAAGACCGACCTCGAACAAGACGAACTGTTCGTGTTCACCCCGAAGGGTCGAGTCATCACGTTACCGATTAGCTCCACCACCGTGGACTTCGCCTACGCCGTGCATACCGAGGTCGGTCATGCCTGCATCGGGGCCAAGGTCAACGGTCGTCTCGTATCGCTTGACTACCAACTCCAAAGCGGCGACACCTGCGAGATCTTCACCTCCAAGGTGGAAACGGCCGGGCCCTCTCAAGATTGGCTCGGCTTTGTGGTCTCCCAACGGGCCCGCAACAAGATCCGTCAGTGGTTTAGCCGTGAACGACGAGTCGACATGATCGAATCGGGTCGAGATGAACTTGCTGACGAGTTGCGCCGTGAGGGTCTCGGGGTGCAAAAGGTCTGGAACTCTGAGCCGCTCAACACCGTGATCGCTGAGCACGGCTATCAGGACCTCGATACTCTTCTGGCGGCCATCGGTGAGCACCACGTGTCCGGGCGCAGCATCGCTCAGAAGTTGACGCGGATTCTGAGGGGTGACTCCGGGGACCTTGAAGTTGCTCCATCGACGGTGTTTGCGCCGCGGAGATCCCGCTCCGGCGTTGGCTCACTTGGGGTCCATGTGGAAGGCCTCGATGATGTGTTGGTGCAAATGGCGGGCTGCTGCACCCCTCTTCCCGGTGATCAGATCATCGGGTTCGTGACCAAAGGTCGCGGGGTCAGTGTGCACCGTGCCGACTGCGCGAACGCTTTTTCTCTGATGGCCGAACAGGCCGCACGCATGATCGATGTGGAATGGGACGCCGAACGCTCCGGAACGGTGTTTCATGCCGGCGTTGAAGTGGTGGCCCTTGACCGTTCGCGGCTGTTGCGGGATGTGGCCAATGCGCTGAGCGACCACCACGTCAACATCGTCTCGTGTGCCACGCTGACCGGCGATGATCGGGTAGCCAAAATGCGCTTCGAGTTTGAACTCGCCGATGCCGGCCACCTCGCAGCGGTGCTGCGCACGATCAAACAAATCGACGGGGTCTACGACGTGTATCGCACGGTGCCCGGTGCAAACCCGCCGACTCCAGAGCCTGGAACCAATGCATCCGCCGTATCGCTCCGGACCTGACGTCCCGGTGCTGTCTCGCCACCGGTAGCCTTCGGCACCGTGCCAGAGTTCCAGACCAGCCCGGGGATGCGCGACATCCTCCCGCCCGAATCGGCCCGTTGGCGTCGGTTCGTGGCCGAGTTCGCCGATGTGGTGGGCCCGGCCGGGTATGGCCAGGTCATCACCCCGCTGCTCGAGGACCTCGGGGTGTTCACCCGGATCGGCGATGCCACCGATGTGGTCACCAAAGAGATGTACGACTTCATCGACAAAGGTGAGCGGCATATTGCGCTACGCCCCGAGTTGACCGCTGGGGTCTGTCGGGCCTTCGCTCAGCACCGGCCGGCCACGCCATGGAAGGTTTGGTATGCCGGATCCAACTTCCGATATGAAAAACCCCAGCGTGGGCGGTACCGGCAGTTTGATCAGGTTGGTATCGAAGTGCTCGGGGTGGATGACCCTTACCTCGATGTGGAAGTGATTTCTCTCGGCTGGGAGTTTTATCGTCGCCTCGGCCTCCAACAAGTGACGTTGTTAATCAACTCGCTGGGCGAACCAGAAGATCGGGCGCGCTACGTGGCAGCCCTCGATACATATTTCGGCGCACACATTGATGCATTGTCGGAACAAAGCGTTGAGACGCTCGCCCGAAACCCTCTGCGGGTGCTTGATTCCAAGCGTGCCCAAGACGCAGAGGTGATCGCCGGCGCACCCCAGATCGCCGATTACCTCTCTACGGCCGCAGCGGAACACTTCGCTGCGGTCCTCGCTGGGCTGGAGCGGGTCGGCATTGCGTTCACTGTTGATCCTCTGTTGGTGCGAGGCCTCGACTATTACCGCCGGACCACTTTTGAGTTCCGTGGTGACACCTTGGACTCCGCACAAAATGCTCTGGGCGGCGGCGGACGATACGACGGATTGGTGGAAGATCTCGGTGGCCCCGCCACTGCGGGAATTGGCTTTGCCATCGGAGTCGATCGGACGCTTTTGGCCTGCGAGGACGAGGGCGTGTTTGTTGCCCCGCCACCGGTAGTGCAGGTCTTCGTGGTCGACACCGTCGGCGGACTAGAAGCCCTTGCGCTGACCACCGAACTTCGCTCCGCTGGCGTGTCCGCTGACCGGGCCTATGAGGGGCGCAGCATGAAATCTCAGATGAAGTCTGCCGATCGCAGCGGAGCATCGTTTGCGGTGATCATCGGATCAGACGAACTAGCTGCCGACCAAGTGGTCATTCGACCGATGCGCGGTGGTGGCGATCAGTTCTCCCTGCCGCGGGCGCAGACCCTCGGCCGACTCGTCCAACTCTGTGATGAGTCGGGTTCCCACACAGTTTCCCCTAACGCCACAAAGGATCGGTCCTCCTCATGACCACATCAATGACCGGCTCGATGACGAGCGTGATGTCTACTTCGATGCGTACCCATACGTGTGGGGCTTTGCGCCTGAGCGATATCGGCCAGACCGTCAGCCTGTGCGGATGGGTGGCTCGGCGTCGCGAGCACGGAGAAAAACTGGCCTTTGTGGACCTGCGCGACCACACCGGGATCACCCAATGTGTGGTGGACAACGATGTTGATGTCCGCAGCGAATATGTGGTGAGGATCACCGGGGTAGTGCGGGCCCGGCCCGAAGGCACCGTCAACTCTGCCTTGCCCACCGGCGAGGTGGAACTCGGCGAGTGTGTGGTGGAAGTCCTCCGCAAGGCCGATCCACCGCCGTTCCCGATCGATGCCCGCGCCGATGAGGTGGATGAGGGGATTCGTTTGCAGCACCGATATTTGGACCTGCGACGCGAGCGGATGCAACGCAACCTGCGTCTACGGGCTCGCGTTAACTCTGCGGTCCGCGCTGCGATGGAAGAGCAAGGTTTCGTAGAGGTGGAGACCCCGATGCTGGTGCCCTCCACCCCGGAGGGTGCCCGGGAATTTCTCGTTCCCTCGCGCAAGGAGCCGGGCGCGTTCTACGCCCTTCCGCAGTCTCCGCAGTTGTTCAAACAGCTGTTAATGGTGGCCGGTGTAGATCGCTACTACCAGATGGCACGTTGCTTACGCGATGAAGACCTGCGCGCTGATCGCCAGTACGAGTTCATGCAGATGGACATGGAAATGTCCTTCGTCAACCAAGACGATGTGCTCGCTGCGGTTTCGCACTCAGTGTTGGCGGCCGCAGAAGCAGCCACCGGTGTGCGCCCGCCCGATATTGAACGGATCACATGGCGTGAGGCGATGGAACGCTTTGGTGTGGACAAGCCGGACTTGCGTTTCGGGATGGAACTGGTGGAACTCACCGATGTGTTCGCTTCAACTGAGTTCAAAGCCTTTGCCGGGGCCGCATCGATTAAGGCGATTTGTGTGCCCGCTCAGAACACTGTTGTGGACATCTCCTCGTTTGGCCGCAACCAACTCGACAGGCTTACGGACCGGGCCAAGAAGATCGGCGCCAAGGGCCTCGTTTGGTTGAAGGTGACCGAGGACGGGATTGAGTCCCCTGTGGCCAAGTTCTTGTCGGAATCAGAGACCGCAGAGATCCTCGTTCGTACCGGGGCTCAGGCCGGTGATCTCGTGTTGATCGTGGCGGACTCCTGGATGACCACCTGTGAGGTCCTCGGACAGTTGCGCAACGATATGGGCCGGCCCCCCGTGCACGAAGGCCCGTACCGCTATGTCTGGGTGGTGGAGTTCCCATTGTTCGTCGGGGTCAGCGCCGAGACCGGTCAGCCCAAACCTGGCCATCATCCTTTCACCACGCCGCACCCAGAAGACATCGACTTGATGGAAACTGATCCGATGGCGGTGCGGTCCATTGCTTATGATCTCGTCTTGAACGGGTGGGAACTGGGATCGGGTTCGATTCGGATCCACGAACCTGATTTACAACGCAGAGTGTTCAGCGTGCTCGGGATATCCGATGAGGATGCCGCCAAGAAGTTTGGTTTCTTCCTTAACCCGTTTAACTACGGCGCTCCGCCCCACGGTGGGTTTGCGTTCGGACTGGATCGACTTGTGGCGGTGTTAGCGGGGGAGGAGAACATCCGCGAGGTGATCGCCTTCCCGAAGACCCAGTCCGGTACCGATCCAATGACAAATGCCCCGGTGGCTGCTGACCCGCGTCAGTTGGCCGAACTCGGCTTACGGGTTCTGCCGGCCGCCACCTGAGCGGCTCTGCACGGGCCTCACTCCCACAGGGGACGGATCACGAGGCCGGTGCGTAACTTGGGTGTGAAGAACGTGGATTTCGGCGGCATCAAGAGCCCTTGCCGGGCGGTGCGCTCAATCTCGGCCACGCTGACGGGCCGGATCAGGATCGCTGCGGCCACCTCCGGATCAGCAACGGTGCGGACCACTTCGTGGAGACCATGCTGGTACGAAACGTCTACCTCCACATCCGCAAGGGCGTGTTCGAGATAGGCCCCATCGAGTTCGCGTATCCCGGCGAACGCCTCTGGTAATGGTGTGAGCCATTCCCCCCTGGTCAGACCGTCTGACCCACGGGCGTATAGATAGAGCGCTCCTCGGTCCACCATCTCGCGCAGGGTGGCTGGCGTTGGGTCCTCCGCCGGGGAGAGAGCGAAGAACTTCGCAAGTTCGGCCCGTAGCGCCTCCAGCGTCGTGGACCGATAGATGCGGTGGATGGCCTCCACACTCAACTGATCGGCCACCAGTTCCGATACGAAGGTAAGCGTCTGCTCCGCAGGAGCGGCCTCGTTTGCGTTGGTGCTGGCCGCGGCACGCATCTCATCACGGTAGGTCCGAGAGATCGAGTATCGATGATGACCATCAGCGATCAACACATCGTCGGTAGCGAGGAGAGCACGGATCCGTTCGATGCGGGCCGGGTCACTGACACGCTCCACCACGTGTTCCACGTCCTCAACGATCACCCGGCCGAGCAGTTCACCAGGTTCGGCTAACTCAGCGGTCAGGCCGGTGGCGAGGCTGAGACCCCACACCGGTGACAGGTTGGCCCGCGTTGCCCGTGTCAGATCTAAGCGATCGGTGGAAGCTTTTGGGGTCGTGCGTTCATGGGGCAGCACGCCACCGGCATCGAGGTCCACTACCTCGAGGCCACCGAGCACCCCGGAGATGTCACGGGCAGTTCCGCTCGCATCGGTGAATCTCATCCGGTAAATCGTGTAACTCGGTACGGAGTCCTGGATCAACACTCCGGCGTCGATCCACTCGGTGAGCCGTTGCGCAGCCTGCAGGTAACGATCTGGACCTTGGGCTTCACGCGGAACATCGATGTGGACGATGTTGTGTGAATGACGTGCGGAGAGAGCATCGAGATCCGCTTCGGATAACACGTCATAGGGGGGAGCGATCAGATCATCGAGGCCGTCGATGGGGGCGTGATAGCGCACTGCGGGGAAAGGTTCAAAGCCTGGCACCCCCACAGGTTGCCATCCCGTGCGCGAGGATGGCGAACGTGAGACCTGAAGCAATGCCGCAAGTGCGTACGGTCCTGTGCGATCTCGACGGGGTCATCTGGTTGGCACACCAGCCAATCCCGGGATCGGTGGAGGCTGTGAGAGCGCTTCAAGCCGCCGGGATCGAAGTGCTATTCGTGACCAATAACTCTACGAGTCCACCCTCTGCTGTAGAAGAAGTGCTCGCCTCAATCGGAGTCGCCGCAGATGGTGCCGTGATCGGAAGCGCCGAAGCGGCGGCGTCTTTGCTGGTCTCAGGGGAGCGGGTGCTCGTTTGTGGTGAGCGTGGAATCTGCGAGGCCGTGGATCGGGTGGGTGCAGAGCGACTGGATGTGGACGCTCCTGCGGCTCGCTATGAGTCCTTGATTGAAGCCTGTGACACCGTGGTGGTTGGCCTTGATCGGCAGTTTTCCTATCAGACTTTGGATCGCGTGTCGGCGGCGATCCGCCGGGGAGCACGATTCATCGCCACCAATGACGACGCCACCTATCCCACCCCGTATGGGGTCGTACCCGGCGCAGGGAGCCTCCTCGCCGCAGTGATTGCGGCGTCGGGCGTACAGCCGATTCTGGCCGGTAAGCCCCACCAGCCGATGGCAGATTTAGTGCTCAGGCGGACAGGATCAACTCCGGCACAGGTTCTGATGGTCGGAGACCGTTTGTCCACCGACGGGTTATTTGCACGGACTCTCGGCTGTCGTTTCGCTTGGGTGCGCAGTGGCGTTGCGGGCGATATCGAGGACACCACGGCGGTTTCAATCTCGCTCTCAATGGACAATCTTGCCGAGGTGGCAACTGCATTGATCGACGGATCTGGGGTATTCTGAGTCCATGCCATCTGGATCTGTCTCTGACACGGTGTCTGAAGCCGTCACGAGTCTCGTGGATCGTGGCCGCCGCAGCACCGACAAGATCAACGACAAGATCAACGAAAAGATCAGCGACAAAATCAACGAGAAGGTAGCTGAACTGCTCGGACCAGAACTAGAACGTCGGATGGGTCCTCTTGAGGCTCAGATCGCCGAACTTGCCGCCCGCCTTTCGGTCCTCGAAGGTGCATCCGTGTCTCCGGCACAAAAGTCGCCGGCACAAAAGGACGCGGCAAAAAAGAGCACAGCGAAGAAAAGCCCGGCAAAAAAAGCTGCGAGATCAGGATCATCGGGCACGGGATCTACTGCGGACCCGGCCTGAGGTCTGCTGAGATCCTCACAGTGGCGGCGCGTCGCAGGCTCGATCAAGAATTGGTTCGGCGAGGGCTGTGCCAGTCCCGAACAGAGGCCCAAGTCATGATCGATGGTCGTCGGGTACTCGTGTCAGGTGCGATCGCCGAGCGGGCTTCCCGACTCGTTGGGGCCGACGAACCCGTGATCGTTACCGGTCCACCGGCATTGTTCGTCAGTCGCGGAGGAGAGAAACTTGACCACGCCCTGACCTCTTTCGGGATTGAGGTCACCGGTCTGAGGGTGTTAGATATTGGCGCCTCCACCGGTGGATTCACCGACTGTCTGCTGCAGCGTGGAGCCCGTGAGGTTGTGGCTCTTGATGTTGGCCATGGACAGATCCATCCCCGCCTAGCGAATGACCCGCGCGTGATCAATCGTGAGCGCACCAATGTGCGCACCATCGACACCGAGGTGATCGGTGGGCCCGTGGAGATGGTGGTGGCCGATGTTTCGTTCATCTCTCTGACTCACATCATTGGCCCGGGTATCGCTGTGGCGCTGCCCAGAGCGCATATGGTGATGCTCGTGAAACCCCAGTTTGAGGCCGGGCGCATCGAGGTCAGCCGAGGTCGTGGCATCATCACGGATCCAGCCATTTGGGATCGGGTGCGCTCCGAGGTCGCAGCCGAGCTGATCCGCCAAGGATGCAGCGTTGAGGGGTGGGTGGATTCGCCGATCACGGGAACCCACGGGAACCGCGAGTTTCTCGTTCATGCCCGTACTCCGGGGAGCGCCTGATGGTTTCTGTGCTCTTGGTGTCGCATCACGAACGCGCTGCAGCCGGGGATCTGGCTGTGGAGGCGGCCCAATGGCTGAGGAACCACGGCCACGAGTGCTGGATGCTGCCTCGCGACGCCGCCGCTTTATCGCTGGATGAATATTGCATGGATCGCGACCCGCGCGAAGCTGATTTGGTGCTCAGCCTTGGCGGAGATGGCACGATGTTGCGTGCTGTCCACTTGGTGGAAGGAGCCCCAATCCCGTTGCTTGGAGTGAACCTCGGCCGACTCGGATACCTGACAGAAGTGGAGGCCGTGGACCTCATTCCGGCTCTCGAACGTTTCATCACAGGTCCCGAGACCGGCAGATGGCATCTCGATGAACGCCTCATGCTGGAGTTTACGGTGTGTACGGGACGTGGTGAAGACCTCGGCACTTGGCGGGCGCTCAATGAAGGGGTGCTGGAAAAGCGGGATCCCGGTCAGACCGTTCGCTTGCAGGTACGGATCGATGGCGCTGCGTTCACCACCTACGCCGCTGATGGTTTGATCCTCGCCACACCTACTGGATCTACGGCCTACTCCTTTTCGGCCCGCGGACCGGTGGTTTCCCCTCGGCACCGAGCGATTCTTCTCACACCCGTGGCGCCGCACATGTTGTTCGATCGCAGTTTGGTACTCGACCCCAGCGAGACGGTGGAACTCGAGGTACTCGATCACCAAGAAGCCGAACTTGCGATCGATGGGGTGCGGGTAGCGGTGCTCGGCCCCGGAGACATCGTGACCTGTCGGCCCTCGGAGTCGACTGCGCAATTCGTCCGTTTCGTTGAGCGTCAGTACCACCAGATCCTCAAAGCCAAGTTTGGTTTGATGGATCGCTGATGGATGGTTGAGGTGCGCTGGTGCTAACGGAACTACAGATAGTGAACCTCGGAGTGATCGAGGAGTTACGTGTTGAGGTGGGCCCGGGTCTCACGGCCCTGACCGGAGAGACGGGTACCGGAAAAACGGTGTTACTGGGTGCGATCTCTCTGCTCGTCGGCGGTCGCGCTGATGCCGATATGGTGCGCCCCGGAGCTGCTGAGGCGCGGGTGGATGGTCGGTTCCTCCTCGCGGCCGATGCAGTGCCGGTGGATCTGTTGACTGTAGAACCCACCCCGCATCATTTCCCGGATCACCTCAAGGACGTTCTCGATGGTGATTCCGAAACTGATCCGAGGAAGGGGCCTTCGATCTCTGCGGATCTGCAGCGTTTAGTAGAGGTGGTGATCTCTCGGGTGGTGCCGCGCAGCGGTCGCTCTCGGGCTTACATCAACGGTCATCTGGTGACGGTGGCGGCGCTGGCCGAGATGACTGCTGGTCAGGTGGATCTCCACGGTCAACACGCCCATCAATCCCTGCTCACTACTCACACTCAGCGGGCGGCGTTAGATGAGTTCGGGAGCATCAATACGGCACCGCTTCTCGCTTTGCGGGCGCGACTGCATGATTGCGAGGCACGACGTAACGAACTCGGCGGAGACGAACGAGCCCGGGCCCGTGAGATTGACTTATTGAGTTTTCAGATCTCCGAGATCGAGGCGGCTCAGATCGAGAATCTTGACGAGTCCGAGGATCTCGTGCGAGAGGAAATGGTCTTGGCTGATGCTCGGGGCCATGCCGACGCCGGAGGGGATGCGCTCGAGCGCCTGAACGGTGAAAATGCAGCCCGGGATCTGCTTGCGGAGATGGCCCGAGCCCTCGGAGATCGAACCCCGTTCGTCGGTGTGGCCTCCCGGTTACAGGATCTATTGTCGGAACTCGACGACCTCGGCGCTGAACTGCGATCGATCACCGAATCGATCGAGGAGGATCCAGCGCGAATGGAAGAGATTCGTCTGCGTCGTCAAGCTCTTCGTGATCTCTGCCGTAAATATGGAGCCGATCTCGGTGAGGTCCGCAACTACGCGATTGAGGCGCGGGAGCGGCTTGCGTTGCTCAACGACCACGAAACCCAGGCAGAACGTATCGACGCCGAAATCGCTGAGGTGCAGCGACTTCTCAATGAGGAATCGGCACGGATTCGAAGTGATCGTGAACGCTGCGCCCCGTCGCTCGCCGCTGCGATCGAGGAGGGACTCAGACGTCTGGCTATGCCGCACGCCAAGGTGGATGTGCGCATCGGGCTACCGGAGAGTGATCCCGCAGGTGACCGTGTGGAGTTCATGCTGGCCGCAAACCCGGGTTTGGAATCCGCCCCGCTTCACAAGGTGGCCTCCGGTGGTGAGTTAGCCCGTGCGATGCTCGCTCTGCGATTGGCCCTGCGTCCCGGAGCGGACCGGGCATCGAATCAGGCATCGAATCGCGGATCGAATCGGCTCGGCTCACCGGACGCGACCGAGCTAACAGCGGTCACTGAAACAGGATCGACGTTGATCTTTGATGAGGTGGATGCCGGGATCGGTGGGGCAGCAGCGGTCGCAGTGGCCGAGGCGTTGCATCGATTAGTGACCGGTCACCAGGTTCTCGTAGTCACCCATCTGGCGCAGGTGGCGGCCGTGGCGGATCAGCACCTACGGGTGATTAAAACCTCCACCGAGAACTCCACGGTGGCACAGGTGGAAGCCGTGACCGGCTCGGACAGGGTCTATGAAATCGCTCGGATGTTGTCGGGACATCAGACCGCAGCGGCGGTCCGGCACGCCACCGAGCTGCTGGCCGCCGGATTTTCCTAGTTTTCCTGGCGGAGACCGGGACTTCATGGAGGCATCCACCTGTCCACCGGCGCGACAAGGTTAGGATGTGGTTCCGTCGTGGGGAGAGTTCCACGTCCTGCCTTCGCACACCGTGTGTGTGCTGCAGATCTACAACGACGGAGGATCACGCGATGCCGAAGCACATCTTTGTTACTGGGGGTGTTGCCAGTTCGCTCGGCAAAGGCCTGACCGCTTCTTCCCTCGGTCGGTTGCTGAAACTGCGTGGCCTACGAGTCACTTTGCAGAAACTCGATCCCTACATCAACGTGGACCCGGGGACTATGAACCCCTTCGAGCACGGTGAAGTGTTCGTTACTGACGATGGCGGCGAAACTGACCTGGATCTCGGGCATTACGAGCGGTTCATTGACGAGAACCTGACGCGTAACTCCAATGCGACCACGGGGTCGATCTATCAGGCGGTGTTAGCAGCAGAGCGGCGTGGCGATTACCTCGGCAAGACCGTGCAGGTGATCCCCCACATCACCGATGAGATCAAACGGCGGATCGCTCGGCTTGCCACCGATGACGTTGACGTTGTCATCACCGAGGTGGGCGGCACTGTCGGTGACATCGAGATCCTGCCTTTCTTGGAAGCCATCCGTCAGTACCGCAAGGACGCCGGCCGCAACAACGTCTGCTACATCCATGTGACCCTCGTGCCCTTCATCGGTCCGTCAGGGGAGCAAAAGACCAAGCCCACCCAGCACTCGGTTACCGAACTGCGCAGCCGTGGAATTCAGCCAGACTTGATCGTGTGTCGATCTGAGGAACCCCTCAGCGAGGACCTGCGGGTCAAAATTTCCAATCTGTGTGATGTGGATGAACGAGCCGTCATCAACGCCGCCGATGCCCGCAACATTTATGAGCTTCCTTTGATCCTGCACGAGGAGGGGCTCGACGATGAGGTCTGCGAGGTCTTAAACATCACTGATGCCCCGATCGATCTTCGGCCCTGGCAAGAAGTCGTGGAGATGGTCGAGGCGGCCACTTATCCGGTGAGGATCGGGATCATCGGCAAATACGTGCAGTTAGTGGATGCATATCTGTCGGTGGTGGAGAGCCTCAAACACGCTGGCTTCCACCACGGGGTCAAAGTAGAGATCGAGTGGATCCAAGCCGAAGATGTGGAGGGCTTACTCGCCTCGGATCGGTTACGTCATCTGGACGGGATCGTGATCCCGGGGGGGTTTGGAGCCCGTGGGGTGGAGGGCAAGATCGCCGCTGCGAAGTACGCCCGTGAGGAAAATCTGCCCTGTCTCGGTTTATGTCTTGGCCTGCAGACGATGGTGATTGAGTACGCCCGCAATGTGATGGGTCTGATGGACGCACATTCCACCGAGTTTGAACCCTCCACCAAACACCCGGTGATCGACTTAATGCACGATCAGCGTGAAGTCACCGATAAGGGCGGGACGATGCGTCTCGGTGCGTATTACGCCGTGCTGGTGCCTGGATCCAAGGTGGCAGAGGCATATGGCGAGACCGTGGTCAGTGAACGGCATCGCCATCGCTACGAATTTAATTCTCAGTACCGGTCACGTTTTGAGGCCGCTGGCCTCATATGCAGTGGGGCGTCGCCCGATCAGCGACTGGTGGAGTTCATCGAGTTAACCGATCATCCGTTTTGGGTGGCAACCCAGGCTCACCCGGAGTTCAAAAGCCGTCCGGATCGGCCCCACCCGTTGTTCCGGCAGTTGATCGCAGCGGCCCGGGCCCGCCACCAAGAGCGCAGTCAGGCTCCCGTCTCGGGTGCGAGATGATCGGCTTCGGTCACCTCGGGGATCGTGAGGTGCATCAGGGTCACATTTGGAAGGTGGTGGTGGCTGGTTTCCGCGCTCCCGATGGACGAGAGTTCAGCCGAGACGTGGTCAGATCTCCAGGCTCCGTGGCTGTAGTGCCGTTGATCTTCGATGCCGAAGGCAACCCTTCGGTGGTGCTCGTGCGCCAATACCGTCCGGCGCTCGACACGGAGATGATTGAGATCCCTGCAGGGATGCGCGATGTCCCCGGCGAACCCACCGAGGCCACTGCGCATCGCGAACTTGGCGAAGAGGTGGGTTTGTCTGCTGGCCGTTTAGACCTCGTGATGGACATGGTGCCCTCCCCGGGCATGAGTGACGCTGTCACCAGAATCTATTTGGCCACTGAATGTCGGGCGGTGGCGACGGATCACCAAGGACCAGAAGAAGAGTTCGCTGAGATCCTCCATATCCCGCTGGCGGAGGCCGTAGCAATGATCTCTACGGGGCAAATCACTGACGCCAAAACCATCGTCGGTCTCCACGCTGCGGAGCGCTCCCTCAGGTGATGGTCCCGGGGTGCTAATGGTCCCGGAGTATTGATGGTCCCGGTGCGCGAAATGGGGGAGGAACTGCCGCTGTGCGTGGAGGAGTTCCTCACGTGGATGGCGGCCGAACGAGGACGCGCTCCGCTGACCTTGGCGGCCTATCGTCGAGACCTTCTGCGTTATCACCGGTGGCTCCTCGCCCATGGCGGCGATGTAGAGACCGTGATAGCGGAACAGATCCTTGGTTTCATCGCCGAGATGCGCACCGGCGGTGCGGCTCCGGCCTCGGTGGCCCGACAGTTGGCTGCGGTCAGGATGTTGCATCGTCATCTGGTGGTGGAACGGGTCAGACCAGATGATCCGACCGGTGACCTCGAGGGGGTTCGAGTTCCATCGGGTATCCCCAAACCCCTGAGTGAGACCCAAGTGGCAGCGCTGATCGATGCCGTGACCGGAGTGAATGCAACGGCTCGCCGAGACCGAGCGATCCTTGAGTTGCTGTACGCCACGGGAGCTCGGATCTCTGAGGTGGTGGGATTGTCGATCGGTGACATCGTGTTCAGCGAGAATCTGGTCCGCTTGTTCGGAAAAGGCTCGAAGGAACGCATTGTCCCATTCGGAGGATCTTGCGCACGAGCATTGGATCAGTGGTTCGACTCGGAGGGTCGAGCCCAAATGGTGCCGGACCGTTGGCGTCGCCGAGGCGATGCCGAAGCGGTGTTCCTCAACCAGCGCGGAGGGCGCCTCAGCCGCCAATCGGCATGGACCATCGTGCGCACCTACGGCCTACGGGCAGGAATCACTCAGGACCATCTCTCTCCGCACGTCTTACGGCACTCGTGTGCGACCCACCTGTTGGACCATGGTGCGGATCTACGGATCGTTCAGGAACTGCTCGGACATGCCTCAGTGTCCACCACTCAGATTTACACCCGGGTCAGCCAAGATCGTTTGTGGAATGTGTATCGAGCCGCCCATCCTCGATCCGGCGCCCATGGCGACGGGACGGTGGACTAGGTGTTGACCGCCATCTCGTCGGGCGTGACAACGATCCGACATCTGTCCACACGGTGGTGGCTATCGATCAGTGCTGGACCGCCCACGGCGACCGATGAGAAATGGGCCATCGATCAGTTGCTGCCAAGTGAACGCGAACTGTGGGTTCAGATGAGCGTTCAGGACCGGAGCCATGCGGTGATGGTCGCTCGCCGATTCCTGACCCTGCGGGCAGACGCCACCCGGGCAGAGATGGCAGGAGCGCTTTTGCACGATGTCGGCAAGATCCGTTGCGATCTCGGAACGACAGCACGGGTGGTGGCCACGGTTATCCCGCCCCGGCTGATCCCGGGTTTCTCGATATGCGGACGCTGGCGTGATCGTTGTGAGGTGTACCGGGACCATGAAAATCTCGGAATCGACCTGCTGTTGAGTGCCGGCTCGGAGGATGCCACCGTGGAGATGTTGCGAGGCCTCGGATCCGCCGCCGGCGATCTTGCTCAGGCCGATCACATCTGAGGGGCTCACGCTGCGCTGACACGCTTCAGGCGGGAAGCATTCCGATTGCGTCGTAGGTGCGTTGCAAAGTGGCAGAGGCCACATGGCGGGCTTTGTCGGCGCCGATGCGCAACAGTCGTGTTAGTTCAGCCTGATCCGTGAGCAGATCGTTATATCGATCCTGGATTGGACGGATGACGTCAATCACGGCTTCGGCGGTGGCGACTTTAAGATCCCCATAGCGCGTATAGCGCTCGGCGAGGCCGGCTGGAGCCTGGCCGGTGGCGCCTGCGAGGATGTCGAGCAGGTTGCTGACTCCAGGCTTGGTCTCGGGGTCGTAACGGACCTCGGTCTCTGAGTCTGTGACCGCCCGCTTGAACTTCTTGGAGATCACTTCAGGGGCGTCGGTCAGATAGACGCAGCCCGCATCGGAATCAGCGGATTTAGACATCTTTGATGTGGGGTCCTGGAGATCCATGACTCGAGCACCGGCCGGTGGGGTGACGGCGGTGGGCACCACGAAGGTCTCACCAAAACGATGATTGAAACGCAGAGCGATATCTCGGGTGATTTCGATGTGTTGGCGTTGATCGTCGCCCACGGGGACTTCATTAGCGTCGTAGAGCAAGATGTCGGCCGCCTGTAATGCCGGGTAGGTGAACAGGCCCGCAGAGATGAAGTGGCCCTCACGTTTGGCGGTCTTGTCCTTGAACTGAGTCATTCTCGACAACTCGCCATAGGAGACGGTGCACTCCATAACCCATCCCAACTGGGCGTGTTCGGGCACATGGCTCTGCACGAACACAGTGGCAACTTCAGGGTCAAGGCCAACAGCGAACAGCATCGCCGCCAGTTTCAATGTCTCATTACCGATCACACCGGGCGTGTCGGTAACCGTGAGAGCGTGAAGGTCCACGATCCCGTGAAAGGCATCGGCGGCGGACTGGCCGATCACCCAGTTCCGCAAGGCCCCCAGATAGTTGCCGAGGTGCACCTCGCCGGTGGGTTGGATGCAAGACAAAACGCGGGTCACGGCGGTGAAGGCTAACGCAATGCCGGCCACGCGCCCTCCTCACCGGTAGCGTGGAGGCGATGTCCGTGGCCGTAGAGACCCCCTTGTACTCAGGGCCCTTTGACCTGTTGTTGCAGTTGATCCTCAAAGAGCAGGTGGACATCCACGAGGTGTCGCTATCGGTGATCGTGGATCAGTTCCTCGCAGAGGTGGAACGCATCCAAGCCCTTGACCTCGATGTGGCTACCGAGTTCTTGCTGATCGCGGCCACGCTGGTGGAACTCAAGACCCGTCGACTCTTACCTGGCTTGGCGGATGTAGATCTTGACGAAGAATTCGCGCTATGGGAGGAGCGCGACCTGCTGGTGGCCCGACTCCTGGAATGCAAGACTTTCCAAGATGTAGCCAAAGTGTTTGCCTTCTTGGCCGAACGCGCTGATCTGAGCTTTCCTCGCGCTGTCGGTCCCGACGAACGCTTTGAGGGGCTCGCGCCTGACTTGCTGGAGGGGACCAGCATCGAGCGACTACGACGGGCGGCAATCAAAGCGTTTACTCCGACCCCGGTTCCGGTGGTGGACCTACACCATGTGAATCCGATCCGGTTTACCGTGGCCGAAGCCGTGGCTGACCTTGTGGAGGAACTCCCCAAACTCGGCCGGGTGACCTTTCGACGGCTAACAGCCGATCTCGCCGATCGGATTGAGATCATCGTGCAGTTTCTCGCAGTCCTTGAGCTCTACAAGCAGGGGTATGTGGATCTGGATCAGGTCGAACGCTTCGGGGAGATTGAGATCTCGTGGACCGGTGAGGCCGGTGTCGACCCGGAGGACCTGAGGATCGATGATTACGAAGGATGACGCCACAACACGTGAAGATCCAGACAGTTGATGTGAATGAGTGCCAATGAGTGACCCCACCGAAATCGATCCCGAAGTGCAACCCGAAATGATTTCTGAATCTGATCCAGCTATGCCTACGGCTCACCAACCAGATCACCAACCAGCTATCGAACCAGCTATCGAAGCGATTCTGCTGGTGGCGCATGAGCCGGTGACCGCCGAGTTGATGGCGCAGTTACTCGAGCAGCCTTTGAATCGAATCGAAGATGTCTGTGAACAACTGGCAGCTCGTTACACCGCAGGTGGCCACGGTTTCGAACTCGTCAAGGTCGCTGGCGGCTACCGGTACCAGACCCGAGCGGAACTCTCTGCGTACGTAGAGCGTTTCTTACTGAATGAGCAAAGGGCTCGGCTTTCGGGTGCAGCCCTCGAGACTTTGGCAATCGTGGCGTACAAGCAACCGATTTCTCGGGCCCAAATCGCGTCGATTCGCGGTGTGGATCCCGATGGGGTGCTGCGGACCTTGATGGCTCGGGGATACGTCGATGAGGTAGGCCGCGATAACGGTCCGGGTCAAGCGGTGCTGTTTGGGACGACGTCGATGTTCCTCGACAAGCTCGGCCTCGATTCCACCGATGATCTTCCACCGATCGCCGAGTTCATCCCGGGGGCCGATGTGGTCGAAGCTCTCGACGCCGGTTTGAGCGCTCAGATCGAGGAGCCTGGTGCACCTCCCGCCGCAGATTCCGCCATCTGACATGGGGCAGCTATCCGGACAGGACCATGGGCCAGACAAGGAACCTGTAGCGACAGACGATTTCACAGATGATTTCGGGGTCGAACCTCCGCTGTGGGAACAGTGGGCGGCGCGTAACGCTGAACTGCCCGGTGGCGAACGACTCCAGAAGGTGCTGGCTCGGATCGGGTGGGGGAGCCGCCGGGTGTGCGAGGACTTGATTGCGGCTGGTCGGGTCACCGTCAATGGTGAAGTGGCTGTCCTTGGACGCCGCGTGGATCCTGATCGTGACCTCGTGGAGGTGGACGGTGGTCCAGTAGGCGTCAAACCCGGTTTGGTGCACTACCTCATTAACAAACCCTTTGGTGTGGTCACCACCGCAAAAGATCCTCAGGGACGCCCCACGGTCATGGATGTGGTCCCGGCCGAACCTCGGGTGTTCCCGGTCGGCCGCCTTGATCGAGATACCGGCGGACTGTTGATTTTGACCAATGACGGCGAACTGGCCAACCGATTAATGCACCCGCGTCATGGGGTGGATAAGGAATACCTCGTCGAGGTGGAACAAGGGACGGTGGCGCCAGGTGGCCTGCGCCAATTACGTGAGGGCATCTTGTTAGAGGACGGCCTGACCGCTCCGGCCAAGGTCTCTCAACCCGATCCCGGCGTACTGCGCATCACCATTCACGAGGGGCGCAATCGGCAAGTACGGCGGATGTGCGAAGCGATCGGTCACCCGGTGAGACGACTGGTGCGCACCCGGATCGGACCTATCAGCGACCGTAATCTTGCCCCGGGGGCATGGAGAGAGCTCACACTCGAGGAACGCAATCAGTTGATTGCTGCAGTCGGGCTGGCCTCGAGGGCCGGATCTCAGAATGGGTCGAGCGCCTCTGAGGTGGCGGTGGTGTCTGACTCATCGGATTCCGACCACGGATACGATCGAGCGCCGTGAATGGTGTCATAACCCCCCGCTCGGCCAACGTGGTTGGCCTTGGTCTGATCGGCGGATCGATCGCGCTCGCTCTGCGCGAGAAGGGGTGGCAGGTTTCAGGTGAGGATCTGGATCCTGCGGTGACTACTGCAGCCGTTGAGCGAGGGGTCATCTCTACCGGCGGGCTGTCAGCGACGGCTGCGGTCACGTTTGTGGCTGTCCCTGTGCAATCGGTCCCTCAACAGGTGCGACGCGCTCTGACGGAAACCCTCGGGATCGTGACCGATGTCGGATCGGTCAAAGGTTCGATTTGCGCCCAGTGCACCGACCCGCGCTTCATCGGCGGACATCCGATGGCAGGGAGCGAACTCGACGGTCTCGACGGAGCCGATGCCACCTTGTTCCACGGTGCGATCTGGGTGCTGACGCCTGCGCCAGGCTCACCGGACCTCGTGTTCACAGCATTAACCCAAATCATTTCGGAGCTCGGAGCCGACGTCGTGGCCCTCGATCCGCAGCGTCACGATGAGGTGGTGGCCGTGATCAGTCACGTGCCGCATCTCACCGCTGCGACCTTGATGGGATTGGCCGCTGATCGAGGGGAAGAACATGCTGCGTTGTTGCGCCTCGCCGCCGGTGGATTTCGCGATATGACCAGAATCGCCAGTGGGCGAGCCGAGATCTGGCTGGACATATGTGAGGAAAATCGGTCAGCGATCTTGCACGGTCTCGGTGGGCTGATCGATGGGCTCGGCGAAATCCGAGAGATCGTCAAATCCGGTGATCGTGCCGGGTTGCTCTCCCGGTTAAACCGGGCTCGTGAGGCGCGTACGAACCTTCCCGGTCGCGTTACCGATCCCACAACGTTGGCGGAGTTCCGGATTCCGATCCCCGATCGTCCGGGAGCGGCAGCAGAGGTCTTCACTTTGGCTGCCGAACTCGGGGTGAACATCGCCAACTTTGAGGTTGTGCATATGGCCGAGGCAAACCGGGGGGTGGTGGTCGTGCTGGTGGATGCCGATGCCACCGAATTGTTCCGGGGCGGTTTGATGGCCCGTGGCTTTCGCCCTTCGGTCGTGGCGTTGGCATGACCGACCTGGGGGGGTTCACCGATCTCTATCAGGTGAAGCCCGCAGCGGGTCCGATCCATGCCACGGCGCAGGTGCCCGGTTCCAAAAGCCTGGCCAATCGGGCTGTGATCTGTGCGGCACTGGCCAACGGCGAGAGCATCATCACGAACCTCGCTCCCGGGGATGATGCGGTGGCGATGCTGGAGATCCTCGCTGCGCTTGGGATCGGCATTACCGAACTGTCAGCCCCACAAATCGTTGAGGATCGCCGCAATACGGGTAGTGCACGCGGTTCGTTCACCGCAACTACTTCGGTCACAGTGCTCGGCCGAGGGGGAGAGTTGGCCCCGGGTCCGCTGAGAGTTTCGGCCGGTTTGGCGGGTACCACATCGAGGTTCGTGACCGCCCTATGTGCGTTGGGGTCGGGGCCTTATGTGGTGGACGGGCTTGCCGCATTGAGAGGGCGACCGATGGGTCCGCTTCATGACGCGCTGCGCGATCTCGGGGTGCAGGTGCGCAGCCTCGACGTGGTCAACCATCTGCCAGTAGAGATTTCCGGCCCGGTGCGATCTGGCGTCAGGGAGATTGCCGTACGCGGAGACATCTCCAGTCAGTACCTGTCAGCACTCATGATGATTGCCCCGATGCTGACGGAGGGCCTGGTGATCCGTTTGACCACCGCACTGGTCTCGCGCCCGTATGTGGAACTGACCGCAGCTGTGATGCGGGCTTTTGGAGCCGAACGAGTGGAGGTGGGAACCAACTCGGTGGAGGTTGGCTCAGGCGGATACACGCCGGCTGACTATTTGGTGGAGCCAGATGCCTCATCGGCCAGTTACCCGTTGGCTCTGACGGCGATCTGCGGTGGGGAGGTGCGGATCCCCGGTCTCGGGGCGAGCGCGCTCCAAGGCGATGTGCGCTTCGTGGAGTTATTGACAGCGATGGGTTGTGAGGCCGAATGGTCGCCAGGATCGGTCCTGCTCCGGCGTGACCTCCACCGTCCGCTCACAGGGGTCACAGTCGATATGGCAGACATTTCTGATCTGGTACCGACGATGGCTGTGGTGGCAGCGGTGGCAGATTCACCGACCACGATCACCGGGGTTGGGTTCATCAGAAACAAAGAGAGCGACCGTCTCGGCGATCTCGTCGCTGAACTGGCCGTCGTTGGGGTGAGTGCTGTTGAGACTCCCGATGGGATCGTGATCCAACCTTCTCGAGACTCCCTTTGCAGCGGTCGGGTGGCCACTCATCATGATCATCGTCTTGCGATGGCCTTTGCGGTGCTCGGAACGGTGATTGATGGGATGGAGATCGAAACGCCCGGCGTGGTGTCAAAGAGTTGGCCGGACTTTTTTAGGCAGTTTGAGAGCTGGTACCAGGCTCAATGAGTGCGGCGGTGGTGGCGGCATTCGATGTGGATAACACGCTGACGGTGAGAGATTGTGTGCTGCCATTTTTGAAGAGGTGCCGCCCGGTGCCGGTGACAGCGGTCAAGATGCTGATTCAAGCCGCAGATCTTGGGCGGGGTGCGGCGCGCAGGGATCGCGATCTGATCAAACAGGTGGCCACTCGCGCTGCATTGGCGGGGCGCCCGGAGTCATACATCGAGGAACTCGCAGCGAACTTTGCCCACGAGGTGGTAGCCCATTGGCTGCGACCCGACACTCTGGAGCGTCTGCGCTGGCATCAGTCCCACAACCATTCAGTGGTGTTGGTTTCGGCCTCCTATGAGCTCTACCTACGACACGTCGGGACCCTCCTCAATGTGGATGCAGTGATCGCAACCCGCGTGGTAAGCGAGGGGGGAACGATGACCGGGGAGTTAAACGGAGCGAACTGTCGGGGTGCCGAAAAGTCTCGTCGACTCCTCGAATGGACCAGCGAGCACGTGGGAGCCCGAGCAAACACGACCCTTTGGGCATATGGGGATTCAGCCGGGGATACGGAAATGCTGGCCGATGCCGACCACCCAATCTGGGTGCGCAGCGAAGCGCTCGAACCATTAGGCCAGCACTGATTCGTCAAGGGTGCTCAGTGCTGGACAAGATGACGTCATGAGTGATTCACAGCAGCCAGATCCACATCCGGCGGTGGTCATCCGCAGCACCCCGCGTCCGGGGATCGCCCAGTTGGAGATGAACCGGCCAGAACGCTTGAACGCGATGACTGCCGAATTGGTGAGCGAACTGCATCGACATTTTGATGAGATCGCAGTGGACCCAGAGATCAGGGTGGTGGTGCTCACCGGGGTGGGCCGGGGATTCTGCGCCGGCCTCGACATCACGGGATACGGACAAGCACCTCACACCGCCCACCTCGGGCCCACCCAAAAGGGTCTTGCCGTCCAGAAGCACATTGCATCGCTGATTCCGCACCTGCGGTCCCTTCCCCAACCGGTGATCTCCGCCGTCAATGGGCCGGCCGCCGGCGGTGGGTTTGCTCTGGTGCTCGGCTCTGATGTGCGCCTCGCATCCACCCAAGCCTCCTTCAGTGCGGCTTTTATTAAGATCGGTGTCTCGGCCTGCGATATCGGCACCTCCTGGTTGTTGCCTCGGCTTATAGGCGCGGCCCGAGCGCAAGAACTGATGTTGACCGGCCGAGTGTTTCGGGCCCTGGAGGCTGAACGGATCGGTCTCGTCATGGACCTGATCGAGCCTGAGGACCTGTTGGAAACGGCGTACGCGAAGGCTCAAGAGATCATGGCGAACGCTCCTTTTGCCGTCAGTTTGACCAAGGAGGGGATGTGGTCGGCCCTCGAGATCCCCGGTATGCAGGCGGCGATCGATTTAGAGAATCGCCAACAAATCATGGCCACAGCCACCTACGATCATCGTGAAGCGATGACGGCTTTTGTGGAGCGTCGTCCCCCGGAGTTTCAGAACAGATGATGCCGAGGAGTCCTAGGTGAGCGATGTGTTGCGCGCCGACTTTGTGCGCACACCCGCCCCTGAGCGACTGTCCCCGCATCATCCGTTGCGATCGGAGATTCTTTCTCGCCACAGTGAAGCGGTGGAATCTGGGCGGCCTACCTACCGTGATCCGGTGTCGGGGCTCTCGGTGTTGACGGCGGCTTTTCTTGCCAGTCGCAGCTATTGCTGTGCGAGCGGTGCCGCCATTGCCCCTTTGTGGGTGCGAGCGATCGCTAATGGGTCTGTGAACTCTCGGTAACGAAGGGACCTAGATCGGACCTGAGGCCTTTGACATTTTGTACAGTCACAGGCGTATGTCCGTGATCATTGCGTTCTCCATGGATGAAGCCCTCCGGGCACTAGCTGCCCATCCCGATGCGTTGATCCTTTCCGGAGGAACAGATCTGCTCGTTGAGATCAACGAGGGTCATCGTCGTCTCGGATCGAGCAGCGCGGACATCGCCACCTCGCCCACCGTGCTCGCTGTGGACCGTCTGAGCGAACTTCGATCGTGGACCATCGATCTCGAACGCTCCCAGGTGCACATCGGGGCGGGAGTGACGTGGTCAGAATTGGTGAGCGAGCCTCTCGCCGGTTTGATTCCGGCTCTGGCCGAAGCGTCCCGCACGGTCGGGTCCCCTCAGATTCGCAACGCCGGCACGCTCGGTGGCAACCTCGGCACCTGTTCTCCAGCAGGCGATGGTCTTCCGGTGCTTGCGGCCCTTGAAGCTGTTGTCCATCTGCGCTCGGCCACTCATCAACGCGATCTACCGGTAGCGGAATTTATGGTCGGTGTGAAACGCACTGCTCGGCTTCCCGGCGAATTGATCACGGGTGTCACCTTGCCGATCATCAACGGATGGCAGGGGTACTCAAAAGTCGGGGTCCGCAATGCGATGGTGATTGCGACGGCGAGCACAGCTCTCGTGGCCGATCGTACGAAGCGACAGATCCGAGTAGCGCTCGGGTCCGTGGGTCCGACGGTGCTGCGCTGCAGCGAAGCCGAGACCATGTTGTCGGCGGCGGTGGACTGGGAAAACGGCGGAGTGGGATCGGATCAGTTGCGTGAGTTCGGAGGTCTGGTCGCTGCGGCCTCGCGACCGATCGATGACCACCGCTCCTCAGCGGCCTATCGACGCCATTCGGTTGGGGTGATGGCGCAACGGCTCGCACGCCGCGCCTTCCCGCTTGAATCTGGTCCGCCAGGCCAAGGAAAAAGTTCGGGAATCTGAGAGGAGATGGCAGGGATGAACGAGTTCTACACGCTGACCGTGAACGGCCGAGACCATGAGATCGCAGACGCATGGCTGGGGGAGAACCTGCTGTACGTGCTGCGCGAACGCCTGGGTTTGATCGCGGCCAAGGGGGCCTGTGAGCAAGGGGAATGCGGATCCTGTTCGGTGATGGTGGAGGACCGTCTGGTGTGTTCGTGTCTGGTGCTGGCTGCATCGGCGGTCGGCACCGCAATCTTGACGGTGGAAGGCCTCGCCGAACCGGGGGCGCCCACCGATGTCCAGCAAGCCTTTGTGGATGCCGGGGCGGTCCAATGCGGGTTCTGCACCCCGGGATTGATCATGGCCACCCACCACTTGCTCGACCGCAGCGCGCACCCAACAGAGATGGAGATCAGAGAGGAATTGTCGGGAAATATCTGCCGCTGCACCGGCTACGGCAGGATTATCGAGGCCGTCCAACAGGTGGCTCTCGCACGGCGGGAGGCGAAATCATGACGATCACCGAGACCCCGGCGACCCCGTTACTGCCATCTCCGCCGACGACGGCGGACGGTCTGCGCGAAGGTGTGATTGGAACTTCTCCCGTACGGCCCGATGGAATCGCCAAAGTGCAGGGAAGCTTTGAGTTCTCCTCGGATATTTTTGCCGAGGGTGCGCTGTGGGGCGCCACCTTGAGATCTCCGCATCCCCATGCTCGGATCCTGTCGGTCGATCTCTCTGGGGCGTGGAAAATCAACGGCGTGGAAGCGGTGATCACTGCTGAGGACGTCCCCGGTGTGCTGACCTACGGCCTCATCACCCACGACCAACCCGTGTTTGCCCGTGACATCGTGCGATACGTCGGTGAACCGGTAGCTGCTGTGGCAGCCGATCATCCCGAGACCTGTCGGCGGGCCTTGGAAGCGATCGTGGTGACCTATGAGGTTCTGACTCCTCTGCTTGACGCCGAAGCGGCGATCGATGGGTCGAGCGTGCCGATTCATCCCGATGGAAACCTGATTCGTCACCAACGGATCCTGTGTGGCGACCCCGAGGCGACCGGACCGGTCGTGGTGGAGGGGACCTATGAGATCGGTATGCAGGATCAGGCCTTCCTCGGTCTTGAAGCCGCTCTTGCCGTTCCCGACAGCGGAGGCAAAGGCGTGGAACTCCATGTGGCCACCCAATGGCTTCACGAGGATCGCGGTCAGATCGCAGCCTGTTTGGATCTCCCTGTAGAGCAAGTGCGTTTGGTGCTCGGTGGGGTGGGAGGAGCTTTTGGGGCCCGCGAGGACATCTCATTGCAGGTGCACTGCTGTCTGCTCGCATTGCGTCTCGGTAAACCGGTCCGCATGGCCTATAACCGGGCCGAAAGCTTTCTTGGTCACGTGCATCGCCATCCGGCGCGGATCTGGATGCGTCATCACGCGACTGCTGAGGGGGAACTGGTCAAGATTGAGGCGCGGTTCGTACTCGATGGCGGGGCGTACGCCTCCACCTCTTCGGCCGTCTTGATCAATGCTGTCACTCACACTCAGGGCCCGTACCGATGTCCGAACGCGATTGTCGATGGCTATGCCGTTCGCACCAACCATCTGCCGTGTGGGGCGATGCGCGGATTCGGGGTGGTGCAGGCCTGCTTTGCCCATGAGAGTCAGATGGACAAGTTGGCTCAGGCCGCCGGACTCGATCCGGTAGAGATTCGTTTGATCAATGCGATGCGCACCGGCGACCTGCTCATTACTGGTCAACCGGTGGAGAGTGTTGCGCCGGTGGAACGATGCATCCGTGAGACCGCCGCCTTGGCGATGCCCACCGAACCGATTGGAGGGTCAGACGGTGATGTGATGTGCCTCCCGGGGGGTGCGGGACGTACAGCAGATGTGAGTCATATCCGGCGCGGTGTTGGGTGGGGGGTGTCGATTAAGAACCTCATGTATTCCGAAGGGTTTGACGACTACTCCACGGCTCGGTGCCGGATGGTGAATGGGGTGGTGACCTTGAAGTTCGCTACCGCTGAGGTGGGACAGGGGTTTGTGACGATCGCCGCGCAAATCGCTCGGACCATCCTCGGCGTCGACGAGGTTCTGCTCGACCGAATCGACACCGGGATCGGTTCGGCCGGATCCACCTCTGCATCTCGACAGACGTGGATGAGTGGTGGAGCGGTGGACGCAGCCTGCCGACAGGTGCGTGAACGGTTTTTCGAACATGTCGCCGCAGCGTATGGACTCGATCCATTGCGTCTTGGCATCGACGGAACCGATGTGGTGGACACCATGGGAGATCTGCGGATCCCGGTCACCGAAGCTGCAGTTGGCGTGGAGTTTGATGAAACTGTGGAGTACCGACATCGGCCCACCGAGGACCTTGATGAGAACGGTCAAGGAAACTGTCATGTGGCCTTTGCATTCGTGGCCCATCGAGCGGTGGTGGACGTGGATCCTGACCTAGGACTCGTCAAGGTGGTGCAAGTGGCCACAGCCCAAGATGTCGGCCGTGCACTGAATCCGTTATCGGTGATCGGACAGATCGAGGGCGGCATCGCACAAGGTCTCGGCCTCGCGGTGATGGAGGAAATCATCCAGATCGACGGTCGGATTCGTAATGCGAGTTTCACTGACTATCTGCTCCCGACCATGCTTGATATGCCACCGGTGCTCGTAGCCCTCGTGGAAGAGCCGGATCCCCAAGCCCCGCTCGGTGCGAAGGGTGTGGGCGAACCGCCCTGTATTTCTGTCACCCCGGCGGTCGTGGCGGCAATCCGTGACGCGCTGCGCCAGGTGGATGGCGTTGGCAGAGATCTCCATCGGGTTCCGGTACGGCCAGCGGACATCGCCCTGTGACCGGTGTATCTGACATCAGTCCCTTTGCACCGCTAGTGTCGTGAACGTGTCTGAGACCCGCGAAATCATGACCTGGGATGTGTTCGGCAAGGCTTCGAGAGAGCTCGCCCAGATGATTGCCGATGATGGCTACGAACCCGACATGATCTTGTCCATCGCCCGTGGTGGGCTGTTGATCGGTGGAGCTCTCGGTTATGCGATGGCGGTGAAGAACACCTACACGATGAACGTGGAGTTCTACACCGGGGTGGATGAGCGACTCGAAGTGCCTCGCATCCTCCCGCCCGCCCCCGATTTCGTTGATCTGGCCCACGCCAAGATCCTGATCGCCGACGACGTGGCGGACACCGGACACACCTTGAAAAGTGTCGGGATGTTTTGCCAAGGCAAGGTGGGCGAGGTGCGCACCGCCGTCCTCTATGAAAAGCCCCACTCCGTGGTGAAATGTGATTACGTTTGGCGCCGCACGGACCTGTGGATCAACTTCCCGTGGAGCGAGCAGGCGCCCGTAGTCAGTAAAGAGGGCGTAGTCCTCGACGCCTGAGGCCGTCAGCGAGTGCGGAGCGATTGTTCTGCGGCTCGCAACCGCTCCCGAATGACCTGAGGCGGTACGGCTCCGAGGATTCTGTCACCATCCCAGATCGTCAGGAGTGGGTGAGCGAGGTCGAGCCGTCCGGCCACCGAGGACAAGGTGTCGGAGATCTGCGCCCGAGGCACATCGGACAGAGGGATCATCATTTCCGAGATCGGGGTCTGCGATCGGCGGTCTTCGGGGCAATCCCAGAGAAGATCCTCGGTGACGATACCGACGGGACGTTGGCCAGTCCCGATCACCACGGCCATCTCGATCGGCCCGAGTCGCTCGCGCTGCCATAACAACGTCTCGGCGTCGGTGCGTTCGTCCACAGTGGCCAAACCGAACCAGGTAATTTCAGCGAGCGCGACCTGACCGAGTTTCTCGCTGAGGAAGGAACCGAGATACTCGGCTTTCGCGTTGAGGGCGATGAAGAGCCCGGTGATCATCACGAACACACCCGGGTAGCCGTTCACCATCATCCACAATCCGCCGCCAGCCATTATCCACCCGAGTGCACCGCCAGCTCGTGCGGCTTCACGGGTAGCGCGAAAGCGGTCCCCGTGGCGCGACCACCGCACCGCTCGCACCACCCGCCCACCATCGAGAGGAGCGCCCGGCAGCATGTTAAAGACAGCCAAGACCATGTTGATCAAACCGAGCCAGCCAAGCAGGGTCAGCAGATTGCCGGCGGAATCAAGAGCGAGACCGTTCATCCCGACCGCAAACCAAATTCCGAGAGCGACGATGCCCACAGTCAGGCTGGCCAATGGGCCAGCGACTGCGATCCATCCCTCCGCCCGGGGGGTCGGCGCTTCGCGATCTAAGCGGGCCATTCCGCCGAGGGCCCACAGTTCAATGGACTGTGTTCCGACACCGAAACGTCGAGCGACGAGAGCATGGGAGAACTCGTGGGCGAGAATCGATGCGAGAAAGGCCACGATACCAATGGAGGCCACGAGCCATCCGAGGGTTCGTGAAAGCCCCGTGCCGAGGAGCACTGCGATCAACAGCACGCTCCAGTGCATATTCACCACGATCCCGGCCCATCGTCCGAGTTTGAGAGATCCGTTCAACATCTGTGCGTCCTCATCTGCGTGTGGGAGTCAACCTGATCGGTGGTTCGAGCATTCCCATCTTGGAGTGTTCGCCTCACTCGGTCGCATCGAATGGCCTCGTGTTCATCACCGTTTGTTCAAGATCACCTGAGCGCAGTTGCGCCCACTGGCCCCCCACACACCTGCTCCAGGGAAGGTGGCGGCTCCCGTTAGGTACAGCCCAGGGACGGCGGTCTCGTAACGGGTGAGCTCGGGGTTCGGGTTACGAAAAGCGGCGAGCGGTCCACCGGCAAAACTTGTGGCATGGCCGGCGGGGAGATGAAACTCGGTCTCATAGGCCGCGGGGGTCATGGCACGCCATTGCTCGATGGAATCCAAAAAGCCTGGCTCGCAGAGTTCGGCAAAGATGGACAGCCAACGTTCCGGTTCGGCTCGTGACTCCCATCCGCCGGTGAATCCGTAGGGGGTAAAGAGCGCCTCAAGGCTGAATACATGGCGACCGGGACGGGAGGGATCGGTGGGGGCCATGGTCGGATCCAGAAGGGTGGGAACGTTGACCAGCATCGCCGGGCGATTCATGATCTCACCCCTTCCCATCATCTCGTAGGCCTCATGCATCTGAGCCAGCGAGGGTGCTATCGCTAAGGTCGGCCCGATCGGGTGAGCGAGCGCTTTGAGCCGTGGGGGCTCGGTCAGGATCGCGTCGATCTTGGATTCATAGCCCTCAGCGTGGGGGATTGCCTTCCAACGGCGGATCAGATCATCGGCCACCGCCGGGGGAGAGGTGAGCCAACGCAAAAACGTGCTGTGTGGATCGCAGGCTGAAACCACCAACGAGGAGTGGATCTCGGTGCCATCAGCGAGTGCGACACCGTGCACTCGGTCCGCCTCACAGAGGATCTGGGTGACCTTGGCGGAGGTCATCAAGGTGCCACCGTGATGTGTGAACGAGGCGAGCAATGACCGAGGGACTTGCCCACTGCCTCCGATCGGGCGCCCCACCTTGCCGACATGACGAATCGCGTGAGCGAGCGCACCGAAGCCGGTGCCGGGGAATTCCGGACTGATTCCCCACACCATTGGGCCGGTCACCGCGGCGGTGCCGGTCAATGCGTCATGACGAAAGAAACTGCGCAGCAGGTTGGCTGCGCTCATTCGGCTCCACTTCATCATCGTCGGCACCCCGGCCAGACGCCTTTTCAACGCCACCTTGGTCAAGCCGATCGGAGTGGGTGGCTCGGCTGCTGCGGCCATGATCATTTCCACTACTGGGCGGGCGGCACGGACGTAGCGACGGTAGGGCTCCACCTCATCGGGATAGGTGCGCCGAAGCTCCTCAATCGTGTCTTCTAAGGAGTGGTAGTGCGTCCACGCTGGCCCACCAGACCACGCCAGGTTGTGCTGGGAGGGGTCCACGTCCATATACGTCAATCCGAAGCCAGGCAGATCGAGTTCAGACATCACCGGGGTGGTCCGAAATGTCAGGTGATCACAGTTGCAGATGTTGACCGTTGCCCCACCGAACTCTTCGCTGGCGGCGGTGCCTCCCACTGTTGCACGAGCCTCAACCAAAAGCGTTCGCATGCCGGCTTTGGCGAGGTAGGCGGCGGTCACCAACCCGTTGTGGCCTGCACCGATCACAATCGCATCCCATTGGGAACTATCTGGTGCGCCAAGATTGGGGGTATCCACAGACTCCATGCGTACATTCTTCCCCACCTGTACTCTTTGTGCGTGCCCTCTTCCAGAAATCTCGCTGAACTTCGTGGCCCCGATATCGCTCGCCTGATCGGGCCCGACAGCATCGTGGTACAGCCCCTCGGAGCGATCGAGCAGCACGGACCGCACCTCCCGTTTAATACCGATCTCGTGGTGGCCGAACGTGTGGCGACTGCCGCCGTGGAGCGGGTAGGGGAGGAACTCGATGTGTGGTTGCTGCCAGCGCTCGCCTACACCAAGTCCAATGAACACGCTTGGGCCCCGGGAACGATCTGGCTGTCCGCAACAACCTTGCTGGCTGTGCTTGATGACATTGGGCGCTGCATCGCCACCTCAGCAGCGCGCAAGTTAGTTTTTCTCAATGGTCACGGTGGCAACTCGGCCTTGATCGGGGTGGCTAACCGGGAGTTGCGGCTTCACCACGGGTTGATGACGTTCCTCGCCCATCCCGGCATGCCGGTGGATCAGGGTGGTTCCTCGCCAGCCAGCGAACTTGGGATGGGAATCCACGGCGGCACCGATGAGACCTCAATCATGCTGCATCTCGCGCCTGACCTAGTTGACATGTCGACAGCGGTCCGCAACGTTCCCGAACACCTCGCGGATAACTCGTATGTGCGCTTCGGTGGCCGAGTTGGTTTTGGATGGTTATCGAACGACTTCGGGCCCGATGGGCACATCGGCGATCCGACTACAGCAACCGCCGAGCGTGGTGCAGAACTGTTCGCCGGTGCGGTGGACTCGTTTTGTGCGGCGCTGGCAGAAATTCGCGAGTTCAGATTCCGCTCATGAGCGCTCGTCCGGCCCGGATCAACTTGGAGCGACTGCTCTCACGCCTAGAGATGCTCGGTGAGATCGGTCAAGTGATCGGCCCGAACGGTGAACGTGGCTGCGCGCGCCTAGCTCTCACAGATGCGGACCGCGAGGGACGCGACCTCGTTGTGGCTTGGATGCGTGAGCTGGATCTTGATCTACACATCGATGCGATCGGCAATGTGTTCGCTACCTATCTTGGTCTCGAACCTGACCTCGCCCCGGTGATGACGGGTTCGCATATTGATACCGTTCGCACCGGCGGCCGCTTTGACGGCAACCTCGGTGTGCTGGCAGGCCTCGAAGTAATTCACAGCCTCCAAGACGCCCAGATCCGCCCCCAACGATCTGTGACCGTGGCCTTTTTCACTGATGAGGAAGGGGCACGGTTTGCTCCCGACATGCTCGGCAGCCTCGTCTACGTGGGCGGTCTCGGTCTTGAGGAAGCTCTTGAGATCATCGCCGCCGACGATGGCGCTCGCCTCGGCGACGAATTGCAACGCATCGGCTATGCCGGCCCGGTGCCGTGCCCTGGTGTGCAGTTTCCTGAGAGTTTCGTGGAGTTACACATCGAACAAGGCCCCATTCTTGAAGACGAGGGCTTTGGGATCGGGGTGGTGGAAGGGGTACAGGGCATCTCGTGGACCGAACTTACGATCAGCGGCCAATCGGCCCACGCCGGTACAACCCCGATGCGCTTGCGCCATGATCCGGTGTACGCCGCTGCGGTCATCACAACTTTCGTTCGCGATCTCACCCGCCATCACGGCGGAGATCAAGTGGGCACTGTCGGGCGGATTGATATCCATCCCAATCTCGTCAACGTGATCGGATCCTCGGTGACGATGACAGTGGATCTCCGCCATACCGATGAGCGGGTGCTGCTGGACGCAGAGCAACGCCTTGAGCAGATCTGCGCTGAGGTCGCCGCTGAGGAGGGGGTGGAGATCTCTCATCGTTCACTGGCCCGCTTTGAACCGGTGGTTTTTGATTCGGAGATGGTTCGCCTCGTGGAAGAGGTGGCTAAGGATCTTGGCCACCGCACCCGCCGGATGCCGAGTGGAGCAGGTCACGATGCGCAGATGTTGGCCAGGGTGTGTCCCTCAGCAATGATTTTCGTGCCGAGTATCAATGGTCTCAGCCACAACCTCGCCGAGGACACACATCCAAGCGATATCGCTGCAGGTGCTGAAGTACTCTATGAGGTGTTGACCCGCCGGGCAGGCACACCCCTTACCGCGTCGGGAGTCCCAGAACAGGAGTAAAGGTGAAACTGCAGATCACTGCTTCCATCCACGCGCGGTGGGGGCATCGTGTGGATGGTTTGATTCACACCCACGCTTGGGCCGTTGAGGCCACTGTGGAGGGTGATGCAGGCGCAGCGAAGGTGTATCCCGCTGACGATCTCGAAGCCTTGTTGCTCGAGACGGTGCAACCGTGGACTGGTCATTACCTGACCGACGAGGATCTCGGGGAATGGAAAGGCTTCCAGCCGCTGGTCTGGGATGTCGAACCGACGGTGGAGGAGGTTGCTCGGCGGATTTGGACCCAACTGGACCCGAAGATTCCCGGCCTCGCTGAAGTGGCACTGGTGGAGTCCACCGAGTTTGATCGGTGCCGCACCGTGCGCTTGAGCCGCTGACGACCCGATCAATCAGGACCCGATCAATCAGGACCCGATCAATCAGGAATAGTCTGAGCGAGAGGGATCTGAGTCCGATCGGTATCAGGCCCGATCAGGTAGTTGCCCGCGATGACGGTCCGAGGCGGCTCATCAGGATCGAAACTGACGCCGATTGGATGTCCGCCGTCAGCGATGACTCGGAGCTGTTCTTTCCAGAGGCGACGGACCATCGACACCCCACGGTCCGTAGAGGACAACTGCTCGGTTGAGTGCAAGGTGACCGGGCCCTGGCCCACCTGGGTTTCGTAGTCGCCCGGGTAGCGCTGATGCTCAGGTTCGGTGAGCTCATGCCAGGTTTTGTTGTTCCCATACACCGGAAGTCCCTGCATGTCTGCATCGACACGTTTGCGCACCATCGCAAACACCTTGGTGAGGGTTCGATGGATCGGCACCGCCCAAGAGAGATTGTTGGTGGGTCCGAGCACCGACAAGGTGGGTGTGGGGATCACGCGAATCGTTGGCATCTGGACTTCGGTTACCCGATGCAAGATGCTGCCGTCGGGGAGTGCGCGATCTTGGGTGGCAGCCACACCATCGGGGTGACGTAAGAAGTCAATCTCCGGCCAGATCTCCAGACGCGGATCAAACTGAGGTCCGCTGATTGCGTTGTGCAAGATGAACACGTGATACGGGTCCATCGCATTTTCGTGGGTTTGGAACCAGTTGCACGGGGCCTCGGTCGGGCCGCCGAAGGCGAAGTGATCAATGATCACGATCTCTTCGTCATCACCGAGGTCTTCAAACATCGCGTAGCGGGGAAAGGTCGGCTCATATTCGGCGGGACCCATATAGGTGAATACGAGGCCGTTGTACTCCACCACCGGGTACCAGGGTTGCCGATACGAGGCCTTGTTGCGGCCACGGTCAGGCTCACAGGGCTGGTCCAAGCAGGTGCCGTCAGCATCAAAGAGCCAGCCGTGATAGGGACAGCGAATGCCGATTTCTTCAACCTGTCCGAAGTACAAGGTGGTTCCTCGGTGGCAACACCGAGGCTCAAGCAGACCCACTTTGCCACTGCCATCACGATAGATGATCAGATCCTCGCCGAGGATCTGCAGATTCATGGGGACGGTGGTGACCTCTGAGGATCGGATCACCGGGTGCCAATATCTCCGAAGTAACTCCCCAGCCGGTGTGCCGGCCTCTACTTCGATGAGGTCACTGTCCCATGCGCCGGCCGGGCGCAAGTACGCCCGGCCGGTCACATAACTCATGGGTTGTTCAGTCACTGATGAACTGTCAGGTCAACAGTTATCAGGAGGAGTAGCCGATGGAAGGATCGATGAACTCGTTGGTGACCATGTCTTCAGCGGTCAGATCATCGGGGATATTGAGGCCACCGATGGCTCGCAGGTCGTCAATCACGGACTGCACCCGCTCCAGATCGAAGTTTCCGATCGTGCTATCAGGCCCATTGCTCGTGATGCCGAGTTCCTTCATCGTGCTCACTGCGAAGGCGGCGAGATCCTTGTCATAGGTCCAGCCGCTGTCAAACTGCTCCACCGCATCGATGATGATGTCATCGGCACGGCCCGGATCGCTTGTGTAGTCAACCGATGCCTGCTGAATGATCGGCACCAGCAGGGTCAAGCAGTCGCGCATTTCTTCGAGAACTGCTGGTCGCAGAGCGAGTGTCTGGGAGTAAGCCACATAGCCACCGTCATGGAGCAGAGCGAAGGCTGGGGTCTTGCCGTATTCAGCGAGGTTCTCGTACTTGTAAGGCTCGGCTGAAGCAAAGCCCTGCTGGGCGGTGGGGTTGCCGGCCAGGGACTCTGACACGAAGATCGATGGGGTCCCGTCATAGGAGGGGTCCACCTGCCCAGCGGACCAGATCCCTTGGGCGATGAAGGCCTCGGAGAAACCGCCGAGACCGAAGACCCGGATCGGAACATTCTGCGTGCCGAGGTCAGCGATGGTCTTCACATCGGGCAGCACATCGGCATCCCACATGATGATCTGCGGGTTCTTCTCGAGCGGAGCCATCACCGAGACGAGGGGCAGTTCTGTGAAGGACTGGGCCTGGTTGTCGATGTTGGAGTAACCGATGTGAATGGAGTCATCGGAATACATCTGCTGACGGGGCGACTGGAAACCGATCGCTGGTCCACCGGCGCGGACTTCAACTTCGATGTCAAGGTTGACGCCTTGGGCGACCAAGGAGCCGGTCACGGTCTTCTTGTCGGTATCGAGACGGTAGTCGTCGCCGATCAAGTTATAGAGCGCGCCGTGCTCGGACTCGGGGTGCCAGTCGGTCTGGAAGACCACCGGTGACGGGCAGACAGCAGCGAGGCTGAGAGCATCATCGCCGTAGTCGTCGCCGCCGGGTGCTGCCGTGGTGGCTGAGGCTGCGGTGGTGGCTGGGGCTGCGGTGGTAGCGGGAGCGGTGTCGTCATCGCTGCCGCATGCTGCAACAACGAGGCCGAGAGCCGCGAATACGGCAACCGCTCGGGTCAGTTTCCTATGGGACATAGTTCGGGTCTCCTTCTGGGGTGTTCACGAGTTGATGCAGGTGTTGCGGGGTGGCAGCCGGACAGACGGAACTTCTGAGGATGGGTCCTAAGAGGAGGAGTCGTGCCATTTGCCAATCACACGGGACTGGATCCAACCAAAGGTCCAGAACACGGTGACACCGAGTGCTGCGGTCATGATGACTGCAGCGAGAAGTTGCTCGCCTTGGAGGTTGGCGGCGTACCGATTGATTCTTTGACCAATGCCCACCGCTCCCCGGCCGAAGAAGAAGTCGCCGACCACTGCGCCGATCACCGATAGGCCGGCCGAAATGCGCAGGCCGGCGAAGATGGCCGGTAGGGCGGCGGGGAACATGAGTTTGCGCAAACGGGTCATGCGGCTGGCCTGATGCAGACTGAACAGATCGTGGGCACCCTTTTCGGCGGATTGCAGGCCGAACAAGGTATTCACAATGATCGGGAACAAAGCAATGATGACGCACACCACCACCCGAGCCATTTGACCGAAACCAAACCACAGCGAGATCAACGGCACGACTGCAAGGATCGGAATGGCTTGCAAGGTCACCATGTAGGGAAAGATCGCCCGTTCGGCAGTTTTTGCTTGGCTCATGATGATCGCCAGCGCCATGCCGATCGCGATCGCCAGCACCAGGCCGATGATCGCAACCTTGGTGCTCGACCAGAGAGCGGTCAAGATCTCCGAAAATACCGCCCAATCCAAGAAACCCTTTTGGATCACTTGATGGGGCGGTCGTAACAAGAATCTGCGCCGATCCTCGAGTAGGCCGTAGGACACGAAATACCAGAAACCGATCACCAAGCCGCCGAACATGATCGGTGGCAGACCGACTTTCAACGGGTTTGACTTCTTCGGTGCGGCCACGTGGAATGACGCAGAATCGTCGATTGCGGTCTCAGGTTCCTGAGAGATGGGACGGGTTGTGTCTGTAACGCTCATGAGTGGGCTCCTCTCAGTTCGTGAGAGATCTCTCCAGAGATTCGGGCGAACTCCGCTGTGAAACGCAGATCGGGAGTCCTAGGAAAATCAAACGGGATCTCAAACTCGGCCACGATGCGTCCCGGTCGGGCCGACATGACGAGCACGCGGGTGCTCAGGAACACGGCTTCAGAAATCGAGTGGGTGATGAACAGCCCGGCGAATCCCTCGGTGGTGAATAAGCGTTGGGTCTCCTCGTTGAGATGTTCACGGGTGATCTCATCCACAGCACCAAAGGGTTCATCGAATAAAAACACGGGCGGCTTCAAGGTGAGTGTCCGTGCCAAAGAGGCACGCATCTTCATGCCACCGGATAGGGCCTTGGGATAGTGATTCTCAAAGCCGCTCAAACCCACCGTTTTGATGGCCTCGGTGGCGAGGCTCTGACGCTCGGCTTTGGGCAGTCCATGGAGTTCAGCGAGCAACTCGACGTTACGTTGCACCGTGCGCCACTGCAGCAGGGTTGCGTCCTGGAATACGTAACCGAGCCGATCGCGATCCACAGTCACAGTGCCACGGGTTGGTTCCAAAAGCCCGGAGGCGATCTTCAAAAGAGTGGACTTGCCGCATCCCGAAGGGCCGACAACAGTCACAAACTCACCGCGGTTGACGGTGAAACTGGCTTCTCTGACGGCTTCTGTGCCGTCAGGAAAGACCATCCCGATCTGATCGAACGACAGGGACCCCGTCGTGACGATGCTCATAAGATGCCTCCGGTTCGTGGGCCCGGGTACACCGGACAAGTTGCACGATTGATAAACGAACCTTAGTCGGCGCACCCGGGCGTCAAGGTCGCTGAAACTCTCCGTTCACAATAAGTACACGCAGCGTGCTGTTCCGAAGACGCCTACCATCACGTCATGGTCGTTGAGTTCCTCACCTTTCGGGTCCCCGTTGACGAACGCCTGCAGTGGCTAGACATTGAAGAGCAGCACTGGAGCCGTTTCCTGGCTCGCCAACCAGGCTTCATCCGCAAGGAGGTGTGGGTCCCCGAAGTGGACCTGAACGCCGATCAGAGCCCAGGCGCCCGTCTCCGCGTGCATGCCGTGATTTGGTGGGAATCCTTGGAACTCTGGAAGGCCATTCCCCAGGACCAACTCGACGCAGTTTCCGAGGCGATGGGCCCCCACGAACGTGAAGCGGTCTGCGAGACGTTCACAGTGCTGCGCGAGACCTGACCTGAGCGGCAACTGAACGCAGGAGTTCAGCCGAGCGTTCCACTAAATGGGGTAACGGCGGGGGATCAGCGGTAGCAAGGTCCACGAGGTTGATCCCGAGCGAGGTCACCGGATGGTCGCCGGCTAGATCGACGAGATCTGCTGCCGCCCGGTCCCAACGCGACACGGTGGGGGCCTTCATCACATCACTTGCCGAGTGATAGAGGGCCAAACCCAACCGAGGTTGTGTCGGGTCCCGTTCGATCGCCGCGCACTCGGTGACGATGGAGATGACCTGTTCTGAGGAACAGCCCGAGATGAACACCCCATCCGTGCGCCGTGCAGCTAACCGGATCATCTGTGGGCCGCGTGCCCCGATCCAGATCGGAACATTGCGAGCCGGCATGGCGTGATCGGGTGGTTTATAACCCGGCACAGCCCTTCGCTGCAGCACCCCCCGACTCACGGTGATGGCGCGATCCATTTCAGCGATCGGTCGGGAGATCTCAATCTCAAAAGGTGCGAGGGATTCGGAACCGCCGAGTCCAAGACCGAGAAGGGCGCGTCCATGGCTCAGTTCATCCAAGGTGGCGGCGGTGGCAGCCAAGGCGCCGGGGTGGCGCAGCAGGGGAGAGGTGATCCCCACCGCCAAGGTGATCTGAGAGGTGATGACAGCAGCCGCAGCGAGAACCGCAAACGGTTCCCGGCCGACCCCTTCATCTGCGATCCAGATCTCATCGAGTCCGCAGGCTTCGGCTAGGCGCACTGCCTCAACGAGATCCGTTGCAGGAACCCCCGGATACAACCACAAGCCAAGGCGCACCGGCTCAGAGTAACCGCCGCAGGCTCAGCAGGCGGGCGATCGGGGATCTACGCTGCACTCCATGCTGGATTCCGTGCTGGTACCCCCCGAAGTCATTTTGCGTCATGGTCGGCTTCCATCGGGGGACCTCGTGGACCTGCACATTGCCGGCGGTCGGATCACGCAAGTAGTTCCCTACGCTCGGGTGGCTGCGGGCGATCTGGAAACCGGTGTTCAGGCCCACGATCTTCAAGGTTGGCTCCTGCTTCCGGCCCCTGCGGAACCGCATGCCCACCTCGATAAGGCTCTGACAGCCGAACAGGTCCCTAATCCCGAGGGCGATCTGATGGGAGCGATCAAGGGATGGGTCGCGGCTTCGCAAGCAGGCATGTTCACCCATGAGGACATTCGGTCCCGGTCCCGCCGGGCAATGGAACTGCTGGTTCTCAACGGGGTCACCGCCGTGCGCAGTCACGTGAATGTGATCGGTGATATCTCTACGTCCTACCTGCGGGCCGTCAAAGAAGCCCGCAAGGAAATGAAGGATTTCTTGCATGTTGAGTTGGTGGCCCTCACCGGCTCACCCATGACTGGTCCAGACGGTGCTGCAAACCGGGTCGCCTTGGAACAGGCGCTCAGCGAAGGTGTGGATCTGATCGGGGGGTGCCCTCATCTTGATCCTGACGGAGCCACCGTCATCGCCGATGTTCTTCGTCTTGCCACCGAATACAACCTGCCGGTGGACCTACACATGGATGAGACCTTGGATCCACAGATGCTGCATCTCCCCGAGTTGGCACGGCAGGTCATCGCTACCGGTTTCGCTCACAAGGTGACGGCCAGCCACTGTGTGAGCCTCGGGATGCAATCACCGAAGGTGCAAGCCGAGGTGGCAGCCCTCGTAGCCGAAGCCGGAATCACTGTGGTGCCCTTGCCGCAGACCAATTTGTTCCTTCAAGGACGTGAGCACCCCCAAGCCACCCCTCGAGGTTTGACGGCACTGCGCGCCCTCCATGAGGCGGGGGCCAAGGTGGCGGCCGGAGCGGACAATGTCCAGGATCCTTTTAATCTTGTCGGTCGGAGCGATCCGCTCGAGACCGCAAGTTTGCTGGTGATGGCGGGACACATGTTGCCCGAGGAGGCCTACGCAATGGTCTCGACCAACGTACGCGAAATGATGGGCCTTGAGCCGGTCACGCTGAGTGTCGGATCAGTGGCCGATTTACTTGCCATTAATGCGCCATCGGTCCGTGGTGCAATCGCTGATGCTTCGGGGGACCGGATGGTGTTTCGGGCCGGCCGTTTGGTGGCCTCGAGTCGCCATCATCGCGAACTCCATCGCATCGAAGCTTGAGGTTTGTGATGTAGCAAGCGGATCTGAACTGCGCGAAACTGTTCCAATGAAACTGGGAGCGTTTTTCTTCGGTGGTGTGGAGATGTCTGATGCCGGAGCCGGTGCTCCGGCGCCGATGGATCGTCGCTACACAAATCAGGAGTGTTGGCAGGCCACCCTCGAGTACGTGAACTCGGCGATCGAAGCTGACCGTTTGGGGTACGACTCGTTTTGGACCACCGAACACCACTTTCAGTACGAGGGCTACGAAGTCATCCCTAACGGCTTGCAGATCTCCACGTGGATTGCCGCCCATACGAAGAATCTCCGATTCGGGGCCATGTTTAACGTGGTACCCCAGTGGAATCCAATGCGTTTGGCCGAAGACTTTGCGACCTTGCACAACCTGTCGGGCGGTCGCGGCATGCTCGGTGTGGGTCGCGGCACGGTGCCGCGTGAGGTGTTGCACCTCAATGACAAAGGCGTGTCCATCGGCTCCCACGACAATCCGGACCAGGCTGTGGCCGACGAACTCAACCGTGAGGTGTTTGAGGAGTCGATGGAGATCATCCGTCGGGCGCTGTCGGAGGAGTCCTTCTCATTCCAAGGCAAGCATTTCCAGATCCCGGTCCCGGGAATCCCCGATCGGGGATCCACCGTGCAAAACCTGAGTTTGATTCCGCGACCGGTATATCCCTATGAGATCTGGCAGGCGGTGACGAGCCCTCCCACTTTGAACTATGTGCCGGTGGTGGATCACGGTGCTGTGTTTTGGAACCAGCACTACAGCTTCATCAAGAGGTTCTGGGAGACCTATGGCGAGAAGTACGAGTCGGCCCATGGGATCACGCTCGCTCCCCATGAGAAGCGGATGTTGGTCATTTCGATCCGGGTAGAGGACACGTACGAAAAGGCCGTGGAGACCGCCACCCCGGGCCATGACGAGTTCTGGAAATTCCTCGGCCCCTACGGTTGGAGTCGGGGCTACATGGGCGCCGACGGAAAGCCAGCCCCTGCTGGCTTGATTCCATCGTTGGAAGAGTCGATTGACAACAAGACGATTCTGCTGGGAACCCCTGAGCAGGTGGCCGAGGGTGTGCAGTTCTACAAGGATCTGCTCGGCCTTGAGTATCTGACAATCTTCCCGCATCTCATCGGGGACCCATACAAAAAGGCCGATGAGCAGATGGCTCGTTTTGCAGAAGAGGTCATGCCGCTCGTCCGCTGACGCGCCGTTTTTAGATGACGCTTGCAGAGCCGATGACCGTGCGATGATCAGCCCCTGCGGCGATCTCGCCATGTGAGTTGCGAAGTATCGCATGGGCGTGTCCGAACTCGCCGCTCAGCGCTTGGCCGATTGTGACGGTGTGCCCGCGGCGGCGCAGGTCATCGGCCCAAGCTGCTTCGATACCGCTTTCCACCACCACTGAAGCCGGGGTGTCCCCGGTCCAGGTATCGAAACCGGTGGCCGGTCCTCGCAAAACCCACCGTGGCGCATTAACTGCTGTGTCAGGATCCTCGCCGTTATGGAGCATACGGATCAGGATCTGCAACAAGATCTGTGGCTGTGCATCGCCCCCCATGGTGCCGAGCGGGCCCCGTAGACCGTCGGGACCAATCAGCATCAGGGGTGACAAGGTGTGAGGTGGACGGGCGCCCGGGGCAATCTGTGCCGGGTGTCCCGAGATCAAGTTGAAGCCAAGCCCGCGATTGTGGAGCGGAATCTGCGTGTTCGGTTCCACCATCCAAGACCCGAAACCCGCGGCGTTGGATTGGATCAGAGAGACAGCCATGCCGTCATCGTCCATGGTGCACAAATAGGTTGTGTCACCGAGTCGATGGGGAGCGGGTCTCCGGCTCGCGACCACGGGATTGATCAATCCAACCCGTCCCCTGATCGCAGCGAGCAGATCATCGCCCACTGCGGAATCGCTCAACACCTCGGGTCTATCAAATCCAGCAGCGGTGCTCGCCTCGATCAAAAGGTGCGCCCATTGCGGGTCGGAGGGATCAGTGGGCAGATCGCACTGGACGGCTAACCATGCCGAACCGAGGGCCAGATAGCCCTGCGAAACTGGTGGGACAGTGAACACCTGGACCCCAAGAATCGATTCCTGCAGCGGGGTGACCCATTCGGCCTGGATCTGAGAGAGGTCCTCGGAGCTGAACCATCCATCGCCAAACTCGATGAGTCCCGTACCGAACTCGCCCTCATAAAACCCTCGTCGACCCTTGGTGGCGATGGCCCGCAGGGTCCGAGCCAGACCCGGGCGGGTGATGAGAGCCGTTGGGGAACTGGCTTGCTCAACGATCTCATGCAGGTTCTTACGGCCGCGTTCGTCAATGCTCTTGACCACGGTGCTGAGCGGTGTTTGCGCAATGAAACCCTCGTCGGCGTAGGTGATGGCTGCGCTCAACACCTCGGAGAGTTCACGGCTCCCAAAACGCGCATGGGCAGCGATCCATCCGTCCACACACCCCGGAATCGTCACCGCTGCAAGGTGATGGCGCAGAGGAATCTGATCGAGCCCTCCGGTGCGAAGGCGTTCAGCGGATGCGCCCTGGCCCGCTCGGCCGCTCGAGTTGAGGGCATAGACCCCGTCGTCATCAGCGATCACTGCGAGCAGGTCTCCGCCGATCCCACACAGGTGCGGGCAGGTGACGGCGAGAACTGCATTGGCCGCAATCGCCGCATCAACCGCATTGCCTCCGGCTGCCATGATCGCCATCGCAGCGCGCGTGGCCCGGTCGTCGGCACTGGCCGCTGCTGCGCTCATTGATGCCACTTGCCGGCTTCGAGGAGCACCTGTTTGAGCAGGCTCGGCCGATCGGTCATGATCCCGTCCACTCCCATCTCCAACAGCCGCCGCATCTCGGTGGCCTCATCGATGGTCCATACATGCACTGCGATCCCATACCGGTGAGCGGTCTCCACGAACCGTGGGGTGACCACGGAGATTTTGCGATGCACCGCAGGTACTTGGGCGGCATACCCTTTGCCCACGGGTCGGGCGGCCACCCTCAGCGAGGCCACTTGTGCGGGGCCGAGGCTGGTGCATAACCCGGGACCAAGATCTCGCCGCAGGTTGACGAGTCGCCGATCAGAAAATGAGCCGATGCACACTCGGTCCAGAGCATCATGTCGCCGCAGGGTGGCAGCGAGGCCGGGCACCACTTGATCGGACTTCGCATCAATGTTGAGACGGGCCTCGGGGAAGGTTTCGAGTAACTCCTCAAGCATCGGAATTTGTCCGGAACCGTTGACCCGTGCAGAGCGCAGATCGGCCCATGTGTAGGTGTCGATGGTTCCTTCGAGCCCACAGGAGCGTTGTAAATCCTGATCATGAAACGCCACCACCACACCATCGGCGGTGACGTGCACGTCGGTTTCGAGATACCGATACCCGAGATTCACTGCATAGGTGAAGGCCTCCATCGTGTTCTCGATGGTTTCAAGCGCCCCACCACGGTGGGCGAACGCGAGTGGTCCCGGCCAGTCCAAAAACGGATGGGATCTGGTCATCATCGGTGAGGGCTCAGATGCTGCGACCGGCGGCTTTCCAGTATTCATCCTTCAGCAAACGCTTGTAGAGCTTGCCGGTGGGATGCCGGGGTAATTCCGTGCGGAAGTCCACCGACCGCGGGCATTTGACGTCAGCCAACTGGGTTTTGCAAAAAGCGATCAGTTCCTTGGCGAGCGCCTCGGCTGCAGCGGCATCGGCGGGCATCTCCTTGGGCTGCACCACCGCCTTCACCTCTTCGCCAAAGTCTTCATTCGGCACACCGAACACAGCAACATCAACCACCTTGGGATGGGTGACCAGCACATTTTCGGCCTCTTGGGGATAGATGTTCACACCCCCGGAGATGATCATGTACGCCTTGCGATCGGTGAGATACAAAAAGCCGTCGGCATCCACGTAGCCCACATCGCCAAGGGTGCTCCAGCCCTTTGCATGGCGAGATGACTTCGTCTTTTCCGGGTCGTTGTGATATTCGAACTTGGCTTCGCTCTCAAAGAAAATTGTGCCACTTTCGCCCTGGGGGACCTCTAGGCCGTTTTCGTCACAGATGTGCAGCACGCAGTTAAGCGGCTGGCCGACGGTGCCTTCGTGGGCGAGCCAGGACTCAGAGTTGCAGTAGATAAAGCCGTTGCCCTCAGTGCCGGCGTAGTACTCGTGGATCACGGGGCCGAACCACTCGATCATCTGCTTCTTGACCGGGATCGGACATGGTGCTGCCGCGTGGACAACAGCTTCCAGTGAGGACACGTCGTAGCGGGTGCGGACGGCTTCGTCGAGTTTCAGCATCCGCACGAACATGGTGGGTACCACCTGAGAGTGGGTGACCTTGAACTTCTCGACCGCCGCAAGATAACCCTCGGCATCAAAGTGCTCCATGCTCACCACAGTGGCCCCGAGGTTCATCACCGCCATACAAAACCGGAGCGGAGCCGCATGATAGAAGGGAGCGGGGGAGAGGTAGACGGCATCGGGGGTCATCCCGAACAACAACTGCAACAGCGGCATGATCGTCCCGGGAGACTGTTCCAACGGCCGTTCCACGAACTGGCCGAGTACGCCTTTGGGCATTCCGGTCGTTCCTGAGGAATACAGCATGTCCATGCCGGCGATGCGACCCTCCATCGGCTCAGCGGAATGCTGGGCGACGGCAGATTCGTAGCTCTCGTAGCCCTCAATGGTGTCGTCGAGCATCAGACGTAACTCCACGCCAGGAGTGTTGGCCAAGACGTCGGTAGCCTGTTCGGCCTTGTACTTAGAGGTGATGAACACCTTCGCGCCGCAGTCGTTGATGATGTACGTCAGTTCTTGGCTGGTCAGACGCGATGACGCAGCGGTGTAGATCACCCCGGCGTAATGACATCCGAAGACCACTTCCATATAGCGGTCATGGTTCTCCATGCACAAGGCCACATGATCGCCAGGTTGGAGTCCTGCTGCCCGTAACAGTCGACTCAAGCGGTTCGCTGCCGCATCGAGTTCTGCGAAGGTCTGGGTGAAGCCGCTTCCGGCCATGATGAGAGCTGGCTTGTCAGGGTGAGTGGAGATGTGTGCGCCTGGGAACATCTCATGCAAGGTAGTCGACGGTACGTTGGGGAGATGGATCCGAGTGGCGCCGACCTCGTGACCCGGCGGCTCCAGCAGTTCTGCTCCGTGATGACAGGGCCGGCGTCGGAACTCATGTTGGACGAAGCAGCGTTAATGATGTCAGCGGTACTGCAGCCGCGACTTGATGTCATCGAATGGCTGAGCGTGCTCGATGAGTTTGCTGCATCCTGTCCGACTCCTACCCGGGAGGGAGTCCTCGCTCACCTCGTTGGTGATCTCGGTTTCATCGGGGATCGCCGCAGCTATGGGGATTGGCGCAACTCCTGTCTCGATCGGGTGGTTGCAGGACGCCGCGGCATACCCATCAGCCTGTCGGTAGTAGTGATTGAAGTGGCCCGCCGAGTGGGGGTCACTCTCCACGGAATTGGGATGCCAGCACATTTTCTTGTTGGAGATCCCACAGAGCCGGAGTGGTTTTGCGATCCGTTTCACGGAGGTCGAACCCTCAACGTTGCCGACGCTCGTGAACTTCTCGCCACGCTGACGCACGGACAGATTCCATGGGATCCGAAACATCTCGATCCGGTCGCACCGCGACTTGTGATCGCTCGGATGCTTAACAATCTGAAGGCGGCTTTCACCCAGCGAAAGGATCTGTTGAGATTGAGCCTCGTCATGCAGATGCGGGTCGCGATGCCGGAGTTCGAATCCGAACGCGATCAGGCGCGTCACCTGAGTTTCGTGCTGAACTGAATCTCATGATCGACCCGGAAATTAAACGCAGCCTCGGTCAGATGATGAAGGGCGTGGAAGTGGTGGGCGCCACATTGGACGGGGTGCAACGCGCCTACACCAGCCATTGGGTCACTCAAGTGAGTTTTGCCGAGCCGATTTTGATGGCCAGCGTTTCTCCACTTCATGACACCTACCCGCTAATGGTCGGCTCAGGGGAGTTCGCTGTCAGCATTTTGGCTGCTGACCAGATCGCTGAAGGGCAGTACTTCAGTTACCCGGGAAGAAAGTTCCATCACATCGCAACGGAGTTCTTGACCGGGTGGCCGTCGGATCCGACAGGGCCGTGTGTGGTTCCCCACTCGATCGCCTGGTTGCGATGTCGGATCTTTCAGATCATGGAGATGGAGGACCATCATTTGGTCTTTGCTCGGGTGGAAGAGGTGGTCCCGGGTCGGCTCAAGGAACCACCGCTTCTGTATTCCTCTCGCCTCGGGTGGCGGGCAACGGGGGACCGGGCCCGTGAGCCGGGCCGTAGCATCCGCGACGAGCTGCTAGCCCGAGTGGAAGCCGCTGGCTATAGCACTCAACCCGATGCTGGCGAATCCGCCACTGGCGAATCTGACTGACCAGAGCCGTCGATCGGCGCCTCAATCCGATGGGCGAGGCCCTGGCTACAGGTTCCAGTTACGGTTCACTGGTAACAGCAGCGGGGACCGTTGGGGGCGGTAAGGGGTTGAGGGCCACGCCGCCGCAATGTAACTCAAGGAAAGCGGCCACCGATAGAGCTAACTGGTCGGCGTCGGGGGAGATAAAAACGTACGGATCAGTCGGTTCGGTTACCGGGCCCGCCGCCGTTTCTTGATCTGTTCGATCAGCTTGATCGGCTTGATCAGGTTGTTCAAGCGGATCTGAAGGTTCGAAGATCGGTATGTCCACAGGTTCACCGAAGTCGGGTTCGATGCCGAACTCAAGGAAATCCAACAGAGCTGCCAGTTCCTTGAGAATCTCGGCCGGAGCCACATTGAGCGCAGCCCGGTAAGCAGCGAGAACCGCTTCAGCGGCTAACGGATCAGCAGCGGGAAGAGCGCTGTTGTCGGGATCGATGCTGATTGCTTGGCAAAAGGCGGCGTACTCATCTCGGGCCGAGGGGTCGCCGGGAGACAGCTCGTCGAGATCTCCAAGAATCTGCGAAGGAGGTGAGGATCCGCTGTCTGCAGTTGGCTCAGCGATAGTGGTGCAGGCCGCAAGGAAAATGATCGCACCGGCCGTTACGAGAACTCTGAAGTTATGGAGCCAGACGGTGCGCACAGGCCCCCCAGTATCGCTGTCATATTCGTGAGAAATGTGTCATGTCGGTTTCGCAAAGGGTCTGTGAAGCCAAGTAGATTGCCATCATGTCCACGATCTCTTTGACCACCGAAGAACAACGCGTCATTGAACTTGTTGAGGATCTCTTGACCAAGTTCCCACCCGCATCAACTGACCCCAAGGTGTTTCTTGGCGAACAGTTTGACCGTGGTCTCGGTTGGGTGCATTTTCCCGAAGGCCACGGCGGCCTCGGATTGAACCCAAAACTGCAAAAGACAATCAACGAGAAAATTTTTGCGGCCGGTGGTCCCAATCCGATGTATCGCAACCCGATCGGCCATGGCATGACCGGCCCGACCGTGGTCGCGTGGGGATCTGAAGAGCAAAAGGCCCGGTACCTGCGCCCGCTGTTCACTGGAGAAGAGGTCTGGTGTCAGTTGTTCTCCGAGCCCGGCTCAGGATCTGACTTCGCTGGATTGTCCGCCAAAGGAATCAAAGACGGCGAAGAGTGGATTGTTAACGGCCAAAAGGTCTGGACCACACTCGCCCATCTTTCTAAGTGGGGCTTGCTAGTGGTGCGGACTGATCCCGATGCTGTCAAGCACGCCGGTCTGACTGCGTTCGTGGTGGATATGGAGGCTCCCGGAGTGGAGATTCGTCCGCTGCGTCAGATGACCGGCGAAGCCGAGTTCAATGAGGTGTACTTCACCGACACTCGGATCTCTGATGCCGAGATGCTCGGTAAGCCCGGAGACGGCTGGCGGGTCTCGTTGACCACGCTGATGAACGAGCGGGTCTCAATTGGCGGCACCATTCCCCAAAAGGGCTCCGGAACGATTGCCCACCTGACCACCACCTGGAAAGGCTTGCCCGCTGAGAGCAAGGACGCTTCCTCACTGGACGAGGTCATGAAGTTGTGGAGCCGGGCCGAGGTGTTGCGGTTGACAAACATCCGTGCGAACCAGATGCGCAAAATGGGGGATCCCGGTCCGGAAGGTTCCATTGGCAAGATGGCGTCTGCGGACTTGAACAAAGACATCTACGCCATGGTGATGAACCTGCTCGGCGCGGACGGCATGTTGTACGGCAGTTACGAGATGATTCGCCCGGAGACGGCGATGGGCTCGGACACTCTCCAAAAAGCGTTCTTGCGCTCACGGGCTAACTCGATTGAGGGCGGCACCACTGAAGTGATGAAGAACATCCTTGGTGAGCGGGTGCTCGGACTGCCCGGCGATGTTCGGGTGGATCGTGAAGTGCCGTGGAGTCAAGTACCCCGCAACTAATTTCTGAGGACCGTAAATCTCTACAGAGCCATGAGATTCAAGATCTCACTGGCGGAGATCTGGCGGTCTTCTACGTGAGGGACCGCCGAGGGATTGCCTCCGAGCAAGACTGTGCATGCCAGTTCTAAGGTGGCCTGCCATTCGCGCAGGTTGCGTGGCGGAGGGAAGTATTCGTCTTCCTCGGTGACGTGGACCAGTTCCACCCCGGCGGTGGGGCATAAGAACTCCACAACCTCGGCCACGAGGTGCTCAGGAGCCGATGCGCCTGCGGTCACACCGACCACTCCGGAGAGTGTGCTCGGGAGTTCGGTGACCGTGTTGACCCGGAACACCTGTGGGCAGCCAGCATCAATGGCCAATTTCTCGAGCGCTCTGGTGTTGGAAGAGTTCGCCGATCCGATGACAACAATCGCGTCGCAGCGTGGGGCCATCGCCATCAGCGCTGCTTGACGGTTTGTTGTCGCAAAGCACAGGTCGCTGCGCCCCGGAGTCCAAACCTCAGGGAACCGCTCTTTCACCCGGACTGCAACTCCCTCCCAATCCCGATGGGACAGGGTGGTCTGTGCGAGCAGCGCAACAGGTTCGGAGAACTGCATCAGGGCGTCCACCTCATCAACCGACTCCACCCGGCTGATCGAGTCAGGGGCCACTGCCATCGTGCCCACCGCCTCTTCGTGTCCTTCGTGGCCAACGTAAATGATCCGGTATCCCTTACCCGCTCGCACCTTGACCTCATGGTGGACCTTGGTGACGAGCGGGCAGACCGAATCCACCACGTAGCTACCGAGCTCGCGGGCTGCAGCGAGGACCTCGGGCGGAGAGCCGTGTGCCGACAACATGATCGGGCTGCCCGGCGGAATTTCGGACAGTTCGTCCACGAACACCACGCCGAGGCGTTCGAAGTTCTCCACCACGAGACGGTTGTGAACGATCTCGTGGTAGCAGTACACCGGTCCATCACAACTCCTCACCAACCAGGCGAGTGCTTTGATAGCCATCTCAACCCCGGCGCAGAATCCACGGGGCTCCGCTAGCAGGACTCGTTCCACGGCCATGATGGGTTCAACGATACCGGACAGTCCCCACCGGTAGCCTGAGGAGTCTGATGGCTGTTACCACTTCTTCCGCAGCGCGTCTCGGCGCCCTCGTGGTGTCGGTGGCGCGCGGTTCTGCTGCGGAAGGGGCGGGGATCCTTCCGGGCGACGAGATCATCAGGGTGAACGGTCGAGCCCCACGCGACATTATCGAATGGCAGTTAGCCACCGACGCTGGCGAGGTGGACGTTGAGGTGCTGCGCAGCGGGGTGGAAAGGGAGTTCGAGATTCTTAAACCCGAGGGGATGCCGCTCGGGGTAGAGGTGCAGAGCGCGGTCTTTGACAGGGTCAGAACCTGCGATAACCATTGCGAGTTCTGCTTCATCTACCAACTTCCCAAGGGGATGCGCCGGAGTCTCTACCTCAAAGACGATGACTACCGATTGAGTTTTCTCTACGGGAACTTCACGACGCTCACCCGTTTCACTGAGGCTGATCTTGAACGTGTGATCACCGAGCGTTTGTCCCCGCTCAACGTGAGTATCCATTCCACTGACCCCGAGGTCCGTTCCGCGATGTTGCGTAACGAGCGCGGGGGGATGAGTTTGCGCTGGTTACGTGCCCTACTCGACAACGATATTGAGGTACGCGGTCAGATCGTGGTGTGCCCCGGGGTGAACGACGGTGCGGTGCTTGCCGACACCTTGGCCGGGATCCTCGATGGGTACCCGGAGTTATCCTCGGTTGCGGTGGTGCCCCTCGGAATCTCCAAGTTCAACCCCGAGGCCAGCATGCGCTTGCATTCGCCGGAGGAGGCTGCCGCAGTGGTGGATCTGGTGGAACTATGGCAACCGATCTACGCCTCGGTACTCGGCCGCCGGATGGTGTTCGCTGCCGATGAGTACTACCTCATGGCACAGCGGGATTTCCCGGCAGCCGACGCCTACGAGGGGTTCGTAATGCACGAGGACGGCATCGGCATGGCGCGCACCTTTGAAATGGAGTTCCATGGGCAGGCCATTGAGCCCACCGGTCCACGGGCAGGGTTCTTCTCCGCCGTGGATCTTCCTTCCAATCCAGCCGCATACACCGGGCTTCGTCCGAGTCTCAGTGCGGCCTCGACTGCTCAGCCAGTGCAGTTGCGGTCTCGCAGCACAGCAGCGATCGGAATCTTGACCGGAGAAATGGGGGCTCGAGTGCTCGCACCCTTAGTGGACAGCCTTGGCCGCACCGACATTCGAGTGATCCCGGTTCGCAATGATTTCTTTGGTGGTAACACCGCTGTGACCGGTCTCATGACCGGCACTGATCTGATTACCGTTCTCGGCGCCGAACCCGAGAACGATCGCTATCTGCTTCCTGATGTCTGCCTGTCTGAGGACGGCCGGTTTCTGGACGGAAAAACCGTGAGCGATCTGCCACGCACGGTGGAGATCATCCCCACCGACGGCATCGCTCTAAGAAAGGCACTGGAGGCTCGCTGATGTCGGACCGAGAACTTGATACTGAAGATCCATCGGCCCATTTAGCCAATGTGGTAATCGTTGGCCGTCCCAATGTGGGTAAAAGCACACTGTTTAACCGTGTGGTGGGGGAGCAAAGTGCGATCGTTGAGAACCGACCTGGGGTAACCCGGGATCGTAAGGAACTGCCTGCTGAATGGCTAGGGGGACACTTCAATATCGTCGATACCGGTGGCTGGATGCCGGGCGGATCGGACCTCGATGTCAAGGTCAGCCGACAAGTAGAGGCAGCGGTTCACCAGGCGGATCTCGTGCTGTTTGTGGTGGATGCGACAGTCGGGGTGCTCGAAGAGGACGAGGAGGTGGCCGACTGGCTGAAACGTGGAGACCATCAGACTTTGGTGGTGGTAAATAAGGCCGATAACGGTCGTCGTGAGGAGGAACTTTGGCAGTTTCTCGCCCTCGGGCTCGGCGAACCGGTGCCGGTCAGCGCTCTCCATGGCCGTCGGGCCGGGGATTTGTTGGATGTGGTGCTCGAGCGTCTCGGATCCAAAGTGGTCTGGGAGGAATATGCGGAGCCCAAGTCACCATGGGAGGTGGATGAATCCACCGTGGAACAAGTGGACGCCGGACGGCCGCCAAGGGTGGCGATTGTCGGCCGGCCCAATGTTGGCAAGAGCACCTTGTTCAACCGTCTCGTTGGTGCGGATCGCTCGGTAGTCCATGACATGGCCGGTACCACCCGTGATGCCATCGACACCATGGTGGAGACCGAGGATGGCCCCATCGTGTACGTGGACACGGCCGGGATGCGACGTCGAGCAAAGATCGACGATGCCGCTGAGTACTACTCCTTAGTTCGAGCATTGCGGGCTATCGATGATGCCGATATTGCGTTGTTCATCATCGATGCGATCGAAGGGGTCACCGGCCAGGATCAGCGACTCGCAGAGCGGGTGGACGCGGCGGGCTGTCCAATCCTCGTTCTCTTGAACAAGTGGGAGTTGATCGATGACGCCGATCGTCGCCGCGAGACCGAAGCAGAGGTGCGGCACAAACTGGCTTTCCTCGGCGATGTGCCCTTGCTAAAGATTTCTGCTCTGACCGGGAAAGGTGTGCACCGATTGCTGCCGGTCCTCCAAGGTGCCATTGAGCAGTATCACCGGCGTGTACCGACCCGTGATGTCAACACAGTGCTCGCTGCCGCACAGCAACGTCAACCTGCGGGAGGTGGGGCCAAAGTGCTGTACGCGGTTCAAGGTGCCACCGATCCGCCCACCTTCACCTTGTTCGTCAACCGCGAGTTGCGCGCTGATTATCTTCGCTATCTCGAACGGTCCCTGCGTGAAGCTTTCGGGTTTGGTTCCACCCCGCTCAAGTTGCGGGTCCGTAAACGAAGTAGTTGAGGTCTGGCGATGCCTTGGTGTGAGGAGTGCGCAAAATATCTGGCGCCAACAGCGATGACCGCCCAAGGGCAATGTCCGAGCTGTAACGGTGAGATTGAGGTGGAGGCTCGACGACTCGCGGACCTCGCAGAGGAAGAAAAAGCTCCCTGGCACTTCAAGTTGTTGGTCGTGGCGTTGGTGGCATACCTCGGCTGGCGGGTCATCGAGCTGTTCATCTGAATCTGGCGGCGTGAAGCCGCTGATGGATCGCTAGGCTCACCACGACAACGAGGGGTTCGCCCTTCTGCAGAGCGGGCTGTGGCGCAGCTTGGTTAGCGCGCTTGACTGGGGGTCAAGAGGTCGGGAGTTCGAATCTCCCCAGCCCGACGGAGATCACAGCGGTTTCGTTGTTACTCAAAGGGCATTTCCTGGGATTCTGGGAAGTGCCCTTTTTTGTTTTTCGTAAGTGTGGACCCCGGATCGGTCGACACCTTGGGCTGGTAGCAATCCGTGCGTGCACGGTGTTCCCAGAAATCGCACAAAAGGGCAGCAGCAGCAATATTCAGTGAGGGATCGGTGAGGCTGTGCTCGTCGATGAGGAGACGGAGACGGGCCGACTGTCGCAAGACGCATCCCACCATGGTCTATGAATTTCGCTGAACAAACGAGAGTCAGATGTGGTGTTCATTACGGACATGGATTGCTACGCAGAGATGGCACACTTGGGCTGTGGCAGGAACTGACATACCTTCGGTGCAGGCGGACACGATCATTGGGATCTCCTTTGATGATCAGTTTCGGGCACAAGAGTTCCTCTCTGCGATTTCACGACTTCATTCCCAAAACAGCCTGCGCTTGGTGGACGCCGTCATGGTGACCAAGGGTGCCGATGGCCGGACACGGGTCAAAGAGACCGTTGACTTACAGCCCGGCCGTGCTGCCTTGTCGGGAGCGGTGTGGACCGGCCTGCTCGGCTTGATCATCGGCGGCCCGGTGGGATGGATAGCCGGTCTCGGGATGGGCGCCGGCGCAGGTGTGATCGCTGCCAAAGTCGTTGATGTCGGGGTACCTGATGAGTGGGTGCAGTGGTTTCGCGATGCCGTAGAACCTGATTCATACACGGTTGTGGTACTCGCTAACGAAGTAAATACCGATCAGTTGGTGGAGGAGACCCGGCGCTTTGAGGGTGCGCATTTGGTCTATGCGAATATGGATATGTACGCCATCCGTCGACTAGAGATTGCTCTGGGCGAAGCCAGCGTGGACGATGCAATGACGGCCGATACTGCCCAGGAGTGGCCTCCTCCGCTGGCCTGAAGCTGATGTGTGGCCGCTTCGTTTCCCGGGAATCCTCCGGATCAATCGCAGAATATTTCGGAGCCGACCCGGTCCTCAGCGATGAGCTCGCTGGTTGGCAACCGCGTTATAACCTCGCCCCCACTCAGATGGTGCGAGTGGTGGCTCGATCCACAGATCAAGCGCACCCCGAGATTGTTGTTATGCGCTGGGGTTTGGTGCCGAGATGGCAGCGTCCTGAAGTGCGGGGCATACCACCGAAAACTGCACGCTCGTTAATTAATGCGCGTGCGGAGACTGCAGCGGACAAACCATCATTTCGAGAGGCCTACGTACAGCGTCGTTGCATCGTTGCGATGACAGGTTTTTACGAATGGACCGATGGTGACAACGACGGAACACGCACCACCTCCGGGCGACGGCAGAGACAGCCCCACCTGATCACCCCACGGACCCGTCCCATGCTGGCGGTTGGTGGGATCTGGAACCCTGCGCGTGATGGGGTTCCGGCCACTGTTGCGATTCTGACCACAGCGGCCAATGGCGACATGGCGCAAATTCACGACCGTATGCCGGTACTGCTCGAGCCGGAGGATTGGGAGCAGTGGATGGATTCCACGCTCAACGACCTCGGGATCATTGGTTCACTCGTCGGCCCGATCCGTGACGGCCAACTAACCCATCACCGGGTCAGCACCGATGTGAACTCGGTACGAGCTGAAGGGCCCCGACTGCTGTCTCGGGTGCCGGATCCCAGCACTTTCCCCGGGCCTTCAGGTTCACACGACTTCGGTGCGACCCAAACGCCGCAGCTCTTCTCGGATGAGTTCGGCAGCTGAATCGAGTTCGCTTCGCTCCACGTGAGTAGCAGCATTGGCGAACGACAACTCAGAGATTTCGTTGGTAGGGACCAGATGGATGTGGGTGTGGGGTACCTCGTAACCAGCGATGATCACACCAACCCGAGCGCAAGTGAACGCGTTCCTTTGAGCCACCGAGATCACTCTGGACACCTCAAACAGATGGGCGATCAATTCGGGATCTCCGTCTACCCAGTGGTCCACCTCGGTGATGGGGACCACGAGGGCATGTCCGAAGCTCATCGGGTTGATGGACATGAATGCCACGCACTGCTCATCGCGCCAGATAAACGTCCCGGGTATCTCGCCCTCAATGATGCGGGTGAAGATTGTGGTCATGCGTAGCCGCCGCCCGCTGAGTGCACCTCACCTGTGCAGTAACTGCTTTCGGGACCGGACAGGAACCTAACTAACTCGGCGAGTTCTTCAGCCGTGGCCAAACGGCCCATCGGGACTCGGTTGCGAATGATTTGTCGAGCCTGCTCATCAAAATCGCTGAGCAGGGGAGTGTCCACCCAGCCCGGGCAGACCGCGTTGACTCTGATCCCGAACGGCGCTACCTCCTCTGCCACCGATTTGGTGAGGGCGATAATCCCGGCCTTGGCCACCGAATAATGCGGGGCGGCCGAGGAGGGTCGCAGGCCGAGCACCGAAGAGATGTTGACGATCACACCGCTTCGGCGCGGCTGGAAATGGCGCAGCGCCGCCCGGCACCCGTAAAACACCCCGTACAGATGAACCCTGATCATCTGGTCCCAGTCCTCGTTGCTCATGGTGCTCAGCACCTCGAGGGGTTCCATTGAGGATAAGTCGCCTGACATGCGCAGGATCTCGTTGGTCACGGTGCGCTGGAATCTCTCCTGATTGAACGGAGGTGCGATCCCGGCGTTGTTAATCATGATGTCGAGTCCGCCACACCGAGCGATGGTCGCAGCGACTGCAGCATCCACTGCGGCTGAATCAGTGACATCTACCTCTAGGGAGTGGCCGTCGATCTGCGATGCCACGTCAGCAGCGGTCTCACCACGCAGATCGGTGACCATTACCTGTGCCCCATCAGCAGCCAATCGCCGAGCGAAGGCTGCTCCTAATCCAGAACCGCCCCCGGTGATAAGGGCCACCTGACCTTGTAATGAACCGTGAGTCATTCCGGCACCATACGCTGGGCACTGTGAGTGTGGACGAACCGACCGCCGCAACATCGGGTAGCAAAGCCGATTCCGAGCATGGAGATCGAGCCGTCCCGGAGCGTCTGATCTCAGATTCTGATCTGGGCGCCGGTGTGCTCACGCTTCCCAATCTGATCACCCTGATGAGGTTGGCCTGCCTCCCGGTCTTCGTGTGGCTGCTCCTCGCTCAAGAAAATCGGATTGGAGCTGCATTCTTGCTCGGTGGCCTAGGGGCGACCGACTGGGTTGATGGATACTTGGCGCGAAGGCTCAATCAACGCAGCGAGTTTGGCGCCAAGTTTGATCCGACTGTGGATCGGATCTTGTTCATCGTCGGACTCCTCGCGATCGTGGCGGACGGTTCAATCCCGCTGTGGTTTGCCGTTGCTGTTTTGGTGCGCGAGTTTGCTGTTGGTGGCACCGTGGCCTACGCAACATTGTTTCTTGGAATGCAGAGATTCGATGTGACCTTTTGGGGTAAAACTGCCACATTCCTTTTGATGTTTGCTGTCCCCGGATTTGTCCTATCGGAAAGTGCGATTCTCGGGGCGGACGGCTTCGGGTATCTGGCCTGGCTGCTCGGGGTGCCGGGCGTGGTTCTCAGTTACGCAACTGGACTGGCCTACTTTCCCAAAATCGTGGCCGGGGTTCGATCAGCCCGTTGAACAAGACTGTGGTCCGAGGGCCTCAGAAACGGTACGGTTGGGGCAATGAATCTTCCTGGTGACCTGCGCTACACCTCGGATCACGAATGGGTCCGTAAGACTTCGGATACTTCCGTCCAAGTGGGGATCACCGATTACGCCCAAGATGCCCTCGGTGATGTCGTTTTCGTCCAGCCTCCGCAAGTTGGAGACCAATGCGGGCAAGGTTCAGCCCTCGGTGAGGTAGAGAGCACCAAGTCCGTCTCGGAGATCTACGCTCCGGTCGCTGGCGAGGTGATCGGGGTGAATACCGCCCTTGAGGAAAGCCCAGAGTTGCTGAACTCCGACCCTTACGGCTCAGGCTGGATTTGTGAAATCCGGGTGGAGTCCATGGATATTCTTGAAGCGTTGATGGATGCGGCGGCCTACCAGGCGTTGATCGAGGGTTGACCATGGAATATGTGTTTTGCAATCAGTGCGGGCACCGCAACCCGCCCGTCAGCAACTTCTGTTCGAGTTGTGGTGAACCGCTCGATCTCCTTGACGATCGCACGATTACGTTCACCGCAGTGGACCCTCTACAAGATGCGCCCGGGCCCGCTGACGACATCTCCGTGCCGGTCAATGATCTGCCTCGCGGCATCCCGGTGCTGATCGTGCGTTCGGGTGGCCAATCGGGTGCTCGGTTTACTCTCCTTGGTCAGACCACGCGCCTTGGCCGGCACCCCGACAGTGAGATCAGCCTTGACGACATCACTGTGTCGCGGCGTCATGCGGAGATTCGGCGCCACAACGATCAGTACGAGTTGCTCGATGCCGGATCTTTGAATGGGACCTACTTGAACCAGATTCGGGTGGATCAGGCACCCTTACAACACGGGGATGAACTTCAGATCGGCAAGTTCCGCCTCGTCTTTTTTGAGCGTGACAGTGAGTGAGAATACCGAAACAGGGTTCCTCTCCATCGGAGAGGTACTGGGCCTTCTTCTGGAGGAGTTCCCTGATGTCACTATTTCCAAGATCCGGTTCCTTGAAAGCCAGGGTCTGATCGATCCCGAACGAACAGCCTCGGGGTACCGCAAGTTTTATGAGGCCGATGTTGATTTGTTGAAGGTGATCTTGCGTGAGCAGCGGGAAAATTACCTTCCATTACGAGTGATCAAAGACCGGATCGATTCCGGTGAGATCGATCCCTCAGGTGAGATCCGCAAAGAAGAGTTGGGTATCCCGAATCATCTTGAGCCAGGTGACCCTCTCCCTGAACGTAGATCACCCGTGGTGCGCGCGGTGCCGTCTGCGGTGCACACGGCTGGCGAGAACGTGCGGAGCGAGACCGTCCACCACAACCATCGACCTGTGGTGGAGATAGACCCTCACGATCCATATGAGGCTGAGGGCGGTGCCGACCACACCCCGGTCACACCGCATCTGCTGCCCGGGGTGGTGCTCAGTCGTGAGGAACTGTGCTCCATGGTCGGTCTGACCGTGCCCCAGTGCGAACTGCTTGAGCAGTTTGGGATTGTGAGCGGCCGAGGGTCGGGTAACTCACGAATCTTCAGTGAGGATGCCTTGGAGATAGGAAGATTGGCGGCTCAGTTCATGGCTGCAGGCGTCGATGCGCGGCACCTACGCGGTTGGATGTCTGCTGCGGACCGCGAGGCCTCGTTGTATGAGCAGTTGATCACCCCACGGATGCGTCAGCGGAATCCGCAGGCACGCACCGAGGCGTTAGCCCAGTTGCGACATCTTGATGACCTTGGGGCTCGGATGCGCACAGCGATGATGCGTAAGGCGCTCCGGCACCATTTCGAAACCTGAATCAATCATCTCAGCTGGTCATCCCACTCGATTTGATCACCACGGGTCCGGCGACCCGAGGTGGGGGCCTGCATGGCTCGCCTCTCCGATCTCGCGGTACGCTGAGGGAGTGATCCGCATGGAACTTGTAGGAGTACGGGTGGAGATCCCGGCCAACACGCCGATGGTTCTGTTGCGCGAAATTGAGGGGCGTCAGCGTCTGGTTCCGATCTATATCGGGAACCCGGAGGCCACCTCCATTCATTACGCCCTTGAAGGTGTTGTCCCACCTCGGCCGTTGACCCACGATCTGTTTCTTGAAGCTCTCGCTGCCGTTGGGGCACGTTTAGACAAGGTTGTGGTGACCGAGATGCGGGATCACACCTACTACGCCGAACTACACCTCGAAACTCCAGATGGTCCGAAGGTCGTCTCAAGTCGTCCCTCCGATGCGATTGCTCTGGCGGTCAGATGTGATGCACCGTTGTTTGCTCATGAGGCACTGGTGGATGAAGTTGGGCAGGAACCGCCGCCGGAACCAGAAGAACAAACCGAGGAAATACTTGATGAGTTCCACGATTTCATTGAGAATGTAACCCCCGAGGATTTCGCCGGCTGATCCGGCGGTGTGGGACGAGGATCAGGAGTGAGTATGAAAGACGTTGGAGTCATGGGCGAGATGGGTTTCAGCGGTACGCAGACAGCCAAGGTCGTAGGCATCACCTATCGCCAACTCGATTATTGGGCCCGCACTGATCTCATTCGGCCTTCGATGTCGGATGCCTCTGGCAGTGGAAGTCGTCGTCAGTATTCCTACAGCGATCTCGTGGAACTACGGGTTATCAAGACGCTGATCGATGCCGGCATCAAACTCGAATCGGTGCGTGAGGTTTTCCGGTACCTGCGCGAACACCTGAGTGAGGACATTGCGTCGGCTCATTTAGTGATCAGCGGAACCTCAGTGGTGTTGTGCCAGGGCGAGGAATTGATCGACGTTCTCAACCGGGGCCAAGGAGTTTTGAACGTGTTGTCGTTGAGAGGTCTGCGTGACGACCTCGACACTCAGTTGATCCCTTTGCGATCCGCTCATGATCCGAGCGCAACGGTCCTGCAGGAAACGCACTCGGAAGGCAGCGCAGAGATTGTGAACGAGGATTTCTCTGCGGTAGCCGCCTTGCCATTGGCGAGGTGATGCGCCAGTCACCTCTCGCTGGTCGTCATCGCGAGGCTGGCGCAAAGATGGTGGACTTCGGTGGCTGGGAGATGCCGCTCGAATACGAGGGAACCATTACTGAACATCTCGCCTGTCGCAATGGCGCAGTCATGTTTGATGTCTCCCACCTCGGAACAGTCCGGTTGACGGGAGCAGAAGGTTTTGATCGGCTACAGCGCACGCTGACCAACGACCTCACAAAGATCGCCCCCGGACGGGCTCAGTACACCCATCTCCTCGACACTGATGGATCGGTACTCGATGACATCATTATTTGGTGGTGGCAAGAGGTTGGCTCCGAGGCCGGATCACCACCGGTAGACATTTTCGATGTGATGCCGAATGCCTCTAATACTGATTCGGTGATCGCAGCTCTCGGTGGAACTGATATCACTGGAGAACGTGCGGTGATTGCTGTTCAAGGACCTACTGCACGCAGGCAGGTAGGCGAACTGTGGCCGGAGGCGGCGGCTGTTGGACGGTTCCGAGTGCAGCCGTTGAACTGGCGGGGCCACTCCTGCGTAGTGGCGGGCACGGGCTACACCGGCGAGGATGGCGTAGAAATTTCGGTTCCGATCTTGGGCGCGGAAGAACTGTGGGATGGATTGGTGGCGGTCGGGATTACGCCCGCTGGTCTCGGGGCCCGCGATACTGTGCGCCTCGAGGCAGGTCTGCCGTTACACGGACACGAACTTGGACCCGGGATCACCCCCTTACAAGCCGGACTTGATTGGGTGGTTGCCTTTGACAAACCCGAGTTCCGGGGCCGAGAGGCGCTCCTTGCCGAGCGGACCGCCGGGGTGCAGAGAAGTTTGCGAGGACTGCACACCGAAGGCCGCCGTCCCCTTCGTGCCGGATACCAGGTCAGCATCGATGGGACGATGTGCGGTGAGGTGACTTCGGGAAATTACTCCGCTGTGCTCGGTCACGGGATTGCGTTTGCCCTGCTGAACTCAACAGTGAAGATTGGTGACACGGTCAGCGTGGACCTTCGGGGGACCGCGACCCCAGCGACTGTGGTGGCGACTCCGTTCGTGCCTCGAGGTCGCTCAACTGGGGTCTGAGCCCTGCTGGTCCGTCAGGGCATCAGCGATGCGGGTCAACTGTTCGTTGAGTGCCTCAGCAGTCTGTTGGAGTTGATCCAATGAGGCCGCCAGACGCGAGGCTGTTCCCAACAGATGCTCTGCTCCCGCTTTCCACTCGCTGAGCTGTTCGATGTTCACCTGTCGCAGAGCGCCTCCGACCGGTCCGGCTAACAGGCCGATCCAGCCCAGTACATCGGCGATCGGGTCGCGGGCCTGACCCGACTCCCCACTAGGTGGCGTGTCAGCGCTTTCACTCATTGGGTCTGCAAGATCGAAGAGGTGACAACCGGTTCGGAATCCTCCACCGGTCCGCAGGTGCACATGAGGTTTCGATCGCCATATGCGGCGTCGATCCGTGAGACCGGAGGGAAGTATTTGGTGGGGGATACCACCCCGTCAGGGTAGGCCCCAAGATGGCGCGAATAGGGGCGATCCCAGTCGCCAAGTAGATCCGCTGCAACATGAGGTGCGTTTCGCAACGGGCTCGCGGTGAGATCCCAAAGGCCAGCAGCCACCATGTCGATCTCGGCTCGGATTTGCAGCATCGCATCGCAGAATCGATCAATCTCCGTTAACGATTCGCTTTCGGACGGCTCAATCATCATGGTGCCGGCCACCGGGAAGGCCACAGTGGGGGAGTGGAAGCCGAAATCTATGAGACGCTTGGCCACATCGTCGATGGTCACGCCGGTCTCCTTGGTGATCGGCCGCAGATCGATGATGCATTCGTGGGCCACCCGGCCGGCATCGCCGCGATAGAGCACGGGGAAAGCGTCGCTCAGTCGAGCGGCAATGTAGTTAGCGGACAGGACCGCAACCTCTGTGGCTTCGCGTAAACCGTCGGGGCCCATGAGTCGTAAATACACCCAGGGGATCGGCAGGATCCCAGCCGAGCCAAAAGGTGCAGCCGACACCGGGCCGACCGCCTGATCGGGACCACCGAGCGGATGGCCGGGAAGGAACGGAGCGAGGTGGGCTTTGACTGCGACCGGGCCCACACCTGGCCCGCCACCCCCGTGCGGGATGCAGAAGGTCTTGTGCAAGTTGAGGTGGCTCACATCGGCACCAAAATCACCGGGGCGTGACACCCCAACCATTGCGTTGAGATTGGCGCCGTCCACATAGACCTGTCCGCCCGCAGCGTGAATCATCGAACACAAAGTAGAAATCCGAGTCTCAAACACCCCGTGGGTGGAAGGGTAGGTGATCATGATCGCGCCGAGCCGGTCGCCTGCCTCATCGATCTTCGCCGCCACATCATCAAGGTCTACATCACCATTCATCTCGCAGGCCACGACCTTGACCTCAAATCCGGCCATGATCGCACTGGCCGCATTCGTACCGTGGGCGCTCGACGGAATCAGACAGACCGTCCGTTGTGGTTCGCCGAGCGATCGGTGATAGCCCCGGATCGCCAGCAGGCCTGCGAACTCACCTTGGCTGCCGGCATTCGGCTGCAGACTGACAGCGGCGTATCCGGTGATCTCTGCAAGATCTTGTTCGAGTTCGTTAATCATCTGCTGATAGCCGAGGCTGTGCGAAGAATCAGTAAACGGATGGAGATCAGAAAACTCTGGCCAAGAGATCGGTTGCATCTCTACCGTCGCATTGAGCTTCATCGTGCAGGATCCGAGCGGGATCATTGTCCGATCCAAAGCGAGGTCCTGATCGGAGAGACGGCGGATGTAGCGCAACATCTCGTGTTCGCTCCGGTACCGATGAAATATCGGGTGGGTGAGGAACTCGCTGCGCCGACGCATCCCATCAGCGATACCCGCTGGTGGGTCAGTGTGATCGGATGGGACCTCAAGCATCGCTGGGTCCACGTGGAAGATCTCCAACAAGGTGCGCATCAGGCCCTCGTCCACGTTCTCGTCCAAACTGATGCCGAGCGTGGTTGCGTCGATTCTGCGGAACTCTAAACCCTGTGCATCAGCGCGCTGATGAAACTCCTCCGCCGGCAGATTGGTCACGGTGACTGTGTCAAACCATGTGTCATGACGTAATTCGTGACCTGCTGCTTGCAGTGCCCGAGCGAGGACGGTGGTGAACATGTGGACCCTTTGGGCGATTGATCGCAACCCATCAGGCCCGTGCCACACCGCATACATGCCCGAGATGTTGGCCAGTAGCACTTGGGCGGTGCAGATGTTGGAGGTGGCTTTCTCGCGACGGATGTGCTGTTCACGGGTTTGTAGTGCGAGACGCAATGCCGGACGATCCTCGGTGTCGGTGCTGACACCGACGAGTCGGCCCGGCAGGAGACGGGCTGCATCATTGCGCGCCGCGAGGAAGGCTGCATGGGGGCCGCCGAACCCCATAGGAACGCCAAAACGCTGGGCGGATCCGATCACGAGGTCGGCGCCCATCTCCCCTGGGGGAGTGATCATCGTGCAGGCCAGAAGATCCGTGCTAACGACAGCGATCGCGCCAGCCGCATGCAATGCAGCGATTTCGCTTGTCCAATCCACGAGACCTCCAGTGGAGGTGGGGGAGGGGAGAAGAGCTGCGAAGACATTCCTCGGATCGAGCTGCTCGATCGGTGCGACCACCAATTCGATGCCGATCGGTTCGGCCCGAGTGGCGAGAACGGCAATCGTCTGGGGGTGGGTGTCCTCATGAATGAAGAAGCGCTGGCTCGGAGACCGACCCATTCGGCGAGCCATGTTCATTGCTTCGGCGGCGGCAGTGGCTTCATCGAGGAGCGAAGCGTTCGCAATCTCCATTGCGGTCAGATCAGTGATCATGGTCTGGAAGTTCAGGAGTGCCTCGAGTCGACCCTGGCTGATCTCAGGTTGGTACGGCGTGTACGCCGTGTACCAAGAGGGATTTTCCAAGATGTTGCGGGCGATCACGGGGGGAGTGAAGTTGGGGTGGTACCCCATCCCGATCAGGCTGCGACGCACGATGTTGCGCGAGGCCCTTGCACGCAAAAGGGTATGAACTTCGTGTTCGGCCACCGCCGCGGGAACTGCGAGAGGACGAGTAAGACGGATCTCCGCTGGGACTGCTTGATCGATCAGTTCCTGCCGATCCGACAGGCCAAGAAAGGCCAGCATCGTCTGCTGCTCGTGGGCATCAGGCCCGATATGACGATGGGCGAAACGTCCGCTTCGTGAACCTGACATGGGAATCGGCCTCCGATGTAAGAGCGCTGGCGCGCTGCCGGGTGCCCCCGCTGTCATCGATGCCTGAGAGTTTCACCCCGTGAAGGGCTTTCCCCGTGGGCGAAAGGTGATCAACACCTTTGCTTTCCAGCGTTGTCTCGCTCACTCGGTCCGGGTGCCTGAGAGATTCCGGGGTGGTTGCTCCTTCGGCGTTTCTGTGACTGGCGGCCACAGGAACTCTCCCGAGTGAATTTAGCGACACCCCGACACTACCCGATCGCTCAGGGCTGCGGCGGAACCTCAGTGATCTGGCATCCATCCACGGCCTTAACGTAGGGATACGGGTTCACCGGGGCGCCACCACCGGGATGGATCTCGAAGTGAAGGTGAGGAACTCCAGCATTTCCGGTCTTGCCATTGGTGCCGATGATCTGCCCGGCCACAACCTTGGTCCCAACATCGATGCCAGGAGCAAAGTCCTTGAAGTGTGCGTAGAAGAAGTAGGTCCCTGAGCCGTCATCCATGGTGAGACGCACTCCATTACCGGTGAGGGAGTTGGTGCCCTCACGGTACATCCGGGTGATCGTGCCGTCGGTGACGGCGTAGATGAAGTGGCCCTCGGGGGCGATGACATCCACCCCGACGTGGAGGCGACCGCCGCCGCGTGGGTAATGCCAGGTATCAGCAAAGTTGCAGCGACCCTGGACGGGGAACTGTACGAGGGCCACCACAGGTGCACTCGGGGTCGAAGCCTCGCTACCGCCGCCCGTGTTAGCGCTGAGCCCGAGCAGCGATGCGACCGTAGCATCCACCACACCGTTGACCGGCAGGTTGTTCTGACGCTGGAAGGCAATCACTGCGCCTGCAGTCATTGAGCCGAAGATGCCATCAGCTCCACCGGGAACTGGAATGCCTGCAGCGATCAAGGCCTGCTGAAGTTCGGCAACCTGTGGACTGCGATCACCCATCTTCGGGAAACTGGCCGTGCCCGGTGCTGGTGTGTCCGGTGCGGATGTGCCCGGTGCGGATGTGTCCGGTGCTGGAGTCGAAGGGGTAGGGGCGACCTCAACCGTCACGCCTTCGAGGGCGGTGGCGGTGGCGGCGTCGACGACTCCGCTGGCCGGAAGGTTCTGAGCTGTTTGGAACTGACGCAATGCATTTGCGGTGGCGGGGCCAAAGATGCCGTCAGCGCCGCCGACCACAGTCATTCCGGCGCTGATCAACGTGCGCTGCAGCAAGGTCACTTGGGTCCCACGTGCCCCGGGGGTTAAGCCGAGTAGCTCAGTCATCGCCGGCACAGCGGGCGCCTCGGTGAGGGTTTGGCCGGTAAGCAACATTGCCGTGGCCTCATCCACCTCGCCGGTGACCTTCAGACCAGCTTGTGACTGGAAGATTCTCAGTGCATTAGCAGTGGCAGGGCCGAAGATGCCGTCGGCGCCACCGGGAAAGCGGATGCCGGCGTTGATCACAGCTTGTTGAACCGTGCGAACGACCTGGCCATTAGCGCCGATCCGGATGCCAACCAAGGAGGTCATCGCCGGAGCCTGCGGGGTGGTGGAAATCCCGCTGAGTGCGTTTGCGGTTGCGTCAGTGACAGTCCCGGTGACCTCGAGGCCTCGCTCAGTCTGGAACTGGCGCAGCGCCCGCTCCGTAGCGGGACCGAACACCCCGTCCACACCACCGACCACAGAAATGCCCGAGTTCACCAGTGCACGCTGAAGATCCGCCACGTTGGCCCCGGTGGCGTTGCGCTGTAAGCCTGTCCGCACGAGCAGGGCCGGGGCAGTAGCCACACCGAGCGCCACGGCGGTGGCCTGATCCACCACACCGGTGGCTGTGAGTCCTTGACGGGTCTGGAACTCGCGCAGAGCGTTAGCGGTCATCGGGCCGAAGGTGCCGTCTACTCCACCGACCAGTCGGATCCCGGCGGAGACCAAAGCGGCCTGAATCTGAACCACAGCCTGACCCCGAGCACCCACAGCAAGACCGTTAAATACGGTGGGGCTCTGGGCGGGAGCGGCATTTACCAGTTGGGAGATCGTCACGGGGGCGACGAACAACCCGGCAACAACGGCTGCTGCGGCAAATCGGGTCATCCGACGGCGCTGCTGTTGTGAGGTGGGGGTGGGGAACACGGTCATCAGATCTCCTCAAAGTGGACAAGAAGTTCTTCGGCCGTTCCCGGGCTCACTTCACAAAGATCCCATCGAGAAGCGGGCCCCCATTTTCAGCAAAGCCATATGCGGTAACGCTCGCATCAGGGGAGTGCCGAGAGATCACGATCTGGATCCATCCAGATCAAGTTGACATAACGAGTATTATGGGCGTTGCGCCCGAGTGGGGCGAAGGTGGGCTGCAGCTTCGAGGTGTGTGGCGCTGGCTATTGGCGCTGCTGCTCTGGCCCTACAACTGGCTGCATTAACGCGCAGGCACACGGCTCACTGCGGTGAGCGCCAGGTCTGAATCGGTGCGTCCTTCATTGCAGACCCTCTTTGATGAGGGCCGACGTGATGAGGGCCGTCAACCTCAGATTTATAACGTCATGACGAAATAGAGGGTGGTGTACTGGGTGCGGAGATTTCTCGGTCTCGAAGGGGTCTCGCAGCCTCTAACACCCAGTCCAGGATCTCGCGCAGTTCCTTCGCGGTCATCTTCGTGCTGGCGGCGCTGAGGTCGCGATCGGCGTCCTCTACCGCGCAAGCCAACACGTATAACTCGTCATGCAATGCGTCAAGTTCCGCTCGAGCGATTACCAACTCGCCCTCGCTGAGCTCCAACTCCCCTGCTCGCTGCCGAGCTACCCAGTCCCATTGTCGACAACGTTGAGAACAAAAACGTCGCGGGCGGCCGCGACCCTTGCGCTCAGGAAGCACCCTCCGGCACCAGCCGCATCGAACCTCTTTTGTCATGACGTAATCATCGCGCGCCACATCTCATGAGGTGTTTGATACCTGATGGGACCTCTGGCCGCTTGGCAGCGAGTCAGTTCGTAATCGGCGACAGGGTCAGTTCGGGTTCGTCCACTAAGAGACGTGCCAGGCGATACTGGCTTTCGAACAGAGCCACCATCACCCCATCGGAGCGCTCCATAATCCGGATCCCCCCGATTGAGCGCAACCGATGTGCTGACGCAGCGTCGGTGGAACGAATCGATTCATAGGGGGCCGAGAGCACCTCAATGGGAGCGTTGAATTCGTTGGCGAGGCGGTCGGCGAACACGTCAAACTGAAGTTGGCCGACTGCGGCAAGCACCGGTGAGGATTCGGCCGCATCAGGATCGCGTAGGACCTGGACTACCCCCTCTTCATCCAACTGGGCGAGACCCTTGCGGAATTGTTTGACCTTGCCGGTGTCCAAAGGACGAGCCAATGCAAAAACCTCAGGAGAGAATCGCGGGATCGGAGGGAAGGTCACCGGGGTGTCGGCGTACAAGGTGTCGCCAATGTGTAAGTCGGTGGCGTTGACGAGGCCCACCACGTCACCTGGGTACGCCAGGTCCACGGTGGTCCGCTCAGCGCCGAACACGGTGGAGGCGTATTTGGTTGCGAACGGTCTGTCGGTCCGTGAGTTCGTTAGCACCATGCCGCGTTCAAAAACCCCCGAACAGATCCGGACAAATGCGATCCGGTCGCGGTGAGATCTGTCCATGTTGGCCTGCACCTTAAACACATAGGCCGAGCAGTCAGCGTCAAGAGGCCGTGGGACGTCGTTGCTGTCACGACGTGGGCTTGGTGCGGGAGCAAGATCTACCAGAGCATCAAGCACATGTCGCACCCCGAAGTTCGTCAATGCTGAACCGACAAAGACAGGTGATGACTCCCCAGCGAGGAAGGAGGGCACGTCAACGCTCGCCCCGATCGCATCGAGAAGCCCGCTCTCGTCCACCGCCCGATCCCAACTAGGGCCTTCTTCTTGGGCGGCGCGATCGGGAGTGACCTCTTCTTCGGGAGCGATGGATCCGCCTCGGGCAGTACGAGTGAACCGGGTGAAGATCCGGGTGCGACGATCGATCACGCCACGAAAGTCTCCCGAAATCCCCACCGGCCACGTTGCAGGGGTGGGACGCAAACCAATCTTGCTTTCGATCTCATCGAGAAGTTCAAGCGCTTCCCGCCCGGGACGGTCGAACTTGTTAAGAAAAGTGATCACCGGAAGATTCCGGGAGCGACATACCTCAAAGAGTTTCAGCGTCTGAGGCTCGATGCCCTTAGCGGAGTCGAGCACCATCACCACGGCGTCTACTGCGGCCAACACCCGGTAGGTGTCCTCGGAGAAGTCACGGTGACCCGGGGTGTCAAGCAGGTTCAGCACATGGTCGCGATAGGGAAACTGTAGGGCGGTGGACGTGATGGAAATGCCCCGTTTCTGCTCCATTTCCATCCAGTCGCTGGTGGCGGATCTCCGGCCGCTGCGGGCCTTCACGGCGCCGGCTTCACCAACAGCCCCGGCATACAACAAAAACTTCTCGGTCAAGGTGGTCTTACCAGCATCCGGGTGGCTGATAATGGCAAAGGTTCGGCGGCGGCTCGCCTCGTGAAGAGCGGAATGACCAGTTGTCGAACTCATCGTGGGGCCTCAAGGAGGCAAGATGCAGTTACGACTTTGAGCACATCCCTACGCTACCGGCACCCCATACTGTGTCATGGTGCCGTTTCCTGCCGACCTGACTCCCCCGGATTGTGCTTTTGCGAGCGACAATGCGGCCGGTGCTCATCCCAAAATTCTCGAGGCCGTGATTGCGGCGAATTCGGGCCATGAACTCGCTTACGGAGATGACCCTCATACCCGGCGCTGTGAGGCGCTGTTTGCCGAACTTTTCGGGGCTCCAGTCAGGACTTTGCTGACCTTCAACGGGACTGGAGCCAACGTGTTGGCTTTGGCTACAGCACTTGGTCCGTCCCAAGGGGTGCTGTGTACCGGGTGGTCACATATCGCAGTGGATGAGACCGGCGCCCCCGAACGGGTGCTCGGCGTGAAGTTGATCGATGTGCCTGCTGCGGACGCGAAACTGACCCCAGGTGATGTTGCTGCTCAGGCCCAACATTTCGGGGTCATGCACCACGTCCAGCCGGGTGTGGTCTCCGTGACACAGAGCACCGAACTCGGCACGGTCTACACCCCAGAAGAGATCGGCGAGATCTGTGAGGTGGCCCACGGTCTTGGCATGTTGGTGCATCTTGACGGGGCCCGCATCGCGAATGCGGTCGCCGCGCACGGGCAGGGAGTTGAATCTTTGCGAGCGATGACCATTGGCGCCGGTGTGGATGTGGTCAGTTTCGGAGGGACAAAGAACGGTTTTCTTGGCGGAGAAGCGGTGGTGATCTGTAACCCGGATCTCGTTCGTTGGGCGCCATATCTGCGTAAACAGGTGACTCAGCTCCCCTCCAAGATGCGTTTCGTTGCCGCACAGTTCAATGCAGCCCTTACCGATGGCCTATGGCTCGAGACCGCCGATCACGCCAATCAGATGGCCCGCTACCTCTACGACTCGGTGCGCAAACTCCCCGGAATTGGTTTTGATGCTCCGCCTGCGGTGAATGCCGTATTCCCATGTCTGCCCGATCAGATCATCGATCCGCTTCGTGAATGGTGCTTTTTCTGGGACTGGGATCGACTCCGCTCCCAGGTGCGATGGATGACAGCATGGGACACCACACCTGTAGATGTTGATCGTTTCGTAGCCGGTGTTCGCCACTTTCTTGCCTGATTCTTTTTCGCCTGATTCTTTTTCGTCTGAATGGTGTTGAGGCAGGCCTTCGTGCTCGATCAGAGTGCGACTCGCCGACATAATTGACGGAGATCCTGCTCAGGACCTAGATTCGAGGTCTGGGGCGAAAGTCACACCGTCAAGACCAAGGGGGCGTTCATGGCTGCAGTTGAGATCATCGTGACCAGGGAGTCAACGGACGATGATTGGATGCGTAAAGCAGCCTGTAAGGGTCTCACCCACCTGTTTTTCCCCTCCCCCGCAGAGCGACCCCAAGCACGCGAACGCCGAGAGGCTGCCGCTCGTGAGGTTTGTGGGAGTTGTGTGGTTAACCACATCTGTCAGGGATATGCACGGGATAATCATGAATACGGTTTTTGGGGTGGAGAGTCCGAAGACGAGCGACATGCAGCCGGTTTCCGGTTGATCGCACCGATCGGTGTCCGTGCTCGCAACGTTGGCTGAGGATTCTCTCGGTCACTTGGATCTCGTGATCCTTGGTAGCGCCAACCTTGACCTCGTAGCAGAGTCCTCGCATTTGCCCTCGCCGGGCGAGACGGTGATTGGGTTTTCCTATCATGAGTATCCCGGCGGTAAGGGTCTGAACCAGGCGGTAGCGGCCGCCCGTGCAGGAGCTCAGGTGCAGTTGTGGGGCCAACTCGGTGACGACGCCGCTGGGCGAGCATTGCGTGAGGTCGTGCGATCTGAGGGGATCGATGATCAGTTGTTGTTCACTCACCCTGTTTTACCGACAGGACGGGCGATGATCTGGGTGGATCGTCACGCAGAGAACTCGATCCTGGTCATCCCCGGCGCGAATTCTGGCGTTCAACCTGAATTTTCGAGATCCTCGGTGGCGTCCTCGTCGTTATCTGCTGCGCGTGTGGTGCTCGCTCAACTCGAGGTACCGGTCACAGCTGTTGCCGAGTTGATGTCCACGGCGGGTGAGTTTGGCTGCCTGCGCATAGTGAATCCCGCTCCAGCGGCCGAACTCACTGAAGATCTGCTTCGGAACTGTGAGATTCTGACTCCGAACGAGGGCGAACTCGTAGCGCTCGGTGGAAGACAGCGTCTCCATCGACTCGGTGTTCGGGTGGTCATCGAGACCCGTGGTGCACGAGGCGTGCATTGCTCAATCGCTGACGCATCTCGAGAGATCTCTGAGTCGTGGACGGAGCCGGCACCTGTGGTGACCGCTATTGACACCACGGGTGCAGGCGATGTCTTCAGCGGGTATTTGTCAGCGGTAGTGGCCGGCGACCTCAAGCAGGGACATGACCCCCTCGCTCTTGATCGGGTGCGCCTCGCTGTGCGCACTGCCGTGATCGCAGCAGCCATCGCAGTGACAAGGAAAGGTGCTGTGCCTTCGATCCCTCATCGCGGAGAAGTGGATCAGATACTCTCTGGCTCAGCGACTATCGGGTGAGGGCGCTGCGAGTAGCAGTGCAGTCCACCCAGCTTCGCTCACGCGATCGATCACCGACCAAGGTGTGAACGCATCGATCACATGCTGGCAGTTGTTCTCAAGGATCCCTGACAAGATGATCATGGCTTCGCGAGTGCAGGCCTCGCGCATGTCCTTCGCCAATGCAATGAGCGCAGGAGCCAAAATGTTGGCCACCAGAATCCGAACCGGACCTGAGGACTCGCCGCGGACGAACTCCTCGGTAAGGAGATCTTCTAACGGAGTCATCGACACATCGATCCGAGACGCCACCCCATTCACAAGGGCATTGTTGCGGGTGGCTTCCATCGCCGCCGGGGCGATATCGATCGCGGTGACGTGACCCGCACCACGAAGAAGGGCCGCAATCCCGAGAATCCCCGAACCGCAACCCACATCGAGCACATGATCGCCGGTCTGCAAGTAGCGAAGTAGCAGCTGCAAACTCAGACGGGTGGTGGGATGATCTCCCATCCCGAATGAAGAACCGGGATCGATGAATACCTCGGTCACGTCGTCAGGCACATTTCCCCGATGCTCGGTCGGCATCCAATCAGGAATCACCCATACGTCGTGGACGATCTCAAAGGATCGGGCATGGTCTCTCCACGAGTTGATCGCCGCTGAGCTGATCTCTTCCCAGCGCCACCAAATTTCTTGGGCGGAGCCTGGGCCAGGATAGGGCGGGAGACCAATTCCTTCGAGACAGGAGACGACGAGTTCCTGGTCCTCTCCGAGTGAAGTCCACAATTCCACTGTGGCCTGAACCGGATTGACCTGAAGCGTGTTAACGGGTCCGTCTGCTGTCGGGGATCCTGCGGCTGGTCGTTCCTCAATCGCAGCAACACCTAGACCCCACAGCCGATCGCTGATGACTTCGCTGAGAGTGACGGGGACAGTCAGGACCAGGACCTGCATCAGTCGATCCGGCGCAGGCCCCTGTGAAACCGGGCTGCCCGCTCCACATAAGAAGCCGCAGCCATCTCAATATCGGCGCGACGTGCCCGACCGGGTTTAATCACTGCGGGTGATCCAGCGGCGAGCGCGCCCTCTGGAACATCGATGTCGTAGAGCACCACAGAGTTTGCCGCCACGATTGCTCCGGCTCGAATCCGTGAACGATGCAACACCATGGACGCGTTCCCGATGAGGCAGTTGTTCTCGATGATGCATCCTTCGAGATGAACGATGTGGCCGACCACACAGTCGTCTCCGACCGTTGTGTGATCCATGGGGGTGGTGTGAAGCACAGAGTTGTCTTGGATGCTGGTGCGATCACCGATCAGGATCGCACCATCATCGCCCCGTAAAACGGCTCCCGGCCAGATGCTGCTGTGGGCCCCGATTGTCACCGATCCGATGATCACCGCCTCGGGTGAAATGTACGCAGTGGGGTGAATCTGGGGGATCTGATCGTCGAGAGCATAAATCGGCACTCTCGCACCGTAGCGACAACGGACCGTGTCAATGGAGTTCAGACCCTCTCAGCAGATACGGTTGGACACCATGTCCCGAAGGATTGAGATCGAGCTGACGAGTGCACAACCGGATGGCTCATGGACCTGGCGTGCCGCGGGTGCAAAAGTGCCCAAAGGTGTCATGGATGGAGCGATGCTCCCCTCAGGTGCGAGGGTAGGTGATCAACTCCGTGTCGATGTCGTTCAGGAAATCGATGGCATCACCGTTACTGCGGTAGTGCCCACTCGCGCGAAGGCCGAACCCAGCAATCTTTTGGAACTTGTGGCCGATGAGCGGCCCTTTGAACCGGTAGTGCAGAAACTTGCTCAGCGGGATCGCTCCGACCGCCCGCGTAGAGACGGTGATCGAGACCGGCGCGATCGTCGGGAGCGGCGTCCAGGTGCAGAAGGTGGCGAGCGCCCCGGAGGGGATCGCCGCCGTGAGCGTCCCGAGCGCACCGAACGCCCTGATCGTGGGCCGGGTGCCGGTGATGCGAGTGGACGCCGTGATCGTCGAGGCCCGTCACGCCCCTCGTTTAGTCCCCCGCCGGAAGTGCCGCAGCGTCCCAAGCCCAAGCGTCTGCGTCCGGGTAAGGCTCGGCGCGCTGAGGTGCTCGCTGCGCTTCCAGAGGAACAGCGATCAATCGCCGAACTGGCCCTGCAGGGTATGTCTGCGGTGCGGCAACGTCTGAAGGAAGAAAACGCCCGGCTTGCAGCCGACGGTAAGGCGACGATGCCTGAGACCACTGTGCTCAAGTTGGCCGAGGACCTTTTGCCCAAGCTCAGGGTCGCGGAATGGATGGACCGTGCTGAGGCCGCCCTTCGCCAGATCGAACATTTGGACCTGCGAGATCTCCGCAGTGTGGTGGCTTCCTCGGAGGATCCGATAGTGGCCCGCGACGATGCTGCTCGAGCGGTCGCTGTGCAGCTCAAGGCCGGTCTGGTCACAAAACAACAAGAGGAAATGAATCTTTGGTACGCAGACATTGATGCCGCGTTGGCGGTTGGTCGTGTGATTAGGGCCTTGCGTTTGTCCTCTCAGCCGCCCAAGGCTGGTCAGCCATTCCCGCCCGATCTGGCCCAAAGGCTTGCATTCAGCGCCACTGCTGCGCTCGCCCCCGGTGATGGGGCCGAGCGTTGGGTGGGAGTGTTGGAGGCAGCGGCGTTTTCCCCGGTGCGTTCAATGATTCTGCCAATCGTGCTTCCCGATCCGATCACCGATGAACTGAAAGCCACGGTCACCCGTTTGGCGCCGGCGCTTCCTCAGGTTGCCGAGAAGTTTGGTATTGAGGTGCGTGCCGGTGCGGCGATGCCGAAACCCTTGCGCCCGACTACCAAGGCGCGTCCAGCACCCAGCCCTGGCAAGAAGCCCCCAACGCCCCCAACCAAGGACGCAGTCCCTGTGGCGGAGGCGGCATCTGTGATCAAAGAGGCTCCGGTAACTGAGCAGGTATCGGTGGCCGAAACGGCACCTGCTGAAGAGACCGTTGTCGCCGATGTCGCTGCGACTACCGAAGCCGTTCCAGTCGAAGCCGTTCCAGTCGAAGCAGTAGCAGCCGAAGCAGTTGCACTCGAGGAAGTTGCAGTCGAGGAAGTGGCGCCGGAATCTGAAGAGTCAGAGAAGTCCAGCGATGACTGAGTCACCAGAGCGCCAGATGTCGGAGGCTGTTCGTTACCGCACAGAAGGTCACGTGGCGATCATCACCCTTGATCGTCCCGAGGCTCGCAACGCTGTCAACGGCGCGATCGCAACAGGGCTTGAGGCCGCCGTCGATGAAATGGAATCTGATGATTCGGTCTGGGTGGGAATCCTGACCGCAAATACGGTTGGTCAAGACCGGCCGGTGTTTTGCGCAGGTATGGACCTCAAGGCGCTGAATAGCGGAGAGGCCCGAGCCTCGACGACGGCTCGTGGCGGTTTTGCCGGTTTTGTCTACCGGGAGCGTCGCAAGCCGATGATCGCCGCTGTGGATGGTTTGGCCACCGCTGGCGGCTGCGAACTGGTCTTGGCCTGCGATCTGGTGGTCGCCTCAGAGCAGGCGAGCTTCGGTCTCGCTGAGGTCAAGCGCAACCTCGTTGCCGCTGCGGGGGGCCTGTACCGCTTGCCAAGGGCGATCGGTCGGGCTGCTGCGATGGAGGCGATTTTGACTGGCGAGCCGATCACTGCGGAGCGGGCGTACCAGCTCGGTCTCGTCGGAAGATTGACGCCAGCAGGAGACGCTTTGAGGGGCGCTCTAGATCTTGCTGAAGCGATCGCCCAAAATGCGCCCCTTGCGGTGTGGGCGAGTCGGGCCGTAGTGCTCGCTTCCGATGACGCTAGCGATGCCGATTTGCGTGCAATGTCAGATGCGGCGTCGCTCCAGATGATTAACTCCGAGGATCTGCATGAAGGTCTCACTGCCTTCATCGAAAAGCGACCACCTGTGTGGAAGGGCCGCTGAATAACCAGTGATTTAGAGTCTCGTGGACACGGTAATCAAACGAGCCGTAATGCCGGCTCGTTCGTAGAGGTTTTTCGTCTCACGATCACCGGGTAGGGCCTCCCCCTCGAGAAACTGGTGTTGGGTGGAGCGAGCCTGTTCGATGGCTGCAGCCATCATGCCGTCCCCACACCCGATCCCCCGGGCCTCAGGTTCCACGTAGACCTGGCGGATGAGGGCTACACCGGTGTGCACCGACTCACAGACGAGGTAACCGAGGACCACGTCATCGAGAGTGGCTACGGTCACGTTCCCTCGGGTAACGAGGTCGGTCCACTCAGCCGGTGGATGCTCCTCTAACCAGCGAACTCCACCACGTTGGTCCCGGAGGTGGTCTCGCGATTGCCGCTCAAGCAAGGAAAGTTCATCGATGTCTTCTGAACGTGCGAGGCGGATCTCCGGTTCGACCATCAGACAGTGCGCAACTGCACAATCCGGTTCAAAATCGTGCGACGTTGACGATTGGCACGTTCGTAGGCCTCAACCTCTTCACGTTCCAGAACGCTGAGTTCCTCGAGCAAACTGATGATCTGCGGGGCCGACAAGTTGTCGTATCCCTCGATCGCCCGAAGTTCCACGGGAGGGATAGTTGGCGCCGAAGGGTCAGACTTATCAACGATGGATTCCGGGGGCACCATGGTCGAAGTCCCTGGTTCTCCTCCGGCAGAGCTGGGTGCGGATTGTGCGGCCGAACCACTCCCCTTTGCTCCGCACTGGGACCACCCAGCGAATTGTGTCATGACAGAATTGCCCATCTCCAACAAAGACGTCAGCTGTTCCTGTCCCAGATCACGACGGTTCCGGAGTTGAATCTTCGCCTGCTGGGTGGCCATCTGGCCGATGAAGCGAGCCGCTGGGAGCTGCTGACGCAGATTGGCGGACTCCTCTTTCAGAACAGGAAGAACTTTCTCAACGCACAATGCTGCGAGGCCGATCGGCGCATACACAGCAATGTCTCGCAGTTCGGCTTCGAATGAGTTCATGATGTAAAAATCGGGCAATCGTCGTCGGCCACGGGACAACCGGGAGCAGTGGAACGAACCAACAAGAAGCAACTGCTGCACAATGTCTCGTCGGGGCGCTTCGGTTGTAGTCGGTCACCTGGGTCGGTGCGCTCCTCGACGACGTCATCTTCATCTTCTTGTTCGGCTTCCTCATCGCTTGCGACCATGCGATCCTTCAAGATCCGATCGAGGTCAGCCTCCACGTCGTCAGGGGACACGATGTCATCGTCGTCCTCTTCTTCTTCCTCGCCTGCTCGGACCCGACGTCGAGTGGTCGTCGCCGGGACGTCGTCTTCGTCTTCTTCTTCTTCTTCTTCCTCGTCTGCGACCACCGCATCATCGAGCGCGTCATCGTCAAGGTCGTCGACGACATCTTCATCGAGGTCATCTTCGTGGTCAGGTGCCTCGAGATCGTCGGACTCGAGTTCGTCCTCTTCCACCACTTCTTCTTCGGGGTCGATCACATCGTCATCCTCGGCCATTAGATCTCCAACCTTTAGTACTACTCCCGCGCCGGATCATAGAAGGTAACTAAGCCAACCCACTGCCGAAAGCTGTGACAACCGGCACATTGTCATTCAAATCCGTCTGAAACCCTGTGTCTGTGAAGTGGTTAGATACGGATTCGGATCAGTCAAGGACCTGACGGCGAGACTCGGCACGCCTCTCGGCCTCGAGGCGCTCTAGCTCCGGGGCCTCGGTAGTCATATGCGTCATCGCATTCGCGATCGCTGTGTGACCGGCCTTCTCGGCGATCTCACGATGCATTTCGAGGGCCACTCGGCGATAGGAGGGGTGGCCCTGACTGGAAGACCGTAACTCCAACATATGTATGGCCTCACGAGCGTTGAACTGCATCACGTAGCGCAAGCGATATGCCATTGCGATCGCATAGGAAGCCTGCTGGGGAAAGGAGTCAGCGAGGGCATCATGGAGTCGCGCCGAGCGTTCCATCGCTTGATCAAAAGCGGGACCAAATCCGGCCTCATCAACCAGTTCGGGACGAACGTAGCCGTGGAGCGGGGCGAGCTTTTGCCACTCGATGGTCAAGATGCGGTGACGCTGCATGTCCCGGAAGGCGCCGTAGTCACTCAGAACGTCGAATCGGTAGTCAACACGCTCAAAGGCCCGACCGGGCTTGTGGCGGCGGTTAGAGCGATCTCCGACATAGGCCGCGATCAAGGCCATGCGCTCATCGGTTCCGAGATTGGCCACCTTATACATCAACTGCGTTTCCGACAGATGAGAATGCGGGTAGCAGATGGCTGCGAGCAATTTGTCTTCGGCTTCGGGGTCCCAATCGGTGAGGGTGACCCCGAGATCGGTGGGATTCGGTTGCTCGGCACCGAGCAGGGAATCCACAAGGGATTTGGTGGCCAGATGGTTGTCTTCGAAGTAGCGGGTCCAGCGGCCACCGCGATCAGCGATGTCCACCCTCTTCAAAAAACTAGGGATCACTTTGCGGAGTTCGGTCAGCATGAGGTCCGCATACGAGCGGGCCTCCGGTAAGGGATGGGCCCGCATGCGGATCAGCATCATCTCAAAGGCCTGGCCGCTCCCGTAGATACCGACATTGGAGAGCGCTGCTGCCGGCAGTAGGCCTCGGCTTGCGTCGAGAGCTTTGGCTCGCGTGGCCTGACGGTAGATGAAATCAGAATCGCTGGGCCCTTGAGGCACGATGGAGCGAACATATTCAGTGAGGCCGGTGGTGATCTCTGAGTAGGCATCAAACATTCGGTCCATGTCACCCACGTAGCGGGTGCCAAGCGGGCTAGCGAGCACCTCAGGATCACGGTGGAACCGATACCGCCCTCCCAGGCGGTTGTCATAGGCGATGTACCGAGTGCTCTGCTCGAGGTAGCTCATCAAACGACCCCACTCGAGGATCTTGGTCAGCAGATTCGAGGCTTGCTCACAAGCGAGATGCACCCCTCCGAGCTGCGCTACCGAGTCATCTCCATACTCAAAGAACACCTTCTCGTAGAGTTCTTCGGCACGCACCAGCCCAATGGTGGCGTCGATCGTCTGGTCCCCTTCAATATCGAGATCCCCGACGAATTCGTCGAGAAACAATCGCCGCAAACTCTTTGAACTGCGGCTGTAGCGGGCGAACAATGCGCCCTTGACTACCTCGGGCAAGTTCACTAGAGCGAAGACGGGGCCATCCAGGTTGGTGAAGTAGCGACGAAGAATATCCGCCTCGTGGGGGGTGAATTCCTCAGGCACATAGACAGTCACGACCGCCTATCGTAGATGCCTGACACCCACACCTGAGGGATCCCACGGCCGATCACTCACTGGGGTTTTCAGACGTAGAGATCAAAATCTCCGGGTCGAACTCCGATCGAGACCTGTGTGGCACGACCCCAACGGTGTCCGTCGACCATCACTTTGATGGGGCGCCGGAACTCCCACGAGGCACTCTCTACTTGCCGGGAACGCAGGTTGGGATGGGGTAAATGGGTCCCTGACCGGACCCGTCGCCAGGCCTGGAATCGAGCACGTGGGGACATCAGCTCCGACATTTCAATGACGTCGAGGAGCCCGTCACCGGGATGAGCTCGCGGTGCCACATCCCAAGTTCCGAGAAACTCGGCGTTACAGATCACTACCACAGCCCCCGTCCACCACGACCGCCTCAGGACCACGTGGGCCACCGCAGTGGTGCTGCCGTGCTCAGTGGAGATCTCGATGCGATCAATCGGGATGCGCCGCCAGGATGACTCGGGGTGTCGTGGTCGGTGCGAGCCAATGGTTCGAGCCAGATCACCACCGGTGACGCACCGATATCCAACGTGGAGATCCTGGAGGGACTGGGCGAGTTCACGGTCCCCAGCGAGACAGACCGGATCGATCGGATCCGAGATGGCCTCTCCCCATTCCTGACCGGGCCGAAGACTCATGAACTCTCAGTTTCCTCCGGTGCAGAAACCGCTATCACGGCAGCGTCGGCGATCACCCCTCGATGAGCGGCCTCTGCTGCCGATAGAGCGGCCGACCGCGTAGCGGGATCGGTGGCGTTACGCCCGATCTGGGTTAACACGTCGATCAGTTGCTTGATGGTGCGAACGAAATCGCCGCCGGTCAAGTCTTCTGCCTGAACGAGTTCAGCGAAACCGTCCCCGGCCACCCACGCGTAGGCCACGGCTGCGAAGGTCGGATCGGGCGGTCGATGTGGGGAAATGCCGTTGACCGTTTCCAGGGCTGCGAGACGCGAGCTGATCTGGAGGACCTTCTCGGCTCTTTGGCGCACATCGTCGTTGGGGAACCACGGTGATGGCGGATCGTCGGGGCTTCGATGTTCGTAGACAAACATCGACACCAAACAGGCCATTTCGGCGGCCGAGAGGCCTTCGAAGAGCCCGGTTCGCAGGCACTCAGCGATCAACAGATCGGACTCGTGGAAGATGTGGGAGAGGATCTCCCCAGCTGGGTTCAAGGACCACTGTTCTAGATCCACGTATCCGAGGTCCGCCAGAACACCAACCACCTTGTCAAACTGCACGGCGAGGCCGTGCTGATCCTTATCCAAACGGGTCATCAACTGTGCGATATCACGGTCCACCGCATCGGCCTTCTTCGCTGTGCGCAGTCGATGTTCAAGATCCGGGTCCCCTTCCACCGGATGCAACGCAAACATCGCCGAAACATCTCCCCCGTCATCGCGCCTGCGCTGTGATCTGGTATCCGCAGACCCATGACCGGACCGCTTGGTGCTACCTATGTCAAGGCGGGTGGTTCGCAGGCGTTTTGAGACCTCCCGGCGATACTCCTTGCGCTCTGGCGCGTGCACTGGAGGTAGGCGGACCTCACCGACTCCGATCGGCGGAAGACTGAAATCCTCGGGGTGAACACGCACCAGGTCTCCCCCGGGTGTCACCACAGAGATCTTGACCCCGCTGCGTCTGTTAGCCACCGCCACCACAACTGCCGGACAGTGATGTTTGCCGGCATCGATTCGGATCACAGCACCGGGTCGAAGCGCTGCCATTGCCGTGGAAATTGCATCCTCAGCGTGCAACACGGGGGCATCGGACCCTCGCAGGCGCCGATATTCTTCGAGGTCACCGAATGGGCTCTGGGCCTCAGATCGCAGGCCGTCGGCACGATCACGGAGATGACGAAGCCGGGTCTGGGAGCGCAGGATTTCTGCATTGGACTGGAACTGAGCAAACGAGAGTGACAGGACCTGTCGGGCCTGAACGCGAGTGTGAGTCCGGATCAGGTTGGCCGCCATGTTGTAGGTAGGCCGGAAGGCGGAGCGCAGATGGAAAGATCGAGATTGCACGAGTTCCACGACCTGACCGAATTGCACAAATGGGTTCCAAAGGACCACCGCGGACCCGTGTTCATCAATACCACGGCGTCCCGCACGACCAGTAAGTTGCGTGTATTCCCCGGCGGTAAGGCTCTCGTGGTGGTCGCCGGTGAACTTGGTGAGTTTCTCGATGACTACGGTGCGCGCCGGCATATTGATCCCAACGGCCAGGGTTTCGGTGGCGAACACCACTTTGATCAGTCCCTCAACAAAACACGCCTCCACCACCTCCTTAAAGGCCGGCAACAAGCCCGCATGATGCGACGCGATTCCCGCTTGGAGTCGAGCGAGGAACTCTGTCACCCCAAGCACCTCAAGGTCGCTGGTCCTCAACGCTGCGAGCCGATCCTCAGCGATCGCAGCAATTCGGACCCGTTCGCCTTCATCGGTAAGCATCAGCCCAGCGTCCACGCAGGCTTGGGCCGCAGCGTCGCATTGGTTGCGGCTGAAGATGAACCAGATTGCCGGCAACATCTTGCGATCCCCGAGGAGCTTAAGCGTTTCGATTCGATGGGGGGTCTCCACCACTCGTCGTTCTCGGCGACTGTCCCGTTGGGGTCCGCGACCGCGCAATGAACGTAGGTCATACCGAAAGCCACTCGAGTTAGCTTGGCCATCGAGCACCACCGGGAGCATCCGCAACTCTTGATCGACGCGGTCACCCACCAGATAAAAGTTCTCTAAGGTCACCGGGCGTTTGTGTTCCACCACCACCCTGGTGGGTCCGCGCACCGCACGGACCCAGTCGCCCAGTTGGGCGTGGTTGCTGACAGTTGCCGACAAACAAATCAGTTGGATGTGGTCGGGAAGGTGGATGATGACCTCCTCCCAGACCGGACCGCGATATGTGTCTTGCAAAAAGTGCACCTCATCGAGCACCACGGCGCCCACATCACTGAGCGAACCGGCATCGGCATAGATCATGTTGCGCAGTACCTCGGTGGTCATCACCAAAATTCCTGCACCATGGTTAATTGTGGTGTCCCCTGTCAGCAGGCCCACAGACTCGGCTCCATGGAGTGCTACCAGATCTCGATATTTCTGATTAGAGAGAGCCTTGATCGGGGCGGTATAAAAGGCTCGCTTTCCGAGCCGATGGGCGCGTTCGATCCCGAATTCGGCCACTACTGTCTTGCCGCTACCGGTTGGGGCGGCCACGATCACGTGCTGGCCTGCCTCGATGGCGTCGATCGCCTCGATTTGGAATCGATCCATCTCGAAGTCGTATCGACCGAGGATTTCAGCGCGCATCCTGCTCATTTCGCTTGCCGCCGCCGGGCACGTTGAACCAGCCACCCGATTAAGGCTGCTACGAAATACAGCACTGTCATCGGTACTGAAAGCATGGCCAGCGAGATCGGGTCACCCGACGGGGTAATGAAGGCCGCCAACACCACAATGCCGACGATCGCGTATCTCCAAGCCCCAAGGAGGGCTTGAGGGGTCAACACTTCCACGAGTTGGAGGAAGACCAAAAGGACCGGCAACAAAAACCCAATCCCGAACGCCGCCAACATCACGCCGACGAGGCGAATGTAGCGACTGACCTGGAACACTTGGCCGACGTCTTCACCTGCCCAGGAGATCAAAAACTCGAGTGCTCTTTCTAGGGTGAAGTAGGCGAGCACCGCCCCGGTAGCGAACAACACAACTGAAGACAAAATGAACGGGATCGCATACCGACGTTCGTTCTTTTTTAGAGCGGGCAGAATGAAGCGCCAGATCTGCCAGAGCAAAATCGGGAGGGCCAGCAGTAGTCCGCCATAGGTTGCGATACGCAGGCGCGTGGAGAAACCTTCGATTGGGTCGAGAATGAAGATCTGGCCATCACAAAAAGCTGGCCCCTTACGGTCACACAGGTTCCGGTACGGTCGTAACAGCAGGTCCAGGACTTGGTCGTAAAAGGCGAGGATCACACCGGCACAGACCACCACTGCCAGGGCGGACCGAATGATGCGGGACCTCAGTTCACCAAGGTGTTCGGTCAAGGTCATAGACCCCGCGTGATCAGACCCGGCGTGATCAGACCCGGCGTGATCAGACCCGGTGGGTTCGGTATCGGACCTCTGGGCATCGGCTCGACGGCGCAACGGATTCTTCATCGGAGGTCTTCTGGAGCTGTGCTCTCAGGATTTACCGGAGCGGGGGGTGTCTCCAAGGTTGGACCGGGCTTCGTTTGATCGGAGGTGATCTCGCTCAGTGAGGAGCCGAGCATGTCGGTCAGGTTCCGCATTTCCTTAGCAGGTTCTTGGATCGCTGAAGTGAACTCCTTTTGGAATCCGTTGGAGATCTTGCGCAACTCGCTGTAGATCCGACCTACCTGGCGAATGGCACCCGGTAACTTCTCCGGTCCGAGAACCACCAGTGCGAGCAGCAAGATCACCACCAGTTCGCTGCCCGTCAGATTGAACACTCCGTGGAGTCTACGAGAGTGACAAGATCGTGGGGCGTGCAACAACGACTCCCTTCCCTGATCGATCCACCCATCTCTTTTGCGCATCGTGGTGCTCGGGCTCATAGCCCTGAAAACACCATCGGCGCCTTCGAACTGGCACTACGCCTTGGAGCCCGAGGTCTTGAGACCGACGCCTGGTTGACCGCAGACGGCGAAGTTGTCCTTGACCACGACGGTGTGGTCGGAAAACGGTTCCGTCGACAACCGATTGCGGACGTTCTGCGCGCCGACCTTCCCACCCACATCCCAACCTTGGCTGAGCTGCTCAGCGCGTGCGGTACGGATTTCGATCTGTCCATCGATGTGAAAGATGACCGGGTGGCTGGCCCGATCGCCGACATAGTCGATGGCTTAGCCCCCGAGATGGCCGAGCGGGTGTATCTATGCCATCCATCAGTGGAATTTTTGGTTGCGATCAAACAGCGGGTGGATCCGATGCGACTGATCCATTCCACACGGTTGGAACGCTTAACAAGCACACCTGAGATGCATGCGGCCCGTCTAGCCGAGGTCGGTATCCATGGGATCAACATGCATCACACTGATTGGAATGGGGGCTTGGTGGCGTTATTCCATCGATTCGCACTGCTGGCCTTCTCCTGGGATTTGCAGTTCGAACACCAGTTGCGACCAGCGTTGCGAATGGGAATTGACGCCGTGTACTGCGATGATCCCGATGTGATGGTGGATGCTTTCGCTGCCGAAATTGGGCGCCCTTAGAAGCCACGGTTCAGTCAGATGAGGTGAATTCGGATGAGGTGAATTCGGATGAGGTGAATTGGGGTGAGGCTTGGCTTACAGCCACTGCCAACTGGTGCGGGGCCAAAACACCACAAACGCCCGACCTACGAGATCTTCGTGTTGGATCGGGCCGATCGCCCGGCTGTCTTGAGATCCACCACGATTGTCACCAAGAACGAACACGTGATCCGTAGGAACCAGGGTGCGCGGGGTATCCCCGCCACAAGATCCCGGTGCGGTGGTCGCCGCATCAAGGTACGGCTCCACAAGAATCCGTCCGTTGATGCGGACCTCACAGGATCGGATCTCGATCTCCTCGCCGCCGAGGGCGATCACCCGTTTGATGAGATCGCGTTCTGAGGTGCCACTGATCTGGTGGAGCACCACCACATCACCGCGACCGGGCTCCCCGATCCGATAGGACAACTTGTTCACGAACACGCGATCCCCGCTCGCTAGCGTCCGCGCCATGGAGGTCCCATCCACGACGAAATGAGCGAGTACGAAACCTCGGATCACGAGCGCCACAACGAGCGCAAGCCCCACGACAAGTATCCAGTCCATGAAGGCCCGGGCACCTGAACGCAGAACACGGTCACTGGGGTTCGGTTCGTGCTGGTAGGGATCTGGGTCTAAGGGACCCTCAGCGCTGAGATTCACTTCGCTCCACCGTACCGGCCGAAGGCCCTCGGAGACTCACAGGCTCTCGATCAAACGGTCCACACGGTCATCTTGCGAGGCAAACGGGTCCTTACACAAAACGGTCCGTTGAGCCTGATCGTTGAGTTTCAGATGCACCCAGTCCACGGTGAAATCCCGACGGGCTTCTTTGGCCCGGCGGACGAACTCGCCCCGCAGGCGCGCTCGGGTGGTTTGGGGGGGTGTATCGATGGCGGTTTCAATCTCCTCATCGGTGCACAGTCGTTCTACCCGGCCGGCATCTTGAAGCTTGTAAAACAACCCCCGGGTCCGAGACACATCGTGATATTGCAAGTCCACAAGCGCTACTCGGGGATCAGACAGTTCAAGACCGTGTCGTTCACGGTACGCCTCGATCAATTTGTATTTGATGACCCAGTCCACCTCGCGGTCGAGTAGCAGCGGATCCTTTTCGATAGTGGACACGCAGTGCTCCCACATCTTTAACGCCTTCATCTCGAGTTCGGTGAAGCCTTGGGCGTCGGCATATCGAAGGGCTCGGTCCAGATATTCGCGTTGGATATCCAATGCGGAGACCTCACGGCCGTTGATCAATCGAACGGTGGTCCGACAGGTTGGATCGTGACTGATTTCTCTGATCGCCCGGATTGGATTTTCCATGGTCATATCGCGCAGCATCACGGATGGGTCTTCGAGCATGCGCAGCATGCAGGCTGCCGCACCCACCTTGACGAAGGTGGTGTATTCGCTCATATTTGAGTCTCCTACGATCACGTGGAGGCGTCGATATTGCTCTGCATCGGAATGGGGCTCATCACGGGTATTGATGATCGGACGACTGCGGGTGGTCGCTGAACTCACTCCTTCCCAGATGTGTTCGGCACGTTGGGCGATCGAATACGTGGCCCCTCGGGCTGTGTGGAGAACCTTGCCAGCACCGGTGTAGATCTGACGGCTGATGAAGAACGGGATCAGTACCTGCGAATAGTGCTCGAGGTCATCTCCACGTCGGGTCAGGTAGTTCTCGTGGCATCCATAGGAGTTACCTGCGGAATCGGTGTTGTTCTTAAACAAATAGATCGTCCCGCGGATTGATTCCTCTGCGAGGCGCTCTTCAGCGGATTCCACGAGACCTTCGAGAATCCGTTCGCCGGCCTTGTCGTGGACCACCACCTCGTGCAAAGAATCACACTCGGGGGTTGCGTACTCAGGATGCGAACCGACATCGAGATACAGGCGCGCCCCATTTTGCAAGAAAACATTGGAGGACCGCCCCCACGACACCACCTTGCGGAACAAGTAGCGGGCTACCTCGTCAGGACTCAGGCGTCGCTGACCTTTGAGGGTGCAGGTGACCCCATATTCGTTCTCTAAACCGTAGATCCGACGCTGCATCATTGTCTCCTGTTCCGCACAGTATCGGTTGGTCCTCCGGACACCTGATCCTGCGCGCCGGAGCGCATCCGCAGATTGGCGCCGGGCGGCGTTTGAGCGATCAGAGCAAGATCTCGTGGATCAACTACCGCCACCACCGGATAACCGCCGGTCGTTGGATGGTCCCGCAACATCACGATCGGTCGCCCGTCGGGTGGGACCTGAATCGCACCTGTCAGTAACGGCTCGCTGGGAATATTGAGCGCATCTCTCCGAATCAGCGGAGGTCCATCCAATCGGACTCCGATCCGGTCCATCACTCCGCTGTTGCTCCACCGATACCCCATCATGATGTCGTAGGTATCCTCGGCGAACAGGCCAAGGTGCGGACCGGGCCAGATCCGCACTGTTGATGACAGTGGAGCGATTGCGATCTGATCAACGAGGATCGCCGTGGAAGGCTCAGGTCCCACCTCCCACACGCTGCCTGGATCCAAAAGCCCTGGTCCGATTCCGCTGAGCAGATCCTGGCTCGCGGATCCCAACACCTTGGGGGCATGGATCCCACCACGAATCCCAAGATAGGCGAAGTTTCTGTCCGACATCGGGTGGACACGGTGCAGATCGCCAGGCCTCAATGATCGGAGTGCCCCCGTGTCGCTTGAGGCCACGAGTAGATCTGAGCAGGCTTCAATAACGAGGTCGCCGGCGGTTTCGATCACCGTGGCATCTTCGGTGTTACCCAGAATCCTGTTGATGCTTGATGCGAGTTCAATGTCGATGACACCTGAAGGCGGGACTCCGAGGTGACCGTACCCGGGTCGGCCTTGGTCTTGAAGGCTGCTGAGCCAACCAGTCTCTTGGATGCGAATCGCCCTCATCGCGGCCTCGATGGCCTGTCAGCATCCGCAACGCTTACGCGCACTTGACGCCCGGGTGTCATCAGCGCCGGCGGGTCCGCCTGGAGGTCCCAAAGGGGTAGATCGCAGGTGCCGAGGAGGTGCCAACCTCCCGGAGAGGCTGATGGGTAGATCGCTGCGTAACCGGCCGCGATCGCCATCGATCCAGCTTCCACCCGCGTGCGCGGTGTGGACCGCCGCGGAAGGTGCAAGACCTCAGGTAGACCGGTCAGGTATCCGAATCCGGGAGCGAACCCGCAAAAGGCCACCTGAAAGGTTGCGGAGGTGATGAGTTCGATCACCTCGGCCTCGGATGCGTTGATCAGCGCCGCGACTGCGGTGAGATCAGGACCATCAAAAACCACCGGGCAGATCAATGGTGGATCGCTGTTTTCCGCATCGCTAGGAGCGGAGATGGCCAACTCCGAGAGTTCCCGCATTGCCTCATCGCAGGCCGCTGAACTGTGCCACTCGATGAGAACCGTGGTGGCTCCCGGCACCACCTCACACACCCGATCGGTGTAGGTAAGGCGAATCCATTCCGCCACCGCAGCCGGGGTGAGGTGATGGGGTCGAATCAGCAGGCCGACCGGACCGTAGCGAGAAATCTCGTCGGTCATCGGTCTTGGACTGTTCACCCGATCGGCGATCCGGAGGTGAAGGATGTGAGGCTTATGCCAGCAGCTTCGAGCCCATCCCGCAACACCCTGGCGATGCGCGCCGCATCAGGGGTGTCGGAATGAACACAGATCGATTCGGCGCGCTGGTAGATCACGGAACCGTCGATAGCGAGAATCTCCCCGGTCTCCACAAGACGCAGAGTGCGTTCCAAGATCTGAGAGGAATCGGTCAGCACGCTGCCAGGTGCTGACCGTGGTTGGAGCTGACCATCAGCCAGATATGTCCGATCCGCGAAAGCCTCGGTGACGGGACGCAGCCCAGCGGCCTGGGCTGCACGCAGAAGTTGTGAATCAGGGAAACCCAAAATCGCCAAGGTCGAATCAAACTCTGCGGCCGCGGCAACCACCGCTGCCGCAGCCGCAGGATCGGACACAGTGACGTGGTACAGAGCGCCATGAGGCTTCACGTACGAAACCCGTGACCCGAGCACCCTCATGAACCCGTCGAGGGCAGCGATCTGGTAGAGAACGAGGTCTCGCAACTCCCCCGGGTCGATCTGCATCGGACGTCGACCAAAGCCTGCAAGATCAGGAAACGACACCTGTGCCCCGACGGCCACTCCGTGGGATACGGCACTGTGGGTGACGGATCGCAGGGTGCTCGGATCCCCTGCATGAAAGCCGCAGGCAAGATTGGCACTACTAACAATTTTGAGCAGGTCCTCGTCTGCGCCGAGGGTCCAGATCCCGTAGGACTCCCCCATATCGCAGTTCAGATCCACAGTTGTCATGGCCGGGGTCGCTATCTCTGAGATCGGCTCAACCAGTGAGCATCGACGTGACCTGGGACTCCGGGATCCTACGGAAACACCGACGCGTGGCCCCCCTGGACAGAACCGCCATCTCGAGATCACTGTGTGCAATCACCCGGTCCGGTCCCGATAAGGCGGCAACAGCCACCTTTGCTGCCTGTTCCAAGGTGAATCCCTCGCGGAAAGTCTCGTTCAACCGAGTGTTGATCGCGTCTGCATCGCCACCGAGCGCAGCGTGATCGCGTTGATCAAAGACTGTGCCGTCGTAGAGGACATGGAACATCTGATCTTGGGCTGGCTCAACTCCAATTTCGGCGACGAGGATCTCCACCTCCATCGGCTTCATCTCGTGGGTGAAGATCTGACCGACGATCTGCGCGTACTGGTTGGCGAGACTGCGCGCATCCACATCGTCTCGGGAATACTGATAGCCCTTCAAATCGGCGGCGCGCACTCCCGCTACCCGGAGCTGGTCGAATTCGTTGTATTTCCCGACACCGGCGAATGCGATGCGGTCGTAAATCTCCGAGATCTTGCGCAGAGTCTCGGAGGGATTCTCTGCAACTAACGCAATCCCATCCTCGTAGCGCACAGCCACCAAGGCTCGACCTCGTGCAATGCCTTTGCGGGCGTAGTCAGCCCGATCTTTCATCACCTGTTCGGGCGCAACGTAAAACGGCATGCTCATCGCTGATTTGCCCCGGCGATCTCGGTGTAGATCTGGGCGACCTCGGTGTCGTCGAGGCGTTGCCAACCTGCGGAGGTGATGGTGGCAACCACCGGATAAATCCGACGCAACGTGTCAGGACCCCCGGTAGCCGAATCAGCGTCGGCGGCCTCCCATAACGAGCGAGCCGCCAAGGCCACCGCTTCTGCCCGACCCATATCGGGCCGATACGCGACTTTGATCACGGTGCTCGCGTGCAGGCTGCCGGATCCTGTGGCCACGTACTCATGTTCCTCATAGCGGCCACCGGTGACGTCATATGCCCACAGGCGCCCGAGACCGCGCCGTTGATCAAACCCTGCGAACAGAGGAACCACAATCATGCCCTGCATCGCCGCTGGCAGGTTGCTGCGAACCATCATCGACAACTGATTCGCCTTGCCCTCAAGACTGAGGCCCGCTCCTTCCACCTTTTCGTAATGCTCGAGTTGGAGTTGGAAGAGCTTGATCATCTCCATTGCCGGTCCCGCAGCACCGGCAATCGCCACACCGCTGAAACGATCGGCCTCGACCACCTTCTCCATTGAGCGGTGGGAGATCAGATGGCCTGATGTGGCGCGACGATCACCGGCCATCACCACCCCATCGCTAAAGGTCAGGGCCACGCAGGTGGTCGCGTGTGGGACCTGCAGATCTACAGATCCGGCCCCTACTGCTGGTAACAGATCCATCCGGCGGAGCAGTTCAGGGAAGTTCGCGCCCGGATCCTCTTGGGCGGTGAACAGCGGCATAGACACGGACTACTGACCACCTTTTTGAACGTAGGACTTGACGAACTCCTCGGCGTTCGTCTCGAGAACTTCATCGATCTCATCAAGCAGGTCATCGAGTTCGGCCTTGAGTTTCTCGCCGGTCTCCGATGTCACCGGGGCATCTGCGGGAGCCTCGGTCGCATCACGATCAGATGTCTGCTTGCTCTTTTGAGTTCTTTCTGCCATTTCGGATACCGCCCTTTACGTGCGAGTTCTCAACGACCCAAGCGGTCGAGCAATTCCGTTGCCGTAGCGCTTTGGTCAATAACGCTAGCGACATGATCGGCGGTGCCGCGCAGCGGTTCCATCATCGGAACCCGACGCAGCGGGTCACTGCCGATATCGAAGACCAACGAATCCCAGTTAGCGGCGACAATCTCGTCGGGATATTTCTCGAGACAACGTCCACGGAAATAGGCCCTCGTCGTCTTTGGCGGATTGGTCATCGCTGCTGTCACGTCCTCAGGATCCACGAGGCGCTCGAGTCCCACACGAGTTGCCAAACACCGTTCGGGGCGCAGATCGTGGTACTGCAGGTCGATGGCCTTTAGTCGGGCATCACCAGGGCGGAGATCATGACGTTCAGCGAGACCGCTCACGAGACGCCATTTGGCTACCCAATCCACCTGATGAGCAAGCGACATCGGGTCAGATTCGAGAGCGTTCAGCGTGTCCTCCCAGCGTTGCAGCACATCGTGGCCCACCGTCTCATCCACCACCGCGAGCCCGTGGGATTTCCCGTATTTTTGGGCTCGTTCTAGGAGACCCCACTGAATTTCGAGCGCGCTCATCGTCACGCCGGAGGCCATCTTCACCTGGGTGCGCAGGGTCGGGTCGTGACTGATCGCCCGAATCGCCGATACCGGATGGGCCAGACGCCACTCGTCACCGAGCGCATCATCTTCGATCATCGCCAGCAGGATCGCCGTGGTCCCCACCTTCAGATAGGTGGCGACCTCAGACATGTTGGCGTCTCCAACGATCACATGCAGGCGTCGATATTTTTCCGGATCACAATGAGGTTCATCGCGGGTGTTGATGATCGGACGCTTTAACGTAGTTTCGAGGCCCACTTCCTCCTCAAAGAAGTCCGCCCGCTGACTGAGTTGAAACGGAATTTCATCAAAGTTGCGTCCGGGCAGTTCACATCCCACTTTGCCGGCCCCGCAAAAGATCTGGCGGGTCACAAAATGCGGGGTGATCTGATGAATAATCCGAGCGAAGGGAATGGCTCGATCCATGAGGTAGTTCTCGTGGCAGCCGTAGGAGTTGCCTTTGCCATCCGAGTTGTTCTTGTAGATCACGAGCTCGGCTCCGTCAGGCAAAACCGTCTGAGCGTGACGCATTGACGAGCGCACGATCTCTTCTGCAGCGCGATCCCAAAGGACGGCGTCCAGCGCGTGAACTACCTCGGGAATGGAGATCTCCGGGTGGGCGTGATCCACGTAATACCGGGCGCCATTGGTCAATACGGCGTTGACCATGTGCATCTCCACCTCAGGGGCAAAGACCTCATCGGGGAAGAACCCGCGCGCATCGTTGGCTGGTTGCTCGTTGACAAAATCCCATCCGATGTCAGACACCCGACGACCGAGCGCACCAGCGAGGTAGGAGTTAATAAGCAGTGATGAAGCGGTGATCGGGTTTGGATCTGTGCCCCTCGGCAAGATTCCGTATTCCGTCTCAATGCCACAGACCTTGGGGATGGCCATCAGTAAGTCGATCCCGCACTGCGCACATCCCCAGCCGTAGCCATCACAGGTATTGGCCAGTCTGCACGCGCTCGATGGCCCGACCGCCTTCGACCGTGTCGGGACGACGATCCGAGGCCAAGGTGCGAATGAAGACGATCCGCTCCCCCTTCTTGCCCGAAATCTTGGCCCAGTCGTCAGGATTGGTGGTGTTGGGAAGGTCCTCGTGCTCTTTAAATTCTTGGCGGATGGAATCCAAAAGGTCCTGAGTGCAGACCCCCTTAGTGCCGCCGGAGATCACCCGTTTGATTGCCAGCTTCTTGGCGCGTCGCACAATGTTCTCGAGCATCGCTCCCGAGGCGAAGTCCTTATAGTGCAGGATCTCACGTTCCCCGTTTTGATACGTGACCTCAAGAAATTCATTGGCCACGACATCGGCGTACATCTCTTCTACCGTGGCTCGGATCATCGCTTCCACTGTCTCGCCGGGGGCGATCGGAATGTCCTCGGTGAGATACTGGGAGAAGATCTGGGTCGCGGCGTGATGATTGGGGCGCTCAATCTTGATCTTCACGTCGAGCCGGCCAGGCCGCAGGATCGCTGGGTCGATGAGGTCCTCGCGGTTGGTGGCCCCGATCACGATCACATTGCGCAATCCCTCCACCCCGTCGATCTCAGCGAGCAACTGAGGAACGATGGTGGACTCCATGTCAGAGGACACACCGGTCCCTCGGGTTCGGAACATCGAGTCCATCTCGTCGAAGAACACGATCACCGGCCAACCTTCCTCACTCTTTTCCCGGGCCCTTTGGAAGATCAAGCGGATCTGACGTTCGGTCTCACCCACATATTTGTTGAGGAGTTCGGGACCTTTGATGTTGATGAAATAACTACGGCCCTTCCCTTCTCCGATCTTGTCTGCAACTTTGCGGGCCAAACTGTTGGCCACTGCTTTGGCGATCAGTGTCTTGCCACAGCCGGGAGGGCCGTAGAGCAAAATGCCTTTGGGGGCGGGCAAGCGATGCTCTGCAAACAGCTCCTGATACAAAAAGGGCAACTCCACCGCATCGGCGATCTGCTCGATCTGATCGTCGAGTCCCCCGATGTCGCTGTAGGTGATGTCAGGCACTTCTTCGAGTAACAGGTCTTCTACCTCAGGTCGAGGCAGACGCTCGAGCAGGAGGTTGGTCCGGGAGTCCAGACGCATGTGATCACCGGATCGCAGACGCATCCCACGAACCGGGTCAGCGAGTTCGCAGATCCGTTCCTCATCGCCACGTCCGATCACGATGGCCCGGATGCCGTCTTCGAGCACATCTTTAATGGTCACCACTTCACCGGTGATCTCAGGTCGACGAAACGAAATCACGTTGAAGCTCTCGTTGAGAGCCACTTCTGATCCGAGGTCCAACAGGTCCACGTCAATCTCGGGGTGGACCTGCACCTTCATCTTGCGGCCACTGCTCGTGATATCGACGGTGCCGTCAGGGTTGCGACCAACCACAACCCCATAGGGCGATGGTGGCTGGGTGAGTTTGTCCACCTCATCGCGCAATGTTGCTATGTGCTCACGCGCTTCTCTCAGGGTGTAGCTGAGCTTTTCGTTGTGGCTGACCGCTTGAGCGAGCTGGCCCTTGGTCTCAAGGAGTCGATCCTCGAGGGCTCGAAGCCGCTCGGTGTCACCACCTTGTCGGCGCGTCACTGCGGAGAGATCGTTCTCGGGCTCGGTATGCGGATTATCTGACTGAGGCATGGTGTCTCGGCTCCTGATCCGGATCGTTTCTTGAACCTACACGCGATCATCCCGGGGGCGCTGACGCAGATCGGATCACTGGTCGAGCCGACCAACTTCCCCATGGACCGGGGTCACGATCAGCGCTCGCTCAGCGATCTCTTTCCCTGAGGCCAGATGCTCGGCGAACGAAGCGCGGTGACCGGAGATGGGAGAGAGCGTCGATCTCGGAGGGATCTGCCTCGAGACGGTCCCAGTTACGAAGTCGGAGTTCCTTACGGCCTTGGAACAGTCCGCAGTCCACAAGTGCCGAATGACCTTGGGCGCTGCGCAAAAGATACTTCGATCCCGTCACAGTTCCAGCGGCGCCCAGGAAACTGAGTGTCGGGGAGGCTGCAGGGGTAGGGCTCATCGCATCACCGTAGCCCTGAGGTTCTTCCTGTTAGCTGCAGACAATCGGTGTTTTCACGACCTGAACCGTGTAAAGTCAATTACCGAACAGAGCAGTGCCCTTGGCATAATCTCTGGATCCCCAACGAGTAAGACAACGATTGAGACGAGGAGAAACCCCACTATGAAGGTCTGGATCGATCAGGATCTGTGCACCGGCGACGGTCTCTGCGAGGAGATTGCTCCCGACGTCTTCACCTTGCTCGATGACGGCTTGGCCTATGTCCGTGAGGGCGACAAGGTCTATGCCACCGCTAAGGGCAATCCTCAAGGTGCTGAGGGCATGGCAGAAATCCCCGACGGCCAGCTAGATGCCGTCATCGAGAGCGCCGAAGAGTGCCCCGGCGAGTGCATCTACATCGAGCCCTAAATCCTGTGATGAAGCCTCCCCTGCCTGATCACTGATCAGCAGGAGAGTCACACGCAGTGATCAATCTGATTCGGACCCGGAAGAACCTGCTACAGCGGGGTCGGCCGGGTCTGTTTCGTTGGGGATTTGATCGGTGGCTTCGGTGTGACGTCCGGCCCCAACGCCGAGAAATCTCGCCACTGTCAAAAAAGCGGTGTGGGCCACCATCCGGTGATCCGGACGGACTGCTTGACCTTCGATATGCCAGCCCCGGTGCAACACCTCAATAGTCCGGGCATCGATCCAACGGCCTTTGAGCTGCTCACGGGTGCGAACGGCCTGGGTGATCGATGGCGTGTAGGCCACGAGGATGCCGCCGGCGCGCAACACCGGTTCTGTGTGAGGGATCACCTGCCAGGGTTCGGGAAGATCGAGTACCACCCGGTCAAATGGACCGTGGCTCGGATCGATGCCGAGATAACTGTCCGCGATGTGCACCTGGTAACGGTCCAGAGCCGCTGCACCGAGGAAGGCCCTCACATTGTTTTGGGCGCGGTTAGCAAAATCCTCACGCACCTCATACCCCACGATTTCGGCGCCATAACGCAGCATGGTCATCGACAGAGCGCCCGAACCGACTCCAGTTTCGAACACCTTCATACCCGGGCCGATGTCGCCGAGCATGCAGATCGGAGCGAGATCTTTGGGATAGATGACCTGTGCTCCACGCGGCATCTCAAGGACGAAATCCTCCAGGGTGGGTCGCAACACCGTGTACTCGGCCCCTCGCGTGGACCGTACGGTCACTCCCTCGGGCTGATCCACCACATCGCTGTGGGATACGAACCCGGCGTGGCTGTGGAACTCGCCACCTGATTCAAGGGTGAGTAAGTACCGCCGCTTCTTTTGGTCGAGCAGCAAAATCTTGTCGCCGTAGGCCAATCTGCCGTTCGAGGGGGTGTCGATTATGGCTGAACTGGACATCAGGTCTCCTGACGATCTGAGAGATAGGCCGCACGGGCCTTTTTGGACAGAACCAGCTCCACGGGAACCGGTTCGTGCGCCGACGAGGTGGCAACCACCCGACAAAATGCGCAGGTGGTGCCGGTGGTCGGACGCCCGCAAGAGTCACAGGTACCGAGTCCGTCGACCATTTCTTGCCCATGAGAGGCGAGCAACGGGGCCATCTTCTCCACGAAGTTCAAATAGAACAGGGCCTTGGCTCCGGGTGACTGACGTTCCACCTCATTGAGGGTGTTTTTATGCGCGAGATGTCGATTCCCGAGTGCCATCGGGCATTCGTCGAGCAGATAATCGATCCCACGCACCACACACCAGGCCGCCGTTTCCCGCTCAGTGAGGCGGACCAGAGGTTTGACCTTCTTTGGGAAGCCGGGTGTGGCCGGAAGCACCGGGAGTTGCCGCGCTAAATAGTCAATATCCCAGCGCAAGGTATTCCCGAAGAGCACAGCTGCCTCGTCATCGAGGTTGTGCCCGGTCACAACCACCTCGTAACCGTTCTCCATCGCCACGGAATCAAACAGGTGGCGTTTGGAGAGTCCGCAGGCTGAACAAGGGACTCGGCCGGTAGCTCGCGACGCGGTGGGGATGTCGTATCCAAAGTCCTGTCTCAGATCCACGGTGATCAGTTTCAGACCGCGCTGATCGGCGAAACGCTGGGCGTAGCCCTCGCTCGTGGGGCTGTAGTCCCCGATCCCAAGACCGATGTAGAGCCCATCGGCCTGATAGCCAAGCTCAATCAGAAGATCCCAGACGGCGAGCGAATCTTTACCACCGCTGACCGCCACCAAGATCCGATCCTTCGGATCGAGCATCCGGTGGTCCTTAATCGCCTTTTCCACCTGCCGCCGGCAGAGCTGTATGAAGTGTTCCCCACAGAAGTTCGCGTTATGACGAGGCAAATCGATGATCGCCGGTTCCTTACAGACCCGGCACTTGGAATAGTTCACCGTCAACCCCCCGAAATGACCGGGCGGATCTCGACGGTGTCAGCATCATCGAGCACGGCATCACCGGGAACGAGCGTGCCGTTACGGATCACGAGGTGTGCCTCTCGAGCGAGCCCGAGATCCTCAAGGATCCGGCCTGCGGCCCGCGGGCCATCCACAGTGACCTCACGTGTCGGATTACGAAGTTTGATGATCATAGTTATCGCCCGGAGGACCGGCGCTCGGGCCTCGGACGGTTGCGCCTCGGCACAGCTGACACCGAGATCGATTGGCCGGGGCGCAACTTCTGGGAAGACAAGACTTCCACCCGAGGGCCCGACAATCTTTTCACCAGACTGATCCCGAGGAAGACCACAGCTAACGTCTGCCAACCGCTTCGGCCTTCAAGGAGGCCTTGGCGCATCGAGCGCCTCCGCAACGCCGATGTGACAGAGGCGATGCGGGCAATCTTGATCAGACCGGCAATCACGGTTAGTAGCGACGCACTTCCACGAGGGTGGTCTTTTTGCGACCACTACGACGCCCGAGAACGAACACGATGATCATTAGCAACATCCCGGCACCGGCGGCGATCGAGATCAACGTCTGGCGGCGATCCTCCACCCGGTCCATCACCTCGCCTTGGAAAGAGCGAAAACCGGACTCAAGATCTTCCCGGGTGATCGAGGAAGCACGTGATGCCGAATCGGTGCTCATGAGGTGGGTCCCTTCTCCGGCGGATAGAGCCGTGATTTACGGATGCGTGACACGGCCAGAACCATCCCCACGATACCCACCACCAGCACAATGAGATAGGCGAGCCAGGAGAACGAGCCGGTGGAGGAGCGTGTCCATTCGGTCTGCAATAGCCGCAAGAGGCCGAGCAGGATGAAACTTGAACCTAGGCCGATCAATAAGGCCCCGACGGTTCCGAAGGCCAGCCATCTTCCTGCACCGCGCAACGGTCCAAGCGTCTCCTGCTTGGCATAATCGGTCACCATCGTAAAGACGTCGTTCACCGAGGCCGACTGGCCAGAGGTGCGCTGGCGCCAGGACTTCTTGGAATCAGCCATACGCCCGTTCTATCACGATGAGCGGAACTTCAGCATTGCTTCGATGTCATCGAGGGCCCGATCGAGTGTGTCGAGACGGGCCATCGGGCTCGATGCATGCAGAATCTGTTGGCGATCGAGCGGTCCAAGTGGGGCTAGTGACGCGAGTTGATAGGTCGCGAGCACTGGATCATCAGAGATGTTGAGATCTCGGCCAGCAGCCACGTCGCCTAGTTCCACTGCCATCTGATACGCCCGGGTGACCCGCAGATGGGTTGCGGCCACCGACAACTCAAGCATTCCCGGGCCGTCGGAAGGATCCGAACCCGCACCAAGGGGGTCATCGGGCAGGACACTGACCTCGGCCCGGGGGTACGGATCATCGGGTAGCCAACGTTCCACTTTGATCCGGTGACTCCCCACCGCCAACAACGCGTAGCGGCCATCACCGAGAGCTTCGAGATGAGTCACCTCGGCCGCAGTGCCGATCTGGCTGCGCTGATCTCCGCCGCCGGTCTCGCTGCCGCGTTCGATCAGCACCACTGCAAACTCGGGAGTCTCGTCATCTTGGGATAACAAGTCGGTGATCATCTGACGGTAACGAGGCTCAAAGATGTGAAGCGGAAGGGCTTCGCCGGGGAGGAGCACCGTTCCGAGCGGAAAAATCGCCATCGGGAAATAAGCCGTCATCTGTTCCTATTGAGCCACACGAGTGTGCATAAGCACGGTTTTCTTCAGCACGGATTCCATCGTCACGGTTTTCATCAGCGCGGTCCCAAAGATTCGAGACCTACTACGAAGGGATAGCCATCGAGCACGGTGATGAGGCGATCCCAAATCGGACGGTACTCGCGTTGATCTGAAATGGTAGGACCGTTCAGAATCAGAGCGAACTCGATTGCCCCTCCCCCCTTTAGCGGAAGGTAACCGGCCAGACCCTTGACTGCGGGTGGGTCTCGGTCAAAAGGAGGATTGTTTAAGGTTCCAGTCTTTGCCAGCAATCGGCCCTGCATCGGTCCATCAGTGAAGATCTGGCTGAGCGTTCCGGTGCGGCCGGCTACCGCGAGGCCCTTACTGAGCGCACTGTCCACACCGAATCGGTTGAGCACAGCGAGGACCGCATCACATGACAGCGAGTTACTGAGGCTGAGCCCACTGCCGTCATCGATCACGGTGGATGCAGTAGGGATCCCCCATTGCATCAGTTGGGTCATGACCGTTGCTTGGCCGGCCGCTCTGCTGCCCTCTCCTAATGCCTGGTACCCGATCTCTTTCAGCATCAACTCCGCGGTGTTGTTGTCGCTGTTTGTCAACATCTCCTCCACCACTGCGTTGAGTGGAGCCGATTCACGCCGGACGAGTTCCACCGCTTCAGGGTCAGCGGCTACCGAACCGGTGTAGTCGGCAACTGCACTGCCGAGCACGGGGACATTGCGTTCTGCGAGGAGCCGGACAAGTTCTCTGGCTGCACCGATCACCGGATCGCTCGAACGCAACGGATCACCTTGCACTCGAGAGTCGTTGACTATCAACGCTGCGTAAGGACCGGCCTCTACCCCGGCCACCCCGGCGCCCCACCCGGGCACGAAGAACTCAGCGTCGTATCTGTCAGCTATGCCCACGACATCGCCTTCGATTCGTTCCACTCCAAGGGCGAGGAGATCATCCACCATCGCGTCGAGGCTGGTGTGATGGAACACGGGGTTGCGTTCAAGGCCTGATGTTGGGTACCAGTCCGCTGACAGCAGCGGATCCCCGCCCCCAACGAAGCGCAACCCGCCCCGAATCACACCGTCAGGATCGAGTCGGCCCTCCAAAGTGGTGACGTAACGGAAATCCTCGCCGAGTTGTTCGAGAGCGACACCGGCAATCACGATTTTGATCACGCTGGCCGGCATGGTTGCGAGGTCGCTGAGATGGCCCGGAGCCTGTTGACCATTGATCGACACAGCAAGGCAGGACCGCTCATTCAACATCGTGTTCAGGCTCTCCACCCGTTCGGCGAAGGTGGTGAAGTTCAGCTGTTGGGAGAGTGCGTGGGCGCTGCGGCGCCAAGATAACAACTCGGTGCCGAGCCCGCCCGCTGCGAGACCCGGTGAATCCGCGGTCACCAGTTCGGGAACTGTCGGATCAATCAGTGCACCCAGCGCGGC
>JAGYKR010000019.1 GCA_018401375.1 Ilumatobacteraceae bacterium | reverse complement strand
CGTATCGCCATCGTCTCCGCCGTCAACATCCGGAACATCGTCACCTTCATCAATCGGTCCGCCTGTATCGGAGACACGGTCTCCGACATCGGCATCGAATCCGGGGAAGAGTTCTCCGAGAGCTTGTCCCAACGTGGGGGCATAGGCCGAACGGTCACCTTGAGAGACGATCACAAACCGGTACTCGGTAACGAGCGGGATCGGACCGGGCTGCTGTACTTCCACGTAGAACGGCCGGATGTAAATCAAACCAGAACCAACACGCAACAGCTGCATATCGCCAAAGCGCACTCGGGTGCCGCTCTCCACGTTGTCCTGCAGGGAGATCTCTCGGCCAATGGCTGGCTCAGATTCCATTTGGCTGGCCACGCGCACCGGACCGTTCGGCAGTTCGCCTTGAACCATGTAAGTGACCATCTGTCCGTAGTTATCCGGATCACTAGACACTGTGGTGTACGCCTGGAGTTCGGTGCGCTGGTCATCACGTGAGAACGGCACGAAAGGCCTCAGCAGCGCAAACTCAATCTCACCGGTGACTTGGTTGCGCTTCAACGAGTAGTACGGCACAAATCGTGCGGCGGAGGACTCGGTCGCGAACTCGGTGGCCACAAAATCTTGTGGTAGGCCGACATTAGTCGAGGTTCCCTGTCGCGGTCCGGGGGCAGGGGCCTGAGCGATGGACCACGCACCGACGCGTTGGAAGAAGTTCAACGCATCGAGCCGATACTTGGAATAGACATCGGTCTGAATCCGGAACAGGTCCTCGGGGTATCGCAGGTGACGCCGCAGTTCGGTACTCATCGAATCGATCGGCAAAAACAGATCGGGGAAGGCCTGGGCCCAGGCGGAGACCACAGGGTCCTCGTCATCAATGATGAAATAGCTAACCCGCCCGTCATAGGCATCGACCGTCACCTTGACGCTATTACGAAGATAGTTCGCATCACGCGGCACACCGGAGCGCTGGGACAACTCCACGCTGCCCACCCGCTGGCCATAGGGATACTCCGAAGAGGAGGTGTAGGCATCAATCACCCACACCACGCGTCCGTCCACGGCAACCGGGTACGGATCGCCGTCAAAGGACAAAAACGGCGCGAGCTTTGCGGAACGCTCCACGACATTACGGATCCACAACATCTGCGAATCAGATTCGATCGCACCTGAACCCAAAATGTTGTAATCCAAAAAGGCCAACGCGAATACGGCCCGCCGGATGATTGAGTTCATCCGGACACCGGCGGTACCGGTGTAGGGCGAGTCATCGCCACAAGCCCGCTCAGCCTCAGCGGTGCGCGCAATGCCGTACCCCGTCAGCGTCGGGCTGAAATACAACTCCGGCCGGTCGAGCGGGACGTCTCGATAGTCCGGGCGATCGGACTGGCGCACTCGATTCACCGGTGCCATCACGAGTCCGCAGCCACGGGTGTTCACCAGCGTGCGGCCCTGCCACGACTGGTTCGCCACGCCGGCCAGATCGAGTTCACGAGCGGTCACCAAGACCTGTGTCAACTCGCCATCAATCTCATAACGATCCACGTCGAGATCCTGAATCGAAAGGCCAGCCAACTCACCCCGGTCCACTCGGAACCGAGACTGAAACTCGCTTGGGTTCAACAAACGCACTTGGGACAATGACTCGAGATCGGCCTCCACGTCTGCGGCATTGAGATCAGTGAAAGTCACCGGTACTTCGGTGATGTTCTCCAAGTTGGCACCGAGACCCATGGCGATCCGTGTGGCTTCGATATTGCGTGCGATAAACGGGGCCTCACGAGATGCTTGGTTCGGCCGCACGATCAACGACTGGACCAGAGCCGGGTACACGACCCCACCGACGATCGAAATCACCAGCCACAACGCAGAGGCCACTATTGGATACCGCCAGCGTCCCGTCCTCAATGTGGTCAAGAACAGCACTGCCGTCAACACCGCAATGAACGAAAGCAACATCAACGCTGGAATCTGGGCATTGACCACCGTATAGGTGGCCCCTTGGACCACACCGCGACGCTCAGTGGTGAGGCCGTACCGGCTGATCCAATAGTCCGCCGCACGCACGATGGCCAAGATGGCGAGCAGCACTGCGAGGTGAGCTTTGGTGGAGGCTCGCACCAACGGCAAAGAAGAGGTGAACACCACTCCCCCGTTGACGAGATGGGCCAACACGGTGAGCAGGGTCACCACCACGAGTGCTGCAAACAGCCAAGAGACTGCAAAGGAGATGAACGGCAGCTCAAACACGTAGAAGCCGACGTCCACACCGAACTGAGGATCATTCACCCCGAAACTCTGAGAGTTACGGAACAACAACCAGTCCTGCCAACGAGCCGCCACCGGGAGAGCCAGCAATAACGCAAACAGTGCAGCCGTGCCGTAACGCACGAGGCGCAGACGATGTCCGAAGACCTCGTGGAAGCGTTCCACGTACGGATGGATATTGGCGGGGAACGAGGTCGGTGCCATCTTGTCGGCGATCAGCAAGTTCAGGCTCGCCACCACCATGAACACAGCGAAGAAGACCGCAAACAACAACACCTGCGCTGAAAGCACACCCCAGAAGATGTCTGTTCTGCCGAGACCCTGATGCCAGAGATAGTCCACGTAAAAACCGGCGATGGCCCGCCCGAAGACGATCACACCAAAAAACACCAGACCGAGAACGATCAATATCACTCGGCCATTGATCCCCCTACGAATCGGCATCCCGGGGGAGGAATCAGCAGTCGACATACCGCCCGAGGCTAACTGGATTCGGCGATTTTGGCCGCCGGAAGCACCAGACAACGGCAGCCTGGGTACGCCGGCGCATACGTATGACCGGTCGGATATGGATCCCCGGACGCCACTTCGCCAGCCAGAGAGTTGTCCTCAGCATCCGGGCAAGGCACCCCTTTAGGGTCCATTAACCAGCACATCTTCGTCCCCGCCGGCACCCCGGCCACTACCCCGAGACCGTACGCCAAACGCATCACATCTTCGAGATGTTGGTCAATGTGTTGAGTTTTCCATTCCCGATACACCGCTCGTACCCGCCGGATGGAGTCATCGATATCGCCACCCACATCAAGCACCGCCCGATCAAGACGGCTCCGCAACGGTTCTACGAGGCCACCCGCCACGAAGGTTGTAATCCGTTCGAGATCCCCGGAACCAATCGATACCGACTTGGTGGACTCATCGACTCCTTCGCCCGAGGTACCCGCACCGGCGAGGTGAGCGGCGGCGAGTTCAGCGCTCATCGCTTCCACGTATCGCGCCGTATGGGCAACAGCATCGGTGACGAGATCCTCAACAGAGGTGACGCTGCTCGCAGCCCGCATCAGTCCGAGCACCTCATTTTGTTCATCGGCGAGAATCCGTTTGATTTTGCGGGCTGAGGCAACGATTAAGGGAACAACGGCCGCCTCACGTTGGCCGAAGACAGAATCATCGATCTCCGGTTCGATGGGTTCTGCTGGCTCCGCCTCACTGGATTCAACCGGGTCTGATTGAACCGGGCTGGATTCAACCGGGTCTGATCCAACCGGGTCTGAAGATGAGGTGCTGGTTTCAGCGCGAAGTTTGGCAAATAGTCCCTCCACCTTGTGAGCGGGAAACAGATCGACCACATTTGAATCTTCTGCTGGATCGGGCTCGGACTCGACAGCAACGGGCTCAGGCTCGACAGCAACGGGCTCAGGCTCGACATCTGCTTCGGCAGGTGCTGGGCCGGAGAAATCCTCATCTCCAGCGAGGTCAAAGGGCGGGGCGGACGCACTCGGCGGGACCACGGGCACCGACCCCGAATCGCCGACTCGCAAATCTACGTAGGGTTCAGGGGCAGCACTCGGTCCGAGATCCTCAAGTACCTCACGCGCCACCCGTTGGGCTCGTTCGAAAACCTCCACCATGCGCTCACGACCCTCAAGTAACCGGTCGATCTGTTCGCGGGCCGCATCGCGCCGCCGTCCGGCCTCGGCCATTAATTTGTCGCGATAGGCCTGAGCTTCGGCGACCATCTCGCGGCCCTGTTCGCGGGCCCGATCCACATCGGCTTGGGCCTGGGCGGCGGCCTCCGTGCGCAAGCGAGCCACCTCGAGTTCGGCCTCGTGGCGCATGGCCGTCGCCTGGGTGGACGCCTCTCGAATCAACTGGGCTGCGCTGTGTTCCCCACGCTCCACCACCTCGGCCGCGGCCTCGCGGGCGGTCTGCAGTACTTTGACCATCTCCTCACCAAGCACCTGGCGCACGGTGTCGTCATCAAGATCGCTGAATCGATTAATTCCGCCACGCGCCGAACGAGCCGATTCAGTCTTGTTACGAGCCTCCGCTACACCGGTCAGTTCCACCACTCGCGCCTGCAATCGGGCCAGTTCAGCGGCCACATCGCGCAACACCAATCTGACCTCGTCAGGCCGATAGCCACGCCGGGCTGAAGAAAAGGTGGTCTCCGCCACCGACGACGGCGACGTCAGATCGGGACGGGAGAACGATTCAGGCATGTCCCTAGAGTAAACACTCAGGAACCAGCAGCGACGGCAATCCTCAAAGGGTCCCCACCCAATGATTCCAATACCTCCAGCGCCTCAGCAAGCGAATCCACCTCGATGATCTGCAGGTTCGGTCCGCCGGCGATCCGGGCGGCCTCTAGATCATCAGCGGATTGGGCCCTCGGGACGAGGAAAATTTCCACTCCCGCTTGAGCCACAGCCGCCGCCTTTTGCCGGAGTCCACCAATCGGTCCAACCGCACCCGAGAGATCCACGGTGCCCGTCACCGCGATTGAACGCCCACCGGAGAGTTCACCCGGGCTCAGTTCGTCGATGAGGGCCAAAGTAAAGGCGAGGCCCGCAGATGGCCCTCCGATGCTGCCCGTGTCGATGTCGAGTTCAAAGGGCAGCACCACCCGACGGGTGTCAAAGGGGATGAAGCCGATGATCGTTCGGCTCTCATCATTGGGGGCCGACGTCAGTTCCACCTCAACGCTAAGGCGGCCTTGGTTGGGGCGATCGATTTCCACAGCAATCACATCACCAGGTCGTTTGCCCTGAAGAACCACGGCGATGTCGCCCACCTCGTTCAGTTGGACTCCCTCCGCCGACAGCAACCGGTCACCCGGTTCCAATACGGAGGCCGACGGGGCTTCACGCACGCATTCAGTGCCCTCGGCGTTGAACTCCAAACACACCATCTGCCAGATCAGCACCTCGCCCGGGGTGATTTCCACATCAAACCCGAGCGCCTCGAGAGCGAGGTATTGGGCCACTTGTTTGGAGGTGCGCATCATCTCCACCGAGAAGGTGCGCCGCACCCCAGGAGCTTGGAAGCCGAAATGTTCCTCGGCGGTCAAGAACTCCACCGCCGGGTCCCCCCGACCCACCAGCCAGGACAACACCGATTGGCGCGGTTCGCTGACGGTCACAAAAAACATCGATCCCGAGGCGGGGTAGACCTCGGCTAAGTCCTCAAGATCACCGAATCGAAGTTGATCATTGACCGGTCTCGTCACCGAAGGTACGCGGGCGAAAGGAGTGCCCTGCACCTCATCCACCCGCTCGTTCAGTTTGGTCGCCACCTTGTCGGCAGGAATCAGCGCCATCGCAGCGAGCACCATCGGGATCCCGAGGCCGATCACCGCAAGGACTATCGCCAGCACCCGAACCGCCGGTGCGACCGGCACCTGCTGCAGGCCAACTGGCCGAAGGCCGGGAGGAAGGGGCGGTATCTTGGAATCTTGAGTGTCGGTCATGTTGGGAATTTCTGTGGGTGAACTCACCGTGCAGGCGGCGTGGGTCGCCGTGTTGGCGATCCTTGCCTTGACCCTCGCGGGGTGGCGTAAGCCTGCCAGAGCCGCACCCCTATCCCCACGCGGAACTACTGATTCGGACCCAGACCTTGATGAGGACGCTGACCCGAGTTCTGACGGCGAGCCGGTGGCCGTGGTCATCGCCGCAGTCCCTCTTGAACGCCCCACGACATTCGTGCAGCGTCTGCTTGCGGCCGCGGCTACGGCTGGATTATCGGTTCTGACCGGGATCGTGTTGGCGATTGCGATTTCTTTCGCTGCGGTGGTCGCAGTGGTCTGGGCCACAAATCTGCTCGGGCGATGAGCAGCTGGTCATGAGCACAAGTCCCGACAGTCACGACATCGCTGATCGTTTGCTGGCTCGGATGCCAGCTGATCCGGCAGCGCTGACGGCGGTGATCGTCGCCGGACACACTGGCGATCGTGAGACAGCAAAAGCAGCCTTGCAGAGCTCGGATCCACACTTGAGAGCCGCCGGGATCGGAGCCCTCGCCCGTTGTGACGCCCTGTCTGCTCCACAACTCTCTCCGCTCCTCGTCGATCCCGATCCGCGGGTCAGACGCCGAGCCGCACAGGCCGCTGCGCTTTTCCCCGGTCTCGATTTGTCACCGGTGATCACCGATCCCGATCCGATCGTGGCCGAGATGGCGATCTGGGCCTGTGGCGAACACGAATACGTCTCTGACTCGGTCCTTGATCTGATCATCGCAGCCACCACCGAATCAGACCAACCCCTCGTGCGAGAGTCCGCCGCTGCGGCCCTCGGCGCGATCGGCGATCGGCGGGGCTTACCGGCGATTCTTGCAGCCTGCGCCGACAAACCGGCCGTGCGCCGCCGGGCGGTTCTCGCCCTCGCCCCATTCATCGATGGCCCCGACCACGAGCAGGTGCGCGCCGCATTGGAACGCGCCCTCGTCGATCGGGATTGGCAGGTCCGCCAGGCTGCCGAGGACATCGCGCCCGAGCCCTCAGAGTCATGATCCCCAGACGAATGATCCACAGTCCCGACATTCGGCATGCCGTGGTGGTCGGGAGCGGCCCCAACGGCCTCGCTGGTGCGATCCGTCTCGCTCAAGCAGGCCTGCAGGTGACCGTGTTTGAGGCTGCCCCGGTGATTGGTGGCGGTACACGATCCAGCCAACACACTCTGCCAGGTGTCGTCCATGACGACTGCGCAGCATTCCATCCGACCGCTCAGGCCTCGCCATTTCTGACGGGTCTACCCCTCGATCAGTTCGGTCTCCAATGGCTGTGGCCGGAGATCGATCTCGCTCATCCACTCGATGACGGCTCAGCCGGCCTGATGTGGCGCGACATCTCCCAAACCGCAGCGCACCTCGGCCGCGATGAGCGAGCATGGTTGCGCAGTTTTGGACCGATCACCGATCGCCTGGCTGACTTGATCCCCGAGGTTCTCGGCCCGATCCTGCGGATCCCACATCATCCGGTGACCTTGGCCCGCTTCGGGGTTCAGGCAGTACTCCCGGCTACGTGGTTCGCCCGCAGATTTACGACCCCACAAGCGCAAGCACTGTTCGCCGGTGTGGCCGCCCACGCCTTGACATCATTACGCGCTCCGTTATCGAGCGCTGTCGGAGTGATGCTGATCGCAACCGGTCACGCCCACGGTTGGCCGGTGGCCAAGGGTGGATCTGCCGCAATCGCAACAGCAATGGCCGGCTACTTGGAGTCTCTCGACGGCCAGATCGTCACCGGGACGCCCATTACCTCGCTCGGGGATCTCACCCACCTGTCTCCGGAGATCGTGCTCCTCGACACCGCGCCACGGGCTGCGCTCGAAATCACCGACGGGCAGATGCCGCCACGTATCGCTCGCTCCTATGCGCGCTATCGCCATGGCCCCGGCGCGCATAAGGTGGACTTCGCTGTGGAAGGTCCGGTCCCGTGGACGAACCCCGATTGCCATCGGGCGGGGACCTTGCATCTCGGCGGTCCACTTCACGAGATCGTTGCAGCCGAATCGGCCATCGGTCGCGGCCAGATGCCAGAGCGACCTTTCGTATTGGTGGGTCAGCAATATCTCGCAGATCCCTCACGCAGTGTGAACGGCATCAACCCGATTTGGGCGTACGCCCATGTGCCCCACGCCCACCCGACCGACCCGACCTCTCCGGATGTCACCGAGGCCGTGATCGCCCAGATCGAACGGTTCGCCCCCGGATTCCGATCCCAGATCCGCGGAATCTTCCACCGGGACTCCGCTGCGCTCGAGGCCTATAACCCGAACTACGTGGGCGGCGATATCGCCACCGGGGCTGCAGATCTTCGACAGGTAGTGATGCGACCTCGCGTGGCGATCGATCCCTATCGAACCGGCGTCCCGGGGGTCTATCTCTGCTCGGCGGCCACGCCTCCTGGAGCGGGAGTGCACGGGATGTGTGGCTTCCACGCGGCCGAGCGCGCTCTACAGTGGGCTCGCTGATAGCCACAACGAGAACGAGGGGACCACAATGAGCGGGAATACATCCGGCATGATCGACACGGGGACCGACCAACTGCTCGGCCATATCGCAGACGGAGTGGCCACGTTTACGCTGAATCGTCCCGAGCGACGCAACGCATTGACCGAGGAGATGCTCCAAGCCCTCGGCCGGGTACTCGCCGATGCTGAGGTTAACGATGACATCGGATGTGTGGTCCTCACCGGAGCGGGCGGAGCGTTCTGTTCGGGTGGCGACGTAAAAGGAATGGCGGGGGTAGATGGTCGTTCGGGGGAACGCCTCGCCTATGACTCTCGGGTGCATCGCCAACGGGTCAGTCACCGTGCCACCAGCGGCAAGTTGTGGGAGATGCCCAAGCCAACGATCGCCGCTCTCCCCGGTGCAGCAGCCGGTGCCGGATTCTCGATCGCTCTGGCCTGCGATCTGCGGTATGCATCGAGTGATGCGATCATGACCACGGCCTTCGCCAAGGTGGGCTTCGCCGGGGACTACGGCGGAACCTGGTTTTTGACCCGTCTCGTCGGTGCCGCCAAGGCCCGCGAGTTGTACTACTTCAGCGACCGTCTCGATGCGGCCCAGGCCGAACATCTCGGACTCCTCAACGCGGTGTTTCCCGCCGAGACACTGATGGACGAAGTCATGGATCGTGCTCGCCGCCTCGCTGATGGACCCCGCGTTGCGTACCGCTTCATGAAAGAAAACCTCAATCGGGCGGTCAGCGGCGACTTGATGGACTGCTTGGATCTCGAGGCCTCACACCACAACCACACCGGCACAACCGAGGATCACAAAGAAGCGGCCCTCGCGTTTGTGGAGAAGCGCACCCCGATCTTCAAAGGCCGCTGAGAACGCCCCTGCTACAACGTCGCTACTACAACGTGTAGCGATACATATTGGTGGGGTAGAGCTCAAAACCGAGCCGCTGATAAAGCCGGTTTGCAGCCTCACGGGAGGGTCTGCTGGTGAGGTTCACATGCTTGGCCCCGCGGGCCCGGGCCTCAACGATCGCAGCGTTATTCAACATCGCCCCGATTCCGCGGCCCCGGCCAGCATCGTCTACCACCACATCTTCGATCCAAGCTTTGAGCCCCGTCGGGATCCGATAAAACCCGAGGGTCAAACTCCCCAGTATTTGCCCAGCTGAACGAGCGATAAACAGCACCGAGTCCGCAGCGAGGACGATCTCTGTGAGTTCGCGCGCAGTGGGCGGCGACGAGGATGAGGACAACTGCGGGATCAGCACCGCAAAGGCCTGCACCAGATCCTCGGTCACCTGATCCGGATCGGAGACGAGGATGATCTCAACGGGGTCTTCAGTAGGGCTCACAACCATTGACCCTAGTGCTGCGGACGAATCCTCCCGAAGGGGTTCGCTCCAGGTACTAGGTTGCGGGAATGATCTTGACCGATATTGACCGGGTCACCGCCGCTGAGTTCGCTGCTGGCACCGGATGGGAGCCCAAACCCGAAGGTCTGTGTCGAGGAGAAATCTGCGTGCCAGCACCCACCGCCTTACGCCCCGACGGGACCGTGGATGTGGCCGTGGCCGCTGCCCGCCTCGGAATGCCGATGGTGCACGATGCAACCCACGGGCTCCATGCGCTCGGTCCCGGCAGCAGCAGCGGACATCAACTCTCCACCGCCGTGGCCGCTGACCCGGAATTGCTCGATAGTGACCTGAACCCGTTTCGCCTTTCTCGTCTGCACGGCCGCAAAGTGCTGCTGGTGGCTTGGTCTAGTTATTGAGGCTGTCGCACCAGCCTGCCCGGGTGGCAGGCACTCCACGAAGAACTCAGCCCGCTCGGCCTCACCGTGGTCACCGTGGCGATGGATATGCGTCCTGCCGATGCTCAGCATTGGATCGAGCGCGCCGCTCCCACCCATCCGAGCCTGATCGATACCTCCCACCAGACCGGGCATCTGTTTGGGTTCATCAATATCCCGATGGCGATCTGGATCAACGAGGACGGAGTAATCGTTCGCAATGCCGAAAGCGCCTCCATCGAACGTAGCCCGTTACGCGATGCCGAGATCTCCGAGTCATTGCCCGAACCGGTGAAGATGCTGTTGACCGAAGTAAAAAACATCCCCGATCACTCCGAGGCCTACCGCGCGGCGATTGTGGATTGGGCTCACCGGGGCAGCGAATCTCCCTACGCGCTCGCTCCCGATGAGGTGATCGCCCGCTCGCGTCCCCGCGACCAGAGCACAGCTGAAGCAACGGCCTGTTTTGAGATGGGTCAGCACCTGGCCAGCCAAACACCAGCGAACATGGACTCAGCGATCACCTGGTGGCGCCGAGCCCATGACCTCGATCGCTCCAACTGGACCTACAAGCGTCAAGCCTGGACCTTAGCCACGACCCCGGAGGGAGCCGAGGAGAACGACCTATTCCAAGACGCCAGCGAGACCTACGGGACCAGCTGGATTCGTGATGTAGTGGCCGGTGGCGGCGGGGCCAACTACGTGGTGGGGCCAGATCTGGATCCGGTTGTAGGGTGAGGTCATGGAGCATTTGCGCTGGAGCCGTGATCGGTCCGATCTGGCCTCCCTGCACCATCCGGTGATCATCACAGCGTTCACCGGCTGGAACGACGCAGGCGATGCGGCGTCGTTAGCGGTGCGCACTCTGATCGATGCCACCGGCGCCCAGCCTGTGGCTGAAGTGGATCCCGAACCTTTCACAGACTTCGCTACGATCCGGCCTCAAGTCCGCCTCGATGCCGAACGGCGAAGAGAAATCCTGTGGCCGACCGTTGGGATCTGGTCGGCTTCGCTGCCGGGAGCGGACGTGTTGTTTGTGTTGGGACCCGAACCCTCTTTGCGCTGGCGAGGGTTCTGCTCCCAGATCCTCGGTCTCGCCGAGGAAGCTGGTTCTCCCCTGCTGATTACCCTCGGGGCTCTGCTCGCTGACGTACCTCATAGCCGGGCAGTTCAGCTGATTGGTACCGCCACCGATCTGGATCTGATCGAACGTTTTGATCTGCAACCCTCCCGCTACGAAGGACCCACCGGCATCGTCGGTGTCTTGCAGGCCGCCGCCGGTGATGCCGGGATTCCGGCCGCCTCGCTGTGGGCAGCGGTGCCCGGTTACGCATCGCAGATCCCCTCACCCAAAGCGGCCACCGCTCTGATCCACCGGGCCTGCGCCATGATCGGGACCCCCGTCCCTCACTCCTCGCTCGGGACCGACACGATCGCCTACGAGAACCGCCTTGCAGCCTTGATCAACGATGATCAAGATCTCGCCCTTTATGTGGCCCGGCTCGAATCCCTCGCCGACGAGATGGCTCTCGAGGAGGACCAGGACGGTCCACTAGATAGCGACCAACTCGATGATGAGTCATTGCTTAATGACCCCGACGCATTGGTGTCTGAGGTAGAGAGATTTCTTCGCGAACAAAAAAACGACTGAATCTGTAGAAACTGGTCGGGCTCGCCCACCCAGATCAGCCCAGCCAGATCAGCCCAGCCAGATCAGGTCCGCCAGATCGGAGAGCGCACCGGATCAAAGCTGGTGGTCATCTCCTCGCCAGCGATCGCACTAAACGCCATATCCGCCCACCACTGGGCGCCTGCGGTGCGCTCGGGTAGTTGCTCACGCTGGAACCAACCAACATCGGCGGTCTCGAGGGGATGACCCTTCAAGTCCCCACCGGTTGCGGTGCAATGAAACAGCAACATATACATACCGAACCGGGAAAAGCCCATGCGTTGGCCGTCGATCACTGCGATCAGCCGTTCCGGCCGACACTCGATCCCGGTTTCCTCTTCCACCTCTTTGACCGCCACCTCCGCAGGTGAGTATCCAACATCGGCCCAACCGGTCGGGTACAGCCACACCCCAGAATCTTTGCGCTGCACGAGGAGCATCTCACCTTGCGGGTTCCCGACTACTGCGCCGATCGCTACTTTCGGGGTCACATAGCCCGGGACTCCTTCACCCACATTGTCCAACCATTCTTGGACGAAGTGATCGGTGGTGCGGGCGATCTCCGTCTGCTCCTCGATCTCGGTGGCCGCTGCTTTGATGTCGGCGGCTACGTGCAACACCTCTTCAAAGCGCTCGCGTTCATACAGATTGTCGGAGAATCCGAGCCCGGTCCGGGCGATCGCCGCGAGGGTCTCGCTCCATCGGGCCAGGTCCCGCAGATCAACCTCGTTCGCAGCCACGTCCAAAAACTAACGCACCGGAAACTCGCCGACTGCATGCAGGATCGCTCGCTGAATCTCGGCCCGATGAAAAGCCTCGGTCACGAGTTCGCCGGTGCCAGTCCGCACGTAGAACGTATCCACTACATCCACACCGATGGTCTGCACAGTGGCGTGGCGAATGTCGAGTCCCATCTCTGCTAGCGCCTTGGTGATCCGATACAAAATGCCGATCTTGGTAGGGGCGCGCACCTCGATCACCGTGGAGTTAGACGAAGCCCAATCGTGGAACTCCACTTGTGGCGGTGCCGGTGGGGCAGCCTGAGTGGCTCGGCGTCGACGGTAGGTCCGAGCGCGTTCGGCAAGGCGGGCCTCAATCGCCAACCCACCGCTTAGTGCTCGTTCGAGATCGATCCGCACCGCCTCCCAGGACCAGCCCTCTGGCGGTGTGCCCACACGGAATTGCGAAGCAGCCATCGCCGGCGCTCCCCCATGCCCTTCCTCGGAATGGGCTCGGGAACTCAGCACATCAAGCCCGTGGAGACTGAGGACCCCAGCTAACTGCGAGAACGCCCCCGGGCGGTCCGGGTAAACGATCGTGATCTGATCCTCACCCCAGATGATGTCCACATCGCCCGCAGCCATCTTGGTCAGGGTGGCTTCATCAGGGAACAGTCGCCACGTAAGTTCGGCAACATCGCCGCCTTCAAGCAGGTGTCGGGTCCGAGCTACGAGATCGCGAACCAACTCCTCCTTCCACGAGTTCCAGGCCGAAGGACCAGTGGCCTTGGAGTCCGCCTCGGTCAGTGCGTGCAACAACTCGAGCACCTCGCGCGATTTCACCTTCTCCGCAACGAAAGAGATCGTGGCGTCATCGGAGAGATCGCGTCGCACTGCGACATCGGGTAACAGCAAGTGGTGCTCCACCATCGCTACCAAAATGTCCACTTCGGCTGGACTAAAACCCAGCCGGGGTGCGATTTCACGGACCAGTACCATCCCGACCTCGGTGTGGTCTCCCGGATATCCCTTACCGAGATCGTGGAACAACGCTCCCATCACCAACAGATCGGGCCGGCCCACCTGATCAGCGAGGCGAGCAGCATTGGCGGCAGCCTCCCAGAGATGTCGATCCACCGTGAAGCGGTGGTATGCGTTGCGCTGCGGACGTGAGCGCACCGGTTCCCATTCAGGCAGCAGCCGTGAAAACAATCCCCGCTGATCGAGGGCTTCAAGGACTGGGATCGCGTCGTGGCCTTCAAGCAGCAAAGCGACGAGCTCATCGGTGGCTCCGACCGGCCAGGTATCGGGCCACGGCCGTACCTCGGCTGCCAGCAGATCCAGGCTGCGTCTCCCAATCCGAGTGCGTCGGCGCGCCGCAGCCACTGCGGCCTTCAGGACCAACGTCGGATCAGCCACCGGGTCAGCACCATGAGCGAGCTCCACCTCACCGTCAACGAGTTCCACACCGGGGGCAATGCGCTCCACCGACCCTTTGATCGAACGTCCAACGCGCCCCCAGGCCTCATCGGCGATCCACGCAATCCGCCGTGCTGCCGCAGCAACTTCGGCCATCAACGCATCAGCATCTGTGAGCCCGGCCTGACGAGCCACCGCATCTTGGTCCTCGAGGCGCAGGGTTTCGCCTGGGCGAACAATGGCGCGATGCAAAGCCACCCGCGCAGTCAACAGCGTCTCATAACTTTCGGTGAGATCGATCAGATCATCGCCGGGAAGGGACAGGCCTGCAGCCGCCGCCCACCACAGCGACTGGGCATCTCGCAGACCGCCATGGCCGTTCTTCAGGTCTGGTTCCAAGGTGTAGGCCACCTCACCGGCTTCAAGTTGGCGCTCACGCACCCGGCCCTGGAGCTCAGCGAGCCATTTCTTGCGCTTCTTATGCCAGTTCGCTGAGCCCATTTCCACCACTGCGGCGGCCAACTTCTGGTCCCCGGCCACATGGCGCGCCGTAAGAAGCGAGGTAGCGGTATCGAGATCGTTACGTGACAGGTTGTTTTGCTCATCGAGGGTGCGCACCGCATGACCCACTTTGAGACCGGCGTTCCAGAGCGGGTACCAGATTGCCGAGGCCAGTTCCTCAACCCGAGATGCCGTGCTTTCATGAACCAACAACACATCGAGGTCGCTAAAAGGGGCAAGCTCCCCGCGCCCGTATCCGCCCACGGCCAAAAGAGCCACCTTGGGAGAGCGCGGGCTCTGGGCCTTGGCCTTAGCCAAGAGATCTTGGAGCCAACGGTCAGTCTGCGCGCTCAGCGCGCGACACAGTTGTGCTCCGATCAGATCGGGATCAGCGATTACCGCAGCCCGCTCAGCCTCATGGTCCGTGATCGTCGCTACATCTGGCCCGACATTCGTCATCGCAGTCCCTCTTCGCGTCGGCGGTGCAACACCTGAGCAGCCTTCCATGCTCCCCAGGTAATCCCCGGATCCTGCAGGCTCGGATCCACATCCACCCATGAAGCCGGAACGAGGCGGTAGTGGTCGGTAGGAAACGCTCTCACCTCGAAATCATCGCGTACCACCGGTGCGATCCCATACCGCTCAAGAACCTCACCGGCGGCAATCGCTGCAGATCGCAACAATGCGAGAGGATTGTGGCGTTGTGCATCCACATCAGTAGCTAACAGGCCCGTGATTTGGGGGAGCACCTCAGCGGCCTGCCGCCGTGCGTGCGCAGCGATCGCCTCACGTAGATCAGGGGCTAACCGATCAGGATCACACTGGTGATGGCGCGCTGCAGCACGCAGCAGAGAGCGATGTAACCATGGCTCAACCACCGCTTCAAGAACGGCCGCGAGATGTTCCGGCGGAGATGAGAACTGATCGGTCACAACATCTCTTCTATCGTGGGGATGTGTCCCCAACTCGGCGAACCCCGCAACAGATCCTGAGACGATGGGGAATCGTGGGCGGTAGCGCCGCATCCACCCGCCCGGGAACCACCGCTTCAACTCGCACGAGATCAATCACGGCCGCAGCGCTCACCGGTGTTCTACTCACCGCCGCCTGCACCACGCCGGCTCCTGAAGCCGGCCCCACCACAGTCAGTCCAAGCACCACTTCCTCAACCACCACCTTGCCGCGGGTCTCTGACGGGCAGGTCTCGATTGGGGTTCTCCTCCCCTCCACGGGCAGTGGCGCCCAGTTTGGGAGTCCACTTATCTCGGCTGTGCGGGCCGGCGTGGAGACCATTAACGCCGCCGGAGGCGTCCTCGGCCAGCCGGTGCGCTTGGTAGAGACCGATGAAGGTGGCACCGCCTCCAGTGCATCGGCCGCTCTCGACAGCCTGATCGGTCAGGGAGTGGACGCGATCATTGGTCCGGCCTCTTCATTGAATGCGCTCGCAGTGGCGTCCATGGCGGTTGCGGCCGGCATCCCGATGTGCTCGCCCACCGCAACCGCAATCGCTCTCGACGAGTACCCGGACAATGGACTGTTCTTTCGCACCATTCCCAGCGATTCGCTCCAAGCGGCGGCCATTGCGAAGAGTGCCGAGCTGACCGGTAACCCACGAGTAGGAATGGCCTATATCGATGATGTTTTTGGGCGCGCATTCTCCCGATCAGTAATCGAGGAGCTCAGCCTACGTAACCTCCAACTCGTGAACAGCGTGGCCGTCGGCGCCACCGACAGCGACCTCTCGGAACACGTTGCCGCACTGTTCTCCGAAGAACCGGGCGTGATCATTGTGATTGCGGACGCCGATACCGGAGCTCGGATACTCGCTGAGATTGGTGCCAACGTTTCGATTCGACGGCCGACGGTGCCACGCATTTTGGTCAACGATGCGATCCGGATGGCGCGGTCCTCGCAGCTACTGAGAGATCTTCCCAACCGGGTCCGCACCCAGATTCTTGGGATCTCACCGATGGCGATCCCGCCTGAAGGTGCGGCTTTTGCGGCACCTTTTGCCGCCCACGCCCACGACTGTGTGAATCTGATCGCATTGGCTGCCGAACGAGCCGGCACCGATGATCCGCTCCGTATTGCGAGCGGAATCGTCGGGGTCAGCGTGGGGGGGTCGGTCTGCCAGAGCTTTGAGGACTGCCGGAACCGTCTTGAGTTGGGCCTGCAGATCGATTACGTAGGGGCTTCAGGGCCGTTGAGACTTTCGACGCGCACCGGCGATCCAACGATCGCTAACTTTCAGCGCTTCACCTTTGATAACCAGGGCCGTGATATCTCCGGCTCGATCTTCGACGCGACGATATTCCGGTCCAGCGCGTTCTAAAAGAGAGGATCAGACCAGCGAGTCCACCGGGGTGATGGTCCCAACATAAAACCGCCCGAACTCGCCGTACAGGGCTGATCCACGATCGAAGCGCATGGTGTGGACTACCTCTTTGATCGTGTCGGCATCGATCGCAAACAAACTGACGCCCCATTCCATGTCATCAAGTCCGGTAGCCCCGGTGATCAGTTGAACCACTCGACCAGCAAATGTTCGACCACTCGCACCGTGCTCCATCATCATTTCGCGACGCTCTTCAAATGGGGTGACGTACCAGTTCGCATGGGCTTCGCGCCGCTTGCTCATCGGGTAGAAGCAAAAAGAGTCCATTCCCTCTGGTGGGAGCTTCGGGTAGAGCCGCTCGGCGAGCATGTGCTCAGGCATCCCCTTCGCATACTCGTTGACCTCGGTGATGCTGACATAGCTATCCACAACATCGAGACCGGCCCGCTGCAAAGCGGTCTGAAATTCGCGAATAACGGTCATATCTGCGCACAAGGCCATGAAAGCTGAATCGGCTTTGTGGCCGAGCATTGCTGCGGTCACCACCTGACAATCTTTGGATTCGGCCGCGCGGACCGCCGCAATGACCGCATCGCGATCCACCCATACCCGAGGCTTGCAAAACAGATGAACAACTCCGAGGCCTTGCTGTACACGCATCAGGCCAATCTACTGGGGTCGCTCTGAAGCGAGATGCTACGTCCGAGGGATCTCGGTCACGGTGCGTACAGGTTCATTTTGATCACACCGCTGTTATCGGCGGTGATGAACCCAGCCAAACCCATCTGCGCTTTTCTTGCTGTCTGCACTGCGAGGGCGGTGGGCGCGCTCATTGACAGCACCGTTGTGAATCCCGCCGCCCATGCCTTGTGAACCATTTCCACGCTGGCCCGGCCGCTCACATACACACCGAGGCCAGAGGCTGGAAGTTCACCCGCCAATGCCAGCGCTCCGACCACCTTGTCCACGGCATTGTGACGGCCCACATCCTCACGCACCAGGCCGATCCGGCCTTCAGCATCAAAACTGGCGGCTGCGTGCACAGAGCCGGTCTTCGCGAACAGTTCTTGGCGGTCCCGCACCGCATCGGGGATCTCGGCGAGCCGATTCGGGTCTATCGGTTTGGATTCACCGAGTGGGCCAAGCCGGGCGAGGATCTCTTCGATCTGATCGCTTCCGCACCACCCACAACTTGATGAGGTCACCGATAACCGAGGGGTCACTTCACGAGATCCGGTCCCACGCAGCGTCTGCACGCTGACCACGTTGAACTCGGTCTCCACGGCTGATCCGGTGCCGCAATAACGAACGGTAGACACCTCTTCGGGCGTGATCAGACCTTCGGTCACACACCATCCCACCGCAAGTTCAAAATCATTACCCGGGGTCCGCATGGTGGTGGACACCGTCACCTCATCGAGGCGGATCGTAAGTGGCTCCTCCACGATCAGATAGTCCGGGGACTTACGGACTCCATCGGGCCGCCAACGCGACACCATCAATTTCTCGACCCGGGCCCTCGCCATGTCTGACAGGCTATGTCAGACCGGCGCAGACCCGGGTCCAAAGAAACTGGCGTCTTCAGTTGTGGATCACGAACCGAAGGGTTCTGATCACATCAGTAATCCATGTCTCCGCCACCCATACCGCCGTGGCCGTGATCATGCTCTTCGGGCTTGTCAGCAATCACTGCTTCGGTGGTGAGGAATAATGCGGCGATTGAGGCGGCGTTCTGCAGGGCGGAACGAGTCACCTTGGCGGCATCGATCACTCCGAGCTTGACGAGATCCTCGTATTCGCCCGTGGCTGCGTTGAGGCCTTCGGCACCCGACATTGACCGCACCTTAGCGACGACCACTCCACCTTCGAGACCGGCATTTTCGGCGATCTGCTTGAGCGGGGCTTCGAGGGAACGTGACACCAAACGGGCGCCGGTGGCCTCGTCACCGCTAAGGGAGGCGACCACTTTGTCCACGGCCGCCTGGGACCGCAGCAATGCCACGCCGCCGCCGGGCACTACGCCCTCTTCAATCGCAGCCTTGGTGGTGGACACTGCATCTTCGATGCGGTGCTTTTTCTCTTTGAGTTCCACTTCAGTGGCTGCACCGACCTTGAGCACCGCAACACCGCCGGTCAGCTTCGCGAGGCGCTCTTGGAGCTTCTCACGGTCATAGTCAGAATCGGTGTTGTCGATCTCCGCCTTGATCTGATTGATCCGGCCCTTGATGTCGTCGGCGCCTCCGGCACCTTCAACGATGGTGGTTTCGTCCTTGGTGATCACCACGCGCTTGGCGGTACCGAGGAGGTCCAAAGTGAGGGCATCAAGCTTGAGGCCCACCTCTTCAGAGATCACCTGTCCACCGGTGAGGATCGCAATGTCTTGGAGCATGGCCTTACGGCGCTCGCCAAATCCGGGGGCCTTCACCGCAGCGGACTTGAAGGTGCCGCGAATCTTGTTAACCACCAATGTGGCGAGAGCTTCACCCTCGATGTCCTCGGCGATGATCACCAACGGACGACCTGACTGCATGACCTTTTCGAGGGCCGGAACCATGTCGCGGACCGTGGAGATTTTGCCCGAGACCAGCAAGATGAACGGGTCATCGAGGCTGACTTCCATGCGCTCGGTGTCGGTGACGAAGTACGGGGAGATGTAGCCCTTATCGAAACGCATGCCCTCCACGAGGTCCATGTCCATCCCGAAGGTCTGGCTCTCCTCAACGGTGATCACACCGTCTTTACCGACCTTGTCAATGGCATCAGAGATCATTTGACCGATCTCGTTATCGGCTGCGGAAATCGAAGCCACCTGTGCGATCTGGCCCTTGGAGTCCACCTCAGTGGACAGAGCGCGAATCGATTCAACGGCTGCGACCACAGCGGCCTCGATGCCCTTTTTGAGGCTCATCGGGTTCGCCCCGGCGGCCACATTGCGGAGGCCTTCACGGACCATCGCCCATGCGAGCACGGTGGCGGTGGTAGTGCCGTCACCGGCAACATCATCAGTCTTCTTCGCGACCTCTTTGACGAGTTCGGCTCCGATGCGCTCATAGGGATCTTCGAGGTCGATCTCTTTAGCGATGGAGACGCCGTCGTTTGTGATTGTGGGTGCACCCCACTTGCGCTCCAGGACCACATTGCGACCCTTGGGTCCAAGGGTGACCCGCACGGCATCTGCGAGTTTGTTCATTCCTGCTTCGAGACCCTTGCGGGCTTCAGAATCGAACGCGATCTGCTTGGGCATTGATGTCCTCCGTTGAGCGGTACTGGCATTGAGCGTTACTGGCGTTGAGCGTTAGCACTCTACCGTGAGGAGTGCTAATGCTCAAACACGTATCAGGGACAGACCGCTGATCAGCCGCCGGCAACAGCGGGGATGATCGACACTGTGATGCCGTCGAGCACCGCCGTGTTCAAACCATCCAAATAGCGCACGTCATCTTCGTCCACGAAGATGTTGACGAACTTGCGCAGCGCGCCGGCCTCGTCCACGAGACGATCCCGAAAGCCCGGATGGGCAACCTCAAGAGCCTCTATCACCTCGGACAAAGTGCCCGGGGCAAGCTCCACCTGCTTGGCACCGCCAGAGAGGGGACGCATCGTCGTGGGGATTCGCACGGTCACAGCCATTGCAAAACCTTACCCGTCGAGTCAGGTTTCCACTCCCCCGCCGATCTATCCCGATCTTCGTTGCTCTGCTCGCAGAAAGTCTCGTCGATACCTGAGACCGGATCCCAGCGTTAGCGTCTCCAAGGTGAGAGTCGTGGCCGCGATGGACAAATTCAAAGGGACGATCGATGCCATCGATGCCGCTGCCGCCATCGGACGGGCCTGTTTAGCCCTCGGCCATGAGTGCATCGAACTCCCGCTCGCCGATGGCGGCGAGGGTTTACTCGAGGTGTTTGGCGGCCCCAACCGCCACACGGTGGTGACCGGTCCACTCGGGGATCCGGTGCGCGCTGGATGGCGTCTCGATAAGGGACGCGCCATTATCGAAATGGCGCAAGCCAGTGGCCTCAGCTTGATCGGCGGAGCCGAACACAATGACCCGATCGCAGCCACGACCACGGGTGTAGGTGAACTGATCGAAGCCGCTCTTGGCGCCGGGGCAACGCGAATCATCGTTGGACTTGGCGGTTCGGCCACCACTGACGGCGGGTTTGGTGCGGTTCGCGCCTTGTCAGGACCTGGACGATTGCGCTCCGTGGAGTTACTGATCGCCTGCGATGTGACCACCACATTTGTGGATGCGGCAGCGGTGTTCGCCCCCCAAAAGGGTGCGAGCCCCGCCCAGGTCAAACTGCTTGCAGGACGCCTTGAGCGGATGGCCCAAATGTACGAGGCCGAGTACCAGATGGATCTTCGAGAGATCCCCGGGTCGGGTGCGGCCGGCGGGTTAGCTGGCGGACTCGCCGCCCTCGGTGGGCAGATCATCAGCGGGTTCGACCTCGTGGCCGAGGAGCTTGACCTCGAATCACAGTTCAGTCGTGCTGACCTCGTGATCACTGGCGAAGGATTTCTCGATGCCCACAGCATGGAAGGCAAGGTGGTGGGCGGGGTGATCGGCCTCGCTGAAAGAAGCGGTACTCGCGTTGCCGCCATCGTTGGCGAAGCAGATGATGATCACGGACGAAGGATCATGATCATCTCGCTTGCGGAGCGATTTGGACTTGAGGCGGCGATGAACCGAACGAGCGAGCTCATCGAAACCTGCGCCCGAGAGTTACTCAGCGTTCAGGACTCTCCAGCGAGTTCGGCCAGGGACTTACCACCCTTATCGTTACCCAATAACACCAACACCTGACCAACGAGCTGTCCACCCTCCGTGGGGATCGTGGAGGGCAGCGGGGCCACCGAGGCATCCCCGCCCATCACCCGATTCACCGAGTCCGCCACCAGACGAGCCGCCTCACTTGAGGCGTCGTAATACACCACGGTGAGTTCGAGTTGGCCGATTTCCACGGCCGCGTTGACCGCACCGGCCACCGTGAAGCCTGCAGCGTCGAGATCACGGCTCATTGCTCCAGCAGAACCATTAACCCGATTGGCATTGGCCACCACCACCGTGGCCCCTTCAAAAACTAGTGGGGGCACCGTTGGCTGCGTCACCGCAGGTTCGGAGGTCTCTGTCGGATCCACCTCTGGCACCGTGGTGGTCGTGACCACAGGCCCGGCACCGGATCCGCCGTCTGCATCACCGATCGATCGCAAGATGATGACCCCGAGCACCACAGCCACGAGGGCCAAAATGATCGTAAAGGTTCCGGCCGAGGCCGGCACCGATGCCGTGCGCGAACGTGACTCCCTCGGGGGCCGAGGCGCGCGTGCCGCATCAGCAGAACGCGCCGGTCGAGGTTCTCTGACGGGATCCAGATCCTCGGGGAAATCCGAACTCATGTCTGCGCACCTCCATGGGCCTCCACCGGATCGCGGCGATCACGGTGGCGACGAAGTCTGCGACGCTCCAGCCGCCGGACCAACAATGGGTCATAGTCACGGGCTTCTGGAATATCGAGAACTTCGCTGAGTTCCGAAGAATACTCCTGAGCGCTACAGCCGAACAGTTCACGGATCGCAAGATCCTTCGGGTGATCCTGCGCCCACCATGTCCGCTCAAAGTCGAGCAAGGCCTTTTGACGATCGGTCATCACGCTTACAGCCTCACAGGTGCAGCCCCTGCATTACAAGCACCCTCACAGTCCCGAGGTGGGCACACATCAGGCTCCCGGTATATTGCTTGCGATCACAAACATCGAGGCCCATTGTCGATGATCCCAAGGAGTTCCCGTGACCACCAACGCCACCAACATCACCACCGCCAGCGCCATGTCTTCGCCGCAGGTCGATGTGCGGCCAGCATCGCAGCGCTTCGCAACCGATTTTGGTTGGCTGGACTCCAAACATTCATTTTCCTTTGGCCATCACCGCGACCGTTCCAACATCCATCATGGTCTCCTGCTCGTCAGCAACGAGGACAAAGTGGCAGCCAACACCGGCTTCGAGACCCACCCGCACCGCGACATGGAGATCGTCACCTGGGTACTCGAAGGCTCGCTCGTGCACAAAGACTCCGAGGGCAATACAGGAATCTTGACCCCCAATCTCGCCCAACGCATGAGCGCCGGAACCGGAATCTTGCATTCAGAAAAGAACGACTCGTGGACCGTCCACGGCCAACCCCACGACCGCCCCGTGCATTTTGTGCAGATGTGGGTGATCCCCGACACCTCCGGCATCACCCCCGGCTACGAACAACTCGAACTCGACCCGGCAGACCTCGCCGGCAAGTGGGGCGTGGTGGCCTCAGGGATGGAACGCCACGCCAACGACAGCGCAATCAAGATTCGTAACCGCTATGCCGCGTTCCATGTAGCCCGACTCCAAGCTGGCGACACCGTCACCGTTCCCGAAGCCCCCTACCTGCATGTGTTTATGCCTTACGGCCTCGCGGACCTTGAGGGCCATGGCGTGATGTCCGCTGGTGATGCCGTGCGTTTTACCGCTAGCGGGGGCCAGCGGATTACCGCTTATGAGCCCGCCGAACTGTTGCTGTGGGAGATGCACGCCACCATCGGCTGAGACCATCGAGCATCTCGGCTCTAGAGTGGCCCGTCATCAGTTGCCACCGATTGGGGTTTCCATGGCCTTGTTCTCCCACCGACGCTTAATGATCTGGGCGCCCCTCGTTCTTGCCGCAGCGCTCATCGGCGTCTCGTGCGGCGACGACGGACCTCCTCACGCATCGGAGTCAAAGGATTCGGCGCACTGGAGTTATGAGGGCGCAGAAGGCCCTGCGGCCTGGGGCGAGTTAGCCGCTGAGTACGCCACCTGCTCCACCGGGTCCGCCCAAAGCCCGATCGATCTCGGCGTAGCCGAAATCACCGTTCTTCCGGACCTACTGATCAACTATCGATCAGGTGAGGTTTCGGTCACCGATAATGGCCACACGGTGCAGGCCACCGCTGCGAGCAGTTCCGCTGACTCCAGCTCGATCAGCCTCGACGGCACCGAGTTCACCTTGTTACAGATGCACTTTCACGCTCCGAGCGAACACACGATTAACGGCGTGTTCGCTCCGGCTGAGGTGCACTTTGTGCACCGCAGCGAAACCGGCGAGTTAGCCGTGATCGGCGTCATGTTGACCGAGGGAACAACGGATCATGCGGCTTGGAGCGCGTACACCGAGACACTGTCGGTAGGCGAGGAACAGACCATAACCACCACACTGGAGTGGCCGGCAATGTTGCCGGGGGATGCCCTCACGATCCGGTACGCAGGAAGCCTGACCACACCACCGTGCACCGAGGGTGTGCGCTGGCTCGTCATGGACACACCCGTGGAGGTTTCGGCTGCCCAACTCGCTGCGTTCGTCGAGGCTCACGAAGGCAACCACCGCCCGGTGCAGGAACTCAACGACCGTGAGGTCCTCGCCGACACCTCCCGGGGTTAAAAGCCAAGTCTTGGAGCCGGGTGCGAGGATCGAACTCGCCACCTCATGATTACAAGTCAAGTGCTCTACCAACTGAGCTAACCCGGCGTTACCGCCCCGAAGGTTACCGGCTCATGCGCCAAGTCCGAAGTGGAACTGCGCTGCGCGTTAACCCTCACCGCTCAGCGGCGGCGGTCCGATGCCGGACAACCTCATAGGTGGCCAATGCCGCAGCAGCTGACACATTGAGTGATGACAGGCGGCCGAGCATCGGAATCGAAATGATCACGTCGCAGCGCTCACGCACCAGACGTGAAAGACCTGTTCCCTCAGAACCGAGCACCAGACAGATCCCCTCCACTGCGAGATCTCCGAGATCGAACAGGCTGCGATCGGCAGCGTCGTCGAGGCCCACCACCCAGATCCCCGCATCGCGACAGCGGGCCAAAGCCGTAGGCAGGCCACCCACCAAAGCAATCGGCATGTGTTCCACTGCGCCGGCGGCAGCCTTGGCGGTAGTGGGAGTGACGTGCACGGCACGATGTCGCGGCAGGATCACGCCATCCACCCCGGCCCCCTCGCAACTGCGCAGGATCGCACCCAGGTTCCCCGGATCGGTCACCGAATCCACCGCAACAAGAAAGGGAGCATGGTTCGGCCGACGCTTCAACAGCGCAGTGAGGTCAATCTCGGGAAGCTCCGCAGCTCGAGCAAGAACCCCTTGAGGGGCCTCGGATCTCGCGGCAGCTTCAAGCTTGCGGCGAGCCGTCGGTATCACTTGCACCCGGTTCGCTTTCGCGATCTCCAAGATGTCGGCTACGGACTCATCCTCCATCAGATCGGTGGAGACCCACACCTCTTGGACCCGGCGGCGCTGAGCGAGCAGCAGTTCGCGCACGGCTTGTCGGCCTTCCACCTGCTGTCCACCGAGAGAACCTTCCTTGGAGCGGCCCTTCGGTGCAGCCTCCCCGGTAGCGCGCACTGGGCCGGTGCGCCCTTGGCCACCGGTGATCCGCACCCGACCCCGGGTAGTGGGATCCCTTCGACCGCCACCGCCTGATCCTGCTGATCGCGCTCCGGTTGACCGCGCACCTCCAGAACGCGAGGCGCCGGTCTTTTTGGGCCCCGGACGGCCAGAGGGTTGAGAGGAACGAGCCATGGGCTCAAGGCTAAAGGGGTCAGCGGGTTACGGGGCGTTTAGCGGATCGGTGGGACCAAGGATCACCGCCACTGCAAAACAGGCGATGCCCTCCACCCGACCGATCGCTCCGAGACCTTCAGCGCGTCGTCCCGAGACAGTTACCGGCGCACCCGCCGCCTCGGAGAGGATGTGTTGCATCTCTGCTTTACGAGGTGCGATCTTCGGACGCTCACAAACAACTGAGCAGTCCACGTTGCCGATCGCATACCCCGCCTGTGTGACTAACTCAGCCACACGTTTGAGAAGCTGGATGGAGTCGGCGTCTTTCCACTGGGGATCGGTATCAGGGAACTGCTGTCCGATATCGCCGAGACCGGCAGCTCCGAGCAGTGCATCGGCCACCGCATGAGCCACGGCATCGGCATCGCTGTGGCCCACCAGACCTGGTTCGCCCAGAAACTCACATCCGCCGAGGATCAACGGCCGCTGCGGGTCATCACTAAATCGATGCACATCAAATCCTTGGCCCACCCGAATCCGCGGAAGTTCCTGTCGTGACCCTGTCATTTCGCCACCAGCGAGATCTGCGTGCGGGCCCATTCGAGATCTTCCACATGGGTGATCTTTCGATTGGTGACCTCGCCCCGCACAACGGCCACGGTTTCACCGAGACGCTCAATCATCATCGCGTCGTCGGTGATGCCGGCATCGGCTCCGAGACGATCATGAGCCGCCCGCAATACTGCGGCCCGGAATGCCTGAGGGGTTTGCACTGCGATCAACGCATCACGATCAGGGGTAGCGAGCACGCGTGTCCCTGTGTGATCCCGGACCACCTGCTTGATCGTGTCGGTCACTGCGATCCCCGGTACCGCAGCGGCCACATCAGGGTCATCGAGAGCGGCCACCACCCGCCGGTAGAGATCTTGATCGGCGAAGGGTCGAGCTCCGTCATGCACACAGATCACCTGAGCATCGCTTGGGACCACAGCAATTCCAGCGCGCACACTGTCGGCTCG
>JAGYKR010000018.1 GCA_018401375.1 Ilumatobacteraceae bacterium | reverse complement strand
CGATGAAGGGTGCCCTCGTCGTCGACGAGACCCTTCGGGAGCACGAAATCAAACTCGGTGCGTAATCCGCCCATTTACCTAGCCTCCAGCCTTTCACCGCCCGGAAAAAGCATCAGGCTCGTTCCATGTACTCGTGAGCGATGGTGATCTCCTCGATCATAATGTCATCGCTGCCGGCATCGAGATCCGAGGCGCTCCACTTGGAGATCCACGCATTCTCGAAGTTCCAACGGCCAATCTCCGAGGAAACCTGATCGTAGATGACAATGGAGCCGCTCTTGCGCTCCACCGCACCATTAACGACCGTCTGGTACCACTCAACGAGGGCGTTGTCGGCCGAGAGGCCGCGCTTCAAGGTGATGTCACCAAAGTTGATACGGCCGGGACGCTTACGGGTCACGATCTTGCCGTCGGCAAGGGTGTCCTGAAAGGTCACTACTTCGCTCTCGTATCCGAGACCGGAGACCGAGGTGAACCGAGCGAGCTCGACCCCATCGATTTCCAGTCCAAACTGAGAGCCCAGATATTCGGCATCATGTTCGCTCACGGCATTTTCTCCTTATAGATGTTCAACAGTGTGTTGTGGTCGTTATGACCCCTGAACCGATCCGAGGATCAGCCCGAGGAATCCTTCAACTGGCTAATACGGAAGATCACAAATTCGGCCGGCTTGACCGGTGCGATCCCCACTTCGACGACGAGCTTGCCTTCATCGATTGATTCGGGCGGGTTGGTCTCGGCATCGCATTTCACGAAGAAGGCCTGGTCAGCAGTTGCGCCAAACAGGGCTCCATCCCGCCAAAGTCCCCGAAGGAACGCGCCGACGGTGCGCTTGACACCCTCCCAGAGTTTCTGGTCGTTGGGCTCAAACACTGCCCACTGGGTGCCGTCCATGATCGCCTGCTCAATCATGTTGAAGAGGCGACGAACGTTGATGTAGCGCCAATCGGAATCAGAGGACAGGGTGCGACCACCCCAGACCCGGATTCCGCGGGTGCCGAACGGACGGATGCAGTTGATCCCGATCGGGTTCAACAAGCCCTGCTCGGCCTTGGTGATCGGGAGCTCCACATCGAGGGCTCCACGCAGGATCTCGTTGGCCGGAGCCTTCCAGACGCCACGGGAGTCATCGACGCGTGCCCACAGGCCCGCGATGTGACCGCTCGGCGGGACGAGGATCTCGTCGTCGCCGTTGGTGGGAGCCGGGTTCGAAACTTTGATCCACGGGTAGTAGAACGCCGCGAATGCGGAGTCATACATGGCCACGTCGGAGCGCCATTCTTTGATCTGCTGCACGCTCATCCCTGGGGGAGCATCGAGCACTGCCATCCGGTTGGCCTGAGCCTCGCAATGGTTGATGACCGCAGTCTGCACGGCCTTCCACATTCCGAGGTCCACGCTGCCGTCTTCTTTGGTGGCGGCGGTGATCAGGTCAGGGACCAGCACCATCGTCACGTCATCGGCAATCACGAGGCCGTTAATACCGGCGCGCTGTGTCTCAGATCCAGCGAAGTTCGCGGCCTTAACGGTCACGGCCTCACGTGGAGCGGGCTTGATCGGGTACAGACCGGGCTTCGGCTGCGCCAAAGTCAGGTCCAGGTCAGGGGTGACGTCCACCTTCACGGCCAACTTGACGAGCTCAGACGCCTCGAGGGCGGTCGCCACGTTGTTGGTACCGGTCAGGGTCAAACCGTCATAGGACTCCACGATTTTGCCGTTCTTTAACACGGCGATGTCGAAGGTCGGGATCGGATCGGAATCCTCATCAGCGGCCGGCAATGACTCGCCGGACTCCACACCAACGGCGATGCCGTCGGCCGGTCCGATGGACTCGAAACCGAAGACCGAGCCAATGGCACGGTCAGCGGCGGGAAGTTCCAACTGGCCCGGCTCTTCTGAGGGACGGGAGTTGGGGACGCGCACGATGTAACACACGGATCCGCCGTTGAGGAACCAGCCGTACACCGAGTGCGGCAACATGGCGCCTGGAACGAAGCCGCCGTAGAGGCCTTCGAACTGGGCCCAGTTGGTCACGAGGCGGGGCTTGAGGCCGTCCGGATCAGTGGGATCGTCAGCGGGTGCTTTCTCGGTGAAGCCCACGAAGGCCGCAATTGCGGTTGCTCCAGCCGACAGGCTGCCTGAGCCTGAAGGGACTTCCTCGATGTAAACACCTGGGGTCAAATAACTTGGCATGTGTACCTCCGGTAGATGTCGGTACGGGGAAAGTACGTGCCTAGAAACATCCCGTGGCTGCTCAATTCACAACTTCTGATCATCAAGCCTGCAAATTGACCAATGGACACCGTGTGGGGCTCTGAGACGTGGCTCATCACGGCACCATCACTGTGAACTGGCCGGGAACGAGGATCGAGATTGAGCCTCCAAAGGCGCACATGCACTTCGAAGAGTTATTGAGGGCCGGTTTCCCGGTGATCATCACCGTCGGGGAACCGGGGGTCCACGGCCCAGGCGTGTTGGGCATGCACGGCATCGGCGTGAGAACGCCCATCGCCGCAGCCGTAGCTGCCGCAACCTGCGGATTAGACATCGACATGCACATTCCGAAGGGGGCAATGTTGACCATGGGTTTGTTATCCATGATCGTGGCGGCGGCCGGACCACCGGCATTCACCATTCCCACTGGCAACACATTAAGGGCCGATGGCGCAGCCCCGAAGGTGCACATCATCTGAGCTCCTGAGGCCGCGAGGATCCCCATCAGGTGGTGCTCCCACTGGTCGTGGCCGAACCATCAACGGTGATCGTGCCATCCACATAGGAGCCAATCACGCTGCCGCGGTCGGGAAACACCATCACGCAGACCGCAGTGCGGTCATCGTTTTTGTTCCACCCATCAAAACTCGGCAACAGGTAGCTGATGAAAATTCCGTCGGCCAGGGTCAAGCCAAGTTCGGCCTCGAGTTGAGTCAGACAGGAAGCATCGGCCCACAGCGACACCGCTTCGGCACCGGGGTACGGGCCTTCGGGATGCTTGACCGTGGCGAATACCTCTTGGGTGTGGGGCTCCATGCACGGCACCACTGCGACTTCTGAGACATCACCAGACAGATCGTCGGCCGAGTTCAAGCAGTCCCCGGGACGCAGGTCAAAGACTGACCAGCTGCCCGGGCTTACGATCTTGCCGGAGGAATCGCGCACATCGCCACCCGAGCATGCGCTCAACGAGACAACTCCCAACACCACGACACACGCCGCCAGCGCAGTGCGCCAGGAGGGATGCCGTCGAGTCATGTCACCAAGTTCGGCAAATGGACCCACCGCAAAGCCAACCGATTATCACCGTTTGCACAACAAGATGGGTCGGCCGCCAGTCAGGCCGTCAGTCAGGCCGTTAATCAGGTGCGGCGCATGATCAATGGAATGACCACTCCAAAAGAGGCCGCCACGATCACATGAGCGCTCGCTGCCTCCACGATGAACCAACCGTCACGCCGGAAGATCACCAAAACCAGCGTGGCAAATATGGCAGCCACGATCAGTAGCAGCCAGTATCCCCACCAACCCTTCTCGGGTGCCACCTTGGCGAACTGGTCCGCAATGGCGCTGACCGCGGCGCCCGACAACACGACAGCGATCAGGATCCGCCACCAACTGAGATCCCCATAACCCGGTGACCCGTTTGATCGCCAAAAACTGAGAGCGAGCACCGACACCACGGTGCCGATCACTACTGCGATTAGCGTGGCGCCTACGGCCTGCGGGCTTCGAGATGTTGTGGAGGACACGATGAACGACCCAACTAGTAGTGAAAACCTTGCTTCGGCTGGTGACCCTAGCCCATCACAGGCGGCGCAATACCGAGCAGATCTCCTCGCACGGCTTCAGCAGATGGGATGGTCCAGCTCGGCTGCAGCAGAGGCCGGGTTGTCCACCACGGTGATGATCAACGACCAGATGATCGGGGCCAGTGTGGACATGAACGCACTGTTTTCCGCCCGTGAAGGTGACGCCGGAGTTTCCGAGTCACAGGCCCTTCCTCCGATCACAGTGTTTGCGTTTTCAGCGACCACGGAAAATCCCATCCCCTATCCAGTCGGCACTGTGGTCCGCCAAGGTGTGCCCACAGTGACGGTGGCTCGCCACCACATTCTCGATCTTCTCGGGTGCGAAGTTGTCGTCCCCGTCACCGCAGATCGGGCCGAGACCACTACACGGACGATCGCCGCGCTCGCCGCCTCTGTAGAACAACTTCACTCGCTCATGATCTGATTCGCGCCATACGCTGGCCCAACACGCAGAGTGGTCGTGTAGGTGTTGGGCGCTGACAGTCTGCCAAGTTACAGACGGTGATTTAGTCTGAAGCAGATTTCTATCGAGGAGACTCGTATGCCTAACGTCCATAAGGTTTACAGACCCCACAAAGGACGCATGGCGTCCACGCCAGGCAGGTCGTCGGGTTCACAAGAGCGCGAGGTCGGTGGTTCCGAGGAGTTGGCGCGCCATTCCGAGTCCCCTGTTCGTGGCGGGACGCAGCAGAGCCTCCACCAAATCGTCCAGGCAAAGATGGCGGTATCTTCACCTTCGGACGCTTATGAAATAGAAGCCGAGCGAGTGGCGAGTGATTTCGTCAGTCGTTCCTACTCCGCTGATCAATCCGAGGGCTCCGCTCTGGAGAACCAGAGCACAGCGAGTCACGCTCCCTCCGAGGAAATCTCTCGGCGCGCCTCCGGGGATGGGCTCAACTCTTCGGGAGCGGGCCTCGAGACCACCGACGAAACCGATTCAGCGATTTCTTCTGCCACATCAGGTGGCCGTTCACTCGACGGCGCCACAAAGGATCGTTTCGAGGCCGGCCTCGGCGCTGACCTCTCCAATGTCAAGATTCATGCCGATGGCCAATCCGACACCTTGTGTCGCTCCCTGTCAGCGGAAGCCTTCACCACCGGTTCGGACGTGTTCTTCTCCTCCGGCGCCTACCAGCCCGGCACAAAGCCCGGTGACCGACTGCTCGCCCATGAGCTGACCCATGTCGTCCAACAGCAGTCCGCCCCCGTCGTGGCCCGTTCGATTTTCCGTAAGTCCGATTCGGAAAAAAAGGCCCAAAAAATGCGTGAGGACCGTGAGGCCCAAAAGAAGGCCTTCATGGCTCAGACCATGACCCAAGAGGAACTCGACGAGGTCACCGACGAGGAGAACAAGACCAACCAAACCGGCGCCGACGAAGCCATTGATGACACCGTCGTGGATGCAGGCACAGGCCAACAAAGGACTCTGTGACCCAGGGTAAAGAAATGCAGCATGACGTGCGCACCACCGGCAGCAGCACGGACAGAAAGAGTCCGGTGCCATCACCGGCCTGGCCTCCTCCACCAAGGCTTTGATCATGTCGGTGATCGGCCTCTATAAAGCGATCAAATCCGGAAGAAACCGATAAAGCCGATGTGGCGGAAGCCGCTGCGGCCTCGGTGAAAGAAGCCCTCATGTTGCAGAGAACTCGCTCAAGGTGGCCACCGCCTTTGGTGGAACCGTTGGCTCGGCTGCGGTCCCCGGTATCGGCATCGCAATCTCCACGATGTCCGCCGCCCAGGAGATCTTGAACATCTATCGCGCTAATCGCGACATAAAGGCCATGGAGGCTGACCGCGACTCCACCACCGACGAGAAAAAGAAACTCGCCGTTGACAACTTGATCCGCCGCCGCAAGCGGGGCTACTTCGGTGCGATTGCGAACCTCGTCGGCGACATCACGATGCTGATTGGCAACATCGGCGTAGTGGCCAGTGGTGGTGCAGGTGCACCATGGGCGCTGATCGTTGTTGCTTCAGGAGCAATGGTCAAGGCGATTTCGACCATCGGTCAAGCCATCGATCGCTGGGTGGAGGCCAAGTACACCAACAAGGCCCGCGACACCCTCGCTGCCGCGAAAGAGGTCATGGCCCAGGCCACCACCCCCGAGGAGAAGGAAGCGGCTCAGAAGCAGCTCGATGCCGCTGAAGAAATGAGTCTGCGCGATGACGCCACCTATGCGGCCAGCTACATCTTGGAAAAGGCCGTAGGCATGCGCGGCGACGACGGCAAATACGACCCGCGGGCTCTAAAGATCATCTCCTCCTACGGCTTGGACCAGAAGTGGCTCGACAAGTACGACTCCACCGACAAGAGCCCGGCGGTGTTCCAACAAGGGGTGGACGTGATCCTCGCCGCGGTCGGAACCAGCCGTAACCCACGCGGGTTCATTGACTCCTTGGTGGCCACCGGCAAAACCATCGCCGGATACTTCGTCAGTTTCTGGAACTTCATCACCGGCAAGAAAGTCCTCGATGGCGCTAATCCTGAAATTAGTGCGATCCGGATCAAGCTCAGAGCCGAAGATGAAATCTTCAACGCTCTGGTGCCGGTACTGGCCAAGTTCGACGAAAAGACGCCTCCCGTGGCTTCCAAACTCAACGACAAGTTCACCAAGATCTACAAGGCGTTGATGGCTGCGTTCGCACCCGACGGATACAAGGATAAGAAGAAGGCGGCCTACAACGCAGAGATCATCAAGGCTGCGGCCATTGAGATCGTGCTGAACTCCGACGGTGGTAAGGCGATCGATCCGATCTCTATCGACATCCGTGACGGCAAGTTTGAGTACAAGCTGCGCCCAAAGGCCGAGGCCAAAGTTGCCTGAGCTCCATCTTGACGCCATCACCCCTCACACAAGTAGAGATGTGATGGCATCGGTGGTTCTACCAGCGGGATACGAACCGGCCGGGGAACGCAGCGGGCAGGTGTGCTACCACGACCCCGAAGTTGCGGGCTCAGGTGAACTCAGCATTAGGCGACTGTTCAGTGGGCTCGCCCACACCCCGAGCCCGCAGGTAGCGGCCGAACTCCATCTTCATTCAGGTGACGGCAGCCGCCGCTGGACCTCCGAACTTCAATCGACCGAGGTGGACGGCGCACCTGCCCAACTTCGCTACTTCACCGACGATCTGGCTGCACCACACGAATCGAAAACAGAAGGCTGTGTGGCCACCGTCGATCTCAACGAGACTCTGATCAGCATCCGAGCCATCTGGACCCGCGGCAGCCTGATCCAACGCGACACCTTGGTATCGATCATCGCCAGCATCCGCCTGCTCGCGCTCGAGGATCTCGCCATCAAGCGCAGCAGTCAGTTGCATCCGGTGTTCTCCATCTCGGTTGGCCGGCCTGCTGACTGGAAGATCTCGCAGATGGACGAGGAACTCTGGGAGTTCACCCTGCCTGGCGGGACCTGCACCCTTCGCGAACTTGACACCGGTGAAGACCTCAGCATCAGTTCGCCATCAGAGATTGCCGACATGCTGACGGGCATCGCTCCGCCTGGAGCGGAACTCGCCGAGGTCACCCGCCGCCCCAGTGTGACCCGATCACCGCTATTCGCCAGCACGTGGACTCTCAACAGTCAGATCGGTGTGGCAGCAGTGTTGGTACGTGAGATCCCGATTCTGATCAGTGCCGGGAGTGCCGTACCGGATCAGGCCGAGCCGATAATGGCTTTCGTAGACAGCCTGCGCACCCATCCCGCTCTGTACTGACCGCGACGCTCGGTCACCGCAGCATGATGGAAGGATAGTCTCTGAGGCTGCGCAACCGCGGAGAGTGGCTGGGCACGTCTTGGGAGTACCCTGTGCGAGTAATGGGACTGACTGAATTATAGTTAACAATGATCCCAGGTTCAGGAGTCTCGAGTGCGCAAAACCGCGAACGCCAAAGACACGAAAAAGCAAGTAACTGCTGGGACCGTTGACTTCGTCCCACTCGAAAGCGATATGGCCGAGAGCGGAGACAAAGAGAGTCTGTCGCGGGTCGTGCAGGCCAAGATGGCGGTCTCCTCGCCGTCTGATCCCTTTGAGGTGGAAGCCGAAAAGGTCGCCGCCGATTTTGTGAAGCGGTCGTATGACCCTGGTTCAGGGGGTGGCGTTGGCATTAGTCGGTCAATCACACCGCTCGTGGCTCGGCGAGCCAGCGGTGACGGCCTTGAGAGCTCCGGTGCCGGACTCGAGACCAGTGCAGATGCCGCCCAGAAGATTTCCCGGGCCACAGCCTCGGGGGGTCGGCCCCTCGATGGCGCAACTCGCAGTCGTTTCGAGGACGGTCTCGGCGCCGACCTGTCTTCAGTGAAGGTGCACACCGACTCGTCGTCTGACACTTTGTGTCGATCCCTTTCGGCGGACGCGTTCAGCACCGGCCGTGACGTGTTCTTCTCCTCGGGTGCTTTCAATCCCGGCACCAAGTCGGGTGACCATCTCCTCGCCCACGAACTGACCCACGTAGTCCAGCAAGGTGCCGCCCCGACCATTGCACGCAGTAAGGCTCCGGCCTCAGCAGGCCAAGCCGAGGAAGGATCCGTCTTCCGCCTGACCGTCGGTCGCGCCAATGACCCGTCAGAAAATCTCGCCGATGCGATGGCCGATGACGCCGTGGCTTCGTTGCGTCGCAGTGCCTCTCGACCCGGCACCGTGCACCGCAAAGCAGCCGACCCCAACGACCCACTCGGCGGCACACAGGTAGATGACGGCATCGAGCGCTCCATCAACTCCCGGCGCGGTAAGGGTTCAAGCCTTGGGGCCCGCGAGGCTGAGCACTTTTCTGATGCCTACGGAACTGATCTCTCCGGTGTGAAGGTCCACACCGACGACACCGCAGACCAACTAAGCCGATCACTTCAGGCCAATGCGTTCACGACCGGAACAGACATCTTCTTCCGCAAAGGTACCTATCAGCCAGGGACCTCTGCAGGCGACCACCTGATTGGTCATGAACTCGCCCACGTTGCCACTGAGAGTGGCGGAGCAGCGAGTCGGTCTATCCGACGCGGTTGGTTCGGAGGCGAATCGAAACCACCGCTCCCTCCTGAGAAGCACACCCCCGAAGACGACACCACCGTTTTCCAGAAAATCGGTCTGACCCTTGAGGAATATCTCGAGAACAACGGCGACTCGGTTGAGTTCTCCCTAGAGATCTCCATCCCCATCTCGGGATACTCAGTCGGAGCAAAACTTGCCGTCGAAGCCGAGAAGGATGACGGCGACGTTGAGGCCAAGATCGCGATAGCGATCACAGGCGGAGTATCCATTCCGGGCATCGACCTGAAAGCCGCCCTCGGCGGCTATCTCCAGGCCAAGGGCGCCGATGGCAAGATGGCCGGTGACCTACTCGGCTACGCCCTCTATCGCCGCATGGCCGAGTCCAGCGTCATCCCGGCAGAAGTGCAGGCCTACATGTTCGGTGGCGGGGACGGTGAAACCGCCGACGCAAACATGAGCGCGATCGAGATGGCCGCATTCGGTGATGAGGACAGCGAGTACTTCGCCGAATCCGGCGCAAGCGCCGAAATTGAAGCCGAGGCAGGAGACATCAAAGTCTCCGGCGGAATGACCCTTGGTAGCCGCACCGACCGCAAGTCCATGGAGATGACCAAGACTGAGGTGGGTGGTAAGAAGGCCAAAGCTGGTGGCGGCATGATGGGTATGGCACTTGGTGCGTGGAACAAGACCACAGGCGGTAACCGCGGGGCCGAAAAGGCCATCGGTCGGACCTCTGGAGGTATGGAGTTCAAGGCCGAGTTGAGCTCACCAATTGAAGCCGAAGTGGCTTACGAGGCGAAGTGGCTGGAAGAAGATGGCGGGGTGACCGCACTCGATAGCCGTGAGATCGGCATCGAGGTAAAGGTTCCAGAGGATGCTGCAGAGAAGATCAAACCCCTCGTGGACACCATCTTCCACCTCGTCAATACCAAAGAGGCGATGGCCAAAGGGAAGACAAAGAAGGAAAAGGCCAACCTGTGGGTCGGTTCCCACGTGGACAAAGCCAAAGAGATGGCCAAAGAGAAGGCCCAAGAGGCGGTTTTGTCTATCGCACCGGTAGGTGCTGCAGCGGATTATGCCAAAGATGTCGCTAAGGGAATCGGTGAAAAACTCGGCATCGGCTACAAAGACGAGGAGTCAATGGCGATTGGCCTCACCGTGGACCTGATCAATGGCTCAGTGTCAGTGGCCATCATTCAGAGTGAAGAAAAGAAAATCACTCTGCCCGGAGTTGAGGCGTCCATGAAGAAGTCTTCTAAGAAGTCATTCGGATGAGGGCCGCCACAATGACATCTGACCGTCTTGCGACCACGACCTTCCTTGTTCTGGCCGAAATGTTGCCCCGATGAACTGGACTCTGCTTTCTCAGTTGATCGGTGATGCAGGTCACAAAATCGAGATGACCCACCCCTCAGGGTCGGTGTTTCTTGACGATCCTGCTGTCAGGTTACGCGACGGTGGGACCCAGATTCGTGCCATTGTGCAAGCCGATGTTTGGCGGCGTATCCGAGAAAGCGACATCTTTGGTGCGGCATCTCGGCAACAACAGCGGGGGCCCTTAAACGAGGAGCAGCCACTGCGGATCACGGTGTTCACCGAGCAAGAACTGGGCCTTGACGGCACCACCTTCTCCTCTGAAGAGTTCGTGATCATTGATGCAATGCAACAAATTGATCCGAAAGAAATCGAGACCGCTGGCCTTCAGGGGGAGATCTGGGAGGGTGTCGGTTTCGTTGACCCTCAACCGTGGTCACTCGCAATCGAGGAACTGGCCGCCGAAGGCTTTGAGCCCTTCGACGGTCTGCCAAGCGCAACGACTGTGCGGCGCGAAGCCGACGAGTTAAGTGTGGAGTTTCGTCACCACGAAATTCCCCAGGTCGTTCACGCACAGGTTGTTCTTGCGCTCCCCGAAGGAAATCAGCCAACTCCTGGAACCTACGAGTTGGTGAACATCATCAATGCAGGTATCCCCTTTGGAACCGCAATGGTGGATGCGGGAGATCTCATCTTGCGTGAGTGCATCCCTGACCAACTCGCCGACGCAGGACCGGCAGTCATCGCTGAACGAGTCATCACTCTTTTGAAGATGATGGGAGCGATTCGTGACTCTGTTCTGCAGGTTGCGGCTGGTGACATGGATGTTGCTGAAGCTCGAACGATAATCTTTGGCTGACGGAAGGCGCTCGAATGTGGGCGTCACCAGAAGGCTCTCACTCTGATGCGGCACACAATCCCTGAACCCCCACGTTGGAGCCATCTCGCCGACGCCACTCTGCGCCGAGCAGTAATGCGACGCCGAATCCTCGCGCCCGAGAACACTCTCGACGAACTCGTCCTCGCCCTCCCTGCGTACCGTTCGGCCTCGCTGGAGAAGAAGATCCATGGTGATGCGCACAAAGACGTGGATGCGGCCCGTGATGCTCTAAAAAGGGAACTGGATGAGGACTCTGCGTTCTCCACTTTGTGTCACAACGCATTTTTGGAGCCGGCCGCAACCGAAGTCCTCGCAGTATTGGCCGCCATCGAGGTGGATCCGTTTCGCCAGCGTCTCGCGCGTTCGCTGATTGATCGCTCCTCACCAGGCATGACCCGCGGCCTCCTCAACGAGTTACTCGGCGAGGATCACCCGCTCGGTCTTGATCCGGGTGATCGATTGCGCAGGGCCGCTCTCATCCACTACGGAACGGAGACCGGTTACTCCGATCAAACCGTATGGATCGCAGCCTCAGCGGTCAGCGCACTGCGTGGTGAGCCGATCCGTGAGCCGTTGCTGTCGGGCCGCCTTGAGCGAGCCGAAGCCACTGGTGAAGGCTCGGACCGTCTCCTCGTGTTAGCCGGGGCTGACAAAACTGTGCGGCGTCATCGGGCCTGTGAACTGGTAGCCGCCTACCGGGTCATCCAACTCGACCAGCCCGAAGAAGATGCGATCTGGGAAGCCGCGATCCGCCTCGCGACTCTCACCGGCGCAGCTCTCATTGTGGAAGTAGGAGAGAATCTGCACCGCTCAGGCCAACGCTGGATCAACGAAGCTGATCACCTGAGTTGGGTGGTCTCTTCTGATCACGATCTGCCACTCGCCGAACTTCCCGATCGGCCGTGGCGAGAGGTCCGAGTCCCCGATGCGCGACCCTCTGATGACCGTCTCGCTGGCATGCTCGGCCCGGAGTTTGCTCGTGGTCAACGGATCACTTTTGGCCAACTTGAACTACTCGAGCGTGCCGTGCCAGGCATGGAGAACCCCGAGCGATCCTTGCGCCGCCTCGCATCAGGTGAACTCGATCGGCTCGCGACGCGAATCGTCCCCCGCCGCCAATGGGATGACCTTGTTTTAGATCCAGGCCAAACCGATCAACTCCGCGATGTGGTGCGCAGATTCCGGCATCGCAACCAAGTGTTTGAGGATTGGGCATTCACCCCGGGTGGATCAGTGGGTGTCAAAGTGCTGCTGGCCGGGCCTCCCGGCACCGGTAAGACCATGGCCGCAGAGATCGTGGCCGGCGAACTCGGACTCGATTTGTTCCGGGTCAATGTGGCCACCACTGTGTCCAAATGGGTGGGTGAAACCGAGAAGAATCTGGAAGCGATCTTCGCCGCGGCCGAGGTCGCCGCTGATGTGTGCTGCTGTTTGACGAGGCGGACTCGATCTTTGGTAAAAGCGCGGCGATGTCTCGGATGCCAACGATCGTTACGCAAACATGGAAACCTCCCTATCTGCTCCAACGCATCGAACGCTTTAACGGTGTGGCGGTGCTGACCACGAACCTTGCGAACAACATCGACCAAGCCTTCATTCGCCGTATCGACGTGTCGATCACCTTCCCGATGCCTGAGGAGTCCGAACGCAGACGGATTTGGGTCGCGTCAATCCCGAAGTCTGCGCCCACCGCCGACATCGATTACGACTTTTTGGCTTCCACCTTCAAGATCGCAGGCGGCGCCATTAAGAACATCGCTCTGACCGCGGCGTTCTTAGCCGCCGCCCGTGAAGAGCCCATCGACATGAGTGACGTGGTGCTTGGTCTGCGCCGAGAGTCAGCCAAGATGGGCCGACTCGTAGAGGCCTCACAGTTTGGGCCCTACGCCCACCTTGTAACCTGACCCACGTGTCCGTCCCACCCGTCACAGGATCTACGGCGGGTGGGCCGTGGGAGTCACTTGTCGATCGGATCCCGATCGGTATGGCTACCGCAGACCGAGAGTTTGGCCGCCTCACTCAATGGAATGCGGCCTGGGCCAAGATCACAGCTGTCCTCCAACTTTCCGATACATCAGATCTGATGGGGCTGCGCGCCCTCCTCGGAGCCGAGGATCTCGCCCTTTGGCTCAGTGCTGTCCAAGCCATCGGAACGAAGGACGGAAGTGGCAGTGTCAGCCAGATCGTCTCGGTGCTGCCGCCCGATGGACCAACATCAGATCCGCTGTGGTGGACACTGTCCGCTGCACTGATCGATCCCGATGACCCGGACAGTCAGCTCGTGCTGACCCTCACCGATACCACTGACGAAATCCGCCTTCAGAACCATCTCACCGAGGCCGCCCATCTGGCCGGTGAAGCAAACCGAACCAAAACGGAGTTCCTCTCTCGGGTCAGCCACGAGCTGCGGACCCCTCTTCAAGGGGTGCTCGGCTTTGTGCAGTTGATCCAACTCAATCCGAAAGATCCCGACACACCTCGCTACCTAGAACTTGCCGTTCAGGCGGGCGAGCAGATGGTCCAACTCATCTCCGAACTCCAAGAGATCACCCGGATCGAAGAAGGTCACGTGGACCTCTCACTCGGAGCGGTGAATCTGTCGGCCGTGATCGCCGATGTGATCATGATGTTTGAGACCGAGGCTGATGCTCGACGGATCACGCTCCGCCCCGAGGGTCTCGATGCGCCAGCGGTGCTTGCATCAGATCGACGGCGGATCCACCAAATTCTGGCCAATCTCGTTTCCAATGGGATCAAGTACAACTCCGAGGGCGGAGATCTGACCATCTCGGTGCAGCGCACCGGGCCACAGATTTCGGTCACGGTGGCAGACACCGGTCCGGGTCTCAGCGAGGACCAACTCAACCGGATGTTTACCCCGTTTGACCGTCTCGGTGCGGAGACCTCTGAGGTGAGTGGCACCGGAATCGGTCTCGTCGTGGCCCGCCAACTCGCCGAGGCCCTCGGTGGCAGTTTGAGTGTGAAGTCCCAACTAGGGGTGGGCAGCAGTTTCACCTTGCACCTGGAGTGCCCGATGCCCCGCTCGGTGGGTCGCCCGATCTCCATGCTGTGCGTGGATGACAACTTCGCGAGTCGGACCGTGATTGAAGCGGCCTTCTCCAACTGGGAGGGCCTGCGCTTACGCACTGCTGGAACCATGAAGGCGGCCCTCGCGATGGCGGCGGTGGAACGACCCGACCTGTTGTTGGTGGACATCCATCTTCCCGACGGTGACGGATGCGATCTGATCCCTGCGTTTCGGGCCATGATCGAACCAGGTCAGCGACTCCATGTCGCCGTGATCAGCGCCGATACCTCCCCGGAGACAATGACGCGGGTGGCGGCATCCGGCGTTGATCGGTTTTTCCCCAAACCACTGAAGCTGAATGAGTTGATGAGATACGTCACTGCAACCGTCGCTCCATAACTCAGCGGTCCGATAATTGTCCACAAATTGACAGTGACCATTGATTTATATAGGGAGATGTCTGCGAGAGTGGACACATGGTAGATCTCGGGAAATCCGCATCGAAACTTGCGAGCCGGCAGATCTCGCGCCAGAAGTCGCGTGTGAAATTTAAGTCCAAGAGCATCGCACGATCCAAGGCACGCGAGATGGGGCAAGCGCCAAAGGTGAAAACGGCGGGCAAGATCAAGGCGAAGGCGGACCACCGTGACGCCGCACAGCGGGACGAAGGCTCGGTGATCACAGCTGGGTGACGAGTTTGAGGACTTCCATGGGGTCGCCCGTGATGGCGTTCAGCACCCGTCGAGCGCCATCCCCATCAGTTTCAAACCGCCGCGTGGCCTCCAAACTGATCAACGGTCGACGAATCGCGAGCCCTTCGATTGGTCCAAGATCCCGTGGAAGAAGATCCTGATCGTCCTCGCAGCGTTAATCGGAATCACCGCTTTGGTGATCGGGGTCAGTGGGGCTGCGCCCCAAAGCTATTGATCTGTTTCGCTCTGCCGAACTCGCCATTCCCGCCATCCCAGCCACCACCGCCGCACCAGCGATCACCGTTCCCGTGGTGGTGGTATCACTCAATGGGAGGGTGAGGGGGCGCTGGCGACATCACTCTGATGACGGCACCGCTGGGCGAGCACCTGCGTGCAGAAGACCGACTACGAGGTGACAGGCAGCATTGACTACCCGGATCTAGGGCGGTGACTAGCGACCTTGTGAGGTTCGCGGGCTCCAGAGTTAATGATCTCCCTCAGTGTGGCCGTGACGCTCGACATCCTCAGGCCTGGGCCCGCAGGGCGCTCAGCACGTTCGCAGTCGTTGCCGGCCTCGATCCGAAGCGAATGACGGGCAAAAGCGGCCGCTGTATCGCTGCCAGCATCACTGGAGGCTCCGCGCCTGACGGACCCCGGATCATCCAAAGTGCCTGGAAGGCCTGTGGGGCCAGGTGGTCTGGAGTGGAAGATGTGCCCAGATTCACTGCCTTGGGCCTCTCTGTAGTCCCTGAACCGCCTTACTGAACTGCAGGGGCGGACCTAGGAGTCACTCCCCGATCAGTTGCTTGCAGTTCACGCTGCAGACACCCCGTTCGCATTTGCGTGGCAGTTGCTCATTCAAGAACCACACTTTGGACGGGATCTTAAACTTCGCGATCCGCGCTGCGAGATGGATCTCGAGTTCGTCTTGAGTCAGTGTTGCCTGGGTGTAACACAATGGCCGCACCCACTTCTTCGCCGAGGGCGCTCATCAGGTACACCAAACACCGCCACCTCTGCCACGGCGTCATTGGTGTAGATCGCAGTCTCCACCTCATTGCAATAGATGTTTTCCCCACCGCGGATCACCATGTCTTTGGCGGGTCCACGATGTAGACGAATCCATCTCCATCGATCGAGCCACGTCACCGATGTTAAAGCCATCCGTTGCCCGGATCCGCTGACGCAGTGACCTCCGGCTTGTTCAGGTAACCCTTAATCACCACTGCACCACGCGGGCACCTGATTGTCCCAACCACATCAAGGTCAGGTGCGAGATCTCCTGCCATATCCACAAGCTTTGCATCAGGCATAATGAGGCGCTCTGCCGGTCCACAGGGCGCGGAGTTTGGGCCAAAAAGTAGCTTGCCGCATTGGCGGTCACGATCCCGTGGGTTTCGGTCAGCCCGTACCCGGTGGATGGCACCCCGGAGAGCGATTTATCGATCACTTCTCCACGAAGGTCTGGCTGCAATGCCGCCCACCGCCACCCATCCCGCGCAGCGGGAGGTGCATCACGACTGGCCCAATCGGGATGGGCAGGCAACTCGCGGCTCATCGTTGGCACGCCAGAAGTTATTAACCCGCTCACGTTCGATCGGTTCAGTGCCCGTACCGGATCCCACTTATAGAGTGAGCACGATCTTGCCGCCGGTTAGCGTGGCCGGATGTAACAACGATTGCAGGCAGTCACATGGAACAACGGGGTGGGAGCCATGTAGACGGTTTGCTCGGCGGGGCGCGGCGCGCGAGGCGGGGCCACCATAGCCGCCAGCGGCGATCGCCCGGGCAGCATCAGCGGCGGCGGGTGGTGGCCCAAGGCAACCCGGGTGCATGATGTTGTGCACCGATCCGCGTGGTCAACGGGCACCCTTGGGAAGCCTGCTTGGTCCCTGAGGTGTAAAGATCGTTGCGTCATCATCAGGCTTGATATCGGCCTCGGGCGAAGTGTCGGGCGCATTCTCCGCCTGGGAACGACATCCGGCCCACCGGCTCTCGCATCATCAGGAAGTTCGCGGTCGCTGCGCACCGTGATCACATGCATCAGCCCCCGGCTTGCACCGCATCCAACACCGGGAGCACCCGCTCAAGCCGCTCGTCGTCGCAGATCAGCACCTTGGGCCGTGAGTCGGTCAAGCCGTACTCCATTTCCGGACTGGTCCACCATGCATTCATGCCTACGGTGGCCGCACCCACACAGATCGTGGCCCAGTAGCCGATGACCCATTCGGGATAGTTGCGCATCGCAAGTGCCACCCGGTCTCCGGCACCCACCCCATAGGTGTGCCGCAATAGGTGGGCGAGGGCACGGACCTGCGCGGCTACCTCAGCGTAGGTGTACCGCTCGTCTTCGTAGATGATGTATTCCTTGTCACCGTTAAAGGTGGCGCCCTCCCACAAGACCCGCATGTTGGCCGGTGAGTTCTCGAAGACCTTGATCGGGACCCCGCGGACCTCCATCTCCGTCACGGCAAATGCACCTCCCGGTGCAACGAACTCTTCCCATGTGGCGCGTAGATGATCGATCACACCTTGATGATGTCAATTCCGTCACACCTGCGAAGAATCCTGAGGCGGAACGTCCCGATCGCTGGGTGCCATCTGTGGGGACCTAACCTGCACAGATGATTCGCCTCCGCCAGATCGCACTCGTAGCCACCGACCTCGAACCGTCCCGCCCAACTCTACAGCACCGCCAAATTGCTGAGGTCTATTACGTGAATCCCGGTGTCAGTGAGTTTGGTCTTCACAACGCTCTGCTGCTCGTCGGGGATCAGTTCATTGAGGTGGTCATCCCCCGCTAGGTACTACGGCTGCGCCGTCTGTTGGACAAACATGGCAGCGATGGGTAGGTACATGGTGCTTTTGATGTGGACGATCTCGATACACGCATGTCCGCACTGACAGATCTCGGCGTCCGGACCGTGTGGTCTATGGATCTCCCCACCATTCGTGGTCGACACCTGCATCCCCGAGATGTGGGTGGGGCGATCGTGTCATTGGATCAGCCCACCACCCCCGGGGATTGGGAATGGGGTGGGCCAACATGGACCACAGCGAAAGCGGCCACCGTGGTCTCAGCTATCGCTTCAGTGTCAATCTCTGCTGAGGATCCTGTAGCGATGCGCGCCCGCTGGAGTGAACTGGGCATTAATACCCAGGTGGAGTTCATCGCCGCTGGTGACCGGGGCGATGGTCTCGATGTCGTAGACCTCGTGGCCACGGACCGCAGTCGGGTGGGTGAGGAGATGGATCTCGTCGGGGTTCGCTTCCGGCTGGTCTGATCTGGCTGATCAGGTCTCGCTGGTCAAGTTTGGTTGATCAGGTCAGTTCAGGTGGCCGAGGACCAGGGATCGCAGATCGTCGATTCCGTGATTCTTTGGGGCGCTCACCCACACCACGTCACCGGTTTCCAGATCACACCCAGCCGCGAGGTCCTTGCGGCGAGTGGACCGCTTGGCGGACTTCACCTTGTCCCATTTTGTGGCCACCACCGTGTGGGGCACCTCGTTGGCCCGCAACCAATGCAACATCTGTTGATCGAGCGGAGTGGGTCCGATCTCGCCATCGACCAGGACAAAGACCTGCACCAAGGATTCGCGCTCGAGCAGATAGCCCTCGATCATCTCAGGCCAGTCTTTACGCACCCGGCCGGGGACCTTCGCGTAGCCGTAACCGGGGAGGTCCACGAGTCCGGCGCCGTCATTGGCGGCCAAGGTGAACAAGTTAATTAACTGGGTACGGCCCGGCGTGTTGGACACTCGCGCCAGTTGTTTGGTGTTCGCTAAGGCGTTGATCAGCGAGGACTTTCCAACGTTAGAACGCCCAACAAATGCGACCTCGGCATCTAGTTCGGGAAGTTGGGAAATCCGCGCCGCTGAGGTCACGAACTTTAAGCGCAGCGGTGAGGCGGTCATCATTCAGCCAAAAATCAATGAGGCTAAGGCCCACGACCCGGCCACAAAGCCAAGTAACGCCATCGCCACACTGCGCGCCACCGGGGCTCGCTCTAGGTCAGTTGCGCCTCGCTCACCCTGCGGTGGCTTGATCAGGGCCGCGGTGTTACCCACCACGAGCGCAGCGCCGAGGGCCAACATGATCCAGGCCAGAAGGTCCTCTCCGAGGAACATGTCCCCATCATGCCGTGCGAGAATGCCGAAGTTGGAGTTCACTGCATCTCGCAGCACGTTCTTTCGCTGAGATCCATTCCCTATCGCACTGTGTGAGCAGCATCGATTCCTATGACCACCCTCGACATCGCCCGCCTGATCGATGAAGGCGCCACCGCAGAACTGACGCAGTGGTATTCCAGTACGAGTGTGCTGGAGATCGCGAGGGAGCTCACGCGGCTCGATCCCGCCGACACGGCCTTCGCCTTTCGGTTGTTGCCCCGTGATCGGGCCATTCAGGTCTTTGAGGAACTAGAGCCGAGCGACCAACAACAGGTCCTTGAGGGTTTGCGCGATGACCGAGTCATCCATCTTCTTGAGGAGCTCGATCCCGATGACCGGGCCCGGCTCCTCGAAGAAATGCCAGCCAAGGTGGCCAAACAGCTCCTCAACCAGCTCAGCCCTGCTGAGCGACGCCTGACCACGATCCTGCTCGGATATCCGGAGGATTCCGCTGGGCGTCTGATGAGTCCGCAGTTCGTTTCGTTGCGGGCCACAATGACCGCAGCCGATGCGATGGCCAAAATCCGTCGCGAAGGTCTCGACGCAGAAACGGTGTACGCGTTGCCGGTGCTCGATGATGAGCGTCACTTGATCGGAATCACCGGTTTGCGGTCTCTGGTGCTCGCACCCACCGACACCTTGATTCGCGATCTGATGACCACTGATGTCCACATGGTGCACACCGACACCGACCGCGAAGACGCGGCCCGCCTCGTGCGTGATGCCGGCTTGATCGCTCTGCCAGTGGTGGACTCCGAACAACGACTCGTCGGCGTGATCACCGTGGATGACGCAATGGGTGTGCTCAAAGTTGAGGAATCCGAGGATCACGCCTTCCACGGCGCTCACAGCCCCCTAAACCAGCCTTACCTGTCGGTCTCTGCACTACGCCTCGCCCGGGTGCGCGCCCTGTGGCTCCTGGTCTTGATCGCAGCCGCTGCGCTAACGGTCAATGTGTTGCAGTTCTTTGAGGGCACCTTGGACCAAGCGGTGACCTTAGCGTTGTTCGTCCCGCTCCTGATCGGCACCGGCGGGAATTCCGGCGCCCAAGCAGCCACGGCAGTAATCCGTGCAATGGCCGTCGGTGAGGTGCGCTTTACCGATCTCCCCAAGATCGTCTGGCGCGAGGCCCGGGTGGGTCTCATGCTCGGCGCGATGCTCGCAAGCGCGGTGTTTATTCCGGTGGCTGCGATCTGGGATGCAGATCTGGCCACCGTGGTCTCGGTCACCCTGATCACGATCTGCACCTGGGCGACGATCGCCGGCTCAGCGTTGCCGCTATTGGCTAAGCGCATGGGCGTGGACCCCGCCGTGGTCTCTGCGCCATTCATCACCACCTTGGTGGATGCAACCGGCCTCGTGTTTTATTTCGTATTCGCGACGCTGATCCTCGGGCTCTAGTCGGGCTCTATCCCGGGCTCTATCCCGGGCTCTGGGCGGTCTCACAGGCCCATCGAACGGGCGATGATGCCCTTCATGATCTCGGTGGTGCCGCCATAGATCGTGGTCACCCGACTATCGGCATAAGACCGAGCGATCGGGTATTCGGTCATAAACCCGTACCCGCCAAACAACTGCAGACACCGGTCCGCAGTGGTGTTGTGGAGTTCGGTGCACCACCACTTGGCCGAGGCGGCATCGGCCGGGGTCAGCGTCCCTGCATTGAGAGCGAGAATGCACTGGTCCACAAAACTTTGGGCCACATCGATTGCGGTGCGAGTTTCGGCGAGCACAAACTTGGTGTTTTGGAACGAGGAGATCGGCTGGCCAAAGGCTGTGCGTTCCTTCACGTACTCAAGGGTCATGTCGAGCGCTGCTCGGGCTGATGCCACGCCGGTGATCGCAATCGACAAACGCTCCTGAGCGAGATTCGAGGTCAAGTAGGAGAACCCCTTGCCGGGCTCACCCATCAGGTTTGCGGCCGGCACTCGCACATCGTTAAAGAACAACTCGGCGGTGTCTTGGGAATGCATACCGATCTTTTCCAGATTCCGGCCGCGTTCAAAACCCTCCATACCGCGCTCAAGCACCAACAAGGTGAGGCCTGAATGACGTGATCCCGGATCCGTGGTGACCGCCGTGATCACAAGATCAGAGTTAATGCCATTCGTAATGAACGTCTTTGAGCCGTTCACCACGTAGGTGTCACCGTCACGCACCGCCGTCGTGCGGATACCCGCGAGATCAGATCCAGTGCCCGGTTCGGTCATCGCCACCGCCGTGATGAGTTCACCACTCGCAATCCCCGGCAGCCAACGATCGGCCTGCTCTGCAGTGGAGTACTCCACGAAATACGGGGTGGTGATGTCGTTGTGCAGGGTCAGGCCGAGGCCCGCCCCTCCGATCCCAGCGGCAGCCAGTTCCTCGGCAATGACGGCGTTAAACCGGAAATCGCTGCTGCCACCCCCACCAAAGGCTTCCGGGATCTGCATCCCGAGCACCCCTTGGGCCCCGGCAGCCTGAAACAGCGCTCGTGGGGCGATGCCAGCGGCCTCCCATTCCAGATAGTTCGGGGTGATCTCTCTGGCGATGAAGGTTTTCACCGACTCGCGAAACTGTTCGTGGTCATCGGTGTACAAGGAGCGTTCCATGGCTGCTCAGCGTAGGCAGAACTGCCCCCGCTGGCACCACTCGCCTTACATTGAGCGCGCTGCGTTATCGAAGCGGGTGTATTGGCCAAGGAACACGAGACGGCGGGTCCCAATGGGGCCGGAACGATGCTTGGCCACAATGACTTCGGCTGAGCCCTTATCTGGAGACTCGGGGTTGTAGACCTCATCGCGATACAAAAACATCACCACGTCTGCGTCTTGTTCAAGAGACCCTGATTCGCGCAGATCCTGCAACATCGGCCGCTTATCGGCACGGGCCTCAAGTTGGCGGCTCAACTGACTGAGAGCCACGATCGGAACCTGGAGCTCACGGGCCAAGATCTTCAAGTTTCGGCTGATCTCAGAGACCTCAAGCTGACGGTTCTCCGGGTTCCCGCCGCCGCTCATCAACTGGATGTAGTCGATCACGATCAGGGCCAATCCCCCATACCGCGCTTTGATCCGGCGAGCTTTGGCCCGCATCTCCATCACCGTGACCCGCGGGTTGTCGTCCAAATACAGCGGTACCTCGAGCCGGCCGATCGCCTTACCGATCTTGGCCCAATCGGATTCACCGATCCGGCCGGTGCGAATCTTCATCGAATCCACTCGGGCTTCCGACGCCAAGATTCTCTGCGTCAACTCGGCGTGGCCCATCTCGAGGGAGAACACCAACACCGGCTGATGGGACTGCTGGGCCACATGAGAGGCGATGCCCAGGCCAAAGGCGGTCTTACCCATAGCGGGGCGGGCACCGACGATGTACAGGGCGCTGGGCTGTAATCCCGACAACAGCTCGTCAAGGTCGGTGTAGCCGGTAGGTACACCGGTGATCACATCCCCTCGATCAAAGGTGGCCTGCAACTGATCCATGGCCTCAGACAACAACTCGTCGAGCTGTCGAGTGGAGTCAGTGACTTGCTGTTCGGCCACGGCAAACACTTTGGTTTCCGCCTCATCGAGGGCCTTAGCCACGTCATCTGGTTCGCTGTACGCCAGTTCGGCGATGTCGCCAGCCACGAAGATCAACTTGCGCAGCATCGCCGTGTCCTGGACGATTTTTGCGTAATGGCCGGCACTCGAAATCGCTGGCGTGGAGTTCTGCAGTTCGTGAAGAGCTTCCGACCCGCCGATTTCATCGAGGAAGCCGCCACGGCGCAATTCATCGGCCACCGTCACGGTGTCTACCGGAGATCCAGCCGAGTAGAGCGAACGGATCGCATCAAAGATGTGTTGGTGGGCGGGACGATAGAAGTCCGCAGCGTTGAGGCCTTGTTCACTGACCGTGCCAATCGCATCACGCGACAGCAACAGCGCACCGAGCACCGACTCCTCGGCCTGAAGGTTGTGCGGGGGGACTCGGCCGGCCGAACGGCGGGGGGAGTCACCACGAGATGAACCCGAACCTCGAGAGTTAGTGCGGGAGTCGACGGGGGACCAGGAGTCAGAAGACATGCGGAGACCACTCTCTCAGTCAGGCCCTGTGGAACGCTAGGGGTACAGGGCTGTGTAGTAGCTGTGTAGTACCTGTGGACGAAACCGCCCCCACTGTGGACAGTGGGGGCGGATCCAATGGTCGAAGACCAAAATATTCATGGTCGAAGACCAAAATATTCAGGTCAAAGACCGGAAATGTCGGTCAGTACTGAGTCAGAGGGCTTCCACAGAGAGGCGGATCGGAAACGACACCTCAGCGTGCAGTGACGCCGTAACGGAGTGCTCACCGACCGTCTTGATCGGCTCAACGGTGATGTCGTGACGATCCAACTCGATACCGGTCTGCGTCTTCACGGCATCAGCGACGTCTGCCGCTGTCACCGATCCGAACAAACGGCCCTCCGGACCAGCCTTGGCCGACACGCTGATCACCAAAGGCACCAAAGTGGAAGCGATGGTGCGAGCGGCGTCACGCGCATTGGCGTCACGCAAGTCGCGGCTGCTGCGCATTTTGGCGGCCTGAGACACTGCACCCAGGGAAGCCTTAAAAGCCAAACCCTTGGGAAGCAGGTAGTTGCGGGCATGGCCATCGGCCACGTCCACGATGTCGCCGCGCTTACCGAGCTCAGCGAGATCTGAACGAAGAATAACTTTCATGGCTCAGACCTCTGCTTCTTCGGTCTCAACGGCGTCATCAAACTCGGCGCCTTCGCCGGTGCTGGCGATTTCAAGGTTCTTGTCCTCTGGAGACCCATCGCTTGAGGACCCATCGCGTGAGGAGTCATCCCGGCTACGACGATTGTCCCCGTCGCGTGGCGGACGAGAACGACCAGAGGAAGACACCCGCTTGGCGTAGGGCAAAAGCCCCATCTCACGAGCGATCTTGATCGCATTAGCGATATCACGCTGTTGCTGGACGGTGTTGCCTGAGGCACTCTGATTGCGGATCTTGGCACGGTCGCTCATGAAGCGCGACAGAAGATCCACATCTTTGTAGTCCACGTACTCGATCTTGTCGATAACGAGAGGACTGGTCTTTTTCTTGAACTTGCGGGGGTTGGCATCTTTGCCGCGGGTGCGGGTAGATGTCGTTGGCTTTTTCCTACTTGCCATCGGTTTCTCCTGAATCGAACGTAGATGATCACATGATCCCGGCTGGGATCAGAACGGCTCTTCGTCGCCGTAAACGGGGTCTGGGGCGTTACTTGAGCCAGCAGAGCCACCACGGCTCCCACCGCCCGAAGGACCGCGCGGAGCGCCACCTTCGGAACGCTGTGTCCGCTCAAGCTGAGCTTGGGCCCAACGGAGGCTGGCGCCAACTTCCTCAGCGACCACTTCCACGACACTGCGCTTTTCGCCTTCGCGGTTCTCGTAGTCACGCTGCTCGAGACGTCCGAACACGATGGCCCGAGATCCCTTAGAGAGCGAAGCCGCAGCGTTCTCGCCGAGGTCTCCCCAGGCGGTCACGTTGAAGTACGAGACCTGTTCTTGCCATTCACCATTGACCTGGTAGCGGCGATTAACCGCAATACCAAAGCTGGCGAGGGCTCGCCCACCGGCGGTGTAGCGAAGCTCAGGATCTCGGGTGAGGTTTCCTACGAGTGTGATGCTGTTGGAGTTAGATGCCATCTCTGGGCTCCCTTCGTCGGGACTGCCTCTTAGGCAGTCACGCCCGCCATCCCGCGGCGCTCGGCCTCGGGCAGTGGCAGGCGAATGAGTTTGTGGCGGACGATGTCGTCAGCGATACGGAGCGAACGCTCGAGTTCGTCGAGGGCCCCGCCCTCCGCCAAACACTCCACAACGAGGTAGTAGCCGGCGAACTTCTTGTTGATCGGATAGGCGTACTGGCGCCGACCCCACCAATCAGGACGGCCGTGGATCGTGCCGCCTGCGGCGGTGATCCCTTCGGTCACAGTCTTGATCCAAGTCTGGGCGTGTGGATCATCAACGCTTCCGTCAATGATCACCATCAATTCATAACCACGCATCATGTCAGCGTGTAACTCCCTTCGGACGGGGCTGATCTCTCAGCCCGGGCTCCCACAGGGTGTGAGAGCAGGGTGGATATAGAACAGCGGAGTGTATCGGGACGTACGCACATAGTCACTTAGACGCCTCAGCCAAATGCGTGACGAAGACATGACCCGGAAACGGCGATAACTCATAATGGCGATGATGCCTAGGGGGTGTCACAGTCAGACCGAAGGAACACAGCAGACCCCGGCCCGATCCCCCACAGAGCAAAATCTCCGGCTGGTACCTCAATCGCTAAACGGAATCCTGCCGGCGTCGGATAACTAGGGCACGGCTCCCCACCGCAGGGTTCCATATCGAAAGCATCCAAAAACGCTCCCTCGGCATCAAAGAATGCGATCGACAGATCGATGAGGGTGTTGCGCATCGTGAAACTCGTGGTGCGCTCCTCGTCGTAGATGAAGGCCATGCCATGCAATCCACCGAGATCGGTGACACCCATGAGGCCTCGGGAGCGTTGCTCGGGTGTGACCGCCGCCCACACACACATCTCGATCTCCTCCCGATCCAGGTCTGCAGTAGGGATCACCCGCAGTCCTAAGGATTCAAAACCTTGAGGTGCCGCTCCACTTACCGATGTGGTCAAGACAGGGGTGCTGCGTGCAGGCGATGTCGACGCGGCCTGTGGTTCGCTCACACCGCAAGCGCTGACCAGCGCGGCTGCCATCACAAACGCTGAAATGATTGACGACTTCACCGGCCGCCGAGCGGGAAAATCCGCAACAGGTGATGCCATCGACATTCCACGCAGGCCTCCACGACATACGCGGTCAGCTCATCACTGCGGTTCTGCAGGTCGCGCAGTTCCTTAGCGGTGGACACGCACTTGCCATGGGAGGGAAGGCGTGCCCCGAACACGTAGGTCACGAGTTTCAGATCGGTCTGCTCACAGACCGGACAGGTGGTGGAGGTCTGGGTCCCGACATTGCGGGCCGCACGGATTAACTCTGGATGCGCATCACACACTTGATCGCGGCCGAGTCTTCCGATTCGCACCTGATTGATCAACATCCGTCGCGCCAGGCGATGGTCCACGATGCCGCGCCGCGGATCTGCACCTCTCAGGGCTCCGGCGCTGAAACTCATCTTCCGCAGGCTAGCGAGCCCACTGCATCACCGGATCACGATGGAGAGGGGGCGGCTCACCTCTGACGATTGGCCACAGCATCACAACCCCTGTGACCTGCCGTCTATCTGCCGGATTACTCGCTGGATTAGAGACCGGATGCGTTGAGCAGACGCTCGAAACCAACCCGGAGTGCCTCATCGTTGAGGGTCCGCATCGAACCATTGGACTGCGCCGCCTTAGACGCTTAGGCGTTCCCCACCGAGCGATACCTTGAGCGACGGGTCTCGAGGCCAGCAGACTCGAGTACAGCGAGCACCGTCTGGGTTGCACCGTCCGTCACCCGGTCATCCCCGCTGAGGTCAAGAACCCCGGAGCCAGATTCGGATGCCCTAGCAGACTGGTCCCAATTGAGGCGGCAGTGTGGGACACCCCGATGGTTGGGGCGAGCGCTCTCAAGGTGAGTTCTTCAA
>JAGYKR010000017.1 GCA_018401375.1 Ilumatobacteraceae bacterium | reverse complement strand
GACGTTCCTTTTCGCTCTGCCGGCCCTCGGCGTGTTTGCAGAACTCGTACCGGTCACATTCCGCACCCGCCAGGCCCTGCGCGGCGTGGTCTACGCAGGACTCGGTCTGGTAGGGATCGCAGCGTTAGCGGGGGTCACCCAGCAGTCAATCTTTTCGGTGCTGCTGGCGCCGGAAGAGGGTTCAGCCGGCATCGCAGAGGTGGTCAATGAGTTGATCCCGTTTGCAATCTTCAACCTGTTGCCCATTCTCGGCGTGGTGATCGTGTTGGCCCTCGGTGCCTTAACGGCGAAACCCACCAAGGGTGTCTCCGCCTCACCGAAGATCACCGCTGCTTTCTTGTTCTCCTTCTTCGGTCTTGGCATGGTGCTCGTGGGCATGCTCGGTAACGCGGTCCATGCGATCGAAGATCTGGGCCTGCGCGGTACCGTTTTTGAAGAAGGCGCTTTGGTGTACGTGGTGTACGGCGGGGTCCTCGGCGCCCTCGGCGGGATCGCTCACTGGGCACCGAAACTGTGGGGTCGCAAGATGCCCGAGAAGAAGATCATCCCGTTAGCTCTCACCGGTGTGCTCGGCACAATCTTGGCTTCGCTGCCGCTGTATGCGGCTGGTTTCTCCGATCAACCCGCCGGTCAAGTCATGATTTCGTTGTCGAGCGCCGAGTCTGCGTTAAACACAGCGGTCCTCGCCGGCCACGCATTGATGTTGTTGACCGTGCTCGCCTTCGTGGCGGTAGCGCTCTCCACCTTCACAGGTGATGGGGAGGCAGCGGGCGATGACCCTTGGGAGGCGCACACCATTGAGTGGTCCACCTCCTCGCCGGCCCCCGGCAACAACTTCCCGGCGGTGGCGATGATCACCTCCGCCGAACCGATGCTTGACCTACAAGCCGCAACCAATGGGAGCCCGTCGTGACCCTCGCACTGCCTGCCGCTCCGGCGCCGCCAGTCCGCCGTCAGATCCTTGTGGTCACATCGCTCGGCTGCATGGCCGGAACGATGCTGATCGGCGGGATGTTGGGCATCTGGATGACACTGCGCGGCCGCGTGGTAGACGGCGGTGACCGATTCCCCGAGAACTACACCATCGCTGAAGTGGCGAGCAACGTGATGTTGATGACCATCGGGGCGATGCTGGTGTTCGTCCAATGGGCGGTCTATTCCGCCAAACGAGGGGACCGGGTGAACTTCGGTATCGCTCAGGCGGTGACGGTGATCCTCGGTGTCGCTGTTATTAACGCTCAGGCCTTCGTCTACACCCAGATGGGGATGCCGATCGCCGAAGGCGCCTATGCGGGCCTGTTCTACGCAATCACGGGCACGATCATCGCCCTCGTGGTCGTAGGGATCGTGTTCTCGAGCGTTGCGGCCTTCCGCTACCTCGGCGGGCGGACCTTCGATACTGAACTGGTTTCGGCCAGCGCCCTGTACTGGTACTTCTTGGCTGTGGCTTTCGCCGCAGTCTGGTTCTTCGTCTACGTCACCAAGTGAGTCGCTGATGTTCACAACAGGTTCAAAACTTCTTCTCGGATCCACCGCTCTGGCGGTGGTATTCGCCATCGTTTACGGGGTCACCGCACAGGGCACTCTCGGTGTGTTCGGTCTGCTGTCGGCTGCTGTGGCTCTCGGTCTGATCGCCGGGATCAACATTTATAGCGGTGACGCCAACGTGAGCGTGGACGACACCGCTGCGGCCACCGTGGCGGCTGCTGCTCGTCAGGCCCCAACCGGTAGCCCGTGGCCGGTGGTTGGCGTGGCAGGTATCGCATTGGTGATGATCGGTTTGGTCACCACCTCAATGGTGACAGTGATCGGCCTCGTTGCGATCTTGGCCGCTGTTATCGAGTGGATGCTGCAAGCTTGGTCTGAGCACGGTTCTGCAGATGAGGCGTATAACGGTGAAATCCGGGCCCGCCTAGCCAACCCGCTGGAGATGCCGATCCTGGCCACGATCTTTGCTGCCATCGTGATCTTGGGCTTCTCTCGCATCATGTTGGCCTTGTCCAAGGTGGGCACTGTGGTGGCCTTCAGCGTGATCGCTGCCGTGGTGTTGTTTATCGCTTTCTTGATGGCCGCTAAGACCGCTGTCGCCTCGCGCACTCTCGGTGGCGTGGTGGCGATCGGCGTGATCGCACTGGTGGCCGGTGGGGCCGTGGCAGCGGTATCCGGGGAACGTGACATGCACGTGATAGAGACCACCGCCGCTCTCGCAGAACGCGGCCAGTGCGGAACCGAGCCGAGCGAGGCTGATAAAAAGGCATCCCAGACCGTGGCAGCAAAATCCAATCAGGCAGCCACCGTGACACTGGATGCTGATGGATCCTTGAGTGTTTCGGTGCCGGGCTTTAGCCCATCAGCGCAATCGGTCACATTGCCCCGCTCTAACCCGAACAACGTGTTGTTCCGGAATCAGTCTGATCATGAGCGACGTCTCGTGATTGACCTCGGCCCCTCCGGAGATTCAGAATCCAAGACCCTGTGTACTGCGTTAGTAGAGCCAGGCGCCGTGCAGTTGCTCACCGTGATGTTTGATAAGCCGAGCTTCGCTGTGGAAGGTGGCCATCGCTTTACCGTGCCCGGTGTGGACACAGCGGTGCTCAAAGTGGTGGTTCCGTGAGCAACCAGTCGAGCGATCAGATGACATTTCACGAACGGACGAACGTGCAGACCTCCGAACCCATGACTAGCGTTGCCTCCGTGAGCTCCGATCAGATCTCCCGGTCCCGCCGCCCCGTGTTGGCCCTCGGGGCTGTCATCGGTGCTGGGGTGGTGGCCAGCAGCTGTGCAGCGCAGGCGCCACAAGACACGTGGTCTCCTGCCGGTGAGAACGCGCAGATGATTCACAATCTGCAGTGGCCGATTTTTGCTGTCGCTGGCATCGTCGGTCTGATCGTGTTCGCAGCCGTCGGTTACGCCGTCTGGAAGTTCCGTGACCGCGGCCAGCCGATTCCCGAGCAGACTCACGGTAAGCCAGCCCTCGAGATCGCCCTCACCATTTTGCCGGCCGTGATTTTGGCGGTCATCGCCGTTCCGACGGTGTCGACCATCTTCGCCCTCGCTGACACCACCGACACCGAATGTGTGGTGAACGTGACCGGTCAGCAGTGGTGGTGGGAATATGACTACCCGATCGCCGACGACGGATCCATTTGCGGCTTCATGCCCACTGCGGGCAATGCCTCCCCGATCATCACTTCCGGTCAGATGGTGTTGCCGGTCGGGACCAAAGTGCTCGTGCGGGGCACCAGCCGGGACGTGATCCACAGCTACTGGATCCCGCGTCTGAACGGCAAGAAGGACATGGTGCCGGGACGGGTGCACTACCTGCGTCTGGAGACAGACACCCCGGGTATTTACGCCGGCCAATGCACGGAGTTCTGCGGGTTGTCCCATGCGAACATGCGGATGGAAGTCATTGCCTTGGAGCGCGCTGACTTCCAGAAGTGGTTGGATAACGAACTGAAGCCGTATCAGGCGCCTGAGACCGCCGCCGCAAAGGCCGGTGAGACCGTTTTCATCCAGCAGTGCGCTCGGTGTCACCAGATCAACGGCCTCGTGGATCCCATTAATGGTGAACTTGTGGTCTCCGCCCCCGATCAGTTCGTGTGGTCTGGCGCTGCACCTAACTTGACCAACCTGATGATGCGCAACACCTTTGCGGGTGCCACGTGGGATCTCCTGTCCCCGCAGTGTCGGGCACGGGTCTGGGAAGCTGCTCCCGAGGAGTTCGGCGAACGTTTCCTCGAAGGGGTAACTCCCGAATGTTTGAACACTGTGGATCTGCGTGAATGGTTGCGTAACTCGCCGGCGAAGAAGCCGATGTACGCGGATGCGGAGATGCTCGAAGTCACCGATGGCAAGACCCGCGGGATGCCGTACTTGGCACTGTCCGAGGATCAGATCGACCTACTCATCGCCTACTTGCTCGAACGGAAGTGAGCTGACATGGCAATTATCGAACGTCCCACAGAGACCCTGGTCCCCGCAACGGCGACCCCGGCCTATGTGACCCCTGATTCCGGTCTCGGCGTGTTCCGCCGCCCGGTGCAGTCCGAGGGCTGGAAGTCCTGGCTGTTCACGGTGGACCACAAGAAACTCGGCATCATGTACGGGGTCACCGCAATGGCGTTCTTCGTCATTGGTGGCATTGAGGCGATGCTGATCCGGGCCCAGTTAGCCGGACCAGATGGCACAATCCTCTCGGCGGACAAGTACAACCAGATGTTCACGATGCATGCCACCACGATGGTGTTCTTGTTCGTGATGCCGATGGCGGCCGCTTTCGCTAACTACATGGTGCCCTTGCAGGTAGGCGCCCGAGACGTCGCGTTCCCTCGTATTAACGCCTTTGGTTTTTGGGCGTTTTTGTTCGGCGGCATCTTCATCAACACCTCGTGGATCCTCGGTGGCGCAGCCGACGGCGGCTGGTTTATGTACGCCCCGAACTCCTCGGTGACTTTCTCACCCACCAATGGCATTGACTTCTGGGTCCTCGGATTGTTGATCACGGGTATTGCTTCGCAGACCGGTGCGATCAACCTGATTGTGACCGCCCTCAACATGCGGGCCCCAGGCATGTCGTTAATGCGGATGCCGATCTTCACGTGGATGATCCTCGTGGTGCAGTTCCTGCTCGTGTTTGCGATCCCGGTGATCACGGTGGCGTTGGTGTTGCTGATGTTCCAGCGGCAGTTTGATGCCACCTTCTTCTCCGTGGAGTTCGGTGCGGACCCACTCTTGTGGCAGCACTTGTTCTGGATCTTTGGTCACCCTGAGGTCTACATCTTGGTGCTCCCCGCCTTCGGCATCGTGTCCGAGGTGCTGCCGGTGTTCTCCAAGAAGCCGCTGTTTGGCTATCCGTTTGTGGTGTTCTCTGGTGCGGCCATCGGGTTCGTTGGCTGGGGCGTGTGGGCCCACCACATGTTTGCCTCAGGTCTCGGGCCGGTATCGGTGGCGGTGTTCTCGGTGGCCACAATGGCCATTGCCGTGCCGACCGGCGTGAAGATCATTAACTGGACACTCACCATGTGGGGCGGCAAACTGCGGTTCACCACGGCGATGTTGTTCTCTGTGGGCTTGATCATTCAGTTCACCATCGGTGGACTGTCCGGCGTGACCCACTCAGTGGCTCCATCGGACACCCAGCAGACAGACACCTACTACATCGTGGCGCACTTCCACTATGTGCTGTTTGGCGGAGCGATCCTGGGTATCTTCTCGGGTCTCTACTACTGGTGGCCGAAGGTGTTTGGCAAACTGCTAAACGAGACCTTGGGTAAGGGGAACTTCTGGTTGATGATCATTGGTATGAACCTGACCTTTGGTCCGATGCACATCATTGGTCTGCAGGGTCAGCCACGTCGTATGTACCGGTGGACAGAGGCTCGCGCCGGAGAGGGATTCTTCAATCTCGGCTTTTGGAACCTGGTTTCTTCGATCGGCACATTGATCTTGGCCATCGGTGTGCTGTTGTTCTTCATCAACGTCTGGGTCTCGCATCGCAAGGGCACCGTCGCCTCCCCGCTTGACCCGTGGGACGCTCGTAGCTTGGAGTGGCTGACCTCCAATCCGCCCAAAGAGCACAACTTTGATCGTCTCCCCACGGTGCACGCCCTCGACGAGGTCTTCCATCGCAAGTACGAAGACGTCGGGACTGACGGCCACCACGAGTACAAGCAGGTGGCTACCACCGAGGAGTTGCTCGCCATCGAAGAGGCGAATGCGGACGCCCACATTCACATGCCGTCACCGTCGTACTGGCCGATCGTCTTGGCGTTCTCGCTGCCGATCTTGGCCTACGGGGTGATCTACAACCTCGTGTTGATGGTCGTCGGTGCCGCCATCTTGGTGTTAGGTATGTACGGCTGGGCGCTCGAGCCTTCCACCGCACCAGAAACTGATTTTGACCAGTCGCCGCCCAGTGGTGGTTCCGAACTCGAGGTGGCCTCACATGGCTGATACAGCAGTCCTCGCTGATGCCCCCGCCGATCACGGCGATGCGCACGGCGAACATCATTCCTCTACCGGTCTGTCCAACAATAAGTTGGCGATGTGGTTGTTCCTGGGTTCTGAATGTCTGTTGTTTGGTGGGCTGATCAGCACGTACATGCTGTATCGGGGCCGTCACTCAGAGAACTTGGGACCTGACCAGTTGTGGGATATCCCGTTCACCTCGGCTTCAAGTTTTGTGCTGTTGATGAGCTCGCTCACAATGGTGCTCGCCGTGTCATCTGCGCATCGACGCAACCTGCGTAACGCAAAGATCTGGTTGGCCGTGACCGCCACTCTCGGATCGTTGTTCGTGGCCGGTCAGGTGTACGAGTTCACCACCTTCTACCGCGAGGGGCTCGGGTTCACCACCAGCTTGTTCTCTTCGAGCTTCTACACCCTCACCGGTTTCCACGGGGTCCACGTGACCGTTGGCATCATCATGTTGTTGTCATTGGTGGCGATGCTGTCAAAGCAGCGGGTCCACGGCGATAAGGCCGAGACCGTGGAAATGGTGGGTCTGTACTGGCACTTCGTGGACGTGGTGTGGATTTTGATCTTCACTCTCGTCTACCTGATCCCGGCCTAAGGACTGAGACAATGAGCACTGAGACTGTTGATCACACAACTGAGGCTGGGCACGCCGAGCATGACGAACACGCCGATCACGGCTGGTCGGATGGGAAATACATCCAACTCGCAGTGATCTTGGCTGTGATCACCGGCCTGGAGGTTTACGCCTCCTACGCGGACTGGTTGGGACCGGCGTTTATCCCCTCGCTGATCATCATGATGGTGGTCAAGTTCGTGGCAGTCGTGATGTTTTTCATGCACCTCAAGTTCGATAACAAGATCTTTTCCTGGCTGTTTTACGCCGGTTTGTTCTTGGCGGTCGGCGTGTACGTGGCCCTTTTGGTCACATTCCAGTTCTTCAATCGCTGATTCATCCCCCAGACCATCGCTCTGGAGGCGGTTTCACCGCTCTGACCGGAGGCCGTAATGCTCTCATTCGTTGAGTACACCTTCCACCTTGAGGTGTGGCTGCTGATCGGCTTTCTCGCGGCTGCGTACGTCTACATGGTCAAGGTCATCGGCCCGAAGGCTGTGGCTCACGGTCAACCGGTCGTGACCAAACGGCATTGGATTGCGTTTGGGTCTGCGATGTTTTTGCTGTGGCTAGCGAGCGACTGGCCGATGCATGACGTGGCAGAGGGCTATCTCTACTCAGTGCACATGTTGCAGCACATGATTCTCAGTTACTTTGTGCCGCCATTGGCATTGCTGGCCACCCCGACCTGGCTGATGCGAGTACTGATCGGTCAGGGCCGCCTGTATGGCACCGTGCGTTGGTTTGCCCGTCCAGTGACTGCAGCGGTGATCTTTAACGCCTCGGTCATGATCATCCATATCCCCGGACTCGTGAACCTGTCGGTATCAAACCCGTTCGTCCACTACCTGTTGCATGTGATGGTCGTGACCGCCTCGTTGCTGATGTGGATGCCGGTACTCGGGCCGCTCCCCGAACTGCGGATCGGCCCATTGGCCACCAGCATCTATCTGTTTTTGCAATCGGTGGTTCCCACCGTGCCCGCTGGCTGGCTGGTCTTCGCTGAAGGCGTGGTCTACGCGCCCTACGGGGAACAGACGCTGCGGTTGTGGGGGATGGATGCCACCACCGACCAACAGCTCGCCGGCGCGGTGATGAAGGTGGCCGGCGGTTTGTACCTCTGGGGAATCATTGTGTACGTGTTCTTCACCAGGTTCGCCACCGGATACCGCTCCGAACACAACTACCGACGCGGTTCCCAGATGCCTGATGCGGAGATTGTCGGACACGACGAGGTGCCCCTCACCACCGGCGATATGGAGCGCGAGTTCGCTCAGACCCCGGCTGCGCCCGGTTCTGACTGATTACCCGGCCGGACCTGTTCCTTCGCTGCTGCCTCTGCGGCGGTAGCCTCGGCCTACGTGATTGATCTTCGTTTGCTCCGAACAGATCCTGATGGTGTGCGGGTGGGCTTGGCGCGACGCCATAAGCCTGCGGTGGTGGCGCTGCTCGATGAGGCCATTGGCATCGATGAGCGTTTGCGGGAACTGACCTCGGCGCGAGACAGTCTGCGAGCCGAAGTTAACGAACTCTCACGGCAGGTCGGAACCCATAAGCGCAATGGTGACGAGGACCAAGCGGCCGCTGCCGCCGAACAGAGCCGTCAACTCGGCGATGCCGAACGCGAAATGGCGGCACGGTTTGATGAGGTTTCAGAGGAACTGCGTCAGTTGATGCTGGTGATCCCCAACATCCCGCATCCTGATGCCCCTGATGGCGCCAGCGATACCGACAATCCGTTGTGCGAGGGCCCGGTTATGCCCGAGGGATTCGCCGAACACCAGCGGGTGCCGCATTGGGAGACGGCAACTGCCCTCGGCATTCTGGATTCGGAGCGCGCCACAAAAATCTCGGGGGCGATGTTCACCATGCAGCGTGGTGCGGGGGCGACGCTTGCTCGTGCCTTATGCCAGTTCGCGTTGGATCGCAACTCCGATGCATTCGAGGAGATTCGCCCACCGTCATTGGTGCTCACCTCCACGCTGACTGCGACCGGCCATCTTCCCAAGTTTGCTGATGATGCATTTGCCATCGAACGCGATGATCTGTGGTGCATACCCACCGCTGAGGTGCCGCTCACATCGATCTACTCCGGCGAGGTGCTCGACGTCACCGAACTCCCGATTCGGATGATGGCTTTTACGCCGTCATTTCGTCGCGAGGCCGGATCAGCGGGCCGTGACACGCGAGGCATGTTGCGCTCCCACGAGTTCGACAAAGTGGAGATCCTCGCCTTAGCTACCGCCGAACAGGCACCGGATCTGCTCACCGAGATGGTCGGGCGGGCAGTGGCGTTAATGCAAGCCCTCGGCCTTCCGTACCGGGTGATTGAGATCTGCACCGGAGACATGGGCCAATCCCATCACCGCAGCTTCGATGTGGAGGTGTACGCCCCAGGCTGTGACCAATGGCTGGAGGTGTCCTCTGTGTCATGGTTCGGCGACTACCAGGCCCGCCGAGCAAACATCCGTTATAAGGCCCGTGACGAGTCCGGCACCCCGAAAAAGGGGACCGAACTGGTACACACCCTCAACGGTTCGGCCTTAGCCGTCCCGCGGGTGTGGGCGGCGATCATCGAGAACTTCCGCCAAGTCGATGGATCGGTGCGGATTCCCGAAGCGCTCTGGCCCTACATGCGTGGGATCCAGCAGATCGGTCCCTGATCTGATGACGCTCGCGTGGACGGAACCAGTGTCGTGAGGCAAGATCGAGCATGATTCGTGATCGCCGAGTGCAATACGAAACGGCGGGACTTGAGCTCTCCGATCTGGATCTCAACCCGGTGGCCCAATGGAAACTATGGCACGACCAAGCCCATGAGGCCGGGGTGGCCGAACCGAACTCGGTGGTGCTGTCCACGGTGGATGCCAATGGGGTTCCTGACGCCCGCAACCTGCTGATTCGCGGTGCGGACGCCGAGGGCTTCAGTTTCTTCACGAACTACCTATCAGCCAAAAGCCGTCAGCTCCAGAGCCAACCCGTGGCTGCGGCTACATCTTCGTGGTTGGATCTGCACCGGCAGGTCCGCATCCGTGGTGAGGTAACCCGACTCAGCGAAGCCGATAGCGATGACTACTTCGGTTCGCGGCCACGAGAGAGCCAACTCGGGGCTTGGGCCTCGCCGCAATCAGAGATCTTGCGCGATCGCAACGAACTCGAACAGCTCCTCGCTCAGGTCCGTGCCCGGTTTGAGGGCAGTGAGGTACCACGCCCACCACATTGGGGCGGATGGCTGTTGGCTCCGTTGGAAGTAGAATTCTGGCAGGGTCGTCCGAGCCGCCTGCACGACCGGTTTCGCTACCGGCGCAGCACCACCGGCGAATGGACGATCGACCGACTAGCCCCGTGACGCACACCACTCAGTTCCACAGATCACGGAGATCACGGAGAACACGATGAGGACAACATCTACAGCGGCCACACCGCCCCCGACCTTGCCTCAGGCAAACGATGCCTGTTGGTGTGGGAGCGGTCGCAAATATAAGCGGTGTCATAAGCGCTCCGAAGGTCGTGTTCTGCCTGGCGTGGTCTCGCCGATGCGGCCGGTGCCCGCCCATATCGCCCGACCGCCCTACGCCGATACGGGGGAGGTGACGGCCTGGGAGGAGTCTCGGATCAAGTCCCCGGAGATCATTGAGGCAATGCGCCACGCCGGCAAGGTGGCAGCAGAGATTCTTCGGCTTTCAGGAGCGGCGGTCCGGCCTGGCATGACCACTGATGAACTCGACGAGTATGTCCACAGCCTCTACGTGGAACGAAATTCCTACCCGAGCCCGCTGAACTATCACGGATACCCAAAGTCCGTATGTACCTCAGTGAACGAAGTGATCTGCCATGGCATCCCTGATTCCCGCGTGCTCCAAGACGGCGACATCATCAACCTCGATGTGACGGCATTTATCGGCGGGGTGCACGGTGACACCAACGCTACGTTCTGCGTGGGTGAGGTAGATCCGGCAAGTAAAAAGCTGATTGAAGTTACCGAGGAATGCACCTGGCTCGGGATCGAGGCTGTGGTCCCTGGCAAGCCGCTCAGTGATATTGGCAAGGCCATTGAGAACCATGCCAAGGCCCATAACTACGGCGTGGTGCGGGCCTTCATCGGCCACGGCATCGGCCAGCAGTTCCACACCGACATTCAGGTGTACCACTACTACGAACCTCGCGCTTCGATGATTATGCGTCCGGGTATGACCTTCACCATTGAGCCGATGATCACGCTCGGTGGGTGGCAGCATCGGATGTGGGACGACGACTGGACAGCGGTCACCGCCGACGGCAAATGGACGGCCCAATATGAACACACGGTGCTCGTGACCGAGGATGGCGTGGAGGTTCTCACCGGAGGTGAGGGAGCCGTCTCGCCTTGCGCTCCCTGGAATCGTTGAGCCGGCGTCATCAGGTCACGAGAACTGCCGGGAACTACACGTTCAGCCAGACCGACCCTAAGGACGGTCTGTTTTTTACCCCCCCAGCCCCCCCGGAGGAAACGTGAAGAAGTTCGCAACTCTTATCGCAACTGCTGCCGTGGCGCTTGCGGCATGTGGATCTAATGATGAAGCCACCATGACGATGCCCACCGTGGCCGAAAGTGCTGAGGCCGTTGTGGTCGGTGCTTGGGCCCGCAATTCTCCGATGGCAGCTTCGGTGGGTGCGGGGTATCTGGTGATCACCTCCCCGATCAATGACGAGCTACTTGGGATTACCGTCCCGGCGGAAATCGCAGCCCGGGTGGAACTCCATGAGACCGTTGCCGTGGAGCCAGCCGATGACAGCGACACATCCGGTCACGATGAATCAGGCCACGGCGATTCAGGCCACGATGATTCAGGTCACGATGATTCAGGTCACGGCAATATGCCTCCGATGGCAGGTGGGATGATGACCATGCGTGAGGTCGGGTCCATCGAACTTCCGGCCGCAAAGATGGTGATGTTGCAGCCCGGTGGTCTCCACATCATGTTCTTGGACTTGGCCGGTCCGTTGGAGTTAGGGAGCAGTTTCACCGCCACCTTGACCTTCGCTGTGGCGGACCCGCTCGAGGTCACCTTTGAGGTCCGTGACACTGCGCCGTGACACTTCCCGTGACACTGCCCGTGACATGCCGGTCGTGAGATCCGCGGTCCGGCGGGTGATCGCCCTCTTGGCGGTTGCCGGGCTGATCGCGTCGTGTGGGTCGTCCCCAGACGGCGACGCTGCTCGGGATGGCTCGGACCTTTTGCCTCCGATCTCTCTGCCGCATCTCGGTACAGCCGAACCGCTCCTACTCGGTGAGATCGATGGGCCGGTGGTGATCAACTTGTGGGCCACCTGGTGTGCGCCTTGTCGGCGTGAACTCCCTGATTTCGAACAGGTCCACCGAGAGATTGGTGATGACGTCCGCTTCATCGGGGTCAACCTCGGTGATCGGGCCAGTGATGCCGCTCGATTCATCGCCGAGGTCGGGGTCACCTTTGATCAGTATCTCGATGAGGACGGCACCCTCAACGAGCGACTCGGCACTGCCACCTTGCCGGTGACAGTGATTACCGATGATCAGGGACGGATCGCAGTTATTCACTCGGGTCCGATGGACGCGGATGAACTCAGGTCTGCGATCGCTGCTTCACGGGGATAAACCCTGAGCTGAGCAGCCAGAGGCCGAGCGCACACGACATGGCTGCGATCGGGAATACCGCAGCGGTCACAGCGCGATCTAGCCACCACGGAGCGTCAGTGGGCAAGATCGCGCTCCACAGGCCGGCGCGGCGCTGGAAGGACCACACCAACAATTGTGACCCAGCAATCGCCATGCCCGCCCCGGCGCTGGAGCGGGCACCCGACGCGCTGAACACTGCCGAGGTACTAGCAAACACGGCCACCAGAGGCAGGATCCACCAGGTCCACAACGGATCGGTGGAGGCCGGCAGGGAGCCGAACTGCCAGACCCCGATCACGAGTGCGAAGCCCGCAGATGGGGCGAGCAGACCGGCTGCGCGTCGTACCGAACGGCGACTAGTCAATGAACCGGTGCGACGCCCATTCAGCCACCAGCCCACAGCCAACAGGCCGAGGCCTGCACCCACGACCATCGGTGCCGGTGACGGAGGGTGCATCCAGATGCTGATCACATGAATCTCCACGGATACTCCGTTGACGGTGATCGGCACCACCGCATCGAGGATCTGTTCCCCAGGCGATGAGTTCAGCGGAGGGAACGGGTCCATGCGATGGATGCGATGGTCATGCCAGGACCATGCGTGGCCGGATCCGATGAGTTCCCATTCCGGATCGACGGTCGGATCAGCGATATCGGGAATATCGGCCCCGAAGCGTTCGGCGTTGTAGTAGGTGGCTGGTGACCGCTGGTTTTCCCAGACCTGCCCGCTGGCATCGATCCACAGATACGGCTCGGCGGCATAGCCACTGACGAATACCTCGGTACCCGGTGTCACCTCAAGCTGTAAGAACGAGTCCCCCGCGATCACCCGAGCGGTGATCTCTGAGGTGGCGGGGATGACCTCGATGACCTCGCTGCGATAGTCGGTCGGTCCGGCCGGGTCCGCAAAGGCTGGGGAGGAGATGAGCACCGACAACAGCCCACCAACGATGAGTCCGAGCAGGAGCCGGGACCTGCCTCGGGGCCACGGGCGAGGAGAGGCACCAGCCAGCGGACCGTTGAACTCCTCGGTCCGATGGGGACTCATGCCTTCACAGTCAATGTGAACGATCCGCTCGGATGCACCGAACATTCGCCCTCGAGAACCCCCGGTGAAGCGAACCGCTGCCGCAGAGTCTCTCCTGAGGCCACGTAGAACGCACCGATCACATGGCCACGGTCATCTTCATTGACAATCCGTAACACTTGGCCCACACGGACGTCGAGGTCGGCGGGGATGATTTCCACCCGCTCTCCGGCGTCGAGCCGAGCCCCGGTACCGAGCGGGATCAAATAATCAAAATCGGGGACTGCGTCAGAATCAGCGGCGCTGATGCCCGGCCGGGCGTTGGAAGTTGTGGTGCAGGAGGAAAACCAAGAAGAAATCCCCACGAGCGCCGCAGCGATAATCAGAAGTTTCAGGATTCGCTTCATGAGATCTCCGATCTACGCGCCTGCTGAGCTATGGGTTCTGAGAAGTTGGGTGAGATCTAAGGACAGATCCTCAGCGGAGATTCCAAAGGGCCACGTCAACACCAACACACCCTGATCATCCACCACAAACATTTGTGTGGAGTGGGCGACTTCTACTTGGCCGTCATCGTTAGTGGTCACGGCGTAACTGACACCGAATGGCTCTGCTGCTGCTCGTAACACTGCCGGATCGAATGTCGCCAGCGCATGGGCGCCGTCCACAAAGGTCTGGGCGTAACCGGTGAGGGTGTCGGCATCACGCTCGGGGTCCACGGTGACCACGGCCAAGGTCACCCTTCCGGCGTCGGAAGGTTCCATGCGTCGCAACGCGGACCGCAGATCGGCCAAGGTGGTCGGACACACATCGGGGCAGTTCGTAAACCCGAAATACACCACGAGTAGTTCACCGGGATCGGCTCGCATCACAAACTCTTCACCACCGCGACTGAGATCAGGTAGGGCCACCTGGTCCACAGCCGGTCCAGGCTCACGGATGTAGCCAGAGAGTTCCCGGGGTGGCTCAGATCCGCAGGCGGCCAATGCCCCCAGCGATAATCCGAGGACCACACCAGCAGAGATCAGTTTCTTGAGACCAGCGGTCATGAGGAGGGCTCCAAACTGGTGATGAAGGCGATCACCGAGAGCACCTCGGACTCGCTCAGACGGTTGGAGGGCATCCGCAGGCTGTAGCCGGCCACGATCTCCGCATTGGGATCCATGATCGCTCGGATCAGGTACGCCTCATCAGCGATCACAGTGCGTCCATCGACCAACGGCCGTTCGGTGCCAGCGATCCCCACGAGCGTGGGCCCGACCCCTCCTTGTCCGGCGCGTCCATGACACCCCGCGCAACCCGAGACGTTGTAGAGACGTTGCCCTTCAGCAGCGGCCGGGGAGAGATTCACAGCGGTGCTGGCATCGTCGCCACAGGCGGTGGCTAACCACACCATTGAGACTGCTACTGCGACTAAGGCCAAGCGGACTCGGCGGCCGGATCGGAGGGAGTGGGACTCGGTCACGGGGAGGACCTCTTCATGTGGGGGGTTTCGGGAGGGGCGGCGGCGGGCTTGAGCATCTCGACGAGATCGATCCTGGCCCGTGCCACCCGTGACCGTATGGTACCGATCGGACAGTCGAGGATGGTCGCAGTCTCCTCGTAGCGCAGGCCGAACATCTGAGTGAGAACGAACGCAGCGCGACGATCCGGATCGAGTCGCGAAACAAGATCATCGAGTTCAGGTGGATGATGATCTTCGCAGGCCTCCACTGATCGGGTCCGAGCCTCGGAGGCCACCGCAGCGGTGAGCCTCCTCCTGCGTACCCGGGAGCGCGCCCCATCGGCACAGGTGCGCCGCACGATGGTGAGTAACCAGTGCAGTCCGGGTCCTTCAGCGCGGTAGCGATGCAGCGCAGCGATCGCTCGTTCGTAACTTTCCTGAGCGAGGTCTTCTGCTGAGTCAGGATCACCGAGATAGGTACACAGCTTCCAGACCTGGGTCTGGGTTTCGAGGATGAACCTTTCGAGGGCCCGCTGGTCACCGTCGCGGGCCTCAACCAGAAGGCGCGACAGACGATCCATGTCATCAGTATCGCCCCGGGAACTTTGTTCACAACGCCGGCGACCCTTAACGACATGGACCCATGTGTGGACTGCGACAGATTTCTTGAGGCGCTATCGGCCTCATTGGATGATGAACTTGACCTGACTGAGGAAATCGCCGTCACCGCCCACCTCGACAACTGTGACTCTTGTCGAGCGACCGCCGATCAGTTCAGCGCCTTGACCCGTCGGGTCCGACTGCGCGAGGCCATACCGGCCCCGGATCTGGCCTCTGCGGTGATGGCTCGGGCCCGACCGGCTCGGCTCGGGCGCGGCGGCTGGATGCGTCCTGTCTTGGCTTGGGTCGCCGTGGTGATGGGCCTTCAGAGCGTTGGTCCGTTGTTCAGTGCAACAGTGGACGGGGTGGACTCCCACGCGGCGCGGCATCTCGGGGCTTTCGCGTTAGCCCTCGCTGTGGGACTCGCATATGTGGCCTGGCGTCCGCATCGCGCCTTTGGTCTGTTGCCCTTCGCTGTTGCGTTAATGGCCACCACAATCACTGCTGCAGCGGTGGACATGTGGACGCAGCGTTCCAGTGCGCTGGCCGAGTCGGTGCATCTGACCGAGATGATCGGGGTGACCATCTTGTGGATGATCGCTGGATCACCCGGGTGGGAACGCGTGATTGTGTTCTTGCGGTTCCGACGCCCCCGAGTGTCACGGGCGTTGCGGACCTAAATACTGCGCCGGGTCTCATTCCGGGGGTCTCATTCCGGGGGTCTAGTTGCAAGGGGCCTATCTGCAAGGGGTCTACGTGGGCTGTTTTCTCGTCCGGCCCAGACTCTCGAGCCACCATTGGAGCGCAGGATGATCGGCCCCGACACCAAACGCAGTCGTCACCGCAACGCCGCATTCGATGATCCGGCCCTCCCGCAGATGGGCCACGGCCTCTGTCAGGTCACCTGCGGGCCATGGGGTATCGGCGATCAGACGAGGGCTGATCCGCAAGGTGTGGGAGGACAGACCTGAGCCGGCGCTCGCCCACCACGCCGCAATGGTGGCCACTGGTGAAGTCAACACCGCAGCGATCTCCCAGATCGCTTGGTCTTGGTCCGCTTCGTAACCATCAATAGCTTCGTAACCATCAATAGAGGTGTGGGGATCACAGATCGGGACCACCGAGGTGATCGGTACCCCAGGGAGCCAGGCCCCTGTCGGATCGGCTACCGCTTCGATCACCCGGGTTTGGGTGGCTACCAGCACCTTGGGCACCAGTTTGCGGTGGGCCCACGCAACCATGGGAGCATCCAAAGCGGCGAGATCCACCCGTGGTGCCCGGAAGGTGAGCTTCGCGAAGCGCGCCGGTCGGATCCCCCAATGGCAGACCCCCGGATCGATCAGACCGGTGGTGATCAATGGTGGCAGATGATGGTCGCATTCGGGGTCTGACTCTTTGACGGCGGGTATGAGGCCGTAGTACTGGTCACGAAAGTTTGCGTTGAGTTCGGCCCGGTCCCGCAATACCCCAACGGTGTGGAGTTCCCCGAGGCGTGGCACCTTGCGGGCAGCGGCGATCAGGTGGCCCCAACTGTCTGCGTGGGGCAAGGCGTGTGCGGGCAAGGCGTTTGTGGGCAAGGCGTCCGTGAGCGGGGCGTGATCAGCCTTGGAACGCAGTTCCCTTCCGATCGCGCAGACCCGCACCGCTGCATCAAAGTGGAATTCATCGGAATGCCAGTCCCATAACACGGTGCTGGCCGAGTCCATCTGAGATCGGATCGGGCCGGCATCTCGGGCGGTCAATAACGACTGGGGAAGGATCATTGCGATCCGACCACGATCTGGAGAAGTGACCTCGAGGGCTAACCCGCAGAACTCCACCGCAACATCGGCGTAGGGTCCGCCACCGTGGGGACTCGATCCACCCCGGGTGGTGTGCGCCGACATCTGAGAGATGAAGGGAGGATTGGCGATGAACAGGTCACACGGCCCACTGCCGAGGCCTCCAATCCCCAACGGGCTGAGGGCGTCGCCTTCGATGATGACGGCGCTGGAACCGAGACGAGTTCGCGCAGCGTGGACGGCTTCTCGATCAATATCCACGCCGAGTAACTCGCAGTCGATCCCCCATGTGGTCAATCGGGATCTCACAGCCTCAAGGAGGCGGCCATCCCCGCAGGCCGGATCCAACACGGTCAGAGCACGGGATCCGTGATCGGTGATTGCATCCACCCAGAGTCGATCCACGGTGCGTTCCACAAGCACGGCGATTAGCTCCTCCGGCGTGTACCAAGCACCGAGGCCTTTGCGTTTTCGCGTTCCCGGCGAGGGGGCGGCAGCGGCGGATTCTGTGGGGGACACAGTGAGAGCGTAGGGTCCGAAGCGATGTCTGGTCGGTACCTCCGATTCACCCGCGATGAATGGGCGGTCCTGCGCGCCGCGACCCCGCTCACATTGCGTGAGCCTGACCTCGCCAAACTCCAGGGCATTAATGAACGCATTGACATGGATGAGGTTGCTGCGATCTACCTTCCGCTCAGTCGCCTGTTGAACCTGTACGTCAGCGCGACGATGGATCTGCACAGGGTGTCAGCCACATTCCTCGGCACCATCGCTCCTAAGGTGCCGTACGTGATCGGTGTGGCCGGCAGCGTGGCCGTCGGTAAGAGCACCTTCTCGCGGATCCTGCAGGCCCTGTTGGCGCGCTGGCCCGACCATCCCAAAGTGGATCTCGTGACCACCGACGGCTTCCTCTACCCAAATGCGGAACTTGAAGCTCGCGGGATTATGAACCGTAAGGGGTTCCCGGAGAGCTACGACACCCGTCGCCTTTTGTCCTTTTTGCGAGACGTTAAGAGCGGGGTACCTGAGGCCCACGCCCCGGTGTACAGCCACGTGGTCTATGACATCGTGGAAGGTGCGAGCATCGCCGTGCGTCAGCCCGACATCTTGATCCTTGAGGGACTCAACCTGTTACAGGTGGGTCAAGACGGCCCCGAGTTTGTCAGCGATTATTTTGATTTCTCGATCTACGTGGATGCCGCCGAGTCTGATATCGAGTCCTGGTACATCGATCGGTTCTTGACGTTGCGAGCCTCGGTGTTCCAAAACCCGCAGAGTTTCTTCCAGCATTACGCTGCGCTCACCGATGAAGAGGCTGTGGCTACGGCCCGCGGAATCTGGGCTGCGATTAACGGCCGCAACCTGCGCGAGAACATCGAACCCACTCGGGAACGTGCCTCACTCGTGGTGCGAAAGGCCGCTGATCACCGGGTGGATGAAGTGGAGTTGCGGCGCCTTTAAGCCCGTTCAGCGGTGGATGGCGTTCAGATAGTTATAGACCGTGATCCGGCTCACGTTCATTGCGTCCGCCACATCTTCTACGGCCCGCCGCAACGTAAAGGCGCCACGTTCCTCGAGCAGGCGCACGGCCCGCTGTTTGTCCTCGCGAGACAGATGAGGCAGGAGCCCACCGAGTTCGGCTTCCACCGACTCGATCAACCGTTGGAGGGCGCCATGCAGAGCGGGGCGTCTGATCCCGGCAATCGGGGTGCCTTCCCAGACCAAGGGGATGTCGCCGCTGCTCAAATCCTCGGGATCCACCAAGGAAGCTCCGACCGCATCGATGGTCGGTCGGATCGCTTGGACCACCGGATGCTCAAGATCGGGTTCTCTCTGTTCAGCAAGAAACTCCTGGGCGGTGGCGTCGGGAGAGATCAGTGGGTCATCGAGGAGCCGACGGGCCTCATCAGTGGTGACTTGAATGGTCACTCGGGAGGCGCCAGCGGCGAAAGCAGCGCGGGTCAGATCGGCGACAACTGCTTCAACGCGATCAGCCGGGGCCCGACCGAGGGAACCAAAAGGTCCGAACTCGATCTGGGCACCGGCTAATTCAGCAGCTGCTACCGCAGCCATGACATGAGGTCCAGGACGTCCCTCCACGAATGGTTCGATAGTGAACTCGACGTGGTGCACCCCATCAGCGTAGGGAGTCCGCACAGCGATAGCGAAACTTCAGCGGTGCAGGGCTCAGATGCCCATGACCCGCTGCAGTTCTTCTGATCGCAGTACGCAGTCGCGTCCGGCGAGATCAAAGGCCTCGTTCAGCCGGCCGAGGGCCTGCTTAAACGAACCGTTCCACTCATCAGAGAAACGGACCCGGGCGGGCCCGGTCCAGGTGGTGCCATTCAAAACGCCATCTACCGTAGACATCACTTGGTTGATCTGGTCGATCTGTTGGCTGAGGGTCCGCCCGAGGGTGGCCAGTTGTTCGGGGTTCGCTCCGTACATCGTCATGCTGGGCTCCTGATGATCCGATGTTCCCCGGCCCGATGCCGGGGAACGTCTCAGAAGGATCTAGTGGCCCAAGACCCGGAAATTAGACCCGAAATCAGACCCGAAATCAGATGGTGGAGACGTTGAAGGCTTCGAGGCCCCGCTTGCCATCACGGACTTCGAAACTGACCCGCTGTCCATCTTCGAGGGTTTTGAAGCCCTCGGTCACGATGTTGGAGAAGTGCACAAACAACTCTGCACCACCGGACTGAGAAATGAACCCGTATCCCTTACCGGCGTTGAAGAACTTCACGACACCCTCGCCCGCGGCGAGGTCAGGGGTGACGACGCGGGTCGCGATTTGGCCGAGCGCAGCCATGTTGGGCGGATCGATCCGACCGTCGAGACCGACCTGGGTTTGGAGTTTGCGGGTCTCTTTACGCATCGATGCTTCGACGAGGGAGATGACCACACCACTGGCGCCGGCCCGGGCGGTACGGCCCGAACGGTGGTGGTAGGTGGCGGCATCGGCCGGCGGATCGAAATGGATCACGCAGGCCACGGCGTCTACGTGGACGCCACGCGCTGCCACATCGGTGGCGATCAGAGCTGAGGCGCGTCCTTTTCGGAAGGATTCGAGTGCCCGGTCGCGCTGAGACTGGCTACGCCCACCGTGAATCGGTTCGGCGGCCACGCCGAGACGCTCGAGCTGTTTGGCGAGACGATCTGCACCATGGCGGGTGCGGGTGAAGACCACGGTGGAGCCGAGCTTGGCCACTACTGCAGCCACATGCTCGGTGCGCTCGGTCCGATCGGTCAGCCAAAACAGGTGACGCGCTGACGTGATGTCGGGACCGCGCTCACCGACCTCGTGGCGAGCCGGATTGGTCTGGTAATCGCTGATCAGCTTGGCCACCGGACCATCGAGGGTCGCAGAGAACAACAACACCTGCCGTTTGGGGGATGTGGCGTCCACGATGCGACGGACAGCGGGGAGGAATCCCATGTCCGCCATCCGGTCAGCTTCATCGATGACCACAAAGGCCACATCGCGCAGGTGCAGCGCACCCATCGACAACAGATCCTCAAGGCGACCCGGGCATGCCACAACTACTTCGACGCCACGGTCGAGGGCCTTGCGCTGCCCGCCGTAGCCAACACCGCCGTACACGGTGGTGATCTCATGGCCGATCGCATCGGTGTAGGGGGTCAGTTCACGCGAGATCTGCTCAGCGAGTTCACGGGTTGGGGCCAGCACCAAAGCCACCGGGGCTCGGCGGGTCGCATTCGTCAAGCCGTTGACCATTGGCAGGCCGAAGCCGAGGGTTTTGCCTGATCCGGTGGGGGCCCGGCCGCAGACATCACGGCCAGCTAACACGTCAGGGATAACAGCGGTCTGAATCGCGAATGGAGCGACCATGCCTTTGCGGGCGAGCGCCTCGCAGATGCGTGGGTCAAGGCCGAGGTCAGCAAATGTGGGTCCCGAGTCGGGGGCCGCTTGCGCGGGGACAGACGCGGGCAGGGGGGCATCAATAATGGACATGGATTCCTCTTCGTTGCTCGACAGCGCGAATAGCCGGAGCAACGAGACCCAGGTGCGCTCGCAGGCAAAACCCGCCTGCGGGCACTTACCGTATCAGCGGTGTGCCAAAACTGGGCATGATGGAACTGAGGTCTGGGCCGCGGCGCAGGTGATGGCCGCCATCCACAGCGATGCAGGCCCCCGTGATCCACGCGCTCTGTGGGCCAGCCAAAAATGCCACAAGGCTGGCCACCTCCTCGGGCGAACCAACCCGTCCCGTTGGCATTTGAGAGAGATAGTCCTCGTGGACGTGCGGCACCGACATCAACAGCGTGGTCGCATCGGTGGGAACCAGGCCGGGGCGCACCGAGTTCGCTCTGATCCCCACCGGACCCATTTCGTCGGCGGTTTGGCGGATCAACATGTCGAGGCCTGCTTTGGACACTGCATAGGGGGTCATGTAGCGGTGGGTGTGGGTGCTGGCAATTGAGGAGATCGCGACGATCGCCGAACCACCTGAGCGGGTGCCTGCTGTGGCAGCGAGGTGCGGGATGGCGGAGCGGACGGTAAGAAAGGCGCCGGTCAAGTTTGTGGCGATCACGGCATCCCACTCTGCGAGGGCGGTGGCTTCAAGCGGGCCCGCTGACCCAAACCCGGCATTGACCACGAGCATGGTGAACCTCCCGAGGCTGCCGGTGTGGTCACATGTGTCAATCACGGATTGCTCAGAGGTCACATCGCAGACCTGGGTCACGATGCGGTCGCGGGCCTCGGGGACCGCTGCGGCGAGCGCCGTGGCACCGGCTCGTAGACGATCCGGGTCGCGCCCCGCGATCACCACGGTGGCGCCGGTCTCGAGGAGCGTCCGTGCGCATGCCCAACCAATCCCGCTTCCCCCACCGGTCACCAATGCCACTTCACCTGTGGCGGTCGATGCGGTGGATTCTCCACCAGAACTTGAGTCAGTTGGTGCGCTCATTGGACAAGTGTGTCCATTGTTGGGCGGCGTCAGCGAGACCAGCGATCACCGCGTGCGTGTGCGGGGTCAGGCCGTGTTCCCAGTCCCACCACATCGGGCTTGACCCACGGACCCGAGGTGGAAGTTCCACCTGCACCCCACCCCCACGGGGAAGGTTCACCGGGTTGCGATGATGCTGGCCCGACAGTTCATCGGGGATGAGGGCGAGGTCGGTCACGATCTCGTAAGCCGGAAGATGGGCTCTGAGATGTCCGCCGACATGTTCGGCTAACGCACGGTTACGCCCGCCGAGCAGGAGCGAGGTGAACATCCCTTTGCGTCCGAAACCATGCACGGTGATCACCACATCCACATGATCAATGAACTCCATCAGTGCCGGGGAGTCCTCAGGATCCACCTTCGTGGAAGAGATATGGATCCGGCTCCCGGGCGGTTGAACCACCCCGTAGTAGGAGGCATCGGCCATTGAGGCTGCCTGTGCTGCGATCACATCGGTCATCTGTTCGAGGGACCCGCCGTGGTACGCCATGAAGCCCACCCGGCCGCGCAACACCGAGTGTTCCTCCACTCCGTCACGGGCCAACAGGTCCTTAAAACTGATCCGAGGATCTTTGATGACCTGCACGTTCTTCATCCTCGCATCGCTCAGGCTCGTAGTGTGAGATTGTGCTTGTTTGGATGGACCTCGAAATGACCGGCCTCGACCACACCAAAGAGGTGATTGTAGAGATTGCCACCTTGATCACCGACGACGATCTGGTGATCATCGCTGAAGGCCCCGATCTCGTGGTCCACCAATCCGATGAGGTGCTTGCAGCGATGGATCCGTTCGTGGTGGAGATGCACACCCGTTCGGGGCTCTTGGAAAAAATCCGAACATCAGAGATCTCATTGGAAGCGGCGGCCCCAGCCACTCTCGAGTTCATTCGCACCCACGTACCTGAGCCTGTCAGCGTGCCGTTATGCGGGAATTCCATCGGCACCGACCGAAGGTTCCTCGCTGCGTATCTGCCCGAAATCGAGAACTACTTGCACTACCGCTCGGTGGACGTCTCCAGCATCAAAGAACTCGCCAAACGCTGGTACCCCGAACTCGATGCCCGCAAGATGATGAAGAGCGGCACCCACCGGGCGATGGACGACATCCGCCAGAGCGTGGAGGAGCTGCGCTTTTACCGTGAGCACGTGTTTGTGCCTCTCGCACCCTCTCAGATCGCCGAACCCACAGCGGACCTGTGAGGCTGGAAACATGAAAGCCATCACCATCCCGCAGTACGGCGGACCTGAGGTCCTGACCCTGGCCGAGGTGGCCGATCCGGTCCCCGGCCCCGATGAGATCCGGGTGAGGGTGGAGCACTCCGCACTGAACCGTGCCGACACCTTGCAACGCCGTGGCGCTTACCCCGATCCGGTGGCCCGTGAGGTGGAGATCCCCGGACTCGAATACTCCGGTGTGGTGGAGTCAGTGGGTTCCCGGGTCACGATGTGGACCCCAGGGACGCGCGTGATGGGTATCGAGACCGGTGCCTGCTATGCCGAATTAGTGGTGACCCACGAGCGCCAAGCTCTGCCGGTACCGGCCACCATCGCAAGCGATGAGGCCGCAGCCTTACCCGAGGTGTTCCTCACTGCATGGGATGCACTCGTGGTCCAAGGAGGCCTGACCAGTGGCCGTTGGGCGTTGGTGCATGCGGGAGCCTCCGGTGTCGGGACGGCTGCGATTCAGATCGCCAAGGCCATCGGGGCACGGGTAGCGGTCACCTGTTCGGCCGGCAAGATGCAGGCCTGTCGGGACCTTGGTGCCGATCTCGTATTAGAGCGATCACCGGCAGATTGGGCGAGCGCTCTGACTGCGGCGATCCCCCAAGGTGTGGACGTGATCCTTGACGTGATCGGTGGCATCGAATCCGATCGGAACCTCATGGTGGCGAAACGCCAAGGCCGGATCATCCAAGTCGGACTGATGGGTGGCGGCCAAACCAGTGTGAACCTCGGGCTGTTGCTGTCCAAGCGGATCCAATGGACCGGGACCACGTTGCGGATGCGGCCCCTGGAACAAAAACTTGATGTCTGCCAGCGCTTCATCGCCGAGATGATCCCGATGTTTGAGTCCGGAGCGATGAAGCCGATTATCGATTCACGGTTCGCTCTCGCCGATGCTGCTGCCGCTCACGCCTACATGGAAGCGGATGCAAACATCGGCAAAATCATGCTCGATATGTGAGCCTCGTGCTCATCTGTTTCGATACCGGTCTTAGCGCGCTGGTACCTGCCGTGATTTCCATTGGACCGGTTGGCGCAGGATCACTTTGATGGCGCTGCGCGCGAACACCACAAGGAATACGAGCACGGCAAGCGGATAGAGCGCGGCCATCCACACCGTGAACCTCCCGGCCCGTGGGCCCAATACGGCGAGTTGCACTGCGCTGGTCACATAGAGCCACGGAGACACAAACACTCCGCCCACCACCGAGGCCACCCAAGCGATCGTCAAGACCACGGCCCACCACGGGCCGGAGCGGGCGCCGGTAGCGAGGCTGCGGGTCCAGCCGCGGACCAGGTCACGGGTCCCGCCGGGATACATCCGAAACGAGATGTCAGGGGCCCCGGTAAACAGTTGGGCAGCCCCCACCTGTCGGGCGATTGCGATGTCTTCGGTGTGTTGGGTGCGCACCGCCGGATGGGCGTGGCCCCCGATTCGCTGGTAGGTGGCGCGATCCATCCCGAGTACCGGGCCGAAGGCAGCCCTCGGTGCCACCCGATTCCCGATGGCGCTAAATCGACCAACTCCCATTAACGCCACGAGGTTAAAGATCACGCTGAGTTGTTCATCAGGACGCACCGTGGTGTGCCAGGGCTGCACCGACACCACCTGACCCGGATAGGAAACCAGGGCAGCGGCCATCCGATCAGCCAAGTCAACCGGTGGATGCAGATCGGCATCGCAGAACACCAACAACTCGTGTGTGGCGGCCTGGGCGCCAATCCAACAGGCATGCGGCTTCCCGAGCCATCCTTCAGGGAGGGCAGGTGGGTGGATCACTCGGGCGCCAAAATCTGCCGCGACCTGAGCGGTGGCGTCGGTGGAGTGGTCATCGACCACGATCACCTCCACTGGTCCCCTCGCATCAAGTGACGCGACACCGGCCATTAACGGCCCGAGGAGATGGGGCAGGGCGTGTTCTTCGTTACGGGCGGGAACGATGATTGAGACCCCGGGCGGAGTCGGAGATCCCGCTGTGATCAACGGGAGTGGCCGAGGCCGCCATAGCAAAAACCAGCCGGCTAACCATCCGATTCCATACGGTGCGAGGTCCCAACCGAGACGGAACTGTTCGGCGAGATCGACACTGGGCATAGCCGTGATGATCACACACCGGCCGTGGATGAGGAGATATCAGCCACCCAGTCGTAAACAGGCCACACGACCGTTGAGGCCAGCGAACTGTGGTTAGCCTGACTCGATGGCAGTGCGGCCACGGTTAATGATGATCTCGATGGCGGTGGCCATTGCGGTCAGCATTCCCGCCGGATGGGCGATGTGGCGGCTCACCTCTGATGGTGGGTTTGGCGACACTGTTCGCGATGTGGAGATGTCGGCGCCTGTAGATCGAGTGGTGTTGAGCGAACCTGGGGAATATGACCAGCCGGTTGATGCATCGCTACGACTCCCCGGGGTGTTAGTGAACCCGGTGCCGCTTCCTGCGATTGAGATGATTGATGCCCGTGAACTGGCAGTCTCGAGCGCTGATCTCATTGGCTCCCCGGCGGTGATCAACATCTGGTTTTCCACCTGTCCGCCCTGCGCTCGCGAGTTAGCCGACTTCGCTGAGGTGCATGCTGAGGTCGGGGACCGGATCCGTTTCGTTGGGGTGAACCCATTTGATTCCACCGAGGTGATGCAGCGCTTCGCCTCTGAACGCGGTGTGACCTATGAACAGTGGCGCGACCCGGACAACGCGTTCATCGACGCAGTTGCGACTTTGGCCTTCCCGCGGACCTTGTTCGTGGATGCGGCCGGGATGGTGGTGGCCGACACCGGGGTGCTGACCGCAGAGGAACTGCGCGACCTGATCGAAGAGTTGCTATGAAGCGGGTCGGCCTGGGGCGCCCGCTCATGACTGAGATCGAGGGATGTTCCTGATGGGCCTGTCATTTCTGAGAGGGCTTGTGGCCGCAGTGAACCCGTGCGGGTTCATTTTGTTACCCACCTATTTGATGTATTTCCTCGGGATGCAAGGCGCGATGCCAGGTACGCAGCGCGCCACGATCCGACGAGCACTGCTCGTTTCGGCTGCGCTGTCGTCCGGTTTCATGTCGGTGTTTCTCGTGGTTGGTCTGATCTCTTACCACTTCACGAGTTGGATCAATCAGAACGCCAAATACGCAACGGCTGTGATCGCAGTCGGTTTGATCGCGCTCGGAATGGCGATGCTCGGTGGCTACCGGTTACCGATCTCTACTCCCAAGATTGATGCCGGCGGCCGAACCCGAGGCGTCGGATCAATGTTTGTGTTCGGCATTGCGTATGCCGTGGCCTCCATCGGTTGCACCATCGGATTGTTCTTGGCCACCTTGTTTGCGACCCGTCGTGAAGGGGTGGTGGCGGGGGTGGCCAATGTGGTGGCCTACGGGCTCGGTATGGCCTTGCTCGTGACAGCGCTGACCGTGGCCCTTGCGGTGGCGAACACCGGTCTGCTGAAGGTGTTGCGCGGGGGGATGCGCCACGTGGAGACCATCGCTGCGGTCTTCGTGGTGCTGTCAGGGATCTACCTGCTCTATTACTTCTGGGTAGTGGACATCAATGAGTCCATTGACCCGATCACCAGCCGGGTGGAACGCTTCCAGAACTGGGTGCTCGGTCAATTGAGCGGGAATTGGGAAGTAGTGGCGGTTGTGCTGGCAGTGGTCGTGATCTCTGCGGTGATCTATGTGAGTCGGGGCCGCCGCCAACAGGATGCCGATCCCGTGCAGGAGAATCTGACCACCGTTACAGCATCCCCAGACGACGCCCCTCAGCAGTGAGCGCCTCACGGTGATCGGGATGGGCGATCGCAATCATCGCCCGGGCCCGTTCGGCCACCGTTTTTGCTCGCAGTTCGGCCACCCCGTACTCGGTGACCACTTTGTCCACGGTGTTCTTCTGGGTGGTGACCACCTCACCGGCACTCAGTTGCGGCACGATCCGGGAGATACCGCCCGAGGTGGTGGAGTGCAACACAATGAAGCCTTGGCCGCCGTCGGACATCATCGCCCCTTTAGCGAAATCGCTTTGGCCCCCCGATGAGGAGATGTAGCGGCCATTGATCGTCTCGGATGCACATTGGCCCAAAAAGTCCACGCTTAACGTGGCATTGATCGACACGAACCCGGGTTCACGGCCGATGAACTCCGGTGAGTTCACGTATCGCACCGGCCAGAGCTCGATTGCTGTGTTTTCATGCAAGAACTCGTGCAGACGTCGGGTGCCGAGCGCAAAGGTGCCCACCGTTTTGGTGCGATTCAGGACCTTACGGACCCCATTCACCGCCCCGGATTCCACGAGGTCCACCACACCTTCAGATAACAACTCGGTGTGAATCCCGAGATCGTGATGGCCATGCAGAGCCGCCATGATCGCGTTGGGGATTGCGCCGATCCCGGTTTGGATCGTTGCTCCATCGGGGATCCGTTCGGCCACGAACGCGGCGATGGTGTGATCGATCTCTTTAGGTTCCCGGGGTGCGATCTCCACGAGATCACGGTCGCTCCGACACCACCCCTCCACCTGGGAGATGTGGAGTTGGTTGCGACCAAAGGTGCGCGGCATCGCATCGGTCACCTCGAGGAAGAACCGAGCCCGCCCAATGAACGATGCGGTGTAATCGCTGGAGACCCCGAGGGAGAAGTAGCCGTGCTGATCCGGTGGCGAGGCCGCAGCGATCACGAGTGGATCGGCGGTGCGAAGACGCATCAGGCGGTACACATCAGAGAAATGGCAGGGCATCAAATCGATGGTCCCGCGCTCGTAATGGGCGCGAGTGATCGGCGATAAAAAATAGGCGAGATAGTTGAGACGATCCGCGAATGCGCCGGCGAGGTAGTCGCGGTCGTGGAGGGCGTGCATCTGATGAACCACGATCTGTGAGATGCGTGGATCGCCATTGCGGGCGGCCTCTTCAATGGCGTCCATGACCGCTGTGGGCTCGCCGTTAGCCAAAGGCATCACGATCTGGGTGCCGGGGCTGATCAGATTCATTATTGCGTCGGGTGAACTCGGCGCATGTTTGATCGGCGCAACTGGGTTCATGGCCATGACCTGAACTTAGGCCACCTCAGAACATGGCGCAGCCGTTGTTTGATGAACCTGCACGCAGTGACATATTTCCAGTGAGAGAGCCGAACACCACTGGTGAGTACGGTCTGAGGTGTGAGTGGAGCATCCTTCAAACCCCCCAATGGCACTGCAAACACCGAGGATTTTGACCCGAATTCGGTTCCGGTGCGCCCGGCGGCCACCGTGATGCTGGTCCGTGACGGTGACTCCGGCCTAGAAGTGTTCATGTTGCGGCGCACCCTCAACGCCGCGTTCGCTGGCGGCATGTACGTGTTTCCTGGTGGCCGAGTGGATGATGCGGACCACGGAGCGGACCTTGAGCCGATCTGTGATGGTCTCGACGACGGGCCGGCCAGTGACATCTTGCAGATCTCCCGGGGAGGTCTCGCGTACTGGGTGGCTGCGATTCGTGAATGCTTTGAGGAAGCCGGGGTGCTGCTGGCGCGCCGGGGATCTGAACCCGATGCGATTCGCTTCGATACCGATGCGGTGGTCGCACAGTTTGAGGAGCATCGAGCCCGACTCAATGCCGGTGAGGTCTCGTTTATGGAGATCTGTGTGGCGGAGGACCTGCAGCTGATCACCGATGCGATCCACTATGTCAGCCACTGGATCACTCCGGTCGGTGAGGTGCGGCGCTTCGATACTCGATTCTTTTTGGCTCGGGCCCCGCAGGCGCAGGTGCCCCTCCACGACAACTCCGAGACCATTGCGTCGCTGTGGGTCCGACCAGAAGATGCCCTTGAGCGGTTCCGGGCCGGTGAACTGGCGATGATCCCGCCCACGATTCGGAATCTTGAGTTTCTGCTGCCCCACGCCACCGCCGATGAGGCATTGCGCGGCGCAGCAGAGGTGGGAACTCCGCCGGCGATCTTGCCGAAGTTACGAATCGATGATGAGGGTCGCGTGATCGGGATCGCAATGCCCGATGACGCCGACTACGCAGATCTGTAATCGCTCGCCGTCAGGTCTGAGCTTCAAAGGCGGCGGCCACGGATTCGAGCATTCGAGCCGAACAGCCGGCCATATCGATCTGGTCGGGAGCCGTGGGTGGCGCGATCTCGGTGATGATGTGTTTCGCCATCGCCCGAAACACTTCAGCGGCCGGACCGGTGCCCTCAATCGCTACCGGTTGGCCGGCATCGCCGCCGGCGCCGACAGCGGGCTCAAGTGGAACCTGACCAATGAGGGGTGCATCGATCGCTGCTGCCAGCGCCGCCCCGCCGCCTGAGCCGAATAGTGAGTACTCGGTGCCGAGATCACAGGTAAACGAGCTCATGTTTTCGATGACCCCGACCACCGCCAAAAAGCTGCGCTTCGCCATGTCGGCAGCACGCTGTGCCACCTTTTGCGCAGCGAGTGCCGGGGTGGTGACGATGATCAGATCGGTGCTCGGCAACATCCGGGCCAAACCCATCTGCACGTCTCCGGTGCCCGGTGGCATGTCGATGAGGAGATAGTCGAGGTCGCCCCAGTGCACATCACGCAAGAACTGCTCGACGGCCTTGGTTAACATCAGCCCCCGCCACATCAGCGCAGTGTCTTCCTCCACGAGGAAGCCGGTGGACACCACTTTCAAGAGGCCGTCGCCGACGCGACGCTCGTTGGGGATGATCTTTGGGCGATCGGAACCCTCCACCCGTTCGGCTTCCATCCGATCGGTGATACCGAGCAACCGGGGGACAGAAAACCCCCAGATGTCGGCGTCGAGCACGCCGACGGTGTGGCCAGCAGCAGCCAGTGCGGCAGCAAGGTTCACGGTGACCGAACTCTTGCCCACTCCACCTTTACCGCTAGCGATCGCGAGCACTCGACAGCCAGAGGGGATCTGCGTGTCGGGGGCGTTTTGGCGGGCATTCCAGCGGGCCTTGGTCATCACGGCGGAACGTTCCTCGGCGTTCATTTCGCCCCATTCGATGGTCACCTTGGTGACACCGGGATGGCGTGCGACGCGGGTTTCCACCTCTTTTTTGATCTCAGCGCGCAACGGGCAGCCACCGATGGTCAGCTTGACTCCGACGGTGACGAGGCCCTCGGGGGAGACCTGCACTCCGGGCACCATGCCGAGGGTGACGATGTCGGCTCCGAGTTCAGGGTCGATCACGGTGCCGAGGACATCGAGGACCTCATCGATGGTGGGCGGTGTGATGCGCGGTGGTGTCGTTGCCGTTTGTGCGGCCGCATCACGAGGATTTGTGGGACGCTCCATAACAGGGATTTTACCGGGTTTGACCGTGTTATCTGCGTCAGTCGCTAATATGTGGCGGTGGCCCAACTGGCGCAACTGGACTTGTTGAAGACGCTCGGGGATAACACCCGCTACGCGATCTATCTGGAGTTGGCTCGTTCACCGCGGCCGCGGACCACCGCCGAGATCTCCGAGGTGCTGAGCCTGCACCCCAACACTGTGCGGCCCCACCTGGAGCGCATGCGTGAGGCTGGACTCGTCACCGTAGAGATCAGCGCCCGTGGTGAGGTCGGTCGGCCACAACACCGTTACTCGATCTCTCCTGAAGCCCCGTCGCTCGGTCTTGAGCCGCCCACGATGCCGGTGCTTGCATCAATGGTTTTGACCATGGCACTGCGGCTTGGAGCGAGCGGTGCCGATGCCGAGCAGGTGGGGATCGAAGAAGGCACGAGGCGGGCGGGACCCTATCGGTCAGCGCCGTCCAGCCTTGAGGCACTCGTCAGCGATCTCGATCGACTCGGATTTGATCCTGGTCAGCGATGGCCTGCGAGAAACCGCCGTCGTGGCATTTGGACATTGCCTGTTCGCCGATCTTGCTGCTCATCACACCGAACTGGTCTGTGGTCTGCATCGGGGCATGGTGGCGGGCTTCGCTTCGGCAATGGTGATGCAGAGGTGGGCAGAGTTCCGCACACCGGTTCATCGCACCTGCCAGGTGGCGATCAGGTCCCGCTAGTATTTACACCATTGCGATGCGGAGGAATACACAAATGATCACGCTCACCGAAACCGCAAACCAAGAAAGTCTCCCGAACTTCTCGCCGCCGAAGGGGCTATGGATCTCGCTCTGCGTGGCCGTGTCCTGGTGGATGTAGTGGTTTTTCTTATGAGATGTCTCAGACACGAGATCGCCACGAGGATGACGCCAACATTCATGACAAATGCGTAATCCGTCTCCGCCCAGATGCTTCAGGGTGCCTCGCTGGATTACAAAGACGGCTCGATGAGTCCGGTTTTGCGATCTCAAATCCCAACGCTTCACGTACCTGCGGCTGCGGTTCTAGCTTTAGCTGAACCTGCTGTTTGAGACCCGCTGATCCGCAGTGGAGTTTCAATCTCAACGGCCAATTGAAGTTGGCGCATCGGGCACCTCATCGGATGCGCTGCGGGGCTACCTGCCACCACAGCACGCTGGGTGAGTTCGGTTAAAGATGCATGTAGTCCCCAAGGACAATGTGTGGGTGCTGCACGGTGTGGGTGGACGGGCTCTCCCGACTCGCCTGTGTCACCCCGGTCACCCGGGTGCTGGGCCGCCACGTCACCACCCTCGAAGGGTCTGGATGGCGCTGCGATGGCGGAGGTTTCGCAATGAATTGCGCCAGCCAATGTGACGCAAATTCGGGCATCATCATGCGACTGGCCGCCATGGATTTGGCTCTAACTCGCAGAACCCGTCACAGTTCATCGAGCCCTGAAGTCTCACCCAGGCCGTTGCACCGTGGACTTACCCTGATGCCGTGCGCGATATGGCCAACGACACTGAGATTGACCTGTCGGTGTGGACATCACCGGGAGGGCGCAGGAACGCCCGGCCTGAAGGGGCCTGGAAGTTTTCAAGCGCTCGGGGCTGAGGTTGCCCTCGAGTGTGGCTTGCGCCTGATACCGCACCGCCGGATGCGCAGCTATGCGGTGCCGCCTGAGGATGTGGATCACCGAGATCGACTCAGTGGACCTGGTGGAGATCGGCAGCCTGGCGCGCTGCGGTGGAAGTGCTCCCGGGCGACGTAGTTCCCTTTGGTTTGACCTGGCCAATCGCACCCGCTGGCGACCGGGCCAGATCCTGCGTCAACTCCAGACCACTGCGGAGCTACCTATCTTGAGCCTGACTGCACATGGTGCACCCGATGGGAAGCCTGCATCCACCCACGCGAACGGTGGTGCGTCGGCGGGAAAAAGAATCCTCCGCATTACCTGGTGTGCTGCGCAGCTTGCGTCTGATCATCAGGTGAGGGTGCAAACACCGTGAACAGGTGGTGCGCGTTAGTCCGAAATGCCCCTGGATGGCGATAGTGGTCACCAAGGAGAACGCTGACCAGCCGCATGAAATCGAGATTGCGATCACGGTGGTGAAACATATGGCATCGCCGATGCCATCAGAGCGGTGCCGTTACCCGAAGGGTCCGTGCGTCATCACGGAAGTCGCTGGCTCGGCCCGCCCACCTCGGCGGAGATCCGTGCTGGCTGGTTGGGCGGAGTTGGCGGTGGTGCTGATCAGCCTGAGATCAGATGATGGACTCATCGGTGATCTCGTAGTTTCACCTGAGGGAGCCCGAGCTTCTGCCTCATGTGATGCAGAGGGCGAACTGTGGCTGACACTTGACTGCGGAGCAGACCCAGAGGATGCCGGCGAGATGACGGTGCTGCGGTCCTATTGCATGGGTGCAGTCCATATGGCGCTCGGTTGCGTGCACCTCAGAGGGGATCGCAGTGATGAACAGGCGATGCGGACTCGACTCTGCGATCGCTGGGGATCCCTGGGTCCACGGAGACAGTGGTGCACCTGAAGTTCTCCCGCCAGATCCCGGATGCGCTGCCGGTTAATGGACTGGGACGCCGTGTTCGGTGCAGTCGCGGTTGCGCGGCGCCGCAGCGACTGGGCGCCGCGCTGGCTGATCCACAATCTGAGCCGGTACGTTGTGGCCCCATGAGCAGACCATTGTCCTTACACACCAGCCGTGCTGGCGACTTCATCTTCGTCTCCGGCCAAGGCGGCATGGTGGACGGAGCACTGGTCCCAGGCGGCGTGACGGCTGAGACCGCCCAGACCGTGGCTAATCTTGGAGGCTCCGCTTGGCCGAGCTGGGTGCCAGCTCACAGACGTGGTCAAGACCACCTGTTTCTTGACCCCGATGATGGACACACTTTCCACCTTTAATGCGGCCTATCATGGGCTTCGATCCCATCGTCCGGCGCGCATCCACCGTTGAGGTTCTCTGCACTTCCTGGCGGAATGCACGTGGAAATCGAAGCTGCCGCCTACCTGCCGCTGTGATCTGAACGGCTAACCTGTCAGCCATGCCGGAGCTAGCCGCAATGATCATCGGGCCGCTGCTCATTCCTGTGGGCGTGCTCACGAGCGGTGCAGGTACCCGGTGTCATCGGATACTCTCTGCATAAAGATGCAGAGACCCGTCACGAGGGGTCCGAACTCATTGACACCAACATCTGATCTGGACACCAGACCCTCATCATCAACGCTCAGTACCGCCACTGTCGATGCTGACCGGCGAGATCCCGGTGGATGGATTGCGGTGCGTGACGGCCGGATCTCGGCTGTGGGCGCCGGAGCGCCGCCGCTGTTCCCGGATGCTGAGGCCTGCCCTCGATGCGACCGATTGTTTAGTCACCCCCGGCCTGATCAACACCCATCACCATCTGTTCCAGAACCTGACGCGGGCGTATCCCCGATGACCGATAAGCCGCCGTTCGGATGGCTGCAGCTCGCTGTATCCACTGCAGGGCCATCGACACCGAATCGGTGTATGTCTCGCATGGGTGGGTCTGGCAGAACTCGCACTATCAGGGTGCACCACCTCCACCGATCATCTCATTTGCATCCTCACGGGGCAGGAGATCTATTGACCAAGTGAGATTGACGCAGGTGATCTCGGATCAGGTTCCATCCGACTTCGTGGCTCGATGTCGTTATCAGAAAAAGACGGTGGTCTCCCTGATGATGTGGTGGCCGATGACGATGAGATCCTCGCGGATTGCGCGACGGCCGTGGATCGCCATCAAGGACCCTGCCTTTGGGGCGATGACCCGGGTCGCCGCTCCCCGTTCACCGTTCAGCGTCACCGAAGACCTCATGGTGCGCACCGCTGAACTCGCTGTTGATCTCTGATGTTCGGCTTCACACCTACCTTCAAGTGGAGAACCTGAAGACGACGAGTTCAGTGTGACCACCTTCGGGTGCCGGCCGATGGAGTATCTGGAGCGCACCGATGGTGCACCGATCGACCTGGGTGGCACATTGCGTGATGCCCAACCCCGAGGAGATTCGGCGGCTTGGCGCAGCGGGAGTGGGGCTGCCCATTGCCCGTCAAGCAATTTGATTCTCGCCTCCGGGATCGCTCCGGTGGTTGGACGAAAGCTGCTGGGGTCAAGGTGGGTCTCGTACCTGATCCGTCTGCGGACTGGTTCACTGTGGCTGGAAGCCCGTCGCAAGCGATGCTGCTTGCCAACTGCACAGCTGATGCTGCAACCGCACGCACAGCACTAGAGATTGCAACCTGCGGCGGGGCTGGCGCCTCTGGTAGGGAAGGCGAAATCGGGAGATCTCCGTCGGGGCGGTGGCTGACCCAGGATCTGGTCTCTCACCGGGCCGCGCCATGTCGGGGCGCTCGCCGATCCGGTAGAGGCATGGCTGCGCTGTGGCCCCACCGGCGCCCATCACACGGTAGCTAACGGTGAAGTGGTCGTGCGACGGACATCTGGTGTCAGACCGGCTGAGGAAATGTTGACGGCCCATGCCCGACTGGCCGCTCAGATTCAAGGGCTCGCTCGTACCTGAACAGGCCTGGGACCAGACCGGTTCCAGATCCACCAGGTGAACCCGGTTCGCGCCAGCATCCACAGTCCGAGCGCCACCCACACACCAGCGAGGCCGCCGAAGGTGAGACCAGTACCTGCTGTCGCGAGATCTGCGATCACAAGTGTTGCGAGGAACACGATCAGCGATCCGAGCATCGCGACTCCGAGCGCTCGATATCGGCCGGCTCCGATCAAAATCCCGTCCAATGCGAAGGCATAAGACCCAGGGATCAGGAGAACGGCGAGTACGAACATCGCTGCCGTCGCCTCTGAACGGACCTCTGCATCGGCGGTGAAGACCATCGGGGCCACGGGGGCGAGGACCGCAATGATGAGGCCCATCACTAACCCGGCGGCGCCTGCAGCGCGCAGGATCCGGCGCCCGATGTGACGGGCTGCAGCCGCATCGCCGGCTCCGGTAGCTTCAGCGATCAAGGTCTGAGCAGGGATAGCGAGAGCGTCCAAACTGAGCGCTGCCACCATGAACGCAGTGCTGAGAATCTGATGGGCGGCTAAGGGGGCCTCTCCTAGGCGGGCTGCAGCCGAAGTAGCCACCGTCAACGCCGCCAAGAGGGCACTGACCCGAATGATGAGCCACCCGCCGGCTCCGAGCAGTGAGGCGATTTCCCTGAGTTCTACGCCACGACGGCCATGGCGTAGATGTGGTCGGACTACCTGTACATAGACAAGTGCGGCCAGCCATTGGACCAACACCGTGCTCCAGGCGGCGCCCGCGACCCCCCACCCGAAACCGAATACCATCACCAGTTCGATGACTACGTTTGCGGCTGCGGCGGCTGCAACGATGCGCAGTGGGGTGACGAGATCTTGGACCCCGCGTAAAATCCCGTGGGCTGCGAGAGCGAGCAGCACCGCTGGAAGCCCGATGGCCCGAATCCCGAGATATTGGTGTGCGACGTCTAGCACCGGACCTTCGGCTCCGAGGGCCCGGGCAGCGGCCCCACCGTAGAGCGCAATCCCGGCGGCCATGATGAGGCCGATGAGCACGGAGAGCCACATTGCTTGGCTCGCGGTACTGGCTGCGGCCTCACGTTGTCCGGCTCCCCGGTGATGGGCGACGCGCTGGGTGGTTGCGTAGGCGAGAAAGTTGGCCAGTGCGGCGAGCAGGATCAGGATTTGGGCGGCGACGGCAAGGCCCGCGAGCTCGGTGGTTCCCAGACGACCGACGATGATCGTGTCGGCGGTGGCGTAGAGCGGTTCAATGGCCAGCGATCCGAGGGCGGGTAGCGCAAGGGACCAGATTCTGCGGTCTATCGGGTCGCGGTTCTTCGCGGTAGTGGGATGCTCAGTGGCCCCAGCGGGACTGTCCAAACCGATATCCCACCGAGCGCACCGTCTGGATCAGGCCGGCGTGTTCCTCGCCGAGTTTGGCCCGAAGACGGCGGATGTGGACGTCCACTGTGCGGGCGCCTCCGTAGTACTCGTATCCCCAGACCCGAGACAACAAGATCTCGCGGGTGAACACCTTGCCGGGGTTCTGGGCGAGGAATTTGAGCAGTTCATATTCCATGTAGGTCAGATCCAGCGGGCGCCCGGAGATGTAGGCCTGATAGGTCTCTAGGTTTAGGCCGAGTTCGCCGTACTCCACCATTTCGGGACGGGTCCCTCCGTCGATTCGCCACAGCAGGTGGCGCACCCGAGATTCCAGTTCGGTGGGATGAAACGGGCTTAAACAAAAGTCGTCGAATAGCTCATCACGCAGAGCCAGATCGGACAGTTGGGCGCCAGTGACCAACACCAGAAGCGGTAGCCCCACCGAATCGCGCTTGCGTAAGGCTCGAGCGAAAGCCCATCCGGATTCGCTGTCCACCGAGCAGTCCACCACCGCTCCCGACCAGCCAGTTCCCGGCTCGGCATCGGAGGCTTCATCCGCAGAGGCCAACGCCTTCCAACGGTATCCACCGAGGTCTAAGGTGCGCGCTAGTTCGGGAGACAGCGGGTCAGAGAACACCGCCAGCATCCCCAAGCCCGGAACCTCCGCCGCCCTTGCCATCACAAAGACCTCAGGTACCGATCCAGTTCAAAGTTGCTGACATGAGTCTTGTAGCCCCGCCATTCGTCACGTTTGTTGCGCAGGAACCATTCAAAGATGTGCTCACCGAGGGCTTCACGGGCTAACTCGGAACGCTCCATCACCCGCAGCGCATCTGACAGGGATTGAGGGAGTTGTTCGATGCCGAGTTTGGCGAGCACATCGTCGCCGATCTCAAACAGGTTTGCGTCGGCTTCATCGGGCAGTTCGTAGCCCTGCTCAATGCCGCGCATCCCGGCGGCCAGCATCAAAGAAAAGGCCAGATACGGGTTACAGGCCGGATCAGGGGAGCGATATTCAATGCGGGTGGCGAGTGGATTGGCCCGCTTGGGGACCGGGACCCGGATCAGACCGCTGCGGTTATTGCGGGCCCAACTGATGTGGACCGGAGCCTCAAAACCGGGCACCAGTCGCTTATAGGAGTTGACGGTTTGGTTAGTGATCGCTGTGATCTCGGCCGCGTGACGCAACAGGCCGGCCATGAAGGACTTGGCGATCGGGGACAGGTTGTAGGGGTCATCTTCGGAGTAGAAGGCATTCGTGTCACCTTGGAACATCGACAGGTGCACGTGCATCCCCGAGCCTTGGACCCCTTCAAGGGGCTTGGGCATAAACGTGGCATACACACCTTGACTGGCAGCCACCTCTTTGACGATCAGACGAAAGGTCATCACCGAGTCAGCCATCGTGAGCGCGTCGGTGTGGCGCAGATCGATCTCTTGTTGGCTCGGTGAATCCTCATGGAAGCTGTACTCCACGGGGATCCCCATCTGCTCGAGTTTGCGGATGGTCTGCTTGCGCAGGTCACCGGTGGCGTCATTCGTGGTCAGATCAAAATACCCACCGTTATCAAGGGGGACCGGAACCTTGCCGGTCTCGGGGGTTTCAAAATAGAAGAACTCGATATCGGGGGCCACATAAAAGGTGAAGCCTTGATCGTGGGCGGCTTTCATATGGCGACGCAGCACCTGTCGCGGGTCACCCTCAAAAGGGCTGCCGTCGAGGCGATGGATATCGCAGAAAACCCGCGCCTCAGCGGCGTCTTTGCCGCCCCAAGGAAGGATTTCGAAGGTGTTGGGATCGGGGATCGCCAGCACGTCGGACTCCTGCACCCGGGAGAACCCGTCGATAGATGACCCGTCAAAGGTCATGCCATCTTGAAGGGCGTTCTCGAGTTCGGCGGGACTGATCGCAAAACTCTTCAAGTTCCCGAGCACATCAGTGAACCAGAGGCGCACCAAACGCACCCCTCGTTCCTCCACAGTCCGCAGAACGTAATCACGGTGTTGATCGAGCATCTCGCTCATGTCTCCATTCTTGCGGGCCGATGCCCTATCGAACTGTATCGGGAAGAAAACTGAGGGGACCCCCGCAGGGGTCCCCTCGAAACGGCTGTGAGAGCCGTCACAGTTTTCAGAATCTGATCAGGAGGCCGCTCCGCAGACAGTATCGGTGATCAATCCGGCCACAACGTACGGGTCACAGTTGGCGTTAGGACGCCGATCCTCGGCGTAACCCTTTTGGTCTTTTTCACACTGCCACGGGATCCGGATGGAGGCCCCACGGTCAGAGACGCCATAGGAGAACTTGCTCCACGGAGCCGTCTCATGGGCGCCGGTCAGGCGGCTCTCAATGTCATGGCCGTAGTTCTTGACCAACATCTCAAACTTGGAGCCGATCGCTTCGCAAGCGTTGATGATTGCGTCGTAGCTCTCGCGCATCGAGTTGGTGGAGAAGTTGGTGTGGCAGCCAGCGCCGTTCCAATCGCCCTTGACTGGCTTCGCGTCAAGGCTGATGATCACGTCATAGTCCTCAGCGATGCGGTGCAACAGCCAGCGGGCGATGTTGAGTTCGTCGCCCACTTGGAGCACTCCGAGCGGGCCCACTTGGAACTCCCACTGCCCGGGCATCACTTCGGCGTTTGTGCCCGAGATGGACAGTCCTGCATCGATGCAGGCCTGAGTGTGCTCTTCAACGATGGCGCGACCCACGACCTTGCCGGTGCCAACACCGCAGTAGTACGGGCCCTGAGCCTTCGGGTATCCACCCACCGGGAAGCCGAGAGGGGTGCCGTCCTCGCGGAGCATCGTGTACTCCTGCTCAAGGCCGAACCACATGTCAAATGAGGCGTACTTCTCGGCAGCGGCCTGAGCGACGGCCCGAGTGTTGGTCGGGTGCGGGGAGAGATCA
>JAGYKR010000016.1 GCA_018401375.1 Ilumatobacteraceae bacterium | reverse complement strand
CACGAAGCGCGGATTGGTGTCACCCTGGGTCACCTCAGCCTTGCCGACGACGCGGCGCCTGCGGCTCTCGTGAGGCTTGCCTATCTCGGTACCCCCGAGATTGCGGTTCCTCCGCTCGATGCCCTCATCGCCGCTGGCCACGAGATTGCGCTCGTGATCACCCGGCCCGACGCTCGTCGCGGTCGGGGTGCCACGATGAGCGGCTCACCGGTCAAGGTACGCGCCCAAGAGCTTGGGCTGAGTGTTTCGCACTCCGCTGATGACCTGATTGCGTTGGCGCGAAGCGGTGATCTAGATCTCGCAGTGGTCGTGGCTTTCGGTGAGATTTTGCGCCCGCATTTGCTGGCCGAAGTGAACTTCATCAACCTGCATTTCTCGCTCCTACCGAGATGGCGAGGCGCTGCACCAGTGGAGCGCGCCCTTTTGGCCGGTGACCAGATGACAGGGGTCTGTGTGATGCAGATCGAGGAAGGACTTGACACCGGTGGGGTGTACGCCCGCGCTGAGGTACCGATCGAACCAGAGACCACTGCCGGAGAACTGCGTGCCCGTCTTGTGACCGTCGGGTCTGAGCTGCTTGTTCGTGAACTCGCCACCGGTCTCGGTACCCCCACACCCCAAAGTGGTGAGGTGAGCGTTGCAAAGAAACTCTCCTCAGAGGATCTCAGGATCGACTGGTCCGCGTCCGTTGAACAGATCCATCGCCTGATCCGGATCGGTGGTGCATGGACCACCTTTCGTGGGTCCCGCATCAAGATTCACGCTGCTCGACTCGAACCGCTTGACCCGACATCGCATTCGATTGAACACGATCGATTGCAGATCACCCGCCTCCAACCAGAAGGAAAACCGCAGATGGACATGTTCGCATGGCGAAACGGCGTGCATCTCGCGCCCGGCGAGTGGTTCGAATGACTACTGCACGTGCGGTGGCCCTTGAGCTGTTGACCCGGATCGAGAGCACTGGGGCCTACGCAAATCTGGTGATCGGGCCAGCATTGAATCGCTCTGAATTGAGCGATCAGGATCGACGCTTCGTCACCGAACTGGTCTACGGCACCACCCGCATGCGGAGGGCCTGCGATGTGATGATTGACCGTTTCGTCACCCAGGCCCCCGAACAAGGGGCGCGCACCTTGTTGCGCCTAGGGGTATACCAACTTTGTTTCGCCGATGTGGCTCCGCATGCGGCGGTCTCCGAGACGGTGCAGTTAGCACCAAAGCGGTTGCGAGGTTTCACCAACGCAGTGCTGCGAAAGGTCTCTAATGCCCAACCGTTGTGGCCTTCGCTGGCTGCCGAACTGAGTTACCCGGACTGGATTGTGGAGAGGCTGATCGCCGATCTCGGCGAGGTGGACGCGACTCAGGCTTTGCGCACGATGAATCAGGCTGCATCCGCCACAGTCCGATCCGATGGCTACACCCAAGATCGTTCTTCTCAATGGGTGGCCTTAGCGGTGGATGCAATAGCAGGTGAGACAGTCGTGGACCTGTGTGCCGCTCCGGGTGGGAAGGCCACTGCGATGGCGAGCAGCGGGGCCCATGTGATCGCGATGGATCTGCGCGCCCAGCGAGCCGTGTTGGTCCAGCGCAATGCCGCCGGTCTGAAACTTAAGATCCCGGTTGTGGTGGCAGATGCTATGCGCCCGCCGCTTCGGCCGGGTTCTGCCGATGCGGTCCTGCTCGATGCGCCATGCAGCGGGCTCGGAGCATTGCGCCGCCGCCCCGATGCGCGCTGGCGGATTACACCCGAGGACCTCACCGACCTCGTGACACTGCAAGCCAAAATGTTGACGGCGGCGGCACATCTGGTGCGGCCCGGCGGTCGGTTGATCTACAGCGTGTGCACTTTGACCGCATCAGAATCCATCGAACATCAGATTCCGGAAGGGTTTGAGGTAGACACCCGCGAACCAGAAGGGGCGTGGCGGCGCTACGAACACGGGTGGCGGGTGCTTCCCCAAGATGCCGGAACCGATGGCATGGTGGTGATCAGATACCGTCGATCAGATGAATGACGTGGTGAACATCTCTGGCGGTATCCCGGGGGGCCCGGCGGCCAAAGTGCTGACCGTGTCAGACGGCGTTTCGACGGGACATCGTGAGGATCTGAGCGGCCGAGCCCTCGTGGAGTTGCTGGCCACAGCAGGTTTTGATGTCCGTGAACATCGGGTCACCCCAGACGGATCCGAGAACGTGGCGGTTGCGTTGCGTTCCATGTGTGAGGGCTTCGAGGGTGTGGTGGTAACCACCGGGGGTACAGGTTTTGCACCTCGCGATCAAACCCCCGAAGGCACCCGGGCCGTCATCGAACGTGAAGCCCCTGGCCTCGCAGAAGCAATGCGTCTCGTGAATCCTCTCGGTCGCCTGTCCAGAGGGATCGCTGGAATCCTCGGCTCAGCGATCATCTGCAACACCCCCGGGTCGCCCAAAGGCTGTGTGGAGCAGTTCGCAGCGATCATCGATGTGATCCCGCATGCCCTGCGCCTGCTCGCAGAGCGACCCACCGACCACTGATCGGCCTGCGCCTCGCTAGCCTTCGGGGCGTGTTGCGCATCGTGTTACCCAAAGGATCCCTCGAGAAAGCCACCTTGGAGTTGTTTGAGGCGGCCGATCTGACCGTGGTGCGATCCTCCTCGGTGGACTATCGGGCCACGATCGATGACCCGCGGGTGCTCGAGGTTCGGATCCTGCGCCCCCAAGAGATCCCGGTGTATGTAGCCGAAGGTCTTTTCGATCTCGGGATCACCGGTCGCGATTGGATCGAGGAAACAGCGAGCACCGTCATCAGTCTGGGGGAGATGCGCTACTCCAAAGCAACCTCCAATCCGATCCGGGTGGTGGCTGCGGTGGCAGGGGACTCCCCGTATCAGTCCGTGGCAGATCTGCCCCAGGGGCTCAGGGTTTCATCTGAATACCCGGAGTTGACGAGGAGATTCTTCGAGTCCAAAGGGATATCTGCTGATGTGCGCCTGTCCTACGGGGCGAGCGAGGCCAAGATCCCTGACATCGCGGATTGTGTGGTGGACATCACTGAGACCGGGCGGGCCCTCAAAGCGGCAGGCCTGCGGATTATCGACACGATCTTGACGAGTTGGACCGAGGTCATCGCAAACCCGCTCAGCCATCAGGACCCTGTCAAGCGTCATGCCATGGAACAACTGATGACCCTGCTGAACGGGACCCTCGAAGCCCGCGGCAAGGTGCTGTTGAAACTGAACGTCGGCGAGGCTGATTTTGATCGGGTGCTCGAGGTACTACCTTCGGCAAAATCTCCGACTATCTCCCAACTCGCCGGCGGCGGCTTTGCCGTGGAAACCGTGGTGGAGAAGTCCCAGATCAATCGGATTATCCCTGCGGTGCGCGACGCCGGTGCCACCGATCTGCTCGAAATCCCGATCTCCAAGATCGTTCACTGACTCTCATGCCCACCGGACGGATCGCATCTTTTGACGCCCAGCGCGGTCTCGGAATGATCACACCCGATGGCTCACAGGAGCCGATCATGTTTCATTGCATCGAGATCGCCGATGGCTCCCGCTCCATTGAAGAGGGGACCACAGTGCGGTATGTGGAGGGTCTCAAACTGGGCCGAAGCGAAGCCTTCGCTGTGACCCAACTGTTATGACGCACCAGTTATGACGTGTGTTGGCCGGTAGCGGCCGACACTTGGACGAAGGCCATTTGGATCGTGGACAAAGCGGCCCGCAGTGTTTCGATCTCTTCGCCGAGACGATTCCCTAGACCGTCGATGAGACAGCCAACTGCATCGATCGCCAACTTGGCGGACACCAGATCCACCGGATCAGCCGACAGATGGATAGCGGCTAACTCATACAGGCCCATCACATGGTTCGTCACCACGATTTCGGCGGGCACTTCGGCGAGACGGGCGCGCGCCTCGTGGAGTGCGGCATCGGCAGCGGCCAACGCGGTTTCATCTAGCAGTCCCTCGCCATCACCGGGGTGGGCGTCAAAAGGACCATCGGAGGATTGCTCAGTCATCGTTGCTACCCTAGCGATGACAATTGAGGCGAAGTGGGACTTGTCCCCACCTGGCCACGACGATCGGGAATCTTCAGGGATTGCCGGTGACAGTGCGTCCAGGTCAGTGCGTTCACGCACCTGCTGGTCTGTATGGCCCAGTGGTGGCGCGGCATTGACTTCGCGTTGAGCCGTAGCCGATACCTGGGAGGGCATACCCATTGCACAGGAGTGATCAGTCATAGCACCGCCGAAGAGCGACCAGCACCGTGTCAACGACCGTATTCGATCCCGTGAGGTTCGTTTAATCGGTCCCGACGGAAACCAATTGGGAATCACACCGGTCCCCGATGCGCTCCGTATGGCACGCAGCCTAGAACTCGATCTCGTCGAGGTGGCACCCATGGCAAATCCACCGGTCTGCCGGATCATGGATTACGGCAAGTTCCGGTACGAAGAGGCCCAAAAGGCCAAAGAGGCCCGGAAGAAAGCCACCAACGTCACCATCAAAGAGGTCAAGTTCCGCCCCAAGATTGGCAAAGGCGATTTCGACACCAAGGTCCGTCACCTCGTTGATTTCATCGAGGAAGGCCACAAAGTCAAAGTCACCTTGCAGTTTCGGGGCCGCGAGATGGCACACCCAGAACTCGGGGCGAGAATCCTTGACGGGGTAATTGAAGCTGTCGGCCCGATGGCCAAAGTGGAGAACCAAGCCCGTCTTGAGGGACGCAGCATGTCGATGGTGCTGGCCCCTGACAAAAAGGCCCAAGATGCATTAAAGAAGGCGGAGAGTCAAGAAGCCGCTTCACATTCGGGTCCCGCTCCGGCGGAGCCCGCACAACCAGAGATCACAGATCCAGAGATCCCAGAACAAGTGATCCCAGAACAAGTGATCACAGATCCCCCCAATGATCTGCTCTCAGAACAGATCGAATCGGTAGAGAAGGGAGAAACAGATGCCGAAGATGAAGACCTCCAAGACGGCGGCGAAGCGCTTTAAGAAGACGGGGACCGGCAAGTTGCGTCGGGAGCAGGCCATGCGCCAGCACCTCTTCGAGAAGAAGAGCTCCACCCGCACACGGCGCCTCGAAGGCGACCGGGACGTGCACCCCACCGATGTGAAGAAGATCAAACGGCTGCTCGCTGAGCGCTGAGGACCCGATAGTGGCTGAATCGTCAGCCGATCACGACTGATCCCACGGATCGAAAAGGAGATACCCATGGCACGCGTAAAGCGCGGTGTGGCAGCAAAAAAGCGTCATAAGAAGATCCTGAATAAGGCCAAGGGCTACTACGGCAACAAGAGCCGTTCGTTCCGGGCCGCCAACGAGCAGGTCATGCACTCGGGGCAGTACGCCTTCCGAGATCGCCGGGCGAAGAAGGGCGAGTTTCGACGCCTGTGGATTCAGCGAATCAATGCAGCCTGCCGTCTCAACGACATCAGCTACAGCCGGTTCATCGCCGGTTTGAACGCTGCAGGAATCGAAGTCGATCGCAAGATCCTCGCCGAACTCGCAGTGTCAGATCCCGCCGCTTTTAGTGCTCTCGTCGTCTCGGCGAAGGCGGCGCTCTGAGCGATTATCTCGGGTTCCAGAACCCACGAGTTCAACGACTACGGCGCCTCTTGGGGCGCCGTAGTGCGCGTTACGAGGACAGTGCCTTCGTGGTGGAAGGTGCCACTTTGATCTCTGAAGCTCTCAGCGCTGGCTGGAAGATCGAAGCGGAGTATGTCTCACCGGACCATGATCCAGTGACGAATGGTTCCTGGTTCCGTCTCGCCCCCGGAGTACTCGAACGCGTCACCTCTACCCAGAGCCCACAAGGGAATCTGGCGGTGGTCGCACTGCCCACACCGTCGGTGGTGCTCGATGAACTCGAGTTTGTTGTGGTCGCTGACCGGATCTCTGATCCCGGGAATCTCGGTACCTTGATCCGCTCCGCAGAAGCCTCCGGCGCCGACGCCGTGGTTCTCACCCCCGACTCCGTAGACCCTTTTAATCCCAAGGTTGTCCGGTCCACCGCAGGGGCGCTGTTCTACATACCGATCCTGTCGGTAGGTTTCGATGATCTTCGCTCGGGCGGATTCCGAGTAATCGGCAGCAGTTCTCATTCGGGGGTGACCCATACCGAAATGGACTGGTCCGGTCGCATAGCGATCCTGCTCGGCAACGAGGCGCACGGGCTCGAGGAACTTTCCAATGATGGTGATGACCTGATTACCGAATGGGTCCGCATTGAACATCACGGCAGAGCCGAAAGTTTGAATGTTGCGATGGCCGGGACAGTGCTGTGTTTCGAAGCTGCCCGTCAACGCAGCAATGATTGAACCGGTACTGATCAGGCAAGATTGATTGCCGGACCTATCTGGTCCTCCTAACCTGACGGAGCCCATCGAAAGGACCTCTGTGATCAACGACATCAACTCAGCCCAGGTTGCGGCCATCGATTCCCTCGCTGCTGCCTCGACGCTGGATGAGGTCAACAGGCTCGCTGCGGATCTGACCTCAAAGAAGTCGCCGATCTCACAACTAAAGGCGGGTCTCGGGGCCATCACCGATGCTGAGGAACGCAAGCAGATCGGTCAGGCGATCAATGCGGCAGTTGGGCAGATCGCCACCGCCATCGAGACCAAACGGCAAGAACTCGGCGACGCCGTACGACAAGCCAAAGTGGCCGCCGAACGGCTCGATCTCACTGAGTTTCTCACCGAGCCGACCCGTGGCCACGCCCATGTGGTCACTCAGGCCTGGGAACGCCTCGAAGATGTGTTCATTGGTATGGGCTACCAAGTAGCCGAAGGCCCTGAGGTGGAGACCGACTGGCATAACTTTGAAGCCCTCAACATGGGCGAAGGCCATCCGGCCCGCGGCGAGTTTGACACCTTGTTCGTCGAAGCGGTGGACGAGCAGTACCGCTCCGGGGATCCGGGACGGTTGTTGTTGCGCACCCACACCTCTCCCGTGCAGATCCGCACAATGTTGACCAATGAACCGCCGATCTATGTGGTGGCCCCAGGACGCGTCTTTCGGCGGGACACCCCCGACGCCACCCACATGCCAGTTTTCCACCAGATCGAAGGACTCGTCATCGACGAGGGCATCACCATGGCTCATTTGGCTGGCACGATTGAAGCCTTTACAAAGGCCTTCTTCGGCGAGGGTTTCACCTCCCGGCTGCGACCCTCGTATTTCCCGTTCACCGAGCCCTCGGCTGAGTTCGATATTCAGTTGCCTTCCGGGGATTGGTTGGAGTTGGGTGGCTGCGGGATGGTGCACCCCAATGTGTTGCGGGCCGGTGGGATCGACCCGGAACGCTGGAGCGGCTTTGCTTTCGGTTTCGGGATCGACCGGATGGCTGTGATGCGCCACGGAATTGCCGACCTGCGCGAGATGTACACCAACGACCTTCGATTCATCGAACAGTTCTGAGCGGACGGGACAGACAACCTTATGAAACTGCTTCAATCATGGTTGGCCGAGTACCTCGACCTTCCCGCCGCGGGCTTCTTAGAGACTGACATCAGCGAACAGATTGCCGAACAGCTCACCTCGCTCGGGTTAGCCGTGGAGGAGATGATCGGTGTTGGCCACACCGTGGACGGCGTGATTACCGCCAAAGTGCTGCGTACCGAATCCCATGTGGATGCCGCCAAGGTCCATCGGGTCTATGTGGATGCTGGCGATGGCGTCGAACGACACGTATGGTGCGGGGCATTCAACATGTCGGTGGGCGATGTAGTGCCATTGGCTACTCTCGGCACCGAAATGCCCGATGGTCGGCGCATCGAACGTCGGGGGATTCTCGGGATCGATTCCGAGGGGATGTTGTGTTCAGCATCAGAACTCGGTCTCGGTGCCGATCATTCGGGAATCATGCTTCTCGATCCTTCGACCCCGCTCGGTGTGCCCTACGGCGAGGCTCTCGGAGTCCGTCCCGATGTGATCTTTGATCTGGACCTCACCCGCAACCGACCAGATTGCTGGGGGTATGTTGGTGTCGCGCGTGATCTCGCCGCCCGCCTCGGCGTGGAGTTTCGCCCGCCGGGCACTGCACGAGCCCTGCCGGCATCTGATCCCGCACGGGCCGGGGTGAGCGTGGAGATCCGCGACCCCGAACGCTGCGGACGGTTCCTTGCGATTGTGATCTCGGGGATCACGGTAGGTCCGAGCGCCCCGTGGATGGCTCAACGGCTCACTGCGGCCGGGATGCGGCCGATCAACAACGTGGTGGATGTCAGCAACTATGTGATGTTGGAACTCAACCAACCTAATCACGCCTATGACCTTCACCATCTCGGTGGGTCAGGCTTCATCATTCGCACTGCGGCCGAAGGGGAGCGACTCACCACTCTTGACGGCGTGGAGCGCAGTGTGACGCCTGCTGATTTGTTGATCTGTGATGCCACGAACACCCCGGTAGGAATCGCTGGGATCATGGGCGGTTTGGATTCGGAGATTTCGGACTCCACCACATCGATTGCGCTGGAGATGGCGTGGTTCCAAGCCGGGCCGATCTTGGCCTCTGCCACCCGACTCGGTCTGCGTTCGGAGGCCTCGGCTCGATTTGAGCGAGGAGTGGACCCGTGGGGTATCGACCTCGCCGTGAACCGGTTCATCGATTTGCTCGCCGAAACCTGTCCGGGTCTCGAAGTGCAGTCCGCTGTGAGCGATATCCACACAGCCGAGCTTCCCGCAGCACAGCGCGAAGTATCGGTGAGGATCGATCGCGTCAATGGTCTGCTGGGAACAGCTCTCGACATGGACATGGTGCGGTCCCTCCTTGTTCCGATCGGGTTTGCCTGTCAGATCGAAACGGCGCCGAGTGATGACACCGGCGGTGTACTCGCTGCGAAGGTGCCATCTTGGCGGCCTGATTGTGAGGGCGAAGTGGATCTCATCGAAGAGGTCGCGAGGCATTACGGCTATCACCGCATCGAAAAAGCGGTCCCGTTGTCTCCCGTCCATGGCCATCTTTCGGTGGCGCAGACCCGGAGGCGTCATCTTCGCCAGGTACTGCTTGGCCTCGGTATCTCTGAGGCCATGCCGAACCCGTTCCTCGGCCCAGAAACTGCAGCGGCCGCCGGCGTGACTCTGCCGATGATGAGGATCACCAATCCGTTGGTCAGCGACGAGAGTGTCCTTCGGACTTCGTTGCGACCGGGGTTGTTACGAGCGATTGCGTTCAATGAATCCCATCGTCGTGACGGGGTGCATCTTTACGAGATCGGCCATGTCTATCCCGCTGGTACGAGCGAACTGCCCGATGAGGCCGAGATGCTGTGCGTGGTGCTGGCTGGTTCGCAGGCCCCGGCGGCCGTGGCCTTATGGCGGGAGGTGGCTGCCGCCCTTGGGATCGGCGCCCGTTTAGATCAAGACAATCCTCCGAGTGGCATGCATAGGACCCGGTCGGCTTCGTTGCTCGCAGGAAAATCCCGGATCGGTGCCATCGGCGAAATCGATCCGGCCGTGACCGAGGCGTTCGACATTTCCGAGCGCGTTGCAATCCTCGAATTGGATCTGTCTGCGGTGCTCGAAACGGCTCCGGCCCCGGCGAAATGGTCTGCGGTCAGCCGGGCCCCTTCCAGCGACTTGGACCTTGCGTTTGTGGTCGCCGAGGAGGTCCCCGCTCAGCGCATTGATCGGGCCATTCGTCAAGGAGCCGGATCGATGGTGGTCTCTGTGTCCTTATTTGATGTGTTCCGGGGTGGTTCGCTGGAGAACGGAACCCGCAGCCTCGCTTACCGGGTGCGGTTACAGGCTCCCGATCGGACTTTAACGGAGGCCGATATCTCCGAACGCCGGGCAGCGATCATTGCTGCTGTAGCGAAGGCGGGCGGAGTCCTACGTTCGTAGACCGCTGGTTTCGCCGCCCCATAGCCAATAGACCGATGGCGGCTCAGTTGGCAGAGAGATCGTCAGGAGCGTTCGCTAGCCACGCCAATCGGCCAGGCTGACGTCGCAGGACATCGCGCCACAGGTCCTGCGGGACTTCGGTGAAGACATCGGCTGGTGCTGAATCCAACACCAGCCAGGATCCGGTCTCTATCTCGATTTCGAGTTGGCCTGGCCCCCAGCCGGCGTACCCCCGAAAGATCCGTACCGCGCGTACTCGGTCGGTTAATAGCATCGGGTCAGCGCTGAGATCGGCTGTCATTACCTCTCCGATCACCGGAGCGAGCAGACCTTCAGAGTCTTGTGCAGTATCCATTGGATTAGGTGTGTGGGCGAGGGCCACGAGCGCATCGGTGTCCACGGGGCCGCCAGCGAAGATCGCAGCGGGGTGGGCGAGCAGATCTGTCCATCGATCGAGCGGGCGACCGAGGGGTTCGGTGGTCGGTCTGTTGATGACCACTCCGAGTGCGCCGCTGCCGTGGTGTTCAAGGATGTAGACCACGCTGCGATCGAAGTTGGGATCCTCCAAAGGGGGTGTGGCCACGAGGAGACGGCCCTTTGTGGGTGGCGTTCCGATCAGCACCGGACCATTCTGCCTCCCAGCGAACAGAATCTGTTCGGGAACCTGCGAGGAACTGCCTCCGGATCAATCGAACATCGCGGCAACCGCACCCAAAGGGTTGTTGTATGAAGATACGGGAGAGTGTATGATCATGCGATCATGTTCAAGGTAGGAATCATCGGCGCTTCGGGATTCACCGGGGTGGAACTGCTCAGATTGATCGCCCAACACCCTCATATGGAGGTGGTCTGGGCCACGGCGGACACCCAGGCCGGCCAGTTGGCGAGTGACTTGTACCCCTCAGTGGGGCTCGAATACCCCGAACTGGCATTGACGAACTTTGATGCGGATCGCGTGGATGGCCTCGATCTTGTCTTTTTGGGGTTGCCCCATGAGGCATCAATGGAACTCGTTCCCGACCTCGTCCACCGGGTGGGATGTGTGGTGGACCTCTCGGCCGCATTCAGGCTGCGCGACATCTCCTCGTACCCCACCTATTACGGCTTTGAGCATCAACAGACTGCACTCCTTAAAGACGCCGTCTACGGACTCCCCGAGAAATATCGCACCGAACTCACCACCGCTCGGCTGATCGCCACCCCCGGCTGCTACGTAACGGCCGCCACCTTGGCGATGGAACCACTCGTCAGCGCCGGCCTCGTGGGTGATCAGCCGATCATCGTGGACGCAGCCAGCGGAGTCAGCGGGGCTGGACGGGCAGCGACACACACCAATGCGTTTTCCACCGTGAATGAAAACTTCACGGCGTACGGCTTGATCTCACATCGCCACACCCCTGAAATGGAACAAGAGATCGGGACCACCGTGTTGTTCACCCCACATCTCGTGCCGATGAACCGGGGCATCCTCGCCACCTGTTACGCCCGACCGGCAGGAACCGATCTCGCATCCACTGCGGATTTGCTGGAGATCCTCAGGGAGCGGTACGCCGGAGAGCCGTTCATCAAAATCACCGAAACCTCCCCGTCCACCAAAGCCACGCTCGGATCAAACTCAGTGCACCTGACCGCTCGCAGCGACCCCCGAACCGGGTACATGATGGTGATCGCCGCACTCGACAACCTCACCAAAGGCGCATCCGGCGGTGCGCTCCAATCTGCCAACCTGGCTCTCGGACTCCCCGAGACCACGGGATTGACCTCTGTAGGGATGATGCCATGATCGAAGTCGCCACCCAGAAGGTCCAGACCCTCGTTGAAGCTCTGCCCTACATCCGGCGGTTTTCCGGCAAGATCGTGGTGGTCAAATACGGAGGTAACGCCCTCGCTGGCACCTCTGACCACGATGCGTTGGAGTTATTCGCCCAAGACATCGTGCTCATGCGGTTGGTCGGAATGCGTCCGGTGGTGGTCCATGGTGGGGGACCCCAAATCAGTGAATTGATGGCCCGCCTCGGTAAGACCACTGAGTTTCGTAATGGGCTCCGGGTCACCGATGCCGAAACGGTGGACATCGCCCGGATGGTCCTGATCGGCCAGGTCAACCCACAGATCGTTTCGGCAATCAACGTGCACGGCCGCTACGCAGTAGGGGTCAGCGGCGCAGATGCTGGTCTGATCACGGCCACAGCTCGCGATCCGGAACTCGGATTCGTTGGTGATGTGACCAACATCAACCCAGAGATCCTGTACGGACTGTTAGACACCGAGTTCATTCCGGTGGTGGCCACCGTGGGGACCGACGCCACAGGGCAGGCCTACAACATCAACGCCGACACCGTGGCTGGGGCGATTGCTGAAGCAGTAGGGGCAGAAAAACTGATCTACCTCACCGACATTGAGGGGTTGCGTCGTGAGGTGCATGACGCAAGCACCCTGATCCGCCAGACCACCCCCGACGAACTCGAAGCGCTCATCCAATCGGGGGTGATCGGCGGCGGCATGATCCCCAAGGTCTCGAGTTGTATCGAGGCCGTTCGCAATGGGGTGCAACGAGCCCACATTCTCGACGGACGGATCGCCCACGTGCTGTTGCTCGAACTGTTCACCGACTCCGGGATCGGCACCATGGTGTCGAGTAGCGGATCATCGGAATCCACCCCAATGCCAACACCCGCACCCCGACCTGATGGGACCCGCTGATGAATGTTTCCTCACATGCCTTTGACACTCAGAACGAGGTTCATTGCCCGTTCATGCCGGTGTTTGGTCCACCGTCGGTGATGTTTGAACGCGGGGAGGGCACACAGTTGTTCGATGTGAACAACAAGCGGTATCTGGACTTCCTCGCCGGAATCGCTGTGGTCTCACTCGGACATGCGAACCCGGTGATCGCCGATGCGATCTCCGCCCAAGCACATCGACTCGTGCATGTGTCCAATTTTTTCGCCAATCCGGTGGCCACCGAGGCCGCCATCAAGATCAATGGGCTGCTGCGTGAAGCAACGGGACTCGCTGGACAGGTGTTCTTCACGAACTCTGGTGCCGAAGCCAACGAATGCGCGTTAAAACTGGCCCGCCGCCACGGTCGTCGCAATGTGGGCGGGGACGGCCGATACCGGGTCATCACCGCCTTAGGAAGCTTCCATGGACGCACCCTTGCCACTCTGGCGGCCACTGGCCAGCCCGCTAAGCATGGCCCGTTCGCCCCAATGCCCGACGGGTTCACCTCGGTGCCATGGGGAGATCTGGACGCGCTGCGGGCCGCAATCGATCCGTCGGTAGCCGCGATCTTGATCGAGCCTCTTCAGGGAGAAGGCGGGGTAGTGCCCGCACCCGAGGGCTACCTACAAGGGGTTCGCGAATTGTGTGATGAGGCGGGCATCTTGATGATGGTGGATGAGATCCAGACCGGTTTTGCTCGCACCGGAACCTGGTTCGGGTTTGAACATGCTGGGGTGAGTCCCGATGTGGTGACCTTGGCCAAGGCGATGGGCAACGGAATGCCGATCGGAGCCTGTTGGGCCCGCAGCGACGTGGCCGATGCGTTCCAGCCCGGAGACCACGGATCCACATACAGCGGCACGGCACTCGCCACTGCGGCGGTGGTCGCAGTGATCGATGAGATGCGTCGCCTCGACGCACCGCATCTCGCCCGAACAGGCGGAGAATTGATCCGCACCCATTTCGGTGCGATCCCTGATGTGGTCTCGATCCGGGGCGCTGGACTACTGCTCGGTATCGAACTCGCTCCGGGCATCGCTGCCTCCGATGTGGTCGCCGCCGCCAGAGATCGGGGTCTGATCCTCAACGCGGTCACCGCAACAGCCCTTCGTTGCGCCCCTCCATTGACCGTCAGCGAGGCGGAAATCATCGAGGCCGCCCACATCCTCACCGAGGCCATTTCCGCCGTGCGGTCTGCGAAGGGTGCAGATCAGTGACCGCCCGACATGTGCTCAATATCACCGACCTGTCTTCAGCAGAGATCGCCGAAGTTCTTGACCTCGCCACCTGCGCCCCGGACGCTCTGGGCGCACCCTTGGCGGGGCAAGGCGCAGCATTGCTATTTGAGAAGCCTTCTAACCGGACCCGGCAGTCGATGGAGATGGCCGTATTCCAACTTGGCGGCCACCCGATCACTACACGCGGTGAAGAGGTGGGGCTCGATGCCCGCGAAACAGCCGAAGACATCGCCAGGATTCTCGGTGGCTACCACCGATTCATCGCGGCTCGGGTCTTTGATCATGAGGTGCTGATTCGGATGGCCGCCGCTGTGGACACCTCTTCGGTCACCACTTCGGCCACCGTCATCAACATGTTGTCGGATCGGTCCCATCCTTTGCAGGGGCTCGCAGACGCTTTGCAGATGCGGAGAGAGTTCGGAGATCTGCGGGGTCTGCGCATCGCATGGGTCGGTGATTACAACAACGTGGCCCGCTCCCTCGCTGAAATCGGCGCGCTGCATAACGCCGATCTGCGATTTGGGTGTCCCGAGGGTTTTGGGCCCACACCCGAAGAGCTACAGCGTCTCAGCAGCCTTGGCGCTGCAAAGGTTCTGGCCACAACGGATCCGAATGAGGCCGTGCGTGAGGCACAGGCCGTGCATACCGATACATGGGTCTCAATGGGTCAAGAAGACGAGAAAGCTGCTCGACTTCAGACTTTCGCTGACTTTCAGGTGACCGCAGCGATGATGGCGCTCGCAGATCCCGATGCAATCTTTATGCATTGTCTGCCCGCCTATCGGGGCCTCGAGGTGGCCGCCGAGGTGATCGATGGCCCTCAGAGTCGGGTCATTGCCCAAGGCCACGATCGTCTGCATGCGGCCCGTGGCCTCCTCGCGTTTCTCAGCGGTGTTCGTGTCGGAGGCCTCGCCCTATGAGCACCAAAGTGCGCCGCCAGCAAACGATCTTGCGATTGCTCGCCCAACATGAGGTCACCAACCAGCCTCAGTTGGTGTCACTGCTCGCCTCAGAGGGCATTGCCGCTACTCAGGCCACCGTTTCGCGAGATTTGGAAGATCTCGGGACGATCAAGGTCCGGGTACCCGGGGGAGCAACCGTCTACGGGGTCCCCGAGTTCGAGCCAGACCGGATCGCTCCACATGACCAACTTCGCCGCGTGATGGGGGAGTGGGTTGCTGATGTTGCAGTGTCGGACAATCTCGTGGTGTTGCGGACCCCGCCCGGATGTGCCCACGTCGTTGCCTCCGCCTTGGATCGTGGCGCCCTCGATGGTCTGCTCGGTACCGTTGCCGGAGACGACACCTTGCTGTGCGTGGCCTCCCCCGAGGTCGGCGGACAGGCCTTGGCTCATTTGCTGCGCGAACTCGCCGGCCTCAACAGGAACGATGCTGATGACTGACTCCTCTCACACTTTGTGGCACGGCCGCTTCGCTGGCGGTCCCTCCGAGGCCCTGATGGCGTATACCGCGAGTTTGCCCTTTGACCAGCGCCTCTGGCCCCAAGACGTCGCTGGATCCAAGGCTCATGTCCGTGGTCTCTTGCGTGCTGGATTGCTCACCGAATCCGAGACCCACAAGATCATTGCGGCCCTCGACCAGGTAGCCGATGAGATGTCGTCGGGAACGTTCATATTTGCCGACTCTGACGAGGACATCCACACTGCGGTGGAGCGTAGGGTGACCGAGATCGCCGGTGATGCCGGCGCCAAGATGCACACCTCACGCAGCCGCAACGATCAGGTGGCTACCGATCTGAGACTGTGGTGTAAGACTGCACTGCTCGAGATCGCCCGAGCGGTTCATGGGCTTCAAGAGGTTCTGCTCGCCCAGGCTCTCGCTCATCGCAGCGTCTACCTTCCGGGTTACACCCACCTTCAGCGAGCCCAACCGGTGCTGCTGGCCCATCACCTGTTGGCCCACGGGTGGGCACTCGGACGCGATGTAGATCGCCTCCTCGACACGTTGGTTCGGCTCGATGTCAGCCCGCTCGGCGCAGGGGCGCTCGCTGGCACCTCGCTCGGAATCGATCCGGCAGCAACTGCCGCCGATCTCGGTTTTGCCAGCGTCTTCCACAACTCTCTCGACGCCGTCGGCGATCGCGATTTTGTGGCAGAAGCCCTATTCGATCTCTCCGTGATCGGGGTCCATCTCTCTCGCATCGGTGAAGAGTGGGTGCTGTGGACATCGGAGGAGTTTGGTTTCGCGTCGCTCGATGACGCATATGCGACCGGTTCGTCAATGCTGCCGCAGAAAAAGAATCCCGATATCGCTGAGTTAGCGCGAGGTAAGGCCGGTCGCCTGATCGGAAATCTCGTGGGATTGCTGACCACCTTGAAGGGCCTTCCGCTCGCCTATAACCGTGATCTTCAAGAAGACAAAGAACCGCTGTTCGATTCAGTGGATCAGGTGGCTCTCGCCGTCACAGCCATCAGCGGCATGATTGCCACCGCCCGGTTTCATGCCGACCGGATGCAGTCAGCCGCCGATGCTGAGGTCACCTCCGCAACAGATATCGCCGAATGGTTGGTGCGTGGTGGCACCCCATTTCGCCAGGCCCATGCGATCGTGGGCGCTTTGGTTCGCGCCCACCTGGCCGAAGGAACAAGCCTGCGGTCGTTGGTTAACGCCGAGTTGGGTTCAGAAGCAGCGGCTCTCGTCGCACCAGGTGTGGGCGTGGCACTACGAAGTTCCCCCGGTGGAGCCGGTCCGGGTCCGTTTGAGGCACAGCTTCGGTCCTTTACTGAGTTGTTAACCACTCAACGCCAACGCCTCGGTCTCTAAGTTGTCCCTCGCCGACTACACCGACGCGGTGTGGGGCGACCAATGCATCCAATACCCATGAGGATGGGCGGTGGCCCAGGTGGTCTGAGCGCGAGCTCCGTTTCGCCATTCTCGGGTGATCAGATGCGTCAAATGACGCGAGTCATTTCGCGTATGGACCTCAATCGGCGCGATCTGATCGGGCTGCTCTGCGCCGAGCCACGTGATGTCCATTCTTCCTCCAAAGTCATCAAGGATGTTCATGAACCGGGCAATCTGCTCACCCGACAAATAACTCAGCACCCAGGTTGTGGTCACCACCAAATGGCCATCACCCGATAACTCCTCAAGGTGCTGGGGGAGGTCCTCCACCGCTTCGGCGGTACGGACATCCACGGGGTGCCGGCGGGCGGTGTCGATCGCTGCGGCCAAGGTCCGGCTCCGGTCGGTCTGATCGGACCAGACGCAGGCCTGAAGCCACAGGGCGTCCTCAGGGTCATCGAGATTTAACGGGTGCAGATCGATTCCACGTCGCGCTGCGATCTCGGGCACTCTTTCGGGCACGATGAGATCACCGCGGATCGCGCAGGTCAGCACCGGTGAGAGCGGATCGGTACGGATCTCCCCGCCGGGTTCGTAGCGATAGTTGTAGCGATCGATCAGCAAGGTCAAACCGGCGCTACTGCCCACATCCAAGAGTCGCAAGGGCTGTTTCGTCTGGCCCGCTATGCGGTCGAGGACGGGCAGCAAGAGTGCGCATCTCCCTACCTCGTTAGTTTGGGTCCGGCGCGTGGAGAGCAGGCTCTGCAGCAGCGGTCGGTGACGCTCACAAAATGCAGCGAGGTCCGCCTCTTGGAAGGATTCAGGGGTTCGAACCTGCCCGGCGTCGGTGGCCACGGTTGCGAAGAACGCGCCGAGCGGGTCCGTTGGGTGATCGAGACAAATCCGATGCAAACATGCGAACCACAAAACCGGCAGACGTTGCAGCGGCGGAGCGGAGGCCATCAACTCGTGGCACCACGGAGCCTCCGCACAGATCTTCGCCATTGTCGAATACAGCGGCGCTCGGGACCGAGTGGTCGCAGCAAACTCACCAAAGAGTGCCGTCAAATGGGTGTCAAGTCCGGTCATGCATGCCAACATCTACTACGTCATGAACCTGTTCGCCGATCTCCAAGCCCGTGGGCTGATCCACGACTCCACCGATTCCTCTGCTTTGGCGGACCGACTCGCCTCTGGGCCGGTGGGGGTGTACGTCGGTTTTGACCCGACGGCGGACTCATTGCACGTCGGGCACTTGATGGGCCAGTTGACCCTCCGCCGATTCCAGTTAGCGGGGCATCGACCGTTCCCATTGGCCGGTGGCGCCACCGGGATGGTCGGCGATCCCGGTGGCCGATCAGAAGAGCGCAACCTTCTCGACCGCGACACCCTCGAGCACAACGTGCGCTCTATCTCCACGCAGTTGGAGAAGATCTTGGACTTCACACCTGGTCCACACGCTGCGACCCTTGTCAACAATGCCGAGTGGACCGCCTCAATGGGGGTGCTCGAGTTCCTGCGCGATGTGGGCAAGCATGTGACGGTCAATCAGATGATGGCCAAGGACTCGGTGCGGTCTCGGATCCAAAGCGAGCACGGAATTTCCTACACCGAGTTCAGTTACATGTTGCTGCAGGCCAATGATTTTCGGCATCTGCATGAGGTTCACCAGGTGGAGTTACAGATGGGGGGATCTGATCAATGGGGCAATATCACCGCAGGGATCGATCTGATCCGACGTACTTCAGGCAGGAGCGCCCATGGGCTCACGTGGCCTCTGCTGTTAAAGAGTGACGGCACCAAGTTCGGCAAGACCGCCGGTGGTTCGGTGTGGCTCGATCCGACCAAGACGAGCCCCTATCAATTCCGTCAATTCTGGATCAAGACCGATGACGAAGCAGTTGCCGACCTGCTGATGCGTTTCAGCATGCAGCCATTTGAGGAACTCAGTGCCGTGATCGCTCAGCACTCGCAGGCTCCTCACCAACGACTGGCACAACGCAAACTGGCGGATGAATTGACTGCTCTCGTCCACGGAGAGGCCGCTGCAATCGTTGCCAGCCAGGCCGCTGAGGTGCTTTTTGGATCCGATCCGACAGCAGCTAGCGCGGCAGCGCTCAATGTCGTTGCGGCAGAGGTGGCCTCAAGCCGTCATAACCGAGAGGCCCTCCCTGACCCCGTCAGTTTCCTGAGCCAGATCGGCCTAGCGACCTCAAAATCGGAGGCACGCCGCCTCATCGAACAAAAATCCGTTCGAATTAACGGTCAGATCATCGACGGTTCAACGGCTCTCGCAGAGATAAAACTCCTGCAAGATCGCTTCATGCTGATTCGCCGGGGAAAGACCGACTACCACTTAGCAGAAATATTCTGACAGCGAGGTTGTGTCACTAGACGGATACCGTTAATGTACATCTTCGCCTCAGGAACGCACATGCGGTCGTGAGAGCAGGCACCAACGGCCCCACGGGGCTGCGTGCCAGAGCTGTTAGCTCCTTGAAAACGGAAGAGAAGACAGAACGCCAGTGCGGGCAATCAGTCGCAGTCGTTTACGACTGGGTCGAGATTGTCTGTCAATTCTGGTGGTCGGCCTTTGGGCTGGCTACCAAACAAGAACACATAAAGTCATGGACGCTGTATTCGTAACGAGTTAGATTCCGCTCGGATATAGCGCTCACTAATGATCGTTCCCAGCAATGGGACCGGTTTTCGTTGGAGAGTTTGATCCTGGCTCAGGACGAACGCTGGCGGCGTGCTTAACACATGCAAGTCGAACGGAGTCCAACTGATCGCAAGTGATGTGAAGACTTAGTGGCGAACGGGTGCGTAACACGTGAGAAACCTGCCCCGGTCTCTGGGATAACAGTCGGAAACGACTGCTAATACTGGATGCCGCCGGCGGACCGCATGGTCTGCCGTCGAAAGATTTATCGGATCGGGAGGGTCTCGCGGCCTATCAGCTAGTTGGTGAGGTAATGGCTCACCAAGGCATCGACGGGTAGCTGGTCTGAGAGGATGATCAGCCACACTGGGACTGAGACACGGCCCAGACTCCTACGGGAGGCAGCAGTGGGGAATCTTGCACAATGGGCGAAAGCCTGATGCAGCAACGCCGCGTGCGGGATGAAGGCCTTAGGGTTGTAAACCGCTTTCAGCAGGGAAGAAATTGACGGTACCTGCAGAAGAAGGTGCGGCCAACTACGTGCCAGCAGCCGCGGTGACACGTAGGCACCAAGCGTTGTCCGGATTTATTGGGCGTAAAGAGCTCGTAGGCGGTTCAGTTAGTCGGGTGTTAAAACTCTGGGCTCAACCCAGAGACGCCACTCGATACTGCTGTGACTAGAGTGCGGTAGGGGAGCGGGGAATTCCTGGTGTAGCGGTGAAATGCGCAGATATCAGGAGGAACACCAGTGGCGAAGGCGCCGCTCTGGGCCGTAACTGACGCTGAGGAGCGAAAGCGTGGGTAGCAAACAGGATTAGATACCCTGGTAGTCCACGCCGTAAACGTTGGGCACTAGGTGTGGGTCTCAACCAACGAGATCCGCGCCGTCGCTAACGCATTAAGTGCCCCGCCTGGGGAGTACGGCCGCAAGGCTAAAACTCAAAGGAATTGACGGGGGCCCGCACAAGCAGCGGAGCGTGTTGCTTAATTCGATGCAACGCGAAGAACCTTACCTGGGTTTGACATGTACCGAAAAGCTCTAGAGATAGGGTGTCCTTCGGGGCGGTACACAGGTGGTGCATGGCTGTCGTCAGCTCGTGTCGTGAGATGTTGGGTTAAGTCCCGCAACGAGCGCAACCCTTATTCTATGTTGCCAGCGGGTAATGCCGGGGACTCGTAGAAGACTGCCGGGGTCAACTCGGAGGAAGGTGGGGATGACGTCAAGTCATCATGCCCCTTATGCCCAGGGCTGCAAACACGCTACAATGGCCGGTACAGAGGGCTGCGAGCTCGTGAGAGTAAGCGAATCCCACAAAGCCGGTCTCAGTTCGGATTGGAGTCTGCAACTCGACTCCATGAAGCCGGAGTTGCTAGTAATCCCGGATCAGCACGCCGGGGTGAATACGTTCCCGGGCCTTGTACACACCGCCCGTCACACCACGAAAGTCGGCAACACCCGAAGCCGGTGGCCCAACCCGTAAGGGAGGGAGCCGTCGAAGGTGGGGTCGGTGATTGGGGTGAAGTCGTAACAAGGTAGCCGTACCGGAAGGTGCGGCTGGATCACCTCCTTTCTAAGGAGTTTCTCTCCACCGTCAATCAACATATGTTGGTTCGGTGCGAGACACTTCCAGTTGGTGCACTGGTGGACTGTCCACGCAAAAGCGTGATAATCGTAGGGATTCGGTCCCTCTTGTCTCGTGATTGTTTGGTAGTCGTCTTCTCTTTCGTTTTGAGGGTGCTTTTTAGCCTCTCGGATGCCTCTGCGTTGAGTCCTTTGGATTCCGTATGCATCGCAGCGCACATTGAGAATTGCAGAGCAAGCACGAGCATCTTTGTTCTTTAACGAACAAATAGTATTCCAAGCGAACAAGAGCCAACGGTGGATGCCTTGGCGCCAAGAACCGATGAAGGACGTGAGTGACTGCGAAAAGCTGCGGGGAGCCGTCTACTAGGCCTCGATCCGCAGATATCCGAATGGGGAAACCCGGCACTCGTTATGGAGTGTCACCCCGGTCTGAATACATAGGGCCGGTGGAGGGAACCAGGGGAATTGAAACATCTAAGTACCCTGAGGAAAGGAAAGCAACCGCGACACCCTTAGTAGCGGCGAGCGAAACGGGTAGAGACCAAACCGTGTCAGTGTCAAGCCTGATGGCGTTGCTGACGCGGGGTAGTGGGACCAGGAGAATGAGCATCAGATCATTCACGGAGTTAACAAGTTGCTGTGTAGTAGAACGATTCTGGAAAGGTCGGCCGTAGTGGGTAATAGCCCCGTACACGAAACGCACGCAGCCTCCGCTTGTCATCCCAAGTAGCGCCGGAACCGAGAAAGTCGGCGTGAATCTGCGGGGACCACCCCGTAAGTCTAAGTATTCCTTGGCGACCGATAGTGAACCAGTACCGTGAGGGAAAGGTGAAAAGTACCCCGGGAGGGGAGTGAAATAGTACCTGAAACCGTTGGTTTACAAGCAGTTAAAGCGTCGTCATGCCTTCGGGCATGGCCGCGATAGCGTGCCTTTTGAAGAATGAGCCTGCGAGTTATGGTGTGTGGCAAGGTTAACCCGTGAGGGGGAGCCGGAGCGAAAGCGAGTCTGAATAGGGCGTAGAGTCGCATGCTGTAGACCCGAAGCCAAGTGATCTATGCATGGCCAGGTTGAAGCGAAGGTAAGACTTCGTGGAGGACCGAACACACGTAGGTTGAAAACTGCGGTGATGAGCTGTGTATAGGGGTGAAAGGCTAATCAAACTTGGCGATAGCTGGTTCTCCTCGAAATGCATCTAGGTGCAGCGTCGTGTGTTCAGTACCGGAGGTAGAGCACTGGATGGGTACGGGGGCCTACAAGCTTACCAACCCCAGCCAAACTCCGAATGCCGGTACTCCAGAGCGCGGCAGTGAGACCACGAGGGATGAGCTTCGTTGGTCGAAAGGGAAACAGCCCAGACCGTCAGCTAAGGCCCCTAATTCAGGACTAAGTGGTAAACGATGTGGGATTGCATAGACAGCCAGGAGGTTGGCTTAGAAGCAGCCACCCTTAAAAGAGTGCGTAATAGCTCACTGGTCGAGTGATCCTGCGCGGACAATGTAACGGGGCTCAAGTCCTGAGCCGAAGCTACGGGTTCGTACGTAAGTACGAGCGGTAGAGGAGCGTTGATAGTGCAGTGAAGCTGCCGCGTAAGCGTGTGGTGGAGCGCTATCAAGTGAGAATGCAGGCATGAGTAGCGAGAGAGGGGTGAGAAACCCCTCCGCCGAAAGCCCAAGGGTTCCTGGGGAAGGCTAATCCTCCCAGGGTAAGTCGGGAGCTAAGGCGAGGCCGAGAGGCGTAGTCGATGCACAACTGGTTGATATTCCAGTACCACCGTGTCCGCGCCAGGCCCAAGAGGGTCGACGTCGGGGCTGTTCCCTTTCGAGGGTTCGAACCGACCGAGTCCCTGGAGGGTAGCTGAAGGGGGACGCAGGAGGGTAGGTGAACCGGGGCGATGGTAGTCCCCGGGTAAGCGTGTAGGGGGGTTCCGATGAGAGTTGGAGCCGTAACTCTGAGACGTGATGCCGAGCCGAATCAGGCGAAGTCACTGATCCCATGCTGCCAAGAAAAGCCCAGCAGTGAGTTGACACGGTGCCCGTACCCCAAACCGACACAGGTGGGCGGGTAGAGAATACCAAGGCGATCGGGAGAACTATGGTTAAGGAACTCGGCAAATTACATCCGTAACTTCGGGAGAAGGATGACCCTTTCTGGTGACGACATTTACTGTCAGAGCTGGCGAGGGTGGCACAAACCAGGGGGTAGCGACTGTTTACCAAAAACACAGCAGCGTGCGAAGCCGTAAGGCGCTGTATACGCTGTGACGCCTGCCCAATGCTGGAAGGTCACGGGGAACGGTTAGGGAGTAATCTCGAAGCTGTGAACCTAAGCCCCAGTGAATGGCGGCCGTAACTATAACGGTCCTAAGGTAGCGAAATTCCTTGTCGGGTAAGTTCCGACCTGCACGAATGGCGTAACGACTTCCCCACTGTCTCAACCATAGACCCGGCGAAATTGAAGTACGAGTAAAGATGCTCGTTAGCTGCGGAAGGACGGAAAGACCCCGTGGACCTTTACTATAACTTGATGTTGAGTTTTGACCTGCATTGTGTAGGATAGGTGGGAGACTTTGAAGCATTGGCGCCAGCCAGTGTGGAGTCATCGTTGAAATACCACCCTGTGTATGTTGGAACTCTAACCTCGGTCCGTTATCCGGATCAGGGACAGCGTCAGGCGGGTAGTTTGACTGGGGCGGTCGCCTCCTAAAATGTAACGGAGGCGCCCAAAGGTTCCCTCAGACTGGTTGGTAATCAGTCGTCGAGTGCAATGGCACAAGGGAGCTTGACTGCGAGACCTACAAGTCGAGCAGGTGCGAAAGCAGGGCATAGTGACCCGGCCATCACGTGTGGAAGTGTGGTCGCTCAACGGATAAAAGGTACCCCGGGGATAACAGGCTAATCTTCCCCAAGAGTCCATATCGACGGGAAGGTTTGGCACCTCGATGTCGGCTCATCGCATCCTGGGGCGGTAGTACGTCCCAAGGGTTGGGCTGTTCGCCCATTAAAGCGGTACGCGAGCTGGGTTCAGAACGTCGTGAGACAGTTCGGTCCCTATCCTCCGCAGCCGAAGGAACATTGACGAAGGCTATCCCTAGTACGAGAGGACCGGGATGGACGCAGCTCTGGTGTGTCTGTTGTCCTGCCAAGGGCATGGCAGATTAGCCACCTGCGGAAGGGATAACCGCTGAAAGCATCTAAGTGGGAAACCCGTTCGAAGATGAGTGTTCCCATCCCCTTGAGGGAGTAAGGCCCGTGGCGAGACCACCACGTTGATAGGCCGGAAGTGTAAGCATGGCAACATGTTGAGCTGACCGGTACTAATCGGCCGAGGGCTTGGATTTACACCGCTCGTGCTTGCTTTGGAGTCCTCGTGTGCGCTGCACACATTGACAACAGATTTTCGGTGACCATAGCGACAGGGTCACACCCGTTCCCATCCCGAACACGGAAGTTAAGCCTGTCAGCGCCGATGGTACTTGGGGAGAGATCCCCTGGGAGAGTAGGACGTCGCCGGAGTTCGCATTGTTGAAGAGCGCCGCCTTCGGGCTGGCGCTCTTCGGCGTTTTCGGGCCTAGCATTGCAGCCATGCCCGCAGATCAATCCTCTTCGCCGCGCCGCTCCCCAGGAGGTCGACCTTCGGGTGCGAGCGGGTCTGGGCGCCGAGCCGGAGGGCCGGGGGGTGCCGGTAGTTCGGGATCTCGTGGACCTAGTTCTCGGGGCACTGCGCCCCGAGGCGCAGGAGGTCGTCCAGGTGACTCTCGTAGCCCTGATCGCAATGGCCCAAGCCGTGGAGGCCCCAATCGTGGGGGCCCCAATCGTGGAGGTCGCCCGGGTACGGGTGCCCCTCGTCGGGACTCCGCAGGTGATGCCCCCGCTCGTCCAATGACAGAGGCGGAGCGTCGTTCAACGGCGATCAAGCAATCCAAGAGAGCAATGTACGCGGCCCGGGAGGCGGCGCCGAGTACAACCAAGCGGATTCCACCTCCCCCGGTGGTCAGAGAGTCTCGGCCCGGGATCGAGCAATGGCACGACGATGGTCCGTTACGTGAAGAAGCGGAGCTCGCTGTTGACCGGTCGCGCGGCCCACGCCCGAAGGACACCGGTGTGTCCTCGGAGCGTCACGTAGATCCCGAACTCGCCCAACAACTCAATGATGCTGTTGGGGCTGTTCGTTCCCAGCGCTTGCTGGACCGGTTAACTTCCGCCAATCTCGCATTGGATCGTGAGCGATTTGACGAGGCCCGTCGGCTCGTTACTCCGTTGATACGCGAACTGCCCGCAGTCGCCGCCGTTCATGAGACATCAGGTCTTGTGAACTATCGGCTTGGCCGCTGGAAACAGGCCGCCAAATCTCTAGAAGTCGCACAAGGACTCCGGGAGTCAATGGAGCTGTTACCTGTTCTCGCCGACTGTTACCGAGCGTTGCGCCAATGGTCCGATGTGGATCGGGTGTGGCGAAAAGTGAAAAACGCCTCGCCCTCCCAAGAAGTTATGACCGAGGCTCGGATCGTGGTGGCCGGATCTCTCGCTGATCGGGGCGAGATTCGTTCAGCGATTTCGCTGCTCACCCCGCAAGGTCGACCGCCAAAACGTCTCCGGGACCACCATTTGCGGCAATGGTACGCGCTCGGCGATCTCTGCGATCGCGCCGGTGACACGATCGCTGCGCATCGATGGTTTTCTGTCGTGGCGCAACAAGCACCCGAGTTCGTGGACGTACGAGACAGGATCCGAGCCCTAGGTCGTTGATGGCAGACCTTTTCGACGCTGCCGCTGAGGCACGACTTCGCTCTACGGCCCCACTTGCCGCGCGACTGCGGCCCTCCAACATCGACGAGGTAGTGGGGCAATCCCATCTCGTGGGCCCTGATCAGCCGTTGCGCGTGTTGGTAGAGACTGACGCGTTGTCCTCTGCAATTTTTTGGGGTCCCCCCGGCACGGGTAAGACCACGCTTGCTCTGGCCATCGCTGGGACTACGAAGCGTGCCTTTGAGCAACTCTCAGCGGTGACCGCAGGAGTCAAAGAGGTGCGTGAAGTCATCGAACGGGCCCGCATGCGCAGAGGGAGCGAGGATCGCGGGACGATCTTGTTTCTTGACGAGATCCACCGGTTCTCTAAATCCCAGCAGGACGCATTGTTGCCTGCCGTCGAGGATGGAACACTGGTGCTGATCGGTGCGACCACAGAGAACCCGTTCTTCGAGGTCATCGCCCCGTTGCGAAGTCGGTCTACGTTATTTCGGCTCGAACCGCTCCCGATTGATGCGGTGCGGCTGCTCGTGGAACGTGGACTGGGAGCGATGGGGCTCGAGGCCGAAACTGCAGCGATGGATTTGCTTGTTGATCGGTCTGCCGGTGATGGCCGTCAAGTGTTGACGGCGCTCGAGGTGGCCGGGGCCTTGGCGCGAACAGGGGTGATCTCACTCGCTCATGTGGAATCGGCTCTCGGAACTAGCGCCTTACGCTATGGCCGTGACGATCACTACGACGTAGTGAGTGCGTTCATAAAATCCATGCGGGGTTCGGATCCTGATGCTGCCATTTACTGGTTGGCCCGCATGTTGGAATCCGGAGAGGATCCGAGGTTCATCGCCCGTCGCATGATCATTCTTGCGAGTGAGGATGTTGGCCTCGCAGATCCACAGGCCCTCGGAGTGGCGGTGGCTGCCGCACAGGCCCTCGAGCATGTGGGATTGCCCGAGGCCCAACTGAGTCTTGCTCAAGCTGCCCTGTATCTCGCCACCGCCCCCAAGAGCAACGCTGTGGCCACAGCGATCTGGTCAGCGCGCGCCGACATCACACGGGGTGTGATCGCCGAGGTGCCACCGGGTCTTCGTGACGCTCATTACGGCGGGGCTTCCAGTCTCGGTCACGGACGGGACTATAAATATCCCCACGACTATCCCGGAGGATGGGTGGATCAGGAGTATCTGCCGGCCGAGTCTCTCACCGGGCTCACAGCCGGTGGCTGGTATCAGCCAACCGAACATGGTCATGAAGCGCTCATCGCAGAGCGACTCCGAGGGATTCAAGCGCGTAGATTGGGAATTCGGCCCGCACCAGCGGATCCCGGGGATGCCAAAGCCGAGACGACAGGTGAGGAGGACGAACCAAAATGAGCGCTGGAGAGCTTGCGATCTTATTGGCTGCTGTTTTGTGCTCGATTGGCTTTGCGGCGCTCGTGGTTGTCTTGTTACGAGTTCTGGACTCATTGGCCATGTTGCGCACTGAGGTCAAGGACCTGCGGTCTGAGACCCGTCCGCTGCTCGAGGAGTTGCGAGAATCCACCGACATCGCGCGAGATGCGGTGGACATTGCCCGACAGGACCTAGAACGCTTCGACCGGGTCCTCGGATCCGCTGAAGCCATCGGTGATGCCGTTTCGGCCTCTGGCCGGGTGGCGCGCACGGCGTTCTCGGTGCCGGTAATCAAAATGGCGGGACTCGCCTCAGGTGGAGCCCATGCGATCCGGCGGATCCGAGGTACCAAAGCGGAAGTTGAAGTTTTGAGCGATCGGCGAGGCCGCAGCCTGCGGACGGGCAGATCCGTAACGAGCAAGAACGCGAGAAGTAGATGAGGAGCGCCCGTTGAAAAGAGTGACCTGGTTCATCGGAGGGGTCGCTGCTGGCGCCACGGGCGTCGGAATGGCCAAGCGTCGGATCCAACGCACCGCAGCCCAGTTTGCGCCAACTGCTGTTGTTCGCCAAGCGGCGGACGCGGTGGCGGACCGTGCCCGTGGACTTGTGGATGCAGTTCGTGACGGCCGCTCGGTGATGCATCAACGCGAGGACGAACTCAAAGCCCGTCGCGATGGTCGTTTGGCCTCCATGGCGGACCACCTCGGACCCGCAGATCAGGTTCTCGTGGACGGTCGGCCGGTAGAGCCGAACCGGGTGGTCGTCATGCGCGGTGACCGATGAAGATGGCCAAGGTGGAGGACGCCCCTGACTATCGTCTCCGCACCGTCATCGCCGCGCTGCGCGAGGCGATTGGGTCCGATGCAGTTCTCACTGATTCAGCCGAACGGGCCCTTTACCGAAAAGACGCATCCAATATGGAAGGCCGAACCAGCGTGGTCTGCCTTCCCGACAGTACCGATCAGGTGGCAGCGTGTGTGCGCATTGCCGCTGAGCACGGTGTCGCGTTTGTCGCCCGTGGATCGGGGACAGGTTTGGCTGGGGGAGCGGTGCCGATGGACGACGCCATCGTGATCGCCGTGACACGGATGAACGCAATCTTGAGTGTGGACACCGACAACCGGATGGCATGGGTGCAGCCGGGTTTGTTGAATTTGGATCTGTCCCATCAGATCAGCCATCTCGGACTGCATTTTGCGCCTGACCCCAGCAGCCAACAGATCTGCTCGATCGGTGGCAACGTGGCCAACAACTCCGGAGGTCCGCATTGTTTGGCCGAGGGTGTCACGTCCTCACATATTTTGGGACTTGAAGTTGTGCTTCCTGATGGCTCGGTCACCATCCTTGGCGGCGAAGATCCTGAGCCTGATGGTCTCGACCTGCGCGGGGTATTCGTTGGTAGTGAGGGGATGTTGGGGATCACGACAGCGGTCTGTGTGCGTTTGACCCCCAATCCGCCCCATATCGCTACCTTGCTCATGGACTTCGCTGAGGTGGATGACGGGGCCAATCTTGTCAGTGACATCATCGCCGCTGGGATCGTTCCGGCAGCGGTGGAGATGATGGACCAACTGTGTTTGGTCGCAGTGGAGGGTTACATCAATGCCGGTCTGCCGGTGGACTCCGCAGCGGCGTTGTTAGTTGAGGTGGTTGGCCTTGAACATCGCGTTGCGGCAGAGGTTGCCCAGATCACCGAACTCGCCCGTCGGCGCCGGGTTCGAACCATTCGGACGGCAGCAGATGAGGCCGAACGCGCCCTGCTATGGAAGGGGCGCAAGTCGGCCTTCGGTGCGATTGCTCGGATCAAGCCGAACTACTACCTGCACGACACCGTGGTCCCTCGGTCACAGTTGACCCGGGTCCTTCAGCAGGTCTATGAGATCGCTGCGCGCCACGAGTTAGCGGTGCTTAACGTGTTCCATGCCGGCGACGGCAACCTGCACCCATTGCTGCTGTTTGATAAGCGCGAACCCGGAATCATGGAACGCGTCCATGCAGCAGGTGAAGAGATCGTTCGGGCTTCAGTTGATGCGGGGGGAGTGTTGTCGGGGGAACACGGGATCGGGCTTGAAAAGCGTGATCTGATGGGCCTCATGTTTAGCGATGTGGATCTCGAGGCCCAGAGCCTGGTGCGGGGAGCCTTTGATCCTCACTCATTGGCCAATCCCCACAAAGTGCTTCCCTCACCGGCGACCTGTGGGGATATTCATCAGATTCCCGAGGGCGCATGGATCTGAGCGACTTCGCAGAAGAAATCAGCGACAGCGGTCCTGTCACAATCGCAGGTATGTCCACCCGTGGCGGTCCAGTGCCCGAAGTGCGCACGGTGATGGCCCCAAGCGGGGTGGAATGGATCAAACCCGAGGAGATGACCGTCTGTTGCGGAGCGGGTACCTCAATGGCAGAACTCGACGCAGCGTTGGACCTCGTTGGACAGTACGTGGTGATTCCCCCCTCGGGCACTGTGGGCGGCGCACTCGCTCTCGGCCACAGTGGCATCCGACGACTGGGCAATGGCCCGATCCGTGATGCGTTGTTGCAGATGCGGTACGTGTCCGCAACCGGTGATGTGGTCAAGATTGGTGGCCCTACGGTCAAGAACGTGACCGGGTTTGATCTGTGTCGTTTAATGGTCGGATCACGTGGAACGCTCGGATTTTTCGGAGAGGTGATCCTTCGGACTCAGCCGCGCGCTCCCTACGAGCAGTGGTATTGCAGTACTGGTGATCCGTGGGATCTGCTGCGGTCCTTGTATCGACCAGTCAGTGTGTTGTGGGACGGGGTGCGCTGCTACGTGCTACTTGAGGGTGAGACGCGTGATGTGCAGGCCGAAGCATCCGCTCACGGTCTGGGTTCTTGTGACCCACCTGACCTCACCCGGCTCGTCCACAGGTGGTCGGTACCCCCGGCTTCAATTCAGACTTCATTGGCGCTGATCGATGCTCAACCGGGATGTTTTCTCGCTGAACTTGGGGTGGGAATCATTCATCTCGACGATGTGGCCCCTGAACAATCGGTCAGTATGCAGGTACGAGATCTGCATCGTCGGATCAAGCACAACCTTGACCCTGATGGTCGGCTCAACCCGGGAGTCAGCGTAATCGGCACTCAGTCTGCGATGTCGGAGGCACGTCCAATATGACCCATCTAGGAATCGACGAGGACGAACTGTCGAGTTGCGTGTCCTGCGGGATGTGCCTGCCGCATTGCCCGACTTACAGGGTTACCGGCAAGGAGGCGTTTTCCCCACGTGGCCGGATCGACGCAATGCGCGCTGTCCAATGGAAAGGGGCGCCGATCGATGATTCATTCGTGGAGTTCATGGAGACCTGTGTGCAATGCCGTGGTTGCGAACCGGCCTGTCCGTCAGGGGTGCCATTCGGTCATCTGATGGAGGCCACACGGTCCACCTTGGCTGCCCAGCATCGCACCGTGCCGCGTTGGCAACGGATCGGCTATCACGTACTCGGTCGCCATCGGCTGCTGCTGATTGGTTCCCGAATGATCGCGGTAGCCCAAAGGTTGAAACTTGTGCCCCGGCGGCTTGGCCTCGGGACAATCCCGGTGCGCCAAGGTGCAGCCATTGCTTCCACCGGAACCGATGTCTGGCTCTACACCGGTTGTGTGATGGACGCCTGGCAACGTCACACCCATCGGTCCACAGCCGAAATCCTCACATCGCTCGGTATCACCTATCAGGTCCCGTCCTCGAGTGGTTGCTGCGGCGCTTTACACACCCATGCCGGTCTCAGCGAGCAGGCAGCCGCTCTGATGCGCTCTACGATGGAAGCCTTCCCCGGAGATGGACCGATCCTCGTGAACTCGGCTGGTTGTGGCGCCGCGCTCAAAGATGTTGGGCACGCGCTCGGCACCGCAGAGGCCCGGGCCTTTTCTGCTCGGGTAGTCGATGTGCATACCTTCGTCATGAATGCCGTCGTCATGGATCCCGTCGTCATGGATCCCGTGCTGAATTCGGGTAGTGAGCGCCCGAGTGTCCCGAAGTTCTCTGGGCCCGGGATGGGGCCGATCATGATCCAAGATCCGTGCCATCTGCGTCACGTTCAAAAGGCGCACCTTGCGGTCCGAGACCTGATTGGTCGGGTGGGCACACCGGTGGAACTAGGAGACGAAGGTTTGTGCTGCGGGGCCGGGGGCGCCTACTCGGCGTTACAACCCGATTTGGCCGGACAGATCCGTGACCGAAAGATTTCGACGATCTTGGCGGTCGCCAAACGAACAGGGAGCACCCAACTAGTGAGCGCCAACCCGGGATGTTCCCAACATTTGAGTTCGGCCCTCGCCGACCACGGCATCAGCGTCGTCCATCCAATGGACCTCCTCGCGCAGGCCCTCAAATGAGCGATTACGTCAATCTGATCGCCCATCTTGAACGGGTAGCAGACGAGATCGATGAGATGTCGCTATCCCAGTTACGTGAAGACATCGCCAATGGCCATACGAAATCAGGTGTGGATCGAGATCTCATGCGGGCCCGCCGGGCCGTAGAAAAGGCGTCGGGAATCCTGCGTCAACTCAACCAGGCCAGTGCATCCCCCGAAGAGATCTGACCGGGCAGGGTGACTCTGGCATAGACCCCGAGGTTCTGGTTGAGTTCGGTCACGATATGCCGCAACACCGACCTGTCTGCGGGGGCCTGATCGTCGATGTGATGGGTGACCATCACACACCGCGGGCACGGGTCGAGAAACTCGACTTCCGCGGTCCCGAGACGAGCCTGACGTCCCTTCCAAGAGAATTCGGGATGTCCCGGGTCTGAGCCGGTGTCGATCACTATCGATGGACGGAACCGACGAATGTCCGCTCCACCTGGTCCGAGGGCAGATTCGAGTGCGGCCATGGCCGAGGTGGTCATCACCATCAACGGATAGCAGTCGTAGTGGGCTCCGGGAGGGGACTCGTATTCACCAAGCTCGGGAGGAAAGACAGCGAAGTTCGGTAACGGTTCATCGAGGTCACGTCCGAAAATGGCCCGCATCTCCGCGATCACATCGGGATCATCGGGGGCTCCGCGCCGAAAGTGTTCAAGATTTTCTGCATCAGGCAGAGCGTCGAATCGAACCTGATGGTTCAAAAACTCCGATACCAATCGGTCGAGGTCGGGGTCACCGGCATTTCCGCTTTCCCCGTTGGGCAAGGTGACTCGCACGGTGAGATGTCCATCGGCCTCATCGGCTTCCGCCCGCAACTGCATTAGGCCCGAGATCTTTTTGGCGCCTCTGATGCCGCCACGTTCGAGGTCCCTCATCGCCCAGATCCGGTCACCATGAACACCGAACTCTCCGATGGTGGCTGTATCGATGCAATGCCCCTGTGCGGATTTCACCGGGTAGGTCCAGATCTGCGATATCGAGGTCATGATCACTCAGATTTCTACGAAGCTGTTGAGACGGTTGATCATCGCCCGCAGATCGCTGTAGTGGTGACGGGCGAACGCAAAGCTGATCCGGGGGAGATCGGGTTTGTCTGCCTGGCGGATTTCCACCGGGTGAGCGGCCGCTCGACGAATGCCGCCTTCGGCCACGAGCCCCTCAAACTCGGTGTTAAGGAGCTCGAGTTGAGCATCGGTTGGCTCCTGTCGAAGCCGAATCACCAACTGGTCCGAAATGAAGCGGATCGAGTCGTAGTTAGCGTAGAAACGATCGATTTCGGCAACCGCTTCCTCACAGGAGTCGGTGATGAAATAGAACCCCACGTCCCCTGGTGACACGAACCCGCGGGTGATCAACTGCTCTTGTACGAACTCGTGCACCATTTCCCAATACCGGTCTCCCGGTGTATCGAGAAACACAATTGGCACGGGCAACCCTTTGCCGGTCTGGGTCAAGGTCAACAACTCGAACGTCTCGTCGAGAGTACCGAAACCACCGGGCAGACAAATGAAGGCGCTGGACTCTTTGACCAGCATGAGTTTGCGAGTGAAGAAGTACCGCATGCTGACGTACTTCTCATCCCCGGCGATCACCGGGTTCGCCCCCTGTTCAAAGGGAAGCCGGATCGATACACCGATACTGCGCTCCCGCCCGGCCCCCTCCATTCCGGCCTGCATGATCCCTGGACCTGCCCCTGTCACAACCATCCACCCGTCATCGGCTAAGCGTGAAGCTAAAAGCCGGGTGTGTTCCCACAGCGGATCATGTGGTTGTGTGCGGGCTGAACCGAAAATGCTGGCCTTAGGGATCCCGCGATACGGAGCGAACATCGCAAAGGCATCGCGCATTTCGGTGATCGTGGCAGTGGCGATCTTGAGGTCCAACGAGTGTGGTTGGTCCATCAACAGACCGAGGGTTTCGCTCAGGAGATCCTCCGCCAGGGTGCGGTCACGCTCATTGGTGAATTCACGAAGCAGCTCATCGATATGGCCGCGCAGGATCTGTTGCAGCGTCTCTGAAGTCCCCCGGGTCATGAGATCAGTTTGGCCGCCTTCTCGCTCAACGCTGCGATCAGGTCATCAAAACTCTGCTGGAACGAAGCGATTCCTTCGCGCTCCAACTGGGCTGCAACATCGTCAACATCCACGCCGACCGCCGTGACCTGCTGCCAGATCTTCGCGGGTGCATCCGAGTCCGCATCTAGGGTCCGCTCAACTGTTCCGTGATCATCGAACGCCTCCAACGTGGCCTCGGGCAACGTATTTACGGTGAGGGGTCCGATCAGGCTGTCCACATAAACGACATCTGAATAGGCCGGGTTCTTGGTACCGGTACTCGCCCACAAGGGCCGCTGCACCTGAGCGCCGTGTGCTGCGAGTCGTTCCCATCTTTGGCCGCTGAATGCTCCCAGAAACGCCTGATAGGCAAGACGGGCCTGGGCCACAGCGGCCGAACCCCTCAACTGAAGCGCCTCAGGGGTTCCGATTGCCTCGAGGCGAAGGTCCACTTCGGTATCGGTGCGACTGACGAAGAAACTGGCCACACTCGCCACCTGAGACAAATCCGCTGACGGATCCGTGGCGACGCGGTCTTCAAGTCCGGACAGGTACGCCTCGATGACCTCGAGGTAGCGGGGGACTGAAAAAATCAACGTGACGTTGATGCTGTGGCCGTCGGCGATCATTTGGCGGATCGCACCAAGACCCGCTTCGGTGCCGGGGATCTTGATCATCACATTGGGATAGGGAATCCTCGAAGCGAGATCGCGAGCAGCGGTGATGGTGGCATCGCGTTCATGGGCCAGTCGCGGGTCCACCTCGATAGAGACAAACCCGTCACCGCCTGAGGATTGCTGGTACACCGGGGCGAACTCCACGCAGGCGTCGGTGATATCGGCGATCACTAACTCCCAGTAATGCTCCTCCACAGATCCACCAGTGCGGACCAGTTCACCAAACTGAATGTCATATTGATCGGAGCCTTGGATCGCTTTTTGGAAGATGGTGGGGTTAGAGGTGAGCCCGCGGACACCACGTTCAATCATCTGTGCGATCACCCCGCCGCGCAGGTGGCCGCGGGTCAGATTGTCCAACCACGGACTTTGGCCTTGTTCCACGCTGAGGCGAGCCAACGGGCCTGTCATCTGGTCATCTCCAGCGCAGTATTCACCACGTTGTCCACGTTGATGCCGAGTCGATCCATGGCCACCGCTCCGGGGGCGCTGGCCCCAAATCGATCGATCCCGATACAACGATCAGCGAAAATACGCCAACCAAATGTGGTGGCGGCCTCCACCGACAAGACCGGTACCCCGGGCGGGAGAATCTCGGCTCGGAAGTTCGCATCCTGGGCCAAAAACCGGTCCCAGCTTGGCATGGAAACCACCCGAGCCCCACAACCCTGGGCGTGAAGACGCTGAGCGGCCTCCAGACACAGGCCTACCTCAGAACCTGTTCCAATGACCACCACCTCAATAGCGGTATCAGGTTCGAAGATGACGCCAGCTCCTCGGGCCACCGCTGACCCGTCGGTTACCACCGTCAGATTTTGGCGACTCAGCACCAAAGCTGTTGGCCCGTCGGTGTCGAGAACCGTGGACCAGGCAGCGGATGTCTCATTCGCGTCTGCCGGACGGATCACCTGAAGGCCCGGAATGGCCCGCAACGTCGCGAGGTGCTCCACGGGTTGGTGGGTTGGTCCATCCTCGCCGACACCCACCGAGTCATGGGTAAACACGAAGCACACCTTGGCACCGGACATCGCTGCCAGCCGGACCGGTGGGCGCATGTAGTCAAGAAACACGAAGAAGGTTCCACCCACCGGGAGGACGCCACCATGCAGAGCGAGGCCGACCATGGCGGAACCCATCGCATGCTCACGGATCCCGTAGAACACCTGTTGGCCACCAGGGGTTTCGGCCTGTTGGGCAATCGCACCGGAAATTTTGGTACCGGTGTTCCCGGTCAGATCCGCCGAGCCTGAGATCAGTCCCGGCAGGAACGGTGCCGTTGCGTCCAGCGCTTTCTGGATCGCTTGACGGGTAGCGAGCGAGGTACCCATCTCAAACCGCGGTATTGCTTCTCGACCGCCGTCGAGCAGACCCGAACCCCACGCCGCACTCCACTCTGGGGAGGATCGAACCTCCTCCGAGCGCTGCATCCACTTGCTCCGATGGACCGCGCCTTTTGTCCGTAGGTGGTCGCGATATGTCGCCAGGAGATCCTCCGGGCACCAAAACGGCTCATTGGGAATCCCCATCACCTCTTTTGTCCGCGCCACATCCTCAGCAGAAAACGCGAGACCGTGGGCTTCATGAGTGTCGACGTGATCGGGGGAGGGGAAGCCGATGTGGCTACGCAAAATGAGCAGGCTCGGACGGTCCTCTGTCAGTTTTGCTGCCAACAGTGCGGATTCGAGGGCATCGAGATCCTCACCTACCTCACCGAGGTACTGCACATCCCACCCGTATGCCTCAAATCGAGCGGCCACGTCATCGCTGCAGGTCAAAGAAGTCGCACCGTCGATGGTGATCCTGTTGTCATCGAACACACAGATCAAACGGCCCAGACCGAGATGGCCTGCCAAGGAGGCGGCCTCATGGCTGACCCCTTCCATGAGACATCCGTCGCCGGCGATCACCCATGTGTGATGATCAACCGCATCTCGCCCGAACCGGTCCCGTAGGAACCGTTCGGCGAGCGCAAGACCGACAGCATTTGCAAAACCTTGGCCGAGCGGACCGGTGGTCACCTCAATGCCGGCGGTGTGTCCAGCTTCGGGGTGTCCGGGGGTGGCTGAGTCCCATTGGCGAAACTCGCGCAAGTCCGACATCTCGAGACCAAAACCGCCGAGGGTCAACATTGCGTATTGCAAAATTGATGTGTGCCCGTTGGAGAGCACGAAACGGTCACGATCCGGCCATGTGGGATCGGCGGGATCGTGCTTCATCACCCGGCTGTAGAGCACATGGGCGAGAGGAGCAAGAGCCATCGCCGTGCCCTGGTGGCCGCTGTTTGCCGCCAACGGCGCATCCATTGCGAGACCACGGATGACCGAGACGGCAGTGGCCTCAAGATCAGCGCTGAGGCCGCGCGGCTCGGGCGGGGGATTGGGAGAAGAGTGCGGGGACATCGATTGATGAGACATCGCCGATGACTGTACTGCCACGGCTCCAGCAACACAGGAACCGATGCACTCAGCGGATCAGGCCTCGGGGACCGGCGGCAACAAGGTGAAGGGGACCACATGCCACGGACCCTGGTTGATCCGGCAATGAGCAAAGACCTGGTTGTACTCGGTGAACTCGAGTTCCCCGCGCACCAGGCGATAGGTGAACTTGCCGGGTTCCACCGTGAACGGCGAAACATTGCGAGCTACCGGATCCCCCTCTTCATCGGGGTCGAGACCGCGCCGGAACACCACTTCAAAAACGCCATTCCCCGCCTCAGATGGCGGGCAATAGATCAGCCCGACCAAATGGGGGGAGACGGTGACCGGCACCGGTGCGGGTGAGGCCATGGAGAACATGGCTCCCGTCAAGTTGATGCGGGCTGCCGGACCGGGAGCCTCAGTGATCTCGAAGTTCTCGACGAATAGGGCTGCCACGATTTGCATACCTTGAGCCTATTCAGCGCTCCCCATACCCCCTCGCCGATCTGTGCGGTATAAAGGAGACAACATCTGGATCCAAGGAGGAACCCCCATGGCAATTACCCTGCCTGAACTGCCGTACAGCACCGACGCTCTTACCCCATATCTCTCGCCGGAGACTTTCGAGTACCACTACGGCAAGCACCATCAGACCTACGTGGACAACTTGAACAAACTGATTGCCGGTACCGCAGAAGAGACCGCCTCGCTGGACGAGATCATCATGGCGGCCGAGGGTGGCAAGTTCAATAACGCCGCGCAGGTCTGGAACCACAACCTGTATTGGAACTCTTTGACACCTAACGGTGGGGGAGCGCCCACCGGCGCCGCAGCCGATGCAATCGCTGAGTCTTTCGGCTCTTATGAAGCATTCCGCGAACAGTTCAAAGCCGCCGCTGTCGGTCAGTTCGGTTCTGGTTGGGCATGGCTTGTCAGAGACGGTTCACAGCTCGCGATCATGGCTACCGGCAATGCCGACCTGCCGATGAAGCACGGCAAGACCGCTCTCATCACCTGTGATGTCTGGGAACACGCCTATTACGTGGATTACCGCAACCGCCGTCCCGACTATGTCGATACCTTCCTCGATCACTTGATCAACTGGTCAGCCGTGGAAAACGGCCTGAGCTGAACAGTCATATATAAAAACTGATGTACGTGGGGGCAGGGATTCGCACCCTGCCCCCTCGCTGTTGTTGGCTTGGGCTGTGTATCTTGCGATCTGAGATGACACCGATCCCCGATCACCGGTCCACACGAGACCAGATCCTCGACGAAGCACTGATCTGTTTTGCGCACGCTGGCTATGAGGGCACCTCGCTCAACGACATTGCGGCCGGTGTCGGGATTCGGCGGCCGAGCCTGTTGCACCACTTCGCCTCCAAGGAGGCTCTCTACGGCGAGGTATTTGAGAGAGCGTTGAGCGACTGGTTCGAACGCCTCGAATACTCGGTGACCTCATCGGAGACCGGATGGAAAAAAGTGGAGCACGTCATCGACGCCGGCTTCAGGTTCTTCGCTGACAACAACGATTTCGTCCGTCTGATGCGCAGAGAAGCCCTCGGTGGAGGAGCGCACCTCGGAATCGATCTCTCTGCCGTCCTCAAGCCGATGTTCGATCGGGCCGTCGCCTTTTTTGAGCGAGAGATGGAGGCCGGCACATTTCGTCGCCACGACGCCCATCAACTCTTGATTACCGGCTACGGCACCCTGTTGACGTATTTCTCTGATTCGCCATTCCTTGAAGGCCTTCTCGACGAACCCCCGATGGGACCCACAGCACTTGCGCAGCGCCGTGACCACGTGGTCGCCTTCTTCCAAGCCGCACTGATTCCGTAGTCTGCGCCCCATGCGCGCCGATCAATACGAACCACTTCCAGCCGAACAGCAAAAGCGCTGGGACTCCTTTGACGAGGGATCCAAGGATCTCTACCCCGGTTTACTCGGGTTCTACATCGTGGAGGTGAAGTTGGATTACGCCCGGTTACGAATGCCGATTCGATCTGTTCTTCGTCAGGCCGGAGGTGTGGTGCACGGTGGCGCAATCGCTTCTTTGCTGGACTCCGCTGTAGTCCCAGCGATCGGTTCTCGACTGCCAGCAGATGCGAAGTTCTCCACCGTCGATCAACACATTCAATACATCGGTCCGCTCGTGGACGAGGATGCGATCGCCGAGGGGTGGGTCGTGCGGCGAGGCCGTCGCACCGTGTTTTGTGAAAGCGAAATCCGGGCCGAAGGCACGGGTCGATTGGTCGCCCGCAGTTTGCTGACCTACAACGTGGTGCCGAGCGACTAAAGATCACCACCAGAGATCTGTGCCCCTTTACCGTGGGGTTCTGACTCGGGTCCATCGCACTGAGTACCGTGGGGGCAATGTCTGCAGCCACTCGCACCCTGTCCGAATCCGATTCCAAAGATCTCCTCGCTGGCTACGGACTGCCCGTGGCGCCCGAGCGAGTGGTAACCAGCCCACAGGCCGCTGCAGATGCAGCCCGTGAGATCGGTTTCCCCGTGGTAGCCAAACTGTGCGGGGATGCGATCGCCCACAAAACTGAACGAGGTCTCGTGCGGCTTCGCCTCGGGTCGGCGGAGGCTGTCACGACAGCAGCCTCCGAACTCCTCGCTGCTGCCACCCCGCAAGACGGTGAGGTCAGCGTGTTGATCGCTCCGATGGTGAGCGGCAACCGTGAACTGATCCTCGGTCTGATCCGCGACGAACAGTTTGGGCCAACGGTGATGGTGGGCCTCGGTGGGATTCTTGCTGAAGCGGTAGCTGATGTGGTGTTTCGCCCTGCACCCTTAAGCAAAGCGACCGCCACCGAGATGCTGGAGGACCTTGCCACTGCAGCGATCCTTGGCGAGTTTCGCGGTGAAGCAGCAGTGCGCACCGAAGTACTCGTAGACCTATTGGTGGGTCTTGGTCGATTAGCCGAAGAACACCCCGAGGTGATGAGCGTGGACATCAACCCGCTGATCATCTCGCCCACTGGCGATCCCATTGCGGTAGACGCCCTCGTGGAGATAGCGGAGAGCCCATCCGAGCGCACAAATGTCCAGCGGCCGCGACCAACCGATCAACAATTTGAAGCTTTGTTTAACCCCAAAGGCGTGGTGGTGACCGGGGCATCTTCCCATCCCGGCAAGTTCGGGTTCGTTTCGGTCCATAACATTTTGGCCTCTGGATACGCGGGGGCGGTGTTCGGCACCAACCGCAGTGGCGAAGAAGTGCTCGGGATCTCCACCGTGTCCGATATCGATCAGATTCCCGATAACAGCGTGGATCTCGTCTTCGTGTGCACCCCGGCTTCAGCGAACCCGGATCTGCTCCGAGCCTGCGCCGCTAAAGGTGTCAAGGCCGCGTTCTTGACCTCTGCCGGCTACGGCGAGGCAGGCGATGAAGGCCGAGTGGCCGAGGCCGAACTCGTGGCCTTGGCCGATGAACTTGGGATCTTGCTAGCCGGCCCTAACGGTCAAGGAGTGGTCTCCACTCCCGCCAATCTGTGCGCCCAAATCGTGGCGCCCTTCCCGCCCGCCGGCCGAATCGGAGTGGCGAGTCAGAGCGGCAACTTCGTGTCCAGCTTTTTGAACCTCGCCCGATCAAGTGGGGTCGGAATCAGCCGGGCGGTCTCTGCTGGTAACGCAGCGGCGGTTTCGGTAGCTGACTACCTGGACTACTACACGAGTGATGTCGAGACCTCTGTAGGTCTCGCGTATCTCGAAGGCATCACCGATGGTCAAGGTCTGATGCGGAGGCTCGGCGAAGTGGCGGCGCGCAAACCACTCGTCGTGCTCAAAGGTGGTTCCACCGCCGGTGGAGCCCGAGCCGCAGCCAGCCACACCGGAGCGCTGGCGGCGAACGACAAGATCTTCCATGGGGCCTGCCGGGCTGTTGGCATTACCCGGGCATGGTCGGTGGAGGAGGCGTACGAGGCGGCGGCCACTTTCGCTACCCAGCCGCTGCCCCAAGGACCCAATGTCGTGGTGCTCACTACGGCCGGCGGATGGGGAGTGGTGACCGCTGACGCGATCACCCGACATCGCGATCTGCAGTTGCTGGAACTGCCTGAGGATCTGTTGGCCTCAATCGACACCAAACTTCCACCTCGGTGGAGTCGTAACAATCCGGTGGACTGTGCCGGTGGCGAAACCCGCGAAACCATCCCCGAGGTGATGGAGATGATCGCAACCCATCCCGCAGTGCACGCTGTGGTCTACATCGGGGTGGGGATCCAATCCAATCAGGCTCGCCTGATGCGTGAGGGCCGCTTTTATCCAGACCACGGCCTCGAGCGCATCGTGACCTATCACGAACGTCAAGACGCTCGATTCGCGCAAGCCGCTGCTGAACTGTCCATCGCCACCGGCAAACCGATCCTCGTAGCCACCGAACTGGCGGTGGCAGACCCGGCCAATCCAGGACCGGCCACGGTCCGGGCCACCGGGCGCCTGTGCTACCCGAGTGGTGATCGGGCCGTCAACGCCCTCGGCCATCTGTGGGCCTACTCGCAGTTCCGTCAGCGTCGAGGACTGTGAACTCCCGCCAACGTCTTCATCCGCTGCTGGTTCTCGGGGTGATCGCCCTGATACCAGTGCTCGTGCTGAGCTTCGGTTGGCGTGCCTCGAGCGCGGCGGCTGACCGCCATCTCGGCTTCCCAACTCCGTC
>JAGYKR010000015.1 GCA_018401375.1 Ilumatobacteraceae bacterium | reverse complement strand
TGATCGGATCCGCCCTCGATCCGGGCCACCCAGCCCGCATTCTGACTCTCCTTTAGGATCAGCCATCCGTCGACATCTCCCGCCGGCCAAGTGACCCTGAAGAGATGCGGCCCGTGACGTTCAAACTCGGGCTGGGCGAGCGTGACGGGCTGGGCATCTGGGGCTTGATTATCTGGGACTTGAGAGCCAGAAGACCCCACAGACCGCAGAACGATCCGGTCCAGATCCACTCCGGTCTGTCTCCCCGCAACAGTGACGACCCGATGCCCACCGGGTCCCAGCAACAAGGGGCCACTACAAAATTCGATCGCAATCGGACCCCGCTGCATAGCCGTGCGCACATCTGCTCGCAGTCGGACACCCACCGGTGCACCGTCGATCTCCAACAAGTCGGTACGACAGTGCTCGGAGATGCGTTCCCCTAATGGATCGAGAATCACGGGGGTGCCATCCACATCGCGAAACTGGATCTCGGTGATCGCCACCGGGAGCACTCGCGGCGTCCCAGAGTTGTAGTCCGGAGAGACCCGGGAGTCGATCCCCAAAATCTGCACTTCAATGCGATCGCTGCGCAGTCCCCGCAGGTCAAGCTGTGGCTCAAAGGAGCGGTCCTCAGTTAGGTCAAAGGTCCGCGATGGCTGATCACCAGCGCTCACCATGATCTGAGTGGGCCGTGAGTATTCCGGGCCCGTGCGCCACCCGATATGGACTTCTCCCCAATCGGTGACCGTCGGCCGGGTCAGGATCACCGATGCCGCCGACACCTCCCGTGTTTGGCCCAGCTCAAAACCAGTGATCCAGGCCGTATCAGGGTCACCGTCAAAGGCCGCTCGCCCCCATGTATGCACGCTGCCAGCGAGGCGGTCAGAAGCGACCACATCGGGTGCCTGCCCCGAAATGAGCTCCGAAATGAGCCCGTCGGAGGCGCCCGCTGCGATGCGCGCCGTTCCCTCCAGCGTGAACTCTCGGACTTCGGGCAGATCAAAACTGCGATGAAGCTGTAACTCTGGATCCTCCCGATTGGGCGTGGCCGGATCGATGCGTAACCGGGTCATCACCAGATCCAGATCTGAGTCCGCAAGATCTAACACCTGGTCCAGCCAGGCGGTGGGCATCTGCACCGTTGGATTCGCTCGCCGGTCTCCGATTCTGATCTCGGCGATCCCGGCCCCCGGTTGAGCAGTGAACACTCGGGCCGCTCCGAGATTGTCGGCCACAAGTTCCACCGACACCTTGTGGAACGGGACCTCAGCGAGGAATGAAGGGATCGCAATTCTCTGGCCCGGTTCCTCCCGAGAGGAACCATCGAGTGGGACCCTGATCGCTGGACCGTCATCGAGTCGCACTGCAACCTCGGTCAGATACCGCGATATCACCCGGGTGGTGGGTTGCAGTATCCAGATGTGATCGGTGGTGATCGGTTCGGACAACTCAATTTCGAGGCGCTGCCCGCGCAGATCACTAAACACCCCGGTCCGCCACGCGGTGAGCGGGTCACCATCCATCGCATAATGCGGCGCATCCTCGGGGGTATGGGAGAACGGGTTCCCATATGAGGTGGCGCGAATCGCAGTGACCGCGCCAGTGTGGACCATCACGGTCTGCAGGTCACGGCGATCCGACTCCTCACCGAGTCCGGTAAATAACGCCAAACGCTGATCGCCTGGGTCATTAGCCACCGCCACCTCCGCAGCGGTCTCGATAACCCCCGAATGAGCGCCGAGGGTGGACCAGCGTCGCGCCCGTTTCGCGTTGGTGTCGGTGACCACGAGGTGCGGAACAGGTCCCCACAGTTGGTCACCCCTCTCCCTCGCAGCAAACAGGATCGGTCGTTGGGGATCGATCAGACCTGCCGCAGCGAGGTCCACGATCCCGTCACCATCACCAGCGACCACCACCGCTGAAGGCGATGTTGATCCGATGATTGCCGGAGCAGCGACGCCAGAAGTCTGATCGTCCAGCAGATTCCATGCAGCAAGGATTGGGTAGCGATCTACGCGCTGCGGGTCAGCGAGGAAAATCTCGTCAATCATTGGGATCACCGGCTGGTCGGTGGTCATCGGTCCGATGAAATCAGGTGGCCCGAGGGCAGCCACGAGTTGTGGCCATAGCGTGCCTGGCCGGATTAACCGGTGGCGTTCATGTTGGAGATCGTTGCGCATCACGATCGTCTCCACCCCAAACAGCCGGGCCACTTCCCGCAGACTGGCCGGCTCAAAGGTGCCCTCTTGAAGCCGGGTGTCGAGGGCAGCCAGCAAACTCACGGTCCCGGGCCCACCCTGAGGGACAAGTTCGCGGGCCAGGGTTGCTCGATCGATCATGCCAGGGAGCACCGGATCCACCGTCCCGCCCCACCGATAGGCCGCGAAATCGCTACCGGGGATTTCCCACACCCGACCTTGGCCGGTCTCATCTAACCAGTCCGCCAACTCCTGGCGATAGGTCGGCACCTCGCTCGGTCGAAGAATTCCATCGCTCAGAGCTCGCCCGAGGAACCACGGATGGATCTGGACCAGCAGGCCGATCAGGACCAGAGTGACCGTGGATGGAACGATCATCACGGGGATCAGCCGTGGCCACCCGGTCTGCTTTAATCGGGTCTGCTTTGATCCGGTCTGCTCCTGCTTGTTCATCTCGGTGGAACGCAGGCGAACCCATTGGATAGCGGCTCCAAGGCCGAGTGCCATCGCCAAAATAACCAACGGCGCCGCCCTCGGAGTAGAGCGCAAGGCCATACCTACCGTGGTGGTGGAAAGGCGCAGGAACGCATCCCCATACGGTGTGGAGGCCCCGAGTGGAGCGGCGCCTACCGCCAAGGTCAGTCCCACCAGCAATAACAACAGAGCACGACCGCGACCCACAAAGGCTGTGCACAGTCCAAGCAGTGAGATCGCAGCGAGGATCGTGCCGACGGCGATCATCCACGGGGAGCGATACACCCCAGACGGACCGACCCATGGGCCGAGGCGGTCACCACCGTAAAAAAACCAGTATCCGAGGCCGCGCAGAATCTCTTGCGGGGTGCTTGATGCGGCCACCACCTGATAGGTCTCGGTGTAATCCAGAATCGGCAGTCCATACGTCCCTTGGACTCGCAGGCCGAGCACCCACCAAACCGACACCCCGACGGTGAGGACCAAGGTTCGAGCCCCCCCGGCCATCACGGCGGACCATCGATGTTTACCGGTCCACCATTCAGCCAGCACCCACAACACAGGGCCAATCCCCACTAACACCAGTGAGGTTGCGTTCACACTTCCCACCAAAGCAATCACCAACGCGAAACGAGCCGGAGCCCGCCACCTCGATTCGCGCACAGCAATCCCGGCGAACATGATCAGCCACGGCAACGCCGCCCACGGCATCAAGATCACCGACAGACGAGCCAAATAGGACAACAGGTACGGACTCCAACCGTAGGCGACCGCTGCGATCAGAGCCGGGAGAGTCGCCCAACCCATCCACCGGCAGAGCTTCCAGGTGCCGTAGGCGGCAGCCCACACGATCGTGCCCCAGATCAAACGCTGAGTCACCCAGTCGGGGATGCCCACCCAGTCCGCCCCGAAATAGACCGGACCTAAGGGAAACAAGTACCCGATGTTTTGATGGGTGATCGTGCCGGCGCCCACCATCGGATCCCACATTGACCAGGCCCGTGACATCAATTGGCCTGGGTCGAGGGTCAGGTACGTTTTGGTGTCGGCACTGATCTGTCCGGGTCGGGTCAACACAATCGGCAGGTACGCAATCACCGCCAAAATCGACCCGACGCACACATTGATCCGGTCCAGTTTGATCCGGCCCAGCCTTCTCATGCCTCTCTCACCCTGCGATCATCAGCGAACACCACCACTGTGGCCAGACTGACCACGGCGAACAGAGCGATCCGATGAGGTTCGCCCACCGCTTCTGGCCAGGCCATATTCGCCACAGGGGATCGCCGCAGTTGGAGACCCATCACGATGATCACGCTCAGCACGAGGCCGAGCAGTGCCACGAGTTCGGCGATTCGGACCCGCAGACCCATGAGTCCAGGGACAGCAAGAACCGCAGCGACGAGTCCCCAGAGCGGCCCAACGAACACGACAGCGGCCGCGACCCACAGCACCATGGACGCCAACCGTCCCACCGGTGTGTGTGGTCCTGCGCCGATTCTCCAGTCACTGGCGGTGATCCGGTGTCGCTCGGGGGTCTGCGCGCTGACCGGGCCAGCGAGCACCGGGCCAGCACGTAGTTCGTCCCGCATCCTCTGACCCCGGCGGCGACTCGGTCTGCCCAGCCACCCACAGCCTGCGATGAATACTCCGGAGATCCCGAAAGCCACCGTCAGCGGTGTCTGCGCAGTCCAGTACATCTCCACCCGCACCGGTCCGCCCTCGGAGTCATCGGGGCGGATGAACCATCCGTTAAATCCACCGTCCACCACAACTGGCGGACCGAGGGATCCACCTCGCACCTCGGCGTGCCAGGCCGGGTTATAGCCCTCGCCGAGCACCACCCAACAGCCCGGTGCGCAGTTATTGATCTCCACCGAACGACCGAGTCGGGTCTGACCGAGCAGCGACAGGTTCAGGCCACCCCCCGCCTCTGATCCGGCCAGCGCGGTTGTGATTCCGGTGCGTGCCGGGCTCAACACAACGTGATCCACCCTGAGACCCGGAGCTACATCGCTCGCGGTGCTGCGCAGCAAATGGGATCCAGGTTCCAGTCGCAACGGGTCCAGAGAGCAGGGTTCGGCTCGGCCGGAGACATGGTCGATTCGCACCGGGATCGACCGCTCACCGAGCCAGATCAGATCGGCAATGCACTCCGGAAGGACCGGTGCAGCCGTGGTCGTGACAGGTACCCCGAAATTCATCTCGGCGATCGCCACCGGTGCCACCAGCATCTGGGATGTTCGCAGATCACGGACGAGACGTGGGTCCGTCGCCGTCACCCGAATCTGCACCGGTCCGGGCCCGATGGGCATCGGCAAGATGATCTCTCCCGCACCTCCTTCCGCTCCTTCGGCCTTGGGCACCGAGACCCTGATCGGCGCAGCGGAATCGGTCACCGATCTGTCGTTGGCTGATGTGCCGTCAGCTAATGATCCGACAATTTCGATTTCTGTGATCCTGGAGAAATCACCCTCGGGTTGGCTCAGTTGAATCCGATCGGTGGTCCCTTCAAGCCCGAGGATATGGAGCATCGGACCATGTCCCTGCCCCCCGAAAGGAGTGAAATCGCTGATCCAGGCGGTGGAAAGATCCCCATCCACGGCGCTGTGTCCCCGGGCTGCAACCACTCCTTGGAGGCGGCTGTCAGCGATCGCTGCAGTCTCCATCCACCTCGCCAAAATGGCGTCGCTGGCTCGCTGATCGAGGCTGACCTGGAGGTTCATCAGCCAACCCTCCCCGCCGCTGTCGGTATCTCTGAGGGTGAAGCGACGGTTCAGTTGCAGTTCCGGGTCCGATCGCCACATCGTGCGTGGATCGATCCGGTCCCGAGTGAACAGGAAACTTGTGTCCGGATGAGGTGCGTAGTCGGGGATCTGCAGGTATTCGAGGGTGGCAAACGGGCCAACCTCTGCGAATCCCACCGGATCCGCAGGCCCAGAAGTGACCCCAGTGATCACGATGTCCACCTGGGTCGGACCGCCGGGCGCTGCACCACTCCATAGCGCTGCGAGATCCACCCGCTGGCCCGGCGCCTCAAGCGACGCCGAACCGAGGACCACCTCCAGTTCACGTGTCTCTGAATCGGTGACCTCAATGCGCACCGAGGTGATCTGACGCCCCGCCTCGGGCTGAAGGAGTTGGAGATGATCCACCGCCTCATCGAAGTACAGGCGCAGGCGCTCACCCACCGGATCCCCTTGACCGGCCACCCGCCAGGCCGTGTTGGGATCACCATCGATCGCCATCACCGGACGCATTTCAGGCAGTAACGCGAAACGCTCTCCATAGAAACTGGCCGTGGCCCGCACAGTCCCCATCTGCTCGGCGGTCACGAAAGGGCCGTGGCCGATCCCGAGCCGTTGATCACCAGCCATCGGACTCAACCCCAACAGATCCCGATCCGATGACTCCGTGGCCCCGATCACATCTTGGGAACTGCGCCATTGCCGGGCCCGAGCCCGAGCCGAATCGGTGATGATCAAGCGCTGCGCGGCGGCGATCTGTTCCGGACTACTCGCCGCCGCATACAAAATCAGTTCTTGACCATCGATCAGCCCAGCGCCTGCTGCGTCGATGATCCCATCGCCCGAACCGCCGATGACCACCGCTGCGGATCGCGCTCGCACCACCGGAACCGCGTCAGCGACCTCCCACACCATCACGGGTGGGACCGCCACCCCAACGGCGGGGTCCGACAGCGAGACCGGATCGACCCGCTCCCGATCCGTAGTGAACACCTGCGGCTCTCCGAACGTCTCCCACAACTGCAGGCCAGCGTCGGCCTCCAGCACCGGGATCAAGGTGTCGGGTCGCACCGTCCGGTAACGCTCATGGGCCTGATCGTTGGTCAGCCATACAAGATCCGCACCCAACAGACGCGATACCACCGAGATCGCACCGGCCGGGATGACCCCTCGCTGGATTCGATCATCGAGGCTAAACAAAAGATCCATCGCCACCGGGCTCCCGAGCGGCAAGAGATCCCGGGTAATCAGAGGCCGATCGGTCAAAGCCACAAGTGGCTGATCCACCGTGTGTCCCCACCGGTAACTCCCAAACTCTGCTCCGGGTAATTGCAGGATCCGGTAACCCTTCGCACGGGCATCGATCGCGATCGCCGCATCACGCCAGGCCTCTGGGGGATCGCTCTGTCTGCGCAGGCCTGGATCCACAAAGCCACCGCTCCACCATGCCGGCAGATTGATCACACAGATCGCAGTGACCAGCATCACCGGCGCCACACCCGCGAGCCGGCCCCGACCTGTACTAGCTCTCACTACACGGGCTGGAACCGCACCGGCTCCCACGAGCGCGAGCCGCGCCCCAACCATCAAGGCCAATCCGAGTAGCAGCATCGGCACCGCCCGAGTGGAACTGCGTAGGGCAAGGGCGATCTCCGTATCGGCCAACAACCCCATCAGCGGCGCAGGATCGTTGATCGGATACACACCCACCGCCAAAATCGTGCCGACGAGGATCAGGGCTGCTGCGAAACTGCGATGTGCCCAGCGGGTACTCACAATCGCCCACAGTCCTGTGATTGCCACAGCGAAACTCACAATGATTCCGGGCACCGATGTCAGGTACTGCGCAGAGGCGCTGGTTGCGGGACCGAAGGTGTCCCGCACATAAAACAACCAGTACCCGAGGCCTCGCAACACCTCGGTGGCCGTTGCGGTAGCCGAAACATCTTCGAGGGTCTCAGAGAATCCGAGCACCTCTGCACCGTGGCGGCGCTGCGTCACAACCATCGCCATCCACCAGGCCGACACCCCGATCGACAGCACCGAGATCCGTGCCACCACCGCTGCGACCTGTCCCAAGGTGAGAACCCGCATTGCGACCATATGAAGGAGCCACAGCACGGGAGCCGGGGCGATCATCGCAATCGCTGTTGGGTTCACCGAGCCCACCGTCAGAATCACGAGGGCGAGCAGCGCCGGATACCTCCACTTCGAGGCCGAACGTGAGTTGCCATCACCGCATCGTGCCGACATCACGGTCAACGCGAGGATCCATCCGAGTCCAGCCCAAGGCAGGAGCATCACCGAGGTCCGGCTCACATAGGCCAAGGTGTACGGGCTCAACTGGTAGATGACCGCCGCGATCGCTGCTCCCGCCCACGTCAGTCCGAGCAGCCGCGCGCACCACACCACCCCGAGTCCTGCCGCAAGGAACACAATCGTGATCCACGCACGATGAGCCACCCAGTCTGGAAGACCGAGCGCATCCATCACCCAGAACCACGGCCCCGATGGCCACAAAAAGGTGATGTGTTGATGAGGAACCCATCCGGCAAACTGCCGCTGATCAAAACTCCAAAACGCGTCCGAGATGAGGCGTCCGGGGTTCAGGTACAGATACAACTTGGAGTCTGCCGGCATCGCACCGGGAGCAGCCGTGAAGGCGGGAACCGCAGCGAGAAACAGCAGTAGCGCTGTGATCTGTGCCGGTGGTTGCGCCAGCAAAGACCTGACGTTCCCCAACCGGGAGGGCAATCTCACGGAATCGCCCCGTGAACTGCGTACAGCACGGTCAACCCAACGAGACCGATCCCGCATCCGACCATCAGCATCTGCCACATGATCGGGCTGCGCCGGGGGAGCCACACCGCCACCGGAATCACCAACGGAAAGGCCGTAAACAAGAATCGGGGTCGGGCCGTGATCGTCTCAGGGATCAGCATCAGAATCAGAATCACCGCCACGTAGGCGAGCATCGGCGCAGGAAGTCGCACCCGGCGGGCCACGAGGAGAGCACCGATCATTGTGATCACCGTGATCGTGGTTACGACATGAGTGGGAGAGGCGAGCGGATCAGTCACCGTGGCGATCATGTGAGAGAGCGCCGTCCATCCAAAACTGAGTCCTTCATCCCAGGCCTCGTCCTGCACGCGAAACCAGGCGAACCGCTCCCCCGTATGTCGGGCCAAGAACAGATGGAATCCGATCAACCCCATTGGGCTGAGACCGACCGCCCACAGCGCTGACCATTTCCGATCCCGCTGAATGGCCAACGCCGCAGCGAGCGTCACAGCGAAAACGATCGCCACACCGTTGGGGCGTGAAGCAGTGGTCAGCGCCGCAAGCAGGCCGGCGATGACCCAACGTTGATCAACAAGTGCCAATAACGTCCCCGCGGCAAGCACGACCATCAAGGTGTCGGCATAGGCAAAGGACATCACGAAAGATCCGGGGAACACGCTCGCCAAAAGCATCGCATGGGCCGCAGCCTGAACCCCGAACAGTCGTCGCGTGATCACGCCCACCAGCACCACAAACACAGCACCGAGGACCAGGTTGATCAACAGCGCGGCCAGGGTGTCGCCACCCGGGAGAATCCGATCGCCGATCCGGACCAATAGTGGGTACAACGGGAAGAAGGCGGTGCGCGCCTCCTCCATAAAAAAGGTGACCGAGGCCGGGATTTGGCGGGGGTACCCATCACGGGCCACGGCCAGGTACCACAACCCATCCCAGGTGGTCAGCATCTCGGTGACCATCCGCACCGCCGAGTCCGGCTTCGGGGCATCGGGAAGTGGGGCTCCGAGTTTGTTGGAGTCCGCCACAATTTGTGCCGAACGGACCCCTGTACCTACCGCCACTGCGAGTCGCGACAGCAGGTAGGCGATCAAGCCGATGCCCACCGCCTTGTTCCAGGTCAGCGGTTGTCTGGTGAGGAGGTTGTCAGGAGATGAGCCAGGGCCGGCGTTGATCACGGTGGGGCTCGTTAGGTCACTGAGCGAGCCAGGTTCGGGCATCCACCATCATCTCAATCGTCTGGCTGTGGCCCATCTCGTAACCGAGTTCGGTGACCGTCCATCCGGCCTCACGCAGCGCTGCTGCGGCCGCACGGCCACGAGCAGGAACAATGATCTGATCCTGCTCTCCGACTTGGATTAACGCCGGTGTGCCAGCACCGGCTGCGAGGTCGAGGGTCACACCGTCCACCTCAGGTAGTCCACAACACATGGCCCACACCCCGGCGAAACGGGGCGCACCGACGCGTCCCGCAACCGCAAGTGCTAAAAACCCGCCTTGAGAGAACCCCCCAATCACGCAATTTTCGGTGCCTTTGGGCCCACATTCACGTTCGATGAGTTCGGCGACCAGATCTACCGAAGCCTGAAAAGATGCGGGGACCGGGCTCGGCCCCTCACGGTCGTACCAAGACGCGCCATCACCGTTAGGGAGATCATGGGGTGCTCTCGGGCAGATCGCTGTGTATCGACCGGCAGGATCGACTAGCGGGACATAGGCTGCGAGGTGGTGTTGCTCGGCGCTCCAGCCATGCAGCAGGATCAAGGTTCGAGGGGCCTGATCTCGGTCGAGGCGATAAACGATCATGGGCCTCATATTGTCAGGTTTTTTCTAGGGGCCAATCAGCCAATGCACTGACTTGCTTGGCCCCGCATGAGTTCGTGCTCAACCAGCGCTCATGGTGACACCGAGGCGAGGAGCGACCTCCGTCGCCATCAAGGTCAGTTGCTCGTCCATCTGCTCCCGCGTCAGACCGGGCATATCGAAGAAGCAGACCAGGTGCTCCACACCGAGACGATCGCGATAGGCCTCAATTAACTCGGTGACCTCGGTGATCGATCCGATCGCCATCTGCTTCTGTTCCATGGTGTCTTCCAGCGAGGGCCGGTGATCAAACGGCGTAGGAGACCCATCGGCCATCGCGTACCCACGGAATCGGCCGTAGGGGGACAGAAACTTGATCCACTCATCGTGGGGATTGCGGGCTCCGGCCACCGCCTCTTCGTGCGTTCTGCCTATGTGCACATTGAGAGCTAGGCAGCGAGCCTCACCGGGACCGAGTTCCCATCCGTTGGAGGCGGCCTCAGCACCGAACCGTTCCCACCACGCCGCTGTGGCATCGAGCCCGCGGGCCGGCATCACCCCGTGGTGGCCCACTCGGGCGCAGTAGTCCAGAGTGGCTGGCGAGGTCACTGCCTGCCAAACGTCGATCGGAGCGATCGGCCGAGGGATCAGCGTCAGATCCTTCACGGTGGAGCCACGATCAGGGATCCCTGCCGGCGGGAGCACGAAATGCTTTCCGGTAAAGGAGAATCGCTCCTGGCTCCAGGCGGCCTTGATGATCTCCATCGATTCCTCGAACAACTCGCGGTTAATGCGGTCCAACTCCGCCGACATCTCATTGTCGCCAGAGGCCACGACACCACCGAGTGACTGGGCTTCCCGTGGAACGGTGCCTCGGCCCACTCCGAACTGCATCCGATTCCCCGTGAGGATCTGCATCGTGGCGGCGTCTTCAGCCAAACGCAGCGGATGCCACTGAGGAACCACATTAAACATCTGCCCGAGGCGTAACCGCTCGGTCTCTTTGGCCAGATGCAGTCCGAACAGGATCAGGTTAGGAGTGACCTCGTAGCCCTCGTACTGAAAATGGTGTTCGGTCAACCACATCGTGTCGTAGCCGAGCCGGTCCATCGTGCGCGCCCAATGGGTCAGATTCTCGTAGCAGGCCACGACATCGTCGTTGCCGTAGCGGCGATCCACCGAGGCGGGACCTCCGAATCCGGCGTCGGGCATTGGGACAGTTCCATAAAAGTTGGCGTCGATCCGCATCGCCTCAGTCTGACAGGTGGGTGTTTCAGCCGTGTGAAGCGGGCGCAGTTTTCCGGCGGAAATGTTCCAGTCCGCAAAATTTCAGACCTCAGATACTGGCAATTTCCCCAAATGTGAACTACGCATGGAAAGCCGGCTTGTCCTAAAGGGGGTCCACCGGCAGAAAGGGATTCAAATGCACCTTGCGCTTGAGTTATCTGAAAACCAATTCAATCTCGTTTCCAACCTGTTCTCCTTCGCTATTGCGGCGATGGGAGCTGCATTCATCTTCTTCATCTTGATGCGGTCCCAAGTGGGCAAAAAGCATCAGATGGCATTGACGTTGACCTCGCTCGTTGTAGCGATCGCGTTCTATCACTACTGGCGGATCTTTGAGTCCTGGGGTGATGCATTCACCTATGCGAACGGGGTGTACACCGCGACCGGAGCCGGATTCAATGAGGGCTACCGCTACGTGGACTGGTTGTTAACGGTGCCGCTGTTGCTGGCCGAACTGGTAATCGTGCTGAAGTTGGCCAAGAGCACCACTCGCAGCCTGCTGTGGCGCTTGATTATCGCCGCGATTGCAATGATCGTGCTCGGCTACCCCGGCGAAATCGCCGCTGCCGACAGCACCGCTCGCACCGTGTGGGGCGTCTTGTCCACCATCCCGTTCCTCTACATCTTGTATGTGTTGTTCGTGGAGTTGGGTAAGTCTCTCGGCCGCCAAGAGGCCGGGATCGCCAAGATCCTCGACGGTCTGCGCTACATCTTGTTGGCCACCTGGGGTATCTATCCCATCGCCTACATGCTCCCGTCGCTGATCGACAACGAGGCCACTGCTGAAGTTGCTCGTCAGGTCGGCTACTCCCTCGGTGACGTGCTCGCCAAGCCGCTGTTCGGTCTGTTGGTGGTCGCGATTGCGGTCATCAAGACCAAGGCGGATAACGGTGAGCTAGAGGAAGCCGAGCCCGCTTCGGCCTGATCGGTTATCTCTAACGATCGCCCCGTCGGCACATCCGATGAAGCGATCGAATCACGTGAACGGCCCCCTCGTCGCGAGGGGGCCGTTGCGCGTGCGCTAGAAATTCATCCCTAGAAATTCATCTCTTTGTTCTCAGCATGAGGAATCAGTGGGCTTGGGTACAGACAGGCCAAACAGCGGTCGTAGTTTCAGGCCGATCCACGTCCCCACCAGTGCACTCGCCCCCCAGATCCAGCCGTGCAGGCTGCCCGAGGCGATGCCGCTGAAGTAAGCACCAATATTGCAACCCGCAGCGAACGTGGCGCCGTAGCCCATCATGGCTCCGCCGATCAGACCCGCAGCGATGGTCCCGCTGGGAATCCGCCGAGCCACCGCGAAACCGCCAGCGGCGGCCGACGCGACGAGCGCTCCGAGAATGATCCCGAAGTTCGCCACTGAAGCATTATCAGCGAAGATCGAAGCGGTCAGGCCGGGCCGTGGCCCCGAAGCAAGATTCCAGTAGGACCAAGAGGCCACATCAAAACCGGCTCCGTCGAGGATTTTGGATCCCCACAAACGAAACGCCGCCGTCACACCCCATGGACGTCCCGTCACTGACAACACAGCAACGTTGAGGAGCGCCAGCACGATCGCTCCTGCCCAGATCGGCCACGAACCGCGCAGGATGCGTGCCGGACCAGCCGCCGTCGGAGGTTGTTCGATGGCCGGTGGTCGCCGCCGGCGGATCACGGCTTCGGCAATCGCCGCTACCGCTCCCAGGAGGGCCAGAACAATCAAGGTCCCTCCGAAACTGCCGAATCGCGCTGTGAATGAGAATGGGTCAGCGAACTTGACGTATCCGGCTCCCGAAGTCCAAAAGGACCAGCCCGCCACTCCAATCGCCGAACCGGCGATGAATCCCACCAGCGTGATGACCACCCCGAGATGCCCGGAACCGGTCGCGAAGAGGGTGCCTGAGGCGCAGGAGCCTCCAAGTTGCATCCCAATTCCAAACAGGGCTGCTCCAAGGAACAAGGCCAAAGTGATCGGGGCTACGAAGCCACCTGGCGTAGTACCAAAAAATCCGGCTCCACCCGAAATGACCACGCTGAACACGACGACGGCGATCGCCAACATCACAGTGTGTGCCTGCAATGCGCGGCCCTGTCCTACCGAGACGAGTTGGCGCCACGCCGAGGTGAAACCAAAGCGGGAGTGGAACAAGGTCACTCCGAGAGCAAGCCCGATGAGGCCCAAGGTGGCCTTTGCGGCCCCCTGGGAGAGGGCGAGGTATCCGACGAAGGCAACCGATGCTGCTGTCCCGATGCCCACGGCTCGGGTCTGAACCGCAGCGATAGCGCTGCGACCAATTTCTTCCGAGGAAGGAAGCGAGACGGTCCCATCTGGGACCGTGGGGATTGACTGTGACATTGATACTCCTCTACACGGACCAGTACCTCTGGCCTGAATCCCGACAATCATGACCGTCTTTGTCGGGATTTGCAAGAGCAGTTCCTTGGCTCAGATTCCTGTCGCTGTAGCGTCTCGATGTGCAACACCGCCCAGACATCGAGGGACTACGAGCCTTCGCTGTCATCGCCGTCATGGCTTACCACTTCGACCTGCCGGGTATGAGCGGCGGCTACGTGGGCGTGGACGTGTTCTTCGTTATCTCGGGCTTTTTGATCACCTCACTTCTGATCGCCGAACGCACCCGCACCTCAAAGATTGCGATCGGGTCGTTTTATGCCCGGCGGATACGCCGATTGCTCCCGATCTCCACGGTTGTGCTCGTCCTCACCGCCATCGTCGGTGCAGCGGTCATCAACCCCTTGCAATGGTCGGACCTTGCCAGAGAGATTGCGGCCTCTGCGTTATTCGTATCCAACCTCGAGTTTGCCGCTCAAGGCACGGACTATTTGGCCTCCACCGAGGTCCCCTCACCGGTGCAGCACTACTGGTCGCTCTCGGTGGAAGAACAGTTCTATCTAGTGTGGCCTGCACTCATTGTGATCGGCACCTATCGGGCCCGTTCCGTGCGGGGCCGTATCGCCGGGATCGTGGTGGTGGTCATCGCTGCGTCCTTCACAGCGAGTGCGGTTTTCACTCCCGTGCAGGCCGCCTGGTCCTACTTTGGGCTGCATACTCGCGCCTGGGAACTCGGCTTTGGGGCTCTGCTCGCCACGGCGAGCCCCACCCTCAGTCAGATTCCCCGCCGCTTTGCCGCAATCTTGACCGCACTCGGTCTGGCCGGGATCGGGATCGCCATGATCACCTTTTCTGGAGTCACAGTGTTTCCGGGGGTGGCGGCCGTACTGCCCGTGGCGGCCACCGGCGTGATCCTTGCGGCCGGCTGTTGCGCACAGATCGACGAGCACAGTCCACGGCGAGGATTCCTCGAGATGCGCTGGATGCAGTGGGTCGGGGCCCGGTCCTATTCGCTCTATCTGTGGCATTGGCCGGTCATCATCCTCGGCAAAGTCGCCCTCGAGCGCTACTTTCCCGGCTCCTCATGGGGTCTTGCGGCTGCGCTCGGTGCGCTGATCCTCACGGCAGGACTCAGCGAACTCGGGTTTCGCCTCATTGAGAATCCGATCCGCTCCTCAACAGCCTTAGCCCACCTCCCGCGCTGGAGTTATGTGCTCGGTGCTGGATCGATGATCCTCGTGCTGAGCGCAGCGATTGCCCTGACCACCTTCCGCAGCGATCTCCGTACCGGGGTCATTGCTGCCGAGCCAATCTCAATCAGCGAGACGTTGGCCGAAAGTCCAGACGAAGGATCGGACCCGATCCCCTCCGAGACGACACAGTCATCTACCAGTTCTGCCACAACGCAAGTCGGCCCGTCACAGCCACCGCCGGTGCTGACCCCGATCGATATGAGCGATGCTGATCCCCTCCCCGCTGTTGTGCAGGCCCTGGCCACCATGGTGGTTCCCGACAATCTCCGGCCCGGCCTGCGCCAAGCCGACGCGGACCTCGGGACCGCCTACACGAGTGGATGCCAGCAATACTTCGCCGTCAGCGTGCGCTCAGATTGCATCTTCGGTGACCCCGACGGCCACCACACGATGGCCCTGTGGGGTGACTCTCACGCGAGCCAATGGTTTGCGGCACTTGATCAGATCGCTCGGGAACGTAACTGGCGTCTGATCGTGCTCACTCAGGGTGGATGCCCGGTGATTGATGTGATGACCTTTAATCGTCAGGCCGGACAGACCTTTACCCACTGTGGTCCGTGGCGGGCGAGCGTGCGCGAGTACCTGCGCGCCGAGCGAGTGGATCTCGTCGTGCTCAGTCAGTACTACGCGCTACTCGCTGCCGATGGCCAAGGGGCGGTCCCGGCCTCCGCGTGGTCCGAGCACCTGCCACCGTTATTGGATGAGCTGCGATCCGACGGGATCGAACCGGTGATCATGGGCGATTCCCCTGACCCATCTGAGGCGACACCGGCCTGTCTCGCCGCCAATCGATTTGCAATCTCGGTCTGCAATCCAGGCCGAGGGGTCAGAGCAGATCGCCTCCAAAAAGTCACCGGCGCAATCACCGAGGTGGTCATACCGCGCCAGGTAGGCCTGATCCGGCCGGACCGCTGGCTGTGTGTGGGAGACCAATGCCCCGTGGTAGTGGGCAACCTGCTCGTTTACCGTGATGAGCATCATCTCAGCGACACCATCGTGCGTTGGTTGGCACCGGCTCTGAGGGAGGTTCTCGGTCCGGTTCTTGATGCGCTGGCAGCCGGCACTTAAACGTCTTCACAGAGCTGACCTGATCCGGCTGACTCGTTGCCCACAACTCCCTTAAGCGTTTGACCGTTATGGACAACTGGCTATTTCAATCCGACAGTTGGCCATAAGGCCAAATACCACTGGAAGCCAAGGCCGCTGACAGGTATCGTCATCCACGTTAAAGATATTTCAACTACTGATCTCCCGGCCACCTTCGACGCACGATAAGGAAGTCCGATGCCCAAGTCCGCCCAGCCCACAGCACCTACTCCCATCGGTCGCCGGATGAAGGCCACCCGGCACACAAGCACCCGGTACACAAGTAGTGAAGCACGCCCCACATCGGCTCAACGCGGTGCGGCAATTCGTGCGGCATACCGGGGCAAGTTCACTCAAGTGCAGCTCGCAGAAATTCTGGGCGTTGCGCAAAACACGATCTCTCGGTGGTCCACCGGCGATGTGGAGCCCTCCCTCGATGACCTCATCCGCCTCGAAGACGTTTGCGGTCTGGCGCGAGGTCACGTCCTGCGGGCTGCTGGGTACGTCGAAGAACTCCGTTCAGCCGAAGACTTCATCGCTGCCGATCACCGTTTGGACTCAGTGCGTCGCGAGTTGCTGTTATCGGCCTACATGGCGGCCCTCCAGCAATCTCAGTTCTCCTCGGTGCGGGCCTGATCACTGACCTCCTCTGCTGCATCTCGCCTGACTGCGCATCCTGCACTTGGGTTCGAGAACGGCGAGCACTCCCATGACTACGATGCGACATGTGAAAGAGAACACACTCTCCGACGACCAGGATCAATCCGCTCGTCAGCGCATCGTTGAGGCGGCTGTGAGAGCCATCGATGAGGGAGGCGAAGCTGCGGTCCGGATCAGCACTGTGGCACGAGAGGCCGGTGTGACCCAAGGAATGATCTCGTATTACTTCGGCGGTCGCGAGGGCCTAATCCAAGAGGCTCAGATGCTCCGGTTCTCTTCGGTAGTTAACGATGACATCAAAGCCCTCGAGAAGAAGGCCCGAGAGACCACCAATGTTCAAGACCTCCGGGAGTTCATCGCATTGGTGACCCGTCAGATTGTCACCATCGACAGAGCCTCTGGTCGGGCCACCCGCCTCATGGCGATCGGCGCTGCGCTCCCCCGGCCCGATCTGCTCGATGTGATCGCTGATGCCCAGTCCACCCTCGTGGACGAATTGGAAAAGGTCATTCTGATCGGCCAAGCACGAGATCTCGTGCGCAAGGATCGCGATCCTCGGGCCCTCGCAGTGCTCATCATGTCCTACAACACCGGACTGGTCGTGGCCGACATTGATCGCCAACGCCCGAGCGACGCCCACCTCGCCGAGGTCATCGATGGGTTTGTGGATTCGTTCCTGAGACTCCCCTGAGTCCGGGCATCTTCAAATCTCTCGATACCGAAGCCAGCTATTGAAACCATCGTGAGCACCACCAAAGATGGCGACGAGGCGAGTGTCCGTGTCAGCACCGTGGCTCACGGTGCGCTGTTATTCCAAGGCATGACCTCTCATTACTCCGGTGTCGCAAGGGCCTGAATCTCATCGATGACATGGAGAAAGTGGTCCTTATCGCTCTGGCCCGAGACCTCATGCGTAACGACCTCAATCCGCGCGCCGTCGCGGTTTTCATTCTCAGTTACAACACCGGTCTCGTAGTGGCCGATATCGATCGGCAACGACCGGCCGATGGACAACTCACCGCTGTGATCTCCGGGTTCATCCAATCTCTGGTCCGCCACCCCTGAGCACATCGGGCGTTTAATCGACTGGGGTGGTGTACGCCGCTGTGATTCCACCGTCGATGATGAGCGATTGTCCCGTCATAAACGCTGACTCCTCAGATGCGAGAAACACTGCCCCATGAGCGATCTCTGTGGCCTCGCCAAATCTGCCCATTGGGATGTGGATCCGACGCCGTTCCCGGGCCTCATCGTCACGAAGGAACTCAGCCAGAAGTGGTGTCATCACCGGACCAGGACACAGCGCATTGGCCCGAATCCCCCGCCGGGCGTAGGTCACCGCAATCTCGCGAGTCATCGCTAACACGGCACCTTTTGAGGCCGTGTAGGCGATCTGGGGAGTTGCCGCACCCATATGAGCCACGAACGAGGCGACATTGACAATCACGCCGCCGCCCCGGTTCAGCATTTCCGGGATCACCGTCTTACAGCCGAGCAGGGTCCCCATGACGTTGATGTCCATCGTGCGGTGATAGATCTCCAGGCTCGTGGCCACCGGATCATCGTCCCCGCTCAACATCACTCCGGCATTGTTCATCACCACGTCGATGGTCCCGAACTGCTCAATCGTGGCTTTCACTACCGAGATCCAGGATTCCTCAGAGGTCACATCACAGATCATTTGAGCAGCAACTCCACCCGCCCGGGTGATCTCCTCCACCGCCTCTGCTCCATCGAGGAGATCGGCGATCATCACGTTGGCACCCTCAGCGGCAAACCGTTCGGCGGCAACTCGGCCGAGGCCGCTCGCCGCCCCCGTGATCAAGCAGGCCTTGTTGGCCAGACGTGACCCGTTGAATTGGGGCATGAAATCTCCTGTTGGGATCAGATGCGTTCGAAGTAACGACTGAGTTCCCAGTCGGTGACCGTGCGGTTGAAAGCGTTCCACTCGGCAGTGGCCATAGTCAAGATGTGGTGATGCACGTCCTCGCCAAAGCATTCCTTCGCGATTGCGCTGGACTCCCAGAGGGCGATCGCTTCATGCAATGAGGTGGGAATTCGCTCCAGTTCTGTGTCCGCATATGCGTTGCCCTGATATTCCGGTGGCAGCTCCAACTGGTGACGAATCCCATACAAGCCCCCCGCCAACACTCCGGCAAATGCCAGATACGAGTTCATGTCGGCTCCTGGAATCCGCGTTTCCACCCTGGTTGCTGCCCCGTGGCCAACCACCCGCAGGCCGAGGGTGCGATTGTCACGCCCCCAAGCCACCGCAGTCGGTGCCCACGACTCGGTTTGGAAACGACGGTAACTGTTGACGGTCGGCGCCCACAGCACACTGAACTCCCGGGCCGTGAGTAACAAGCCCGCCAAATATTGCTGGAACAAACTCGGCAACTGAGCCCCAGCAAAACAGGCCGACCCGTCAGTGGCACTTAACAAACTGGAGTGAATGTGGCCTGAAGATCCGGTCTCATCAATATGCCATTTGGCCATAAACGAAACCGATCGTCCGTGCTGCGCTGCGATCTCTTTCGCGGCGGCCTTCAAGATCATGTTGCGATCTGCGGTCTCCACCGGATGGCTGTAACCGATGTTGATCTCGTGTTGGCCACGACCGGCCTCACCTTTGGAGGATTCCACAGGCACCGCCGAAGCGTCGAGATGACGGCGGATGTCTCCGATCACGTACTCATCAAACCCGGCCTGCACGATCTGATAATCCTGCATCCATGGTGAGTGTGGGACCAGATCCCGATAGCCGACCCGATGAGCATCAGCGTAGGAATCCTCAAACAGGTAGAACTCGATGTCGGTGCCGATCTGCGATTCGAATCCCATCGCTGCTGCTGCCGCCACCTGATCGCGCAGGATCTGACGCGGAGACACCCCGATCGGGAACTGAGTCCCGGGCTGGAACAGATCACAGATCACGAGCGCAGTCCGCTCATGCCAGGTCATCAAACGCAGAGTCGACCAATCAGGAAAAGCCACCATGTCGCCGTATCCGCGCTCATAGCTGGTGAATCGATATCCCGGAATCGGTTCATCGTTAATGTCCGTGGCGATCAGATAATCGCAGTTCTCGGTGCCTGTTTGAGCGACATGCTCGAGGAAGTACCAACCAGATATGCGTTTGCCGACCAAGCGTCCCTGAAGATCAGGAAACGCCACCACAACGGTGTCCACTTCGCCATCAGCGATGAGTGCGGTGAGTTCTTCTTTGGTGAGCGGCGATTGCGGCTGCATCTTCGAAGTGTAAGCCCAAACAGATTTCGCAGGTTCCGGCAGGACTTGCGCCTCAGGTTGAGACGGGCTGGGGCTGATCAAATGGGGCGATCGTGATGCGTTGCAACAATCGCCGATGCCCCTCATAGCCACCGGTGGCAGCGTGTAACACCGAGCGGTTATCCCACATCGTCAACATTCCGGCGCTCCACGAATGCCGATACACAAACTTGCCTTGAGCCTGATGACGAAACAGGCCGATCAGTAACTCGTGTGCCTCCTCTGCGGTCATCTCTGCAGCATCGAGACTGTTCGGATCGATCCCAAGTGTGTACGCACCCGATGCGAACAGCGCCTTACGACCGGTCTCGGGATGAGCCAAAACCAACGGGTGGCTGTGGGTGGCCATCGCCTCTTCGGAATAGACGATCGCCATCGATCGACCCGCATCACTTTCTCCGTAGCGGCCCTGTGGCGCGTATCCGAGGCGAGCCGAGTGAATCCCTGCGAGATGGGTGATGCGATCTTTGGTCTGCGCATCAAGGGCCTCGTAGGCCATCTGCTGATTCGCAAACAGCGTGTCTCCACCCACTGGAGGAATGTCGATCCCATACAACAACGTGGCCACCGGTGGCACCGGCAAAAAACTCCAATCGGAATGGAAGTTGTCAGCAAACAGCGAGGAAGTTTCATCGGCCTCACGCCGGATCTCGGCGATATGCGGATGATCAGCGAGCCCTTCTAGGTACGGATCCTCGCCAAACACGCCGAAATACAGCGCCACCCTCTCCAACTGTTCGCAATTAAGTTCCTGATCCGGGAACCCGACCACGAGATGGTCCAACCAGATTCCCCGAATCTCGCTGACTTGGGCGGGCGATAACTCCTCGCGCAGGTCCACCCCACGGATCAACGCACCACATGATTGACCGGAAACTTCGACCTCAATCCCCATGACACTCAAGTCTTGATCACTCGAAGGAGTGGCGACGAGGTGGAGATCGGCACAGACTGTCACCGATGAGGCGTGAAGCGATCTCCGGACTGGTGGCTGCGGCCGTTGCGCTCAGCCTCGGTGAGTTGGTGACTGCAGCCTCGGCATCGGGGCCTTCGCTCATCGGTGCAGTGGGTGACGCGTTCATCGATCAGTGGGGCGCCCAACTAAAAGATCTGGCAGTGGCCATCTTTGGCACCAATCACAAACTCGCTCTGACCATCGGGATGCTGACGATCGCATTGAGCCTTGGGTTGCTCTTAGGACACCTCAGGCGTCGCAATCGATGGATTCCTCCCATCGGATTCCTCGTTGCCGCCGCTATCGGACTGTGGGCATATCTCACCCACCCGATGGGAAGTTGGGGTCTCGGACTGCTGGCGACAGCGGTGGCGGCGGGCTCTGGTCTCATCACCTTGAGATGGCTAAATGCGCCTGCTGCAACTGCTGCGACTGTTGTCAATGACCACAACCCCGCTGAGGTTATGACATCGCAGATCCCGGGGGCCGGTGTGGCGGATCGTCGCAGGTTTCTTCAGGTCTCTGGCGGAGCTCTCGGCGGCGCTGCAGCGGTGGCGCTGCTCGGCCTCCAAATTCGCGGCCGGGAGTTCGCGTCGGAGGCCAGTCGCATCTGGCAGATTCCCCGAGCAGGGCGACGGGTGAACGTTCCCCCCGGGGTCTCGGTCCCAGTGGACGGAATCACCCCCTACATCACACCCACCGAGGACTTCTTTCGGATCGATACCGCGCTGCGTATCCCTCGGGTCAACGCCGACACTTGGAAACTACGAATCACCGGAATGGTGGATCAGCCCTTTGAGATCAATTTCGAGGACCTGTTGTCCATGGAAGCGATCGAAGAACCCATCACCTTGCAATGCGTATCTAATGAGGTAGGCGGGGATCTGGTGGGCACCGCCGTCTGGCAAGGGGTGCGACTGACCGACCTGTTGGAACGGGCCGGGATACAACCGGGCGCCACACAGATCATCGGGGAGTCGGTGGATGACTTCACTGCCGGTTTCCCGACCGAACTCTTGAGCGACGGTCGCAGCGCACTCGTTGCCTATGCGATGAACGGAGAGCTTTTACCCATCCAACACGGGTTTCCGGCACGGCTCGTGGTGTCGGGGCTCTACGGCTACGTCTCTGCGACCAAATGGCTACGCGAGATCCGTCTCACCACATGGGAAGCCGAGGACGGTTACTGGATGCCGCGTGGCTGGTCTAAGGAAGGTCCGGTGAAGATGGCTTCACGAATCGATCTTCCACGGCGGGGCGAACGATTACAGGCAGGAACCACGGTCGTCGCCGGGATCGCCCTCGCCCCCTCAATCGGGATCTCCGCTGTGGAGGTGCAGGTGGATGACGGACCCTGGGAGACAGCGAACCTCGGCGAGGTGGCCAGCGAGCACACCTGGGTCCAATGGTGGTGGCCGTGGGAGGCAGCCTCTGGGGAGCACTCGTTGCGGGTCAGAGCGATCGACACCAACGGATTAGTCCAAACATCGGAATCAGCTCGTCCCGCCCCCGATGGGGCAAGCGGTTGGCATCAGCGCCGGGTGAGCGTCTCGTGACCAGGGTCTCGCACCGGTGATGTATCTGCTGATGACGACCCCTTCGCAGAGCGTCCGATCAGGCTGACTAACACAAAGATCATGAGGCCAGCTCCAAAGCCGGCTGCGCCCAGATTCAGCGCCTGATAACTCCAGACGGCCACGATCGTCCCGGCCACAATCCCTGAGAGTGCACCGAAGCCCGCCATACACAGATCCCCAGCGCCTTGAACGCTGGCCCGCTGATGGACCGGGAAGGAGTCGGTCAGCAGACCGCTCGCTGCGATCACCCCAAAGCACCATCCGATCCCGGTCAAGGTCATGCCCCCGGTCAAACCGAAAAAGTCCTCCCCGGGACTCACTCCCGCCCAGACCGCGCCAATCGCCCCGATCAATCCCGCAAGAAAGATCATGGGCGTCCGACCGATCAGGTCGGTGAGCAGCCCGATCAGCGGTGCGAAGAGATACATCCCGAGCACATGGGAAAACAGCATCACGCTGATCGCCGTGCCCGATTGGCCGGCCTCGCTCATATGGAGCGGGGTCATGGTCATCGTGGACACCATGGTGGCTTGAGACACCATTAAAGCGATCACCGCGAGTCGTGCCGGCGGGAGTGCCAAGATGAGCCGCATCGAGGTCTTGAAGGGAAGGCGCGGTTGGCCGGCTAGACCCACCCCTCCAGCGAGGATCAACGGATCGGGCCGCAACTTGAACTCGATGATCGCTCCAGCCAACAAGAACAACAGCGCTGCTGCCAAGAAAGAGCCGGCAAAGTTGGGAAGGCCGATTCGCTGCCCCATCGGGTCTAGCACCGAGAGCGAGACCAACGATCCTGTTCCTGATCCAATGGTTGTAGCCCAAACGATCAGACCAATCGTGCGGGCCCGCTTCTCTGGTGGCACCAGATCGGACGCTGCGTAGCGAGCCGACAGATTGGTGGCCGTACCTGCACCAATGCCAAGCACGCCGAGAGGGAGCAAAAAGAACCACCCGGTGATCGCTGACATCACAGCCACAAAGGCCCCGGCCGACGCGATCGTGTACCCGGTGCGCATTGCAGGACGACGTCCCACCCGCGAGGCGTACTTGGCCAGCGGAAATGCCGCCGCTGCAGAACCAATGGAGTTAGCGGCCGCTGAAAGTCCCGCCCAAGTGGCTGAACCCGTCAGTTCGAATGCCAGTAGGGCTGTGACGGTGTAACCCGAGACAACTCCCACCCCGCCAGATATCTGACTAGCTAGCACCGTGCGAACCGTTCGCTTCTGAACGAGTTCAAGATCCCAAATTTCGTTCGAGTCTGTGGTGAGCGCGTTCATCTGTGTGGCCCATGTTGGTTGGGCTGTCGATCCCCCGTAGTCACACTGGCAGGGTAAAACCTCACACCCATAACCCGTGTTATCGGAGCGTGTTATCGGAGCGTGTTATCGGAGCGAAGCGAGAGCATCTGTCGCGTCATATTCCGGTTCCGGTTCCTTATGCGGCGCTGGGGTGATGACGTTCGAGCCGGTCGGGATTGGTGGTGTGGTCTAATTGGCGAGGGATCTCAGTGGTGACGCTGCGATCAGGGTGCAAGGTGTGCTGCCAGCGTTGTTCGTGGCTGCGGTGGTGGTGGTAGTTGCACAACGGGATCAGATTGTCGATGTTGGTGGGTCCGCCGCTTTCCCAGTGGTGGATGTGGTGAAGCTGGCACATGGTGACGGGGGTGGTGCAATTGGCGATTGCGCAGGTGGTGTGGAGCGCCTCAATGGCACGGTGCTGAGCCGAGGTGGCAAGTCGTTGAGTACGGCCGACGTTGAGTGGGACCCGGTCTTTTAACAAGATGGGTGTGCGGTCAGCGCTGCAGGTGAGATGAGCGAGATCTGCCGGATTGATGGGAGTTCCATCGGCATATTCGCAGATGCTCGCACCGTGTGGGCCGGCGGTGAGGGTGTCGGCGTCGATGAGAACGCTGACGTGGGTCACGGTACGAATCGCTGTGGCAGAGCTACTGGCACCGAGAAGATTAAGAAAGGCAGTGGCTGCGAGCTCCTCGGGTTCCATACCGGAGTGTGTCCCAGCGATCTGATTTCTCGCGGTGGTCAGTGCCGCATGAAACCTCTGGTAGTCGCTGGGGTTGAGGTCAGCGAAGATTTTCCCGGTGCCGGTGGTGGGGTCCGCCCAGTGGCGCAAGGTAGATCGAGGGTGATGACGTGGGTTATCGATGTTGTGTTGGTCAGCGATCCGGGTGATGAGTTGGTTGAGGTAGCGGCTGAGCTGGCGCACCGACTTGGTGCCGGCGGCAGCAACGATGTCGGCGGCGTAGGCGTCGAGGGCACGGTCGATACGGGCATCCAGATTGTGAACGGCCCGACAGATCGCGTGGACGTGCTCGATGGTGATGCGCCCTTGGGTGAGTAACTCGTCAAGGCCGGTAAATCGATCGATAACCACAGAAACTCGGTCGCGGCGACGGCCTTCTCCGTGACCGATTCCAGCGGAATCATTGAGCGGATTACCGCCTGGCCCCGATCCGGCCGGCGGGTCAGGTAACGGTGGAGGCGGAGGCGGTGGTGGAGGCGGCGGCGGGTCAGGCGGTTCGTCATCGCCCGTTTCGTGATCGCCCGGTTCGTCATCGCCCGACTCGTGGTCAGGACCGTCCGGAGGGATCGGGGTGCGCAGTTCGCGGTCGCGAGCCCGAAGTTTGGCGTCGAGCACGTCGAGCCAGCCACGCACCGGCCGGCAGGCCGCCATTGCGGCATTCACTCCTTCTAAGGAACATGCACCGATATCGAGATCACGCAACCAGATAAACAGCGCATCCACATCTACGACAACGGCTTCAGAAGTGACGCTGGTGTTCTGCACAGCAGTCATGAGACAGATTCCTCCGATGTAAAGAGCAGCCCACCTGAGAATCACGGTGATGATCCTCACTTTGAACCGCTTGGTTGGAGGGGACCTCTACGGCCCCGATATGTCTCTTTCCGCATCTCATCTGAACTGAATTGAACTGAACTGATGAAGTGCGGAACCCCAAGAGAACATGATGAATCGTACACATGTTCGATTCATCACACAACCCCGTCAACCAAAATTCCCGGGAATCTTTCACACGCCTTGATTTCCGGGATCGGGTCGATTCCGCCTCCACATAGGCTCGCTGTGTGCCCTTTGCCCCGCCGAGTCGTCGCTGGACCACAGCGCTGGTCTTCGCGATCGCCGCCGCATTCATCGTCGTGGTGCCCTTGACCCTCTCCCAATTCGTTGGCACGAGAGCGGAGACTTACGCCTTCGTCATCCCCGCCGGGACCGCCGATCGGGTCGCAGCCGGTGAAGAGGTCCGAATCATCCCCGAAGATCTGAAGATGCGATTGCGCGACCGACTGGTCCTGATCAACGAGGATTCCGAAACCCACCAGGTTGCTTCGATTCTGATCGGCAGTGGTGAACGGGTCGAAACCAAGTTCTCCGAGGCGATCACCGTCAACGGATTTTGTTCCCTACATCCATCGGGCCAGATCAACATCAGTGTCGAGGGGACCGTTGGTGGCGAGTGATCCACGCACAGCGGTAGTCGTTGGAGGCGGGCCGGGCGGCCTGATGGCCGCCGAGATGCTCGCCACCGCTGGATTTGGGGTCACGGTTGTGGAGCACATGGCCTCAGTTGGCCGCAAGTTCCTCCTCGCCGGGCGCAGCGGCCTCAATCTGACTCACAACGAACCGTTGGAGCAGTTCATTGGTCGTTACGGTCCGGCCGCTGACCACGTGAGCGCAGCGCTACGCGATTTCACTCCCACAGATCTCCGGGCGTGGGCAGAAGGTCTTGGGCAGCCCACTTTTGAAGGCTCGAGCGGTCGAGTGTTTCCTGAGGCATTTCGGGCCACCCCTCTTCTCAGGGCCTGGTTAGCCCGCCTCAGCGCTCTCGAGGTGCGCATCTTGACCCGCCACCGCTGGACCGGTTTTGAGACCAGTGCGCAAACATCTCCCCCAACGCGGATCACCATCATCGATCCCCTTGGCAACGAACTGGTGATGACGCCCGAGGTGGTGATCCTCGCTGTGGGCGGTGCGAGTTGGCCGCGCGTTGGATCCGATGGGGCTTGGGTTTCGATGCTTCGCCAAGCTGGCATTGAGGTCACGGATCTCGATCCCTCCAATGCAGGGGTGGTGGTCCCGTGGTCAGAGGCTTTCAGATCAAAATGGGCGGGAAAACCCCTCAAGAATGTGGCTGTAACCGTGGCGGACACACGGCTCCGAGGTGACCTAATGATCACCGATCGCGGTCTCGAAGGTGGCCCGATCTATGGGCTCAATCCCATGATCCGATCCGAGATTGCCTCCTGCGGATTCGCCGAACTGCATGTGGATCTCCACCCCGATCTGACTCCGGAGCGGATCGCTGCAAAGTGGTCAAGCAGGCGTCCTTCGGATTCGGTCTCCACCGCCCTCAGGCGCAGTCTCGGCCACGACCCTTTGCGGGTGGCCTGGTTGCGCGAGGTCACCGGTGCATCCGCTCCTACGGGTGAGACGGAGATCGCTGCCCTGCTCACGGCGGTGCCGATCAAGGTACGTTCCCTGATGCCCATCGAACGGGCGATCTCCACGGCCGGCGGGGTGAGCCTTGGCGTTGTGGACCAGACCTTCATGCTGGGAGAAAGACCCGGCGTGTATGTCGTGGGTGAAATGCTGGATTGGGATGCGCCCACCGGCGGGTATCTGCTGCAGGCCACCTTCTCCACAGCGGTTGCGGCGGCGCGCGCTGCAGTTTCCCGCCATACTTCGGCGGTAATGGAACCCAGCACATTCGTAGAGGTCACCGAGGGTGACCGATTGTGGCGCTTTGAGACACGCTTTTTGAACTCCAACTGGACCTGCATTTGGGGACGCGGTTGCCTCGGGATCGAAACCGAACGCTCCGTGGAGTCCGGTCATGGCTGTTGCTCGTGGGGGGCGCAGATGGACTCAGTGGATGAGGCGATGAACCTGTCCGCAATGGCGGCGATGATCCCCGATCATCTGTTCCAACATCGCGAGGTAGCCGAGACCGATGGCATCTTTTCGGATGACACACGCTCCAATACCAAGGTGGTGGACGGGGCCTGCATCTTCCTCAATCGGCCGGGTTTCGCAGGCGGCGCTGGCTGCGCTTTACACATCGCTGCCGTTGAGGCGGAGGAACTGCCATTGGATTGGAAGCCATCGGTCTGTTGGCAACTTCCGATCAAGGTGGACTGGGAACTCACGACCGCCGATAGACAGTTGCCTGCAGATCACCAACCCGGAATCGCTGAGGTGGCCACCGTTCGCGGTTGGCAACGACGCGATTGGGGCGAAGAGGGTGCGGCAATGGCTTGGTGTTGTACCGAAGGGCCCGAGGCCTACGTGGGTGAGGAGCGGGTGATCGACTCCCTCGCTGCCGAGATCGCAGAGATCGTGGGCGAAACGGTTTGGGTGAAGCTGCGATCGAAATGGGACAACTGACCCGAATCTGCCTCTCGTGAGATTCCAAGATGCCAGAATCAGCACATGCTGACCCCCGACCTCGACACCATTCGAATCTTTGCTCACCTTCTCGCTGTGGCCGTGTGGGTGGGCGGACAGATCGTGGTGGCCGGCATCATCCCCTCCCTACGCCGCACATATCCTGATGCCACCAAGGTCGTGGCTCAGGCCTTTGCCCGGGTGGCTTGGCCAGCTTTTGCAGTGGCTTTGGTGACCGGCGTGTGGAGCCTTGCAGTTATTGACGTCACCAACACAAGTTCGGCATGGCAGGTCACCTTGCTCCTCAAGATTGCGCTCGCCATTGCTAGCGGTGCTGCCGCTGCGGCTCATGCGGTGGGGACCTCACGTGCGATGATCGCCATCGGCGGTGCGCTCGGTCTCCTCACCGCCTTGGGGGCCACATTGACCGGCGTGCTTTTGAGCGCCGCCTGATCGCCCGCAACTTGCGCCCGAGATTCGAAACGGAGGACACAAATGAAGTACGTCAATCTCGGTGCCACCGGCCTGCAGGTCTCACGAATCTGTCTGGGCTGCATGAGTTTTGGTGCCTCAGACCAAGGGACCCATCCGTGGACTATGGATGAGGCAGCGAGCCGCCCGTTCATCCAGCGGGCACTCGATGCCGGGATCAACTTCTTCGACACCGCCAATGTGTATTCCCTCGGCAGCAGCGAGGAAATCCTCGGCCGGGCCATCAAAGATTTCGCTCGCCGAGATGAAGTGGTGATCGCCACCAAGGTGCACGGAAAGATGCATTCCGGCCCGACCGGGAGTGGGCTGTCACGAGCGGCGATCATGACCCAGATTGATGCCAGCTTGCGCCGTCTCGGTACCGATTACGTGGACCTGTACCAAATTCACCGGTGGGACGATCGCACCCCGATCGCGGAGACCATGGAAGCCCTCCACGATGTGGTGAAAGCTGGAAAGGCACGCTACATCGGCGCCTCATCCATGTTTGCTTGGCAATTCTCTAAGGCTCAGTACACGGCAACCATCAATGGGTGGACCCGTTTTGTGAGCATGCAGAACCACTACAACTTGATTCAGCGCGAGGAGGAGCGAGAGATGATGCCGCTGTGCGTGGATCAAGGGGTAGGCGTGATCCCATGGAGTCCGCTGGCGCGTGGTCGGCTCACCCGGGACTGGGAGGCGACCACCGGGCGGTCTGATACCGATGAGTTTGGCAAGACCTTGTACGACGCCCCTGGTGATCAAGAGATTGCGCTCAGGGTGGCGGCAATCGCCGATGCCCGCGGTGTGTCTCGAGCTCAGGTGGCGATGGCCTGGGTCCTGTCGAAGTCTTTTGTGACTGCACCGATTGTGGGGGCCACAAAGATTGGCCATATCGATGATGCTGTAGCGGCGGTGGGCCTCACCTTGGCCTCAGAGGAGATCGAGGCGCTTGAAGCTCCCTACACACCGCACTCCTTGGTCGGTTTCCGTTAAGAACCTGCCCACTATGAACGTACCAACAAGCCAGCTATTGACAGTCTGACTTCCATTTCATACGGTCAGGTGATGGGCACTTCGCCAATCCTGCTCGACTCGCTTCAACGGAGGATGCGGGCACTCCACTCGCTCTACCGCGAGGCCGTATCCACCATGGACATTGACCACGTCAACCACGTCCATCGGTCCGGTGACCTTCCCATCGCCTTTTCCTTGTTTCATATCCTCAACATGATGGACGCCTCGTTCATGCTGCTCACGGGGGCGATGCCCATCTGGGATGACCAATGGCAATCAGAAGTGCAGATGGCGATCCCCGATCACGGCAAGCATCGCACTCATGCCGAGATGAGCGGCCAACGAGTTGGCGACTACGCAGCATTCCAGCGATACATGGAAGAGGTGTTCACCCGGACCGAGAACTGGTTGGGCGACCTTGATCCGGGAGAACTAGAACGGGTGGTGATCGCACCCCCGTACCCGCCGCAGGTGGCCTCCACGTTTAGCGCTCGGGTGGCGGGACCCGAGGGGATCACGGTGCTTGACGGCGCTGAATGTTGGATATATCAGCACGGCCTGCGCCATATGGGTGAGATCGAATGGGCGCGTGGCATGCTGGGCCTCGGCGGTATGACTTCTTGAGGTGACCTAATGGTTGAGGTGTCCTAATGGCTATTCCCCCCACAGATCACGTTCCCGAGAACATCATTGAGGTTTTTGCCGACATTTGGTGCCCTTTCACTCATGTCGGGCTGCACATGATTGAGGCCCTCCGTCAGCGCAGTGGTCGCACCGATATTGCGATCCACGTCCGGGCTTGGCCCCTCGAACTCGTCAATCAGCGCCCGATGGATCCACTCAGCACCCGAGCCAACGCCACCGAATTGCGTGCCCAAGTGGCACCGGGCCTATTCGGGGCCTACCTCTCACCTTCCACATCTGCTGATGAGGCGCCGACGTGGTTTCCTGCCTCCACCTTGGATGCGTTGGCCCTTGCGGCACGGGCGTATCGCCGTGACCTCGCTACGGGCGAGGCCGTGAGTTTCGCTGTACGTCGGGCACTGTTTGAGGAGGCCCGTGACATCTCCTCCCGGGAGGTACTCGCTGAGATCGCCGCCGATCACGACCTCGATCTGCCCGATGACGAGGACCGCGCTGCCGTTCGGGCGGACTGGGCCGAGGGCCAATCACGCGAAGTGATCGGATCCCCACACTTCTTCAAAGGTGCCGACTCCAAATTTTGCGTGGCCTTGCAGATCTCCAAGGACCCGGTGACGGGCCTGTCGGTACAACCTAATACCGCTGCGCTTGAGGCCTTCTTCACCGAGTTCTTCTGACAAAAATCTGCTGCCTTCACCTCTACGGAGGTGCCTGACGTCGGGAATGCATCACTGCGGATCAGAGTTACACCCACCGTGACCGTTTATCGCAGCCCGCTCGCTCCCCTCGCTCCCGATAGCGCCCGACCAGAATCCGCTGCGCGACTCAGTGAAGTGGAAGCCCAGATGGGTCAGATCCCCAACATGTACGCAAACATGGCCAACTCTCCCGGGCTGTTCAACTCCTATCTGGATGGGTATGCGTCCTTTCGCGCACTGTCGGGTTTCAGTGCGGTTCAGCAGGAAGTCATCTTTTTGACGATCAGTCGGTATTTCGAATGCGAATACTGCATGGCCGCTCACAGCACGATCGCTGACAAGGTGTCGAAGGTCCCCACTGAGGTCACCGATGCCATCCGTAACGACACACAAATTCCCGACGAGGGCTTAGCCGCCGTAGCTGACCTCACCAAAGACCTCCTTGAATCCAACGGTCGGCCGAGCACGGTGACCGTAGAGAAATTCACCGCCGCCGGCTTCACCCATGCACAGGTCCTTGATGTTGTGCATGCGATCTCAGTGAAGATCCTGAGCAACTGGACCAACCACCTTTTCGGAACCGAGATCGACAGTCGATTCTCGGCTCGTGAATGGTCTGCACCCACAACAGCCCCGTGAGAACAAGCCGAAAGGACCTGCGGGCGATCCTCGCTGAAGGAATCACCGTGTTACCCGGCGTGTGGGACCCACTCAGCACCCGTCTCGCTGCACAGGCTGGCCACCAGGCCGTATTTGTCTCCGGGTTTTGCGTGGCTGGCACCTTGCTTGGATCCCCCGACATCGGCGTCCTCACCCAGACCGAGATGGCCGACGCGGCGCAACGGATCTGCGCAGCAGTGCCTGAAGTGGCTGTAGTCGTGGATGCAGACACCGGCTACGGCGATGCCTTAACAGCGATCCGCACCACCGAATTGTGGGAAGCGGCCGGAGCATCGGGAATGTTCCTTGAAGATCAGATATGGCCCAAACGCTGTGGACATATGGCCGGCAAACAGGTGGTGGACCGATCCGAGTGGCTGGGCAAACTGCGCGCTGTGCTCGAACATCGCCAACACCTACATGTGACAGCGCGCACCGATGCCCGAGGGGTGCACGGCCTCAATGAGGCGATCGAGCGGGGCAAAATGGCCCGAGATCTCGGTGTGGACGCTGTCTTCGTGGAAGCCCCTCAAACGATTGGCGAACTTGAAGAGATCGCTGCAGCGCTGACCGATGTGACCTTGGTAGCAAACATGGTGGAGTTTGGGATGACCCCGCTACTCAGTCCCTCCGAACTGAGCGAACTCGGATTTCAGATGATTGTGTCTCCAGTAGGTGCGCTGTTCAGCGCAACGGCCGCTCTGCAGGCGGCGTACGCACGACTGGCCTCAGAAGGAACGTTGCGCGATCACCTCGCTGAGATGGTGACCTTCGGTGAGTTCACGTCCATCGTTGGCCTCGATGAGGCACGCGCTACCGGCGAGCGCTACTGATCGCCGCACCATCAGTCGCCAGAGTCGCTGATCGCCGCACCAATATCGGCAGCGAGTGATTCCGACGGTCCAGGGACTTCCACGATCGGCTCATCGCGATCATCAAACTCGAGGCGCAAGGCCCGCGACATGATCGCATGCATCTCATACATGGCAGTGATGTAGGTCAGTTCCAGAATCTCTTCATCGCTGAGATGGGAGGAGAGTTCAGCAAACAGCGCGTCAGGTACCCGGCCGTTGGCGCCTACGAGTGCATCGGTGTACGCCAAAACGGCTCGCTCCACCTCAGTAAAGAGGTCAGAGGTGGACCAAGTGGGGATAGCAGCAATCTTGTCCTCGGAGATCCCGAGCATCCGACAGGACTTGCAATGCTGCGAGAACACGAACTGACTTGCGCGAAGCCATCCGGCGCGGGTCTGGCCGAGTTCGCGCAACACCGGATGGAGTCGGCGATCCGGGGACTGATAGAGGGTGAAACCACGCACGGCGTGACGCATCACATCAGGCACGAGAGCGAACACCGTCCACCAATCCCCCGGCGTACCGGTGGCTGTGCCGGGGTGGGCCACCGGATCACGATCCGGCCCAAATAACTTGTCGTACATTCGAAGGGTCAGTTCATCGGTGACCTCCGAGCGGGGAACCTGTCGAAGACGGGGCATCACAACTCCTTCACGTAACGATCCATCACCTTGGGTGGAAATGAATACCAAAGCGTCAATGTAGATCCCCGGTGAGACCTCGATTTTCAGTGCAGACCGAGACGACGCCCGACATTGGGATGAGCGATCACATGCACGCCGATCACCGCTCGGGAGATCCCCACGTACAACAGGGTTTCCGCAACCTCGCTGTCGGGGGCGACCAACAACACGTGATCAAACTCAAGGCCTTTGACCCGCCGCGCAGTCTCACAGATAATCCGGTCCTCACCCCGATGTTCCCATGAAACAAAGGTTTCACGCTCACGCAGGAGGTCCCTCATGCTCGAGGTCATCGTGACCACGAGGATCGCAGCAGGGGGTACGCCATCGGCGAGCAATCGCTCCACGGCGAGGCGCACCATCGCAGCGGCCAGCTCGGGATCGGTGGCCTCCGAGAACTGGATCGGATCGGATTCGGGCCCGCCGATTGGGGCGGGTGGGCCACCGAGGCGTTGGCGAAGTAGGCGAGCTATCTGAAAGGAATTACGAGTGTTGTTCACCAGTTCGCATAACACCCAGCCGTCTTCGGAGGTCGGAGGCCGAAACCCGCGCTGATGGAGTTCTTGGTCAGCATCACCCACCATCAACATCCGATTCGCCCCATCTGGATCGAGTAGGGAGGTGAGTTGAGCCAACCAAGCAGGGCTGAAGTCCTGGGCCTCATCCACGATGATCACATCGAAACTTTCGGTGATTGAGGGCCAATGACTGTGGAGATGACCGACCACTCGCTCATTCCAAAAGGTGCTGTCGGCGTCATCAGGGATGTGCAGTGGCGCCATGCCCTCGAGTTCGAAGACAACACGAAGAAATGCACCGACCCGTAGGTTCTCCCGATCGGGAAGCACCCGCCGCAGCTCGTCGGCTAAGGGTTCGTTAAAGGCCACCATCAACACCCGCAATTCGTTGATTGCAGCCCGCCGGGCCCACGCTGCGGCCAAACGGGTTTTGCCGGTCCCTGCTCCACCGGTGACGAACACCCGTCGGTTCTGATCCAAGCGTTCGAGTGCTCGTGTCTGAGCCCCCGAGATTGCCTCCAGCCGACGATGCATCGCTCGGGACCTGCTGGTCGGGTCATAGGAAAACTCTGCATCGGGACGAAGACTGCGGATGATCGCCTCAAAGTCATCGGAACTAATGGCCGAGTGCCAGCTTTGGGAGGTCACGATCCGGTCCACTGCGTTTTGCATGTCGTCGAGATCACTGCTCAAGAGGAGTTGGGTCTCACGAAGTTCGGGAGGCAAAGCTCCGACGAAGGATGCCGAGTTAGGAAATGCCAAACCCGCACTCACTTCAAGATGTTGGAGGTCCGTCGAGAGCGACCGCAGGTGGTCACGCAACGCGTAACGATTGTTATTCAGCTGTGTGGTTGGCGGCGGGTCGATCGGCCCGTGACTGTTGCGCCATGTGCCCTGAACAATCTGCGGGTGATACCCCTTCACCTCAATCAGGGCCACGCCATCACGCGGGTGAGCAATCACCACGTCGAGTTGGTAGGAGCGGTGAGTTTCGATCCCGACGTCCGGGAGGATGTGCCAGCCATCGGTGGTGCCATCGATCAGGGCTTCAACCACTCGACGTTCGCTGTCATTGAGACCAGACAAAGCAAAATCGGGCGGTATCAGTAGTCCCATTACCCAAGTATCGCAGACGGGTGTGAGGGCTCAGTTTGGGAGTCTCACTCAGTTCGCGCTCAGGTCGCGCTCACTCTCGCTACTCGACAGGCAAAGGCGATCTCGTGATCAGCGCAGCCACCGCTCGGTGATGACCTTGTCACGATGCGCAGATTGCCACGGCACAACTGTGCGTGGGCATCCGTTAAAGAGCTGTGCGAGTCCTTGCTCAACCTGCTCCGGATCCATCTGCATCACGTTGTTCTCCTGCGAGTGATTTCTTTTTTCGTCATACGAACCCAACGCACACCTGGCCGCAGTTTGTGCGTTGGATCACTACCACCGATCGGATGCCTCCCCCGATGCATTCCTCCGGACCGCCCCAGATCACTGCAACACCCCCTAGCGATACTCACGATGTGTCGCCCCACCCGTGACCGAGAGGAACCCATGTCATCACGTCGCTTCACCTACTTCACCACCGAAACCGCTGGCGTCATCCCTCTCGCTGACCGCCTATTTAACGAATACGAAATCAGTGATTGTGAGCGCGTGATCTGGGAATTGGCCGGATTCGGGCCCTACGCCGCAACCAGCCACATCCGTCTCAACGCGACTGCAGAACAGGCGGAGTTTCTCCGTGATCGAGGGGGAGATTCCAGTGATTTCGCCCGCTTCGCCGCATTGGGAGGCACCCCCGCAGAACTCTGCGAGATTCTAAAAAAGCAGCTCCCCTCCCCAACTCCTGCGTCGGGAAAATCCTCTGGGCCACAACCGCCGTCACGTGATGACCTGACTCGCGAAATGGTCCAGATACCTCCTTCGCAACGCACCGAGGACTGGAGCCTGCTGCTCAAGGTGATCAAACCCGAACTCGCTCCGGTGGTGGAACACCTGATCGCAAACGATCTCGACAGCCCTGAGCACCTGTCTCGTTGCGTGTTGCTCCAATCCTCCACTCGGTTCCAAAAATTTGCTGACATGTTGGACAGCGGTGCCTCGTTCGCCGAGGCCGAGTGGGCTACCCATTTCCCCCGTCCTGCCCAACGCGCCGCATGGCAGGTCGCTGGTATTTCTTGTGCCGAAGCGGTGCGTCGTCACACTTTCACCCAGCGTCCACTCGACATTCATGAGGGTGCGGGCCCCCTCGATTCATTTCGGGTCGGACGACATCGGCTTGACCTCCACGTCTGCAACGAACCCTTCGCTGTCTGGCGTCGCGATGGCGGATATGTGCACCCCGGCGTCATTGATCTCCTCCGAACTAACGGGGTCAGCCATCGCCGTACTCTGGACACCATCGGCCACTACGGCTACCGGGTCCGAGAACACCTTGAGCCTGACCTCGCTGACTTCGGCGTAGGTGATCAAGCCGGAGCCAGCCTCGCTGAATACGGGGACTCCTCCGGTGCTGCGGCCATCTTGCAATCCCTCCACACCCCCCAAGAAGCCGCGAATGTCATGCGCAGAGAGCAGGGCACCGACGCCACTTTCCGCACGGCATTCGGTCATTCCATAGCGGTGGTGCGAGCGGCGGCGGCGAGCAGAGGATCCCACCTGCCCGATCTCATGGTGCGAGCGTCCTGCGATCCCATTCGTCAGATCCGGTCCATCGCTGCGGCCTCGATATTCACTCCCGTTCAGGTTCTCCAGGATTTGAAACGTGATCGGTCCCGTGTTGTCCGCATCGAGGCCGAAATCAACCTGTCCATTACCCAGAACTACCCACTTCCGTTACCCATTTCCCCCAACCAGGAGGCAACCCAATGAAACAGACAGATGCTCTTCACGCCCTGCAGATCGCCCTTATGGCCGATGTTCCCGTGCTGCTATGGGGTGAGCCCGGCACCGGCAAAACCTCGGCGATTAATTCCATGAGCACCGCTCTCGGATGGCCGATTGAGACCGTGCTCGCCTCCTTGCGTGAACCGAGTGACTTCGCAGGCCTGCCTGTGGTGATTGCTGGCGAAGTGTTGTTCGCTCCACCGGATTGGGCTCGTCGGCTTGCCGGATTGCCGGAGGGAATCTGCTTTTTTGATGAGATCTCCACCGCCGCACCTTCCACACAAAAGGCGCTGCTGCGGGTCATTCATGAACGAGTGGTCGGGGATTTACCGCTCGGTCGCGGGGTCCGCATGGTCGCTGCTGCAAACTCCGCTGATGTAGCGGCCGGTGGCTGGGACTTGAGTGCCCCTTTGGCCAACCGCTTCTTGCATCTCACCTGGGACCTTGATCCGAAGGTGGTGTCTGCAGGTCTGATGGGGCACTGGCCTGAGGCTGCCTCATTACTTATCGATCCGGACTGGGAACGCCGTCTGCCTCATCATGCAGCTACCGTCTCGGGCTTTTTGTCCGCCCGACCAGGTGTTGTTCATCAACGCCCCAAGGATCAGCACAGCGCAGGGATGGCGTGGCCCTCGCCGCGCAGTTGGGAGGCGGTGATCCGAGTTCTCGCTGCGGCAGATGGCACCGGCATTAGCGACGACACGTCGATGGGCCTCGTGGCCGGTCTCGTCGGCGAAGGGGCAGCAGTGGAGTTCCTCCGCTTCCAACGAGACCTCGATCTCCCCGATCCAGAGGCTCTACTTGCCAAGCCGTCGAGTTACGTAAAGCCCAAGCGCAATGACCAGATCCATGCCGTGATCGCTTCCGTGGTCACTGCGGTTCGCAACGATCTCACCCCATCGAGGTGGACAGCGGCGATGAAAGTGTTCGTTAAGGTCGCTGAGTCCGGCCAGCTCGACATCGCTGCTGTTGGGCTGCGAGCCCTCGTTCCCTTACGTCCAGATCAGGCAGAAGCCCCGGACTCGTTAAGCATCTTCGGTGAGCTGTTAGTCGCAGCGGGTCTTTTAGCCTCGTCAAGGAATCCTCGTGCCCGGCGGGCAACATGAGCCCGGTTGCCAAAAAGCCGCAGGCCCGGTCCTCTCCATCCTCCAAAAAGCCATCGGGAGTACCTACGGTTCCGCCGTGCCTCGACCCGATGCTGCTCCAAGCGGCGCGTTTGTGGGTGGCTCATCACCGGCCCTACTACGCATCAATTCTGTATAGATGTCCGATCATTGAATCGACGATCACTCCTACCTTCGCCGTAGACAAGCACTGGCGGATTTATATCAATCCCGAATTCGCCAACTCCCTGAGCGTGTCTCGGTTCGCAGCAATCTTGATCCACGAGATCAATCATCTGCTCCGCGACCACAGCGAACGTTCCAAGGTGGTGATCGCTCACCCCTCTGAAGACCACCAACGATGGAACATCGCCGCAGACGCTGAGATCAACGACGATTTGATCGCCGATGGGCTTGACCTCAACCCCAAAGAATGCATTTCACCCAGCCGTCTCGGACTACCCGACGACAATGTTGCGGAGTACTACTACTCCCAGCTTCTCGCCCCGGAGTATTCCGGATCATCTGAATCCTCACAAACCGATGACCCTCACTGCGGGTCGGGTTCGGGAGGGGAACCTCTTGATGGTGAACTTCCTTCTGAGTCAGAGGAACACCTTGGAGTCTCTGGCGTGGAGGCTCGGCTGCTGCGTGACCAAGTGGCCCGTGAGGCGCTCAAGCATCACCGCCAGCACGGGAATCTTCCCGGCGGACTCGTGGAATGGGCGATGGCGATCTGTGAACCCAAAGTGGATTGGCGCAGAGTGCTCGACGGAATGATTCGCCATGCAGTGGCCACTGCAGCAGGCACCACCGATTATTCCTATCGACGCTTCAGCCGGCGCGGCCAGTCTGTGGATGGCATCCGCTTTCCCGGGATGATCCGACACACTCCAACTGTGGCCGTCGTGGTGGACACATCTGGCTCAATGGGTGACGGCGATATCGCCAGTGCGCTGAGCGAGGTCCAAGGCATCTTGCGATCTGCCAGCGTGGCCGATGACTGCGTCACCGTTCTCACAGTGGATACTCAGGTCGGCCAGACCGCGACCGTGACCGATGCCCGGCAGGTGCGCGTGATGGGGCGCGGTGGGACCGACATGTGCGTTGGCATCACTGCGGCCACTCAGCTGAGACCACGCCCCAACACCATCGTGGTGCTCACCGATGGCTACACCCCGTGGCCTCAGCGTCCGCCCGCCGGCACCCAGATCATCATCGGCATCATTGGGGCGAGCACCGTTGTTTCACGACCCTCAACTCCTGAGTGGGCTACAACGGTCTTCATCGAATGAAGTTCTCACAGTCGAGCGATCAGGTCTGCCTCAACGCGTCAGAGATTGGCGGCTAACTCCGCAGAGTTATCCAGAGAGATCTGCATCCGCATCTTCAACAGATCGAGATCCACACCCTCGGAACTCTTCTTGCCCTCCAGATATCTGGCATAGACCCCGTGCAAGATGCAAGCGGTCTTAAACCAGTTGTAACAGCGGTAGTAGCTCAACTGCGTGAGGTCTGCTCCAGTGGCCTCCGCATACCGAGTAATGAGATCGGATCGCGCCGGAAAGCCAGGCAGCAGTGTGGGTGGGTCCACACCAGGGGCCATCGCATCGGTGGCTTCCGCCCAAGCGTTAATCGAGTACGCCATGTCGGCAAGTGGGTCCCCGAGGGTCGCGATCTCCCAGTCGAGCACCGCGGTCAGTTCACCTTCAGCAGAGAACAAACAGTTGTGTGGACCAAAATCTCCGTGCACCACTCGGCCCGGTCCCTGCTCAGGGATGCGCGCCGTCAGGAGTTCGTAGAGCTCATGGGTGCGCGGGTCATCGTGGCGAGCTCCTTCGATGGAAGCTGTCCACGAGCCGTACCAAGTGGTGAGTTGGCGTGCTACGTATGCGTCAGGTCGGCCGAGATCTGCCAGGCCGAGCGCAGCCGGGTCAAGCGAATGTAAAGCGGCGAGGGTGTCGATGAAGCTTTCCGCTACCCGGCGGCGCGCCGACTCGGGTAGCCATGCGGCCACTTCGTCTCCGGTGTAGAGGGCCCGGCCTTCCACCTTGCCCATGGCATAAAAATGCACCTCACATAAGGAGCGATCGTCCACATAGGCAATCGGTTCGGCCACCGGGACGGCGGTGGGCCAGAGCCCTTCGATGATCCGGTACTCCCTCCACATGTCATGGGCTTTGGGGAGAAGCTGTCCCTGCGGGGGCCGTCGCAGTACGAGTTCGCGCCCCTCGGCATCGGTCAGCAAGTAGGTCAGATTCGAATGCCCTCCGGGAAGGCGTTCCCATCTCAACGGTGGCTTGACCCCGGCGGCCTCGGGCAGCCATGACTCAATGACCCCCACATCAAAACCGATGACCTCGTCGGACTGAGCATTCGATGACATCACCTCAGCGTGTCACGCCCAGCCACAGCGCAACGAAACCGCCGCCCGTCCAGGCACCCCATTCACTGGACGATGATCACGCCGGTCATGCCGCCGTACCCGTCGCTGTGGAAGGTACAGCAGTAACTGTAAGAGCCTGCGGTGGTGAACGTCCGAGAGTATGTGCCACTGAAAGTCTGGCCCGAGCAACCCCAAGCAAGGTTGTGTCCTCCGCCGATTTGAAAGTCCACGGTGTCACCCACAGCAATCGTCAGATTTGACGGGGAAAAGGAAAATCCTGACGTAACCACCTGAAATCTCGTCGAAGGCGGAGCAGTAGTTGTGGTGGTCGTCGTGGTTGTGGCCGGCGCCACCATCGTTGTGGTCGTGGCCGGCGCCACCGTCGTTGTCGTGGTCGTTGTCTCAGGAGCAGCAGTAGGCGTCGGCGTTGTCGTGGACAGAACAGTCCTCGTGGAATCTGCCGGTACCCGTGTTGTTGTGGTTGAAACCGCTGTCGGCGCCAGGGTCGTTGGCCTCAGTACCACGGTCGTGGACACGGCTGGGGCCGAAGTTTCCCCGGCCGAACGTTCGGCGGTTTCAGAAGCCGTTCCCCCACATGCCACGAGGGCTAGCAGGGACACCCCAAAAAGAATCGGAACTGATTTCATTGTTTCCCCCTCGCCTTGGGTCCCGAGCGCAAGATCGTTCCCTTAACTTTTGAGTTCACTCAACGATGATGAGACCCGACATGCCCTCGTGGTTGGTGCAGCAGTAGGAGTAGGTCCCCGGCTCATCAAAGGTCCGTGTAGCCGTGCCGGTCAACGCATCGCCAGAGCAGGACCACACAAGGTTGTGGCCAGCACCGATCTGAAACTCCACTGTCTCTCCCACAGCGATGGTCAGGCTCGCTGGTGAAAACGAGAAGCCTTCAGTCACAACCACATGATCGGCGACAGAAACCGCTTCGGTACTCGCTGGTGCGCCGTATCCCGGTGTCGGGGCCGCAGCCGGAGCCGGTGTAGTAACCGGCGCCTCGGTCACGGCGGGGGCAGCATCATCGGAGTCACCGCCGCAGGCGATCACCGCTGCGCCGAGTGCCACAAGGGTCCCCAACCGACGCGCCGCCTTGAATCCGTCACGGGAAAAGAACAATGAAGATGCCACGGTAGCGAAACTAGAAGCCGAACCTGTCCCCGGCCATTCCTGCGGGCAGATTCACAAACCCCACAACTTTCGCGCATTTGCTTCGATGTCAAAACATCTTCTGGCACAATGGTCTCATGGCTGACTATCGCCCACCTCTTGCTGACATCACTCACGCGCTGACCACCGTTGCGGACCTTCAGAGCATCCTCGCCACCGAGCGCTACTCCCATGTGGATGTGGACACTGTGGTCGGTGTGATCGAAGAGGTTGGCCGGTTCATGGCCGAGGTCATTGCCCCCACCAATCGTGACGGGGATCAGATCAAGGCTCAATGGCATAACGACGGCTCGGTCACCGTGCCACCATCGTTCATCACCGCGTATCAGCAGTATGTGGCCACAGGATTTGGGGCGATGCCCTTTGACCCGCACTTTGGTGGGGCGGACTTCCCGTGGATTACGGCGATCGCTGTCCAAGAGATGCTGAACTCCGCCAACATGGGGATGGCGTTGTGCCCGCTCCTCACCCAAGGGGCGATCGATGCACTTGAAGCCCACGGGTCACCTGACCAACAGGCGATGTATCTCCCCAAAATGTTGACTGGCGAGTGGGCGGCCACGATGAACCTGTCGGAGCCTCAGGCCGGCTCTGATGTGGGCGCAGTGCGCGCGAAGGCTGAACCGGTGGGTGATGGATCCTGGAAGATTTCGGGGACGAAGATTTGGATCACCTATGGCGAACACAACATGACCGAACAGATCGTGCACCTTGTGTTGGCCCGCACTCCCGGTGCGCCCCCCGGGACCAAGGGGATTTCGATGTTTGTGGTCCCGAAGTTCTTGGTCAACGCTGACGGCAGCCTCGGCAAACGCAATGACATCAGTTGTGTGTCGATTGAACACAAACTCGGCATCCATGGATCGCCCACCTGCGTGCTCGCCTACGGGGAGAACACCGGCGCGATTGGTTGGCTCGTCGGTGAAGAAAACGAGGGCATGCGCAACATGTTCACGATGATGAATAACGCCCGCTTGTCGGTGGGTCTCCAAGGTCTCGCAATCGCCGAACGCGCCTACCAAGATGCCGTGGCCTACGCCGTTGAGCGGCGCCAAGGCCGAGCGATCGGCGCGCCGGCTGGTGAGCAGAGTCCGATCGTGGAGCATCCTGACGTGCGAAGACTGCTGATGTTCCAGCGGTCATGGATCGACGCGATGCGCGCCCTGATCTATACCAATGCGGCGTGTTTGGATCAGGCCAAAGCGGCCACCGATCCCGACACCGCACGGGCCTGGCGCGAACGCGCTGACCTGTATATCCCGTTGTCCAAGTCGCTCTGTACCGATGTGGCTCAAGAGACCACATCGGCGGCGGTCCAGATCTTTGGCGGCATGGGGTATGTGGAAGAGACCGGTGTCGCTCAGCATTATCGCGATGCCCGGATCTTGCCGATCTATGAGGGCACGAATGGGATCCAGGCCGCTGACCTCGTGGGTCGCAAGTTGTCGATGCGTGGTGGTGGGGTGATCTTTGATGAGTTGGATCGCTGTGCGTCACTCGCTGATCGACTCCATGAGAATCCGTCAATGGTGACCTTCGCCGCGAATCTGCGCAGTGCTGCCGACACCTGTCGTCGAGCCACCGCGCACCTCGGCGAGACCGCCACCTCAGATCCCGCCACATTGCTCAGCGCGTCAAGTCCGTATCTACGTTTGCTCGGCACCACTGTGTGTGCCGGGTTGCTCGCTGAGGCTGCGCTCAAGGTGGATGGCTCCACCACCTTTGGTGCGGCCAAGATCACTGCGGCACGCTTTTTTGGTGAGCAGATCCTGCCGGCCGCCGAAGGGTTGTCCGGAGCCGTGCACGCGTCAAGCGAGGATCTCTTCGCAATCCCCGTGGATGCCTTGATATGACAAAGCCCTGATTTCAGCGCCGCTGAGTGACGCGGCGCCTCTTCGGCGCTTCAGAGAGTTGGCGTTTCTTCGTTGACGCCCAACTGCAAATCGGACATGCAGTCAGATCGTGGTAGAGGGCCGGGCAATACTCCCGACCAAAAAAGATGATCTGCAGATGGCGAGCGTTCCAGGTCTCAATCGCAAACACCTTTTTGAGGTCGCGTTCGGTGTGTTCCACCGTGGTCCCATCAGATAACCCCCAACGTGCTGCGAGGCGATGGATATGGGTGTCTACTGGAAAGGCCGGAATCCCAAAAGCTTGGGAGAGCACGACTCCCGCCGTTTTGTGGCCTACCCCTGCGAGCGACTCCAAAAAGTCCCAATCCGCGATTACTTCACCACCCGCGTCAAGAATCTGATGCGCCATGAGATGCAGGTTCTTGGCTTTCGTGGGGGCGAGGCCGATCTCACGGATGATGACCCGGATCTGTTCAGGGTCAAGCGCGGCCATCTTGGCCGGAGTGTCGGCCACGGCAAACAGGTGCGGGGTGACCTGATTGACCTTCTTATCAGTGGTCTGAGCCGACAACATCACCGCCACCAACAAGGTGTAAGGGTCGCGGTGATCAAGGGGCACCGGCGTCTCGGGATACAGGTGGTCGAGGATCTCTCCGATCCGATCCGCTTTGTCCTGACGCCGCATCGCCGCTGAGGCTAACGGAGAAGTTAGGGGGCCGAGATCCGATAGCAAATGATCACGATGCCCGATCTGCCGCCGCCATGGCGGAATCGCTCGGCGTTGTGGCGTATTTGGTCCCGTCTTTTCCGGTGGCTTACCAGCGTCAGGGGTTTCGGCAGTCTTGTTCGAGGGGAAGCCCAACGAACAGCACCATCCGAGGAACTCATTGATCGGAAGATCGAGCACCAATGCCGGGATCAGACAAGGGTTATCGGCATTGGCCATCAGGTTCCACGAGTTGTGACATCCACCGTTACGGGTGGATGGGGGATGCCGTCGGTCTCCATCGCTTCGGTAATCATCCGGCGGTCAGCTGGCGAGTACTGCATAAAGTCAAACTCGGTTTCAAGGGCCTCAGTGGCTGCCGCATCTGCCGCAGCCTCTCCCGATGTGGCGCCATCATCTCCTCCACCGCATACAGTTAAAATCCGAGCCGTAGCCTCAAAATATCTCCGGGCTATCTGCGTACCGATGGCGGATGCCTTTTGGTATGCACCAGACACCACATTGGGGAAATCATCAACCACTTGTGAGCACTATCCCGATCGTGGATACTGCCTGATCGTGGATACGGGTTTCTTTGCCGGAATCTGTCCCCTCAGCCTCGAGAGTTCTCAGAAACCTGAACGGGTTCCGTATACCTGACCGAGCCGGAACTGGATGTCCACCATTTCGGCGTAGTCCTCTTCGGTGAGACCGAATGCGTCTTTAAAGAGGACATACCCCGTAAAGACGAGGACCGCATGACGAGCGAGCAATTGGGCTTTATCAACCTCCACGCCAAAGCGATCTCGATAAAAACTCGCCATTCGATTCACCAATGGCCGCATCCGGTCTCCCCCGGCGGCCTCGGGGGCGTTTGCGGTGAGCCAACTGAGCATCCGCACGGCGCGGACTATTCGCAAATCTGGAACTGCTTCTGCGGGACGCAGTTCCATAGCCGCGGCCAACTCCACCGTCATTTCGTTCAGCACCTCTAGATACAGGCCGGCTTTGCCGCCAAACCAGTCCTGAACGAAACGGTGGTGATGTCCGGCGCGTTCGGCGATTTCCCGCACAGTCACCGTGTCTGGATCACGGTCCTCGAGGAGCTCGCGAGCTGCCCGCAACATGTTTTGGCGAGCGTCATCGCGCGAGGTGCGGGGGCGCCGTCTCGGAGTCTCTTCACCTGACATCCACTGCATACTAGTTCAAAATGGGTGCGGTTGGCACTCACACCGACCTTTCGCTGGCTTTGGGCCCGAAGAAAAGCCTCCGACGGCCCGCTCTGGAACTTTATTTTGTTCAGTTGGAAATCTGAATGTAATCTTTTGTTACGTCGGATCAGACTTGCGTGTGGATACTGTCGCGATGTCCGAGTGTTTCTTTGACCTGATACTCATGAAGCGAGAGGAGCGAGGGAGCGAAATGGCAGTCCGACCAGACCGGCGTCCACCCGTTCGTCATCCCCGAGCACCTCGCATCAATCACAATCGGATCGCATTGCTTGCTGCGGCGAGTGAACTGTTCGCCGAGTCGGGACCGTCATCGGTCTCGATTCGTGCCGTGTCCACTCGTGCCGGCTGCTCTCATACCTTGATCGGCCAGCAGTTCGGTTCTAAACAGGGTCTTGAACTTGCCGTCATCGCCTCAGCTGTTGACGAGTTCGCTTCGTTCGTCGAAGAACACTGCGCCCGACCTGACTTCTCCTTCACCGAGCTCGTTACATGGCTGCGCGACCACCCGACCACCACTCGATTGTTGACTCGATGCGCCCTCGGAGAGTTTGAGGGATTCAGTTACCACGACCGAACTAGCCTCGGAGATGCGATCGTCAACCAGATCCGTGCTCGCAGCGGCCAGAAAGGTTCAGCGGGGACCACCCAGGCGAAAACGGTCGCCTACATGGCGATGGCGATGATCTTTGGCTACTTCAGCGTTCAAGAGTTGCTCACTGTTGCATCACGAGTGGATTCGGTCCCGCCACCCAAGCGTGATGCCGTTCTCGGAGCAGCGATCGATCTGGTCGTGGATCTTCTCGGGAGCAGCCACGTGGATCTGCGCTCCAACTCTCGTCGCAAGCCCGAACGACCCGAAGAGCTTCCTGACCTGACCACCATCGACAGTCGTAGCGCTCTGATCGAGGCCGCGATTGCGCTGTATTCGGCACAAGGTCCGGCCTCACTCACCACCCGTGAGATTGCCGACGTGGCGCAAGTTAACCAGGGGTTGATCTACCACTATTTCGAATCCCGAGAGGCGCTTCTCGCTGAAGCGATCACTGAGGCGAATTTGGCGATCGAAGTGACGCTTACCGCAGGTGCATCTTTGGATCTTGAGGTCGTCATTAGAGCGGTGAGCCAGGCTCGCTCCTATCGGATGCTGTCACGGGTCGAAGCCAACGGCATCGCACTGTCACAGGTGCGGACCTCGTTTCCCGTGTTTGATCGCCTGCTCGCTGATTACGCCAAGATTCCAAAGGGCTCCCGCACCACCGGGCTCAGCGATCCGAGGATGGCTGTCATGGTGAGCAGTGCGATGTCGTTCGGTTCGGCGCTGTGGGATGAACCGCTGCGACAGATGCTGCAGATTCCCGAGCAGATGGACCTGGTCCCAGCTCTCGCCGGGACCGTCGGTCTCATCCTCGCTCAGCCTGAGACAGCCTGAGACAGATATCGAGCAATCCTCACAACGATGCATTGCCCTATCGTCGAAGTGTCGTGGATAATCTCAGGGCGTGCGTCGGGTGCCTGCTTTCGCCATCGCCATCCTCGTGACTGCTGCGCTCAACCTCGGCTGTGGTGGGGATGATCCCCCTCTGACCCTCAATGTGCCATCGGACCATCCGAACATTCAGGCCGCCGTGGATGCGGCACGTCCCGGGGATCTGATCCTGATCGCTCCTGGCACCTATCACGAGTCGGTGGAGGTGGCCACCGAACGGATCGTGTTGCGCGGTACCGATCGAAATCAGGTGATCCTCGACGGCCAACACACCCGCGACAATGGGATCGCTGTGGCTGCAAATGGGGTGGCCGTGGAGAACATGACCATCACCGGATACCGCCAAAACGGGTTGTTGTTCTCTGGGGCCTACGCGGCGGAAGAACGCGGCGCCTACCCGGGATACGGCCAAGATTACGGGGCCGGGGATCTCGTGATCGACGGCTACCGGGCCAGTTACGTGACCGCCTATAACAACGGCACCTACGGTCTGTACGCGTTCGCAGCACGCAACGGCATCTTCGAAAACTCCTATGCCTCTGGTCATCCCGACTCCGGGTTTTATGTGGGCCAATGCCGACCCTGCAATGTGGTGCTGCGCAACCTGGTCGCTGAACGCAACGCAATCGGCTACTACGGCACCAACGCATCAGGTGACGTGTGGGTGGTGGAGTCGGTGTTTCACCGCAACCGTTTGGGGATCACCCCGAACAGCCAAGACGCTGAACGGCTCGCCCCTCAATCAGACACCTGGGTGGTCGGCAATCTGGTCACCGACAACAATGAGCCCGACACCCCAGAGATTCCGATGGGCTTTTTCGGAGGCGGTATCGCCGTCGGTGCGGGCACCAGCAACAAGATCTTGAACAACCGTGTTGAGGGACATCTCGGCGCTGGCATTCTCGTTATCCCCCTCGATGATCGCGATCCTGAGGACAACGAGATTCGCGGCAATCTGCTCGCGAACAATCGAGTGGATCTCGTTGCCCAACTCCTTGGTGCGTCGCCCGGAACGAACTGTTTCGCAGCGAACACCTTCGCCACTTCTGATCCCGCCAACATCGAATCGCTGTTGCCCTGTGGTGGGGGGCTGCAACCTTGGCAACCCTCCGGTACGTACCAACCGCCCACACCGCCGCCAACTGCTGACTATCGACAGATCCCGGCCCCTGCCCCACAGCCACAAATGCCCGACGCACTCACTGCGCCCGCTCTCCCCGCAACGGGTACACCCACGTTCCCTGATCCCACACTGATCGGCGTTCCGTCACGATGAATCCGACTCTGAGAGCCCACCCAGTGCATCGGAGATCAGGTGTTCTCGCTCCGCTGATCACGGTTGCTGCATTGGCCATGCTCCCTGTTGGCCTTGGAGCCTGCAGTGGCGATGAGACCACGGCCCCCACCACCGTTGCGGAACAACGTCTTGATCGCCGCCGGGCCGAAGTGATGGCCCAGGTGTTGTTACGCAACCACGAGGCGACCGGTGCGCGGTTCCAGCTCGCTGCTCGATCCTTTGACTCAGAGGGAACGATCTCTCTGAGCGGGGTGGTCAACTGGTCAGATCTTCATGGACGCGTTCTTGTGTCGGGGGTGAGCGATGATCTCGGAGAGGTCACGGAAATGGCCTGGACATCTCAACTGATCGGTGAATATCGACCCGGCCTTGAGGCTGTTCTCCAAGGGATCGGTCATCAGCCGGGCACCTATCTGATCAGGCCGGTAGATCAATCTCGGCGACTTGACCAACTCGTTGGGATCGTGACCGGTCTTGCGAGTACCACCGCCGATAACCCACAACTAATCCTGCAGAATCCGGGTGCTGCCTATCTCCGCAGTGACACCTTGCGCGACCGCTCTGTTGATGTGGTGCGTTATAGCGAGCGTTCCATCTTTTGGATCGATACCGAGACCGGCATGATGCTGCGTTTTGAGGGCAGCGACTCCTCTGGTCGTTTTCCTGTTGTCGTGGACATCATTGAGTGGCAATCAGATCCTGTGGAACTCCCACCGGTTGCCGAGGTTCCTGAGGCACTCAGACGGTGAAGCGACTCCTTCCGCAGATTTGGCCCGGTAACTGGCTCTGACCCTTACAAGCACTGTCGGCGCCCCCCTCTTTCACGCACGTAGGTCATAGCGCTCCACTCCGTTGATCACAGTGACCACCGATGTGGTGGTGGTGGCCAACTCTGGACACAAACCGCCCCGCAGTTACCGAGAGCGCACTATCGGGCGACGAGTGCCAATCAGCACCGCAAGACCACCAAGGGCCATCAACAGCACTGCCCAAGAGCCTGTTGAAGTCATTGAACCAGTTGCGGGCAAGGTGGCAATGAGGTTGGAATCGGCAGTAGCCGCAGTAGCGCCAACAATCCGAAAACCGAGAGACGCAGCCTCATCACCGACGGTCACGACCACGGTGTGAGCGCCGATCCCGAGGTCCTCTGGCAGCATCGCCTGTTCGGCCACACCGCCATCGGGGGCCACCTCAAACTCTCCGATCAGCCGTGGGGTGGACATCACCACCACCTCACCGATGGCGCCGGGTGCCAACCCATAGGCCAATACCGACACGAACCCACCCTCGGTGATCTCGAGTACCCCGTCTGCAGCGACGGTGGCCGGTTCGGTGCCCTCGGCCCCGCTGACCATGAGCACAAGGCCGCCGCCGGTCACGAGCACCACATGTTCTACCGGCACCTCGATGGTCTGGCCGGTCACGGGATCGCGCACGAGACCGATCACGACGGCCCCTTGCGCGGTCTGGCGCACGGAGACCGGCAGGGTTGCATCCTGACCGAGCAGCACTCGTAACTGCGCGAGCATCGCGTCGGCGAGGTTCTGCAGTTCGCGGACCTGCTCTGCCGTTCGTTCCGCAGGTGGCACCGCGCGCAACTCGGCGGAGGCCTGCACTAGGTCCACCTCCACGAGCGCGCCGCCCACCAGCATTTTGACGGCACCGGCCGGTGCGGTGAGTTGGGTCTGGCGATCCGGAGTGATCAGCGTTGAACCAGCCACGGCATCTGAGCTGTCGGTGCCAGAGTCATCGGCGCTTGAGTTCCCACTCGCAGTGGAGGTGTTCCCACTCGCAGCCGGCGCTGAAGTTGCGGCCGACACCTCAAAGGTGACCACGGCGGTCATCGAGTCGGTGGCCGTGGAGGCCGACACCGTGGCACTGGTGCTCACCGCCCCAGAGGGGGTGCCCGAGATCATGCCGGTCTGGGTATCGATGCTGACTCCACTCGGGAACGAGCCGGCGACGAGTCCATAGGTGACCGTGCCTGCGGGAGCATCGATGGCAAAGGGCGACCACGGCGTAATGGAAGTTCCCGCCACTGCGGTCTGTGCGGGTGGGGTGTCGGTGGGCGTCACCACCACCGTGGATGCTGCCGGACCCTCACCGCCGCGCGTCATAGCCCGGACCTCGATCATATGGCCATCACCGTTGGTGAGAGCCGTCACGGCAAGGGTGGTGGCCAGCCCGTGGGAGGTCCACACTCCCCAGGTGGTGCCCGCATCGGTAGAGACGCGGTACTGGTACTCGATCACTGCACTGCCCCCGTCGGTGGCCGGCGGCGCCCAGATCAGATCGATGCGGCCATCACCCTCACGCGCGATCAATCCGGGCGCACTGGGGGCGTCGGGTCCGGTCACGTAGCGCACAGGTCGCAGGAAATGTGTGGAGATCTTGGACTTGGTGCCGTTGCTGCCGAAGAAGTTGGAACTGTTGAAATCGGTGGAACTCACATAGTGGTTGTGATCGACCGGAAAACCGCCGAGGTGCCACCCGCCGAGATGCTGACGCTGTTGAACCATCACGACGAGATCGCCGCGTGACGGCACCACCCAGTCATCGATGACCACGCCGTTGACGGTGACCGAATGTGCCTCCGCGAGGCGTGCTGCGATGCCGGCCACGCCGCAGCCCGCGAGGATTGCGGCGGTGTTGGCTGGGGCTGAGCCGATTGCGGCGGCCTGGGTCCCTGATGCGGCATCGATCTTGGTGCCATCACAGCCGAACGCCGCCAACGGGTCGCCGGAGGTCCCATGCCAGTAGGCGGGGGCAGCCTCCACATAGCGACCCCATGCGGCGTTGCTGCCATGGTCGTAGACGATCACTCCGCCACCGGGTCCTACCGAGCCCACCTCGCAATCGTTCATCGGGTCACAAGGGTCAGAGATCTGTGCTGTGGCCAGCGGGGAGAACTGATTCCACACAGCGTCAGACATCCAGGAACGATCAGGAAAGGCCGGGCCGGGTCCACTGGTGTTGATGGCCCGCACCTGAAACATCCTGGCTTGGCCGCGGGTGAGGCCGGTGCTGATGACGGTGGTGAACCGGGTCTCATTTCCCCCGTTCGTGGTGGTGGTCGTGGCTGGCACTGCACTGAACGCGGAGAAGGTCTGCCCCCCGTCGGTACTTGTGGCGTACTCGTATCCGGTAGGTGCTTCACCGGTGGTGGGGGCACGCCATTCAAGGGTCACAGCGTCGAGACCGTTCACGGCGTCGACGCGCAGCACACTGTCCGGAGGGGGAAGGATGATCGTGAGTGCCATGGTTGCCGTGGCGGTGCCGGCGGTGGCGCCGGTGGCCGTCAGGGTGATCGTGGAGGACGCAGTGGCCCGCGGCGTGCCGGAGATGACCCCGGTGGCGGTATCGAGGGTGAGGTCTGCGGGAAGGCTGCCGGCGGTGACCGCATAGGTAACCGCACCTTGGAAGTTTGTGGTGGTGAACGCCGCAGTAGCCGTGAGCGCCACGTCGACCGTGCCGGTGACGGTTTGGCTGGCCGGGCTGATGCTCGGCGTCATCGTGATGACGTTGGTCGTGGCCACCGCACCGTCGCCTGCGGAGTTCAATGCCCGCACCTGCACCTGATAGGAAGCACCGCTGTCGAGATTGGTGAGATCCAGCGAGGTTCCCATGCCCTGTGAGGTCCACGATCCATAAGAAGTCCCGCTATTGGTCGAGACACGGGTCTCATAACTGCTCACCGGGGCGTTGTTTAGCGTCGACGGTGCCGTCCAGTTCACCGTCAGCGACAATTCACCCACCGTAGTGGTGACCGACGGAGCGGGGAGCGGGAACGGGCCGTCATAGGAACGCACCGGGCGATAGGCCCGCGTATCCGACACTGGTTGCACACCCGAACCCGTCCACTGCGTGTCAGAGGACCAGTAGTGATCGGGATCGGTGATCGGCCAGTCGGCCAGGAGTT
>JAGYKR010000014.1 GCA_018401375.1 Ilumatobacteraceae bacterium | reverse complement strand
CACAAGGTGACCCCGATGCCACTGACGAGCGATGCGCAGTTTGTGCGGCGGATCTACCTCCAAATTCTTGATCTGGCAGATCTCGATCACATGGATCTGATCGCCGAATCTGTGACTGCGATGGTGGACTGATGCTGTTGCATCTGCGTCAGGCCACCTTCACCGGACACCCCTCAGCGGTCAGTGAGCTGCTCACCGATTACACGAACCGTTTGGTGGAGATCACCGATGCCGAAGTGGAATTATGGAGAGTTGATCACGGCCGTCCGGTAGGCCAGGTGATGTGGACGGCTTGGGCCTCCTCTCATCAACGGGTCCGAACCCTGATGGATTCCACCCGAGGAGATCGGCCGCTGCATGCCTTGCGCACCGAACTCGATCAGTATGCGGGCGGACCAGATGAGGAGATGTTCCTCGCTCTCGAGATGGGTTCTCCCGCCCAGATGCGCTCTCGGCGCGGTTTCGTGGCTGATTTCGGCCGGGTCGGTGTGAGCGCAGGTCTGCACACTGCTGCTGTCTCTCGCTTGCGCAGGGTCCACCTGGGCTCAGGAGCAGTACTGCGTCCCTTGTGGGGTTCAGGACCCGAAATCTGTTGGTGGTTGCCGTATCGGTCCTTGGATGATCTCGATGCCGCTGGTCATCCCGGACCGGTGCAAAAAGCGCTCGAATCCACAGAGATCGCCGGTCGTGCGGTCCTTCATCCAGGCACCGCCGAACGTCTGCTTCTCACTCGGATGCTGTGAGGTTGTCGGATATTGAATCCAGTGTCAATCTTTACAGTCACCGCCGTTCGCGCAGAAGAACCTCTTGAGCAATAGTGGCCACATGTTGGCCCTCTTCGTTGAAGACGTGGCCGATAGTGAGCCCGCGACCAGCCACGAAGTGATGACAGGTCACATCAAACAGATGCCACATATCGGCGCGGTGTGGTCGGTGAAACCAGATCGTGTGATCCAAACTGGTCCCAAAGAACTCGGTCCCTTCTTGACCAGCCAAGGGGTGTGCTGAACGCACCGCATCGGTGGGGAGATCATCGGACAGATAGGCGAGCCAACACTGATCGAGAAACTGTCCCGCCGCTACCCCGCTGCGCGAAAACGAGTCATTCACCTTCATCCATGCTGCCACCCGGCCAGCACCGATGTGGGGGCCTTCAATCTGATCGGCCGGCACGAAACAGCGATCAAACACATCGGTCCACGAGTCTTGAACGAGTCGGGCTGGTGGTGGAACTACCGGCATCGTGACGGACTGAAACTCGGCGGAAGCTTCGGCCCGCTGGAATGAACATTCAGCGTTAAGGATCGCTCCTGTGGCTTGGCGGGCCACGACCCGGCGAGTGATAAAGCTGCGTCCATTGCGGATGCGATCTACTTCATAACGAACCGGCTCGGTGTGATCTCCACGTCGGATGAAATAGGCGCGAATGGAGTGCGGTGAGAATATCTCTGGTTTCACTTGGGCATCTAAGGGCTGAATAGTTTCAGCGGCAGCGCGCAGTGCCTGCGCAACGATCTGACCTCCATAGAGACCGCCCCAGGGATAACGCGGACCGATTCCAACAAATGCGTCATGACCATGAGCAGTAAGTACAAACATCTGTCCTATCTTCGCACAGGAATATTGCAATTCAGAAAAGATCTCATAAACTCCTCGCCATGGCAACCAAAAAAGGACCTAAGACTCCGATGACTGATGAGCACAAGGAAGCCTTGGCTCGCGGGAGAGCGGAGGGCAAAGCTGTTCGTGATTACCTAGAGGCGCTGCGCGCCAACAAGCCACGAAGGGGTCGCAAGCGCACCCCAGAATCCATCAGCCGACGCATCACTACAATCGACGCCGACATCTCCAATGCTGATCCGTTGACCGAACTCAAACTGGTGGAAGAGCGTCGCCGTTTAGTGGAAGATCTGGCTACTCTCGGCAACAAGGTGGACATCGAACAACTCGAGAAGAGCTTCATCAATGTGGCGAAGAGTTACGGCGAGCGTCAGGGGATCTCGTACGCCTCATGGCGTGAGGTAGGCGTTGAGGCCCGGGTACTGCGCTCGGCTGGCCTCGGACGCGGCGACTGAACGCCAGTAACCGCAGCTTTCATTGTTCTCAGGACAATGTGATCTGTCCGAGAGCATCAACTGATTTACCCGCATGTCGCAGGGCCCTTGAGAGGTCAAAAGCCTCCTCAAGGGCCCCTGCCGCGTGGGACATGACCTCAGGATTTTCTAAGAGGATCTCATGGAAGTTCCGACGCTCCGCCCATGCGGTGGAGGCTGCGGATTGCACGATGCGGTACGCCTCATCTCGGCTGAGACCTGCAGAAACGAGCGCCAGTAGTACAGGCTGAGAAAACACCAGTCCATAACTGGACCATAGATTGGCGAGCATTCGTTCTGTATCAACGCTCAATCCGTGCAACAAACGACGTGTTCGGCCCAAAACGTAATGGGCGAGCTGGGCAGAATCGGGCAAGATGATGCGTTCTACAGATGAATGCGAAATGTCGCGTTCATGCCATAAGGCAACATCTTGGAGTCCGGCTTGAAGATTGGAGCGCAGCACCCGCGAAAGCCCTGAAATGGTTTCAGCAGAGATTGGGTTACGTTTGTGGGGCATTGCCGAAGAGCCTTTTTGTCCCGATCGGAACCCTTCTTGCACTTCGGCTACCTCTGTTCGCTGCAAGTGACGCAGCTCCACAGCAATCAATTCGCAGGTGGCGCCAACGCTTGCACAGGCCCACAAAAACTCGGCGTGGCGATCACGGGCGATGACCTGGGTAGCCGGCACAGCCTGCAAGCCGAGGGCGGCGGCCACGTCGAGCTCCACCGCTGGATCGATATTGGAATAGGTGCCGACTGCCCCCGACAGTTTCATCACCGCCACTGCGTCACGCGCCGCGATCAAACGCTCACGATCCCGGTCCACCTGTAAGGCCCACAAGGCCACCTTGGCTCCGAACGTGGTGGGCTCAGCGTGCACCCCATGAGTGCGTCCAATCATCACCGTGTCGCGATGGGTGCGGGCCATCTCGATCAACTGGGCGAGCAATTCGGTGCTCGCGGCGATCAACGCATCACAGGAGTCCCTCAGCGCCCAACACTGGGCGGTGTCCACCACATCGGTGGAGGTCAGGCCGTAATGAATCCAAGCTGCCGGTGCACCACCAATGCGCTGTTGAACCACATCCACGAAGGCCGCCACATCGTGGTTAGTGACGTCTTCGCGAGCGAGGATCTCCTCCCATAATCCCTGATCCACGAGCGGAGCATTTTCCCGGCAGTGTCGGGCATCAGCTTCAGGCACAAGCCCAAGGCGAGCATGGGATTCGGTGGCGAGCAGTTCCACCTCCAGCCAGCGCTCCATCCGGGCGAGATCTGACCAGATCGCAGTCATTTCCGCAGTGGAGTATCGCTCGATCATGTGCGGCTCCACTTCAGATAGGCATCGCGAGCGGCACCCACACCAACGATGTCGATGGGGATGCCGACGGTGTGTTCCACCACTCTCAAAAATTCCGCTGCGGCTGAGGGCAGCTCGGCGCGATCGCGGATCGCAGTCAGATCGCTGCGCCAACCAGGCAAGGTCACGTACTCCGGCTCCACCATCGCAAGTTCGGTGGCGGTATCGGGATAGTGACTGATTGCTTGGCCGTTGATCCGATACCCGGTGCAGATCCGCACCTCATCAAAACCGTCCAACACGTCAAGTTTGGTCAGCGCAAACTCGGTGAGACTGTTCAGTCGCACGGCGTGGCGCAGCATGTAAGCGTCCAACCAGCCCGCTCGACGCCGCCGACCGGTCACCGTGCCGTATTCATGACCGACATCAATGAGTTTGTCCCCGAGCGCATCGAGGAGCTCGGTGGGAAACGGTCCTGCTCCCACCCGAGTGGTGTACGCCTTGGTGATCCCAATAATCCGGTCGAGGTGCCGTGGTCCGAGCCCGCTGCCTGCACTCGCCCCACCAGCGGTGGGCGAGGAGGACGTCACGTACGGATAGGTGCCGTGATCCAGATCCAAAAAAGTAGCCTGGGCGCCTTCGAGCAAAATGTCCGCCCCGGCCTCACGCGCATCGTGCAGCATTCCTACCGTGTCAGCCAAGTGAGGTTGAAGGCGACGGCCATACTCACACCATTGCTCCACGATCAGTTCAATATCTAGATCGGGGAGATCGATCACCGGGGATCCAGTCGCAGCAGCCGCAGTCACGGCTTGGTCAATCAGTGCCTTCTCGGCTGTGGCCCGGGCCCGAACGGTGACGGCGAACGTGTCGAGATCGGCCACCTCGCCGGCGCGGATTCCGAGGCGTCGGGCCTTATCGGCATAAGCCGGACCAATACCTTTCAGAGTGGTACCGATCGGCTGGTCACCACGGGCCGCTTCTGCGAGCGCATCATGGGCCTGATGCCAAGGCAGGATGAGATGTGCGAGCCGAGACACCTTGAGCGCTGCACAGGACACGCCTCGGCTCTCAAGGGAATCCATCTCTTTAAACAGGGTAGGTAGATCCACCACCACGCCGTTGCCGATCACTGGGGTGACGTGTGGATAGAGCACCCCCGACGGGATGAGCTGCAAGGCATAACGCTCATCGCCCACGACCACGGTATGGCCGGCGTTGTGGCCGCCTTGGTAGCGGGCGACGATCGAATGCTGCTCGGCGAGGAGATCGATAACTTTGGCTTTGCCCTCATCGCCCCACTGGGCTCCGACGACGACGGTGACGGGCATGGCAACGCTCCCATAAGTACTAGATGGAACGTGAACCGACTGTAGTCCGATCCGCACGCGACTACCCGTTCCTCGGTAGGTTTCGATCATGCCCGTGATGCGAATGCAGCAGTGGTCCTCCATGCCCGAGGCCGCCCGCGCCGCCCTATGTGCCCGTGGGGTGGAGGACATCTTCAATCCTGCGTTGCGCGCCTCAATCGGCGAGTTGATCGCTGATGTGGCCGAACGGGGCGATGCTGCGGTCTGCGATGCGCTCCAACGCTTTGATCGCATCTCTCTCACCCCGGATCAGCTGCGAGTCTCCGCCGATGAGATCGCCTCGGCTCAGGTGTCACCTGAGGTGGATGCCGCTCTCGAGGACGCGATCGCCCACATCCGCGCCTTTAACGAACAACAAATGGAACGATCCGGCGATTGGCATTTCGCCCCCGAGCCTGGTCTGATGGTGGGCGAGAAACTGTCCCCGATCACCTCTGTGGGACTCTTCACTCCGTCCGGCAAAGCAAGTTATCCAAGCGTGGCCTACCAGCTTGCGGTCCCCGCCGTGGTGGCCAAGGTCCCCCAGATCGTGCTCGTGGTCCCCCCGATTCCGGGTGGTTCCGGTGAAGTGGATCCAGCGGTGCTGACGGTGTGTCGCAAGTTGGGGATCACCGAGGTGTTCCGGGTCAACGGCCCAGCCGGTATCGCAGCCCTTGGGTTTGGGACTGAGTCCATCCCGCAGGTTCGCAAGGTGGTGGGGCCTGGTTCCCCGGCAGTCACCATCGCCCAAGTGGAAATGCAACGCCACGGCGTGGCCACGATGATGCTGCTCGGTCCCACCGAAAGTCTGGTGATCGCTGATCACAGCGCCGATCCATCCAGGCTTGCATCGGACCTCTTAATCGAAGCCGAACACGGGACCGATTCCTCGGTGGTGCTCGTGACGACCTCTCGTGAACTCGCTGAAGCCACCGAGCGCGAACTCGCCGAACAGATCGCCTCCTTGCCCGAGGTGCGTGCCACTGCAGCGCGATCTGCGCTCGGCCCCAACGGCGGCTGCGTGCTGGTGGATTCACTGATTGAAGCCGCTGAAGTGGCCAACCGTTACGCCCCTGAGCACCTGCAGGTGGCAGTCGCTGATGATGAGGTGGACGCGCTCGTGGATGCTTTGGTGAATGCCGGAGAGATTCTGATTGGCCAACACACCCCATTTAGTGCAGCGAACTTCGTGATCGGCTGCCCGGCATCCCTGCCCACGAGCGGGTTTGCCCACGTCTCATCGGGTATCACCGCCCACACCTTCATGAAGCGCACTGCGATCGCCCGTGCCGACGCCACTGCGCTGGCCCGCATGGCACCATCGGTGATCGCGCTCGCCGATCACGAAGGCTTCCCGGCCCACGCGGCCGCCCTCCACCGAAGGAGCATTTAAGAACCCATGGACGTTCGGGGATTGATGCGCCAGTCGGCGCGGTATAACGCCAATCGGATTGCGGTGATCCACGGCAATCGAACATTGACCTACGCCGAAGCCTGGTCGCGAGCGTTGCGGATGGCCAATGCGCTCCTTGATGCTGGGTTACGTCCCGGGGACCGGGTTGGGGTGCTTGAGGACAACTCCATTGAAGCTCAGGACTTCTTCGCCGGCGCCGCTGCCGCGGGATTAGTGCGGGTGCCGCTGTACCCGCGTAATGCCATTGAGAGCCACCATCACATGTTGTCCCATACCGGGTGTCGCGGGCTCGTGGTCTCAGCGAGCCATGTTGCCGATATTGAGCCGGTGATCGCCCAGTTGCCCAATCTCGAGGTCGTGATTCGTCGTGACTCGACATACGAGGCTTGGCTGGCGAGTTATCCCGACACCGATCCCGACGTGGCGATCTCGCCTGATGACTGGTACGCGATTCGCCATACCGGCGGCACCACAGGCAAGCCCAAGGGAGTTGCGTACACCCATAAAGCTTGGCTCAATACGGGCCGGGATTGGTTCTTTAACTTCCCTCCGATGTTGGCGGGCGAACGTTGTCTACATGTCGGTCCGATCTCTCATGGATCCGGCTATCTCTATACCCCCACTTGGCTGGCCGGCGGCACCAATGTGCTCCTCGATCATTTCGATCCCGGCGAGACATTAGAGGTGATGGAACGCGAGCGGGTTGGCTACATGTTTGCGGTACCCACCATGCTCAACGCTCTGGCCCGACATCCGAGCGCAGCGAGCCGCGATTGGTCCCATCTCAAAGTCATCCAACTCGGTGGGGCACCCATCGCAGATGAGACCGCTCTGCTGGCGCGTGATGTATTCGGGATGGTGCTCTATCAGGGATACGGCCAGACCGAGGCGGTTCCGGTGTCGATGATGGGACCAGAGGAATGGTTCTCGGAGGTGCCAGGGTCCAAGCCGTTGCGATCGGCGGGCCGTGCTTTGCCCTTTGCATATCTGGAGATTCGTGATCCCGAGGATCCAATGGTCCGTCTGGAGATCGGCGCCGAAGGTGAGATCGCAATCCGGTGCGACGGCCAGATGACCGAGTTCTGGGAGGACCCGGAAGGTACCGCTCAACGGATGACGGCCGACGGTTTCGTTCTGACCGGCGACATCGGAACCATCGATGCCAACGGATTCCTGTATGTGCTGGACCGCAAAGACGACATGATCATTACCGGTGGATTCAATGTGTGGCCGGCCGAACTCGAGAACGTGATCAGTGATCATCCGGCGGTGATTGAAGTGGCGGTCTTCGCTGCTCCCGATGAACGCTGGGGTGAGACCCCGGTGGCGGTATGCACCGTGACCGCAGATGCCACTGTCACCGAGGCCGAGATCGTTGCGCTCTGCGCCGAACGGCTCGGGTCATATAAGAAGCCCTCAATCGTGGTGATCCAGACCGAGCCTCTGCCGAAGAGTCCGGTGGGCAAGATCCAACGCAAGGTGTTGCGCGAGCCCTATTGGGCTCATCTGGATCGCCGGGTATCAGGTAACTGATCAGCCCGCAGGCGCGCCGGCTCCGATCGTGATCTGGCCCTCATCGTCAGTGTCAACGATCAGTTCCCCACCCTCGGTGAGGCGGCCCTCAAGCAGCAGCATCGCAGCCCGATCGCCAAGTTCGCGTTGGATGACGCGCTTGAGTGGACGGGCGCCAAAGGCCGGGTCATATCCCTCACGCGCCAGTGCTGACATCGCCTGATCGGTGACGGTGAGCGACACCCTTCGATCCGCAAGTCTCGTCCGCAAACGATCCAGTTGGATGGCCACGATCGGACGCAGATCCTCTTCGGTGAGGTGTCGGAAACGGATGATGTCGTCCACCCGGTTAATGAACTCCGGTTTAAAGAACTGTCCCGGGTCACCTGGCAGGTTGGAGGTCATGATCAGCACCGTGTTCGTGAAGTCCACTGTGCGGCCTTGGCCATCGGTCAGTCGGCCGTCATCAAGCACCTGCAACAGCACGTTGAAGCACGTGAGCTTCTTTCGATCTCATCGAGCAGCACTGCCGCATAGGGCCGACGGCGCACTGCCTCGTGAGTTGGCCACCTCGTCATAGCCCACGTACCCGGAGGCGCGCCGATCAGTCTGCTGACCGAATGCTTCCATGTATCGTCATGCTGAGCGCACCATGGCCCGCTCATCATCAAAGAGTAATTCGGTGAGCGCACGAGCCAGTTCGGTCTTGCCGACACCGGTGGGTCCGAGGAACATAAATGACCCGATCGGACGGTTTTCCGATCCACAGGCCAGCTCGGCTGCGGCGAATGGCGTTCGCTACCGCGTGACTGCATCGGCCTGGCCTATGACGCTTCGCGAGTTTGTCTTCGAGATGAATCAGTTTGGCCATCTCTGATTCCATGAGGGCGGGTGACCGGCACACCGGTCCACTTGGACACACCACCTCAGCGATATGCCTTCGGCGTCCACCTCCTCTTTCAGCATGCGCTGGGTGGACTGGGTAGCGAGTTGAGGTGGTCGGTGGCTTCGGTGATGCGCCGCTCCACCTCGGGGATCCGGCCGTACCGCATCTCTGCGGCAATGTTCAGATCGGTTTCGCGCTCCACTTGGATGCGAAGTTGCTCGAGTTCCTCTTTGAGATTACGAATGGCATCAATGGCCTGCTTCTCGGCCTCCCAATGCTGGCGCATTTCCGCCGAAGAGGCGTTGAGAGTTGCGAGTTCCTCGATCAACACTGCAAGGCGTTCCTGCGATGCCGAATCGGATTCCTTCTCAAGCGCCACTTGTTCGATCTCGAGCTGCAGGATGCGGCGCTGCACCACATCGATCTCAGTGGGAAGCGAATCAATCTCGATGCGCAGTTTGGAAGCGGCCTCGTCCATCAGGTCAATGGCCTTATCCGGTAAGAAGCGGTTCGTCAGATAGCGGTTGGAGAGCACGGCCGCCGAGACCAGAGCTGAATCTTGGATCCGCACACCGTGGTGAACCTCATAGCGCTCTTTCAGGCCACGCAAAATGCCAACGGTGTCCTCCACTGATGGTTCGCCCACATACACCTGCTGGAAGCGCCGCTCAAGGGCCGGATCCTTTTCGATGTGCTTGCGGTACTCATCAAGAGTGGTCGCACCGATCATCCGTAACTCGCCGCGGGCCAGCATCGGCTTGATCATGTTGCCGGCATCCATCGCCCCTTCGGCGGCCCCGGCACCCACGATGGTGTGCAGTTCGTCCACAAAGGTGATCACTTCACCGGCGGCATCGGTGATCTCTTTGAGTACCGCTTTGAGCCGTTCCTCAAACTCGCCGCGGTACTTCGCACCCGCGACCATCGATGCCATGTCGATGGACACGAGACGCTTGCCTTTGAGACCCTCAGGTACGTCACCATCGGCGATCCGACGCGCAAGGCCTTCAACGATCGCCGTTTTACCCACGCCTGGTTCGCCGATCAACACCGGGTTATTTTTGGTGCGGCGGCTGAGCACTTGGATCACTCGACGGATCTCATCATCACGTCCGATGACCGGATCGATCTTGCCTTCGGTGGCCCGTGCCGTCAGGTCTTGGCCGTACTTATCTAAGGCAGCGAACTTGTCCTCTGGGTTTTGGTCGGTGACGCGATGACTGCCACGCACCTCGCGGAGTGCGGCCAACATCTCCTCACTACCCACTCCAAGCCTGGAGTGCATGGCAAGCAAGAGGTGCTCTACGGAGAGGTAGTCATCGCGCAGATCCTTGCGGTATTTTTCCGCTGATTCCATGACTGTGGACAGTTCACGGTTCATGCGTGGCTCGTCGCCGCCTTGGGCACGGGGTAGACGGTCCACAGCCTCTTGGGCTCGATCTCGGACCATGCCTGGGGATTGGCCGAGTTTGGCAAGCACCGGGGTGACCACGGTCCCCTCGGTGTCCACTACCGCCATCAGGAGGTGGTCGACGGTGAGTTCGGGATTGGATTTTGACTTGGCGGAGGCGATCGCGGCGGCGATCGCCTCTTGGGTTTTGACGGTCCAGGTCTTCGGATCTAGGGACATGCCCAAAATCTTAGCGGAGGATTTCTGCCCTCAATCCGAGGTTGATATGAGACATATCAACTTTTATGAATTTGGGCGCTCAGATGCCCCCCACAACCGGTTTTAGAAGGCCCGCACCTCACGGGCCACGGTACAAATCTGATCCACATCTGGCATGAGGGCCCCCGAGAGCACCGGGGATGAGGGCACCCGAACATCGGGCAGTGCCACCCGGCGCACCGGGCCATCGAGCAGATGGAAGTGGCTATCGGCCAGTCGGGCTGCGATTTCGGCTCCAAAGCCGCCGGTCAAGTTGGCCTCGTGGACCACCATCACCTTGCCGCCGGTGGCCTCCACGGCCCGCACGATTGCATCTTCATCGAGGGGGTTCAACCAGCGCAGATCCACAACAGTGGCCTCAATCCCTTCACCCGCGAGGCGCTCGGCCGCCTCCCGAACCAAATTCACCATCCGACCCCAAGAGATGATCGCGATATCAGATCCCTCGCGGTGTACGCGTGCGCCACCCACTGACTCCACGGGCAGGGATGTGTCCACCATTGCAGTCCCGAGATACAGGGCCCGGGATTCGATCACCACTACCGGGTCAGGATCGGCGATGGCCGCACGGGTCATCATGTAGGCGTCATGGGCATTGGAGGCAAGGCCTACTTTGATACCTGGGATATGAGCAATCAGCGCTTCCAGGCTTTGGGAGTGCTGGAAATTGTTGGCGCCTTATATTGCGGAGGCTGTGTTGCACTTGTTGCACACAAGTAAATCCATGGGACCAGTGCTACCATCAGTATGCCACGTTCATAATATCTTCGATCGTTAGCGCTGAAATTAACTCTGAAAGTCTCACTGGGATAAATATTGAGACGGCCAGGCGCCGGCTCTCAGGTCATGCTGACTGACGAATAAAGATCTGGTCAGCATGAAGTGTTTCCTGGGGATGTTGCGGGTCACACCAAAGGTGCCACCGGCAACGCCGATGTCCTCGCCAAATGAGATCAGGTTGGGTCGCGCCGCCATCTCCTCGATCAGGGCCTTATTCACTGCCAGGCCGTAGGCCATTTCGGTGCCAGTCAATGGCAACGCACCTTGGGTGGTGCCGGCGGAAAGTGAGATCACGTGGTCCGCCGCGGTGGCCGGATTTGGTGTCGGTGCGGCTACCGCAGCGGCTTCAGCGGCCTCCACCTTAGATTCCACCTGACGATGGATCTCTGCGAGACCCTCTGCGCTGATCAGATCGCGGCTACGCATGAGCGAAGCCAAGGCGGCCAACGGGTCACGGGCCCGGTGGGCGGCGCGATCCTCATCGGAGCGGTAGTGCTCAATGTCCGCGTTGTAGTGACCGAGTAGACGCGGCACATGGATTTCAAGGAATGTCGGTCCCTCCCCGGCCCGAGCGCGGGCGATCGCTACTGATGTCGCAGCGAGTACCGCATCGATATCGGTGCCCTGCACCGAATCCGCCGCCATCCCATATCCCTGGGCACGCTCAGCCAAAGAGGTGTGGGGGACAGTCTCGGTGATCGGGGTCATCTCTGACCAGGTGTTGTTCTCACAGACGAAAATCACTGGAAGACGACGGGCGATCGCAAACACGATCGCTTCATGCACCGCACCTTGGTTAGTGGCTCCATCGCCGATCGATACCACGGAGACGCCACCCGTACCCGCAGCGACGAGCCCCATCGCCACTCCAACGGCGATCGGAGTACCCGCTCCCACGATCGAGTTCTCCCCGATGAAGCCATGCGCATAAGAGTTCATGTACGCCGAGCCGGCCCGACCACCGTTGATGCCCGTGGCCTTACCCATAATCTCGGCGACCACCGCTTCGGTTGGGATCCCACTTGCGATCGCCCACCCGTGACCGCGATAGGTGGAACTGATCCGGTCCCGATCATCGAGCAAACTGGCCACCGCAGCCGGCACCACTTCTTGGCCCACGCAGGTGTGCACGGAACCGGCGATCTGATCAAGGCGCCGCAGCTCAAGGACACGTTCTTCCACTATGCGGATCTCCAGCGATTGGGCATAGATCCGGGCGTACATCTGCGCTGTGTCGGGGGTCATCGGGTGTCCTTTAGTGCGGCTCGGGGATGGGGCGGTAAGAGAAGGGAATGGTGCGGGAACGACGAAGGCCCGGGGTACCTGAGCACCCCGGGCCTTCATTCAGAACATCAAGTGTCTGAAGCGATGATCACTCTGAGATGATCGGCTCGCCTTGACGCTCGAAGTAGGTGCCGTTGAACTTCACAACCTGCATGGCGCGCAGTGGGAAGCCCTGGCCGGGGCCAGTAGACGGCTTCACACCATCAGGCAGGATGTCGATCTCGATGTCATAGTCCTGGAGGTTACCCACGACGTCCATCAAGCTCTCACGGTTCGGGTAGCTGTTCTCGAGGACTTGGCGAATGAGTTCGCACTGGCTCCAACCGAAGGTGGTGAAGGAGTCATCGAGGTTCAGGGCCGGGCCGTACTTACCGAAGATTTCACGGTAACGGATCATGCCTGGGTCATCTTCCCATGCCGGATCGGTCGGATCCTTGAACCACACGGTGGAGATGATGTCATTGACGCGACCGCCAGCAGCAGCAGCCGGGGTGAGCACGATCGCAGTTGACGCCGAAACGTTGTTCAACAGGTGGATCGGGCTCCAGTCACCAACGGCGGTGCCCATGGCCACGATGGCCTGAACAGCAAACCGAGGAGTTGTGATGTTATAGAACACGTCAGCGTTGGTCGCTGCGAGAGCGATCATCTGCGGGGTCACATCAGGATCCTGGTTGGTGTAGGTCTCCACCCGAGCGACGGTGATTGAGGTTCCCTCAATCGCCTTCTCGAAAAAGGACTCAAAGTAGTCCTTTGTGATGATCGTTGGCTGGAGCACAGCAACCGTGGATCCGGGAAGTTCTCCTCGAATTTACTGCGCGTACCCGGTAACGACTCCAAAAGAAAGGAGTAGGTCGGCTGCCAGCCGATGGTCCACAGGTAGTCGCCAGAGCCGAAGTCACTGGCCCCAACGGGTTGCGCCAGTTGCGACGAAGATGTTCGGGAACTGCTCTTCATCAGGTAGTCGATGATGGCGGTGTTCGGCAGGGTGCCGAGTACCGACTCGCTGAAGATCTCAGGCTCTTCGTTCATACGGCGGTTCTGGACGGTGCGCTCTGCGGTACCCATCGTCGAGATTTCAGTCGAAGGGTACGGGTCTTGCCGTCTTTCATCGTCACGCCACCGAAGGTGTCGTTTAAACGTAATCGGCGCAGACCGGGTAGGTGTTGAGTGATGGCCCCATAAGCGAAGCGGACCAGACAGCCGGGCCGTTTGCAGCGAGGAAAAATGTCGGTGTCATTGATACCGGTGGAATACTCGCCATCCCACTCTTCTTCGGCCGGTGCGGCAGTTGTGTCAGCGCGCCGCAGCGGCAGCGTGGTGGTGGGTGCACTGGTGTCATCATCGCCACCGCGATCACGGCGCAGCGATGCGGCGACCGGCGCAAGTCGCCTGATCTTGGAACGTCATTGGTTCTCCCCCTAAGTGGATTGTTGGTGTCCCTCGACGAGGATGAATCCTGGTGAACAGATGGATCAGAGCCCTATTGTGTCCGCCGGCACAGGATGCGTGCGTCGGAAATGTGCGAACTGCGCCAGCTGGTTGCGATATGATCAGCTGGCTGCCAGACACCGCCTCCTGCGGCGATGCAGCGTTACCGCAGTACAGGTGGGTCGGTCACCCATAGAAGCGGTTTCGACCCCGCGCAACGACTCCCGATGCGCCAGGGCGCCAGCATTATCACATTGATCTGGAAAACCGAAGATCAGCGGGCCGGGGGCTTTGTTCACTTCTTCGGCGTAGTACGGCACGAACTGGATAAACTGACCAGCCACCAGTCAACCGCCGATCGTGGCAGGAGCCGCCACACCATCACCAGCAAGAATCAAAATGGACAAAGTGAACCAAGAACGACTGCGGAGTTGCTGTGCCAGATCACCAATGTCAGAGCCGCCCGCCACACCGGCGTAAAGAAGGCACTGATCGCAAATGCCAGCGTCTTGTAGCGAGCCGGGTACGGCGATGTCTGGGCAGGATCGTTGTCGCGAAGTGCGGTCAGCTGCACGCCCAGCGGCTCTTGATCATTAAAACTCAGACCAGCAGCAGGATAAAACCTGATCAATACCACGAAGTAGAGGTATACATCGCGGGTGAACGGCAGCGCAGCTCGGTACCTCGATGTCGCGGGAGCTGACGTTCTTGCCCATCACGCCGTCCGTCAGCCCTTCAAACTTCCGAGCCAAAGCAGGGAATGCCACCGCCAAGGCAAGGGTCATCAACGCTAGGTAGAGACCTGCTAGTCGTAGTGCCGGTAGTCCCACAGCAAAGCCCGCAATGAAGGCGAGGGCTCCCGCTACGGGAAGGGTCAGCAGGTGATTCCAACCGTAGTCAGAGATAAGAATCGCCGTGGTGTAGGCCCCAACTCCAAAAAAGGCGCTGTGTCCAAGTGAGATCTGCCCGGAATATCCGGTGAGCAGGTTAAGGCCAAGTACAGCCACCGCCCAGATCAGCGCCATCGTAAACTGGAAGGTCCGGAAACTGGACACCACGAAAGGCAGCGCAATCAGCACAGCCAACCCGAGACCCAAACCTAAAAACATCCATCGGCGGTACTCAGCGGTACCCCTAATGATCACTTTCTTCGCCATCAGAGCGCTCCCCCTCGGAGTCGGACGCCGGCCATAGCCGGAAAATCGTTAAGGACGTTGGATGGGACCATCAGACTCTCACCACAATCTTGTGACCGAGCAGACCTTGCGGCCTGAAGATCAGCGTCACGAGAATCAGAATCAGCGGCACGATGATCTTGAGGTCGGTACCGATGAAGCCGATGTAGAAGCCGGCCATATTCTCCAGAACGCCGATCGTTAGCCCGGCGATCACGGCACCGAGCGGGCTATCGAAGCCACCGAAGGCCGCCGCTGCAATGGCATAGATCAGAACCCCAAACATCATGAATGGGTCGAGGAACAGTTTCGGAGCGGCGATGATGCCGCCTGCGGCTCCGAGTGCGGCAGCGAGCCCCCAACCGAGCATCAGTACCTGGTTCACCTTGACACCAACCAGTTTTGAAGTCTCCACGTTGTAGGCCACCGCCCGCATGGCCAGACCGATTTTGGTCAGGCGGAACATCACAAACAAGAGACCTGCAAGGACCAGCAACACTGCAAAGCCTCCGGCGGCGGCCGCTGAGATCCGGACGCTACTCGTGATCTGCCAAGCGGAGCCCGGGAACAGACCCGGGAAGCCCTTCACCAGATAACCCCAGATGAAACCGGCGAGCGAGTTGAAGCCGAGGAACAGACCGAGGGTCACGATCACGATGGTCAGGAGCGGTGCCCCTTGGACCGGCCGGATGATGATCCGCTGAACTCCCATGCCGATCAGGAATGACAAGAAGATGGCCACTATCGCTGCCAGCCAGATCCCGAGACCCCAAGACCACAGCTGCCAAGCAATGTACGCAGAGAACATTGCCATCTCGCCCTGAGCCAAGTTCTTCAGGCCGGTTGACTGGTAGATGAGCACGATGGCCAGAGCCACCAATGCATAAAACGAGCCGGTTTCAATGCCGGCGATGAGAAGTTGGAAGAAAGTACCCATTGTGTCCTCTCAGTAGCCCAGGTAGGCCTTGCGGACGGAGTCATCAGACTCCACGGTTTTGGCATCGCCACCGGCCACGATTGAACCGGTCTCCAGCACGAAGGCCTTCTGGGCGATTTTGAAGGCGAGATTGGCGTTTTGTTCCACCACGACCATCGTCGTGCCGAACTCACGGTTGATCTCACCGAGGGTGTTGAAAAGATCGCGCACAATCAGCGGCGCAAGTCCGAGCGATGGCTCGTCGAGCAGCAACAGCCGCGGCGACAGCATCAGCGCACGGGCGATGGCCAGCATCTGCTGCTCGCCACCGCTGAGGCTTCCCGCTGCCTGCTTACGACGCTCCAGAAGTCTCGGGAACATCACAAACATCTTTTCTTTATCTGCGGCGATCGCTGCCTTGTCCTTACGGATATAGGCACCGAGTTGCAGGTTGTCCTCAACGGAGAACTGGCTCACGGTGCCGCGACCCTGAGGAACGTGGGCGATGCGGCGGCGCACGATCGCATCGGTGTCTTTGCCGACGAGTTCCTCTCCGTCAAACAGGACCGAACCCTTGGTGCTGATCATGCCTGTGAGGGCCCGCAGCGTCGTGGTCTTACCGGCGCCGTTAGCGCCCAAGATGACCGCGACTTCGCCTTCCTCCACAGCAAAGTCAAGTCCCCGAAGGACCTGTACCGGGCCGTAACCGGCCTCGAGATTCTTTACCTCGAGAAAACTCATGACGACACTCCTAGGTAGGCCTCGATGACGGCGGGATTGTTCTGCACCTCAGCTGGGGTCCCCGACGCGATGAGCCGGCCGAAGTCCAGGGCCACCACCTTGTCCGAAATTCCCATCACGATGGCCATGTGGTGCTCCACGAGCAGCACGGTAAGTCCGTAGTTATCGCGGATCTTGCGGATCGTGTCACCGAGTTCATCTACTTCACCGTGGGTCAGGCCAGAAGCCGGCTCATCGAGCATCAGCAGTTTGGGCTGAGCGGCCACGGCGCGAGCTAACTCGATCCGCTTCAAGGTGCCATAAGGCAAACCGGCTGCGGGATGATTGGCCACGCTGGCCAGATCCAGGTCAGAAAGGATCTGTCCGGCCATCTCACGGGTTTCGCGCTCTTCGCGACGACCCCGAGGGAGTCGCAGCATTGAGTTCCACACCTCGGTCTTGGTCCGGTGGTGGGCGCCGATCATCACGTTTTCAATCACGGTGTTGGCCGGAAACAGTCCCAAGTTTTGGAAGGTCCGGGCAATACCAATGGCAGCGATCTTGTGCGGCGGGACCGACAACACGTCGTGCTCGCCGAAGGTCACCGACCCGCTATTGGACGTGTACAGACGACTGATCACGTTAAACAACGTGGTCTTGCCGGCACCGTTCGGACCGATCAGACCACAGATCTGACCTTCGTCAATTGTGAAGGACGCGCCATCCAGCGCGACCACGCCGCCGAAGCGGACAACGATGTCTTTGACATCAAGTAATGCCATGTTTCTCCCCCTCGGGCTTACGAGTTGTCAGACGATACACACAGAGCGTTACCAATGTCACATCCATTCCGACTGGTTTAGAAACTTTCCATGGACTTGGGCCGCGTCGAGGCCTGCAGATCCTTTACGTCTCGGACTTCCTCCCCGCACGGTGTCGGTAGCGTCATGATGATGTCTCGTGCCCGCCAACCCTTCATTGCGCAGGGCACCTGGCAACAAAACGGCCTCCACGTCTGGGGCTGGAACGGGCAGGAACTCGCCTCAAGTGCGTGGATTTACGGGGGGTTCGGTCGGAGCCGCTGGAGTGGAGCCGATAACTCTTGGCATGACTCGCCAATCTCCTATGGCGAGATTTCACGTTTGGAGATCCGCGATCTGCACGGGGTCAGCGTGCGCACCCCGGCCGTACGCCTCGAGCCGCTCGGCATGGCGGTCTGGCTCTCGCGCACCCCAACCGGTGACGAACTCTCCCCCTCTCTCGCCTGGTTCGCACAAATGGCTCGCCTCGCTGTGCGCTGTGTGAGCACCGATCGGATCAGCCCGGTGATCACCACCGAGGGCCCCTTCACGAAGGCCCGCTGGCGTCCGATCCTGACCGTCCCCTCCGGGGATCGCGCCCTCGAAGATCTATTGAACGATCTCGAGGCCTCAGCACCGGAGATCTGCCGGGTCGGATCCACTGCGTCGGCGGCGCGGATCTTGGACACCCTCGTGGACGGCATCGCCCGCTCTCAGCTACATCACATCGGCTGGAAAGCTGATCTCGGCCGCCAACGCACCTCCCGGGTGCAGGCTGTGCGTGGCCTATCTAACGCGCTCAGTGGCCCGGACCCCACATTGCGTAACGGCACTGAGGACTACCACTCCGCCCTCGATGGCTTAGCGGTAGATCTTGAACGCCACCTCCTGCGCTGCGCAGGGCACCCGGTGATGCGCCCCCGGGTACGGCTCCATGTCCCCATGGATCCGACCGTGGACTGGGCTGTGGGTCTCGAGATTGTGGATGAGGCTGATCCAACCCGTTGGTGCACCGCCGAAGATCTGTGGCGTCGAGCCCCGACGGCCCTCGATCTCGCCGGGGGCGCCGAGCACCTCGGCATCTTAGAAGAGGTGCTCGAGGCCGCAGTGCAGACCGTGGTCGCCTCGTTGCCTGGCTGTGGGATCTTGGCTTCAGAGTCCCACCCGGCGCGCGTCGATCTTGATCTTGAGGACGCTGCCGCATTCCTTGATCGGGCCCCGCATGAACTGGCCCGGGCCGGAGTCGAGTTGCTCGGCCCGCAGCATCTGGTCACCGCCAAGGTCAAAGTCAAAGGTGTGGCCCGCACCGCACCGGCCGATGATCGCCCCGGCCGCTTCGGTAAAGATGCGCTCCTCGAATGGTCCGCCAAGGTGGACGGGGCCGAACTCTCCGAGACCGACCTCGCTCGAATCACTGCGGCTGGAGCCACGCTGATGCACACCGGCCATCGTTGGGTGCGCATCGAAGCGGAGGGGTTGCGTCGGGCACGGACCCTGCTCAGCCAACACACAAAAGATCGCTCCAAGGTTTCGGCCCTCGAACTCATGCAGTTGCTCGATGACGATGCAGTAGACATTGAGGCCGCAGAGAACGATTCTCTCGATACTGACGATGCGGGCCATGACCAGGTTTCAGCGCTTGCGCTCTTAACTGGCCTCCCCGATGAGCAACTCTCTGAAGCCCACGAGAGCGACGGGTTCCATGGGGAGTTGCGCCACTATCAACGCCGTGGGCTCGGATGGTTGCAGTTCCTCAGTCGGCTCGGCCTCGGCGGATGTCTGGCAGATGATATGGGCCTCGGCAAAACCGCCACCACCCTCGCCCACCTGATTGAAGTGCCGGGCCCGCATCTCGTGATCTGCCCGCTCAGCGTGGTGCACAACTGGGAATCTGAGGCAGCACGCTTCACCCCCGGCCTCACGGTGCGGATCCATCACGGCACCGACCGGGAACTCGCCGATGGGCTCGGCGATACCGATCTCGTCGTGACCACCTACGGGCTCTTAGCCCGCGATAGCGATCTAGCACAGCTGGAATGGTCCACGGTGGTGCTCGATGAAGCTCAGATGATCAAAAACCCGAGCACCCGTTCGGCCCGCGCCGCTCGCCGTCTCAAGGCCCGTCAGAAGCTGGCTTTGACCGGCACACCCGTGGAGAACCGACTGTCAGAGTTGTGGTCCATTCTCGATGTCGTGAATCCTGGTCTGCTCGGATCCCAACAGCGTTTCCGAGAGAGGTACGGCTTGCCGATTGAACGTCACGGTGATGCTGAGGCCGCCGAACGTCTGCGCCGACTCACGAGCCCCTTCGTGTTGAGACGCACCAAAGCGGATCGGCACTCGTCCCTGATCTGCCCGACAAAGATCGAACAGGCCGCCCATGCGGCGCTGATATGAGCAAACGGCGGCTCTATCGGCAAGTGGTGGAACAACTCCTCGCCGATGCCGAGAACTTGACCGGGATGCAGCGTCGCGGCCGGGTACTCGCCGCTCTGACGGCTCAAGCAGATCTGCCAATCACCCGGCTCATGCTCCTGGCTGATGGGTCTCCTTTGGCGGGCCGTTCGGGCAAGCTGACGTTTGATGAGCTCGTTGCCGAACTGCCCGACGTGGAAGAGCACGCGCCCTCGTGTTACGCAGTTCCGTGAAAGTGGGCCTTTTGCTGCAGCGCCATCTGCGTGGCTCAGCTCTCGGCCTTGAGGTGCCATTCCTCCACGGCGGTGTGAGCCGCACGACCCGTCTGATGGTCGCATACAGTTCAGGAGTTCACCGGTCCGCCGCTGTTGATCATCGCGCTGAAGGCGGGGGCACCGGGCTGAATCTGACAGCAGCCTCACAGGTCGCCATCCTGCTGACCACGGTGGTGGAATCAACTGTTGAGGATCGGAGCCACAGACCCGGGCCCCTGGCGGATCGGCCAGCCTTACGGTCAATGTCCACACACAAGATGATCTGTCAGGGCACGGTGGAGGAACGGATCAGACGGGAGAGTGATCGATGAAAAACGCCCTCGCTGCTGATGCTGTGTTGATCGGTTCCGGTGAGGCCTGGTTAAGTGAACTCAGCACCTCCAGCACAACGACCTCGTGGTGCTGAGGCCACCTCTACCCGCTGTCTGATCCGCACACCGATCCCGATAACTGGCGGAACCTCTGATGGCTGCACCCCGGATTCCCTTTGACCAAGATCTGCCCGGCAGGGTCGCGGCCACGGGCTCAAGGTTTATTATTGCGAGTTAATTGATGCGACCTGGCTGTCCGGGGCCAGCTACCACACGCTGATCAGGCGGTGGTGGACATTGGTCTCGCCGGTCTGGTGTCTGTGAGGTCAGAGGCACGGCCTGATCGCATTATCAAGGTGCGATTTGCAAGTGACCGGCGGTGGCAGTGTGCCGATGCGGTGATTCAGAGTTACGGGTGAGGAGTTGTGAATGTCCCGACGCCGATATCTCCCATGGTGCGGGCCTGCAACGCTACCGGGTCTGCGCACTGGCGATCTTCACTGGCCAATGAGGTGTTAATCGACCCCAGGTGTTGGTGTGATGGCGATCGGCGCGCCTGCCCTGATCAGCAACCACCGCCACAGGTGCACACTCAGGGCCGAAATCGGAGAACATGATCCGGACCTCAATCCACCATCGCAGCGGCTCGGTTTTGCCCTTCGGGACCGCTTCGGCGAGTTGTTGGAGTGCAGCCGGCGGGCGCCGGGCCGATCACGTTCACGGCGGAGAGCCCGGGCTCAGCCCGCCCACAGCAACCCCTCAACTTATTGAAAGAGATCCTCGCTTCGGCCCGTAGCGCCCTCCCGAGCTCGACTGGGCATAAGCCTCTGGAACACCGAGGTCCTTCCCACTGCAGCCTTCACCCTACTTCGGATTTCATTCGGCGTTGCGCCGGAAGTTATCAAGGATGCCAGCGCCTCAAAACACGTCGACATTCGTACTCGTCGTAGCGGTATAAACGGTTGCGCTTAAAAAAAAAAAGCCGGTCGTCTCCCGCAAGATGCCGGCGACCTCCATTCACGCTAGGGTTGCATTAGCGGTGGCCTTGGCGAAGAGCGTTGATCTCGCCTCCATGACAACCGCTGTCAGACGATCGGCTGTGTGTAGAGACGGTCAGATTTGCAGTTTTATTTCTGTCCTCACCATCTACTAACCGTTGCCTGTCCTGCTCGCGCATCTGAGGGTGGATGCGGGTCGCCTGGCACTGCTGCATTGGCGGCAGAGTTTGAACGCCGTTGAAAGAATGCGAGCCAGCCTTCCCAGTCGCCGTCCTCCCGCATGGCGGTGGGGGCAACAGGTAATCGCGCTGGTGCTGCTTGAGGAAGGTGCTCGGGGTGGGGCACCGGTTTCAAAAAAAAAAAAATCAGAGTCTTACGCTCGTGGAGCAGGGCAGATCCAGAGGCGTCCACTGCGCCCGTTGCCATCAAAAACGGGTGGATTGTCGAACTGAGCGCGTGCTGCAAGGCCGGCGACGATCAAGACGGGAGATCGGACGTGTGGAGAAACTTCTCTGGTCGCTAAGGTCGTTCATGACATGCGCTGTTGGCGGCACGAAACTGGCTTCGGAAAGTGTGCAACCTGGGTGTGATCCCGCTGCAGGTGCGTCAGACTCACCGGGCGTCTCGTCTGAACCGCGACCGGTACGAGGAGGCTAAATGGCGTGTACCTCTCCGAAAAGCAACCGGTTCGACAGCGGCAGGCTAGAGCCGGCCAATCCCTTGGCCTAGTGCTGCGACAGTTCACTACCTCGCCATTAACATCAAAGTCTGGTCGGGCCGATGGGCGGGGGGAGGTCAGATCTGGCTGATGTCGTCGAGCGCAGTGCACTCACACCGCACGGTGCGCGGCGTCCTGCGAACTCAAAGGTGCCTCCTGGCGGACATTGCGCCAAAAGCGAAGAGAACAAGTCAGCGTCAGGCGGCGCACTCGCTGGGGGCATCGAGGGCGACCGGCACGGCGCTGGTCGGCGTCGGAAGAAGACGAACCAGCATGCCGTGAAGACGATCGGCGGTGTCGGCGGCAGCGATGATGCCGGTTCGAGCAGCTTGATAACCTTCGAGTTGGGTGACGAGACTTCCCCGGCCTCGGATGCGACCTCATGGAGCCTGACCCTTTCGTATAGTTCAGGATTCGTATCGTTCTGAACTATGGGTCGCAGTGAGCCACATGGTTGAACCCCTGAACTATAGGTCGACCGATCTCTGCCATAGTTCAGTTTTTAGACCCAAAAGTGAACTAATAGGCGATGTAGGGCTGAGCAACACGGCACATGGCTCAGGTGAGTTTCATTGCCAACTCTCGTAGGTGAGAGCCTCGAGGCCAGTTGCCCACCTTTTCGCCGGGATCCCCGCCCCGAGACGGCCGGCCGAGAAGGAGAGATCCACGCTACGACCCCGGCTGATGACCGCCTTCAGCCTGGTTCGGTCCCTGCAGAATCCACATCCTTGGATGGATCGCCGTCCACCACTATGACGTCGGCAAGGAGCGACATGCCCGGCGCGCCACCACGCCGACTTTGCCATCGAGGCACAGAGCCCTCGCTCCGTTCTTCGTTGCGCATGTGATGGCGGCACCTCCGGCGGCGTCAAACCAACTCTCCACGAACGCCAGGTTCACCGGGCATGCCAATGCCCGGCCGCGGGGGTGGTACGACCCGCTCGAACCCGTCAATATCGGCACCCCGGCTGTCAAGCTTCACGCATCATCGCCGCAGTCGCTTTGATCTCGCACGCCTGCAGATGTCGGTCATACCCAACCCGGCACCTACCTTGGCACCATAGTCAGCCAGGTTGGCCCCAGGTGAACGTGGGGCACAACGCTGCACCGGCATGACGGCGGAGGGCCTCCACCTCGTCCATGGTATTGGGTCAGGATCAGATCCACACCAGCGATCGCAGCATCTCCGGGTGAACAGGCGCTACGTACGCAATGTGCCGTGACCGGCACCGAGCGCATGGGCGGTGTCACACCACCTTCATTTCGAGTCCACCTGAAGTTCGCCTTCGTGGCGTGGGATGAGCCCGCGTGGCATGCATCTTGATGGAAGTCGGCACGTGGAGGAGGAGGAGGGAAGGAGGAAGTGTTGTTGGCGTACGGCTTGTTGATCGCGTGTCTTCTCGTCGGTGGTGTTCACCACCTTGGCGTACAACTCATCAAAGAATCAGCCGCCCGGCGGTACCACTGTAGTAACGCCTGCACGCCTGGCGTGACCATGCGACCTCAAGAACACACCACACCTGCGTAAAAAAATCGCGTCGCGTACCTCCGGACCGTGCCATGCACCGTGTCTGGATCCCATGAACCGGTGACGCCGGCGAGAAAGCTTGCTGCGCCGGGTGAACCCTGTGACAAGAGCCGAATCACGGCGGGACGATGGAAGAGCAGCTCATCATTGGACTGCACATCGTCGAAAGTGACGTGACAATGCGTCGATAAGTCGGCATGATCGTGGCCCCGGCCGCATCGATGCGTCACAATCCGTTGGAGTCACAGCTGCTACTTCAGCTGCCGGCCCGGCACAGCCAAAGATCGTCCGTGGATTAACACCGGTCCCTGGAACCGGATCAACACCACGCACGGTTCCGTCGGTCGAAACGCCGTTTTCTTAACTACTGCGCAACATGATGAGATCTACCGACGAACAGAGGGAGCGGAGTGGGTGATTGGGCTGATAACGCCGGGTCGCACCTACGCTGAGTAATGACCCTCGAGTCGAGAGTGGACCGTGAAGCCTGCATAAGCGCCGGCAAATGTGGCGACTGCGCCAGCGTTTCATTTCGATGACACGATGAGTTGATGAGGGTGGTGATCGACCGGTCGACGCCGACCCCCAACGATCTTCTACTAATGCAGATTGCTGCCTCCCTGCCCGAGCAAGCCATCCAGGTGACGAAAGAGGATGTCTTGCATCGGCTTTGTGGAAAACCTGCGCCACTCGATGCCTAGGCGTCGGTCACAGATCAGTGAGGGCCCGGGATGTCGGCGGGACGAGGGATCAGAGTCATGAGGCTTTGGGTGATGCCTCCGTCTACGTACGGCACCTGTCCGGTGACGTGGGCCGAGCCGGGACCGATAGAAGACACCGTCGGCCGCACCTCCTCGGCGGCACCCAATCGCCCAGCGGCACTGCGCTCCTCGCCCGGTGCCCGAACACATGGTCGATGTACTGCTGTACCTTCGGTGGGGGATAAAACGCCGGGGCCAACGGCGTTGGCCGCACCCCCGTGGACCCCATTCCACAGCGGTTTGGCGGGTGAGAGCCAGCACCGCGGCTTTCGAGGCCAGTAGGCTTTTCGACAACTGGATCGGGAATGCGCCGCTACCGAAACCAAGTTCACGATGCTGCCGCCGCGGTCCAACATGGACGCAAAGGCGGGTGCAGTTAAAGGTGCCGCCAGGGATTGACGTACGCCATGCGGCCGGAGCGACATCGGCGGGATCGGCTGTCTCGAGCGGAGCCGAAACGCCAGATCTCGGCGTTGTTCACCAACGTCAACCGGGTCCCGGCCTCAGCTATTTGCTGGACAGCCGCGTGATCACGAGCATCGCAGAACTGCACATCATCTGCTTCCACCGGGTCGAGGCGGATGACATCAAAGCCATCGCTACGAAGTCGGCCAGCGATCGCTGCGCCCAAGCCTCGAGCAGCCCCCGGTGACCACCGCAACGGGCATCAGTGGCCAGCCACAGGTGAACGATCCAGACGCAACAGCCGACGGGCGTTGTGCGTGAAACGAGGATCGCCGTGAAGGTGTTCCGGCTCGGTCGGGGCATCCCACCCAGCCAGGTTGGTGCCGAGAACCAGACGATCGGCGCCCACCCTGGTGGTTAACAGTTCAAAGGCCAAGTCATCAGCCACATGCTGATCGAACCACAGTCGGCGCAGCCCGCCGAGCACATCGACGGGATGCTCCTTCGCCCAGGGCCGGGTTTGGCCGGCGTGATGCAGGCGTTGCGCCATAAACGACGCCGCCCCGCCTCCATGCGACAGGCACACATCCAACTCCGGGTGACGATCGAGCACTCCTCCATACAGCAAGCAGGCCACCGCCATGGTTTCTTCGAACAAAAACCCAAGCGACAGATCGAGGTCAAATTTCCGAATGCGCGGATCGCGCAGTGGACCATCGATACCGGCCGGAGCCGGATGAATGAAAATCGGCACATCGAGTTCCACTGCGGTTTCCCACAGCGCATCGAGATCAGGATCGTCAAAGGTGCGCCCGAAGTCGGTGCCGATGTATGCACCCACCAAACCCAAATCGCTGACCGCTCGGCGGAGCTCGCGACATGCGGCATCAATATCTTGCATAGGGAGTTGGACCGAACCCACAAACCGATCCGGATGCCCGCTCACTACCTGGGCCATCTCATTGTTATGCCAAGTGCAGTAGTCGATGGCCACCGCTGCTTCTACGTGGTGGAAGTACGTGATCGGGTTCGGCGACAGCATCTGCAGGTCCACACCCAAATGGTCCATCAGTGCCAAACGTCGATCCACGTCCATGAATGGGCTATCCCGATAGCGGACGCCGTGCAACACGTAGTCGCCGGCCCGAAACCATGGGGTTCCCTGTTCGTCTTGGCTGAGTTCGGGTCCGTAGTGGCCAGCGCATCCCATTGTTCCTTCTAAAACCACATGGGCGTGTACATCGATCATGACTTCGTATCCTCCTCGCAATGACGGTTCGGCCATTGCATCTCGCTGCGGGAAGCGCCCTCGACGTTAATGCCGCAACTTTGGTGCGAGCAGCGGGGGCCGCCGGGTTTGACGGTGTGGGGCTGCGCCTCACGGGTGAGCATGCCCTGACCGGTCCCCAAGTGGCCGACCTCAGCCGCCTCCTCAACGGCGAAGGCGTCTACCTTGCCGAGGTTGAGGTGGTGCGAATCGGTGACACCAAACTGAATGTTGCGGCGCTGTTCGACACCGCTGCGGCATTGAGCGCCCAACAGGTGCTGGTGGTATCCGATCTGCCTGACGAAGCCGCCACCGCCGATGCGCTGGCCCACCTTGTGGAACAGGCCGGCTGTGTGGGGTTGGGCGTAGGTCTGGAATACATGGCGTGGACCACGCCGGCCACACCCACCCGGGCCGCCGCTATGGCCAGTGCCTGCGGCGCCACCGTGGTCTGCGACGTGTTGCATCACCACCGGGTCGGCGCCACTCCACAGGACATATCCATGCTTGTGGACCAGGGCGTGTTGGGGTGGGTGCAGATTTGTGATGCCCCCCGCAGCGCACCCCAAGGTGGGACCGAAGCGTGGCTGAATGAGGCCCGCCATCATCGATTGCCGCCCGGCGACGGGGAGCTGGACGGCATCGCACTGATGGCCCACGTGCCTCCCCACGTGCCGCTGAGCGTGGAAGTGCAAAGCGACGCCATGTGTGCCACTGGCGACCTCGCTGGCCGCATGAGCACTCTGCATGCTGCTGCTCAGCGGTGGAACACGATCGGATACCGACCGAAATAGGGTCGGGCGGTCGAGTCATCCATCTCGGGGGGATCGTGAGGGTCGGGGCGAGCTCCGTGGTCAAACAAGCGCTGCACCGCTTCGGGGACCAGACCGAACAAATGCTCGGCTACATCCTCACCATCGGTGAAGGCGTAGCCGGCAGCCAGGTCTTGGCCGATACATGCGTGCATCCCCGACCCAAACGACAGTCCGTAGGGAGCCACACCGTCGGCAATTTCGCGGCGGGGATCAAACTCGTCGGCCCGATCACCGAACACGGCGGGGTCGCGGTTGACCGCCAACAAGTCGATGATCACCTTGGCGCCAGCGGGAATCTTGCGGCCACTTCGCAACTCAATGTCGGTCAATGCCCACCGTGCGGCAACCGGGCTGGAGGGCTGCAGGCGGATTGTCTCATGGGTACAGCGCTGGACAAACAGGCGATCGTGAACCGCGTCGGCTTCGTCGGGGTGCGCCTCAAGCCAACGGAACAGATGGTGGGTGACCCGAGTGAATGCGGTGGCCGAGGTATGCGCTCCAGCCAACAAGTAGAACGCCACTTCGCGCACCACGACCTCGCGCGGAAGGTCCAGTTGATCTTGGTTGGTGAGCAACACGCTCAACACGTCGTGGGGTAAGGGCTCATGTGCAGCGATCAGCTTGAGCCTTCGCTGTACTGATGGTTCCACGAACTCGGTATCAAACGCTTCTAACTTGGCGCGCACTTCGGCGGCTTTGGCTTCCCGGTCCCCGGTGTAATGGGCCAAGGTGGCACCTTCAATGAAGCGCATGAGGTAGTCGTACAACCGAGCGGTTTCGGCCGGGGTCCCGAGCGGACGGTCCACTCCGGCGGTGGACGCCGCCAGATTCATCATCAACTGATGGCCCAGATCCACGAGTTCGGCTCGACCAGCATCAAGGTGCGGCTGCAGGGTGGCATCGATAATCGGAGGAAACAATTCGTGTTCGTAGCGCTCCACGGTGTCGCGCCGGAACAAACGGTTCTCCAGGCGGCGACGATCACGGTGCGCTGCGCCGTGCAGGTTTACCAACACGTCGGCCATCACGACCTCGCCGGCGTCATAGAGCGCCTGGCGGAGGTCTTTGTGACGGTAGACATCTTTGGCTTCGTCAAATGTCGTGATGGTGACAATGGTTTCGGTCATGACGTTCCCCTGATCATGCGTTGGTAACTCCCAAACTCAAGCCACCGTCCACAGTAAGCACTGCGCCTGTGGTCCATTGCGCGGTGGCGAGATAAGCGATGGCCTCGGCGATTTCCTCGACGGTCCCGATGCGCCCCAATGCATGTGCTGAGGCCAAACCCTCGAGGCGGGCCAGAGCGGTGGCATCGTCACCGAGGCCGGCGCGTTGATTGATTTGGGTGAAGACTGCGCCCGGCCGAACACACGAGACGCGTACGCCCCGAGGCCCCAGTTCGGCGGCCAACACCCCGGTCAGAGTTTCCACTGCGCCCTTGGTCGCGGCGTAGGGCGATGCACCGGGGAACGCTCGCTGGGAGTGCACCGAACCGATGAAGATCACCGCCCCGCTCGTGCGTTCCAGCGCATCAAGAGCGCCTTGGGCCAGCATCATGCCGGCGATCACATTGCTGTGGAACACATTAAGCAACTGTTGCTCATCGAGGTCGGCGAGGGGTCCCCGGTACATGTTGCCGGCGTTGTTCACCAGCGTGTGGAGCTGTCCGTCACCGTGGCGTATCGCTTCTGCGATCATGCGTCCGCGGTCCTCGGCGACGGTCACATCGCCCACCACCACGCAGCATTGCTCACCTATTTCGCTCGCCACACGCGCGAGGGCCTCGTGGCGACGACCCGTGATGGTCACCTGAGCCCCTCGGGCGGCAAAGTGGCGAGCAGCACCTTCACCAAGGCCCGAACCGCCGCCGGTGATCAACACGCTGTGTCCTTGAAATGAGGTCACGCCACCGTCTCCTTATCACGGCCTGCGCACCACGCCACGGCCTGAACCAATAACTGCTCATGATCAGGTGATGTGATTGAGGCCACGTCATGACCGAAACCATTGACCACCACCCGACCCCGACCGGCGTGACGCGCCCAGACCACTGGTTGCTCGGCGTCCTCGGCGTGGCGTCGGGCGGTGGCCAACACCGACACGTCGTCACCCATGGACAGATCCCCGTAGACCTCGTCCACCAGTCGCATATCGGTCAGGCCGGCCACGACAGGATGCGACGGTTCAGCGATTGTGACCTGCACGGGTGCGGGTGCTGGATGCGATGACGTACCCCACACCCACGTTCCGCCCAAAAGCGCGCCCCACTGATCCCAATCATCGAAACAAATCATTGCGGTGTGGCAGGCCACGAGGCCTCCGCCGCTCTCCACAAACTCAAGGACGCTCCGCCGGGCCTCCGCTGAGGGGCTAAATGCCCATTGGTCGCGCCACTGCGCATACTGGTCAGCCAACATTCGCCACCGCAACGCATTGATCACCACCACGTCGACATCAGCGCAACCGAGAAACCCCGACTCGATGTCATCGGTGCACTCCACCTGATGGCCGGCGTTGTGCAGGACGGTCATCAAGGCCGGTCCCGTTCCGTTTGGCCCTAAAAAATCGTGGGCGTAGTCAGGGCCGCCCGTGATCACTCGAACACGACTCATCTGGTGACCACCGGTGCTGTGTGGCCCACGCCGTCCACCGATGCCGGCCGAGGCAAGTGGGCAATCACCGAACCCACCACACCGCCGTCGACCACGATGTTCTGGCCGGTCACGTAGCTCGCACCCGGAGACAATAGGAACAACACCATCGATGCCACGTCGTCGGCTGTTCCCAGACGTCCCAACGGCACCTTTGAGGACCGGGCCTCGCGGGTGGCTGCGTCGGCGTACAGAGGCTCGGACATACCGGCGTCGATCAACCCGGGGGCCACTGCGTTCACTCGAATCCCGAGCGGACCCCACTCGATCGCCATTTGCGAGGTCATGAGGGCAATCGCTGCCTTAGAGGCTCCGTAGGCGCCGCCGTTTGGACCGGCCGCGACACCGTTGATGGAGGTCACGTTCACAATGGCACCGGGGCGACCCTCAGCACTCCAACTCTGTGCAGCAGCGCGAGCCACAACAAAGGCGCCAGTCAGATTCACATCGATCACGGCGCGCCAGTCCGGCAGGGACAGATCCAGCAGGGGGCCGAAACGGACGATGCCCGCGTTGTTCACCACAGCGTCGACGGGACCGAATGATTCGAACGCCGCGTTCACGGCATCGGGATCAGTCACCGAAGCCTCAAGGTGGGTGATGTCATCGCCTAATGAGGTGGGAAAAGCGAGGTCCAAGGCCGCTACCCGGAACCCCTCTGCAGCAGCGCGGCGGGCGAGATGGGCGCCGAGGCCATTGGCGGCGCCGGTCACGAGAAGGGATCCTGCGGGGGTCACGAAATGACCCTAGCGAGGTCTAGTCTGCGATGGAAAGGTGGTGGCGGTGATCTCTTTATCGACATACGACGAATGCCGTGAAGCCCTGCGGCATCGTGCCCTCCGGCAAGCTCTTTACGATGAGGCCGCACCGTTAATGGAAGGTGTCATCGTGAATCTTCACGGGGATGCCCATCGGGTGCGCCGCCGCTTTGAGAATCGCCTCTTCCGCCCTGACACGTTTGCCTGGTACGAAACCGAGATCATTCCAACGATCATTGATGAGGTCTTGCAGGAGCCGCGCCGAGCCGGGCAGGCCGAACTCTTATCCGTCGCCCGCCGCACGATGATGACCTTGGCGGTCCGGATTGCCGGGATCGACGTGGAGGCTGACCGACTCGACGAGTTCGCATCGTTAATGGAGCGCCTCGCAAAGGGGTCCACCGTGAGTCATGCCACCGGTGACCGTCACGCCGTGCTCCAATCGGGCATCGACGCCCTCCGTGAGGTGGCTGAGCAGTTCATTGATCCCTCCGTGTCCCGTCGCCAGTTGGTCGTGGACGAGGTACGCGATGGCCGCAGCGATGCGTCAGCTCTTCCTCGTGATGTGGTCACCACCTTGTTGTGGGCATCGGAGGATCTGAACTTGAGCGAGCAGGATTTCCTGCGCGAGATCGCCTATTTCCCATGGGTGGGGTCACATTCCACCTCAAATCAGCTGGTCCACGCCATGCACCATCTCGTGACATGGATCGCCGAACACCCCGAGGACCGAGACCCACTCACGCACAATCCGGTGCTGCGACAGAGGTTCGTGCACGAATCCCTCCGTTTGCATCCGGCGAGTCCGGTGGCGCTGCGGCAGGCGACAGAAGCGGTGACATTGCGGTCGGGGCGAGAGATTGAGTCAGGTGCCACCGTGTCACTCCACCTTGAGGCAGCCAACCGTGACGGCGCAATCTTCGGAGAGAACGCCGACCAGTTTGATCCGCATCGCACACTGCCCGATGAGGTGGCCCCGTGGGGACTCAGTTTCGGTCACGGGATCCATGCGTGTCTTGGACAAGAACTAGCCGCCGGTGTGCCAGCCCATCAAATGGGCGGATTGGAACATCACCTGCTCGGTGCGGTGGTGGTGATGTCAGGGGTCTTGCTGGCTGCCGGGGCCTGCCCGGATCCCCACGACCCAGCGGTCATCGACGCATCGACGACCCGCACCGTGTTCTCGCGCTACCCGGTGCTTTTGGATCAGATCCCGTAACCGCTGCGCAGGAGGACACGTTCGGTGAGCACCGTTGCCAGATGGGCGCGGTACTCCGCTGAGGCACGTAGATCGCCGGACGGGTTCGTGCCTTCATGTGCAGTCAGCGCAGCCTCTGCAGCAGTGGCGCCGCTCGCGATGGCCTGCTCCACTGCGCTGGCCCGCAGCGGGGTATCGGACATGGCCCCCAGCACCACCCGTCCCGCTACACATGCCACGGCCACAGTGGCCCAGTCCTGAGCTCGCGCCGTGTATTTCTCGTATGCCCAACCAGCCGAGCCGGTGCGAGGGATGCGGAAATGGGTGATCATCTCGTCCGGCTCCATCACACTGCTCCAGAATCCGGTGAAGAACTCTTCGGCCCGGACCTCACGTTGGGCGCCAGTCACTGAGCGAAGACCTACCACTCCATCGAGGGCGACCAGAGCACACGGCAGGTCCGCTGCTGGATCGGCATGGGCGATAGACCCGCCAATGGTGCCCCGATTACGCACCTGGGGATCGCCCACCAAGCCCGCCACATGTCCCAACAGCGGCGCCTCGCGGGCCACCAGATCGGACAACTCCAAGGTGCGATGCCGTGTCAAAGCGCCCACCAGCAGATGATCGCCGTCCACCTGCACAGTGTCCATACCGCTGATACCGGAGATATCGATCAACACCGCCGGGGTGGCCAGTCGTAACTTCATGAGCGGCAACAACGAGTGGCCGCCGGCCAACAGGCGGGCTTCGTCACCGAATTCCACCAGTGCAGCTAAGGCTTCCTCAACAGTCTCCACAGTGATGTGACGAAACGGGGCGGGGATCATGGTGTCGCCCCATCACTGTGTTCTGCTGCCCACCGGACCGACCGCACGATCATCTCATAACCAGTGCAACGGCAGATGTTGCCTTCTAATGCGTGTCGGACCTGCTCGGGGCTCGGGTCCGGTTGTTCGGATAACAGAGCCGTGGACGCCATCAACATGCCTGGGGTGCAGTACCCGCATTGCAGCCCATGCTCTTGACGGAACCCTTCTTGGACGGCGCTCAGCCCGTCAAACGGGCCCGATAAACCCTCCACAGTCGTGACCTCATGGCCGTGGGCCTGCACCGCCAACACCGTGCAGCTCTTCACCGCTGCACCGTCAAGGATCACGGTGCACGCCCCGCAGTTTGATGTGTCGCAGCCGATGTGGGTTCCTGTCAGGCGCAGTTGCTCCCGCAGCAGATGGACCAGCAGTGTTCGGTGCTCCACCTCGCGGGTTTCGCGGCGACCATTAACCGTGACGGTCACCGCCTTAGTCCACTCTTGTGTGCTCATTGCTGACCTCCTTGGAGAACGTGCCAGACCTTCTCAGAGGTGACCGGCATATCAAGATGTTCCACACCAAACCCTGAGAGAGCATCCAAGACGGCGTTCACTACCGCTGCGGGCGCCCCCACCGCACCCGATTCACCGATGCCTTTTGCTCCCAGAGGGTTATTCGGACACAAAGTGGTAATCCGTCCGGCCACATAATCGGGCAGATCGGGCGCCGAAGGCACCAGATAATCGATCAGATTGGTGGTCTGCGGCTGGCCACTGTCGGGGTCAAAGACCACCTGTTCGAACAAGGCTTGGGCGATACCTTGAGCTACCCCGCCATGAACTTGGCCTTCGGCCAGTAGCGGATTGATCACGGTACCGCAGTCGTCGATCAGCACCATCTTGTCGATGGTGATTCGCCCCGTGCGGCGGTCGATCTCCACCACGCAGGCATACGCGCCCGATGGGTAGGAAAAGTTGGGGGACTCCATGAACAAACGTTCCTCAAGAGAACCTGCGGAGAGTTCCTCGGGCAGGCGCAGCGGCTGGAACGAGGCCCAGGCCACGTCACCCCAACTCACCTTTTTGCCAGGAGTTCCCCGCACGCTGAAGGCATTGTCGAGCACCTCTAGGTCCTCTTCAGCGGCTTCGAGCAGATGGGCGGCGATCTTCTTGGCCCGCCCCAACACGGTGACCGATGCCATTTTCACAGCCGACCCACTCGTTGGTACGCCGCGCGACCCCATAGTGCCGATGCCCTGGATCACGGTGGCGGTATCACCAAAGCGCACACTGATCCGGTCAAACGGGATACCCAACTCGTCAGAGGCGATCTGCGCAAAGGTGGTCTCATGACCTTGGCCATGAGGGGAAGATCCCGCGAAGACCACAGCCGAACCATCTGGATGGATTCGCACCTGCGCAGATTCCCAAGATGCTAGGTGTCCGAAACCCTCCAAGGATCCGTTGGGACCGAAGCCGGCGATCTCGAGCCAACAGGACAATCCCACACCGATCAGGGGTGCATCGGGATCATTGCGGGTAGCGGCCTGACGACGGCGGACCTCCTCGTAGTCCACCAGACGCAAACATTCCGCCAACGCCTGCGGGAAGTCCCCTGAGTCATAGACAACGGGGTCGTTGTGCGTTTTATAAGGAAACGCCTTAGGGGAGATGAAGTTCCGGCGACGCACTTCAGCCGGGTCCAGACCGGTCCGAAGGGCAACGAGGTCTACCATCCGCTCGATGGAGTATGCGGCTTCAGGTCGACCGGCCCCACGGTAGGCGGCTACCGGTGTGGTGTTAGTGACCACCGTCCGGAACGAGGTTGCCACCTTGGCGATGTCGTAGCATCCCGCAGCCATCCATGACGTCAACACCGCCAAACCCAAACCGGTCGGGTCGGGGTAGGCACCTAAGTTCTGGCTGATGATGAACCGCAGCGCCTTGATCCGGCCGTCATTGTCAAAACCCACATCCACGTCGTGAACCTGGTCCCTGCCGTGGGTCATCTGCACCATGGCCTCCGACCGCGTTTGGGTGAACTTCACCGGACGTCGCAACCACTTCGATAGCAACGGCGCGATAAATAGTTCCGGATACCACGGAATCTTGGCCCCAAAACCCCCACCCACGTCAGGGGCGATCACCCGACACAAGTTCTGAGGCAGGTCCAGCCAGGTGGCTAGATAGTTGCGGAGGTGGTGTGGTGCCTGGAACGTCGCCCACAGCGTGAGACCCTCCACTCCCCAGTCCGCCAGACAGGCAGAGGCTTCAATGGGGACCGCAGCGCACCGCTGATTCACCAGACGCAGGTGGGCACGCTGATCGCAGCGCTCCAACTCCCGCTCCAAGTCATCAAGCATCGGAACTTTGGTGATGACGTTGGAACCATGATGTTCAAACAGCAGTGGGGCGTCGGGTCCGGCGGCCAACGTCACGTCGGTCACCGAGTCCAGCTCCTGATATTCCACTTCTACCGCTGCCACGGCGTCAGCCACCTGATAGCGACTCTCGGCCACCACTACGGCTAGCGGCTCACCCGCAAATCGAACCCTATTTCGGGCGAGGGCCGGTCGCTCCAGTTCGGGGAGACCGCCGGGAAGATCGGGATAGTCGAGGAAATCTGCAGCGGTCCACACGCCCACCACACCGGGCATGGCCAGCGCTGCACGGGCATCGATGGATACCAACTCGGCATGGGCGCAGCTCGACATCACGAATGCCGCATGAAGGCATCCGACAGGTTGTATGTCGTCAACGAAGGTCCCCTGACCGGTGAGTAGCCGGGGGTCTTCTTTGCGTAGGACTCGTGCTCCCACCAGACTCATTCTTTGTTCCTCCGGAGTTCATCGCAGTCGGTTGGGCTCATGGCTTGAGGTGATGCCCTTCTTTGTCGGACGGGTCGTACCACCACTGTTGGGCATTGGACAGCGAGTTGTCTGACTTCGGGGTACCCCAACGCAGCAGGCGACCAAGGAAATATTCGGGCCCGCTCTCTTCACGTCTCCACCAGCGACGTTGGCCACCGTGCACACGCCGTTTGAATGATGACAACCCCACCGCCACGATCAAGGCCACACCAAAGAACAGGCTTTCCACCCACGTGGAACCGACCCCGGCCAACTGCAAGCCTTTGACCCCGCTTTGCAGCACTACCACCGCCAACACGGTGCCCACCACGTTAAAACGCTGTTTGAACTGGGTGGAACCCAAAAATGCTGCGGCAAATGCTGGCAGCAGATAGGGGGTGCCGGATTGGGACTGGGTGGAACCAAACTGGGCGGCCAGTAGCACCCCGGCGCCACTGGCTGTGGTGGCCGACACGATCATGGCTCCCCACACATAGCGGTCCGTTTGCACACCGGCCAGGCGAGCGGCGTCTTTGGCGCCGCCTGTAGCGAACAGGTAGCGGCCCAGCGCCGTATGTTCCAACACAAACCACAACGCAAAGGCCACCACGATTGCGATCAAGACCGTGGTGTTCAGACTCCATGCGAAAGGCTGAGCCACCCGCCGGAACGAGGGCGGGAAACCCAGGATTGACCGATTCTTTGACAGCCACACGGTGAACGCCGCCAACACCGAACTCATGCCGAGTGTGGCGATAAACGAGTCGATCCGTATTTTCACAATCAGGAAACCGTTAACGGCACCGATCAACACGCCAGCACATAACGCGAACACGATGGCCACGGGCACCGGCCATTGCTGTTCCACCATCATCCAACCGCTCAACACGGCGCCAACCGAAATGGTGGCCCCAATAGAGAGATCGAACACTCCGGCGGCCAGCGGAACCAGCAAACCCAGCGCCGCGACCACCAAGATGGCGTTTTGGTTCAACACCGAACGGTGGGTGAGCCAGCTCGTCCACGTGTCGGGCACCCAGGCCAAAAAGACCATCCAGGTCAGGGCGTACAAGTAGAGCACCCCGATGTTACGGGGATGCAGTTTGCGCCATTTGAACGGTGAGCGCCGGGTATCAAAGCGACTGTCGATGCGCTTAGAACGCTCAACTCTTTTCTCGCGAACGCGCGGACGTCGGGTGATTGGGTGTTTATCCATCACCTTTCTGGTTCGCACTTCGCGGGTGCGCTCGTCGACTTTCACGTGTTGTTCCTTCCGGGACGGCGCCGATCCGACCAACGGCGAGCGCGTTCGGTCCATTGGGCGAACCGACCTGAACGTACTGGGGTGACGGGTACCGATGTCGTGTCGTCTTGAAAATCCTGGTCCGCGGTCGGGGTCGGCGGAAGGTCGGCGGTTGATTTGACGACGCGGGTGTGTACTTCACGGTGAGCGATCCGCATCATCTTGCGATTGGAGGTGGCGCCCAGTGTTTCAGCCACCACACGTTCTTCGGTCATTGACGAGCCCGACAGTTCAGCGGCCAGCATCCCGGCGCGCAAAACCAGCACACGGTCGCACACGTGCACTAGTTCCTCGGCGTCCGAAGAGGCGACGAGCACTGCAGTACCCGACTCTGCGGTCTGAGCGATGGCCTCATAGATGGCGGCTTTGGCACCGATGTCCACACCTTGGGTGGGTTCGTCGAGTAACAGCACCTTGGGATCGGTCCGCATCCATCGTGCGAGGACTGCTTTTTGCTGATTACCGCCGGAGAACTTCGCCATCCGACGGTCGAGTGCCAGCGGTTGTACGTCAAAGCGACGCGACCATTCCTCAGCAGCATCTCGCGCTTGGCGGTGGTTCAGGCGGATGCGACCGCTGACCGTGGACAACTGAGGGAGGGGCACATGTTCATAAAGCCGATCCTCCAGATCCAGTCCCAAATGCTTCCGATCCGCAGGGACCAGCGCCATGCCCGCTCTCAGGCCGTCGCGCGGAGATGCGAAGACCTTGACCTTATCCACCAGCACTTTGCCGGCGAAGCGAGGTGTCGCCCCAAACAACGAACCAGCAATCTCGTCGCGTCCTGATCCCACTAACCCGGCGATGCCCAGCACCTCTCCGGCATGCACCTTCAGCGACACCCCGCGCAACGAAATCCCAAACAACATTTCGGCTTCGAGCACCGGGCGGCCTGTGCGATGACCTGAGGTGGCGTATAACTCGTCAACGGGTCGACCTACGATCAACTGGATCAACTGACGCTCGTCTAACGAGCTGGTAGGGATCCCTGCGGCCACAACCTTGCCGTCGCGCAACACCGTGACCCGGTCTGCCAGCGTCAACACCTCGTCCAAAATGTGGCTCACGAAGAGAACACCTGCACCCTGGTCCACGAGTCGTCGCACCTCGCGGAACAACGCGTCAACCTCCCCGCGGTTCAGCGACGCCGTGGGTTCGTCGAGGATCAGCAGTCCAGGATGCTCTGAATCCCAGTCCTGCATCGCCCGCACGATGGCCACTGCAGCCTGTTCGGCCGGGGTCAGGGCCCCCAAGGGTTGACGGACGTCGGGGGCGAGGCCGAACCTCGTCAATGCATCTTGAGCCCGACGCGCCTCATGACGCCACTTGATACGACCGAACGCACCGGTGTCGTAGCCACGGCCCAGACCCAGGTTCTCGATGGTGGATAAACTAGGCACCAGGCCTAGATCCTGGTGGACGATACGGATCCGGCTTCTTCGGTCCGCATCGAGATGCCACAAGTCAACCAGATCACCTTCGAGCAATACCTCGCTGCCGTGATCGGCAGCCACGTATCCGGCGAGCAGTTTGATCAGGGTTGACTTACCTGACCCGTTCTGGCCGACAAGCGCATGCACCTCCCCAGGACGGACCTGGAGATGAGCCTCGGACAACGCAACTTGCCCGGGGTATGTCTTAGACAGGGATCGGATCTCCAACAACGGGGCCGGGTCGTCACTATCGACGACCCGGCCCTGCCGTGCAGTTACGTCACGGCTCATGGACGAGCAAACCGGTCACTTCCCCCAGAGAGCACGGAACTTGGCCTCAAAGCCATCCACTCCGGGCCACAACGAACTGGGATCGGCGATGGTTGAAGCCTCGACGATCTGCAGCGGCAGACCGTTGACCAAAATGTCTGGGTAACCGTCTAATGCTGCTTCGGTCGGAGGTGTTGCCGAGCCGGGGCCTTGTCCGGCGAGGACTCGGGCAGCGGCATCAACAGCGCGCCATCCGAGCAGTTCTGATGCCAAAGCAACCTCAGCCACCTGGTGCTGGCCGTTAGCGATCAGACCGAAGTTCAACAGACCACCAGCCTGCGAAATGGCCTGTGAGCGATCGGCAAGACCGGCCGCTTCAATAGCTTCAGGAACACCAAAGAGCATGCCTCCGAAGGCGTAGGTGATGAAGTCAAGCTCTGGATTGGCCTGCAGTTTTGACACGATCTGACCGGGCAGGTTCACGCCTAGGTCGGTCAAAGCCGCTTCCATGACGTCCACCGTGCAGTCAGGGCATACGCGGGCGATCTCGTCCGTAAAACCCTGCTGTACCAGCGACAGCACCGGGAACACAGGCAGACCCACAAACAGCAGGTTCTTACTCGTGGACGTGACGGCTGCATAGTCAGCCATCAACACTCCGTAGAAGTAGTAGTCGTCGGCGGTGAGCAGGTTCACGGAAATGCCATCACCGGGCTCATATCCCTCAGGCATTGACCAACCGATCACTGGTACGCCGGCAGCCGCCAATGTTGCGAGCTGCGGCTCAAACCATTCACGCGGGTTGCCACTCGATAGCACCACGTCAGGGTTGGCGGCGATTGCTGTATCAAATGCTGAGGCCACCGTGTCAGGGGTGTCTTGATGCGACACGGTCTTGAACTCCCAGCCGATAGCTGCGGCGGCTGCCTCGACGCCAATCGCAATCTCGGCGCACACCGGCACGCTGCACTGAACATAAAACAATGTCTTGCCAGCTGCTACGTCGGTGATCGGCTCGCTGAACGGCAAGTCACTCGCCGTCTGACGGAAAAAATCAACGCGAGTCTGAGCAACATCGCTCGTGTCGGCAGACGGCGCGGTCACCGGACTGGCGTCGTCGTCGCCTCCGCAGGCCGCAATGGTCAAGCCACTGACGACAAACAGTGCCAACGCGCGACGAACCATCGTGCGGGAACTTTTCATTAGGTACTCCCCCTTACTTGTAGAGCCTCATGCTCGGAGGAGCCAACGTATCATTTGCTGGGCAGGGTCTCTAAACGACCCACGATGCCCCATTCACACCTTCACCAGCAGGTCAGTCGCGTTGGAAGATCCGCGGGCGTTCGCCAAAGATCGCCACGGCTTGGCGAAGCGGCACGAGTTCGTTGCGTGGACGTTCGGGGGCGCGTTCTGCGATGCGTTGGGCTCGTTCGAGCTCGATTCGTAACTCGGCGTTTTCGATTTCGAGTTCCATCACACGCTTAATGCCCTCGAGGTTCAGGCCCTGTTCGGCGAGTTCGGAGATACGGCGCAGGGTCTCGATGTCGTTGTCGCTATAGCGACGGTTCCCACCTTGGGTGCGTGCCGGCTGCACTAAGCCGCGGCGTTCGTAGATCCGCAAGGTCTGCGGGTGCATGCCGGCGAGTTCGGCAGCTACCGAGATCACATAGACCGCTCGGGCACGACGCTGCTCCATGACGGTCACCTACTCCGTGCCGCCCGCCGGGGAATCGGTGGAGACGGCGCCTTCGGACGGCGCTGGCCGGCGGGAGGGATCCATTGTGTGAGCAAGTTCTTCCACGGCCAGACGCACCTCCTCTGAGAGGTTCTTCGGGATATCCACTTCCACGGTCACAATCAGGTCACCCGTCACCGTACCCGAACTCCGAGTGGTGGTGGTGATGCCCCTATTACGTACCCGATGCCGTGAACCACTATTGGTGCCGGGGGCCAGGCGGAGCCGCACCGGGTCCCCGGTGAGGGTGGGCACCGAGATCTCTGCGCCGAGCACCAGATCGGGGTAAGAGACGGGCACTCTGACCGTCAGGTCGTTTCCACTGCGACCAAACCGAGAATGCGGGGTGACTTTAAGTTCTACGAGCAGATCCCCGGCCGGGCCGCCATTGCGCCCGGGGGCGCCACGGCCTTTGAGTCGGATGGTCTGGCCATCAGCCACCCCAGCAGGGATCCGGGCTTGCACCTCGCGGGCGCGGATCTCGGTACCAGAACCGCGACAGGTTGCGCACGCGTTTTCCACGATTGAGCCGCGACCTTGACAGCCCGTACAGGGTGAAGAAAACGAGAACACGCCTTGGTTATCGTCCACTACGCCGCGGCCACCACAGCGTGAACACGTGGTGGCTGAGGTTCCGGCCCTAGCACCTGACCCTCCACAGGAAGAACATGCGGCCTCACTGGTGAGGTGCAACGGCGTGGTCAAACCGGTGACCGCCTCTTCAAAGGCGAGGGTCAGCGTGGTGGTGATGTCTCCACCTCGCCGAGGTCCGACACCGCGCATCGTGGCCCCGCCGGCACGCCGGCCGCCACCGGACCGACCAAACATCTGGCCAAGCAGATCGGTGAAGTCCCCGGACCCATCGCCGGTGGAGAAGCTAAATCCTCCGTCGCCCATCGGTCCGAGCCGGCGGACCTCGTCATACTCGGTGCGTTTGGTTATATCACCGAGCACCTCATAGGCCGCGGAGACCTCTTTGAAGCGCTCCTCGGCTGCAGCGTCGCCCGGGTTTTGGTCGGGGTGGAGTTTGCGGGCGAGTTGGCGATACGCCTTCGTGATCTCTTTGGGTGTGGCTTCGGGAGGCACGCCGAGGACCTTGTAATAGTCCTTTTCGTACCATTCCCTCTGGGCGGTCATCGCATGTCAGCCGTTCAGTCGCAGGTCCGCACCATGGCGGCCCGAAGTGTTTTGCCCTTCCAGCGGTACCCACTGCGCAGGACTTCGGCCACGGTGATATCGCCACCTTCGCCGGCCTCATGCGCTACGGCTTCGGCTACTTCGGGATCAAAGGGTTGACCGTCCAGATCCAAGGTCTCTAGGCCATGCTTTTTGAGTTCGGACAACAACACGTTGAGCAGCGGACCGACCTCATCGGGATGCCGCAGGTACGCGGCTTCGGCGGCGTCGAGCACCGGCAAAAAAGCCTGGGCCAATCTGCCGGTGGCCCGATCCACCTCTTCCGCGAGCTGCACCGCAGCGCGCTTGCGATAGTTATCGAAGTCTGCCTGTAGACGCTGCGCGATGTCTTTGAACTGATCGCGTTCGGAGAGAACCTCAGCGATGTCATGTTCCACCATCGCTTCGAGGTCCTCGAGTTCGGCGAGTTCAGCCTCGAGCGAACCAGGCTCCGGCTGTTCAGATGCCGGCGTTCCTTCGATCGCGTCAAGCAGATCCTCGAGATCTGCCAAGCCCTCCGGGATCTCAGAGGATTCAGGAGTCTCTTCGCCTGACGCGCCCTCGGGGTTCATCGACGCGCTCACTGCTCCTCGTCGACGATTTCAGCGTCAACGATGTCGTCATCACCAGCGGCGGCGCCGTCGGCTTGACCAGAAGCTGAAGAACCAGCAGCGCCAGAGTCGCGGGCCGCAGCCTCATAGAGCTTCTGGCTAAAAGCCTGGCTGACTGACATCAACGTCTCCGACGCAGCTTTGATCGCATCGTTGTCGTTGCCTTCGAGGGCCCTCTTCAGATCCCCGAGCGGGCCTTCCACGGCTTCGCGCTCTTCTGCTGTGACGCTCTCGCCCTGTTCGCGCAGGACTTTTTCGGTCTGGTACACGAGGGAATCCGCGTTGTTGCGGATCTCGGCTTCCTCGCGCCGCTTGCGGTCTTCCTCGGCATGAGCTTCCGCATCTTTGACCATCTGGTTGATGTCGTCTTTGGACAGCGTGGACTGGCCGGTGATGGTCATCGACTGCTCTTTGTTGGTGGCCCGGTCCTTTGCGAACACGTGCACGATGCCATTCGCGTCGATATCGAAGGTGACCTCAATCTGAGGCACGCCACGCGGCGCAGGCGGCAGGTCCACGAGCTGGAACTTGCCGAGCGTCTTATTGAAACTCGCCATCTCGCGCTCACCTTGGAGCACATGAATCTCCACCGAGGGCTGCATGTCTTCAGCGGTGGTAAACACCTCGGTGCGCTTGGTGGGGATGGTGGTGTTGCGTTCGATGAGCTTGGTCATCACGCCACCTTTGGTCTCGATGCCGAGGCTGAGCGGGGTCACGTCGAGCAGCAATACGTCTTTCACGTCACCGCGCAACACGCCCGCTTGAACGGCGGCACCGATGGCTACCACTTCGTCGGGGTTCACCGTCTTGTTGGGCTCTTTGCCGGTCAGGCTTTGCACCAGATCGGTGACGGCGGGCATCCGGGTGGACCCGCCCACGAGGATCACGTGATTCAGTTCGCCCTTTGACACACCGGCATCTTTGAGGGCTTGCTCAAAAGCTGTCCGGCAGCGATCGATCAGGTCTGCGGTCAGCTCTTGGAATTTGGAGCGGCTCAGCGTCTCATCAAGGTGCAATGGGCCGTCCGCTGTGGCGGTGATGAAGGGCAGGTTGATCTGAGTTTGCTGCACCTGGGAGAGCTCGATCTTGGCTTTTTCGGCGGCTTCTTGGAGGCGCTGTTTGGCCATCCGGTCCGCTGCGAGGTCCACGCCGTGGGCGGCCTTGAACTGGGCGACCAGCCAATCGATGATCCGCTGATCCCAGTCATCGCCACCGAGGTTGGTATCACCGTGGGTGCTCTTGACCTCAAACACTCCGTCACCGATTTCGAGCACCGACACGTCAAAGGTGCCGCCACCGAGGTCAAAGACGAGCACGAGTTCGTCCTCGCCCCCCTTGTCGAGGCCGTAGGCCAGGGCCGCAGCGGTGGGCTCGTTGATGATGCGGAGCACCTCAAGACCGGCGATCTGACCCGCTTCTTTGGTGGCGGTGCGCTGGGCATCGTCAAAGTACGCCGGCACCGTGATCACGGCTTGGGTGACGGTGTCACCGAGGTAGGCCTCGGCGTCGCGCTTGAGCTTCATCAGCGTGCGAGCGGAAATCTCCTGAGGGGTATAGCGCTTGCCGTCGATGTCATCGCTCTTCCAGTCCTCGCCCATGTGGCGCTTAACGGAGCGGAAGGTGCGGTCAGGGTTGGTGATCGCTTGACGCTTGGCGACCTCTCCAACGAGAACTTCGCCGGCCTTGGAGAAGGCAACCACCGAGGGGGTGGTGCGTGATCCCTCAGAGTTGGGGATCACCACAGGATCTCCAGCCTCGAGGACGGAGACCACCGAGTTGGTGGTGCCGAGGTCGATTCCGACGGCTTTGGGCATTGGGGGCTCCTTATAAGTGGGGAGAAATCAACAGGTGTGCTCCCACGATAGGGGTTCTTGAGCCAACCGCAACCAACGAATCATAAAAGTTGAGTCGGGTCAACTCAAGTGTTCTGGTCCGAACGAGTCAGGTAGGAGTTGGTCCATGGTGTAACTGGTGCGAATGCCGATCTTTTGGTCGTCAATGGCGCCGGCCACATGGATCATCGTGGAAGCCGCAGCGAACTCGCGGATCTTTTGTCGGCACCCGCCACACGGGGTGCCGAGCATCTCCCCGTCGCAGATCACCATGATCGTCTCAATCGCCGTTTCCCCGGCGCTGACCATCGCGGCGATTGCACTGGCCTCTGCGCACCACCCCTGCGGGTACGCCGCGTTTTCCACATTGCATCCGGCGTACACGTTGCCTGTTGGGGTGCGCAGTGCAGCCCCGACCTTAAACCGGGAGTACGGCACGTGGGCTCGAGCCTGCACAGTGCGGGCCGCCGCTAACAGTTCGGCGAGATCATCGGTCATCGCCACGGGAGTGAACGTCGAGTCCATGGCCCTCGATCGTACGCATCGTGAGCAGTGGGTTGATTCACGCTCGCCTTTAAGGTGGTTTCATGCCTGGAGCACTGGCCACCGTGATCGTGTTCCTCACCTCGGCCGCCGTGCTCGTCCTCGAGATCCTCGCCGGGCGTCTTTTGGCCCCTTATATAGGTGTCACTTTGGAGACCTTCACCGGGATCATCGGTGTCGTACTGGCCGGCATTGCGCTTGGCACCTGGCTCGGGGGCCGAATCGCTGATCGGGTGGACCCCCGACGCGTCCTGCCTCACACCGTGATCCTCGGAGGGGCGCTGGCGATTGCAGCGGTACCGCTCATCCGATGGCTCGGCCCGTCGCTATCAGGGACCGGGCCGACCGGGGTTGTGGTGTTGACCACGGTTGGGTTCTTAGTGCCGTCGGCATTGCTCAGCGCTGCGTCACCTTTGGTGGTCAAAATCGTCCTCAACGATCTTGCCCTGACCGGCCATGTGGTGGGCCGACTGTCCGCGATCGGCACCGCCGGATCTTTGGTCGGAGTATTCATCACCGGATTCGTGTTGATCGCGGCCTTCGCCACCACACCAGTGATCATCGCTACCGGTCTTGGCCTCGTCGCTGGCGGCGTCTGGTTGTGGTGGTATCTGCGCCGACTCGACCATGATCGGTCGCACCGGGGCGGTGCCGGGAAATTCTTCGTGATCGGTGGCGTGATCTTTGCTCTGCTGGCCAGTGGCGCCGCTGTTACTGCGTCGGGGCCATGTCAGATTGAAAGCGCCTATTTCTGCGCCCGAGTGGAGCCTGACCCCAATCGAATCGGGGGCCGCACCTTGTATCTCGACACCCTGCGTCACTCCTATGTGGATCTGGACGACCCCACCCATCTGCAGTTCAACTACATCGAGGTGTTCGCCGATCTCGCAGCGGTGATCGATGCGCCCGCCGGTTTGCGCTCGGTACATATCGGTGGCGGCGGGTTCACGTTTCCGAGGTATCTCGATGTGATCCAACCCGACTCCTCCAACTTGGTGTTGGAGATCGATGGCGTGTTGTTGGATCTGGCCCGTTCTGATCTTGGCCTGGTGACCTCTGATCGCCTCGAGGTCCGGATCGGTGATGCCCGCACCGCTGTGCGCGGATTGCCCGATGACGATGTGGACCTCGTGGTCGGTGATGCCTTTGGTGGCTTAGCGGTGCCCTGGCATCTCACCACCCGCGAGTTCGTCACCGATGTGGCACGGGTGCTGCGGCCTGAGGGTCTGTACGCACTCAACGTGATCGATCGGCCGCCCAACAGGTTCGCGAAAGCCGAGGTGGCCACAATCGCGGCAGTGTTCGCTCATGTGGGCGTGATCGCACCGACGGAATATCTCAGCGATCGTGATGGGGGCAACTTCGTGGTGATCGCCTCCCAATCACCGATCGATGGCGTTGCGATTGAGGCCTTGCTCACAGCCCGCAACGCCCGTGAGGTACTGCTGATCGAACCGGCCGAGATCTCGGACTGGATCGCAGGAGCGATGGTCCTCACCGATGACCACGCACCCGTAGACCAGTTGATCACCACCCGCTGAGGGATCAGGGTGGGGTTCACATCAAAGAACGGCGATCAGAAAGGAGAACCGACAGGTCCGAAACTTTCAGATCGATCACCACCTCAAGGCTTTGTGGAGCCGCCATGATCAGCGCCGAACCCTACGGGGGAGGTGGGAGTCTGCTCGTGCCCGGCCAAGTGCCGTCTGATACGGATCGGTTGCGGTGACGAGAGAATCAAGCACCCCAAGGACTCGGGCAACGTTGAGCACAACCTCTAACCCGACGGTCGGTTCACCACGTTCGAGACGCCCGATGGTGGAACGTGCCACGCCCGCTCGCTCAGCCACTTGTTCGGCGGTCAGATTCAACAAGATGCGCCAGGCACGAAAGTTCTCCCCCATCTCGCTTGCCGCCTGTCCTATTGCGAACGGTGTCGGGCGTGACATTCGAGCACCTCCACTGGCTCCCTGAAAAAAGATCGTGATAACTAACACTAATGACTCTAATGCTTTATCTGACCAACATTAATGCCGTCTGGCGAACTCCTTGAGCAGTACCGCCCCTATTTGGCTCTGATCGCTGTTCTTTACGAGCGGCCTCATCCCACCACCTACGATGAGAGCCATGGTCGGCACCCTCGTCATGTTGCGTCACGGACAGTCCACCTGGAACTTCGCGAACCTGTTCACCGGATGGCATGACGTCCCGCTCACCGAGAAGGGCACAGCCGAGGCGATCGCTGCCGGCCACACAATGGCTGCCGAGGGATTGCGATTTGATGTGGCCCACACCTCGGTGTTGACCCGAGCGGTGGTCACCAATCATCTAGCTCTCGACGCGCTCGGCCAGGTGTGGCTGCCCGTGCAGCGCCATTGGCGACTCAACGAGCGCCATTACGGCGCGCTGCAAGGTCTCGACAAGATCGCCACCACCGAACGTCACGGTGCTGAACAAACCCATTTGTGGCGCCGCAGTTATGAGATCCCGCCGCCTCCGGTGGCTACCGATTCTGATGAGCATCCGATCAATGATTTGCGCTATCGGTTGTTACCGCCCGATGTATTGCCGGCCAGCGAATGTCTGCGCGATGTGGTGGCTCGGGTATTGCCCTATTGGCATGATGTGATTGCACCGCAGTTGATGGCCGGCCTCAATGTGTTGATCACCGCCCATGGCAACTCATTGCGGGCCTTGCTCAAACATCTCGAAGACATCTCCGATAGTGACATCGCCGAAATCAACATCCCTACCGGGGTGCCGCGGCGCTATGTGCTCGATCAGCGGTTGCAGGCAGTAGAGGTCGGCTACCTCGGCGATCCCGAAGCGATCGCTGCGGCGGAGGCCGCAGTGAAGCATCAATCCGGCTCGCACTGATGCCGGTACTGGCTGATTGATGCTCTAACGCACTATTGGACTATCTAGCGCGAGTATGGTTCGCGTCATGGCCAGCAAGCAGACAAAGGTTCAACACCTCGCAGGGATTTCTCTGTTTGAGGGGTGCTCCAAAAAAGAGCTCGAAAAAGTGGCTTCGGCCGGGGACGAGATTCTGATGACCGCTGGGTCGGTCATCGTGGATCAGGGTCAGACCGGCCGTGAAGCATTTGTGGTGCTGAGTGGCAAAGTGGAAGTCACCCGCTCCAAGCGCAAGGTGGCTGACCTCGGCCCCGGTGCCGTGGTCGGTGAGCTGTCACTCCTTGATCATGGTCCCCGCACCGCCACCGTTACCTGTGTGACCGATTGCGAGTTGTTGGTGATTGACCAACGCAACTTCCGAGCGGTGCTGCAAGAAGTGCCGACGATGGCCGTCAAGTTGTTGGCCACGATCGCTGGCCGTATTCGGGATCTCGACAAGAAGTACTACGGCTGATCGGAGCATCGCAATGGCTGGAAGAAAAGACCACATCGCTCGCCTCGCGGCCGTCCCGATGTTCTCCTCATTCACAAAAAAAGATCTGACCGCAATCTCTAAAGCTGCCGATGAGGTGACTCGGCCGGCCGGCCATGTGCTGATCAAAGAGGGCACTGAGGGCTACGAGGGTTTTGTGGTCCTCGACGGCACAGTAACTGTGACCCGTAAGGGCAAGAAGTTGGCCACACTTGGTGCCGGCGAGGTGCTCGGCGAACTGTCTTTGCTCGAATCTTCGCTGCGGTCAGCAACGGTGACCTGTGAGACCGAGTGCACGGTGCTCGTCATGGATCGTCAGCGCTTCAAGCAGTTGTTGCTTGAGACCCCAAGCCTTTCGATCACGTTCCTCGAGGAACTCGCCGGTCGCCTGCGGTCTTTAGACCGCACTGCTTTTGGCTGAAGATCATCAACGGCCACTGAGACCCTCCGATTAGGATTCGTCCGCGCTTAGCGCCCAGACAATCGCATCAGCGAAACTGTCCTGGGAAATGTCGGTGATTCTGCAAGTCGCTGATCGTCGGTCAACAAGTGAGCTCCAAAATGGAATCCGTCACCCCCTGCGCCGACGAACTCCGTCAAGTACCACCGCTGCATCGACCGATTCGATCCATACATCCGCTGGCTGCGAGTGAACTTCATCGAGGATGACTCGGCAGGCACTGGGGGAGCAATTCTCATCGGGATTGATCACCACGATCGCCGGGGATTCCTGGTCCGCAGGTCTTGCCATCGATGAGGGGTAACCCATAGATCCGCCGGACAAATCCCGTCTCGGCTCAATGGGCGACTAGCGTGGGAGCGTCATGAGCGCGCAGGTCGATACATCTCACGTCTCCGCTTCGGAGCAGCCCGATTCCCCCAAGCGTTTCAAGCCCCATCAGCTTTCGCTGGGCTTGGGCATTGGGATGGGAATTTTCATTCTTGTCTCGGGCATCATCCCGCAGTTCACCAAATGGAAAAGCGACTCAGAGATCCATCGGACGGTCTTTGAGAACATCCCTGGATCGCTCCAACTCGCCTTTTATACGGTGATCCCCGTCCTCGTGGTGTGGGGGTCATTCCAGTTTGCGAACCGGATGCGTAACTGGGAGCGCGGCGCACCGGATCGTCGTCGCACCACCAAAAAGAACGCGAAGAATCGCCTGCGCGACTTCCGAGCCGGCGTCTACATGCAGACGCTGTTACGCGACTCGGCAGCTGGCCTGATGCACTCCATGATCTATTTCGGTTTCTTAGGGCTGCTCGCAGTCACCACCACACTGGAGATCGATCACCAGATGCCACCGGCATTGAAGTTCCTTCATGGCGGCACCTATCAGGCCTTTGCGTTCTTCGGTGATTTCGCCGGCGTGGTGTTCACGGTCGGTGTGATCTGGGCGATCATCCGGCGTTATGTGCAGCGGCCGTACCGGATCCGCATCAAGTCCAAGCCCGAGCACGCCGCGATCCTCGGGACTTTCTTAGTGCTCGGGGTCAGTGGCTTTGGAGCCGAGATGTTCCGGATCGCTGAGCGCAGCGCCGCCGGTGTGAACATGGACTTTGAGAAGTGGAGCTTCGTGGGGTACCCGCTCGCTCAACTGGTCAACGGCTGGTCCGCAAGCGCATTGTCCACCTGGCATCAGTGGTGGTGGATCATCCACGTGTTGTCGTTCATCGCGTTCTTGGCTCTATTGCCGATCACGATGTTGCGCCACATCTTCACCTCGCCACTCAACATGTATCTGCGTGATCGCGATCGCCCCAAGGGTGCGATGAAGGCGATGCCCAACCTGATGGAGACCGAGCTTGAGAGCTTCGGTGCTTCAGTGATTGAGGACTTCACCTGGAAGCAGTTGCTCGATACCGATGCCTGCACCATGTGCGGCCGGTGCACGAGCGTCTGCCCGGCTCACGCGACCGGTAAGCCGCTTGATCCTCGCGAGATCGTGCTCAAGGTGGGCGAGGTCATGGCCGCCACCGGCAGCCCCCAGGTCAGCCCGCCGCTGGGCACCGACGCCGAGATCACGATCGGTGTGAACTCGGTGTTTGAGCGGATCACTTCCGAAGAAATCTGGGCCTGCACCTCATGTAAGGCCTGTGATGAGATCTGTCCGGTCAACATCGAGATCCTTGACAAAATCCTCGATATGCGCCGCTATCTGGCGTTAATGGAGTCCAACTTCCCCGCCGAACTCGGCAATGCCTATCGGGCCATGGAAAACCAAGGCAACCCGTGGGCCATGAACCAGGCGGAGCGCGGCGATTGGGCCAAGGATCTCGCTTCGGTCAAGGTCGTGGATCCGGGCGAACCCCTCGATGCCGAGTATCTGTACTGGGTCGGATGTGCCGGGTCCTTTGATGACAAGAACAAAAAGGTCACTCAAGCAATGGCCAAGTTGTTGTCTCGGGCCGGGATTGAAGTAGCGATCCTCGGACCGTCTGAGATGTGTACCGGTGACTCAGCGCGCCGCTCGGGTAACGAGTATCTGTTCCAGATGCTCGCATTGCCCAACATTGAGATGCTCAACACCATGGGTGTCAAAAAAGTCATCACCCAGTGCCCGCACTGCTTTAACACCTTGCTCAATGAGTACCCGCAACTCGGTGGCCACTACGAAGTGATCCACCACACCCAGTTGCTGGAGCAACTGATTGATGACGGTCGTTTAGACGTGTCTCGGGCCACGCTTGAGGAGCGGATCACCTATCACGACTCCTGCTATCTCGGTCGCCACAACGATGTGTATCTGGCCCCACGCAAAGTGGTCGGATCGATCAAAGGGATCGAGGTTGTGGAGATGCAACGCAACGGCACCAAGGGCATGTGCTGTGGTGCGGGTGGCGCTCGGATGTGGATGGAGGAATCCATCGGCACCAAGGTCAATGATGAGCGGGCCCGCGAGGCCATCTCCACCGGTGCGAGTCGTGTCGCTACCGCCTGCCCGTTCTGCTACATCATGCTCGATGACGGTGTGAAGGCTGCCGGTAAGGAAGAAAACGAGGTCAAGGTGGCCGACATCGCCATCCACCTCCTCGACGCCATCGAAGCCGGTGACCGCGAGTTAGCCAATCAAGAGGCCCCGCTCAACGTCACCGCCGGCGACTGAAACTAGTCGACTGATCCGGGCGACTGATCCGGGCGACCAGGCAGAGGAATACTAACATTGAAGATAGTATCTTGAATGTTAGTATTCCCATGTGAGCACTGCGCGGTCCACCCGAAAGTCGATGACTTTCATCGGGCGCACCCCAGAACTCCAGATCCTGCAGAAATACCTCGATCAGGTTGGTTCTTCGTCAGGTAAAGGTCGTCGGGACAGCGAACCTGGCCGCTGCATCGTGATGCGTGGCCGTCGGCGCGTCGGTAAGTCCCGCCTGATTGAGGAGTTCACTCACCGAGCAGGTGTACCCACCGTCTTCTTCACCGCATCCCAACGTGGCCTCGGTGAAGTCGAGTTGTTTGCCGAGGAGGTGCGGTCATCCACACTGCCCGGCCGACATCTTTTCGATGGCGTGACGCCGGCTCACTGGGACGCGGCGCTCACCTTGTTGGCTGCAGCACTAGATACGACACAGCCAACAGATGGGCCATGCGTGGTGGTGATCGACGAGTTCCCTTACCTCGTGGCCGCTGACCCGAGCGTTGAAGCCACCTTTCAAAAGTGTTGGGATCGGCTTTTGTCTCGACGGCGGGTGCTGCTCGTGTTGGTGGGCTCTGACCTCGCAATGATGGAGGCCCTCACCACCCACGGACGGCCGTTTCACCAGCGCGGCAACGAGATGGTGATATCGGCTCTATCACCGGCGGAGTCCGGCGAAATGGTCGGAGCCAAAAGCGCAGCTGACTGCTTTAACGCACACCTCGTCACAGGCGGGATGCCCTTGATCTGTAGGGAGTGGCCGCGTGGAGCCTCAATGTGGAAGTACCTGAATGAAGCTCTGCACGATCCGACTTCGGCATTAATCGTCAGCGCTGAACGGGTATTGGCGGCAGAGTTTCCCGCTGAAGTACTCGCTCGAGATGTGTTAACCCAGATCGGAAATGGGGAACGCACCTTTTCTTCGATTGCCCGTGCTGCTGGTGGTCTAGCGGCGATGTCGGCGCAACGAGCACTCGAGACCTTGACCTCCACGGGCGTGGTTGCAAAGGATCTTCCACTGTCCACCCGCAAGAGCGTTGAGGCCCGCTACCGGGTCCACGACCCGTACCTGCGCCTGTGGTTGCAGTTCATCGGTCCTGGTCTCGCCGACATCGAACGTGGCCGAGGTGACCGGGTCTATGAACGCATTGAGCGGGATTGGACCACCTGGCGCGGCCGGGTGATTGAGCCGGTGGTCCGTGAAGCGTTGAGCCGTCTGTCCCCGATTGATGGGCTGCCAGCTGCACCCGTGGTGGGTGGGTATTGGACGCGTTCTCACACCCCTGAGGTGGATATTGTCGGCGCCGATCGGGGCCCGATCGCCAACAGGTTGGCCTATGTCGGATCCATCAAATGGCGTGATCGGTCACCGTTGGATCACAGCGACGCTGACCGGTTGCGACAGGACGCAGCACTGATTCATGGAGCTGGACCCGACATCACCACTCTCGGGGTGAGCCTGTCCGGTGTCACCGGAAACGTCGATGTTGCCCTAGGTCCAGATGATCTGCTCGAAGCCTGGTAGACGCTTCGCAAACGCCTGAACGGAGTCTGCGATCAGGTGAAGTTCTCGAAGTAGCGGCTCGGTGTCGGGCCGCGCTGGCCCTGATATTTGGAGCCCTTGGCGCCGGAGCCGTACGGATTGTCGGCGGGAGTGGTCATCTGCATGAAGCTGACTTGGCCGATCTTCATTCCCGGATACAGCGTGATCGGCAGACTGGCCACGTTCGCGAGTTCCAAGGTGATGTGGCCATCAAAGCCGGCATCGATGAACCCGGCTGTGGAATGGATCAGTAGTCCGAGACGACCGAGGCTGGACTTGCCTTCGATCCGGGCCACGAGATCATCAGGCACGGCGAGACGCTCAAGGGTGGACCCGAGCACAAACTCGCCGGGATGCAGCATGAACGCTTCATCAGGGGCGATCTCAATAAGTTCGGTGAGGGCGGTGAGGTCGTGTTTGACGTCGATCACCGCTGCGGTGTGGTTACGAAACACCCGGAACATGTGCGAGATCCGCACATCAATCGAAGAGGGTTGGATCAGGGTCTCATCGAGTGGATCAATGACGATCCGGCCGGCGGCGAGCTGTTCCCGAAGGGTGCGGTCCGAGAGAATCACGGTTTCACCCTAGTGAGTGGGGGCCGCAGATTCTGTCTCCGCCGGAGATGGAAGGCCGCTTCGGCGCTAACCTCAAGAGTCTGTAAGACACCTTGCGGGTGTAGTTCAATGGTAGAACATCTGCTTCCCAAGCAGACAACGCGAGTTCGATTCTCGTCACCCGCTCCCAAACTCGTCGGTGCTTTCCGGTCCGAGATACAGGACCGTTTACTCGCCGAGGTGTTTTCCGGTCGGCCAAGTGATCTCAGCACCCTTTGACACAGAAAGCACGCCCGTTCCCTGATTGGCTCAGTAGTGCAGCTTCTTGGAAACGTGGTTCACGAAAGAGGTGCCAAAGGTGAAGGCAATCGCTAGCAAGAGGTAGCCGATACTCAGCGCATCCAAGGAACGCAGGAACGGATCAAGGCCAGATCGGAAGTCAAAGCCGGTCCCCGAGTTCCACCACACAAGCAGGCTGCCAATCGGCATCAACACCCACCAGACCACGAGCGATGGTTTCATCTTGGTGGTCTGCCACTCCGGGTGGACCCGCCCTTTGGATCTCGGCGCATCGGCGAGTTTTTGATGTTCAGCAAGGATCTTTGGAGTAATGATCATGTTGGCGAGGGGGATGAACCAACTTCCAATCGTCATTCCCACCGAAAACTTGCGCCGGCTGGTCTCCGGGATCATTCCTGTTGTGACCTCATGCACTTGAGCAGACCAGATCACCATCAACACGAATGCTGCGATCCCGACAAGGACGAGGTAGATCAAGAATCCGTTAAATCTCCCCGCCGCGATCGAGGCACTCGCGATGTCTGTCGATCGAACCGCTCCGCCCAATGATTGCCGATAGGAGTACGCCAAGGATGCCGCAATGCCAAAGGCAACGGCTTGGACGCCCATGAGGATCTGCGTTGCCATGGAAAGATCTGTGGAGACCACGACGCGACGACGAGCATGTCGACAACATTGAGTCACGGGAGGCAACGGCGGTACGGCGGACTCTTGCTCCCAGGAAAACTGCTTGGATGACGGGGGCTTTAGTACCGTCTCCATCGTCAACCACTCACCCAAACTCGGACGCACATCGGTCATGGTCCACCTCCTCGGTGCCAGTGGCGCGGCTTATGCACCGCTGCGGAAGATGAAGCGCCGCCCCTTCAGTTCAGCTCTCACCTCGGAGCTGTCGTCGGAGCGTGAGACGTTCGACCGGTTTCCCGATACACCGGCTGAGGGTGTGGTTAGGGACTCGCTCGATCACCTCAAACCCGAGACGTGTCAACGCTGAGGCTCGCTGCCCTGTGATGGCGTTGACCTCACCCATCCAGCAGTTACTTCCCGCAGTGCTGACCGTGTGATCAATGAAATCCCGCAGCATCAATGCCGCCGAACCTGACCGCAATCCGGTCGCCACGTTCAGATGGGCGTGCGGAAGCAGTTTGCGATCTCGAGAGCCTCTGATGAGGCCGGTCAGATCCCGTAGTCGCGACCGATAAAACCGTTTCACTGTGGGATCAATATCCCCCCGCACCCACGCACGCGCCACTTTGGTGATCAGGCGCAATGAGGCTCGCCGCACAGCGGTTTCGCCTGCGGCCGGATGGGTGCACACCAAGGCGTAGGCCACGATGTCACCGCTGCCATTGGTGAGTACAACTGCGTGTGCTACGTCGGGAATCGTCATCTCAAGGTACGGGGCGAGACAGGCCTCGATATAGCAGTCGAGGCCACGTCCGTGGAGTGGTTCGCCGAGCAGCAGGGTGGACCGCATCAGGTGGGCCACGCCGTGATAGTCACCCGATTGGTACGGCCGCAAACTGAGGTCGCGGCGCTGACCCGGTGTGAGGGAGAGAGACGTCACGCAGCCTCCATCGATCCGCTACGCAGCGATTCAAACAAGGCCATGAAATGTCCTGCTGTCACCGACCACGGGAATCTTTCGGCGTAGTCCCGACAGGCTTGACGCTGCTCGCCATCGCGAGATGACCGATGGAGTGATTCCACGGCGTCTGCCATCGCCCTGGGCGTGGATGCGGCCGATGCTCCGATCTGGCCACCCGCCACCATTTCTGCCAGGGCACCATGCGTGGGGACCACCACCGGCGTGCCACAGGCGAGTGCCTCAAGGGCGGCGAGACCAAAGGTTTCATTGGGGCCAGGCGCTATCGCCACATCGGCGGAAGCAAGCAACGTGGCTACGTGAGCACGGTCGGATACATGGCCATGGAACACCACCGGTAGCCCAGTAGCGAGGCGTTGGAGGTCCGCAGTCAGCGCTCCCGAACCGATCATGTCGAGTGTGACTGACCGTCCCCGAGCCACGAGTTCGGCTACTACGGCGATCGGTAAATGAGGATCTTTCTCCGGTGAATGCCGGGTCACGCTGACGAGTCGGAGACCAGTGCCACAATCCGATAAATGCACATCTGGGCGTGCGTTCGGGCTGAACTGATCGAGGTCTACTCCTAGTGCGATGCGCACGATCGGAGCACCTTCCAACCCGCTGTACTCTTCGGCAGCGAATGCGGACGCACACACCACTGCGTCCACTTTGGTCATCACCCGCTGGTTATACCTGCGCACTGCCGAACGGATGAGACGATCAGAGGGCAGTACGTGAGCGAGGACGGCTTCGAGGCGCTCATGAGAGATCAGAACCGTCGGGACTCCCAGTGAGCGTGCCGTATCGGCAACGGTCAGCATCGTGGTCCGGTCTGAGAGTTCCAGCACGTCAGGCTGAAGACGCTGAACGAGATCGCGCAGAGTTTTGCGGTTCAGCACGATCCGGTAGCCACCAAGCCCGGGCAGTTGCGGCCCACGCACCCTCAGCACGGCCAGCGGTTCGGAGAACTCAAGGTCTGTGCTCGGCCCCGGGAAAATCTGCGTGACCTTGTGACCGGCTGCCACATAGTGATGTGCCAAGCGATCAAGCGCAACTTTGATTCCCCCTGAGGTAGGCGAATGAAAGTTGGCCATTTGGACAATGTGCACTAGCTCACCCCGACAGCATCCTGTGAGAAGTACCTGACGAGATGGGCGTAAGTGGACGTGTTTCCCAGTCCCATCACTTGGATGAGTGACTGGGTTGTGGCGCGCAGATAATCGTCGTGGAGATCTTCTGGGTGAAGAGCCAAACGAATCGGTAGCTCCTGCACTGCCCGAGAAACCACCAGGCGACGCACGATGTGTGCACCCACGTGGGAGAACACTGAATCGGGTCGTTGACAAAAGGCCGGTACCCGCAGGGTCCGATCGCCTTGGAGATCCACCACACCGAGATGAGTGGTCGTGTACTCAAATCCCATCTCGGTCAGCGCCTGACGCGCCCCCACTGAGAGCAGCCATCCCGGTGCGGTGAAGCCCACCGGATGGTGGCCGAGTGAATCCAAAACATTGAGGCCACGAGTCAACAGATCCTCGGCCTGCGCTCTCGTCACGCTGGCAAATTCTCCGCAGCCGCGGGCCACGAGGCGATTAGCGATCCCGCTCCTCGGACCTTGATGGACCCACCCGTGCAGCGAGACTTCATGGCCCCGCTCGGCTGCACCATTGAGCCAATCGATGAACCTCTGGTCCTGCGTAGGGTCAGCGCCCCGCCACGGCCCGGGCACCACTAATAAGGTGGTTACCACCCCACTGCTCTCGCACATTTTCAGTAGTGTCCGACAGCTCTCCAGAGTTGCTGGTGACACATCGTGGAGCGAGACCACACGTGTCGGAACCTCTCGGTTCATGCTGCTCTCCGGCGGCGTCGATCAATGCCGATGACCTCTGCGTAGGTGTCCAACAGTTTCTCCATCACCACTGCCCATGGGCGCTGTTCCACATCGGTGCGCGCCGCTCGAGCTAACTCAGCGCGTTGGGAAGGATTAGCCGCGAGTTCGGCTACTGCACCGATCAGTGTTTCTGGCACCTCGGGCGACCAGAACATTCCGTTGACCGCCTGGTGGACGAGATCCAAAGGTCCTCCGGCGCTCGGAGCCACTACCGCTACTCCAGAGGCCATCGCTTCTTGCAATGCTTGGCAGAAGGTTTCATCGATTCCGGTGTGAACGAAGATGTCGTTGGTGGCGTGAAATCGGGCCAGCTCCTCGCCGTTTTTGAATCCCATGAACCGTGCCCGTGGCAAGCGTTTTTCTAGCTCACGGCGTTCAGGGCCATCACCAACAACCACCACTTTGACGCCATCAAGGTGTGTCAAGGGTGCAAGGCGTTCCACTTGTTTTTCTCGGGCGAGGCGGCCCACGAAGCCAACGATGACCTCACCGTTTGGTGCAAGGAATCGGTGGAGGTCCCGGCAGCGGCGTTGGGGGTGAAAGAGTTCGAGGTCCACACCGCGCGGCCATAGATCTACGGCATTGACTCCATATGCCCGCAGCGTCCATGCCGAAGCCCGAGACGGTGCAAGCGTGATGTCCGCCATTGAATGGACCCACGCCAAGTAGTTCCAGATTCGGGGGCCGAGTTTGCCGAGACCATGCCGTTTAGCGAAACCTGCAAGGTCGGTTTGGAAGATGGCCACCGACGGAATGCCTAGTCGCTTGGCCGAGCGGAGGGCCGCTGCACCGAGGACTACAGGTGCAGCCACGTGCATCACATCGGGACGGAGTTCACGCAGGAGCGAAGAGAACCACAGTTTGGGGATGCCTACCCGCACGTCGTCATATCGGGGAAGCTCAATCGAGGAGGTCCGAATCACTTCTACCTCGCCTACCCGGGTGGGGCCTTCTCCGGGGGCCACGATGATCGGTTGATGACCATTGCGGTGGAGGTGTTCAGCCACTCGCAAGACAGAGTTCGTGACTCCGTTGACCGCCGGAAGAAATGATTCGGCGACGATCACCACCCGGAGGCCACGCGCGGATCGGGGAGCGGTGTGAGGCATCCACATTCGGTGCACAGCCCTGAGCGTTGACGATCAAGGTGAATTCCACGTATGTGATTTGGCACTATGCGATGACATTTCAGCCAACGCTGGCTCGCGCAAGTGGTGATGAACCCGGACAGATCGCAGGACGCGGGAAATTTCTGCGAAATCGCGGCACATCTTGGTCCTAAAGTGCGTTGTTCCTTGCAAGGATCAACATCACGGGATCCCGCCAGGATGAAAGGACGTCCATGCCAGCTAATCCGGTCACCAAGATCACTCTGGAAGAAAGCGCTCTCCTTGAGGCATGTAAGGCGCTTGATCTCCAAGAGACCGATGGTGACGCGATCCATATGGTGTTGCGTGGCGGTCGACGTCACTGGTTGGCCCGGACCGTGCATGGACAGTTCAGCGCAACGGTGGATGACCACACCCTGGGCGAGGTGGATCTTCACCTCGCCCTGTCGGATCGGATCACCTGGTTCTTGACCTCCATTGAGGACAACGAGCCGTCGATCGGGATCGTGGATGGTTCCAAAGCGGTGATCGCCAGCACCCATACGTCAGTGACCATCGATCTGATCGCGTGGGAGGGGGCGGCACCCGAGCCGTATCCGATCACGGTGCAGGCCTCCGCCACGTTGCCGATCGCCCGCTTTGCGAAGACCCTCGCGGCGGCTCGTTTGATGCCTTCGGGCCTCGAGCCCACCAACTATCCGACTCCACCGATGTGGCTACAGATCTCCCCTGGGTCTGTCGGGCTGCATGTGGATTGGCGTGATTTCACTCCGACTACATCGGCCTACACCATGGAGGCCGATGAGACTGAGGAGACTGCCGTGGTGGCGATCGATCACCTGCGGATCGATCGTTTCTTGCGCAGCATCGATGGGATCTTGCCCTTTGAGGAAGACACCGAACTGATCATTGGTGTTGGTGAGATCGCTCTCGAGTCTGGGAGTCAGCCAGTAGTGCTCTTTACCGCCGAAGACTGGCAACTCGCTGTGCCGGTGGTGGATGTGCTGGCTGATCGTTGGGGCCGGCAGGTCAATGAGCAACTCACCGGTTTCACGCCCACTGGGTTCAATCTCACCGAGATCACCTCGACGTCATGGGTGGTGGATCTTGAGCATTGTGTGGTGACGGTCAGCCTGCAGGCCGGCCATCCCGATCAGGTCCGCATCAGCACCTGTTTGGCCACCGGCGTCACTGACTCTGAGGATCTGTTGCGAGAGCTCAGCAACTTGAACGCGGCCTCTCACGGCGAGCGGCTGTGGTGTGCTGATGAGTGTCTGTGGGCGGCCATGGATCTGCCCTGTACTCGCATCGATGATCTGCGCTCCGCTGTCACCCAGATCAGCACGGTGGCCAACAAGTACGCGCCGCTGCTCGCTGCGCTGGGCTGACCGGGCTGGGCTAATCGGGCTGGGCTACTCGATCCAGGTCAGCCACAATCTTTGACCCCGAAATTTCCTCGGAGATTTCTCCCGTTCAGCGTTGGCAACAGAACACATGTTCGGTACGCTTCCTGCATGGTCAACGTGGCGGCGTTACTTGAAACTGATCTCCACCAGGTAGTCGATGCGTTATGTAGCGCCGATCTCGATGAGCTCTGTGCCTCAGAGTTGGCCGCAGCAGCAATTCGCATTCAGCGCGAAAGAGATCGCCTCGGAGGCCTCGCCGCCAAAATCATCGGCCGCTGGGATTCCTCGGGGACCTGGGCGGATGACGGTTCACGCAGTTCAGCGAGCCGGCTCGCCCGTGACACCCATTGCTCTACCCGCACCACCCGCCATGAGATCCGGCGGGCCCGCACCGCACGTCACATGCCTCAGGCTGTCGCAGCGGTGCTGGCAGGTGAGCTCTCCCTAGATCATCTCGATCTACTCGCCACTGCACTCACTCCACCACGCCGCGAGCTCTTCGCCCGTGATGAGAGTTTGCTCGTGGATCACTGTCGGACACTCACTTTCGCTGATGCCACCAAGGCCATCACGTACTGGTGCCAGCGGGCCGATGATGAAGTGGCGGAAGCTGACTCTGAGGAGACCCCCGAGATCACCGGGCATGTGCATGTGTCCACCACATTTGATGGCAACGTCGTGATCTCCGGTGAGCTAGATCCAATCCGAGGCTCCATCTTCGCCCAAGAGTTAGCCCGTCTCGAGCGAGAGATCTATCTCGCCGACACGGCTGCCGGGATTACCCGTCCCACGTCAGAACGCCAGGCGGAAGCATTGACCCAGATGGCCATCCGTTCGGCCAGCACGCCGGCTGACGCTAAGCGTCCGCGGCCGTTGTTCACGGTGCTGCTTGGCGATGACAGCTTTCGCCACCTCTGCGAGCTCGCGAACGGGACGGTGCTCCCACCTGCGCTACTCGGGCGATGGATGGCCGAGGCAGACCTCGAGAGTGTCTTGTTTGATGGTCCCTCCACGGTCATCTCGGTCTCGCACCGGCGGACGTTCACCGGTGCTTTGCGCCGAGCGATTGAGGTCAGAGATCGTCGCTGTACGCACCCGAGCGTCTGTGATGTACCGGCCGACAGATGTGATGTGGACCACATCATTCCCGTGGCCGAACATGGCCCCACCAGCCAGTTCAACGGTCGGATGCAGTGCCCCACTCATAATCGCAACTCCGCCAAACATGACCATGGTGCGTCCCCGTACCCTCCTCGATCTATCGGAATGATCGATCACCTGCGGGGCCGACTGCGCTGGCAGATTCTGAACTCTGATCCCTGAGGAACTAACTCCCCCACACCGCTCTGGAAGTGCGAGCTTGTGCGGTGGGCACCTCCCCGAGCGAAGTTCGCCACAGTCTTCGGCGTCAACGCGACACGAACTCCATCGTTCCCGTAACTAAGGGGGCTTGGGTACCCGTGCCCCCGCAGTATCGAAGTATCGGTGCTCCACCCATCACCCACTTCATTGATCCGCTGATGCAGTTTCTCGGGCATGGCTATTACATCGGTTTCTTGTCGGCGGCAGCCCTCCACGGGGCAGCGCATCAGTCCCCGATGGTTATGCAGGTGGTGACCGACGCTGTGTTGCGCGATCGTCAGATCGGATCCCAACCGGTCTCGTTCATCCGCCGTGCACAACTTGAGCGGCGGGCAACCCTCCGGCAGATCGTTCCGACTGGACGTATCAATCTCTCCACCCCTGAAGTGACCATTCTCGATCTGTGTGATGCACCTGAGTTAGGTGGCGGATTGTCCAATGTCGCAACAGTTATCGCCGAACTCCTCGAAGCCAACACGATCGACGCACGCGCCCTCGGCGAGCAAGCTACGCACTACCCCGTCGCAGTCTCCCAACGAGCTGGTTACCTCCTCAGTGAAATGGGTACTGCAGTGGGTAAGACGATTGAGCTTGAGCCGTTGGAAGACAGAGTCCACGGGGCACCTCAAGTGCTTCTCTCCCCCCGAGAACGACGCGGTGGCGACCGCGATCCGCGATGGAAAGTCCTCATCAACCTCGACATCGAGCCGGATCTGTGATCACTGAAGCGGAACTCGCTCACTGGCGCACTTTCGAACCTCAGTCGATTTAGGCGATTACCAAAATCTCGACATCGCGTTAGCGTCCACTCAGATTCGGAGGCGTCCCGAACTCAGACTTAAATGAGATCGAGGAGGAGCGTGGGACTTCTTGGATCTGTTGACCCAAGCTGTCAGCCCCGATCCGAAATACTCTGTCC
>JAGYKR010000013.1 GCA_018401375.1 Ilumatobacteraceae bacterium | reverse complement strand
GTTGGCGATTGTGATCTTCACCGCACAACTCCCCGAACTGATCGGCGTGCCCTGGCTCGTCTACCCGATGGTCATCGCTGGCATTGCGATGATGGTGTACATCCCCAAACTGACCTCAGCGGTACCGGCACCACTGATCGTGATCGTGGTCCTCACGGCGACGGCTCTTGCGATGGGCTGGGATCTCCCCAAGGTGGGCGATAAGGGCGAACTGCCCTCCCGCCTCCCGACCTGGATGATTCCTGATGTGCCGTTTACCCTCGACACGTTGCAGATCATCTTCCCCTACGCGTTGACGATGGCGATCGTCGGCCTGATCGAATCGTTGATGACCGCCAAGCTCGTGGACGATGTCACCGACACCCATTCTGATAAGACCCGTGAAGGTTGGGGTCAAGGTGTGGCCAATATCGTCACCGGCATCTTCGGCGGCATGGGAGGCTGCGCGATGATCGGCCAAACGATGATCAATGTGAAGGCCAGCCAAGCCCGCACCCGAATCTCCACTTTTGCTGCTGGCATTTTCATCATGGTGCTCGTGGTCACGCTCGGGCCGATCGTGGCTCGGATTCCGATGGCTGCGCTCGTTGCCGTGATGATCATGGTCTCGGTGGGAACGATGGATTGGCACAGTGTGCACCCGCGCACGTTGCGCCAGATGCCACCGAGTGCGACCGTGATTATGGCCACCACCGTGGCCGTCACCATCCTCACCCACAACCTCGCCTACGGAGTGGGAGTGGGCGTGCTGGTAGCCACGGTCTTCTTCGCTCGCCGCGTCGCTCGCTTCACCGTGGTGGAGGCTCTACCCGAACTCGAGGACAACGCGCAGGTGTATCGAGTCAAAGGGGTGCTGTTCTTTGCCTCAAGTAACGATCTCGTCTATCAGTTTGATTACGTGAATGATCCCGAGCAGGTGATCATCGATATCACTGAAGCCCAGATCTATGACTCCTCTACCGTGGCCGCACTCGATGCGATCGTGCTCAAGTATCACCAAAAAGGTAAGCAGGTAGAGATCCGCGGGATCGATGAGCATTCGGCTCGCTGGCATGTGCTCAGCGGCACTCTTGGCGGCCACGGCTGAGCCCGGTCGTGTTGAGACCGATACGACTGTTTCACCGACTACCTGAGCAATGCACTCGCACGAGGACACCACCATTGACAACTGTATGACGAAATGTGATACTCCACGAATGGGTCGCGCCCTCTCCTTCCGCCTCGATGAGGAATCCGAACGAGCTTTGCGAGTTATCGAGGCAACCGGAATGACAACCTCAGAGGCCATTCGAACTGCGCTCATTGCCACTGCCGAAAGTTTCAGGCATCGACGCGCCGTGGCTGAAGAAGCAACCGCTCTCGAGCAGGACGAAGCCGATCGCGCCGAAATGAAGTCAGTAGCTGCACTAATGGAGTCGTTGCGTGCGCCGCGGTGAGGTGTACCGCCTTCGGATTCCTCGTGCACATCGTGACGGCCACGAGCAGCAAGGCGCACGATACGCAGTCATCCTCCAGGCCGATGCGCTGCTACCGCGTTCGGTGGTCATCGTTGCCCCTACCTCCCGAAGCGCCAGGCCCGCCTCGTTTCGCCCGGAGATCACCATCGCCGGGACCCCAACCCGTGTGCTCGTCGAACAACTTGGTGCCGTCGATGCGCAACGACTCGGCGACAAGTCCACGACCCTCACCCCTGCCGAGATGTGGGCTGTGGATGATGCGCTCGCCACGGTGCTTGCGCTGCGCTGACCCGTATACGCAAACGGCGCACCGCGCCGGTCCCCAGGATTTCTCCTGAGGGCCAACACGGTGCGCCGTGATTGCGGAACTACACAATCACTTCAGGTCGAAGCGATCCGCATTCATGACCTTGTCCCATGCAGAGACGAAGTCCTTGACAAACTTGGTCTTGGCATCGTCACAGGCGTACACCTCAGCGAGGGCCCGCAACCGGGAGTCGTGGCCAAACACCAGATCCACCCGGGTACCGGTCCAACGAACCTCACCCGAGGAACGGTCACGGCCCTCAAAGGCCTCCTCATCAGCAGAGGTGGCCTTCCACTCGGTGGCCATGTCCAGCAGGTTCACGAAGAAATCGTTGGTCAACAAACCTGGACGGTTGGTGAACACGCCGTGAGCCGAGCCATCAGAGTTCGCGCCGAGGGCTCGCAGGCCACCGACGAGCACCGTCATCTCCGGAGCGGTCAGCTTCAGGAACGAAGCGCGCTCCACGAGCAGATGCTCGGCCTTAACGGTGTGGCCGGGACGTAGGTAGTTACGGAAGCCATCAAAGATCGGCTCGAGCACATTGAAGGACTCGGAGTCGGTCATTTCCTCGGTGGCGTCGGTCCGGCCCGGGGCAAATGGCACGGTGATTTCTGTGCCAGCGTCCTTCGCGGCCTTCTCCACTGCGGCGCAACCGCCGAGCACGATCAGGTCAGCGAGCGACACTTTCTTGCCACCCGATGCTGATCCGTTGAACTCGGCCTGCACCCCTTCGAGCACGGGGAGCACCTTGTCCAGCACCGCGGGATTATTTGCCTCCCAGAAACGCTGCGGGGCGAAACGAATCCGTGCGCCGTTTGCGCCACCGCGCTTGTCGGTACCGCGGAACGAAGCCGCCGCACTCCACGCCGTCAGCACCAGCTCACGGACGCTCAGACCAGAGCCGAGGATCTTGGCCTTGAGGGCGGCGATGTCGGCCGCGTCCACGAGAGCGTGATCCACTGCGGGCACCGGATCCTGCCAGATCTGAGCCGGGGCAACCTCTGGTCCGCGCAGACGGGTCACTGGACCCATGTCACGGTGGGTCAGCTTGTACCAGGCCTTGCGATAGGCGTCGGCAAACTCTTCGGGGTTCTCATAGAAGTGGCGGGAGATCTTCTCGTAGATCGGATCCATCCGCAGCGCCATGTCGGCCGTGGTCATCATCGGCGCGTGGGTCACAGAGGAATCATGCGCGTCGGGAACGGTGCCCTTAGCCTCCGGATTTTTCGGGGTCCACTGGTTCGCGCCCGCTGGGCTCTTGGTGAGCTCCCACTCGTACTCAAACAGGTTGTAGAAGTAGTTGTTATCCCACTGGATCGGGTTCGTGGTCCACGCGCCCTCGATCCCTGAGGTCACCGTGTCATAGCCCTTGCCGGTGCCCTGCGGGTTCTTCCAGCCGAGCGCCTGCTGTTCCATCGGAGCGCCTTCGGGCTCACGGCCAATCAGGCCAGCGTCGCCATTGCCATGGGCCTTACCAAATGTGTGGCCACCAGCGGTGAGCGCAACGGTTTCGTAGTCATTCATCGCCATCCGAGCAAAGGTCTCACGGATGTCGACTGCGGACTTCAACGGATCAGGATTGCCATTGGGGCCCTCGGGGTTCACATAGATGAGACCCATCTGCACCGCGCCGAGCGGATCAGCGAGCTGGCGATCACCGGTATAGCGCTGATCGCCGAGCCAGGTGGCCTCGGTGCCCCAGTAGGTGTCATCGGCTTCCCACTCGTCCACGCGACCGACGGCAAAGCCGAACATCTCGAGTCCCATGGATTCCATGGCTACGTTCCCGGAGAAAACGAACAAGTCACCCCAGGAGATCTTGTTGCCGTACTTCTGCTTGATCGGCCACAACAAACGGCGAGCCTTATCCAAGTTGCCGTTATCGGGCCATGAGTTCGTGGGGGCGAAACGCTGCATACCCGAGCCGGCGCCACCGCGACCATCAGAAATCCGGTATGTGCCGGCCACGTGCCAAGCCAAGCGCACGAACAGGCCGCCGTAATGGCCATAGTCAGCCGGCCACCACTCTTGGGAGTCCGTCATCAATGCCTTGAGGTCTTCGCGGAGCGCGTTGATGTCGAGGCTTTCGAGTTCGGTTGCGTAGTCGAAGCCTTCATCCATCGGGTCATTCAGTGGGGAGTTGCGGTTGAGGACCTGAAGATTCAGATTCTCGGGCCACCAGTCCCGGTTAGTGAGGCCCTGTCCACCACCGGTAAACGGGCACTGTGCTGCTTCGGTCATTGCGTTTCCTCCTGAGGAGTTGTGTTGGTGTGTTGTGAGGATCGTGGGGATCCGTGAGCGGACGTCACCGCAGCCACGCAGGCCGGGCACCGCCCCCAATAGGTGACCTCGGCCTCGTCGATCACAAAGCCGTGATCATCAGAAGCGGTGAGGCATGGGGTCTCATGCACTGCGCAATCAACATCAGCCAGCGCACCGCACCCTCGACAAATCAGGTGATGGTGATTGTCACCCACCCGATCCTCAAACAGTGCTGGCGAACCGATCGGTTGAATCCGACGGAGCAACCCCTTCTCCACGAGTACCGTTAAGGCGTCGTATACCGACTGCCGAGAGATCGCACCGATCTCCGCACGTGCGGCTTCAGTGACGCCATCAGCGGTGGTGTGGGGGTGGGCCGAGACCGCTCGCAGAACCGCCAGACGTTGGGCTGTGACCTGCACGCCATGTTGGCGAAGGAGATCAACGGGGTCTGTGAGCACGATTGAACCCTAGCGCTGATTTTGGACAATGTCCAAAATCAGATATCTTCAATCTTTCAGTTTATCCCAAACTGTCGGACCCCGTCACAGGTTCGGGTCCACCACCACCCGGCCGCGAACCTGACCGGCGATGATCTCGGGGCCGATGTCGAGCAATCGCTCGAGAGGCACCACTTCCACCATCGCGTCGAGCATCCCGGCGGGCAGATCGGTGGCCAACCGAGCCCAAGCCCGTTCGCGCACCGGGAGCGGAGCCATCACCGAATCCACGCCCTGGAGACGCACGTTGCGCAAAATGAACGGCATCACCGAGGTAGGCAGATCCGCGCCACCCGCCAGACCGCATGCTGCGACCACACCGTCGTATTTGGTCTGGGCGAGCACCTTGGCCAACATCACCGAACCAACAGTGTCCACTGCCCCCGCCCAGGTCTCTGACTCGAGTGGCTTGGGGGGCTCGGTCATTTCGGCTCGGGTTACGACCCCGCTCGCACCGAGAGATCTCAGGTACGTCTCTTGTTCGGGACGCCCCGTCACCGCATGCACCTCAAACCCGAGATGGGCCAGAATCGCTACAGCCACGCTGCCCACACCACCAGCCGCACCGGTCACGAGCACCGGACCAGACGACGGAGTGAGCCCACCCTCCTCGAGGGCGATCACACACATCATTGCGGTCAGGCCGGCCGTGCCAATGCCCATCGCCTGCAGAGTGGTCATCTGGTCTGGACAGTGCACCAGCCAATCGGATCGGGTGCGTTGTCGCTGGCTGTAGCCACCCCAATATCGTTCCCCGACGCCCCAGCCAGTCAGAATGACCCGGTCACCTACGGAGAAACGATCCGAGCCACTTTCGGCCACGGTCCCGGCGTAATCCACGCCCGGGACCATCGGGTAACTGCGAATGATCCGGTTTTTCCCGGTCAACGCCATCCCGTCTTTGTAATTCAGGCAGGAAAAGTGGACATCCACCAGCACATCACCCTCTGGTAAATCCGCATCGGTGAGCCGCTCAATCGCAACTACCTGCTTGGGTTTGGGGTCACCTGGCACCTCGCGGGCCACCACGGCTCGAAACTCTGACATCACTACCTCCACAAAACTGCTGAACGCTCAGCAGAGTAGTTGCACGGTCCCCTCCAACCGCTGACAGACTCAGGCATGTGCATGTAGTCATCGTGGGTGGAGGCGAGGTTGGCTGGTATCTGGCCGAACGTCTGCGTGGAGAAAACCACGATGTTGTGTTGATCGAACAAGATGAGCGGATCGCCCGGTCCATCGGTGACGCCCTCGACATTCAAGTAGTGGTGGGCAATGGCTGCCATCCGTCCGTGCTCGCAGAAGCCGGTGTCGGCCATGCCTCACTCTTAGCTGGCGTCACCCAGAATGACGAGGTCAATCTGATTGCTTCGTTGCTTGGCAAACAACTCGGCGTGCCACGCACGGTGGTACGCATCCAAACCGATGAGTTACGAGGCGAATCAGGTCGCGGACTGCTCGAGGCCGTGGGCGCGGACGTGGTCATGGATCCTGATGCCGACACCGCATCAGAGATCTTGGAGTTGATCCACCTCTCGGGGGCCGATGAGGTCTATCCAATGGTCGGGGGACAGATGGTGGTGCTCGGCGCCACGATCCAGCCGGGGTCGATGGTGGCCGGCGAAGCGCTGCGCAACGTAGCCGTAGCCCTTGATCGCAAACGTCAGTTCCTATTCGGTGCAGTGACCCGCGGAGCAGAGACCGTCATTCCCCATGGCGATGAAGTGCTGATGCCCGGCGACCACGTCCGAGTCCTCACCACCCGGGAGGCTCGGCGTTCCACACTGGAACTGCTGGGCCTTGAAGCCCGCCGGGTCCGCAGGTTAATGGTGCTCGGTGGAGGCTCGGTGGGCTCCCGGGTAGCCCGGGCGATGACCGCTGAAGGAGCGGAAGTGGTGCTCGTGGAACGCGACCAGGCCCAGGCCGAAAAGCTCGCCGCCGAAATGCCGAGGGTCCGTGTGGTGCTCGGCGACATCACCGATATCGACATGTTGCGTGAGGCTTCGGTCACCACCATGGATGTGGTGGTAGCCACCACAGGAGAAGACACCGCCAATGTCTTGGCCTGCGCGTTTGCTGCGGCTGAAGGTTCCTCGTTCACGATTGCCGTGATCCACCGTTTGGCTCTCTTGCCTTTGGTCAGTCAGTTTGGGATTGGCGCCACTCTCAGCCCGCGCACCGCATCCGCTAACGCTGTGTTGCGCGAGTTGCGCGGCACCAGCGGCGCCGTCACCACCTTCCTTGAGAGCGATGTGGAAGCTAACGAGTTTGATGTGCGGCCCGGTAGCCCTGCCGACGGTGTGATGATCTCTGAACTCGGAGTGCCGGTCGGGATTCTGCTCGGCGCCGTAGTGCGTCCAGATGGCAGCGTGGAGATCGCCGGTGGCCGGACCGCTCTGCGCGCCGGAGACAAGGTGGTGGTCTTCACTAAGGCCAATGACCTTCCCAAAGCCCAACAGTTCTTCAAGTGACCTGTTCAAGATGAAACTCTCCGCTACGCCGTTACCCTCGCTGCCGATCCATGTGGCCGGTGTGTCGATCGGCGTTGCCACCTTAAGTATGCTGATCGGCGGCATCATCGAACTGTTCACCGCTGGGCCCGACATGTGGGTGCTGTTTGCCAGGTGTGCCCCGTTTGCGCTCTCGGACTCGATCTGGGCGCGAACACCCGCACCCCGGTCAAAGTCCGGGTACTGACGTCTTTGTCACCGTCACCTTGGCCTGATATTTCTTGCCGTGGTCGTGGTGCGATCCTATTTTGCGACGGGTCGGTTGAGTACTTTCGATCAGGCCCTCTTGAATCCATCCTGGTTCACCACCACTGGAGCGACCGTACTATCACCTCGATTTCGAGACCTCACGACCCTTGATGTATCGAGCGATCACCCAGTGGCTCAAGGGATGGGCGTAATCGTGCTTGTGATCGCAGTGCTGCCCACGGTGGGCAAAGCGGCGCGATGAGCCTCATGCAGGCCGAATCCCCGGGACCCTCAGGGAGCGGCTGGACACCGCGTCCGGGCCAGACCGCCCGGAACCTGTGGCTGGTCTACATGGGTCTGGCGGCTCTGGTTGTGACTGCTTATCTGATTGCTGGCATGAGCCTGTAATGACGGGTTTGCGTACGTTTACTACCGTGTCTACTGGCGGTTCTCCGCATAATGCGTCGCTTCTTGTCATTTTGATTCAGCTGCGGATTGAGTGGATTGCGATCGCAGCGATGTTTCTCGCTGGAGGAAGTTTTGCGCTGTATTACCGGGCGGTGCAACCTGAAACCGTTTTCTTGCACTCCACCGAACCCACGTTTATGCGCTCGTAGTGGCTCTCGCCTCAGCCATCAGCGTTCTCATGGCCGAGTCCGATACTGGGGCGGCCGAGCACCTCCGAGACTCATTGTTTGCGGTGACCAGCGTGATTCCACCACCGGGTTCACCACAGCTGACTCTGATCCTGGTCGCCAGGGCACCCGGGCGGGTGCTGATGTTGCTGCTGCCATTCGGAGCGATGGCCGGCTCCTGGGCCGGTGGAGTCAAGTTCGTGCGCCCCCATCGCGGTGGCCAGTTACGCCCACCGGGCGGTTGCGCCAACTGCATCCAAACCTGCGCGCCCCGTGCGGATCGGTGATCGGGCGATGCCTGAAGAGGTAGCCAACCGGACTGCTTGGTTTCATGGTGATGGCGCTCTGCATCTTCGGAGGCGGAGCGGTGCTGATCGCTCAGCGGCACCGATCTGGTGACGGCGTTTTCCGCCGCGGCCTCCAGTTTCGGCAATGTTACCTGGGCTCCTGGCGAGATCGGTCCCACGGGTGACGCATCTGCTCTTGGTCGGGCAGCTCGGCTGTGACGATGGTGCAGATGCTGCTTGGTCGCCTCGAGATCTATCCAGATCCTTGCATTATCGGTAGTCACCTTGCGCCGCCGTCTGCGCACTCGGGCCAGTTGAGGATTGCCCGGTAACTCCGGAAGCCGAGCGTCAACAGTTGTGGTCAGCGTGCAACGAAGGCCGCCGACGCCCACAACGCTGCAGTTAATCCACCCCAGATACATGATCCTGACAACAAGGCGCCAACCAGACGGCCCGTTGTTAGCGGAGCAGTAAAAGCCAACGTCCATCGAAACGCATCATCATCGGAGTAGGCGAGAATCAAAACGAGTGCAGGGAGGAGTTCAAACGCGAACACCACGCCAAAGACGATGAGACCGCCACCACCACAGCCGACCATCTGATCCAGCATCACCCCGGCCGCCATCAGCGCCGATACCACCGCTAAAATTAGCGACCACCGGTGAGCCGCTGCGATCTCGTCGAGCACCCGCGACGCCGCAATAGGCGCTGCGCCACCGATTGCACCATCCTGCGCCGATCACCCAGGCCGCCATAACCCACCGATCCGTAGTAGGACCAACTGAGCTGGAGTCGAGAAACACCGGTAATGCCACCACAAACCAGATGTCAGCATCCAAACAAGAAGAACCTGGCGGCCGATAAACGGCTTCACGCATCCGATTTGGACAGGGATCGAGCGCAGCGGGAGCCTTCCGTGAACTTCTGCCGATGTCCTGGTTGAGCATCAATGAGGAGCACCACGACCACCACTGCGAGCACCGCAGCCATGAGCCACAGGGCCGACACGTATCCGATGCTGCCAAGCAGGGCGGCACCGAGGAAGAACCCGACCCCCTTGAGCGCGCTCTTTGATCCGGTCAGTATGGCTACCAGCTTGAACAGCCTCCATCGGCGGCGGCGTCGAGAGCCTTCACTGCGCTTTTGGAACTCATCTTGGTGAGATCTTTGCTACCCCGAGAGCGCCTACGCCATCACAAACATGACCGGACACCCATTCACGCCATAGATCCTGGGCTGAAAACTGAGCGCTCCAAGGGCAATGATCTGGCTGTCCGAGACCGGGGCTTAATGAGGTTCGGTTCGGGCTGGCTATGACCCCACCCATCCGCCAATCAAGTTGGTCACGATCCCCATGAACTCGTAGGCGAGGAACAAAAACGCACCGCCACCGGTGAATCGAGGCGATGAAAGTGCAAGAGCACCAGCATCCGCAGTGCTCCGTCGGCGAGCGTGAACGCCCAATACCCGCCGGTCACCAGGACATAGTTACGCAGTTTCCATCGGGGTACGCCTGCGAGTGAGCGGTGGGCCACTTTGGCGGCGAGTTCAGAAGCCATCCGGAAACGCGTAGCCGTATTCGTTGTCGTACCAGATCATCAGTTCCACCATCCGCCCATCGATGACCATCGTGGAGGGCCCATCCACAATCCCTGAGCGGGGGTGTCATTCACATAGTCCGCAGAGACGAGCGGGCGATCCTCAAACTCAAAATCCCCGCTAGCGGCCCATCGGCGGCGGCGCGCAGACCAGTTGATTTCCTCCACCGTGGTATCACGACTGAGTGTGAAGACCGCATCGGTGAGCGAGGCGTTCAGCATCGGCACCCTGACCGCAATGCCGTTGAGTTTCCCGGTCAACTCGGGATAGATCATCGTGATCGCAGTCGCTGATCCGGTGGATGTGGGGATCAAGGAATTGAGGGCTGAGCGAGCCCGGCGCAGATCCTTGTGCGGGGCGTCCACAATCACTTGGGTATTGGTCACATTGTGGATAGTGGTGATCGCACCGCGCTCGACCCCGATTGCCCCATGCAGCACCTTCACTACCGGCGCGAGGCTGTTGGTGGTGCACGATGCTGCAGTCAGGATCCGATGATGGTCGGGTCGATACAGATCGTCATTACAACCCATCACCACATTGAGAATGGGTGCATCAGGATCGGAGTCTTTGACGGGGGCGGCCACGACCACTTTGGCCACACCACGGGTGAAATAGGGCTTGAGGGTCTCTTGGGTTCGGAACTTCCCTGAGCACTCCAGCACCAGATCCACCCCGTAGTCATCCCATGCCACATCACCCGGAGACGCACTACTCGAATAGGTGACCGGGCGATCGTTGATCCTGATCGCATTCGCGGAGTCAATTTTGGACAGGCTCACCTGACCGTTAAACCGGCCGTGCACGGTGTCAAACTCCAGCAGATGGGCCGCCGTATCGGCATCGCCAGCAATCTCATTGATGTGGACCAGTTCCAGTTGCGGATGCTCAGGCAAGGCTCGCACCACCAACCGTCCGATCCGGCCAAAACCATTGATCCCTATCCGGATCCTGGGCTGATCAGTGCTCATCATGTTCTCCTGTTCGGTTTCAGGGGTGTAAGAGGGCGTCGATTCGCAGATCAAGTTCGTTGATCACCGCATCAAAGGCTGCTTCGGTCCCGGCTTCCACCGGGTCAGGGATGGACCAATGCCACCATCCCGGTTCGGCGTTGAGGTCCTCATGGACTCGGTCACATACCGTGACCACCTGCACCTCGGTCTCAGCGTGTGCTGGCTGTAACTGCACGGCATCAAGTGACTGGGGTTGCGCAGTCCTGAGATCGAGGCCACGTCGATGTCCCGCCTCACGGGCCATTTGATGCACCTGCGGAGCCGGATGAGTGCCCGCCGAACGTGCCCGGCCACCGCTGCGATGGATCCACAGCGCTGCCGCCAGCTGCGAACGCGCTGAGTTATGGGTACAGAGAAATACCATCTCGGCATACGGGGCGATGTCCGATGGGGGCAGCACCGCAACGGCGTTGAGGCGTGCATGATCGAGCCGTACATAACGGCGCCGCGCATCTCCCGCCGATACGCCTCGCGAGATCAAACCCGCAGACTCTAAGACATCTAGGTGGTGGGCCAACAGATTGCTGCTGAGGCCATGGCGCACTGCCAGTTCAGTGGGTGAACGGTCGCTAAACCTCAGATCTTTCACCATTGCCAACCGAGCCGGATCCCCCAGAGCGCTGTAGATGATCGATCGATCGTCACCGGTTTCGTTCATGCGGTGGAGGTTATCTCTCAATAGTTATTGACTCAATCGAATTTGAGATGAACTCTCTTCGAGCACGCCTACCTACTGGTAGGTCGGATGACCTATGCTGAACAGCAATGACTGCAGAGACCGCGACCATGCCCAGGACTCGCACGCATTCGCTGAACGATGTGCGCTCCATCATCCCGGAGACCTGCTACCAGCCCTCGCGATCACGAGCCACAGTCGCAGTGATCCAGGCATCGGTCCTCTACCTGGCGCCCGTGGTGGCCCTCGGGTTCACAAATCAATGGTGGGCGTTGTTGCTGTTGTGGCCGCTCGCCGGGCTCGGAGTCGCCGGATTATTCGTCCTTGGCCATGACGCCTCTCACGGGGCGTTACTGAACTCACGCAAGGCGAACCGTCTCCTCGCCCAGGTGTGCATGGGCCCGAGTGTGCATGCTGAAGCCGCCTGGGATCTCCGGCGCAATCGGATTCACCGGCTGCACCCGGCAGGTTTTGACATCTGGCATCCTGACCGTAAGGAGACTACCGCAGACTCAGCGCCTTCAGGCCTTCACTCACAAATGGAATGGTCTGCCCTGGGTCAGGCTCTACTTCTTGCGGTCCGTGTGGTGGAACAAGATGTGGCGGATGGCGCCCTCGGGTAAGCACGCTTCCAAAATCAGCAGAGCAGTTGACCCTCGGTGCGCAGCGGCCGTGATGCCATTGGTCGTGGTACTCGGTGCCCTGACCGGCAGCGTAGGTGCAGCGATCTGGATGCCGATCAAACTGTTGGTCATCCCATTCTTGATCTTCACCCAAATCATCGGCTGGACCGTCTACGTGCACGTTGATCCCGACATCCGTGGTGGACCAAGAAAGGAATGGACCCAGTTCAACGCTGACCAAAATGGAATCCACCACATCTTGGTCCGAAAGTCGTGAACACGTTGTGGTTCCACAACATTTTTCGAATGTCAGAATGTCAATTCTCTGCGGCTCTCGACCGAGTTGAACCACAACATCAGGATCCTGAAAGTCCAGGGAAGTTAAGCCGAGACCTCCGAAACCGAAATCTTCTAAGGCCGCAACTATGCGTTCAGCGTTAGAGGGTTCTGGCCACACCCAGACGTCGAGGTCTTTGGTGTACCGGGGGTGACCATGTGCAGCGAGCGCATAACCACCGACTATCAGGAACCGAACATCATGACTGACGAATAATTCTAAAAACTCTTGGAAGTCGGGGTTCAGTTTCATGAGACCATCCGTGATGCTCGCGCCGAAGATCTTCCACGGCCTCGATTCGTTCAGGCATCGGGCGCGTCACCCAGTATTGCCAATGTTCATCGTGATCATCAGAGCGGCGAATAGTCACTATTCGCTCAATCGAGCCCATTACCCAATCGTACCCCTCCTAAGTGCCAGTGGATACGAAAGAGCGAGGTGAAGCTGCCGAGGTCAGCGGGCCTTTGTTCGGGCCGCAGTGAGAATGGGATCCCACACCGGCGAGAACGGCGGCGCATAACCGAGGTCAGTCTGGGAGAAATCCTGCACTGTCATCTCGTTCCAGATCGCGATCGCCAACGTGTCGATCCGCTTGGCTGACTCTGGCCCGCCGACGATCTGCGCTCCGAGCATCCGACCACTGGCCTTATCCGAAACGATCTTGACTGCCATTGGGGCACCGTCGGGGTAGTAGTGCGCCCTGCTGCCGGCGGTGATCTTGGAAGCCACCGCATCAAAGCCAGCGTCTGCCGCTTCGACCATGGTGAGACCGGTGCGGCCGACCTCGATATGTCCACACTTGGTGACGGCGGTGCCGATCACACCGGGAAATCGGAGATCACCACCGCCGATGTTGACCCCGACCACTCGGCCTTGCTTATTGGCGTGAGTCCCTAGCGCAATCGATACCGGACGCTGCGATACCCGATGGAAACTCTCGGCGCAATCCCCTGCCGCATAGATCCCTGACACAGAGGTCTGCATCTTGTCATCGGTGGCAATCGCACCACTCGGCCCCACGGCAATCCCGGCATCTGCAGCAAGTTGGGAATTCGCGCGCACACCAAGACCCATGACCACGATGTCGGCGGGCACCGCACCGGCATCGGTCTGCACGGCGGTGACCCAACCGTGCTCGTCCACCTCAAAACCACTGACGCTGGCCCCGAGCCGCAGATCGATACCAAGACCGCGGATCTGATCGGCCAGATCTGCTGCCATATCGGCATCCAAAGTGGCCATCGGCTGTTCGAGACGTTCCACAACGGTGACCTCGAGGCCGCGCAGCATGAACGCTTCGGCCATCTCCAAGCCGATATAGCCGGCCCCCACTACCACGGCACGTCGGGGTGCGCGGTTGCGCAGAATCTCTTCGATCGCCACTGCGTCGGGGATGACGGTGATATTCATCACCCCGTGGGCATCGATGTTGGTGAGTGGCGGCCGCACCGCCGACGCACCCGTCGCAATCACAAGTTGGTCAAAGGGCTCTTGGGTCTGTGTGCCTGAAGCGAGATCGCGCACGAGGACCTGGCGCTCTGTGGTGTCGATAGAGATCACTTCGTGGCCGGTACGCACATCGATCCCGTTTGCCCGATGCTGCTCGGGGCTGCGCGCCACCAGCTGGTTCTCGTCAGGGATCAGACCCGCCACGTAATACGGCAACCCGCAAGCGGCATAGGACGTGTACTCGCTGCGCTCAAACACCACGAGCTCAATATCTGCGCCGGATCGACTGGCCTGCGCGGCGGCGGACATCCCGGCGGCGTCCCCACCGATGATCACAACTCGACTCATTGTCGTCTCCTTCACTCTTCGCCCGATCGGGGCCAACTCAGACCCAGGGCAGATTGGCCGGATCAAAAGGCCGCATCGATGCCGTCTGGCTGGCCGTGGCCAGGAGCCGACCCTCTTCGCTCCACACGTGGGCGATCCCATGACCGTACCCACCTGCAGCGAGATGCGGGCGCAGATCGATCAGCACCCACTCCGATTCCACATATGTCCCGATCCGAATCGTGTTATCGAGGCTGGTTCCCATCGCCACCACCCCATGCGCCCGGGCCACCGCCATTGGCACCATGTCGGCTAGATATGCAGCCACTGCCGCGGTGACCGGCCCACCATCGGTACGCCGCGCCCACACACAGACCCGACCCGGACCCGGATCGGGATGATGGTGCACCTCGGGATGTCGAAGATCTACCGCACCAGAGAACCCCACTCCGCCAAGTAGCGGCAGTGCGGCCGGATCAATTCCAGCACCACGGGCCATCCCTATGAATGGACTGGACCACACTTCCCCGGTCTCGGGTGCACCAACATCTGGTCGTGATTCAAACTCCCCGGTGAGCCCATCAAGAGCATGTTGCCCGGTGGCGCCGAGGGAGGCGAAGATCACCTGGCCTTGGGCATCGGTGCCGGTCACCGAGACCTGATGGGTGCGACGTCCCGGAGCCAGCACCTCCACGTGCACGGTGATCTCGGAACCAAGACCAGTGGTGGACACAAACTGCGTAGTCATCCATAAGGCCGGACGGTCACTGACCTGTTCGGCTGCGGCCACCGAGGCTGCGATTGCAGTACCGCCATAAAGCTTGCCGTCGAGTCGGCTCAGGTGGTCGGTGACGGTGAACGCAAATCGGTTGGTCCCCTCCACCCGCTGCATTCCGAGGAACTCTGCATCCGCAGTCAGATGGGCCGAATAGCCGGCAGATTCAGGAGATCGGGGGGAGATCGGAGTCACCCCCGCAGTTTAGGGATGCCCACCAGATCCAAGTTCGGCGATAGAAATCTCCCGCATCTCCACTTTGCGCACCTTGCCGGTCACGGTCATCGGAAACTCCTCCACGAACCGGACGTAGCGCGGCACCTTAAAGTGCGCAATCTTGCCCCGACAGAACTCGCGCACCTGCTCAGCCTCAAGGGTGGAGCCGGGCGCCCTTTTGACCCAGACCATCAGTTCTTCCCCGTAGCGCGCATCGGGGATCCCGATCGCTTGGACCTCGAGGATCTCGGGGTGGGTGAATAAGAACTCCTCGATCTCGCGCGGATAGATGTTCTCCCCACCACGGATCACGAGGTCTTTAATCCGCCCAACGATCTCTACATAACCATCGGGGGCCATCACTGCGAGATCGCCGGTATGCATCCAGCCTTCGGCATCGATCGCCTCTGCGGTCTTGGCCGGATCGTTCCAATATCCACTCATCACTGAGTAGCCCCGTGTACAGAATTCTCCAGCGGTCCCGCGGGGCAGGGTCTCTCCGGTTTCTGGGTCCGCCACCCGGATTTCTACATGCGGATGGGCCCGACCCACCGTTGCGGTGCGATGGTGCAAGGAATCCCCGGGAAGCGTCTGAGTAGACACCGGAGAGGTTTCAGTCATCCCGTAGCAAATGGTGACCTCGGCCATGTTCATCCGGTCCACGCAGGCCTTCATCACCTCCACCGGACACAAGGCACCCGCCATCACTCCGGTGCGCAAACTGGACAGATCAAACCGATCAAAATCCGGGTGGCCGAGTTCGGCAATGAACATGGTCGGCACCCCGTACAGCGCCGTACAGCGTTCGGTCTCCACGGCGCTGAGCACTGCGACCGGATCGAAGGAGTCCCCGGGGATCACCATCGTTGCACCGTGGGTGGTGCACCCAAGGTTCCCCATCACCATTCCAAAGCAGTGATAAAAGGGCACAGGGATACAGAGTCGATCCTGATCGGTGAATTCTTGCAACTGCGCCACGAAGTAACCGTTGTTAATGATGTTGCGATGGGACAGGGTCGCGCCCTTCGGAAAGCCGGTCGTCCCCGAGGTGTATTGGATGTTGATCGGGTCATCAGGCGACAGCGTGGCCTGACGTTCCCGATAGGCCGCATCGCTCACGGTCTGTCCGGTGATCAGTTCAGATGTCAGTTCTTCCCACTCCGGTGTCCACCAAAACACCACATGCTGGAGATCGGGACACTCATTGCGGATCTCAGCCACCATCGCCACGTAATCGGAACCCTTAAATTCGGGCGCCGCGCACAGCATCACTGCACCCGACTGATTCAAGGCGTAAGAGAGTTCGTGGGTCCGATAGGCCGGGTTAATGTTGACCAGGATCACGCCAATCTGTGCCGTGGCATATTGCAGCAGCGTCCATTCGGCGTAGTTCGGGCTCCACACACCCACCCGGTCCCCCACTGCGAGACCGCGTGCCATTAACCCTTTAGCCAGCGCATCCACCCGCTCGCCAAATTCCCGATAGGTCCATCTGATCCCTTGATGGCATGCCACCAGTGCCTCATTGTCGGGGTAAGCGCGCACCGTGTCATTGAGATTCGCTCCAATGGTCTGTTCCAACAGCGCCACATCGATAGGACCGGCGTCACTACTCAGATTGTTTACCTGCATCAGCGCTCTCCTCAGATTTCACTCCACACAGCAAGAAGCGGCAGCATGCCCCCCGACATACTGCCGCTTCTGCGCACCGCAGATACTTCTCAGGAGGCCGTGGAGGCTTCCTTTTGTGAGAAGTGCCTTTCGGTGGCGGCCGCAACGGCTCGCTCTACCCGGTCCCCAAGGGACTCCCATTCACCAATGGCTCGATCCTGTGCGGACAACGGACCCCGGGCCATGCCCTGGAACCGTGGCTTCACAAACCGAGCGAAGAGCTCGTAATGGCGATGAGTAGCGGACGGATTGGCCCACTCGTGAGCCATCATCAGATACGCACCAAACCCGCCGTTGGACTGCTTCTCGAGCCGTTCGATCTGGCGGATTGCATCATCGGGCGTGCCGATCACCCCGAGACCGGACTCGTTGACCCATTCCACCCGCTCCTCAAAGGTCTCCCCGGCGGCACGGAAGTGCGGGACCGCGAGGATCTTTTGGGTGTAGTGACACCAGTCGTCGAGACCAAATCTCGCGTCCTCGATGGCCTGCTCCTTGGTTTCTGCGATATGCATCGGCCCGACGAGTCGCCACTTGTTGCGGTCAGCGGTCTGACCGAACTCGGCGGCCCGTTCCTCCATCACATCCCAATGGTGCGCAAGCGCATCAAAGCCACCTGCAGCAGTAGCCCCGATGGACAACAGTCCAACGCCATGACGTCCAGCGATCCGAGGTCCGGTGGGCGAAGCGATGGCCGCTACGGCGATATCAAAGTCTGAATACGCCCGGTACTGAGACTGAGCGTTGACCAAGTTGTAGCGCGAGGTCTTAGCGGTGACCGTCTCCCCCGCCAACAACTTCATCAAGACCTCAGTGTCCTCCTCGAGCGCAGTGCGCTGCTCCTCGATGGAGATGCCGAGCATCTGCGCATCCCCGGGCAAAGCACCCGGTCCGAGGCCGAGCATGAACCGGCCACGGGTGAGCTGATCCAGGAAGAAGGCCCGATCTGCCACCAACAACGGGTTGTGGTAAGGCAGCGAGAGCACGCCGGTACCGAGTTTGATGTGACGGGTCTGCGGTGCTGCGTACCCGATGAAAATCATCGGATCCGGGATGATCTCGGCCCCCGCCGAATGATGCTCCCCGATCCAGGCCTCGTCATATCCCAGACGATCCAATAGTTGCACGAGTTCCAAATCTCGTTGCAGAGCCGAGATCGGGTCTTGGCCTGCCGGACAATGGAACGGTGCCATAAAGATTCCGAAACGCATGATGTCCCCTATTCAGTTGTGATTCCCCGCTCTCACCATAGGAACGTGACAACGGTCACGTCAATCGGAGCGGCAGAAAATCTGAAGGGAAATATCTCCTGAGGGGGAAGACTTATTTCCGGCGGGAGTCCTCGTAGCGGCGAGCCGTCACCTTCTTGCCGCGCAACATCGTCTGATTCAGAGCGCCGATCACCTCATCTACTGACCCGGCTGGCACCTCCACCACGGAGTAATGATCGAGCACCCGGATCCCGCCGATTTGGCGTCCGGTCAAGGACGTCTCGTTGGCGATCGCCCCGACGAGGTCCTGCGGCCGGACATTGGACGTCTTGCCAGCACCCACCCAGACCTGCCCGGTGGCCGTGGAATCTGACAGTTTGTGGCGCGCACCGCGATCGCCAAACTTCTTACCGCCATCTCTGCCGCCATCTCTGCCGGAGTCTTTACCCGCACTGCCCTTAGGCGAAACCTTCGGGGTGGCGTCAGGAATCTCACGCTCATCTTCAGCATTCACCGAGGACTCATGCAGTAACCGCACCGCCACCCGTGCTACCGCTAAGGCATCATGATCAGCGAGAAGACGTTCGATGACCTGGGCAACGGCGGTCTTTGACTGCTCGTCGTGGATCTCCTCACCTTCGGTCTCAGCGATGGCTATCGACAGCATCTGCACCGTTTGGTTCACCTGCCGGGCTCGCAAATCAGCAACCGAGGGCACCTTTTCCGCCCCGATCTTGTGCTTAGTGAGGCGCTCGATATTGGCCAGCAGGCGCAATTCGCGCGGCTCAGCCAACGTGATCGCCACGCCTTCGCGCCCCGCCCGACCCACCCGACCGATCCGGTGCACATAAGCCTCCGGAGCAGAAGGGACATCGAAGTTCACAACGTGGGTCAACGAATCGATATCGAGACCGCGGGCCGCCACATCCGTAGCTACGAGTAGCTCCGCCGTACCCGAACGCAATCGACCCATCACCCGGTCGCGCTGGGCTTGATCCATTCCGCCGTGCAAGGCCTCGGCACGGTAGCCGCGACCATTGAGGGTTTCGGTGAGTTGATCCACTTCGCCACGGGTCCGACAAAACACGATCGCGGCCCCTGGGGCTTCAACGTCGAGGATCCGACCGAGCGCAGCAGCCTTGTGCTGGCGCTGGACCACGTACACGCCTTGGCGCACCTTGGGGGCCTCACCGGGCTCCGTCTTAGCGGCAGAGATCTTGACCCGCTGCGGATCTTTGAGGTGCCGCCTGGCGATCGCATCGATCCGGGGCGGCATCGTGGCCGAAAACAACACCGTCTGGCGCGGTTGCGGCACCGCTTCGAGGATCAGTTCAAGATCCTCGGCAAAGCCCATGTCCAACATCTCGTCGGCCTCATCGAGCACGACTGCGGACACATCGGTTAACACCATCGATCCACGTCGGATGTGATCGATCGCTCTACCGGGAGTGGCCACCACCACGTCCACTCCACGGCGCAACGCGTCGAGTTGCCGGCTGATGTGCTGGCCGCCGTAAACCGGAACCACGCTCGCCCCACAGGAGTGTCCGTACTTATAGAACGCTTCAGAGACCTGCATCGCAAGTTCGCGGGTGGGTACGAGAACCAGCGCCACCGGATTACGCCGGGCTCCAGTGCGCGCCGCGATCCGCTCCACGATCGGCAGTGCGAACGCTGCGGTCTTGCCGGTACCCGTGGCCGCTTGGCCAACGAGATCGTGGCCTTGCAATAACAGCGGGATCGTCTCGCGCTGAATCGGAGTTGGCTCCTCATAGCCGAGAGCGCGCAGCGAGCCGAGCAGTTCGGGGTTTAAGCCGAGGGCGTCAAAGCCGGTCAGCATCTCTTCAACAACGAGCCCTTCGGGTTCAACATCGCCCTCTTCAGGGAGTGCCTCTTCCGGGGAAAGATCAATATGTGCCGGGGATTCCTCGGCGTCGGTGGTTTCGTATTCACTCATGTCGATCTCACGCTAACGGCGCCGTCACGCTGCGATGCCGATTACGGAGTGACGTTACGCGAACATTGCAACGCAGTCAGTCCACGGATCAGTCAACGGTTCTCGCCCAAGAAGGAAGATCATGTCCAAACCAGCAGTAGATATCGGTCGCATCGGCATCTGGTACGGCGGTGTTGACGCCTTGCCCACCCCTGAGGCCAGGCGCGCTGCGCAAGTGGTGGAAGAGCTCGGCTTTGGTGCGATGTGGATCGCCGAAGCGGTAGGCCGTGACCCATTCGTATCCGCGGCCGTGTTGCTGTCGGCCACCGAACGCCTCGCTCTCGCCACCGGGATCGCAAACATCTACGCCCGCGATCCAATGACCATGGCGGCGGGGCAAAAGACCCTCGCGGAAGCATTCCCGAATCGGTTCCTGCTCGGCCTTGGCGTTAGTCACGGCCACCTCGTGGCCGGGGTCCGCAAACACGATTACTCCAAGCCCTATAGCTACATGGTGGAGTACCTCGCCCGGATGGACAAGGCCTTGTTCATGGCCAAGGGCCCCGATAGCGACCCGGGTAGATTGCTGGCTGCGCTCGGACCAAAGATGCTGGAACTCTCCGCCACTGCGGCAAACGGCTCTCATCCCTACTTCACCACCGCTGATCACACCCACCTCGCTCGTGAAGTGATGGGCCCCGATGCGTTGTTGGCCCCCGAGCAGATGGTGGTGCTCGAAACCGATCCCACCGAAGCCCGCCGCATCGCTCGGGCCGGCATGAAGATTTATCTGAACCTCCCCAACTACTACAACAACTTGGCCCGGATCGGGTTCGATGAGAGCGACTGGACCAACGGAGGTAGCGATCGCCTGGTGGACGCGATCGTCGCCTGGGGCACCGAGGAGCAGATCGCCGCCCGGGTCAAAGAGCACCACGATGCCGGGGCCGACCACGTCTGCGTGCAGGTGCTCGCCGAAGATTTAGCGATGCCCGAATCCCAGTGGCGTCGCCTCGCTCCTGCCCTGCTCACCAACTGAAATCCGCCTACTCTTCACCACTTGTTCTCCGAAGGAGCCGCAATGAGCACCGAAGCTTGGATCATCGACACCGCCCGCTCACCACGGGGCACCGGCAAACCCGGTAAGGGTGGTCTGGCTCATCTGCACCCTCAGAACATTTTGGGCCAGATCCTCAACGCGCTCGTGGAACGAACGGGGATTAACCCGGCCGATGTAGAAGACGTTGTAACCGGCAACGGATCGCACGCCGGAGATCACGCCCACGACATCGGCCGGATGGCGGTGCTCGATGCCGGTTGGCCGATCACGGTGCCCGGAGTGACCTTGAACCGGTTTTGTGGGTCAGGCCAACAAGCGGTGACCTTTGCTGCGATGGGGATCGGGTCAGGCCATCAGGATCTCGTGGTCGGATGCGGCATCGAATCGATGAGCCACGCTGCCCGCAACGGGACCGATGGCTTCCATGCCAACAATCCGCATCTGCTCGCCACCCATCCCCAAGTCCCACAGGGGCTGTCCGCTGACCTGATCGCCACCTTGGACGGATGGAGCCGCGCAGACTGCGATGCGTTGGCGGCAGAGAGCCAACGCCGAGCCGCAGTGGCCATCGCCGAGGGCCGGTTTGATAGGAGCCTGGTCCCCATCGTGAACCCCGACGGGTCCGTGGCCTTAGCCACCGAACAGCATCCACGACCCGGCACCACCATCGAGTCACTGGCCTCGCTGGCTCCAAGCTTCCCCGGAATGCGCGACATGAAGATGGAACAAAGCGACCTCACGATGGTGGGGTTAATCGCGCAGAAGTATCCGGGGGTGGAGCTCAACCATGTGCATCACGCCGGGAACTCTTCTGGTGTGGTGGATGGAGCCGGGGCCGTTTTGCTTGCTTCACCCAGCTACGCGAAGTCCCACGGACTCACGCCCCGGGCACGCATCGTGATGTCGGCTGTGGCTGCCGATGAGCCACTCATCATGTTGACCGCTCCCGGCCCGGCGGCGCTCAAGTGCCTCGCCAAGGCTGGCATGGGCGTGGGCGACATCGATCTGTGGGAGGTCAATGAAGCCTTTGCGTCGGTGGTGCTGCGCTTCTTACGCGACACCGGAGCCGATCCCTCCAAGGTCAATGTGAATGGCGGGGCCATGGCCCTCGGCCACCCGATCGGCGCCACCGGAGCGATGCTGATCGGCACCCTTGTGGACGAACTCGAACGTCAGGACCTGTCCACCGGCATGGTGGCGATGTGCACCGGCGGTGGCATGGGCACCGCAACCATCATCGAACGACTGTGACTAACGGACGCTCCGGTTTCGGCGAGGGCTGAGCAACCGCTGGAAGATCGCGTCGATCATGTACCCGATGGACCCGATCACAATGATGGTCGCTGCGAGCTGCCCATAGTCCAGTCGGTCGCGGGCGTTAAGCACCGCATACCCGAGACCCGAATCCACGCCGAGCATCTCAGCGGGGACCAACACGATCCAGCCCACCCCGAGCGCGAGGCGCACCGAGGTCAGAATCTGAGGTCTCACCCCCGGCAAAACCACGGTCTGGAGATGCTCGATCGGAGCCGCCCCGAGCGAGCGCGCCACCTTGGTCCATCCCGGTGAGAGCGCCCGCACCCCGGCTGCGGTACCAAGAGCCACCGGCCAGATCGCGGCGATGGCCACAAGGAACGTCACTGGTGCATCGCCGATCCCAAACACCGAGACCGCAGCCGGCGCCCACGCCAAGGGCGAAATCATTCTCAGTAGCTGCACCACCGGGGCACTGGCTTGCTCTACCCCGGCACGCATACCGAGGATCAGCCCGAGCGGCACCCCGAGCCCCACCGCAATCAGAAGCCCAACTCCGAGTCGGCGCAAACTGGTGATGGCGTCCCGGATCGCTGAGCCGTCCACCCACAGATCAACGAAGGCCGGCACAGCATCAGCCGGACCGAACTGGGCGATGATCGGGTTATTCCGACCGCCGAGTTGGGTGCCGAGCCACCACAATCCACATGCCATGGCCACCGTCGCCACCCGTGCTGCGTAAAGGCGCGTTCGGGAAGTGAAGGCTCCCGTGTTACTCACGGAGCGATGACCTCGGTTCGTTGGAGGGAGTCGAGACCGAACGCACCGATCCCACCTTGTGCCTCCATTGCCCGCTCGGCCAAACCGACGGCGACCAAGTCCATGTGGGCCGAGGCCAGATCGATCTGACCGAGGAATGAGGAGTCACCATCCACCTTCGTAGAACGCAACTCCGTGATCAAACGCTCGGTATAACTGGCAAACGGGTACGGCTGAAAACCGATTCGCTCCGAGGCCCACTCGGGGTGCGTGATCGCGCCAGTTGGGCCGTACTCATCTTGGTCGTAATGGGTCAGGGCCCGGGTCACCGACTCGATGGACTGGGGCAAATATCCGCCGTCTACGAGCATCTGCGCACTGGCGATCCGATCCGAGCGCAATGCGAGCTGCGCCTCCGCCATCGCATCCACGAGGGCTTGGGCCGCATCGGGTGACTCGTCCACCAGCGACTGATGCACCACCGACACACAGCAAGCGTGTTCTTGCCATACATCGCCGGTGAAGCGCAGAATCTTGCCCGCCCCAGCCAGTTCGGCCAGAGCGTTAAACGGATCCGCCACGATGAACCCGGCGATCGAACCGCTCTGCAGGGCGGCCGGCATATCTGACGGGGGCATCACCACGAGACGCACGGTGCGCGCTACGACCGAGGGTTCGGTGTCGATCACGGCCTCGAGCCCCCGTGATCGCAACACCTGTTGGAGAACCACATTGTGGACGGAAAACCAAAACGGAATCGCAACCGTGGTCCCTGCTAAATCATCTACCGAGTCAACAGAGGGCGCAACGGTCAGGGCGGATCCGTTCGTGTGGTTCCAGGTCAGGACCTTGATCGGCTGCTTCTTGTCAAAACGTAACTGCACCGCCATCGGCATCAATAGGTGCACCACATCGACTTGGCGTGATTGGAACGCTTCGACGATGTTCGGCCATGACCGAAACAACGTCGGGGTGGGAGCATCGAAACCCCGACGAGCTAACGCACCCGATCCGTGAGCCACGAGCAGTGGTGAGGCATCGGTGATCGGCAGATAGCCCACGCGCATGGTCCCAAACGATGGGCTATCCCCGGGAGCACCCGAGGTGGCCGGACCCGAGGATGTCTGTTCGGATCCACCACAGGCCGCGAGGATCCCTCCACCGGCCATCACCGCTCCGGCTCCGAGAGCGAGGCGCAACGCCGTCCGCCGATCAAAGCGCGGCTGATCCACATGGTGAGAATGGGAGTGATTCGTCATGCTATTTCCTTGAAAGAGGGGGTGTCGGCTCCCACCGGGGTCAGATGCCGAAGGAGGTCGGTGCGGTTGAAGGTGCCGTCGGCACGTTCCACGGTTTCCACTTGGCTCAACGGCCCGTTAAGAACCACGAGTCGATCTCCGAGCAGTTGGGCTTCTTCGAGATCGTGGGTCACGAACACGATGGTCAGATCCCGTGCCGCACGCAATTCCAGAAGCCACCGCTGCAGATCCGAACGGGTCGCGAGGTCCAAGGCTCCGAAGGGTTCGTCCATCAACAAAATGGAGGGCTCGGTAATGATCGTTCGGGCGATTGCGACCCGCTGGGCTTGGCCGCCCGAAAGTTGATCCGGATATCGATCGGCGAGATGCCCAATCCCAAGCTCGCCCAATAGCGCCCGAGCAGCTCGGCGGCGTTCGGGTGCCCGCATCCGAGAACCGGTTCGGAGCCGGTGACGCCGGTAGCGCAGACCGAGCGCCACATTGTCTGCCACCGTGGCCCAAGGCAACAGCAACGGTTCTTGGAAGACAATCCCGGGGAGGTGCGCATCGGGATCTTCGGGTCGCGAGATCTCGCCAGCATCGGGGTGAATCAGCCCCGCCATCACTGACAACAGCGTGGATTTCCCACTGCCACTTGGCCCGAGGATCACGAGAAGTTCACCCGTGCGCACCCCAAGATCCACGTTCTCGAGCACCTGATGGGACTCAGAACCCTGCCCGAGGGTCAGGCTGATCCCACTCAGGCGGAGCGCGTCAGTTCCCATCGCAGTTGCCCTTCCGTGGGGGATTGAACAGGAATGAACATTGCCTCGCGCAGGCGGCGCGCCGTAGGCGAAGAGGCCACGTAGCCACGACCTCCACTGATGCACAGTTCGATCTGGGTTGCCTCTCGAGCCAACACGGCGGCCTCGAGTCGCAGTGAAATCGCTGCAGTGATCTCCGCTGCGGTGGCAGGCTCATCAGTGATCGCAGCAATCACCGAGTCAAGTTCGAAGCGCAGTCGATCGAGCCGGCTCACCAATGTTGAGTGCTGATCGTGGAACACCACATTCACATCGCTACCGGTGGGTGATCCACCTGTGTTCTGAGCGCAAGCTGCTAGGGAGGCCTCGCTCAAACCGAGGCAAAACGAGGTCTGCAAGGCCAAGAAACGGGTCCGGACCCGCCGAGCAAAGTCCGCCAAACTGCGGTGGAGAACCTGATCCACCGGAATCACTACCTGATCTAACTGCAGGGTCCCCGAGGCGGTTTCGCCGAGGGCCAACAAGTCGGTAATCGGGGACACAGTGATTCCCGGATGGTCCACATCGATCACCACGACGATCCGTTGACCGGTCACTTCATGCCGGGCAGCGGTGACCATGACTGCGTTCTCCCACAGATTGGAGGCCCATGCGATCGGCCCATCGAGCTGGATCTCTTCGCCCACCTCACGCCAGATGACCGGAAGTTCAGCCACCCCAACCACATCTTTAAACGCACCTGCCATCGCCGTTGAACCGGGTCGAGTCCGCTGTTCGAGCGCATTCTTCACGGCCTGGACATGCGCGCTCTCCTGACCCTGATCGGCCATGGACACGTAATGGGCCGTCATGACATGGGCCCATTCCATGAAGGCCTCGGCCATATCCACTTTGGCCATCTCGGAGATCCGAGTGGCCTGTGCCGCCACACGTTGCGCTGCAGTCGGGCCAGAAATGTCCGTGACTATTTCTGGATCCATATCCGTAACTATTTCTGGCACGGTGCTGGGCCGTGCGTTCACGACTGAGGCGCCAGCGAGTGGAAGCGGTCTACCGGAGCACCCACCACTGCTCGCGCCTTGAGCACGGCCTCGGTATCGGGCGCATCGTAAAAGCACAGGCACTTGACCATGTCCTCACGGACATAGGTCCGCAGGAACTGGGTTTCGGGCACCTCGGCATACAGCGGTGCCTTCTCTTTTTTGCGAGCCAAGTAGGCCTCCATGGTCAGCCCAGCGGGCAGATCCCATTCCACGAGGTAGCCCGCACTGCCCCGTGCCGCTTTGATCCGGGCGAGGTCGTCGCCGACGAGACGGACCGCAGTGACCGGATCGATACCCGGCAACAGTCCACTGAGCGCTGCATCCACCGCGGATGAATCGGTGTGTTCCACCACCACGAACACTCGCTCTGCCCCAGCGGTGACCTGGGCCTCAATGAACTCTCCGCCGACGGCCTCCGCCGCTGAGCGGATTGCATCAAGCAACGGCTCCACTTCACCAGTAGGTGCGAATTCTGCAAGAAACAAGCCCATGGCTTAACCCTTTCGATCACTGATTGATGACTAATCCTGTAATTCCGATCAACTTAGTCATGTTTTATGAATCCGCAACCTACCGAGGTGCAATTTTTTCGACACATTTCTGCCCGCAGCTGTCCACGCGGAGGACTACCGTGGGAGGTCATGGCAGTCTCGGTCGTTGTCACCGACTCACAGGTTCACATCCGCTGCACAGGTTGGGACAGCATCTGGTCACTCAGCCGAGGCCGCACGATTGAACTCTTTGAGATCATCTCGGCCAATGTGCTCCCCCGCTCCGTCGTCAGGTCACGCCTCACGTGGAGGATCGGGGGAACCCACTTTCCCGGGCTGATCGTGGCCGGTCATTTCTTACTCCGTGACGACACTCAGCGACCCCGTGCTCGCGCCTGGGTGCTACTCCACCGGGATCGTGAAGCTCTCGTTCTTGAACTCCGGGGACGCACCCCGAAACTGATCGCGCTCAGCCACCCTGACCGTCACAACCTCGCCTGGTGGATCGCCGAACGCATCTGAAAACCCTTACGGTCCGGAATCCAGATAGACAGATCACATGACTCCTGGCATCCAATCTCAGGGCCACGCAGCATCGGTCACTAACGCTTACAAGATCTATGGGGACGGCGAGAGCGAGGTCCGCGCACTCGATGGCGTGACTGTGGCCTTCGAATCTGGCCGCTTCACGGCGATCATGGGTCCCTCCGGCTCCGGAAAGAGCACCCTATTGCACTGCTTGGCCGGCCTTGACACCTTAAGTGAGGGTTCGGTCCACATCGGTGAGGTGGACCTATCCACCCTCAATGATCGTGAACTCACCGAACTGCGCCGCACCCAAGTTGGGTTTGTGTTCCAAACCTTTAATCTCATCCCCACCCTCAACGCGTATGAAAACATCGTGCTCCCCCAGATGCTCGGTGGCGAACGCGGGGACCAGGCCTGGATCGATGAGGTGATCGCTGCAGTCGGTCTCGGTGACCGATTGACGCACCGCCCGTCCGAACTGTCCGGCGGCCAACAACAGCGGGTCGCTGTGGCTCGGGCGATGGCCTCTCGTCCCCAGATCATCTTTGGCGATGAACCCACCGGGAATCTCGATTCCCGTACCGGTACCGAAATTTTGAAGTTCATGCGCGCCGCGGTGGATGAGCACCATCAGACCATCGTGATGGTGACCCACGATCCGGTGGCTGCCTCCTATGCCGATCGGATCATCTTCCTCGGAGACGGAAAGGTGGTAGATGAAATGCTCGATCCCACCGCCGAACGGGTCCTCGACCATATGAAGGGTTTCGGTGAGTAGATGAGCATCCGCTCCACTGCTTTGATGGCCCGCAAAAGCCTGCGCGCCCGACTCGGCCGCACCATCGCGATCGGCTTTGCGATCGTGGCCGGCGTCTCATTCGTGGTTGGCTCGTTCGTGTTAGCAGACTCGCTCAAAGCCACCTTCGACAACCTGTTCGCTGAGGTCAATGCCGGCGTGGACCTCGAGGTTCGCGCTGTTAATGAGTTCGGTACCAACGCCTCCCGCCGTGACCCGTTACCCGACACCCTCGTCGATGAGATTCAGGCCGTGCCTGGAGTTGGGATGGCCGCACCGTTTCTGCAGCGCACCGCCCAGTTCGTGACCGCAGACGGCGAACTGGTCACCACCCAGGGCGCCCCGACCTTTGGTGTCTCCTACTCAACAGACACCGAGTTGAGCGGGCTCGTGCTGCGTGACGGTCGTTTCCCTGAGGGCCTGAGCGAGGTAGGAATCGATAAAGCCACCTCCGACCGCGAGCGGATCCGCCTCGGCGATGCTGTAGAAGTCATCACCGATGCCGGACGATTCCCGTTTGAGATCGTCGGCATCGTCTCCCTCGGTAACGCCGACGGTTTCGGTGGGGCCACACTCGCGGTGTTCGACTTCGCTACCGCGCAGGTGGTTTTCGATGCCGGCAATCTCGCCGACGTGATATCGATCTCCGTGTCCGACGGCGCCGATATCGCCACAGTCCAAGCGGGGATCACGGAGATCCTGCCGCCCCGCACCGAGGTCATCACCGGAGACCAAGTAGTGCAAGAGGCAGGGGCCGGGATCTCCAGTGTGATCTCGGCTTTCGGCACCGGACTGTTGATCTTTGCTTTCATCACCAGTTTTGTTTCCGCCTTCATTATCAACAACGTGTTTGCGATCACGATCGGGCAACGACTGCGCGAACTCGCCCTGATGCGCGCTGTTGGCGCATCGGCCCGACAGGTCAGCCGGATGATCATCCTTGAAGCCTTCGTGATGTCCGTCATTGCCACCCTGATCGGAATCCTCGGCGGGATTGGTGTGGCCCGACTGATGATCGCATTCTTCAATGCCGCCGGACTCGGGTTTCCTCCTACCGGCACCACCTTGCTGCTGCGCACCATCTTGGTAGCCGTCGCTGTCGGTGTGGGCATCACCTTGGCTTCGGTCTCGGTGCCCGCGATCCGTGCCGCTCGGATCCCCCCGGTGGCGGCGATGCGTCCCGAACTCGGTTTCGATGCGCTCAACACTCGCCGGTTGCTCGGCGGGGTGATCGCCACCTCCGCTGGCGCGCTCTCCTTCCTGATCGGACTGTTTGTGCGCCCCGGCGGGAACACCGGCCTGATCTTGTTTGCTGGCGGCGGAGGCCTGCTGTTGTTTCTCGGCACAGCCTCGGTCTCATCCACCATCGCCCGCCCCGTCACCGCATTCCTCGGCTGGCCGGTAGCCAAACTGTTGCGCACCCCCGGGATCCTCGCCCGCCAAAACGCCGGCCGTTCTCCGCGCCGGACCTCAGCGAGTGCGTCGGCGTTAATGATCGGGGTAGCGCTGGTCAGTGCCGCCGCCGTGTTTGCCGCCTCGCTGCGCGACACCTTCGTACGGGTTCTCGATCGCTCCGTCACCGCTGACTATGTGATCACCGACTCCTCCTTTCAGGGTCTCACCCCTGATGTGGCCACCACCTTGAGAGCGTTACCCGAGCTATCGGCGGTATCACCGATCCGGGGCGCCCCGGCCCTGATTGACGGGGAACGCACCGCCCTCGGGGCCGCTGACCCCGCCGCCCTCGGGGAACTCCTTGACCTCGACCTGCAGCGCGGCGGATACGAGGACCTCGGATTCAATGCGGTGCTCGTCCACCAAGATCCAGCCGCAAACCTCAATCTGGATCTGGGCTCGGTGGTGGTTGCTACTTTCCAAAATGGGGTCAGCGTGGATCTCACCGTGGTGGGTGTCTACGCCGATGCAGCAGTTGCCGGTAACTGGCTGATCTCGCTTGAGACCCTTGAAGCCATCTCACCGCTCCCACCGCGGGATTTCTTCGTGGTGGCCAAACTCGCCCCCGGGGTGGAGGCCGCATTTGGCGATTCCGCAGTGCGTTCGGCCATGGAGCCATTCCCTCAAGCCATCGTGCAGACCAACGCCGAATTCCGTGAAGAACAAGAAGCTCAGATCAATCAGTTGCTGCTTGTGATCACGGCGCTCCTGCTGTTTGCGATCCTGATTGCGATCCTCGGGATTTCGATCACCCTCGCTCTCGCCGTCTTCGAACGCACCCGGGAGATCGGTCTCTTGCGTGCCGTGGGCATGACCAAACGCCAAACCCGGCGCACCGTGCGCTGGGAAGCGGTCATCGTGTCTGTCTTCGGAGCGGTCATCGGTGTGGTCCTCGGATCATTGATCGGGGTGGCCCTCGCCATCGCCGTTCCCGATTCGGTAATCGACGCCGTTAGTTTCTCCCCGTCCACCACGGTGGTCATCTTGATCGGCGCAATCTGCGCAGGCTTACTGGCCGCTCTCTATCCTTCGTATAAAGCTTCACGGATGAACGTCCTTGAGGCGATCGCTACCGAATAGGGCCCCACCCAATGGCACAGGACATCGCCGCTCTCTCCCCTGAGGTTCTCGCGTTCTTGAGCGAACGCCATCTGGCTACCTTGACCACCTTGCGGTCCGATGGGTCCCCACATGTCGTGCCGGTTGGCTTCAGCTATGACCCTGCGGACCGTCTCGTACGCGTCATCACCGCCGCCGGTTCAGTCAAGGCCCGCAACGCCGCCCGAGGCGGTCGCGCTGCGGTCAGCCAGGTGGATGGTCCACGCTGGCTCACACTCGAAGGCGCAGTCAGTCTCGCCACCGCTATTGATGAGGTCGCTGCGGGCGAGGCTGCATACGCCTCTCGCTATCAGACGCCCCGCGAAAGGGCCGACCGCGTGGTGATCCACATCGCAGTGGACAAAATCATGGGTCGCGGCTAGGCCTCAGACCCTCACAGCCCGGTCAGTTGACGTGCCGCCGCTGCTCTTCGGCAGCGTCTGACCCATTACGAAGCGGCCGCAGCCCTTCACGCACCGGATCGTGTCGGGTCTGACATCCTCGGCACCAGTAGAGCTCATGTTCTGCCGGTCCGATATACGACACCGTAATCGTGTCGTGGCAACGCGGACAGGCCTGCCCATTGCGCCCGTAGACGGCGAATTGATGTTCGGACCGGCGTCGTGACTTTTGGTCGAGACTGCTGTTCAGTAGGCCGGCCGCTGAGTTCACCAAGGTCATCAGATCACGTCGGGACATGGACCCCACGAGCGCATCGGGATTCAGGCGGTTGGCCCACAGCACCTCGCTGCGATACACGTTACCCACCCCGCAAAACACCCGTTGATCGGCGAATACCTCGGCCATGGAAGCTTCTGGATCCGGGTAGAACAACAGCGCATGCAGCACCCGACCGAGATCTGCTCCGATCTGGCTGATATCGGGACCTTGGCCGCCGAGCGCAGGATGACGTCGAGAATCTTGGGCCCGGTAACTCTCCACGGACACCGGATGAACGCAGGCCGCCGTCCAACCATCCACGGTCAAGGCCACGGCAACGTCGCTCTCGCTATACGGCCAGACTTGGCCCTCCCGGTACAGGTACCACAGTCCTACAAAGCGCCGGCCCATCGCCGCCAGATAGGGACTGCGGAACAACGAGTCGATAATCACGTCATCATCAAAACGCAACAGCACCCGTCGCCCCTGCACTTCCACCGACTCCACTACCCTGCCGAGTCGCGGTGACGGACCATCGAGGCCTGGGTCCACAAACCCGATCAGGGGTCGACCCACCAACGCCGGGCGCAAAGCCGCCGCGGCATGATGAAAGCGGTCGCTATCAGGCATCTCCCGCAGATTAGACAGTTACAGGAATTATTTGGTGGATCACCAAGCGATCAGGGCAACTGACCCACATGGCCGAGAGCGAGACGAACCAAACGATCCTGGCCGCCGGTCATCTCCGCACGCACCCGTGCTGACACCACTTCATCAGGGGTCAACCAAGCCAGATCCAAGGCCTTTTGGGTAGGGGTGCACTCACCATCCACAGGGACCACGTAGGCGAGGCTGACCGCATGATGGCGCGGATCGTGAAACCCGCTCCGCCCCGGCTCAGGGAAATACTCCACGACCGTGAACGGCGCCGGGTTAGTAGGGATTCTCGGCAGCGCTAGAGGCCCTAGATCCTTTTCGCAATGTCGCACCAAAGCGTCGCGAATGCGCTCGCCGAACAACACCCGACCGCTGACCACCATCCGAGATATTGACCCGTCCGCCGCTTGACGCAATAACAACCCAACCTCGGTCACACAACCGGTGCTGTCCACCCGTACTGGCACCGCATCCACGTACACGATCGGGACCTGGGAACGCACCAATTCCATCGCCTCGGGTGAGAGCCATTGGTTATGGGTGTCGGTGTCGATCTCACTCACGGTGGCCTATCTTCTCAGATCTCGGCCTTCGATGTAGAAAACCGGCGCCACTTTGTGATCAACCGCTACCTTCAGTGCCGTGTCCCCCTTTCTGCGGCTCGGCGATCTGACCTCGGGTGAACTCGCCCAGCGGTCTGAACCACCGGTGATTGTGATCCCGATCGGTTCCACCGAGCAGCACGGCCCACACCTCCCCCTGTCCACCGACACCGTGATCGCTGACTCCCTTGTCGATGCGCTCGTCGCCGATCTACTCGCAGATCCCCAGCGGTCACATCCGCAGCCACCCTGTGTGATCGGCCCCACCCTGCAGGTCACCGCCAGCGGAGAACATGCGGGCTTCCCCGGGACCTTGTCCATCGGAACTGCGGTCACCCAGCAAGTCCTCATCGAGCTCGCGCGGTCCGCAGATTGGGCCCGTGGCCTTTTGCTCGTCAACGGTCACGGCGGCAACCACCACAGCGTCACTGCGGCGGTGGCCCTCCTCACCTCAGAGGGCCGGACAGTGAAATCCTGGTGGCCCCGGATCCCGGGTGGAGATCTACACGCTGGCCACGTGGAGACATCGTTGATGTTGCATTTGTGCCCCGAACTCGTGCGTATCGATCGCGCTGAGGCTGGCGCTGTGGATCTCGGCCCCGACGATCTGGAACAACTGCGATCCCATGGGGTGCATGCTGTCAGCGTCAACGGCGTGCTCGGAGATCCGCTCACCGCAACAGCGACTGCCGGAGCAGAGATCTTCAACAATTTGCGAGCCGACTTGTTGGCTGCCTTCCAGGACTGGTTCGCTGACGATGCGCTTTCGATGTGACCGCAGTTACGAGCGACATGGTCTCATCATTCTCGGTGGGTCACCATTGAAAATTATGCGGTTGGCGCCGGCTGCACTCCCCTTGATCACCGATCTGGAGGCCGGCGCCGACCTGCACCCCACGCAAGGCCAGATGGCTCTGCTCCACAGATGTGAAGCGGCCGGCATGATCCATCCCGTGCCCGACCACGTGCCCGACCCCGTGCCCGATCCCGGGCCGGGCAGGCCCCTCAGTGTGCGCCGACCGATCTCCATCATCACCCCCGTTCACCGTCAGGATCCAACAGGTCAGGCTCCGGACCCGGTCACAGTGGCCGATGCCCTCCTCATCGATGACGGATCCACACCACCACTCCACGGGGCGCGAATCCGTCTCGAACACAACGCTGGCCCGGCCGCCGCTCGCAACGCCGGGTTCGCCCTCATACCGGTGGAGGATCACAATCAGGAGTACGTGATCTTCCTTGACGCCGACGTGGACCCGGGCCCCGATCCGGACTGGTATCTCCCCCTGCTCGCCCTCTGCGAACGCGACCCACAACTCGCTGTCGTGGCCCCCCGTGTTGCGTCATGTCCCGGTCCGAGCCGCAGAGAGCGTTACGAAAGTGCGCACAGCCCCCTTGACCTCGGCCCCCAACCGGCTCGCGTCCAACCAAGCACCCGTGTCAGTTACGTGCCCTCCACTGCGCTGCTGTGTCGGGTTGCGGCGCTGCGGGAGGTCGGTGGCTTCACCCCAGAAATGCGCTTTGGTGAGGACGTGGACCTCATCTGGCGACTGATCGCCGCCGGGTGGACCTGTCGCTATCACCCCGACGTGGTGGTGCATCATCCACCACGATCGAATTGGGCAGCATGGTGCCGGCAACGTGTCGGCTACGGCTCCTCGGCGGCGGCGCTCGGCATCCGCCACGGTGACAAAGTGGCCCCCGCCCATCTGCATCCGATCTCATCGACCACCTGGGCCTTGGCTGTCACCGGACATCTCACACTTGCAGCGGCCACCGTCGCCGGATCCGCAGTGGCGTTATCACGCAGGGTTGGCCCCGGGCTTCCCCGAGATGTGGCGGCGCGCATAGCTCTGAGGGGTAGCTGGTCCAGTGGCCTTGGTCTCGCCCGAGCTGTCCGCCGGGTCTGGTGGCCGCTCCTGGTGCCGATCGCTTTGTGGTCTCGCCGTGTCCGAGGGATTCTGCTGCTGTGCTTGCTGGCCGCCGGCCCACCCCGCATCACCACGGCGATCGCCATCTGTGATGACCTGTGTTATAGCGTCGGCGTCTGGAACGGGGTGGGGAAAGAAATCCGCCTACAACGTGAGCGAAGAGCTCTGTGGGCCCTCTTCCCCACAACCTCACGGGTCACGCGAGACGCTACGGTGCGATCGTGACCCTTAGCCTGATTGTGGTCGAGGACCGCTGGCGCTCCCATGTGGACCAGGTCCTCAGCGAATCCGAACGCGTTGTTCCCGTCATCAAGGGCAATGGTTACGGATTCGGGCGTCCCCGTCTGATTGCCGAACTGGCTGGTCGGGCCCCCTACGTAGCCGTTGGAACCGTGCATGAACTCAATCACGACACCACGTCGGCGCTGACCGCTACCGAGACCACCGCCGTGGTGCTCACGCCCACCTTGAGTGCCCCCGCCACCACCGACATGGTGTTGACCGTCGGATCCCCCACCCAAATCGAAGCCCTACGAGGCTGGAACGGACGGGTGCTCGTGAAACTCGTGTCCGCTATGCATCGATACGGCGGAGACCCGAGCCTCGTCTCTTCTGCCCGAGCCGCCGGTCTTGAGGTAATCGGGGTTTCGATCCACCCACCGTTACCCACCGCAGATGGCAGCGGTCCCGACCTCACCTGCGAGGTCACTAACTGGCTGCCGCAGATCTCCTCGGAGTTAGAGGTCTGGGTCAGCCATTTGTCGGCCACCCAGTTTGCGCAACTCCCCTCCACCCACCGCTTCCGCCATCGGATCGGAACCCGCCTCTGGCACGGCGATAAATCCATGCTCTCTCTCAGCGCTGAGGTGCTCGAGACCCGATCAGTGTCTGCGGGAGATCTGGTCGGCTACCGGCAAGTGCGCATGGCCAGCGATGGCCACGTGATCATGATCGGAGCCGGCAGCGCGCATGGAGTACGAGCCCTGCCCGATGGGCGTAGCCCGTTCCATTTTGCAGCCCAACGAATGGACCTCGTTGAACCACCCCACATGCACACCTCAGTGGCCTTCATTCCGACCGGCCGCCCCCTGCCGCAGGTCAGCGAGTCGGTGGATGTGCAGAATCCGTTGACCCAAGTGTTCGTTGACCGGGTGGTAACGGGTCAGGCTGGGTGAGCGTGACCCTGCCGGCGAGCCTGATTGACCCCGCGGATCGCCACCGCTGCCGCACCCACTAACGGGCCCCGATCGCCTAAACGGGCGGAAACGATCCGCGGCGAAAACGGCCAGGATGCGCTCGAGGTGTCCAGTTCTTCCTGTGCGGAAGCGAAGAAGGTGGCGGCGAATGCGAAAGCCACGCTTCCGCCCACCACCACCAAATCTAAATCCATGCTTGCGCACACCGAGGCTGTGGCCCGGCCAACTAACTGTCCGGTGCGTTGCATGATTTCGTAGCTCGGCTCGGAGGTGGATCGACCGGTGATGGACTCAATCGCCAAACCTGAGGCTTCTGCTTCCAAACATCCCTGCGCCCCACAACCGCATCGACGCCCACCAGGGACCACGATCACATGGCCCACATGCCCGGCGTTCCCGGTGGCGCCCTCCAATAGTTGACCGTCGATGACAATGCCGCCGCCCACGCCCTCGCCCACGCTGATCGCGCAAAAGTTCTTCGATCCTTTGGCGGCGCCGAGCCACCCTTCTGACAGTGCGAGCGCTTTCGCATCGAGGTCCCCAAAAACCGGCAGTCCGAGGTGTGCAAAAAGCCGTTGTCCGAGCTCAAAGTTGTACCAGGCCGGCAAATTGATCGGGGATACGGTGCTCAGGTTACGCCCGATCGTCCCGGCGCAACTCACTCCCACCGCGACGATCTGGACCTGATGTTGCCGGGACCGTTCGCGTTGGCTGTCCAACAACTCAATGAGTTGGCCCCACAACTTCTCGGCACTCAAATCATGATCCACCCGACTTCGGGCACGATCCAACAGATCCCCTCGCATGGTCACCAAACCCACATCAAAACTGGATCCGCTGAGATCCACCGCCAAGATGACCTCGGATCCAGCCGTCACTACCGAGTCAGACACGTCGTGCGTCTTCCACCAGATTGATCTGATAGATCACCTCGTCAAGAGCGTCCGCAGCAGTGATTGCGCTGAACCGCTGCGGGTTCTCCGGGGTGCAGCAACTGCTCAACGGTGCAAGCACCGTCCACGGGCGCGGATGGCAAAACTGCACCACGCTGTATCGCTCATTCCCGGTTGAATCATTCCCGGCTGAATCATTCCCGGTTAAATCATTCCCGGCTGAGTCACCCGCCATCACTCGATGCCATCCGACCGGAATCACTCCGTTGGTCAAACGCTCCAGCATGATGCCCGAATTGATGATCACCCGATGCTCCGGTGGAGCTGCCGGCACCCATTCCCCGTTCACCATCACCTGGAGACCGGGGGCCGTGGCCCGTGGCAGCGCAGTGATCAAGTTGATGTCTCCGTGCGCCCCCGCCCATACATGCCCCTCGCCGGGGACCTCTCGCATCGGTGGGTACCGAATCGCACGCGTCAACGTTGGACCGTCGGCCACCACCTCATCGAAGAAACTCGGGTGGCAGCCAAGGCCTTCTGCGATGATCCGCAGGAAACGGGTCTGGACATCAAGAATGGCCTGATGAAAGGTGGTCAGTACCTTGGTGATCCCTGGCACCACCTCTTCAGGTAGGACCTGATTCGGATAAGCGAGCGGAAAGTTGCGGCTCAGGGGATGGCCTGGCGCAATCGGCTCGGACCAATTCAGCATCTCTTTCCAGTCCGGGAACTCGCTCGAAGCCGCCGTCTCCACCAACACCCCGGTGTAACCGGTCTGCCCGTGACTGCCCGGGGCCACGAAGCGCTGCTTAACTTCTGTGGGCAGAGAAAAGAACTCGGCCAACATCGCGTAGGCCGTGTCCAGCAGATCTTCGGAGAGATCGTGCTCGGTGTACACGAACCCGGTGGCCAAACTGCGCATGACCCCATCGATCACCGCCGCCCTCTGAGAGACGGAACCACGCTCATAGGCGAGAAGATCCACATCCAGAATTGACTGCGAGGCGGTTTCGGAACGGCTCATGGTCTCACGGTAGCGGGGCACCGTGATCGCTGAACACTGCCGGTAGACCCCCGGTATGCACGAACACCACCGCGTCGCCTGCGACCCATCGACCCGCCCGGGCCATTCCCAACAACGCCCCAAATCCCTTCCCCGAATACACCCGGTCCAGCACCCATCCTCCGGTGCGCGCCGCCCACAGGATCGCTGCATCCGCATCTTCGGTGGGAACTGCGTAATCGGGTCCCATCCAGCCGGTTTCGATCTGCACATCCTTCGGGTCCACCAGACCGCTGAGCCCGGCAAGGGTCAAGGCCTCCGTAGCGAGGGCCGCAACATCAGGTCGGCCCGCCGCCACCCCTTTGGCCACGGCGATCCCGATCACATCTGGAGTCGGCGTTCCGGGGTGCTCCGCGCGCCAATGGGCCCGGCCGGCTACGAGCCCGGCGTGGGTTCCCCCACTCGAGGTGGTGAACACCACGGCCGCAGGCTCGATCTCCGCTGCGATGCACTGCTCCATCAGTTCGGTAAAGGCCCGCACATACCCGAGGGCCCCGACTGCGGTGGACCCGCCAACCGGAATCGAATACGGAGCTAAACCCTCTGCGGCGAGTTGGTCCTCCAACGACTCGCGATAGATCTCAAGTTCACCCCAGTGACTGGCCGAGGCCCCGGTGTAATGCAGATGTGCCCCAAACATCTGGGAGAGCAGCTGGTTCCCGGTGAGGCGCTCAGGCCGATCCCCCGACAACACCAAATGCACCTCAAGGCCAAGCCGCGCTCCGGCTGCGGCCGTCATCCGACAGTGATTGGACTGCGCAGCCCCAACCGTGATCAGGCTCCGAGCACCGTGAGCCAGCGCATCAGCGCAAAGATATTCGAGCTTGCGGGCCTTGTTCCCACCGACGCCAAGACCGGTCAAATCGTCACGCTTTACGTAGAGCCGCACGCCGCCGTCGAGTACCGGGCCCATCTCTAATGGAGTAGGCAATGTCGCCAGCGGACTCGGCGAGGCCCAGATCATCGCCTGATGCTAACCACCGCTTCGTGCTATCAAGGGGGTCGTGGCCACTGACTGGAACCCCTTACTCCGTGACCAGTTTGAACTTCCCTACTGGCATGAGCTCCAGAAATTTCTGTCCACCGAACGCGCTGATCACGAGGTCTACCCTCCCGCCGATGAAGTTTTTGCCGCGTTGCATCTCACCTCCTATGCATCCACCCGGGTGGTGATCCTTGGCCAAGACCCCTATCACGGTCCTGGCCAAGCCCACGGACTGTGTTTCTCCGTGAATCCGAAGGTGCGCATTCCACCCTCGCTAGCCAACATCCACAAAGAACTTGCCACCGACCTCAAGATTGCGCCGGCCACCCACGGGGATCTGCGCGGCTGGGCCCGTCAGGGGGTGCTGCTGCTCAACACCACGCTGACCGTGCGGGCCGGGCAGGCCGGCTCCCACCAGGGTCACGGTTGGGAACGTTTCACCGACCGGATCATCGAAGTGGTGAACGAGCGCCCGAGCCCGGTGGTGTTTCTGCTGTGGGGCGCTGCTGCTCGCCGTAAGGCACTGGTGATCGACCATCGCCATCAGATCATCGAGTCAGCACATCCGTCTCCCCTCTCGGCCCACAACGGATTCTTCGGTTCCCGTCCGTTCAGCCGCACCAACGCGGCCCTTGAGGCCAGCGGTCAAATCCCAATCGATTGGGGGCAACGCTGATGTGGACCACTTGGCCTTGGGTCATCCGGCTCCGCACAAACCATCCGCTGATCGACATCGGCGCCGAGGTGGCAGACGGTTTTCGGCGCCACCTCAGCATGCGCAACGCCGCCGTGCTGACCTACTACGGGTTCGTCTCCGTGTTCCCGTTGTTCATGGTGGCCTCATCGGTCTTGGCCATCCTCCTACGTAACAACGATTCGTTAAAAGAGGAGATTTTGACCACGGCGGTCGCCCAGTTCCCCGTGATCGGCACCCAGATACGCGAAGAAACTGGGTCCCTCGATGGCAGCGTCATTACGGTAGCGGTCGGCCTGATCGTCACCTTATGGGCGGCCACTCGGGCTTTCGCCGGTGTCCAAAGCGCATTTGATGACGCCTGGGAAATACCCATCCACGAGCGCGCCAACATCGCCATCACCCGCGTCAAGGCCCTCGCCGGGGTCGGGATCATCGGAACTGGCATCCTCGGAGCGACTGTGGTTTCGGCGATGGTGAGTGCGATCGATCTGCCAGTGATCGGTCGGGCGAGCCTCGGCCTCGCCACAGTGGCGATCAACATCGTGGTGTTGAACCTGATGATTCGGACCTTGACCGCCGCCAAGGTCTCTTGGTCTATGGCCCTCCCCGGTGCTGTGCTCGGCGGGGTCGGATTCGGTGTTCTCCAAATCGGAGGGGCAGCGATCGTCAGCCAATATCTCGCTACAGCCAGTGACACCACAGGGGCCTTTGCCACCGTGTTTGCTCTGCTCGGCTGGCTGAACCTGCATGCGATCCTCTCCATTGCGGCCGTGGAACTCAACGCGGCCCTCCAACGCCGTCGCACCCGATAGCGGATCGGCCCGGATACCAGGATCTGCGGGTCGGCCTGCGATACTTTCCCCCCGTGTCCGAAGCATCCTCCCCGCATGAGTCGGAGACCTCCGGCTGGCGTCTGATCCGACCGCTCTCTGACTTTCTGCAGCGCCAAGCCAACGCCGGTCTCCTGCTTGTAATCGCCGCAATGATTGCGTTGATCTGGGCTAACTCCCCGTGGTGGACCGGCTACGCCAGGTTCTGGGAACAAGAGGCCGTGTTCGCACTCGGCGGCTTCGATCTGACCTTGACGTTCCGAGAGGTAATCAACGACGGATTCATGACCCTATTTTTCTTTGTGGCTGGCCTCGAGATCACCCGGGAGTTCCGGGCAGGCGAGCTCCGCAATCTCCGCCATGCTGCACTTCCGGTGATGGGTGCTATCGGCGGAATGGTCCTGCCCGCCCTCATCTACTGGGCCTTTAACACCGGCGGTGATGCGGCCTCAGGCTGGGGCATTCCAATGGCTACCGATATCGCAATCGTGATGGCCGTGATTGCGATGCTCGCCTCTCGGGTTCCGTCCTGGTTAAAACTGTTCCTGCTCGCCCTTGCGATCGTCGACGACATCGGAGCGATCGCCGTGATCGCAATCTTCTACTCCTCCTCGGTGTCGTTCGGTTGGCTGGCAGTTGCGATCTCCACCATCCTGATCGCCCTCTACCTGCGGCCGCGGGTACCCCTGATCAGCATTTATGTCGCACTCGGTGGGGTCTGCTGGTTCGCCCTTCATGAAGCCCACATCCACCCCACCTTGGCCGGGGTGGCATTCGGTCTCCTCGCCCCCATCACCCCGCGTCGCAACACCGGTCTCGTGGACGCAGAGGAACTGTTGCTACACCCTTCGGCCGAAATCGCTGCACACCTCGTCGTCCAGGCCCGCTCCTCCGTGTCCGTGGTGGAATGGCTCATCCATCGACTCGCCCCATTCACCGCCTTTGCAATCGCCCCACTGTTCGCACTGGCCAACGCCGGGGTCCACGTCCCAGTGTCGGAGATCGGCGATGCGCTCGGATCCTCGGTGACTTGGGGTGTGGTGGCCGGCCTCGTGGTGGGCAAGACCGTGGGTATCTTCGGCGCAGCCATGCTTGCCGTTCGGGTGGGGATCGCCCATCTTCCCGACGGCGTCACCCCGCGCTACCTGCTCGGAGCGTCAAGCCTCGGTGGGATCGGGTTCACGGTGTCTTTGTTCGTCGCTCAGCTCGCCTTTGATGATTCACTGCTCGGCCGCGACGCACGTCTCGGTGTGGTCCTCGCCTCGGTCATCGCTGCTGTCATCGGCGCAGCCATTTTGATCCCCGGTGCTCCACCGAGCGCCACAGCCCATGAGGACACCACAACGATCCTTACTCCACCGGTCACCAGCCAGTCCGCTCGATGACCCTAGAAATCTTCATCTACGGCACCCTGCTCCCCGAACAGCCGCAATGGTCGCTGCTGCGTAGATACGTCGCCGATGAGGGATGGGAGGCTTCGGTCCCCGGACTGCTCTTCGACACCGGGTTCGGCTACCCGGTGGCCGAACTGTCCGGCCGGTTTGATGATTCCGCCCTTGTTCACGGCCGATGTGTGCACCTGCTTGAGACCACCGCGAACATCGCCCTCGAAGTGCTCGATCGTTATGAGGAAGTGCACCTTGGGCTCTATCGACGCCTTGAGGTCACCACCAGCGCTGGTCGTCGGTCTTGGTCGTACAGCCTCGGACCCAATGCCGCTCGGCACTTCACCCGACTCGATCCCATCCCCTCTGGGAACTGGGCCCAGCATCTCGACGCTCGCACCTGAGCCACAATCGCTGCCTTCACGAGTTGGCATCGTTCTGGCTGACAACGATCGGCCAGCCTCGGCTACGTTGCCCCCGGGGAACAACTGATGATGGGGGATCTCGTGAGCACACAAGCACCGGTGGCGCAATGGAATTTCGCAGACGTCTTTACTGAGGTCGCTGCGGCAATTACGGATCGGCCCTGTCAGATCCAAGGTGATCGGGTAGTCACCTGGGGCGAGTTTGCCGCCCGCTCACGGGCCCTGGCCACCGATCTATGGGCAGCCGGTCTCACCGGACAGTCCAAGGTGGCCTGCTACATGTTGAACTGCCCCGAATACATGGAGACCATGGTCGGTGCATTCACCGCATCAATGGCCCCGGTTAATACGAACTATCGCTACGGCCCCGACGAGATCGCCTACCTGTTTGACAATGCCGACGCCGAGGCCGTGGTCTTCCACGCCCGATTTACTGTGACCTTGGAGGCGATCCGAGCGCAGATGACGAAGGTCCGTCGCTGGTATGTGGTCGCCGATGAAACCGGAACCGGGCCCGATTGGGCGGTGTCCTATGAATCTGTGGTCAGCCAGCCTGCCCCCACCACGCTTCCATCAGACGATCTGCGCAGTCCCGAGGATCTGCTGCTGCTCTACACCGGAGGCACCACTGGCATGCCCAAAGGTGTGATGTGGCGCAATGACGACTTGTTCAACGTGCTCGGCGCCGGCGGGAGTGCACCGTCGGGCATTCCACCAGCGGCGTCCACTGCCGAGGTGGTGGCCCGAGCGGTCGATCCCCATCATCCGTCCCCGGTGATGGTGATCGCTTGCCCGTTGATGCACGGCACCGGTCAGTTCTCGGCGCTCATCGCAATGACTGTGGGCGGCACGATCATCTCCTTACCGAGCAGTTCCTTTGACGTTAGTGAGATGTGTGCGGTCGTGGAAAAGAACCGGGCCACAAACCTCGTGATCGTCGGCCAGGCGTTCGCCGGTCCGCTCCTCGAGTATCTCGATACCCATCCGGGCCTCCACGACCTCTCCAGTTTGAGGGTCATCTCCTCTTCAGGTGTGATGTGGAGTCACGACAATAAGCAGGGATTGTTACGCCACATGCCCGATGTGATGTTGGTGGATTCCTTCGGGTCCTCCGAGGCAGTCGGTCTCGGCGCCTCGATCTCCACTGCAGCGGGCACCCAACGCACCGCCAGTTTCATGATCGGACCGAACAACGCTGTATTCACCGAGGATGGCCGTCGGGTAGAACCGGGCAGCGGGGAGATCGGACTGGTCGCAGTCGGAGGGTTTATTCCGGTTGGTTATTACAAAGATGAGGTCAAGTCAGCCAGCACCTTTAAGACCATCGAAGGTCGACGTTGGAGCATTCCGGGAGATTTCGCTGAGGTCAACACCGATGGCACCATCACCTTGCTCGGTCGCGGCTCGGTCTGCATTAACACCGGCGGGGAGAAAGTGTTCCCCGAGGAGGTGGAGGAAGCCCTCAAAACCCACCCCTCCGTACGCGATGCGGTGGTGGTGGGCCTCCCCGATGAGCGTTTTGGTGAGACAATCTGCGCCGTGGTGGAACTCACCGACCCCTCCCAGGCCGCTGACCTCGAGACCCTCAAGGCCCATGTGATCACGCACCTCGCCCCTTATAAGGCGCCGCGCTCGCTGGTCACCGTGGAGTCGATTTCCCGAGCCGCCAACGGCAAAGTGGATTATCGCCGTCTGAAAGATCATGCACTTGAAGTGCTGAGGCCGGCCTGAACTGCCACACCGTCTGCCACACCATCTGCCGGACCGTCTGCCAAACCGTCTGCTAGACAGGCCACATGTCGATCCGAGAACTCCAAGTCCTCGGCACGGCAAGTCAGACACCTACGAGGGACCGCAACCACAACGGGTATCTGCTGCGCTGGGATACGCATGGCATCTTGTTTGATCCGGGCGAAGGCACCCAGCGCCAGTTCAGTCATGCCGGGCTCTCACCCTCGGTGATCACCCACATCTGCCTGACCCACTTCCATGGGGACCATTGCCTCGGGCTGCCGGGGATTTTGATGCGCCTCAGCGCCGACCAGATCAACCATGCCGTGGATCTCCACTATCCGGCCTCTGGCGAGATGTACCTGCAACGGCTGCGTCACTCATCGATCGGCCATGACAACCTTGATCTGCACCTGCATCCCATCGACACCCCGGAGATGCATCTGATTCACGCTGACGGCGATCTTTCGATTCGCGCCGCCCGCCTCAACCACCGGGTAGAAGCTTTTGGCTACCGCGTTGAGGCGCCGGCCGGAGTCCGAATGATCCCAGAACTCTTACAGCAACATCACGTCACCGGTCCGCTCATCGGCAAACTGCGCGATCAAGGGGAGGTGACCATCGACGGTCGGCGCATCACACTCGAAGAGGTCTCCGAGCACCGCCGTGGCCAAGTGTTTGCATTCATCATGGACACTGCATGGTGCACCGCTGCGGTGGACCTCGCCCGGGATGCCGATCTCGTGGTCTGTGAATCCACCTTCACCGAAAACGAAGCCGAACTTGCCGCTGCAACCGGCCATCTCACCGCTCGTCAGGCCGGCCAGATCGCAGCCGAAGCCGGGGCCCATCACCTCGTGCTCGGCCACTATTCCCAGCGCTATCCCGATGCGGAGATCTTCCGAGCCGAGGCCGCTGAGGTTTTTGCGTCCGTGACCGCAGCCCGAGACTTTGATCGGATCACGATCCCCAGGCGCTGAGTTGTCGGTGAATGCGCGTCGCGCTCACCCCCGACCGCACCCCGAGTTTCTGAGCGAACACGGAGAGGCGCAATTCCTCAAGGGACCAGCCGAGCTCCTCTACCGCTTCTCGGACCGGCCCTGTTCGCAGCAACGCCCGATAGCGCGCCTCAAGGGGGGCGACCTGAGCAATCCGATGATGGTCGCGATCGATCTGACCTGCGAGATGGTCGAGCCGATACTCGATGCCGGCCACATAACGGGCGAGATCTGGTAACCGTCGCGAGCCAACGCTCACCACGAACCCGGGTCTCACCAGACGCCGCAGATGAGCACGAGCATCATCTGCGGTCGGCACCAACGTGGCCGATGTCATCGCTTCACAGCGCTGCACAATCCCCCCCGCCATCGCCGCTACAGCGATCCCCGCCGAAAACAGATCCGCTGCGATCTGAGGCCCATGAGCTCGGACCTTGGCCTCAAGTAGGCGATAGCTGGCGTCATCCCAGACGAGGCCGTGGTCATCGAGCACCCTGTCCACGGCAGCGATCGAGGCGTCAATCGCCAGATCATGCAACGCGAACTCAGTTCCTGCGAGCGCCAGCTGTTCGGTACCCGTCACCTTTGCGAGCAAGGTTTTGCGGCTCGGCGCTACCGAGCTGAGCAGCAATCGACGGATGCCATTGCGATGAGTGAGCCGTTGGGCCTTCGGGCTTGCCACGAGGGTCAAACCAACGGTGCGACCCTCATCAATCAGCGCCGGATAGGCCACCTCTGAACCTGCACCGAAAACCTGCCGGGGGATCGTGTGTACCGACCAGTGATCCAGCCTGCTCATCTCATCGAACCCGGTCGCTGCGATCAGCGCAGCGCACATCGCATCGATCTGTCGCGACCGGATCGCACCCAGGTCCCCTCCGGCATCGAGCACCTCCCCGGCGGCGTTCACTACGACATATTTCATTCGCAAATGCGCAGGCAACTGAGCCGCTAGTTGGGACTCATCCACCGTCCCGACAGCGATCCCGGCCCGACCGAGCACCCACCGCACCATCGGGACATCGAGGTCCGGACCCTCTGCTAACAGTGTGTCTTCCACGAGGTGAACCACTTCGGCCATCGGACCGAGTTCTCGGCGCACTGACTTGGGTACGCCGCGCAACACCGCTGCGATCAGTTCGCTCCGATATCCAGGGACCAGCCAGTCCATCCCTTTCGCACTGACCTGGTTCAGCAGCCCAATCGGGATCTGAACACTGATCCCGTCCAGCGCCGATTCAGGATCGTGCCGATACATCACCCGCAACGCAAGATCCCCTTGGCGCAGTTCATCCGGGGTGGCCGCTGGGTCCATTCCCATCTCGGCTAGTACCTGATCCGAGATGGTCAGAAACTGCGGATCATTCTGGCGATGCTTCTGCCACCACTTATCAAAATGCCGCCCTGACACCACCCTGGGCGGGATCCGGTCGGCATAAAACCGAAACAGGGTGTCCTCATCGAAGAGCCCGGCGCGCCTTGTCCTTCGCTCCAGTTCAGCGAGGCGTTCCAAGGTGCGAGCGTTGCGCTCAAGGAACCGATGTCGACTCGCCCAGTCCCGTTCCACGAGGGCGTGGCGGATGAACATTTCTCGGGCCACCTCAGCGTCCACCCGCCCGTAGGCGACCATCCGGCCAGCGGCCAACACGAGACCGAACAGTGTGACCGTCTCAGCGGTCATTGCTACCCCACGCTGAGCATCCCACTGCGGTTCGGAGTAACTGCGCGCCACCAGGTGGGCGCCGAGTTCCTCCGCCCATTTCGCCGATACCGATGCCACCGCCCGGGCCCGCAGGCGATCGGTCTCTACTAGTTCGGCGGCCACCACCCACGGCGCCGTAGCGCGCATCATCACCGATGGGGCCGAGATCACGAACCGTGAACCCCGGGCCCCCTGATATTCCCGGCTCTTGTCCTCGCGCCGGCCAAGATGGGAAAGATGTCCTGCGAGCACCGAGCGGTGCACCTGATCAGCGATGGTCTCGAGATCAGCGGACACTCCGTGGTCCGACGCAGGTCTGATCCCCACCTCCCCAGCGGCTCGTCGCAACTGGCTGAACAGGTCCTGCCACTCGCGAACTCGGACATAGTTGACGAACTCGGCCTTACACATCCGCCGGAACGAACTCGATGAGCGCTGTCGTTGCTCACGGCGCAGGTGGTCCCACAGTGCCACGTAGCCGAGCAGGTCTGAGCCGGGCACCTTGAATCGGGCGTGCAGTTCATCGGCGCGCTGGCGATGGTCCTCGGGCCGCTCACGGGGATCCCGGATCGATAACGCAGCAGCGATGATCAAGACCTCACGCACCACCGATTGGGTGTCGGCCTCAATCACCATGCGGCCGAGCCGCGGATCCACCGGCAGGCGCGCCAACTTCCGTCCGAGGGGAGTCAGTTCCAAGTCCTGCACACCGGACTCGGCCGTGAGCGCCCCCAGTTCATTTAACAGCGCCCGACCATCTCGGATCGCCCCCCGATCGGGGGGATCCACAAACGCAAAATCCTCCACCTCACCGAGTCCGAGGGAGGCCATTTGCAACATCACCGCTGCCAGGTTCGTCCGCAAAATCTCCGGATCGCTAAATCGAGGTCGGGTATCGAACTCCTCCGCCTCGTACAACCGGATGCAGACCCCCGGCCCGACCCGCCCGCACCGACCGGCCCGCTGATCGGCTGACGCCTGAGAGATCGGTTCGATGGGGAGGCGCTGCACCTTAAGACGCCGGCTATAACGCGAGATCCTCGCCACTCCGGTGTCCACCACCGCCCGGATCCCGGGCACCGTGATCGACGTTTCGGCCACGTTGGTGCTGAGTACCACTCGGGGTCTGTCGTGAGGGGCAAACACCCGTTGCTGTTCGGCTGAGGACAAACGGGCGTAGAGGGGCACCACTTCCACATCGGAGCCGTGACGCTGCCGAAGGGCCTCGGCGGCATCATGGATTTCCCGCTCTCCGCTCATAAACACCAAGACGTCGGCTTCATCGGGGAGTAGTTGCTCCACTGCAGCGCACACCGCATCTACTTGATCTTCGCCCTCTGCCGGAGGCTGATATCGCACCTCCACCGGATAGGTGCGCCCCGTGACCTCGATCACCGGGACTACCCGATGATCCCGTGAGAAGTGCTCAGCAAAACGGGCCGTGTCGATAGTGGCCGAGGTGATGATCACCCGCAAGTCCGGCCGTTCGGGCAGGATCCGATGCAGATACCCGAGGAGAAAATCGATGTTCAGGCTGCGTTCGTGGGCCTCATCGATAATGATCGTGTCATAACGACGAAGTAACGGATCACGACGTAACTCAGCGAGCAGCAACCCGTCGGTGAGCACCCTGACCCGAGTGCTCTCGTTGGCCGAGTCGTCAAATCGCACGGAATATCCGACGAGGCCTCCGAGTTCCACCTGCAATTCGGCTGCGATCCGCGATGCGATCGCCCGTGCTGCGACCCGTCGGGGTTGGGTGTGAGCGATCATCCCTGCGGTACCACGCCCGAGCTCCAGACAGATCTTCGGGATCTGGGTGCTCTTACCCGACCCCGTCTCCCCGGCGATCACCACCACTTGATGGGCAGCGATTAACTCGGCGATCTCCTGGCGGCGAGCGGAGACCGGTAAGTCTTCTGGATACTGCAGGACAAACTCGCTGGCAGCACCTCCGGACACGGAATCCGACGCTATCGCCCGGCTATGTCTGACCCGGTTGTATCTGACCCGGCTATGTCTGACCCGGCTATGTCTGACCCGGCCAGGTCCAGCGCACCACACGCCATCGGTCTCCGGCACCTGCACCCGGCTCCACTTCAGCGAGCAGCCATCGTGCGCCGAGTTCGGCCCGCAGGTACACCTGACCATCGGTCACCTCACATGTGACCCCCACCTCGAGTTCATTGATCGGAAACGTCCGGCCCGCCCAATCCCCGCATTCAGATCCCCCAACCGTGTCTAACCAAACCGTGTCTAACCCAACCGTGTCTAGTGTGGCGATCCGGATTGCGGCGATCATCGATTCCTCGATCACGAGGTTCGCCTCAGCGCGTCGTGCAGAATTGATCCCGGTCTCCACCCAGGCCGCACTCGCTCCGATCGCCAGCGACAGCATCACCACCACTGCCAGCATCATCACCACGACCGCCCCGCGCTGCGCGCCCATCATCCATCCTCCTCACGGCTCTGTAAGCCGGCGCACTGCCGGTGCCTGACCATGCCAATCAAAGGACCCCGGATCAGAGTTCGCTTGTCGGATCAGGTGTTGCTGCTCTTGGACTTCCTCCATCACACTGCGTACCCGGTCTCCCACCGCTTGAATCCGAGGCAGGCCAGCCCCCACGACCGCAGCGGCCCCCACCATCAACAGCGACCCGACCGTCACCGCCACCAGTACTTCCACAAGGCTCACCCCGCTCTGGGCACCTGCCGGTGTTTTCACGATCTGCTCACCAACACAACCGTCTCCAGTTGATACGCACTGGTTCTGATCGCACTGACCCGGTGGGTCGGGATCCCCGCGCAGTCCCCTCCTGAAATCGCTACCCACCCTTGATCGGTCACCCAGATCTCCGGTGCACCCCAGTCACCTTCGTGGTCCTGAGAAATCTGTGTCCACCAGTCCTCAGGATCATCCACCCCACAGATCTCCAGCGGGTGGGCCGGCCATAAGGCCAGATCCTCCTGCAACGAACGAATCTGCTCGTAACGCTGCACTGGCCATCGCACACCCGTTTGCCACAAAGTGGCCCCCGAGCCGAGAAGCAGCACCGCAGCGGCCAACAACCCGGTCGCCACCAGCACTTCGGTCAGAGATGCGCCCTGCTCCCGCCCCGGCACCCGGGGCCTGTGGTTCTTCAACATCACGTTCCGCCTTCCGTGGGATGAGGGCACATCACTCGCTCGGAAAGGGGAAAAATACCAAAGAAGAGTTGCACATAAATCATTCTCTTATTTAGAATGAATGGAAACGTGAGTTCATAGAATGTTTATACGAGAACCCATTGTCCTGTTGTCCAAGGAGAATCCATCGTGCCCGCTGCGCCGCCCCGCCTCACTGCAAAACAACCACGTGCAACCAGCACGGTCTCTGGTCTCATCGAAGCCGCGATTGATGAACTCGAAGCCCGAGGCGAAAGCGGCCTCCGCCTCGACACGGTTCTTGCCCAATCGGGAGTGTCCCTCGGATCGCTCTATCACCACTTCACAAACCGAGATGGGTTGATTGATGCCGCCCGCTTGACGCAATTTGCTCGCATCGTCACAGCAGATCTCGACATCGTCTGCGGAACTCTCTCTGAGGCCCGCTCCCTCGAGGACCTCATCAATCGCTTCTGCTTCGCCACCATGTGCTCGGTTAGTGAGGATCGCGCTCCGGTGCGCTTCGAGCGGATCGCCATGATTGCCGGGGCTGGCACGAGGCCCAGCCTGCGGTCCGGCCTCGCCGCTGAACAGTCCAAGGCCACGATTCGTCTCACTGAATGTCTCGCCGGACTTCAGCAGCGCGGCATCATCGCCGAGGGCATGGACCTGCGCACGATCGCCATCTTCATGCAGTCCTTCATCCTCGGCCAGGTGGTAGCTGACCTCGACACCACCGAGACCCTCGCTAGCAACTGGGTGGGCGCAGTGGGCCAGGCTCTACGCGGCATTCTTGCGCCGACCACATCGGCTCCCTAACCCACAGCTGCGAGCACGCTTAATAGGAGCGAGGTAGGCCCAGTACTTGCTGGGCCACGTAGTTGAGAGTCATCTCCTGACTCACAGGAGCCAGCTTTTGAAGTCGGGACTCACGCCAATACCGCTCCACGTGGTATTCGGTGGCGTACCCCATTCCCCCGTGGGTCTGCACCGCAGCATCAGCAGCTGCAAAGGAAGCTTCCGCAGCCAGATACTTCGCTGAGTTCGCAGCCTCACCGCATTCAAGCCCTTGGTCATAACGCCAAGCCGCCTCCATCGTCTGCAACCACGCGGCGTGAAGCCCCACGTGGGCCCTTGCCAAGGGGTGGCTGATCGCCTGATTCGCACCGATCGGCCGACCGAACACCTCACGCTCACCGGCATAAGCCACCGCTCGTTGGAGAGCGACTTCTCCGATCCCGATCGCCTCACCGGCCAGCAGGATCCGCTCCGGGTTCAAACCGTGCAAGATGTGGCGGAATCCCTTGCCCTCTTCACCCACCAGTCGCCAGCCCTCTACCTCGAGGTCCTCGTAGACCACTTCGCAGGAGGCCACCGCATTGCGACCAAGTTTGGGGATCGGGGAGATCTGCACACGAGCCGGATCGAGATCCGCAAGAAACAGGCTCAACCCGTCAAAGCCGGTTGCGGCTTCTCCGGTGCGAGCCAACAACAGCACCACCTCGGACTCAAGGGCCTTTGAGGTCCAGATCTTGCGACCATTGATCCGCCAGTTGTCACCATCCCGGGTGGCTCTGGTCGTGATCCGTGAGGTGTCCGTCCCCGCATCAGGTTCGGTGACTCCAAAGGCCACATGGAGATCCCCCGCTGCGGCCCGCGGCAAGAAGGTCTGCTTGAGTCGATCGTTTCCGAAGACCACGACCGGATTGAGGCCGAACACCGTCAGATGGATCGCCGAGCATCCGTTCATCGCCGCCCCACTCGCAGCGACGGTGCGCATCACGGTGACCGCTTCAACGATGCCGCGACCACCGCCACCGTATTCCTCGGGAATTGCGATCCCGATCCAGCCGCCGGCGGCCATCCGCTCATAAAACTCCCACGGAAAGCGATGTTCGCGATCGCATGCGGACCAGTAGTCGTCAGGGAAGCCGGCGCAGATCGCACCCACCGCCTCACGGATCAGCTCCAGGTCCGGGTCCTGCTCAAAGTCCATCTGGCAGTCCTATCAGACCTACTCAGCTGATCAAGATGTCAGGTCAGCCATCTGACTGAGATAACTGCCAAGATCAAAGTAGTCCCGCCACAACATGATGAGGCCTTGCGCATCCACTTCAAAAAAGCCGGCCACCGGTAACTCCAACCAGCCGTTTCCGATCCGGAACCGATCGATCCGCTCATTGACGACGACACCACCGAACTCCCATTGGCGCAGGATCTTCCAGTCCACAAGTTCGGCTGGCTCCAAGAAACTAGCGACCACTTTCAGCACCGCATCTCGCCCGATGACCGGCTGCATCGGCATGTTCTCGTAGGAGACATCCTCGCCGAGCATCTGACCCGCAGCATCCAGATCTTGGCGCTCAATGGCTTCGATGAAGCGCTTCACTGTGTCGCCCGAGAACATTTCTAAATCCTAGGCGCTCAGGCCTTCCGGAGGCCATACAACATCTCATGGATATCTCTGCCTGCAGCGCGGCCGTTCTCTTCAAACTTTGTCAACGGTCGTGCCGGATCACGGGGAATCCGCCCACCGACGAGATCTGGGCGCGCTCCACACAGACGCTCCAGCCACGTGGCGTACTCAGCGATGTCGGTGGCCACGTGCAAAGTTCCACCTGGGGCGATCACCCTCAGGATCTCGTCGAGTCGCCCACCGGCGAAAAGCCGCCGATGTTGCTGTTTGCGCTTCGGCCACGGATCCGGGAAGAACACGCGAACCCGCGCACAGATCCCGTCCGGGCATCGACCAAGAAAACTCATCGCGTCTCCATGCACCACTCGCAGGTTGCTCAGGTGCTCGACTTCAATCACCTCGAGTAGTCGGGCGATCCCTGGCGTATGCACGTCGATCGCGATCAGGTCTCGGCCCGGTTCGGCTTGCGCCATTTCCCCTGTAGCCCGGCCGTCACCTGAACCGATCTCAATGACGAGTTCTGACTCACGACCAAAAACCGCTACCGGGTCGAGCAGCGGTCCTTGTTCATCAAGCCCCCAACGATCGATCGCCTCGTCCCAGATCACCTGACGTGTGGCTGAGATCCCTCGTCGCCGTGGCCTAAAGGTCCGAGAACTAAAGGTCTTCACGAACTACACGACAACATCGAACAGCCCGGAGCGGTGCGCGCCCAGTCCGGTCGCTTCTGAGCAAACCGTTCCCGGCCTGGTTGCTCCCCATAAGGATCTCGCAGCACCTCCAACAACTCGGTGATCCCCGAGGGGTCGCCATTTTCGGCCCGACCAATCGCCTCGTGAGCCAGATAGTTCCGCAGCACGTATTTGGGGGTCAACGATCTGATCGCCTGTTGGCGTTCGGTGTCGCTCAGACCCGAGGTGCGGGCCCGATGCGCCCACATCCTCAGCCAGGCCAGATAGCGAGCTCTGATCTCCTCGGTGAACTGTTCAGGCCGATAAAAAGCCTCGACAATCGGGCTGAGGGTCTCCTCCTCAGTGACCCCTTCGTCCACGGGGACCTCCGCCAGACTGCGACACAAGATCACGTAGTCCACCTCCGCTGCAGTCATGAGTTCCACGAAGGCATCGATCAGTTGTTCATCGGCGTCCCGGAATGTTCCCCATCCGAGGCGGGCCGCCATCATCTCCAGATACCCGGTGTGGAAACGCTCGGCGAAATGTTCGAGCGCCTGTTGATACGGGCTGACATCGGGTTCGGGTCCCTCCAAAGCGAGCAGGGCGTTGGCCAACTGGGCCAGGTTCCACGCCGCGACCTGAGGTTGCGCTCCGTATCGGTACCGACGACCGCCGGCGTCGGTGGTGTTTGGCGTCCAATCGGGATCAAAATCCTCGAGCCATCCATACGGCCCATAATCGATGGTCAGGCCGAGGATCGACATATTGTCGGTATTCAGCACCCCATGCACAAACCCAACCCGCATCCAGTCCACCACCAACTTTGCGGTCCGTTCGGCTACCTCCACGAACATCTCCTGGGGGCTCGAGAGTTGCGGGAACTCCGTAGCGATCGTGAAATCGGTCAGCTGCCGAAGTAGTCCCACATCACCGCGGCTGGCCGGCAACTGATAGCTCCCGAAACGCAAAAACGATGGCGCAACCCGACACACGATTGCACCAGGCTCGGGGGCCGGATGGCCGTCATAAAACATGTCGCGGACCACCTGATCACCGGTAGTCACTAGCGACAGCGCCCGGGTGGTTGGGACCCCGAGATGAAACATCGCCTCTGAACACAAGAACTCACGCACCGAGGACCGCAGCACCGCCCGTCCGTCAGCACCTCGTGAATACGGGGTGAGGCCGGCCCCCTTTAGTTGCAGGGCCTGATGGCCACCGTGGACGTCCACCACCTCGCCGTAACTGATGGCTCGGCCATCACCGAGTTGACCCGCCCAGTTACCAAACTGGTGCCCCCCGTAACAGGCCGCATGTGGATCAGCACCTTCCGGTACCCGGTTCCCCGCCATCATCTGCGCGAACTCCTCAGAGGAGGTGAACTCAGGTGACAGTCCCAACAATGCCGCTACCTCATCGGCTACCGCAAGAGTCCGTGGCGCTGCCACCGGGGTGGGGTTCACCCGTGAGTAGGCGGCACCTTGAACCTGGCGGGGTCGTACCGGCTCGGAAGGCCCGATCGGGTCAGCGGGGAGCTGTGCCGTGAACACATGCTCAAATTTCAGTTCACCTAGTCCGAAAGAACCCACCATGAGTTCAAGGTACCGGCTCTAGTGTGACGCCGTGAGATTCAGTCATGCGCTCAAGGCGGCCTGGGCGCTGTTATCAGGACTCGCCTTGTTGATGGTCGGAACCGGCCTCCAAGGCAGCCTGCTCGGTTTGCGGGCAACCATCGAGGGCTTCTCCACCACTACCACCGGGGTGATCATGTCGAGCTACTACCTCGGCTTCGTGATCGGTTCCCTGCGGGCCCCGGCCATCGTCGCCCGAGTCGGCCATATTCGGGCCTTTGCTGCGCTCGCGTCGATCGCATCGAGCGCAGTCTTGATCCACGCCGTGGCCGTAATCCCGGTGGGATGGATTCTGTTGCGGGTGATCTCCGGGTTCTGTATGGCCGGGCTGTATGTGATTGCTGAGAGTTGGCTCAACGATGCCGCCACCAACGAGACCCGCGGGTCGCTGCTGTCGATCTACATGGTCGTGATCTCCGGGGGGATCAGCCTCGGGCAAATCCTGTTAAACGCCGCCGATCCGGCCGGCACTGTGCTGTTCGTCGTCACCTCAGTGCTCGTCTCACTCGCCCTCGTCCCCACCGCCTTATCTGCCGGTTCCTCGCCACGCCTCGTCCAACCCGAACCGGTGTCCACCCGCGATCTGATGCGGGCCGCACCCCTCGGAGTGATCGGGGTCGGCTTGGCCGGGATGAGTGCTGGAGCGCTATATGGGGTGGGCGTGGTCTACGCCCAGTTATCCGGCTTGAGCGTCGCCGCCACCTCGGTGTTGATGTTCCTTGCGATCCTGCTCGGCACGCTGTTGCAGTGGCCGATCGGCGCGATCTCCGACAGGCTGGATCGCCGTAAAGTGATTGCCGCCACAGCAGCGGTGGCTGCCGCAGCCGCCCTCGTGGGTACGACCGGCCCCACCGGAGTCCTGTTGCTCCTCGTGTTCTCTGTGGCGGGTGGGCTCTCGTTAACCATGTATGCGCTATTCAACGCTCATGTCAACGACTGGCTCGAGCCGACCCATATGGTCGGTGCCGGCAGTCGCCTGCTGCTCATCAACGGGATCGGTGCTATGTCCGGCCCGATAGTGGCCTCGGTGGCGATGACCGTCGTCGGCCCTCCTGGCTTTTTCTGGATGATCGTGATCGCCAATGCCGCAGCCGTGGTCTATGCACTCTGGCGGCTCACCCGACGTGCTCCTGTCCCGGCGGACCAACAAAGCACATTCGTCACCGTGCCCGCCCGAGGCACGTCAAACTTGGTCAGCGTCATGAATCCCGAGGTCTGGGACGATCAGGGCGAGCCGATCTTCGTTGACCAGACGCCAGATCAAACACCGGATTGATTTCAGTTCAGGCCAGTTCGGAATGTCATTATGTGACATGCGTAACAACATCGGTCAGATCCTGACTAAGCGGTCCGTCATCAGTCCCGACATCGAAGCGCTGTACGACGTCAGCGCCAACCGCCGGTTCACCTACCGCGAACTCAATCTCGAGGCCAACAAAGTTGCCGTAGCCCTCACCGAACTCGGGGTCCGCACAGGAGACCGAGTGGGCCTATTGCTGATGAACTCCACCGAGTTCATCAGCACCTTCTTTGCCATCGCCAAACTGGGTGGAGTCGTGGTCCCCCTCAACTGGCGTCTCGTGGCTGACGAACTCGAGTTCATCGTCAAAGACGCCGGCATGACCGTGCTCGTGTACGGCAGCGAGTTCACCGAGACGGTAACCGAACTGCACTCTCGCGGTGACCGCACCGATATCCGCGATTGGGTGCAGGTAGGACCCGCCGGTCAGGTCCCGGCCTTCGCCCGTGACTTTGCTGCGCTGACTGTGGATCGTCAGCCTCAGGAACCAGCGGTGACCGCATCTGACGATGACCTGCTCTACATCATGTACACCTCTGGGACCACCGGACTACCCAAGGGTGTGATGCATTCGCACAACACCCAGTTGTGGGCTCTGATCACCAATGCTGTCACCGCCGACTTTGCGCACGGGGACCGCTATCTGAACCCGATGCCGATGTTCCACGTCGGGGCCTTAACCCCTGCGATCACTGTGGCCTACCGCGGTCTGACCCACGTGCTGATGCGGGCCTTTGATCCCCAAGCCGCCTGGGATCTGATCGAATCGGAGCGGATCACCAACTCGTTAATGGTGCCGGCGATGTTGCAGTTCATGCGATCCACCTTCGATCCCACACGGCACCATCGCAAGCATCTGCGCTGGATCCTGTCCGGCGGCGCTCCCGTGCCCGCTGCCTTGATCAACGCCTATGCCGAACTCGGTGTGGATGTGCATCAGGTGTACGGACTCACCGAAACCTGTGGGCCCGCTGCGGTCACCTCCCCCGAGGATGCGATCCGCAAGGCCGGGTCCACTGGCCGAGCCTTCCTCCACACCGATATCAAAGTGATACGCCCCGATGGCTCCGAATGTGATGTGGGCGAATCCGGCGAGGTGGTAGTGGCCGGCGACCACATCATGCTCGGTTACTGGAATCGTCCCGAAGCCACCGCCGAGAGCCTTCGCAATGGTTGGCTCCATACCGGTGATGTCGGCGATATCGATGCCGAAGGTTTCGTCTACATCAAGGACCGGGTCAAAGACATGATTATTTCCGGCGGGGAGAACGTCTATCCGGCCGAGATCGAAAATGTGATCCTCGGCCATCCTCAGGTCGCTGAGGTCTCGGTAATCGGGATCGCATCGGAGGTGTGGGGCGAGTCACCACTAGCGATCGTTGTCCGACGCGATGAGTCACTCACCGAACGCGAGATCATCGATCACTGCAACGGCAAACTCGCGAAGTTCAAAATGCCGGTAGCGGTTCGCTTCATTGATGCAATCCCTCGCAACCCATCGGGCAAGGCCCTCAAACGCGAACTCCGCGAGACCTTCCCGAGCCTCTAGACCTACTCAGCCGGATTCGTCATCGGCAGTTCGGGCCGTGCTGACCATTCCATGAGGCTTCCGTCATAGACCGCCACGTCTGGATGTCCAAACAGTTTCAAAACGAACGCGTCCACTGTCGCGGCGATCGCACCCCCGCAATAGGTGATCACCCGTGACCTGTCCATGAGGCCGGCCTCATCAAGAATCCCCGCCAACACCTCCGGCGACGCAAAGGCCGCCGTTTCAGCTGTGATCATTCGGGGGTAAGGCAGATTCACGGCACCCGAAATGTGCCCGCGCCGCGGTCCGTAACCGGGCTCGGTCCCATCAAAACGGCCTGCTGGGAGTGCATCCACAACACAGGTTGCACCATCGCCCAGTGCAGCGAGCACTTGATCGGCATTCACCCGAGCCGACGCCGATGGGGCATCGGCCGGAACGGTGAATCGGGTCGGGGTGATCGAGGGCTGATCGGTGGACATCTCATGCCCTGCGGCCTCCCAGGCTTCGATCCCTCCATGCAAGATCGCGCAGTCCACCCCGCTGTGATGCAAGGTCCACCACGCCCGAGTACACCACATCGTCCCCGAATCAAGCCCCTCACGAGGGGTGCGCGCCACGAGGATCACCCGTGTGCCGTTGGTGACACCCAGCTCACCGAGTACCGCCTCAATCTGAGCATCACTCGGCCACATCCAGGCCAACTCGTGATCCGGATCTGACAGCGCGCCGTGGCCAGAACCGACGTCAAGATGCACCGAACCGGGAATATGACCGAGATCGAAGCACTTCTCCTTGGCCATATTCTGCAGATCTGAGGTCAGCCGACTCGTCACATCTACCACCCGCACTCCCGGGTCGTAGAGGTTCTCTGCCAGCCACGCCACATCCACCAGATACTGAGGGTTCACAAACTCCATGGGACGACACTAACGAGCCCCTCTACCCCACTGGCTAACCTACATACATGACTGGCCGCTCCTGGGTCCATCTCCTCGCCATCGGACTGATCGCTGACAACCTCTCGCCGATTGCGATCGCTCGCTACGCCGGTGTCACTTTGGCCGATGCCCGATCAGCAATTGATCACGCCGTCACAGAAGGTTTCGTGGTCGATGGCCGGATCGATCCCGACATCGCCACCCGCCTGATCGCTGACCTTCCCTCCTCCCAGATCGGCGACATTCATTCCGCCATCGCTCGGCATCTGCTCAGTGAGGGCCCCGATCGGCTGAACGATGCTGTGCACCACCTCCAGATGGCCGGAAGATTGATGCCCCATGAGGAACTCGTGGATCTGGCCGAACATGGTGGTCGGACCGCTCTCTCCATCAGCAACTACCAACATGCCCGGCAACTGTTGGAGTTGGCCGAGGCCCTCGACCCCGCCACTAACCCCCGGCGAAGGGCCACTCGGCTCCGTGATCTCGCCGCCGCCCTCCACGGACTCGGGCTCGTCCACGATGCTCGTAAGGAGCTCGCTAAGGCTTTCGACATGGCCGAAGCGGCCGGGGAAACCGAACTCGCCGTGGATCTCGCCCTGCGCTATAGCTACCCGATGGACTGGTATGCCGGAGACCTGAGGGCTAGCGCCTTACTTCAAAGGGCAAGCGAGCTAAGTCCCACCGCAGAGCAGACCGTCGAGATCATCGCAGCTCGCGCCACGGTGGAGATGCGGATCCCGATCACCCCCTTCGTGGACAATCAGATCTCGTGGATCACGAGGGCCTCGCTCGCCCAGCCACTGGCCGATCAGGCCTTGGCTGAATCCGAAGGACTTCCACCCCAGACACAACTTTCGGCTCTCTTGGCCTGGCGGACCACTCATCGGGCTCCCACATTCCTCGCTGAACGGCGCGAGGCCTCTCAGCGCGCTTTGGATCTCGCTCAAGCATTGCGACTCCCTGACCGCCAAGCAGACGCAGCGATCATGCTCGCAGTTGATGCTCTTGAGTCGGGGGACCGAGCACTTTTCCATCAGGCCCTCAGCGTTGCCCGCTGGGTAGCCGAGGAAGATCACAACCCCCGTTTGCTCTGGCATGTGCACACAGTGGCCGCCGGAGCTGCACACCTCGATGACGATCTTGAGACAGCGATCCACCATCGTGAACAGGCCCGCACCTTCGGTGAGTCGATCAACGCCCCCGGATGGATCGGCGCTGACATGCTTCTGTTTGCTGAGGAGGTCCTCAGCCGTGGCGACCCTTCGGAGATGGCGGCCCTCGACCTCCCCGACGACTTTCCGGCCCTTACCAATCCGATTGGCCGTTTGAGTCTCGCTTACTTTCAGGCCCGGTCCGGCAATCACGAGCGCGCCGAGGCAAACCTGCGAAAGGCCGTCCACCAACTCGATGAGGAAGCGAGCTACCTGTTGGTTGCCTGCCGAGCGGCCGCAGTCCTAGAACACCTTGACGTCCCGGATCAAGCCGAGATCCTGATCGAGATCCTCAGTCCCTGGGCCGAACACATCGCCGTGGATTCCAACGCCTGGTGGTGCGACGGGCCGGTATCGCTGTCCCTCGGACTCCTCCACCTCAATCGGAGCCGATACGACGTGGCCCGTGGCTACCTCGAAGAGGCTGAGGACTCCGCCCGAACTCTCGGCGACATGCGTTCGCTTGCGCGGATCAGCCGCATCCGGTCCCTCCTGCCCGATGCGCCTACGAACTCTGAGGCTCGTTCCCTGACCAGCATTTTGTCCCAACGCGAAACGAAGATCCTTGAGATGATGGCGCTCGGAGCCACGAACCGTGAGATCGCCGAGCAACTCGCGTTCAGTCTCTCTACAATCCGCGCTGACACCACTGCCATTTACCGCAAACTCGGCGTCAAGGGCCGTGCCGAAGCCGTAGCAATCGCTGCATCCCGGCAGTTGGCCTGAACCGTCAACGAGAAGCATGATGTAGATGTCCGGTGTGAACTTGGTCACAAGTCCCCGTTCGTGATTAGTGTTTCAAGTCCACGCCGATCCCGGTGTGGGTTTAACAATCAGGGGGAAACGTGAAAAGAACTTTGCCCGCGCTGATCGCCGCATCAGCACTCGTCCTCGCCGCTTGTGGCGGTAGCGACGATGGAGCCACAGCCACTACGGCTGCTCCAGCAACCACTGCACCTTCATTCCAGACCAGCACTACTGAGGCTGCGACTGAAGTAGACGAGATTGATCGTGACGCCACGATCCGAGTCTCCTACTCCGTTGACCCGACCTCGTGGGATCCGTCGCTGTCTACCTCATCCTTCGACTCTCCGGCCTACTCGCTGACCTATGACCGCATTGTGCACCTCAGCCCCAACGCTGACGTGGTCCCCGGCCTCGCCGAATCCTGGGAGTTCAGCGAAGACGGCTCGCAGATGACCATGAAGCTTCGGGCAGGGATGACCTTCCATGACGGCAACCCTGTGGACGCAGCCGCCATCGTGGCCAACCTTGAGCGCAACAAGGCCGGATCCGGCGCAGGCGACCTCGCCGCAATGGAGAAAGTCGAAGCTGTGGACGATCTGACCTTCACCATCACTTTCGGTCGCCCCGCCGGTGCATGGCCGGCGATTCTTGCTGACCGCGCCGGCTCCATCGCCAGCCCCGCGGCATTCGGCGAAGCACTGGACCTCCAGCCCGTCGGTGCCGGCATGTACAAGGTGGTCGATTACGTCAAGGGAGCTCGCATCACCTACGAGCGCTTTGAGGATTACTGGGACATCGAGGCAGCCGCTGCTGCTCGCGTTGAGTTCGTGGTCATCCCCGACAACGTGGCCGCCTTCAACTCACTGCTCGGCGGACAGACCGACTGGGGTTTGATCCTGGCCACTCAGATCGCTGAGGCCGAAGCCAATGGCCTCACCGTGATCTCAGGTCTGGCGCTCAACCTCCACCACCTGCAGTTCAACCGCAGCCGCCCGTACCTCAACGACGTGAATGTGCGTCGGGCCATCTCAATGGCTGTGGACCGTGACGGCATGGTTGAAGGCATTCTGCGTGGTCTGGGTTCCTCGAGCTCGCAGCCCTTCCCCACCGGCTATTGGGGCAACAACCCCGACGTGGTGATCCCGGAGTACAACCCGGAGAAGGCTCGCCAAATGCTGCGTGATGCCGGGGTGCCTGAGGGCTACAAGTTCGACATGGTCGTTCCCAACACCAACGTGTACCCGTTGATCGCTGAGGCCGCTCGCGCCAACCTGCTGGAAGTCGGCATCGACGCCGAAATCCGTTTGGTTGACCCGGTGCAGACCGCTCCGATCTTCTACGGTCAGTCATCTGGCGACATCTTGATGTCCGTGTTTGGTGGTCGTTTTGACCCCGCCCAGCACTTCGGTCTGCTCTACACCGACGGCGCTCTGCCGAACCCCGGTGGCGTGACATGGCCGGCAATCGATGAACTCCTGCCCACGGTGCTCGCCGCCGGACCGCTGGAAGTCCGTCAACCTGCCGTGCGTGAGGCTTCCAAGATCATTTCTGATGATGCAGTCAACGTGATCCTGCACCACCCGTTCTCGATCTTCGCTTTCAACGAGCGGGTGCGTGGCGCCGAACTGTGGTTGATCGGTCGTCCCGAGTTCCGTGGCCTCGGCATCGTTGCTGAGTGACCTCAACCTCTACCTACCGAATATCACCTAACTGCTAACTGTCAACGGAGAGGACACCTTTTATGTGGAAGCTCATCGGGCGTCGGCTGATGCTGACGATTCCGCTGCTGCTGATCGTCTCGGTGATGGTCTTCGGTCTGGCCCAACTCATCCCGGGTGATCCTGCGATCACCCTTGCTGGAGAAACGGCCACACCCGAGCGCATCGAGGAGATCCGACAAAAGCTCGGTCAGGACAAACCCCTGATCACCCAATACGTCGACATGATGGCCGGTATCGCCCAAGGCGACCTCGGCACATCGTTGTACTCCACACAAAAGGTCACCTCTGCGTTGGCCACTGCGATCCCAGCGACCCTGTCGTTATCGATCGTGGCCCTGTTATTCCTGGTGCTGGTCGGGGTCCCCTTTGGGATCCTGGCCGGCACCCGGCCGGGTTCGCTCCTCGACCGAACCCTGTCGGGGATCGCTGCGCTCGGCGTGGCGGCCCCGGCTTATTGGGTGGGCATGATCTTGCTGATCGTGTTTGCTTTGCGCCTCGGCTGGTTCCCCACCACCCAGTACGTGCCGCTGTCGGCCGGCCTCGGTAAATGGTTTCACCACCTCGTCCTCCCCGCTTTTGCTCTGTCCTTAGCGGGCATCGTGGAAGTCACCCGGCAGTTGCGTTCCGCAATGCAAGAGGTGATGCTCCAAGACTTCATCCGAACGGCTCGGGCCAAGGGACTCCCCGACCGGGTCGTCATCTACAAACATGCTCTGAAAACAGCCATTAGCCCAGCGATCACCGTGATCGGTCTTCAGGTGAACTCGCTCCTCGGTGGAGCGATCGCCGTGGAACTGGTCTTCAACCTCAACGGCATCGGTCTCCTTGCTGTGCGGGCCGTACAAAACCAGGACATTCCGGTGATCCAAGGGATCGTGCTTGTCAGCGTGGTCGTGGTCACCTTCTCCAACCTCCTCGTCGACATCGTCTACGGACGCCTCAACCCGAAGGTGCGTTCACAATGACCATTTCTGATTCAGGTGTCTCGGACACCGAACTGACCGGCGCTGAACGCTGGCGACAGCATTCTTTGGACCATGTGGTCGCTGAGTCCCTTGATGAGAGTCGGCCCTCGCTATCTGCACGACAGAGGTTTATTAAGCGTTTCCTGCGCCAGCGCGGTGCGGTCATCTCGCTCTCGTTCCTGGTCTTGTTGATCCTGATTGCGATCTTCGCTGACTTCGTGGCGCCGATGGACCCCAATAAGACCTCACTCGGGAACACCTTTCAGGGCCCGTCAGGTGATCACTGGCTCGGCACCGATCAGTTGGGACGTGACGTACTCTCCCGACTCATCGTCGGGGCCCGTGTCTCACTGTGGGCAGCCTTTCTGGCGGTGGGTATCGGCCTATTGATCGGGGTGATCCCGGGCCTACTCGCCGGCTATATCGGTAAGTGGGTGGACACAGTGATCATGCGCATCGCAGATGCGATTATGACCTTTCCGCCGCTGCTGCTGGCGATTGCTTTCGTAGCGGTCCTCGGCCAGGGCCTCACCAAGGCGATGTTGGCCGTCGGTATTGTCTTTGCTCCCCGCTTTGCTCGACTAGTACGAGGACTCGTGCTGTCGGTCCGGGAGGAAACTTTCATCGAGGCCTCTCGCTCCATCGGCACCCCCACCACCCGCATCCTGCGCCGTCAGATCCTGCCCAACGTGCTCTCACCACTGGTGGTTCAGATCACGCTGTCGCTCGGATTCGCCATGCTGGCTGAGGCTGCCCTGTCCTTTCTCGGTCTCGGTGTGCGCCCGCCTCAATCCTCTTGGGGTTCGATGCTGCAGAACGCCTACCGAAACATCAACGAAAGCGCCTTCTTGGCGATCGCCCCCGGGATCATGATCATGTTGTCGGTATTGGCCTTCAACCTTCTCGGTGACGGGATCCGAGATTCGCTCGGCAAAGAGATCCGGAGGGAAACCTGATGACCATCAGCAAAGAGTTGCTCCGTGTCACTGATCTCAGTGTGGAGTTCTATACCGATCACGGCTGGGAGCGCGTGGTCAAAGATGTTTCGTTCTCGATCAATGCCGGAGAGACCCTCGGCATTGTGGGCGAGTCAGGATCCGGCAAGAGCGTCACCTCAATGGCTCTCACCCGATTGATCCCGATGCCCCCAGGGCGGATCGCTTCAGGATCGGTGGTGCTTGAGGGCACCGACCTCGTGAACCTCGACGACGACGGGATGAATAAGGTCCGCGGCGCTCAGGTAGCGAACATCTTCCAAGAACCAATGACCAGCCTTAACCCGGCCTTCACAGTCGGCGAGCAAATCGCTGAAATGGTCCGTTTCCACGAAAAGGTGGGCCGCAAGGCCGGCTGGGACCGAGCCGTGGAGATGCTCACCAAAGTGGGCATTCCTAATGCGGCTCTGCGCGCTAAGGAGTACCCGCACCAGTTCTCGGGTGGTATGCGCCAACGGGTGATGATCGCCATGGCGATGTCGTGTACGCCGAAACTGCTGATCGCCGACGAGCCCACTACCGCTTTGGACGTGACCATTCAGGCCCAGGTACTGGACCTGATCAAGGACATGCAGTCCGAGTTTGAGATGGCCGTGATCTTCATCACACATGACCTTGGCGTGGTCGCTCAGGTCTGTGACCGAGTGGTGGTGATGTATGCCGGTCAAGTGGTGGAGCAGGCGGAGATCAACGATCTGTACTTCACCCCGGCTCATCCTTATGCCGAGGGCCTATTGAACTCAATGCCTCAGATCGGCCCTCGCAGCGGGCGATTGGCCTCGATCCCGGGTTCCACTCCTCTGCCCTCATCTCTTCCTGATGGTTGCTCTTTCGCACCACGTTGTCCGTATGTGATCGATGACTGCCGGCAGGGCGAAATCCCTCTGCGGTCCATCCACAACGAACAGTCCAATGAGCATCTGACCCGGTGCGTGCGTGCCGGAAGTCTTCGATTCCTGGGGGCCTCATGACCGAATCACTGCTACAGGTCCGCGACCTGCGGGTTACTTTTAAGCCACGTCGTCGCGTCAAGGTACATGCCGTTAACGGCGTCAGCTTTGATGTGGCCTCGGGCGAAACCCTAGGTGTGGTGGGAGAATCCGGGTCCGGTAAGTCCACCTTGGCCCGCGCTCTGATGCGCCTCATCCCCTCC
>JAGYKR010000012.1 GCA_018401375.1 Ilumatobacteraceae bacterium | reverse complement strand
GGAGCCACTGCTTTTTTTGCTCGGGGGTGCCGACGCGCTCGAGAACTTCCATGTTTCCGGTGTCGGGGGCAGAACAGTTCAGGCACTCCGAGGCGAGACGGTTCTTACCGAGCTCCACTGCGATGTAGGCGTAGTCGAGGTTGCTGAGGCCTTCGCCGGTTTCGGCATCGGGCAAGAAGAAGTTCCACAGGCCTTGCTCACGGGCCTTAGCCTTGGCGCCTTCGAGCAGTTCCAACTGTCCGGGAGCCCAGCTCCAACGCTCCGAGCGGCCCTCACCGAGACGGTGGAACTCTTCAGTGATCGGTTCTACTTCTTCGGCAATGAACTTCTTCACCGCCTCATAGAGCGGACGCACTTTCTCCGACATCCTGAGGTCGAAGTCGTCCATACTCGCTGTTTTCAGCGCTCCACCTGCCATGTTGATTCCCTTCAGAGAGTTACAGAGGTGATGGGGGACCCCCGTCACATACCGGTCAGACTAATGAGTGGTGTTGAGTGATACCGCACCGGGGCAAAGATGGAGGCAATATCCTCTGGTTCAGTGGATCAAAGGGTCGCCATCGGAGCCGCAAGTGGCAGGAGGGGGCGGGGGTGACGTTTCATGATTCACTGTTTGAGCCGCCTGGGGGTGAACCCTTTGAGTTGCTGCCCTATGACCTGAGTGTGGTGATCCATCGGGGAGCGATTCGTGATCCGCATGAGGTGATGGCTGCGCTGATGAACTCCGTGCCATGGCAGGCGCGACAGATCCAGATGTTCGGACGCTGGGTGGATGAACCAAGGCTCAGTTCTTGGCACGGTGACCCGGGCACCGAGTATCGATATTCGGGGATCACTCTGCAGCCCGAACCCTGGTCAACCGATCTGGTTGCCCTGAAACAAATCTGCGAAGCCGTGAGCGGAGCGCCTTTCAATTCTGTTCTCGCCAACTTGTATCGAACCGGTCGGGACGCAATGGGCTGGCACAGCGACGACGAGCCCGAACTCGGTCCCGAGCCGGTGATCGCATCGATCAGCCTCGGTGCCATGCGCCGGTTTGATCTGCGTCACCGAGTCACCAAAGAAACCGTTCGGGTGCAGCTTGGCTCTGGGGATGTGTTGGTGATGTCGCAAAGTTCCCAGCGCAGTTGGATGCATCAGGTCCCACGGACCACCAAGGTGACTGAGCCGCGAATCAACTTGACCTTCCGCCAGATCCTGACCTGAACCGGACCCCTTTTTCGCTGGACTAGTTTCAGGGGATGCCAACAGCACAGATCAACGGTCAGCAGATCTTTTACGTGGATCACGGATCGCCTCGGGATGGGTCCCCGACGATGATTTTTTCCCACGGGTTCTTAATGGATCACGAGATGTTTGATGCCCAAGTCGCTGCGTTTTCGGATCGTTGCCGGATCGTGACCTGGGATGAGCGGGGTTTCGGCTCCACCGTCCATGACGGCCAGCCCTTCAGCTATTGGGACTCTGCCGCCGACCTGCTCGCGCTAATGGATCACCTTGAGATCGATCATGCGATTCTGGCGGGGATGAGCCAGGGCGGATTTTTGTCGATGCGTGCTGCACTCCTGGCCCCGGAGCGGGCCAGCGGGCTGATCCTGATCGACACCCAGGCCGGGGTGGATGATGCCGAGACACTCGCCGCATACCAGGGCATGGTGGACATCTGGTTGGCGGCGGGCCCGGTCCCGGATCTCGCCAACGCAATCGCTCAGATCATCATCGCTGACCCCACCCACCATGATGCATGGATCGCTAAGTGGCAGACGTTGTCTCGGGAGGCACTCGCTGATGCCGCCGGTGCATTGCTCGAGCGCGATGACATCACGGATCGGCTCGCAGAAATCACCTGCCCGGCCATCGTGATCCACGGCACCGCGGATACTGCGATTCCGATGGAACGCGCTGAGGAACTCGCCGCAGCGCTGAGCGGGGCCGGGCCTGTTGCTCGTATCGATGGTGCCGCTCATGCAGCGAATCTCACCCATCCTGAGCCCGTGAACTCAGCGATTTCAGTGTTCTTGTCTCCTGACAGTTTCTGATCCGGCTCGCTTCGGGCCAGCGAGACAAGGGGTAGGGGTTTAGGGCTCGACGATCGCGAAGTTGTTTTGGAACACGTCGAGATGACCAAAGATCAGTTCGGCGGCATCTTGTGAACCTTCGATCGATAGCGCCCCCGAGGAGATCGCGTCAGCCACGGTCACCTCGGCTGAGGACAGAGCCGCCAAGGTGGCGAAATCGAGAGTGATGCGGGCCTCAGGTTGCACCGAGGAATGGGAGGAGCCAGATGGGTTGGTTGGTCGGGCATGGAGCGAGCGATGCGATAGGTGCACTCGCCACACGCCTTCGTCACGATCGGTGACCGTCACTTCGATCAGCGCTTCACGGTCGCCGAGCTCCTCAGCTTTGAGCTTGACTGCGCAGACATCAAAGAGTTGCTCCAGGCTGAGTGCCATGACATAACCAGCCCGACGCACATCTCGGCGCGGCAGCGTGCCGTTGCGCAGTTCCTGGGCCCCGGTCAGATAGGCGTTGCGGAACGTGGCGGACTCGCTCTGGTAGCCGAGTTGTTCGAGGATGTCAGCTTGGAGTTCTTTGGCTTCGATGTTGGTCGGATCTGCAAATACGAGATGGTTCACCAGTTCGGCCCCCCAGCGGTAGTCGCCTGCCGCGTATGCGGCACGGCCACTTGCGAGCAGCGCATCGGGTCCGCCAGCGAGGGCCACGTAGCGGGTCCCGACCTCGGTGGGAGGCAGTTTCCAAAGGTTGGCAGGATTGCCGTCATACCAACTCAGGTATCGCTGGAAGACAGCTTTGATGTTGTGGGCCAGATGCCCGTAGTACCCGGTGGTGTGTGCCTCAGAACGGAACTCGTCGGGCATCTCCAACATCTCTGCGATCTCGGCGGCGGTATGGCCGTGGTTTGCCATACGCATGGTCTGGTCATGGATCCATCGGTACAGATCGCGTTGCAGGGTCAAGAACTCCACCACATCGGCGGTTCCCCAGCGCGGCCAGTGATGGGACGCGAACAAGAGTTCAGCTGAGTGCCCAAACATCTGCAGCATCTCGTCGATGTACTTGGACCATGACAAAGCGTCACGGGCTTGAGCACCCCGGATCGGTACCAGGTTGTGCATGTTGTGAGTGCAGTTCTCTGCTGTGCACAGCCATTTGTGATCAGGGAAGAAAAAGTTCATCTCAGCCGGCGCTTCAGCGTCGGGGGTGAGTTGGAAAATGACACGGATCCCATCCACCGTCATCTCTTGCCCAGTTGCGGTGATCTCAATAGTGGGCGCAACCAGGTCGGCCTGCCAGAACGGCACGGCTTTGCCGAGGCCGCAGTCCACATGACCGCGCGGCCCGGGCGGGAGGAGCGGCCCGAACTGATAGGCAGCACGGCGACTCATTGCGTAGCCGGCGATCACGTTCTCTGAGACCGCCTCGCGCATGAAGTGTTCGGGGGCGATGATCTGGCATTTGCCTGCGGCCACATCTTCGCGGCTGATGACCCCGAGTATCCCGCCAAAGTGATCGGCGTGACTGTGGGTGTAAATCACTGCAACTACCGGTCGTTCTCCGAGGGTCGCATTTGCCAAATCCAAACAGGCTCGGGCGCAAGGCGCTGCAGTGAGCGGATCAATGATCACCCATCCGGTGTCGCCGGCGATGAAGGTGATGTTGGAGATGTCATAGCCACGGGCCTGCCAGATTCCGGGGGCCACCTCAAACAGGCCATGGATGTTGTTCAACTGGGCTTGGCGCCACAGGCTTGGATGCACGGTGTCAGGGTTGGGGGAATCGGGCTCGATAAAGGCATACCGATTCACATCCCACACCACTCCTTGGGGAGTGTCGATCACGCCGGTTGGGTGCGTGGCGATGAGACCCTGAGATGCCCGCAAAAAATCTTCGGGATCGAGCACGGCGTGTGGGGCGACAGTGTGCGCTCGGGTGTGTTCGGAAGGATCTTTTGGTGAAGTACCCATGTGACCAGTCTGGCCGCTGGACCGGGCCGGTTCGTGCTCGGAGACCGGTGATCCATAGTTTCGGAGTCTTATGACAGACGATCTGAACTTGAGTAACGACCGCTCCGAACTGATCCCCAACGTCTCGTGGGATCTGACCGGCCAGGTGGCCTTGGTGACCGGTGCTACCTCTGGTCTCGGGCGGCGGTTCGCTGAGGTGCTGGCCGCCGCCGGCGCAAGCGTGGTGTTGACCGGGCGTCGCACCGAACGCTTGGCCGAGGTGGCGGAGGTCATCGGAGGTCGCGGTGGCGTGTGTCTGGCGGTCACCACCGATGTCACCGATTCCGCCCAACTGATCGCCGCTGTGGCTGCCGGAGAAGAAGCGTTCGGGCCGATCACAATTTTGGTGAACAATGCCGGCATGCCTGATGCGGCGTATGCGACAAAGATGCCGCTCGAGTTGATCGACACCGTGATCGACACGAATCTGAAAGCTCCGTTTGTTCTGGCCTGCGAGGTGGCGCGCCGCCTCATCGCCCACAAACTCCCGGGTCGGATCGTCAATATCTCCTCGGTGGCCGGCAAGCATTACGCCGGTGGCGGGGCTGCGTTGTATTCGATCACCAAGTCCGCTGTGAACCGGATGACGGAGGCACTCGCAGTGGAATGGTCCGGGTTTAACATCAACGTCAACGCGATCGCCCCCGGGGCCTTTAACTCCGAGATGATGGATGGGATGTTGGAACGGATGGGCGACATCACCCGAGGATTCCCACGCAAACGCCTCGGCCAGCCCCATCAACTCGACAGCACCTTGCTCTATCTCGTTTCGCCGGCTTCGGAATGCGTGACCGGCACGGTGATCACCGTGGACGACGGACAGTCGCCGCGATGACGTACCTCGTTCGTATCTACCGGGGACTGGAATGACTCATACGGAACCCGCCTCGGGCCTGCCGCTATCTGGTCTGCGGGTGCTTGAACTCGCCGTGTGGGTGGCCGGTCCGGCAGCCGCCGGATTACTGGCCGACTGGGGAGCCGATGTGATCAAGGTGGAATCCCCCGAGGGGGATCCACAGCGGGCGTTCATGTCAGCAATCGGTCTCAGCGCATCGGCGCCTAATCCCGCCTTCGCCCAAGACAACCGTGCCAAACGCAGCGCGATCTTGAATCTGCGCAGCCCAGAGGATCGGGCTCTGTTTGAGGACCTCCTCGGGTGGGCGGACATTTTTGTCACGAACCTGCGCACCGATGCGCTCGAGCGTCTCGATCTCAGCCCGAGCGCAGTGGCGGATCGCCATCCGCGTCTGATCATCGCTGCTCTCACCGGGTACGGGTCAGTGGGTCCGTTGCGCTCCACCGCTGCCTATGACGCAGCAGCATTCCTGTCACGGTCGGGTCTCGGTCGTACCAACAGTCCTGCCGAACGGCCACCGCTTACTATGCGCCGCGGGGTCGGGGACCATGTGGCGGCGATGACCCTGACCGCTGGGGTGCTGGCTGCGGTGCATCAACGTCATCAGACCGGTCACGGGCAGATCGTGGAAACCTCGTTATTCCAAGCGGGGATGTATGCGGTGTCGTGGGATCTGAGCACCCATCTGACCAATGGATCCACCACTGCGTTACGGGTCCGCGAGCAGAGCGAGACTCCGTTAGTGAATACGTATCAAGCGGCTGATGGAAAGTGGCTCTATCTGGTCTGTCTCGAGGCGGAGCGGCATTTCTCGAAACTGATGGCGGCACTTGGCCGCGAGGATCTGATCGGTGATCCTCGGTTTGCTACATCCACTCAGATCTATGCGCACTCCACGGAACTGGTCAGCATCTTGGACATTGAGTTCGCAACACGGGATCGTGATGAATGGGCTGAACTGCTTGATCGTCACGACGTGTGGTGGGCGCCATGCCAAACATTGGCCGAGGTGTCAGAAGACCCTCAAGCTCTTGCACTGGACGCATTTGTGAGTGTGGACGAGGGCGACACGACCTCGCAGACCGTGGCATCGCCGGTGCGATTCGCCGGTCAGGGGCTGACCCCTCGTGGACCGGCGCCCCGTCTCGGGCAACACACCGAACAAATCCGTAAGCAAATCCGTGGGCAAATCTCAGATATCAACCGCCAGAACCAGTGAAACGAGAACGAGCGAAATGAGGAACAGGGAATGATTCCGGGGACCCAGGAATGGCTCGATCAGGTCGTGGAGGAGATCCTCGAACCAGAACTTGAGATCATCGATCCACATCATCATCTGTGGCCACAAGGTGGGCCGATGTCCTACGGCCTGGCCGATTTGGAAGCTGATCTTGAGACCGGACACAACGTGGTGGGCACGGTCTTTGTGGAATGTGGTGCGGCATACCAGCGCGGCGGTGATGACCCGATGGCTCCCGTAGATGAGACGCGTTTCATTGCTGCACAAGCGGCCCTTGCTACCCGACCGGGGATTGTTGGGATCGTTGGGACCGCGGATCTCCGGCGGGTGGACGTGCTCGATGATGTGCTCGACGCGCATCTCGATGCGGGCGGAGGACTGTTCAAAGGGATCCGGCACAGCCTGTCTCACGCTCGGTACCCGGAGTCGTTGAGCATCCCCGGCCGAGCACCTGCCGGCCTCGCTGCGGATCCGGCATTTCGGGCCGGATTAGCCCGGCTCGGCGAACGTGGCCTGAGCTACGACTGTTGGCTCTATCACGACCAAGCCCTTGAGTTTAGGGATCTGGCCCGAGCGGTTCCCGGCACCACCTTGGTGTTGGACCATTTCTGCACCCCGCTCGGGGTGGGGCCGTATGCCGGTCACGGCGAGGAGATCTTCACACAGTGGTATCTCGACATCGCCGAGATCGCAGCCTGCGAGAACGTGGTGGCCAAACTCGGCGGATTGGCGATGCCCGATAACGGGTACGGCTGGCACACAGCGCAGCGACCACCGACCTCTGATGAGTTCGTGGCCGCTCAGCGTCGCTATTACGAGCGGACGATCGAAGTGTTCGGACCCGAACGCTGCATGTTCGAATCAAACTTCCCGGTAGACCGCTTTTCGTTGTCGTATCCGGTGGTCTGGAACGGCTTCAAAAAGATGTCGGCGGGTTACAGCCCCACCGAGCGGGCCGCGATGTTTTCTGGCACCGCCCGGCGGGTCTATCGCTTATCAATCTGAAGTGGGGCGTGAGGCTCAGGTGAAACCGTCGATGATCTGATTAAACAGAGCACTCGGCCGCATCACGGCGGTGGTTGCCACCGGATCAGGGGAGAAGTAGCCGCCGATGTCCACGGGCTTGCCCTGAACCGCTAACAACTCGCCGGCGATCGCATCTTCGCTGGCCTTGAGTTGCTGCGCGATCGGAGCGAACTTGGCAGCCAACTCAGCGTCGGCGGTCTGCGCAGCCATCGCCTCTGCCCAGTAGAGGGCGAGGTAAAAGTGGCTACCGCGGTTGTCGATCTGCCCGACGCGGCGTGCCGGTGAGCGGTCGTTTTCTAAGACGAGGCCGGTGGCCAGATCGAGGGCATCGGCGAGCACTTGGGCCCGCGGGTTACCGGATTGGATCGCAAGGTGTTCCAAGGAGGCAGCCAGGGCCAAGAACTCACCGAGTGAGTCCCAGCGCAGGGAGTTCTCCGCCACCAACTGTTGGACGTGCTTCGGGGCGGAGCCGCCCGCACCGGTTTCGAACAAGCCACCGCCGTTCATCAACGGGACGATCGACAGCATTTTGGCGCTGGTTCCGAGTTCGAGGATCGGGAACAGGTCGGTCAGGTAATCACGCAGCACGTTGCCGGTGACCGAAATCGTGTCCTGGCCGGCCTTGAGTCGTTCGAGGGAAAACTTTGTGGCTTCCACCGGGGACATGATCTCGATCTGCAAGCCGGTGGTGTCGTGATCCTTCAGATACGCAGTGACCTTGGTGATCAGTTGCGCGTCGTGGGCCCGTGTGGCGTCTAGCCAGAACACGGCGGGCGCACCGGTGGCCCGGGCCCGGGTGATCGCAAGCTTCACCCAGTCGCGAATCGGGGCGTCTTTCACCTGACACATGCGCCAGATGTCGCCTTGCTCCACCACATGTTCCATCACCACGTCACCAGCGGTGTTCGTCACTTTGACAGTTCCGGCGGCTGCGATCTCAAAGGTCTTGTCGTGGGAGCCGTACTCCTCGGCCTTTTGAGCCATCAGGCCGACGTTCGGAACAGAGCCCATGGTGCGTGGATCAAAGGCTCCGTGGGTCCGGCAGAAATCGATGGTTGCGGCGTAGACACCGGCGTAACTGCTGTCAGGAATGACCGCTTTCGCATCTTGTTCTTTGCCCTCGGAATTCCACATTTTTCCGGAGGTCCGGATCATCGCCGGCATGGAGGCATCCACGATCACATCGGAAGGCACGTGCAAGTTGGTGATCCCACGATCTGAATCCACCATCGCCAAGGCGGGACCAGATGCATAGGCGGCTGCGATGTCGGCTTCGATGACGGCGCGCTGATCGGCCGGGAGAGTGTCGATCGCACTCAACACGCTGGCCAAGCCGTCGTTGGGATTCGCACCCACCGAGGCGAGGGTGGCCGCGTGTTTGGTGAACACCTCGGCGAAGAACACTTTCACCACATGACCAAAGATGATCGGGTCAGAAACTTTCATCATCGTGGCTTTGAGATGCACGGAGAACAGAACCCGCTGAGCCTTTGCATCGGCAATCTGTGAGGCCAAGAAAGACACGAGTTCACGCACCGACATGAAGGTGGCGTCCACCACTTCACCGGGCAAGATGTCCACGGCCTCTTTGAGTACGTCCACGCCGCCATCGGCGCGGTGGAGTTCGATCCGCAGGCGATCCGCCCCAGCGGAGGTGTACGCCAACTCATTGGACCGGAAGTCACCGCTCGTCATGCAAGACACGTGGGAAGCGGAATCCGCAGACCATGCTCCCATCGAGTGCGGGTGGGACTTCGCATAGTTCTTGACGGCCACCGGGGCTCGTCGGTCGGAGTTTCCTTCGCGCAGCACCGGGTTCACTGCCGAACCCATGACCCGGCTGTAGCGAGCCCGTGCGTCACGCTCGGCATCGGTGGACGGGTCATCAGGAAAGTCGGGTAAGGCGTATCCCTTGGCCTGAAGTTCGGCGATCGCCGCCTTCATTTGAGGGACCGAGGCCGAGATGTTCGGCAACTTGATGATGTTGGCCTCAGGGGTCAGGGCGAGCTCACCGAGTTCGCTTAATGCGTCACCAACTCGCTGGGATTCGGTGAGATGCTCCGGGAAGTTCGCAAGGATCCGGCCCGCCAGCGAGATGTCACGCAGCTCCACTTCCACATCACAGGCCGCCGCGTACTTCTCAATCACCGGCAGCAGTGAATAGGTCGCGAGAGCGGGGGCTTCGTCGGTGTGGGTATAGATGATCTTTGCGGGCATTGGGCCAGATTACCGAATAGGGTCCGCCGCGGCCTCAGGGACTGAAGACCTGGACCCAGATGACCGAACCCGGGATCACCGGTGTACCTGCGATCGGGAGTTGATCAACGATCGCCCCCGGCCGTGCGATCAGGTTCCCAGGCGCCACCGTTTCAAAGATCAAGGTGGCCCCGTGCAGGTCAGCAAACTCTTGGGCGAGCTCCAGACCAGACCCTGTCAGATCAACCATCAAGGCGATCTCGAGATCTCCGATCACACCGAGGGCCGCTGACAAGGTGGCATTCTCCTGTGTGGCCGCACTCAACTCATCACTCACTCGTTCCAGCTCTTCGAGTTCGGTCTCACGGGTCTCGGTCAGCGTGTCGACCTCACTGCGCAGCGCGTCTCGTTCAGTGGACAAAGTGGCAATCTCTGTTTCCAGTGACTCAATTTCAGCCCCGGCGTCGCCCCGGGAGATCTCTAGTTTTTCCCGCAATCTTTCAGCTTCTGCTTGGGCCGCAGAACGCGAACCGGCCAACCACAGCCCGGTCAGCCCGAGCACTACGGCGAGGGCCGCGGCCAAAAATTTGCGCTGCGTCCCGGAGGTCATGAGCCCCATGGTAAGGGTGAGGAGCGGTTCGATTGCAGCCGGGATGTTTGGCCACGCGATGCTGACTCAGAGTTCCTGACGCAACAGGCGTCGGACACTAAAGGCAATGGGGAGAGCGATATGGCCTGGGATTTTGAGACCGATCCGGAGTTCCAAGCCGAACTTGACTGGGTGGAGGAGTTCGTTCGCACCGAGATCGCACCGCTCGATCACCTTCTCGGTCACCCCTTCGACATGAAAGATCCACTACGCCGAGAGCTGATACCACCCTTACAGGCCAAGGTGCGTGAGCGTGGTCTGTGGGCCTGTCACCTTGGACCCGAACTGGGCGGCCCGGGGTACGGGCAGGTGAAGCTTGGCCTGTTGAACGAGATCCTTGGCACCTCTCGGTGCGCACCGATCGTGTTCGGGTGTCAGGCCCCGGACTCAGGTAACGCCGAAATCCTTGCTCATTACGGCACACCCGAGCAGAAGGAACGGTGGCTGTACCCGCTGCTCGACAACACGATCGTTTCCTGTTTTTCGATGACTGAGCCCCAAGGTGGAGCGGACCCGAAGGTGTTCACCACCCGGGCCGAAAAAGACGGGGACACCTGGGTGATCAACGGCGAAAAATGGTTCTCCTCTCATGCTCGTTTCGCTTCGTTCCTGATTGTGATGGCGATTACCGATCCGGATAACCCCCCGTATCAGCAGATGTCGATGTTCATCGTCCCCACCGATACGCCCGGAGTAGAGATCATCCGTGATGTCGGTCTCGGGTACGAGCCGATCGGTCAAGGCACCCACGCGTACGTGCGTTACACCGATGTGCGAGTGCCTGCAGATTCCTTACTTGGCGATCGGGGCGGCGCATTCGTGGTGGCTCAGACCCGACTCGGCGGCGGCCGCATCCATCATGCGATGCGCACCGTCGGCGCTGTGCGGTCGGCCTTTGATCAGATGTGTGAGCGAGTGATCTCGCGCACCACCCAAGGCGAACTGCTCTCGCGCAAACAGCTGATGCAGGCGATGATTGCTGACTCGTGGATCGAGATCGAACAGTTCCGTCTGCTGGTGTTACGCACGGCCTGGCGCATCGATAAGTACAAGGATTACAAACGCGTGCGTGCCGATATTTCAGCGGTGAAAGCGGCGATGCCCAAGGTGTACCACGATGTGGCGGCTCGGGCCCTGCAGATCCACGGTTCGCTCGGTGTGTCCCATGAGATGCCGTTTGCCGAGATGGTGCTCGAGTCCTTCCATATGGGATTGGCTGACGGCCCAACAGAGGTGCATAAGGTCACGGTCGCTCGGCAGGTTTTGAGTGGCTACACCCCCAACGATGCGACATTCCCGAGCGGTCACATTCCGGCGTTGCGGGCCGCCTCCCGGGAGCGTTATGCCGAGGTCCTCGAACGCCATTTGACTGAACTGTGAGGTGGGCACCATGAGCGATCATGAAAGTGGTCCTCCCGAAGATCTTGAACCCGAGCTCGCCCCCGTTCGTCCAGGGGAGGATCTCGACTGGGATGGCCTCGAAGGATACGTGCGCGCCGAGTTTGCGCGCATGGACCCGCCGATCCTGTTTGACCCTGCACCAATGGAGGTTGCGCAGTTTCCCAATGGTGCGGCCAACCTGACCTATTTGCTTCGCTTTACCCGCTCCTCTTCAGCTGATCCGACGGGCACGGAACTGGTGGTGCGACGTCCACCTTTTGGTCGGGTGGCGCCGGGGGCCCACGACATGAAGCGCGAATACCGGGTGCTGTCACAACTCTGGAAGCATTTGTCGACAGCACCACGGGCGTACCTGCTGTGTGAGGACCATGAGGTGATCGGATCAGACTTTGTGGTCATGGAACGCCGCACCGGAGTGGTGGTGAGATCCACGATTCCCGCAGTGATGCGGGTGCACTCTGATGTCGGTCGCCGGATGGGGTTCGCACTGGTAGACGCGATGGCAGATCTTCATCTCGTGGATCCGGTGGCGGCCGGGCTCAGGGAACTGGGCAAGCCAGCCGGCTTCACCGAACGCCAGGTTACGGGGTGGCGGACACGCTGGGATTTAGTGCGGCCAGAGCATGGCCCCGACCCCGAAGCGGTAAGTCTGATGGACGAAATCTCGCACCGGTTACTCGCAAGCCTCCCAACTCCCTCTCGACCCTCGCTGGTGCATAACGATCTGAAACTGGATAACTGTCAGTTTCATCTCGATGATCCAGATCGGGTGCGCTCAATTTTTGATTGGGATATGACCACCCTCGGTGAACCGCTCGTGGATCTCGGTACCTTGCTCAACTACTGGCCTGATCCCTCTGATGGGCCCGATGCGCGGCGGGTCAGCCATGAGGGGATGGCGGAGATGGGATTACCGACCCGCGCTGAAGTGGTGCAGCGGTATCACCAACGCACCGGGACCGACGTCAGTGCTGCGAGTTGGTATGAAGCGTTCGCCCAATGGAAGACCGCCGTGGTCATCCAACAACTGCACGATCGCTGGCGTCGAGGCGAGAGCACTGACCCGCGCATGGAGTTCATCGCAGATCGACTGCCGCTACTGGCCCGCAGCGCCGATCACTTGTTGGCCAGTTGATTGTCGACTAGTTGATTGTTGGCTAGTTGATTGTCGAATGGAGAAGAGTCGCACTCGTAGTGATGTGCGCTGTCCTGATACAACGGCGCCATGGCGTTGATCTCGTTTCCTCATCATCTTGCTCTCCTGGCGGCTGCAGCACCGGATCGTCCTGCCGTTGTCTGTGGTGGGCGTACCCTGACCCGTGCTGAACTCGAGCGTGCGGCTGATCTTTTGGCACGTGATCTGGCGGCTCGCGGTGTAGGCCTCGGAGATTTTGTGACCGTTGCTTTGCCCAACTCGATCGACTGGTTCGTTTCCTATGTGGCGATCTGGAAACTTGGTGCGATCCCCCAACCGGTGTCGGCCAAACTGCCACCGCGAGAACTGGCAGCGATCGTGGAACTCGCTGCACCCAAAGTGGTCATCGGGGTGGAACCGGGGACCGAGATGGGCCAGTTTCTGCCCGCAGATCTGGTCTGTCTCCCGAAGGGATATCAGGCCCTTGCAGATCAGGCCATTACAGATCTGGCGTCTACAGATCTGCCGGACCGCGTCTCGCCGGCATGGAAGGCACCGACCTCTGGCGGATCCACCGGTCGGCCCAAACTGATTGTCTCGGGTGACCCGGCTCTGATCGATACCGAGGCGGACCCGGCGGTGATGTTGAGCCGAGACGGCTGTCTGGTGATGCCCGGTCCGCTCTATCACAATGGCCCGGCGGTGTGGTCCTGTCAGGCCCTCTTAAGCGGTTCCACGGTCGTGTTACTAGAACGGTTTGACGCCGAAGCCACGTTGGCGGCGATCGAGGAACATCGCGCCGATGTGGTGTACCTCGTACCCACGATGATGAAGCGGATCCTGCGGCTGCCTGATGAGGTGCGATTTGGGTACGACCTGTCCAGCCTGCGGGTGGTCTGGCATCTGGCAGAGCCCTGCCCGCAATGGCTGAAGCAGGCATGGATTGACTGGCTGGGGCCAGAGCGAATCGTGGAGCTCTACGCCGGCACGGAGGCCCAAGCTGTTACCACGATCATCGGTACCGAATGGCTCGAACATCGGGGTTCGGTAGGCAAGGTGATCACCGGAGAAATCAAGATTTGTGACCCTGATGGCAATGAACTACCCGCAGGTGAGCAGGGCGAGGTGTGGATGCGCGCAAGCCATCGTGAGGATCCGACCTATCAATATCTTGGTGCTGAAGCCAAACAGCTCGCTGGAGGCTGGGAGTCGCTCGGTGACATGGGGTGGTTTGATGCCGACGGGTATCTCTATCTCGGGGATCGTCTCGCCGACATGATCCTCACCGGTGGTTCCAACGTGTATCCCGCCGAGGTGGAGTCCGCCCTGCAGGAGCATCCGGCCGTCAAGTCAGTTGTGGTGATCGGGCTACCCGATGAGGATCGGGGGAACTCGGTGCATGCGATCGTTGAAGCGGATCCGGCCGAGGTGTCCACTGAGGAGTTACTCGCTTTTGCCACCGAACGCCTCGCCAAATACAAACTGCCGCGCTCGGTGGAATTTGTGGACGTCCCCTTGCGCGACGAGGCGGGCAAGGTCCGCAGGTCCAGCCTGCGGACCGAGCGAACAGCTCAGTAGGCCGGTAGGTCGCTGCAGCGGGTGTACGTACGGGCGCCGTTAGGGCCGTGCTCAATGAGTTCCCAACGGGCCTGCGCGACATCGATGATCGCCTCTAGTCGGGTGATGGGGCCTTCAGGAGACGTCCATTGCACGTGCAGTACCGGATCTGCTGGCCCGTGGAGTCCGGGCTGGGTACCGAGTGGTCGCAGAACTTCAAATTCGCCGCCGAAAACCCGATGGCCGTTGCGCCAACGAAACAACGCCAATAGTTCGGTGGCCACTGGGCCGTCGAGAGCCTCGGCTAACTCGCCGGGTGAGTAGTGATGCCGATTCACGTCGCGTCCGACACCGGTCTGACCGAGCAGGTCGAGATCATTGGTTCCGCCGAGTAGCCCAACGTAATAGATCTGCGGGATGCCGGGGACGAGACATTGAATGATCCGAGCCGTCAGGTAACGCTCGAGGTCCTGACCGAGGGCGTCAAAGTACGTGCAGTTGACCTGATAGAGGTCCAAGGGAGAAGCGGCGCCGATCGAGAGATGGCTGGTCCCGCCCGAGTGCTCATGGATCTGATCCACGAGGTGACGCAAACGTTCCGGCGTTAGCAGTCCGGAGCGTTCGGGTGCTCGGGGGTCAGGGCCAACATCGATGATCCCGATGCCGTCATGGGTATCGAGCACGTTGATCGCATTATGTGGTCGGATCTCAAGCCAGTGCTTGAGCGGTCGGGCATCCCCGCAATACAACGCATCGAGCACCAATGGTGGTAGCGCGAAGTCATAGACGAGATCCACCCGGCGAGCGATGTCGATCTGCATCTGGTGGTAGCCGTGCACCTCCACGAGCACAGTCATGCCGCGTTGGCGGAGCGCGTCGGTGAGCCGATCCACGAACTCGTAGGTTTCAGGGATCATGAAACTCGAGGTGCCGGCCCTCTTGATGGCGTACCCGACCGCATCGAGACGGATCATGGTGACGCCGTGTGCGGCGAGGCGATCCATGATCGATGTGAGATAGTCCCAGCCCACCGGATGCTCCACGTCGATGTCGATCTGCTGGGGTGTGAACGTGGTCCACACCAAATGTGTGCTGTCATCATTGAGACGCATCCGAGTGAAGGCAAGTCCGGGTCGCGGTCGATAAATCTGCAAGAGATCGGCCTCGGTGGCGCCCCCAGGGAAGACCCGGTCCATAGTCAAAAACATTGGTGCGTACTCGGATTTGGCCCCTTTGGTGAGCCAGTCTTGGAACTGTTCGGAATCAGAAGAAATGTGATTGACGATCACATCGGCCATGACCTGGTGGGAGGCGGTGATCTGAGCGATCTCGGCCCAGGTCCCGAGGCGGGGGTCCACCTCGCAGTGGTCACTCGGATCGAACCCGGCGTCGGATCCGTCGATAGGGGTGAAGAAGGGCAGGATATGAACGCCGGAAAATGCGCCATCCAACTGCTGGGTCAAAAGGCGCTGGAGCCCGGTGAGGTCCCCGGCTAATCGGTCTGCGTAAGTGACGAGTTGGGTCCCGAGAAATGGGTCGGATGCTGGGAGGCTCATATCAGGCAGCGATCACGCAGGGCGGATGCCGAGGGCCCGGCGCAAGAAGTCGAGTTGGTGACGCAACAGATTCTCGGCCACTGTTTCTTGCGGGGTCATGTGGCTGACCCCCACGAGTGGCAACACCTCATGGGAGCGCCCGGCTTCGAGGAGGGCTCGCGAGAGTTGCAAGGTGTGAGCCGCCACCACATTGTCGTCGGCGAGACCGTGGATCAACAGCAGTGGTCGACGCAGATCCGAGGCCAAAGGGAGCAGCGAAGTTGTTTCATAGGCGGCTGCATCGATGCTCGGATCGCCGAGGTATCGCTCGGTGTAATGGGTGTCGTAGAGGCGCCATTCGGTCACTGGCGCACCAGCGATCCCGGCGTGAAACACATCGGGCCTTCGCAACACCGCCAGAGCTGCCAGGTAGCCGCCAAAGCTCCACCCCCGGATCGCTACCCGGGACAGGTCCAGTGCGGCGGTGGCTGCTGCAGCGTGTTCAAGGGCCTCGATTTGATCATCGAGCACCGGAGTGGCCAGATCGCCGAGAACCGCCCGTTCGAACTGGCTGCCTCGGCCCGGTGTACCACGGCCGTCAGCCACGACCACCGCAAAGCCCTGATCGGCAAACCATTGGGAGGTTGCGAACGCGTTATGGGAGCGCAGCACCCGTTGGGCGTGAGGTCCGCCATAGGGATCCATCAGGACCGGGAGTGGCCGGGCCTCGTGATCCCGGGGGTCGCGATCCCGGGGGAGGAGTACCGCTACGGCTAAGGAACGACGCGGAGTATGGAACAACTGTGGTCGAGGCGTTACCAACGGTGTTTCGGCGAGATTGGTCATCTCTCTCACCACCCGTCGATCGGCAGTGAGGATCTGCCATTTGGCGATTGGTTCCTCGAGACGGGCGGTGCGCATGACCAAGGTGTTCCCGCCTGCTGATGCGCTGCAGACAGCATCGCTCGCACTCAGGAGTTCGGTACCGTGACCTGGCCGATATGACCAGATCTGAAGGCAGGTGGCATCGGTGAGCGGGTTCGCCGAATAGATGATCTGATCAGGGTCGGCAGCAATCACCGAACGCAACACCTGATCGGGCCGCGAGACCACCTCGCCATCGATCAGTAGGGCCCGGGTGCCGGATCGTTCGCTGCTGTGGACCAGCACGGTGCGCCCGCTGTCGGCTGTGATCAAGGCGGGCACACCAGTGAGCAGGTCCACCCAGGCGGGATCGGTGTCGAGGAACCGGGACTGAACGGAGCCATCGGTAGGGTCCACCGAGCAGATCTCCAAGCGGCGTTGGTCACGCGATTGCACGGCGATCAATAGACCTGCTCCGGACCACGAAACCCGGGCCAAGTAGGGCAGCGCGTCGGTATCCCATACGGCCGGGACCGAGGACTGCCCAGCCGCCATGCCTGAGTTTTGGCCTGCCTGAGAGCTGGCGACATTTCTGAAGATGTGCAAAGTCACAGCCGCGTTGGGAGTGCCGGCAGCGGGGTAGGAGATCTGTCGTGGTGGTGCTGCAGGATCGGCCGGATCAGCGATGTACCACCGCTGCACAGGGGAGTCGTCCACCCGAGTCACGGCCAGATATTGGCCATCGGGAGACCACCAGTAGCCGCGCATCCGCCCCATTTCCTCGGCGGCGATGAACTCGGCTGAACCCCAGGTGACGGGGTCGGTTGGATCCTCGATTTCGAGTGGTCTGCCGGCTAGCACCCGTGTGCTGCCAGCGAGATCGCTGATCAACAGTCGAGGCCCGCTCACATAGGCGATCAGGGTGCCGGTCGGATTGAGGCGCGGATCAAAGACCGGACCGGGCACGGGTATCTCCCGGCTCTGACCGTTGCGAAGATCGCAGTGGAAGAGGCGTCCGCCGAGACTGAACACGGCGGTCTCTGTGGCAGCGCAAGTGGCAAAACTGGTGATCCCGCCCGCCCCTTCACGGCGGCGTTCGCGTTGGGCGCGCTCTTCAGGGGAGAGTTCTTCTTGGCCGGGCTGCTGGTCCTGCGCCAGAAGTTGGAAAGGATCAGCCACCAAACGTTCGGGGCCGTCGGCGAGGTCGATCGCCCACAGGCAGTTGACTGGGTCATCGCCAGCCTGACTCCGCAGGAACACCACCCGTTGCCCATCGGCGCTGACCATGACATTGCGGGGTTCGCCAAGGGTGAAGCGCTGGGTGCGGGCGTACTGCCGCGGAAACGAATCAGGCATGGGCGCAGACTAGATCTGCGAACCCTGTCACCGTCATCTGGCAGATACTCATTCAGATCGGACGAGGATCTTGGCCTGGGATCCCGGATCGCGCAGCGCAGCGAAGGCCGCGGGAATCTGATCGATGGTCACCGTATCGGTGATCACAGGCTCCAGATCCACGACCCCTGTGCTGATCCAATCGAGGGCTTGGGCAAACTCGAAAGAGGAGTAGCCAAGAGCGAACTGCACCGTGAGTTCCTTGCCGATCCCGACCATCGGGTGGATGTGATCGGATTGCATGCACACCCCGACCACGAGGATGCGGGCGTGGCGAGGGGCCATCCGCATCGCCTGGTCGATCATCCCGGGCACGCCAACAGCCTCAAAGATCACGAGCGGACGATCCCCGCCGATCTGCTTCCAGGTGACCATCACGGGGTTCTGAGCCGGATCCACGACGGCATCGCATCCGAGAAGTTCACCCAACGCCCGTCGAGCAGGGGAGAAGTCCGCTCCGATCACCGGGCCGATGCCCTGAGCGCGCAGCGCAGCCACGCATGCCAGGCCCACCGGGCCGAGCCCGAGCACCACCGCACCGTCCCCGGACTGGATCCCACTTTTGGCCACGGCATGGATTCCGACGGCGAGCGGCTCGGTCAATGCTGCGAGATCGGCCGGAGTGTGGTCGGGCACCTTTAAGGTGCGCGCCGCGTCAAGCACCAGGTATTCCCCGTAGCCGCCGGGATAGGTGTTGGAGTAGCCGATGGTGTGCAGGGTGCGCGGATCCGTGGGCCGATCCAGCGCCACCGGATACGAGACCACCAGATCACCGGGACCGATGGCGGGGTTCATTGCAGCGACCTCAGCGCCCATTTCGAGCACCTCGCAACAAAACTCATGTCCCATCACTGTGGCCAGCGCCGGATCGAAGGCCGTGGAGATCTGCGGATCGGAAATTGATGGGGCATCCAGTGCGGCGAGTCGAGCCTGCTCAGCGCGCATCTCGGCTCCGTGTTGGAGCATGTGGAGATCGCTTCCGCAGATCCCACAGGCGCGCATCCGCGTCAGGATCTGATGGGGGAGAGGCGTAGGGATGGGGACCTCAGAGATCTCTAGGGTCCAGTTCCGCATGACGGCGGCGCGCATCTGCCCGGTAGACATCAGCCCCGTAGACATCAGCCCCGCAGACATCAGCCCAGGTCAATCCCGCCGCTTGGGGTCAGGGTGACTTCAGTTCCCACCCATTCGCCTTCAAGGAACGACTCGGTCACCTCCGCCTCATCAGAGACACCCCAGGCTCGGCGGCCATCGGCGAGCAGACAGCTCGCGATCGCTCGTTCAGGAGCTCCGGTGCGGTCATGCATCACGGTGTAGGCCTCGATCGTGGCCGTTCCCGCAGCGGTGATCACATCGGCGAGTTCGCGTTGCGGCATTGCATCAACAGCAACCTGTGGTGAGTCCTTGCGGAACGGATCCGTGGACGGGGCGCTCGAGTAGATGCCGAAGGCATGCTTCGTGGCGTAGCCGCCGTTGGCCCAGATCAGGCCTCGGTCTCCGGGATGGGCACGCAAGGTGGCGACCATCGTGGCGATCGAATGCATCACGTAGTTGTTCCACGGTCCACCAGCGAAGCTAAGACCCCCGGTCAAGGTCAAGGGCCGGTCCGAGGAATAGGGGTCGAGGCCGAGGGAGCGGGCGCCGAGTTGTACAGCGGAGGGGAAGCAGGAGTAGAGGTCGATGTGGGCGATCTCATCGATGGTCGTCCCCGCCAGATCGAGGGCCATCTTGCCGCCCATCTCCACCGCCGGGGTCCGACTGAAGGTGTCGCGGTGAGAGATGAACTGATGCTCATGGCAATCGGTACCACTGATTGGGAACACCCACAGGTCCTCGGAGACCCCGAGAGCTCGGGCCCGCTCCACCGAACAGATCAGTAGTGCCGCCGACATGTCCACCGCATTGTTGGAGTTCATGTACTTGGTATAGGGGAGACCGATCATGCGATTGGTTGGGCCAGCGGTGCGGATTTCGGTGGCTGTTTTGGCCTCACGGATCCAGGCGTATTCATTGGAGGCTGCGACTTCGGAGAATCGAGCCCACATTTCGCTGATCCGTTGGAGGTGGTCCTCAGGGCTGACTCCGCCGGCCGCGCGTATCGCAGTCTCAAACATCGGGTACACCTGCACCGGCATGTAAATCCCGCGCTCGGTCTCCGCTTCGAGGTTCATCGTAAATTCTGAACCGATCAGATCGGGCGTGCCACCGTTTGACCCGTCCTTAGGTGACCACTTCAACTCGACCTCGGTGGTGCGGGCCCGGGTCCGGGTCTTCCATGCTTCGGCACCCGATAACAGTGCGATATCGAGTGAACCATTTTGGATTTCCGCGCAGGTGGTGTTGACCAGGGACTGCGGGGAGTTACCGCCCATAGTGGATACCGCCGTCTGGCGAGGTGACAGGCCGAGTCGGCTGCCGAGCGCTTCACCTGGATTGCTGTAGCGCCACGACAAAAGACCCACCACGCGAATCGAATCCACCTCGGGCACCGACCCCAAGCCCGCATCGGCTGCGGCCCGTTGGGCGGCCTGCACCATCAGGTCAGCGGGTTCCAGTGCATCATCGATGCCGGCGGCTCGATGCAGGTACTGGCCCACGCCGATGATCACGGGGGTACGGGGGTCAAGGCTCATCGGGTCAGATTAGGTGTGGGAAGGATCTGGGCTGGTATCGGCATGAGTCGGCCGGCACGGCCTATGGCCTCCTACACTTTGGAGCAATGTCGCGAATCTCCATCGGTGCCGACCATGCCGGATACGAACTCAAAGCACATCTGATCACCCTGCTCACAGCGCAGGGCCACGAAGTGGTCGATCAAGGGACTCACTCCACCGAGTCTGTGGACTACCCGCCGATCTGTGCCGCTGTTGGCCGTGATGTGCGCGATGGGCGTGCCGAGTTGGGGATTGTTCTCGGAGGGAGCGGACAAGGCGAGCAGTTAGCCGCCAATAAGGTCCGAGGGGTGCGCGCCGCATTGTGCAATGACTTGTACACCGCCAAGATGGCTCGCCTCCACAACGATGCCAACGTGTTGTCCATGGGTGCTCGAGTGGTTGGCCTCGGTCTTGCCGAGGAGATCCTCGCCACCTTCATCTCCACCCCTTTTGAGGGTGGTCGTCATGCCCGCCGAGTGGAACAACTCGCCGAACTCGAGAAGGATTTCTGAATGCCCTTCCCCACTGACTCCAATCCTGATTCTGAGATCGAATCCCTGCTCGAGCAGGAATATGAGCGTCAGATCACCGGTCTGCAGTTGATCGCGAGTGAGAACTTCACCTCCCCGGCCGTGATGCGAGCCACCGGTTCGGTGCTCACCAACAAATACGCCGAGGGCTATCCGGGCAAGCGCTACTACGGCGGTAACGCAGTGGTGGATTCGATCGAGGCGATCGCAATTGAGCGAGTCAAGGCTCTGTTCGGCGCCGAACATGCCAACGTTCAGCCGCACTCGGGTGCCAATGCCAACATGTGCGTGTATCAGGCGCTGCTCAAGCAAGGTGACACCGTGCTCGGGCTGAGCTTGGATGCGGGTGGCCACTTGACTCACGGCTCACCGGTCAATGCGAGTGGCATTCTCTACAACTTTGTGAACTTCGGCGTGGGTGCTGAGGAACGTATCGACATGGAGCAGGTCCGCAACTTGGCCATTGAGCATCGTCCGAAACTGATCGTGGTCGGGACCACTTCGTACCCGCGTCGCCTCGACCCGGTCCCGTTTAAAGCGATCGCCGATGAGGTCGGTGCGCTGTTGATGTTCGATATCGCCCATCTCGCAGGTCTCGTGGCTGGAGGCGCCCACCCCAATCCGGTGCCCTATGCCGATGTGGTGACCTTCACCACCCACAAGACGCTGCGCGGTCCACGCGGTGGCTGTATTTTGACCACAGCTGAGCATGCCGCAGCGATCGATAAGGCGGTTTTCCCCGGATGGCAAGGCGGACCGCTTGAGCACGCGATCGCAGGTAAGGCAATCGCCTTTCGTGAAGCCAGCGATCCGAGTTTTAAAGAGTATGCCCATCAGATCGTGGCCAACGCCTCCGATCTGGCCGCTGCGCTCGTTCGGGAAGGATTCCGTCTGGTGTCAGGCGGTACCGACATTCATCTGATGGTGGTGGACCTTCGCCCATTCGACGCCGAACTCACTGGCAAGCAGGCCCAGGCCACCCTCGATGAGGCCGGGATCACCCTCAACAAAAACGCAATTCCTGATGATCCGCGCAGTCCGTTTGTGACCAGTGGTGTGCGGATCGGAACCCCTTCGGTGACCACCCAGGGAATGGGGTCAGCGGAGATGCCGTTGATCGCATCGCTGATCGCACGGGCGCTGCGTGGACGCGAGGACCCTGCAATCTTGGCCGAGGTACGCGCCGAAGTGGCCGAACTATGTGCCCGCTTCCCCGCCTACCCCAACTGGGATAACGCTCCTGGTGCTGCCCTCGCTCGGTGACTATGTCCTGATCGGAGCGGTCGCTGCTGTGGTGACCTTCGGGACCACCCCCCTCGTTGGGTGGTGGGCTCGCCGACAGGGTTGGATCTACACCCCCAATGCCCGCTCGGTCCACACCGAGCCGGTACCTGCCATCGGCGGGGTGGCCATGTTGGCCGGGGCGCTCGCCGCCTTTCTCGTTGGCTCTCAGATGGGAGTTTTCTCCCCGCTGTACGTCAACAACTCGGAGATCTTGGGCGTGGTGCTCGCAGCCCTCGTCGTGTTCGGGGTGGGTCTCGTGGACGACATCATTGACATTCCGCCGCCGGCAAAGGTGACAGGCATCGTGGTCGGCGGTTTGGCGCTGATGTGGTTCGGGGTGACGATGTATTTCTTTCGGATCCCGTTTTTCGATGTGATCATCCTCGCCCCGGACTGGAAGCCGCTGGTCACGATCCTGTGGTTGCTCGTGATGACTCAGGCCATCAACCTGATCGATGGCCTCGATGGTCTAGCGGCTGGGATTGTGGCAATCGGGGCGGGTGCGTTCTTCCTCTACTCCAACCGACTCGGGGAACTCGGATTGTTGACCGAGCCGAATATCGGACCACTGGTGGCGATCATCACCGTGGGGATCTGTGTGGGGTTCTTGCCCCACAACTTCAATCCAGCCCGAATTTTTATGGGTGATGGTGGAGCATTTTTGCTCGGGTTGATGCTGGCGGTGTCGACAAGCGTGGTCGGTGGCCGGGCCGACCCTGCGAGCGATGCGTTCGTTGGACAGACTTTCTTCTTTCTTGCGCCGCTGCTCATTCCCCTGTTCATCCTTGGCGTTCCGGTGCTCGACACCACGTTTGCGATCATCCGGCGGGCCTCACGCCGTCAGGCCCTTGACGAGGCCGATAAGGGGCACCTGCATCATCGGTTAATGAACCTCGGCCATGGGCAGCGGCGTAGCGTGCTGATTTTGTGGACGTGGACTGCGCTGCTGTCTGGATTCGTGCTCTACCCGGTGCTGACCGGGGAAAACCCCACCTACCTGCCCTTTGGTATCGCCGCATTATTGATTGTGCTCTACACCGTGTTCCATCCGGCGGTGCGGGAACGGCGCAGCACCGGGTGAGTATTTGCGGAACGGGCCGCGGCCGGGATAGTTTGTGCGAGGTTTCACAAGGGCTGATCTCTTGTGCGCCCCCTTTGGATCAATGAAGTTGGATCAATGAAGTTTCTCCGCCCCCACGTCCGCGTCGACCCTAAAGACCAAGTAGGTCAAGGGATGGACTCCGTATTCGTGTTGGTGATCTTTTTCGGGGTGGGCTTTTTTATTGATCGTCAGTTCGGGTTCACCCCGTGGGCGATGATCACCTCTACCGTCATCGGTGCCGTGGGTGTGTTCTACAAACTCAAGGGCGCATATGAGACCAAGATGGCAGAGCATGAACAGGATCTGCAGGCGGCGCGGAGTATGAAGTCATGAACGCTCCCACTCCGCCCTCTTCCAAGACTCCGGCCACCTTGCGCCATGAGGATCCGATGACGATCCGATTTGAGGGGCCGTCCCCTGAGGTGCGGATCTCTAAGGACCTCGCCCGGCGCGGTCTTTACGTGGCTCCCGCAGTCGTCGGCATTGCGGCGCTGATCTGGGGAGTGAGTGGTGCCGTCTCGGCTCTCTTCGCTCTCGGGCTCGTCATCGTTAACTTCGCTGGGTCAGCGGCGCTGATCTCGTTGGCGGCCAAGATTTCACTCGGAATGGTGCTCGGAGCCACTATGTTCGGGTACCTCATCCGTCTCGCCGTGATCTTTGCGGCGGTCTGGATTGTTGCCGATGCCCCATGGATTTCCATTCCGGCACTCGGAGCGACCATAATCGTGTCGCACCTTGGACTTTTGATGTGGGAACTGCGCTACGTCGCACTCTCTCTCGCTCATAGCGGCCTTCGGGCCGATAACCCAATAACGCCGATCAGTTAACGCTCACCTAGTCTTCACCCCCACCGATCTTTCATCCGCTATCACCCTGTCTCATCCACCACGCGCTCACCAGGAACGGTCAATCACGTGCTCGGACTCGAATTTCCGCCGATCAATGCAATCCTCAGATGGAAGGACATCTTCCCGACCTTTAACAAGATCGGACTGATCGCCGTTCTCGCTGCGCTCATCGGTCTGACGATCTTTTATCTGGCCTCCCGCCAAGACAACTCCAAGGCTCCGCGCGGTGTGCGTAACTTTGCTGAGTCGATCATCGAGTTCATTCAAAACGGCGTCATCATGCAGACGATCGGCAAGCAGGGACTGGGCTGGACCCCGTTCTTGATGAGCCTTTTCATCTTCATCTACCTGACCAACCTGCCGGGCATCATCCCGATCCTGCAGATGCCCGCTACAGCAAGGCTTGCGATCCCCTTGGCGCTGTCTCTGCTGGTGTGGGTCACGTTTATCGGGACCGGCATCAAACATCAAGGCATCGGTTATTTCGCCCACCTTCTGTGGCCTCCCGGAATCCCGGTGTTCTTGAAGCCATTGGTGGGCTTGATCGAGTTCATCTCCACGATCTTCGTGACCCCGTTCTCGTTGACCGTGCGTCTCATGGCCAACTTGATGGCTGGCCACATCCTCCTCGTCACCTTCGGTTTGCTCAGCGAAGCACTGTTTTTTGCTGAGACCTCCCGAGCGTTTTTGGTGCCGATGGGAATCCTGCCGCTGATCATGTTGATCGGCGTCACCGCATTCGAGGTTCTGGTGGGATTCCTCCAGGCGTACATCTTCACCATCCTTGCGGCGGTGTACATCTCGAACTCGCTCGCCGGTCACGGCGAGGAACACTGATCCGTTCACGCTGAACTGATCATCAATCTCAAACCGTCTATCCCCGATCACAATCTCTACACAGAGCACATCAACAGGAGAAACCAACAACATGGAAGCTCTCACCCAACTCGTGATGCAGGCCAGCGAATTCTCAGCCGACGAGGCTAAGTCAATCTCGGCTGCGGCGAGCGCAGGTCTTGCGTATGGCCTCGCAGCCATTGGACCTGGCATCGGAATCGGCTTTCTCGTCGGCAAGTCCGTCGAGGCAATGGCCCGTCAGCCAGAGGCAGCCGGCTTGGTCCGCACCACGATGTTCCTTGGCATCGCCTTTACCGAGGCTCTTGCGCTGATCGGCTTTGTGGTCTTCATCCTTTTGAAGTTCGCCTGATCCATCTCGTGTCAGCGTCAAAGAACGCGCACATGGAACTTGTCCGCCTAGCACCGAAGGAGTCGACGTGTTGAACTCTGTCGTCGTATCTGCGGGATCTCTGCTGTCTTCGTTTATTGCCGCAGATCAGCAGTTACCCCCAAACGACCTCAATCCGATCGCGTTAGAAATGAAAGAGCTCGTCTGGGGCTTTGGCTCATTCGCAGTTTTTGCGGTTCTTTTGAGGTATGCGTTGTGGCCCAAACTGCAATCCAGCATCGAAGGCCGCAACGGCCGCATCCTTGACGATCTCGCAGCCGCCGAATCCACCACTGCCGCCGCTCGTGGCGACGTGGCCGAGTATGAGGCCCAGCGGGCCGCGGCTCGGGCGGACTCTCAAAAGGTGGTGGAGCAGGCCCGAGCCACGCTTGAGGCGGAACGCACCGCTCGGCTCGCTGAGGTCAACGCACGGATTGCCCAGCGCCGGGCCGAGGCCATCGCTCAGGTGGAGGCTTCCAAGGCCGCTGCTCGCGGCGAAGTGGAGGCTGCCGTTACTGCGGTTGCTGCCACCGCTGGACTTCTCGCTACGGGGCATCGTCCAAGCGATGAACTATTGCGCCGGGCCGTGGAGTCCACCCTTAACGCCGGAGCCTCATCATGAGTTCGCTGTATACGACCATTGCCCTGTTGCCTCAAGTGGCGTGGGATACCGACGACAAAGGTGTGACCTCCGATGGGGCAATCCTGCCTCCGATCGGTGAGATCGTGTTGCAGACAATTGCTTCGGTGATCATCTTCGGCCTGCTGTTTAAGTTTGCTGGTCCGGCAATCAAGAAGTTCTACGCCGATCGCACCGAGCGAATCCAGCGTGAACTCGATGAGGCAGCTGCCGCTAAGGAATCCGCGGTGGGAGACGCCGCTCAGATCCGTGAATCCCTCGGTGACATCGCTTCTGAGAAGGCCCGCATGCAGGCAGAGGCGGATGTCGCTGCCGCTGCGTTGCTGGCAGAGGGCCGCTCACGTCTGGTAGCAGAGGTAGCGGAACTCGAGGCCCGGGCGTCTGCAGAGATCGCCGGTCTCGCTTCTCGATCGGGAGACGAACTGCGTGGGGAGATTTCTCGCCTCGCAGGGCGAGCTATCGATCTGGTGGTGGCTGAGTCCATCACCGAGAGCACCCATCAGCAGTTGATCGAGGACTTCATCGCCACAGTGGGCGCAAGCGGCGGTCCTGTATCGAAGGGAGCCTCCTCATGAACGATCCACGTATCGACGGTTACGCCCGGGCCCTGTTTGAGGTGGCTCGCGCCGATGGCACCCTCGAAGAGGTAGAAGACGAGTTGTTCCGATTTGCGCGGAGCTTCGAGTCCACTGAATCCCTGCGGTCTGCGCTCACCGATGATTCGATTCCTCCGAGTCGTCGTCAAGGCATCGTTGAAGACTTGCTCGGGGATTCGGCCACACCGACCACTGTGCAGTTGATCTCGCTCGTGGTCGGTCTCGGTCACGGCCACGATCTGGTGGACATCATCGACGCCCTGGTGGCTCGGGCCTCGGCCTCAAAGAATCTGGCGCTCGCCGAAGTACGCAGTGCGGTGGCCCTGAGCGAGGACCAGCAGAGCCGCTTGCGCGCGGCGTTGGCAAACGCCACGGGCCAGCAGGTCAATCTCAAAGTTGTTGTGGATCCCAAGGTGGTCGGCGGCATCGTCGCCACCGTGGGTGACACCGTCATCGACGGGTCCATCCGGACTCGGGTCGATCAGTTGAAGGCTCGTCTGTAGGAGACACAGGACATGGCAGAACTCACACTTTCCGCTGCGGACATCGCCGCAGCCCTCCAGAAGAACCTCGAGGGGTACGCCCCTTCGCTCGAGGCTCGCACCGTCGGTCGGGTAGCCGAGGTCGGTGACGGTATCGCCCGGGTTTCCGGTCTCCCTGATGCCGCCGTGAACGAACTCTTGGAGTTCGCCGACGGCACTGTGGGCCTCGCTCTCAACCTCGATGAGAACTCCATCGGTGCGGTGGTGCTCGGTGATGCCGATCGCATCGAAGAAGGGCAGCCCGTAAAGGCCACGGGCCGCATCTTGTCGGTCCCGGTTGGTGACGGTGTGCTCGGTCGCGTCGTTAACGGACTCGGTGAACCGATCGATGGCAAGGGTGAGCTCGTAGGCGTGCAGCCGCGGCGTATGGAGATTCAGGCCCCCGGCATCATGGGCCGTAAGCCCGTGCACGAGCCGATGCAGACCGGTATCAAATCGATTGATGCGATGACACCGATCGGTCGCGGACAGCGCGAATTGATCATCGGTGACCGCAAGACCGGCAAAACCACCATCGCAGTGGACACCATCTTGAACCAAAAGGGCCAGGGTGTGAAGTGCATCTACGTGGCCATCGGTCAAAAGGGGTCCACCGTGGCTCAGACCGTGGAACTGCTGCGTCAGGCTGGCGCCCTTGAGTACACCGTGGTCGTATCGGCCCCGGCAAGTGATCCGGCCCCATTTAAGTATCTCGCCCCTTACGCCGGTTGTGCGATGGGTCAGCATTGGATGGAGAACGGCGAGCACGCCCTCGTGGTGTACGACGACCTCTCCAAGCAGGCCGAGGCCTACCGCCAGATGTCGTTGCTATTGCGTCGCCCGCCGGGCCGCGAGGCCTATCCCGGTGACGTGTTCTATCTCCATAGCCGTCTGCTCGAGCGGGCCGCGAAGCTTTCCGATGAAAATGGCGCCGGTTCATTGACCGCTCTGCCGGTGATCGAGACCAAGGCCGGCGACGTGTCGGCTTACATCCCGACCAACGTGATCTCGATCACTGACGGTCAGGTGTACCTGCAGGACAGTCTCTTCAAGTCCGGTGTCCGCCCGGCTGTGGACGTAGGTATTTCGGTGTCTCGTGTGGGTGGTGCTGCACAGGTCAAGTCCATGAAGTCGGTGTCGGGTACCTTGAAGCTGGACCTCGCCCAGTTCCGTGAGCTCGAAGCCTTTGCAACGTTCGGATCTGAACTGGATGCGATCTCCAAGGCCCAGCTTGAGCGGGGCTACCGACTGGTGGAATTGCTCAAGCAGCCGCTCAACTCACCGATGCCGGTGGAAGAGCAAGTGGTGTCGATCTTCGCTGGCACCAAGGGTTTCTTGGATGATGTGGCGGTCTCTGAAGTGGGTCGGTTTGAAACCGAACTGCTCGCCTACATGCGCAGCCGGCATGCGTCATTGCTCGCTGATCTTCGGACCTCGGGTGTTCCCGACGCCCTCGGCGATGCGGTTGCAGCGTTTAAGGCTGAGTTCGTGGCCGCAGCGGCAGCCGCTGCTGCAGATCCCACCAAGGTGGCTGCGGGCGAGATCGGCGAAGCCCAGAGCATCAAGACCCTGGCAACCGAGTGAGTGCACTGATGAACCACGCAGGAGGTGACTGATGGCAGGAGGACAAGAGCGCATCCTGCGCGGTCGGATCCGCAGCATCCAGGCCACAAAAAAGATCACCCGGGCCATGGAACTGATCTCGGCATCCCGTATCGCTAAGGCCCAGATGGCCGTACAGGCTGCCGTGCCGTACTCCGAGCAGATCACCGAAGTGGTCCGTGACCTTTCGGCGGCGGGCGCCTCCTCCGAATTCGCCTTGTTGCGCGGTCGCGATGAGGTCAAGACCACCTGCTACGTGGTGATCGGTGCCGACCGTGGTCTGTGTGGCGGCTATAACGCCGGTGTCAACAGGGCCACCGAAGGCGAGATCAAAGCCGACGTGCTGGCCGGCAAGGATTACCTCGTGATCCCGGTGGGTCGCAAGATCGAGAACTACTTCCGGTTTCGTGAGTACAAGTTGGGCCAGGCCTTCGGTGGGTTCTCCGAAGCTCCCAAATACGAACATGCCAAAGCTATTGGCTCCTATGCCGTCGAGTTGTTTGCATCAGGGCAGGTGGACCGCGTGGAATTGGTCTACAACCGTTTCATCACTCCCGGCAGCCAAGAGGTTGTGTTGCGGCCACTCGTGCCGCTGTCTACGGCCACGGTGGCCGGCGGCGACGGCAAGGCCGGCACTGACGGATCGGCGGGGGACTACGAGTTTGAGCCGGATCCGTCCACCATCTTGGAGACCTTGTTGCCGCGTTACGTGGAGGCTCGCGTGTACGCGGCCCTTTTAAACGCAGCGGCCTCGGAGCATGCGTTCCGTCAGCGGGCGATGAAGTCCGCCACCGATAACGCCGAAGAACTGATCAAGAACCTCAGCCGAATCATGAACCGGGCCCGTCAGGACTCGATCACCACCGAGATCATGGAGATCGTGAGTGGTGCCGAGGCTCTCGGTTCTGATTCCGCGAAATCCATTCCCTTCGACCCCGCCGACCTCGTCGACGTCGCCGCCAGCGACTGACCACAGCGCAGAACTTGTATTAGGAGAATCACTGCCATGACTATGACCGAAGCCACCACTGGTACCGATCGTAAAGAGGGCCGGGTTGTCGGCATCGCCGGACCCGTGATCGACGTGGAGTTCCCCCGTGGATCGCTGCCCGAGCTGAACTCCGCCGTGGAGTTCGACATTGAGCTCGAGGGTGAAAAGATCACCGTGCTAGCTGAGGTCGCACAGCAGCTCGGCCATGGTCGGGTGCGCGCCGTCTGCATGAAGCCCACCGACGGTCTGAAGCGGGGCACTGCGGTCCGTAACACCGGCCGCGGTATCTCGGTTCCGGTGGGTGACAAGGTGCTCGGTCACATCTGGAACGTGTGGGGACAGCCGCTTGACGAGGCTCCTGAGGGCTTTGATCAGATGGAGCGTTGGGACATTCACCGTCCGGCTCCCGACTTTGCAGCGTTGGAGCCATCCGCTCGCATGTTTGAGACGGGCATCAAAGTCATTGACTTGTTGACCCCGTATGTGGCGGGTGGCAAGATCGGCCTGTTCGGTGGTGCGGGTGTGGGTAAAACCGTGCTCATCACCGAGATGATCAACCGGGTGGCCTCCCAGCACGGCGGCGTATCGGTGTTCGCCGGTGTGGGCGAGCGCACCCGTGAAGGTACCGACCTTCGCCTGGAGATGATGGAATCGGGCGTGTTTGAAAAGGCTGCCCTCGTGTTTGGCCAGATGGACGAGCCGCCTGGAGTGCGTCTGCGGGTGGCGCTGTCGGCGCTGACCATGGCGGAGTATTTCCGCGACGTCCAAAACCAGGACGTGCTGTTGTTCGTTGACAACATCTTCCGTTTTGTGCAGGCCGGTTCTGAGGTATCAACCCTGCTCGGTCGTATGCCATCCGCTGTGGGATACCAGCCCACCTTGGCCGATGAGATGGGCCAGTTGCAGGAGCGGATCACCTCCACCCGGGGTCGTTCCATCACCTCTTTGCAGGCTGTGTACGTGCCCGCCGACGACTACACCGACCCGGCGCCGTTCACCACCTTCACCCACCTCGATGCCACTACCGAATTGTCTCGCCAAGTTGCGGCCCTCGGTATCTACCCGGCCGTGGACCCCTTGGCCTCCACCTCAACGATTCTGGCCCCCGAAGTTGTGGGCGAGCACCACTACCTCGTGGCTCGTCGGGTCCAAGAGACCCTGCAGCGCTACAAGGAGCTCCAAGACATCATCGCCATCTTGGGTCTGGACGAACTCGCCGAAGAGGACCGCCAGATCGTGAGCCGGGCCCGTAAGGTGCAGCGCTTCTTGTCTCAGCCTTTCTATGTGGCCGAGGTGTTCACCGGCTTGAAGGGCGAGTACGTCCCGGTCAAAGAGACTGTGGAGTCATTTGAGGCCCTGGTCAACGGCGACCTCGATGATGTACCCGAGCAGGCCTTCTTGAACGTGGGTGGCGTCGAGCAGGTGCTGGCCAAGGCCAAGGCACTGCAGGAATCCTGAGCCCGGGCTCGAAGAGATTCGACCCTAAGGAGATCTAACATGGCCAATCCACTCACAGTTGAGGTGGTGTCACCGGAGCGTTTACTCTTTTCCGGTGAGGCCACAATGGTGATCACCCGAACCCTCGGGGGCGGGGAGATCGCGTTCCAAGCAGGTCATATGTCGTTCCTCGGTGCCCTGACCGATAACCACACCCGAGTGTTTCTGCTCGACGGCTCGGTCGTGGATATTGCGGTGCACGGCGGGTTCGTAGAGGTGTCGGAGAACAAGGTGTCGATCTTGTCCGACACCGCCGAACTCTCCACCGAAATCGATGTGGAGCGAGCTCGTTCAGCCAAAGAGCGAGCCGAGAACAACATGCGCAACACCCATGATGCCGAGGCCGTAGCTGCTCTCAGTCGGGCTAATGCCCGTTTGACTGCCGTTGGTGTCCAGACTCGCTGACTCGATGGCAAGTTCGGGTCCTTACCCGTTTGCGCGGGCCCTGATCACGGGGGCTTCAAGTGGGATCGGCGCTGAGTTTGTGCACCTGCTCGGGACAGCCGGGGTTCCCTGCGTCGTGGTGGCGCGCCGTGAGGATCGTTTGAACGAACTTGCGGCCTCGTATCCGGGCACTGAGGTGCTGGTGTCCGATCTAGGCACCGAGGCCGGTGTCGCCCGGGTGGTGGAGCGGATCTCCGCAACCAGCGATCCGGTAGATCTCGTTATTAACAACGCCGGATTCGGGACCAGTGGGAAGTTCTCCACCCTTGACCCCGATCGTCTGGCAGGTGAAATCGCCTTGAATATCACGGCCCTCACGAGGCTCAGTCATGCGGCTCTCGCGAAGATGGTGCCGGAGGGCCGAGGCTGGCTCATCAACGTGTCCAGTGTGGCTGGGTTCCAAGCCTCGCCGTACCTCAGCGTGTATGCAGCCACAAAGGCCTATGTGACGAATCTGACGGAGAGCCTGCAGGCCGAAGTGGCTGGCAACGGGGTCAAGGTCACGGCCCTGTGTCCGGGTCTGACCCGCACGGAATTCCAAGAGGTGTCCAACACCGAAGGATTCATCACCTCGTTCCCGGCCTTTGCGTGGACCGGAGCCCGCATGGTGGCTCAAGCCGGACTCGATGCCGTCATCGCCGGCAAGACAATTGCAGTACCCGGTGCCCTCTACAAGGCATTGGTGTCCACATCTTCGGTGACACCTCGGTGGTTATCCCGGCGCATTTCTCTCGGCGTCCAGACCTTGCGCCGCAACTGATCGCGCTGGATCTGATCGCGCTCGATCTGATTGCGCTGGTCTGTTCGCGCTGGGATCAGGAGTAGTCGATGGAGGAGATCTCTGACAGTTTGTGCATGCGGTGGTGGGCGTCGATTAAGCGGACAGTGCCACTGCGTGAACGCATCACCAAACTTTGGGTATGAGCTCCAGTGGAGTCAAAGCGAACACCGCGTAAAAGCTGTCCGTCGGTAATCCCGGTGGCAGCGAAGAAACAGTTGTCGCCTTCGATGAGTTCATCTTGGGTGAGAATGCGGTTGAGGTCGTAGCCGGCACCGAGGACAGTTTCTCGCTCGGCCTCGTTCTGGGGGGCTAGCCGGCACTGCAGTTCGCCGCCCATGCTCTTGAGTGCAGCGGCGGTGATCACCGCTTCGGGTGTGCCACCGATCCCAATCAAAACATCTACACCGGCATCTGGCCAAGCGGTTGCGATCCCGCCATAGACATCACCGTCGGTGATCAGACGGATCCGCGCTCCGGTGGAACGCACCTCAGCGATGAGGTCATCGTGACGAGGGCGATCCAGGATCACAACGGTGAGATCTCGCACGCTCTTGCGCAGCGCCTTCGCCACCCATCCAAGATTTTGGGTGGGGCTCGCCGTCAGATCGATAGACCCTTTTGCGTCAGGACCGACAGCGATCTTGTCCATATAAAACGATGGGCCTGGATCAAACATTGAGCCGCGCTCACCGACTGCGATCACCGACAGCGCATTGGTTTTACCGTGTGCCGTCAACGTGGTGCCATCGATCGGATCCACTGCCACGTCCACCATCGGGGGGGTGCCGTCGCCGATCCGCTCCCCGTTGTACAGCATCGGAGCGTCGTCTTTTTCTCCCTCACCGATCACCACCACGCCGTCCATCTGCACCGTGCCCAAGATGGTGCGCATGGCCTCCACGGCGGCGTTATCTGCTCCCTTTTTGTCACCACGACCTACCCAGCGGGCTGAGGCCAGCGCCGCTGATTCGGTCACGCGGACCATCTCCATTGCGAGGTTGCGATCGGGACGCTGAGACGCAGACATGGCTCCCACGCTAGTTGGTGGGCCGGGTTGGGACCATGGCCATAGGTCCTCGCACTGACCGGACTGGGTAGTTTGAACGATGTGGTAATGCCGATTGACCCAATGCTCATTGACCCAATGCTCATTGACCCGGAGATGTGCATTGCGGGGCGGGACCTGACCGAACCGACGCTCAGTCCTGATGGCCACCTCATCGCGTCTGTCACATCAGAGGCCGGGGTCACCTCAATCCGGGTCATGCCAATCGACGGGGGTCCCGAACGGATCGTGACCTCAGTGCCGCAGCCTGCCGCCGGTCGAGGTCTCGGTGGCGGGTGTCTGGCCTGGACCGATGAGGGCCACGGGATTGTGTATGTGGGTCGAGATGGTGGGTTGTGGGTCGCCCCAGTGGATGGTGCCGGATCGCGGGCACGGGCCATGGCCCCCGGTCGCGGGCTGGCTGCTCCGGCCAGCAACGGCGATGGATCCCCTGTCGTGATCACTTGTGACGAGGCAGAGGTCTGGATGCTGTGGCCGAGTGGTGAGGGCCCGGCGCTGCGACTTGACCTCGGTGAGGATGATTTCGTTTGTGATCCGCAGATCGCCATCGTCAACGAACCCGACGGGAGCGAATGCCTCCATGTGGTCTGGCAGGCATGGAACGTTCCGGACATGGCCTGGGATCATTCGATCCTGCGTCGGGTTCGTCTGCGCAGGCCGACCCTGAACGATGGTTTCTCCCCGCTGTGGGAGGTCCACTCACGGGAAATGGTTGAGGGGATCGGAGCGATCCTGCAGCCGCGGATCCTCCGAGACGGTCGCATCTCCTCGGTGCGCGACGATCACGGCTGGCTGAACCTGTGGGTGGATGAGCAGGTTCTGATCAGCGAACCCTGTGAACATGCGGGGCCCACATGGGGACCGGGACTTTCCTCTTACGCCTGGTCTCCCGATGAATCAATGGTCGCATTCACCCGCAACGAACTCGGTTTTGCTCGGTTGTGTGTCATGTCTCTCGACACGGCCGAGATCACCGAGATCGCACGGGGCGTTCACGGTCATCTGCATTGGCGAGGAGAGCACCTCGTAGCAGTGCGCACAGGAGCGAGGACCCCGACGCAGGTGGTCAGTTATCGGTTGGGGTCAGGTGTCTCGGCGCAGTCGGGGGTCGGTACGACCCGCCGGGTGCATCAGGTCGGCCCGGTGATCGCCTGGGACGGCATCGATCTCCCTGAGCCCGAACTGTTTGCAACCCCACTGCCGGTCACCGAGGCGGAAGCGGTAGGTGATCAGGAAGCCAAACTGCATGCTCGCCTCTACCGTGCCGCAGGGCCGGTGCGCAGTCAGGCTGTGGTGGTCTGGGTGCATGGAGGACCAACCGATCAATGGCAGGTCACCTTCATGCCCCGTGTGGCCTGGTTATGGAGTCGTGGTCTCGATGTGCTCGTCGTGGATCCTCGAGGGACTACCGGCCACGGTCGGGCTTACCAGCAGGCCCTGCGCGGCCGGTGGGGGGAACTCGATGCCTCCGATACGGCGGCGATGATCAGGGCCTATCAGGCCGAGAGTGGGACACAACCAGAACGCACGCTGATCGCTGGGAGTTCCTCAGGTGGACTGACCGTGTTGTCGGTGTTGCGCCATCACGCCGAACTCGTAGCCGCAGGAATCGCGATCTCGCCGGTTTCAGATCTTGCGGACCTCGCCGAACGCAGCCACCGATTTGAAGCCCACTACAGCCTCAGCCTGGTCGGCGACCTGTCAGATCATGATCGGTACCGAGAACTGTCGCCAGTCCACCATGCAGATCAGATCGCCGGGCCGTTGATGATGATCCACGGCGAAGAGGATCCGGTAGTTCCCGCCGATCACAGCCGCACCCTCGCCGCAGAGATTGCACAGAGCGGTGGGCGGGTGGACCTCCACCTGTTTGCCGGCGAAGGGCACGGACTCCGACAGATTCCGCATCGGCTCGAGGAATATCGATTGATCGCGGAATTCATCGAACAGATCCTCCGTGGTGGGTAGCGTCTCGGCATGGGAATCGTCGACCGTTCCGGAGAACCAATCAAGCCTGAGCGGACCGGATCCACTTCGGGGTCAGGCCCCAGATTTGATCCTGACTTCGATTTTGATCCAGCGGACCCGGACACGGTGGTGGTCCAGTACGAACTCGCGGGGTGGACCCCGGTCCAACTCGGTGAACTCGGCGCCCAGATGGCCGAGGCTTCCGTTCCCCACCAATGGGAGGGGACAGAGTTGCTGATCCCCGAAGCAGCCGAAAGTTTCATGGACGATGTGTTTGACCGTCTCGAAGCCCAAATCGGCCCCTTCGCCGTGTACCTCGATGCCGAGGATCCCTCTACCGAGTTTCGTCTTGAGGATTGGTCAACATCGGATCTGACTTTGGTGCGCTCAGCACTCATCGAATCAGAGATCCCGCATCGGTGGGAGGGGATCTCGGTGTTTGTGGATCCCGAGTTCCAAGATGAGGTGGACGATCTGCTTGATGCGATCGAGGATGGTGACATCGCGTCCATCGACGAGTTCGAAGATGAGGGTTCCGGTCCGCCCGAAGGTGTCCTCGGGAGGCTTTACAGCATTGGGGATCGACTGGCCCGCGATGCTGCTGATGCGGTGGCTCGCTCCGACCTGTTCGTACTGGCTGGGGTCATCGATCCGCAGCAACCACCCTTTGGGATGCCCCAACGGTCCTGGTCCAAGGTCGTGGAAGCGGCCCGCGAATTGGCGGGTGCTTTCGCTGACTCCGAGTTTGATGCCAACGAGGTGAGTGACCTCGGTGAGGAACTCCGGACGATCACTCGTCCATTCGTCTAGCCCGCTACCGTTTTGACCATGCTGTTGGCGGAGATAGAGGTCTGGCATACCAGGCCATCTGTGCCCACCCGGCGGATTGCACTCGGCAATCTCGTGTTGCCCACCGATCCAGCACCCGGCCTCGGTGGGTTGTTGCTCGGCGCCGTGGTGGCCGCCCATATCGGCGGTGTGGAACCCGATCTGGTGCCCGATATTCACCGGCTCATCGATCAGATCGAGAAAGATCAACGGGTGGTCCAACCCCGGTTGCGGCACCGCTTTCAGGTGGACCGCCACGGTCTCGCCCGCAGCACACATCGATTGCTGAGCGAATCCGATGAGATCAGTTTTCGCTTCGATACCCACGGCACGGATCTCGTTCAGGTACTCGGTGCGCTGTACGCAGCAGAACGTCTTGACCTCGCCCATCGAGTGGTGATCGCACCGATCCTGCATAAGGCCACCTTGTGGCGTGGTCCAGTGGGGCCGGCCTTGATCAGTTACCTGGCGGGGGCCCAGACCACATCGTTGGCGGCTTTGGCGGATCCGCGGGCCTGGGCGCTGGAAATCCTTGGGTTCCCGCCCGGGGCCCACATGCCGAGCAAGCGTGAAGTCATGTCCCAATACCGGCAGCGGATGATGTCGGTGCATCCTGACCATGGTGGGGACCAGATGTCGGCGGGCACCGCAATTCTTGAACTGAATGAGGCCCGTCGGATCCTTTCCGCCCGGGTGGCCTGAAGCTATAAAACCATTTTCGTTGCTGGCGAGGTCACAGAGCGCGGATGTCCGAGGGATTGAGATCCTCGAGTGAGCGTCTCGCAGTTTCTGGGTAGGACGCGAGCACCGTGATCACCACGATCGCCTGTCCGAGCGCAAGCACTCCCATCACCGGCCCGTACCCCCATGCTGCCTCCAATGCTGCGCCCGCAGCGAGAAGTCCGATGATCCCGCCGAGGAGGGCAACGGTGGTCAAAAGCCCTGCAGCACGGGACCGATGGGCAGTGGGGAACAGTTCGGATCGATACACCGCAAGAGCCGGATAGGCGAGCGAGGCGAGGAATCCGCCGCCGAAGGTAGCCATCCACATCACCGATCCACCAACGGTAAAGGCCAGTACCAGCAGCGCAGTGGAAATCGGAAGGGCGAAGGCGATCAGGATTTTTCGGCCCCGGAGGTCTGCGATGCGGCCACCGAGGATCAGCCCAATCGCTGCAGGTGTGGCGGTGGCCAAGGTAAACACTGCGATCATGGTGGCCGAATACTCTCGAACCTCACGCAGGTACGCGTTTTGGAAGAAGCTGGCAGGGGCCACAAAGAGGTTCGCCGCCAGCGCGACAGTCCCGAGGAGCAGCATTCGGCGCCGGTTGAGCCGGCCGGGGGAGCCTCCCACAGTGCGACGGTATTCGTTGTGGGCGACGAAGCGGGCGGTCTCGGGTAGTCGTCGGGCCAGATCCGCGGCCACGGGCAACCAGATCAGTGTCACAGCGAACACGGCGCGCCAGCCGTTCGGGCCCAGATCGGCGAGGGGCAGCGCCATGACTGCGATTCCCGCGCCGAGACCACTGGCCATGGCTAAGACGCTCACCGCGTAAGCCCGAGTTCCACGGGGCATCTCCTCAGCAGCGATCACTGCGACCAAGAATCCGAGTGCGATCCCGAGCGGTCGACCGATGGTCTGACTGGCCACCAACAATGCGAACGAGGGCATCACCGCACCGAGTGCCGTCGCCGCCGGCGCCACCCAGGCGAGGGCGATCACCACTCGGCGGCGTCCGATGCGGTCAGCGAGAAAGGCCGCCGGGAGCGAGATCACGATGCCAGCTCGCACCACCGAACCGGCCACACCAATCCCACCGCTACCCACTCCGAGATCTTCGGCTGCGAACTTGACGGTCTGGGAAAACACGGTGTTGATGTAGGCGGCGCTCATCGAAGCGGCCGCCAATAGCCCGAGCAGGTTGACCTGAGCGGCGTTGAGTCGGTCCGGCGGGGCCCACCACGGACCGCGCGCCCCGGCTCGGTGCTCCGGTGGAGTGCGGCGCAGGTGGCGGGCCACGAGGAATCCGAATGCCCATGCAAACCATGGAATGTCGAGGCGATAGGTGATCGTCTCACGCCAACCCTCGGGATCTGGGGTCACTTCTCGGCGGTACTCGGTGAACGGGCCGAGCTCTTGGATGAAGACCAAAGGGGCGGCTTCGGTTTCGCCCACAAGGCCCTCGCGGCACTTCGCAAGGGCCTGTGTGACGCGAGGCTCATTTGGCCACACCCGACTGAGTGTCCGGCCCTTACCCATGCCGGGGGAGCATACTGTCAGGCGATGAACACGACCCCGGGAAGATCCACCATTGCAGAGGCTGCGATCAGCGTGCGCCGTACCGGGCCGTTATCGGGACAGGTCAAAGTCCCGGGAGCGAAGAACTCAGTGCTGAAACTGATGGCGGCCTCATTGATGACCGATGGCACCACCCATCTGTCCAATGTGCCGGGGATCGTCGACGTGGAGATTATGAGCGAGTTGTTGACAGCGCTCGGGATGCGGATCGAGACGCTGAGTCCGGGTGTGATGTCGCTGACCAACACCGGTGCGATCACCCCGGTTGCTCCCTATGAGCTCGTGGAGAAGATTCGCGCCTCGATCAACGTGCTCGGGCCGCTTTTGGCGAGGTTCGGCCATGTGCGTCTTGCGCTGCCCGGTGGGGATGACTTCGGTGCCCGCCCGATTGATATGCACATCGCAGGTCTCGAAGCAATGGGCGCCACTTTCAAGATCAGCCATGGTGATGTGGAGGCTTTCGCTGATCGACTACACGGCGCAGACATCGCTTTTGATTTCCCGAGTGTCGGCGCAACCGAGAACATCGTGATGGCCGCGGTTCTCGCCGACGGTGTGACACGGATCAATAACGCGGCCCGCGAACCAGAGATCATTGACTTGTGCGAGTTTTTGATTGCGATGGGAGCCCAGATCCTTGGTGTCGGGACGGCACGGCTAGAGATCATCGGTGTGGGGCGCGATGATCTACGCCCGGTCAGCCACGTCACGATTCCCGACCGCATCCAAGCGGCCACCTACATGGCGGCGGTGGCTGTGGCAGGTGGGGAGATCCTCATCACCGATGCCCGCAGAGACCATATGGAAGTGGTGCTGACCCGTTTTGGCGACATGGGATGCCAGATTGACTCGGTGGAAGGTGGCCTCCGCGTCAGCGCGAACGAACGGCTCCGGTCCACCGATGTGGCAACCCTGCCCTACCCCGGGATCGCAACCGATTACAAGCCGTTGATGATCACCATGTTGTCGGTGGCGGAAGGGGTCAGCATCGTGACCGAAAATCTCTATCCGGGCCGTTTCCGCTACGTGGAAGAACTGCAGCGTCTCGGTGCGGACATTAGGACCAGCGGCCATCACGCTGTGGTGCGGGGGGTGCCGCGTTTATCGGGCGCCCCGGTTCGGGCCCACGACATTCGGGCCGGGGCGGCGATGGTGGTGGCAGGACTCGCTGCAGAAGGTGAGACCACGATCAGCGGCATCCACCACATCGACCGCGGCTACGAGGATTTGGTGGGTCGACTGGCCTCGGTAGGCGCAGAGATCACTCGGATCGATCCGGGCTGATCCCGTCCGGGCTGATTTCGTCTGGGCTGATTTCGTCGGGACGCGTTGGCTCGCGCAGATCGGGATGCTCATCCCAATCGCCACGATCCACCCGCTTTTTGACCACTCGCAACACTCCGAGAATGATCAGAATCGGGGCGGCGACCATCAAGATCTCATCCCAGCCGCCCTGATGGGCGAGGACTGCGGCCCCACCGAGCGCACTACCTGAGACCATGAGTCAGCATCGTAGGCGCTCGGGTGATTGAATGGTCACCGAGATGCGTGAACAAGTGGAAGCAACCATCGAAGTGATCCGCCCGGCTCTTCAGGCCGACGGCGGCGACATCGTGCTCCAAGACGTGGATGAGTCCACCGGGGTGGTGTCGGTGACCCTTGTGGGCGCATGCGGTACCTGTCCGGCCTCCTCCCAGACGCTGAAGGCCGGCATCGAACGCATTATGCGGGATCGTGTAGACGGGGTCACGGAAGTGATCAACGTGGCCGAACCGCTCATGTGAGATCTCGGGGAGAGCCATGGCAGCCAAAGTCAATAATCCTGCTGAACTGTTCGCGGCCGCCCTTGAGGGCAACCGTGCGGCGTTGGCCCGCTTGCTGTCGCTCATCGAGCGGGGTGGTCCTGACGCCCGAGCGGTGGGTCGCCTCGCCTATCCGTTGAGCGGTGAGGGCTACACGGTAGGCCTCACCGGGGCTCCCGGGGCCGGCAAAAGCACGTTGACGAGCGCGACCATCAGTCATCTGCGATCGCTGGAACTGGAAGTGGCGGTATTGGCGATCGATCCCTCTTCGCCATTTACCGGCGGAGCGATTCTCGGTGATCGGGTCCGGATGCAGGATCACGCAACCGATCCCGGGGTGTTCATCCGTTCGATGGCCACCCGCGGCCATCTCGGAGGCCTGTCCCTAGCAACCCCGGAGGCGGTGCGGTTGCTCGACGCGATCGGCCGTCGCTGGATTCTTGTCGAAACCGTTGGGGTGGGGCAGGTGGAAGTGGAGATCGCCGGTAAGGCCGACACCACGGTGGTGGTCGTGAATCCCGGATGGGGAGACTCCGTTCAGGCCAACAAGGCCGGTCTGATGGAGATCGCTGATGTCTTCGTGATCAACAAGTCCGATCGCGCCGGTGCTGATCAGACCCGACGCGACCTCGAGGGGATGTTGGATCTCTCGGACCTCGCGCACTCGGCTTGGCGTCCGCCGATCATCGCCACGGTCGGGACCACCGGACAAGGAGTGCCCGAGTTGTGGGAGGCCGTTCTTGCTCACCGCGAGCATGCGACATCTTCGGGACAGCTGTCCGAGCGACGGACTTTTCGGATGAGTGAAGAACTGCGTGAGATCGTCGCCGAACGACTGCGAGAACGCGCTCGTCAGCTGTGCACCGGCGAACGGTGGGAGGAGTTGACGAGATCGGTGATCGATCATGTGGTGGACCCTTGGTCTGCCGCCGATGAGATGCTCGCACCCGTGGAGGCCTGAGACTCGCGAGTTCATCTCCCGGGTTGCCGATCGGCAACAATGGGGCCCATGGCAGTGGAACTCGAGCGTCGTGATGATCAAGTAGCAGTGGTGACACTGTCCAATGGCAAGGCCAACACCTTGTCCCAGGCGGTGTTGAGCGAACTTGGTGAGGTAGTAGCGAGCCTCGCATCAGATCTGCCCGGTGCTGTGGTGGTCACCGGCAGTGAAAAGTTCTTCGCTGCGGGGGCGGAGATCAGCGAGTTTGGGGGCCCCGAGGAGGCCCGTCGGATCACGGCGCTGTTCCATCAGAGCCTTGATGCACTGGCGGCGCTGCCCTGTTTCGTGATCGCTGCGGTCAGCGGCTACGCCCTCGGTGGAGGGTGCGAGTTGGCATTGGCCTGCGACTACCGCATTGCAGGTGAGCGGGCGGTGTTCGGTCAGCCCGAGATTCTGCTCGGAATCCTGCCCGGTGGGGGCGGCACTCAGCGGCTGAGCCGTCAGGTCGGCTTGAGTCGGGCCAAGGAGTTGTGCATGAGCGGCCGCCAGGTCCGCGCCGAAGAAGCCTTGCGGATCGGATTGGCCGATGAGGTGGTGCCTACCGAAGAGCTTTTGGAACGCGCCCTCGGACTCGCTGCAGAGATTGCCAAGGGTCCCCGCGTTGCCCAAGGCTTAACCAAGGCGGTGATGGATGCTGGAAGCCAGGTTTCCTTGGCGGAAGGTCTGGCGATGGAACGCGTCGCCTTTGAGAAGGTATTTGCCTCAGAGGATTCTCAGATCGGTGTGGCCAGTTTCCTCGAACAGGGGCCGGGTAAGGCGAACTTCACCGGCCGTTGAGCACCTCGCGGTAAACCTCAACGGTGCGGGTGGCCATCGCCGCCCAGGTGTAGCTGGCATCGAGGAGTTCGGTTGCTCGTGTCCGAAGCTCGGCGGCCATGGTCTCTGAGGTAATCAGCTCCTCAATCCGGTCAGCGAGATCAGCGGTGTTGCCTGGCTCGAACAACAGCGCCGCCCCTGTGCCACCGGCCAGTTCTGCGAGGCCGCCGGTGTTAGCCACCACGAGGGCAGCTCCAGCAGCCATCGCTTCTAGGGCTACCACCCCAAATGGTTCATATAGGGAGGGAATCACCACGCAGGTGCTCTGGTGGATCAACTCCCGGAGTTCGGGATCGGAGACGTACCCCATCAGGGTCACGATGTCGCTCACCCCTTCGATGTCAATCTGGGATTGCAGCTCAGGGATGTACGAGCCGCGACCGGCGATCAGACATGTGATGCCGGGGATCCGCTGGCGTAAAAGGGTCATCGCCCGTGCCAACACCTGGAATCCCTTTTCAAACTGGACCCGACCCCAGGTTAAGACCACCGGCCCCTGCTCGCCGATCGCGCCATGGTCAGATCCGACCGTTGATGAAGCGTCCTCCCCACTCGTCCACCAACTCGTATCGATCCCGTTGGGGATCCGGTGGATGATGGCAGGATCCAACTCAAAACCGCTGGCGATCTCTCGGACCATCAGCCGTGTCCCGGCGATGATCCGCTCGGAACGAAAGGCCAGCCACCACTCCACCGAGTTGATGTCCATCGATTCGCCCGGGGGGAGATGGCCACCATGGCGGCTGCGTTCGGTGCCGTGGAAAGTGGTAACTAAGGGGACTGCGTATCGGCGGGCGCAGACATCGGCGGCCCATGCCACCTGCCAGTCGTGAGCGTGAATGATCTCAGGGCGCCAGTCCCCGAGGAGAAGACACAGATTGACCAGGCTGTGATTGGCTGATGCGACCTGAGCGATGCTGGCTGTTGCGGTCGCGCCGAGCGGAGACTGCGTGCTGATCCAGGGCATCTGGGCGTCGCAACGCAGCACCCTGACACCGGAAAAATCAGTGTCTTCCTCAGTGGAGGCATGGCTGCGGGTCATCAGCACCACCTCGTGCCCGGCGGTCACAAGGGCAGCGGCAAGCCCATCCACATGGGCGGCCACTCCACCCACCGACAACGGGGGATATTCCCACGACAACATCAGCACCCGCACGTGGGCGCAGGATAGCGCTCTCATTGCGTCTGTCACGGCACCGGCGGGACCGGCAAGGTTACGATGCACGCGGTGACGGACCTGATGTTGAGCAGCCCGGAGATCGGGGAGTTGGACCTCCACCTGTTCAATGAAGGGACACATCGTCAACTGTGGCGGATGCTTGGCCCTCAGGCGGTACCCGCACCGCAGGGACCGGGCTATCAGGTGCGCATCGCCGTCTGGGCGCCGGCAGCCCAACGGGTCCACGTGATCGGGGATTGGAACCACTGGCAACCCACCGAGCTACATAACCTCGGCTCTTCGGGGATCTGGTCCGCTGTGGTACCTGGCCGCAGCGGGGACTACTACAAACTGCAGATCACTGGCGCTGATGGCCAGTGCGTCACGAAGGCTGATCCGATGGCTCGAGCAACGGAGCTGCCCCCCGGTGATGCGAGTCGGATCCCTGAGTTTGGGGCCTATAGCTGGAACGACAGTGCGTGGATCGGCTCGCGGGGTGCGGTGGTGTCAGGCACGGCGCCTCTTCGGATTTACGAGGTGCACGCACCTTCGTGGCGCGAGGGCATCGGCGATTGGGATTCGCTCGCGCTTCATCTGGGAGAACATGTGCGAGATCTCGGTTTCACCCATGTGGAGTTGCTGCCGATCGCCGAACACCCTTTCGGAGGGTCGTGGGGCTATCAGATTTCTGGGTTCTATGCGCCCACGGCGCGACTCGGTGACCCCGAGGGCTTGAAGCGATTCGTGGATCACCTGCACGGTCTCGGTATCGGTGTGATCCTCGATTGGGTACCTGCGCATTTTGTTCGCGACGCCTGGGCACTCGGCCGGTTCGATGGTTCGGCGCTCTACGAGCATCAAGATCCCCGGCGCGGTGAACATCCCGATTGGGGGACCTATGTGTTTAACCTCAGCCGGTTTGAGGTTCGAAACTTCTTGATCGCCAACGCGCTGTACTGGGTGGAGGAGTTCCATGTGGACGCTCTGCGAGTGGATGCCGTTGCGTCGATGCTGTACCTCGACTACTCGCGAGCCGAAGGGGAGTGGATCCCTAATCGGCATGGCGGCCGTGAAGACCTCGAAGCGATTTCTTTCCTTCGGGAACTGAACTCGGTGATGGGCCAGATCCATCCCGACGTGGCGATGATCGCCGAAGAGAGCACTGCGTGGCCGGGGGTAACCCGACCAGCCGCCCACGGTGGCCTCGGGTTCAGCCACAAATGGAATCTCGGTTGGATGCACGACACCCTCGAATATTTCGGGCGGGATCCGGTGCATCGCCGCCACCACCACGGCGACCTCAGCTTCACGATGTTGTATGCCCATCACGAGCGCTTCCTCTTGCCACTCAGCCATGACGAGGTGGTGCACGGTAAGGGAAGTCTCCTCGCCAAGATGGCCGGCGATGACTGGCAAAAGTTCGCCAACTTGCGGGCGCTACTCGCATGGCAGTGGATCATGCCGGGGCCGCCACTGGTGTTCATGGGCACCGAGATCGCACCATGGGAGGAGTGGACCGAACGGCACGGTCTGCCGTGGCATCTGCTCGAACACGGTCCCCATCGCGGTGTGCGTGACGTGATCGTCACCTTAAATGAGGTGGCTGCGGCGTGGCCGGCGATCTGGCGGCGCGATCTGGATCCGGCCGGCTTCCAATGGCTCGAGGCCGATGATGCGCAAAACAGCGTGTACTCCTTTGTGCGCTGGGATGACAACGGTGCTGCAGCGGTGGTCTGCGTGGCCAACCTCACCCCGGTGCCACGGCCGGCATATCGGGTGGGACTGCCATGGGCGGGACAGTGGCAGGTGCTACTCGACACCGATCGGCCGGCCTTTGGTGGCAGCGGCTACCGCGGCAGTGCATCCGACATCGTGTCCCCTGATCAGGATCAGCCGTGGCACGGTCAAGGCCATTCAGTAGAAGTGGACCTCGCTCCGTTGTCGGTGCTGTGGCTCGGATCTGCCAGCCCGGATTTGCCAGTCCGGGAACCTGAGATTCACAGCTGATCGAGGAGCGAACGCAGCACAGCAAGGTTGCGACGCCGCATCGCTTTCAGCACGACCTATCCGCCAACTACCTCGTTGCGGTGATTTCCATCTCATCGGTGAGGCGAATCGGCCCGACCTTGGTGTCGCAGAGAAATCGTGTACCCACATCCCGGGTCTGACCGGTGACATCGTGAGAACGTGTTACTGAACCGGTCTGCGATCAGGACAGGACCCGCACGGCGCGCAGTTGGGAAGCGGCCTCTTCAGGAGGAACGATGTTGATCATCACGCCGGTCCCCCGCTCAAACCCAGCCTGGGTCACGAGGTTGGGCCAGATGTGGACATGCCAGTGGTATTCGCCGGTGTGGTGATGCGGGGAGGTGTGGAAGCCGAGGTTGAAGGCCACATCGCCGAGGGCTTCCTGCAATAAACCGATCGCGTCTCGCAGAGCCCGACCCACCGCCTCAAGAGAGGTATCACTGGCACTTTGGAGATGGAGGGAGTGTTCCCTCGGAAGGATCAACAACTCGAAAGGGACACCACTCCAGTAGGGGCACAGCACGACGACATCGTCGTTTTCGAGGATCACACGCTCGCCCGTGGACACTTCAGCTTCCACGGTGGTGCACAGCAGGCAGCCACCTGCGAACCGAGCGAAGGCTCGTTCTTCATCGAGGATCTCGCCGGGAACGAAGGGCAGCCCAAGCAGCTGTCCGTGCGGATGGGCAAGCGAGGCGCCGGCCTCACGGCCGTGATTGACAATGGCCTGGGTGTAGCGGATGTTGGGGGTCTCGGCGTGGTCAATGAACCGCCGCCGCAGCGCTTGCATCATGTGGCCGGCCTGCGCGTCGCTCAAGACATGCAGACCATCGGAGTGTTCACGGGAGTAGACGAAGACCTCGTGGATCCCGCTGGCTTCGGCTTGAACGTGGACCGGGCCGAGGTTCTGAACAGCGAACCCGTCCTCGCCCTCAAACGCCGGGTAGAGGTTGGGGATCACGCGCATGATCCATTCGCCGCCTTCGCCGATGGTCTCGAGCGCAGCCGGCGTGGCTTCTTCATTCCCTGGACAAAACGGACAGGGACGCCCATCGGGGTCCTCCACCTGATGTTCACGGGCCGCGAAATCGTTTGGTCGCTGGGCCCGGGACTTGACGATGGTCACCCAGCGCCCCGTCAGTTGGTTGAGACGCATTTGGCTCACCCGATCAGGATAGGCGGTAGATGCTGACATGGCGGTCGCTCTGGTCGGTGAAATCCCGCTTGCTGAAGTCCTCCCAGCGTTGCTCCAGCACCAATCCAGCGGCCGCTGCCATCAGATCCAACTCCTCCACCGGGACCGAGCGGATCGACCACGGCCGCAACCGCACACCACCGGTTTCGGTGATTTCGATGAACTGACCCTCCGCCCGACCGGTGATCGGGTCGTGCCGAGTCACAGACAACACCACCTGATCAACGGTCATTGATCGCACCCGTACCTCGCCGGCCGTTTCCGATCCGAGCTCGCTTTGTGGATCTGGCCAGGCATCAGGGATTGAGGCTTCCACGATGAATCGCCCCATCGGTCCGAGCCGCTGTGACGCCGCGGCGAATAGTGCAGCCTGTTGATCGGGGCCGGGCAGATTGAAGATGGTGTTAAACGCGATCAGGATGACATCAAACGGACCGGGCGGACAGTCGGTGACCATATCTCCGAGGTGGCAACGGACCAGACCCTCTGGATCGTGGGCTGAGAGTCGCTCCAGCATCGCTGCGCTGGAATCGATCCCATCCACACTGAAACCGGCACGGAGCAGAGGGAGCGCAAGGCGGCCGGTACCGACCCCGAGCTCAAGGACCCGCCCGCGAGGGCAGAGTTCACGGATCGCAGCCACGGTGGCGTCCACGTCGGAGACATCGTGATACCAAGAGTCATAGACATCAGCGAATCGGTCTCCGTAGGTGGAGGATCCGTAACCCGGCATCAGGTAGCCCGATCCTTGATGAGCCGGAACTTGATGAGCCGGTATCTGATGAGCCGGTGTGCGGGCCCCGTCGGTTGACCTGTGATCCATCTCGGCGAGAGTATCGGCGGTCTCGGTAGCGTGGGAGGGTGGAGTCGTTTACCTATCTCGATCATGCGGCCACCACACCCATGCGCGCCTCGGCGATCGAAGCGATGACCCCGTACCTCAGCCAGTGCTTTGCGAATCCGAGCGGTTCGCATCGCTTTGCCCGCCAGGCCCGTCAAGCGCTCGATGAGGCTCGTGATCTCGTGGCCGATCTTTGCGGAGTACGCCCTGGAGAGGTCATCTTCACTAGTTGCGGCACAGAATCTGACACCACCGTCTTGATGGGTGCGGCAGCTCAGGTTTTGCCGGGATCATTGGTGTGTTCAGCGGCGGAGCATCACGCCGTGTTAGACCCGATCCAACATCACGGCGGCTGTGTGGTGGGTGTGGACGGAACCGGCCAGATCGATCTCGACGCCTTGTCAGCGACCCTCGAGCAGCTCACATCGCCGGTGTCGGTCGTTTCGGTGATGGCCGTGAACAATGAGGTCGGGCGGGTGACCGACCTCGCACGTGTGGCCGAAGTGGTGCGCCGGAAGGCGCCGGGAGCCCTGTTGCATTCCGATGCGGTGCAAGCAGCCTGCTGGCAAGATCTGCGCGAGATCACTGCGAGCGTGGATTCCATCTCCTTGAGTGCGCATAAATTTGGTGGCCCCAAAGGGGTAGGGATCTTGACCCTGCGTGAGGGCTTCACCCTGCGCCCGTTGCTGCGCGGCGGAGGACAAGAACGCGATCGGCGCAGCGGTACCCACAACCTGGCCGGGATCGTTGCCACTGCTGAGGCCCTCCGGGCGACAGTCGCTGAACGCGACCACGAGATCTCTCGGGTCAGGGCATTGCGCGACCGCCTGCTCAACGGGGTGCGCCACCAGATCACTGGTCTGTGTACGACCGTTGATCCGGCACTGTCCGTGCCCGGGATCCTCCACCTTTGTGTAGAAGGAGTGGAGAGTGAATCGTTGTTGTTCCTCCTTGACCAAGCCGGGGTCTGCGCTTCAGCCGCATCGGCCTGTGCGAGCGGAGCGATGGAGCCCTCCCATGTGCTCGCCGCGATGGGTGTGGAGCCGGAGCGGGCCCGAGGAGCGTTGCGACTCAGCCTCGGTCACACCAGCACGGAAGCCGACATCGATCGGGCGGTGACGGTCCTCACCGAATCCGTGGCCCGCCTTCGCCAGAAGCGGGTGCGGACATGAGGCGGGTTTGGATGAGGAGAGGGGTTCGGGCATGAAGGTCATGATCGCAATGAGTGGAGGGGTGGACTCCTCGGTGGCTGCGGCCTTGCTCGTGGATGCTGGCCATGAGGTGGTTGGGGTCACGATGCGACTCTGGGGTGGCGAGAGCGACAGCGGATGTTGCAGCGTGTCCGATGTGGACGACGCCCGACGGGTGGCCCAACAGCTCGGGATCGACCATGTGGTCTTTAACTTCTCGGAGGATTTCGAGGCGACGGTGGTGACCCCCTACGTGGAGGCGCACACCCGCGGGATCACCCCGAACCCGTGTATTGAATGCAATCGACACCTCAAGTTTGATCGGCTCTTGGAGCGGGCAGAACTGTTGGGTTTTGATGCGGTGGCCACGGGTCACCACGCCCGGGTGGGGACCGATGACCTCGGCCATCGGGTGCTTTGGCGCGGTGTGGATCTGGCCAAGGACCAAAGTTATGTGGTGCACATGTTGAGCCAGCAGGATCTGGCCAAAGTGATGTTCCCTGTGGGGGACCTCACCAAGGATCAGGTGCGCCAGATCGCCGTGGATCGTGGTTTGCGCACTGCGACAAAGCCCGACAGCCAAGATGTCTGTTTCATCACCTCCACCGGGGGCCGATCAGCCTTTCTCGGACATCGGATCCCGTTTCGCACTGCGAAAGTGGTGGACACCGACGGGCTGCCGGTGGGCGATGTCGAAGCTCTCGAACTCGTGACCCTCGGACAACGGCGCGGCCTCGGACTGCCAGGTGGCGGTCCCAAGCGGTATGTGGTGGAGATCGATCAGGACACTGCCACGGTGGTGGTGGGTGCCGAAGAGGATCTCGCCACCGACGTGATTGAGGTACATGCCGTCACCATGGTCGATGAGACTCAGCGGGCCGAATTGCTCGGTCGCACGGTGCTCGTCCAATGCAGCGCTCACGGCGAACCGCGCCGAGCGATCGTCGCTGAGGTGGATCCGACTCCGGGTGCGGGCATGGTCCTCGAATGGATGCGGCCCGAAACCAAGGTGGCGCCGGGGCAAAGCATCGTGCTCTACGAACTGAGCGATATTCAGGTCATCGGCGGCGGACGCGCCGCATCATCTCGATAACAGCGCCCGGTCCGCTGCGGCGCGCAGGGCCCGTCCCGGTCGACTTGGGGCGATCAACATGGCGGTGAGGTGGATCGCCCGTGGCGCCGCGCCCCTGACGCCAGCACAGACCACGGTGACCGTTTCGGTGGTGGCGATTTCCAGGGCATGACCAGATGACGGCCCGGTCAAATCAAAGGCTTCGGTATCTGCCGGAGCGAGGGTGATGTGGCGGATTTGAGATCTCTTGAGCATCACCGTGTCAGAAAGAGTGACCGGATCATGGATCACGACCCCGGCTGGCACGAGCACTAACCATCGCCGCGAGAGGCGGTGCCAACGAGGTAGAGCGAGCACGGTGATGGCGAGGGCGGCAACGATCACGGCCAGTCCGGGGATCACCAGGCCCGATGCCAATAACAACGTGGCGCTGAGGATCGCCGCCACGCATAACACCCACGCCACAATGGCGGCGAGGAGAAAGCCGAGCGGTGGTCGCAGGAGAAATCGGACCTCGTTGCCGTAAGCCGAACTCTGCACGGCGATCTGCCCGTATTCAGGGGAGAGGACCACAGCAACAGAGATCACAGCGATGATCAGCGTGCCGATCGAGGCGGGAAGGTCCGCTCCGAGCACCATTGCAAGAACTGCCGCTGGGATGATCGTCGGGAACACCACCCGGGCCAAGGTCAACGTGGCTGTCGCCGTGATCGCCACAGCCGCGACACCGGCTAACCAGATCCCAGCACTGAACGCAGTCACCCCAAAACGGACTGCCTCGGAGCGAGGCTCAAGGACCGACGCCAGCGCAGGAGCGCCCACCGCTCCCACGGCGATCCATCCGATGCGGGCCGCCCAGGGCACGAGGCGCGGCCAGGTGAGGGCGAAGGACATGGTGGACAGCCTGCACCGTGGAGAGGGCACCGCGCCAGTTCCGGTGGAGTCGTCGGCGCCAGCCGTCCCGTGTCACGATGGTCGTAGTTGGTGTGTGACGGCGAACGCGGATGTTGGAGGGGGTGGAGATGGCCGGAGATCATGGTGGGCAGTTCAGTAGTGACGCTGTACCCAGTGATGCCACAGGTGACGCAGCAAGCGGCTCGGTACTCGATGCGCTCCGACCAGGAGCCGCCACCGGTGTTGGATCCCTTCCCCATCGAGATGCCAAGGCAGCCGCCGATTTTGCTTTGCGCGAATATGATCTGCTCGCCCTGCCGAGCCTTCCTCGGCGCTCCCCGGCCGAAGCGATGGTGGCGCAAGCATTGATTGGTATCCCGGGGGTAACGCTCGGTCAATACGGATCGATTGCCGTGGACATCGATGCAGTGGATCCGAGGGCCGAAGTTTTTACCGATATCAACTCGGACTCCTTTCTGGGCCTTCGCGTCTGTTTGGAACGCGCCGTCGCTGCAGGGGTCGGTACCGATCCGGTGAAATGGCAGTTCGTTGGGCCGGTCACTTTGGGTGTGGCCTTGGTGCGCGCCGGGGTCCCTACCGAGATCGCCTTTGAGATGGCAGCCGCTTCGGTGCGAGCCCACCTGCGAGCGATCTCTGCCTACGTAGCTGACATGTTGCCGGGGGCCCCACAGCTGGTGATCATCGACGAGCCGTGGCTCGTGGAGTTGATGAGTGAGGAGTTTCCGATCGCCCCGGACCAGGCGGTGGATTTGATGAGCGGCGCGATGGCCGGCCTCAGCCCGGGGACTGCTGCAGGGATCCATTGCTGCGGTCCCACCGATTGGGCATCGGTCATAGCAGCTGGTCCACAGGTGTTGTCGATCCCCGCTGTCGTGAGTCTTGAGGCAGCCAGCGGTTACCTGCAGCGATTCTTAGAAGACGGTGGATGGGTGGCCTGGGGTGTGGTGGCCACCGATGGTCCGATCGGCGTGACCGCGGGCCGCGCTTGGCATCAACTGAGCGGGGTGTGGTGCTCGCTCGTCCAACAGGGTGTGGATCCGGGGCTGTTGCGGCGCCAGGCCCTATTGACCCCTCATTGCGGTCTCGGTACCCACACCCCGGTGGTGGCCGAACGGGTCTGTCAGACGGTGCGTGAGATCACTCACCGGGTTCGTGACCAAGCCGCAGCCACCCGATTCGTACTGGGCGCCTGAGCGTTTCCTGACCGGGCCGAAGCCAGTTCCCTACACTTGGTGAGGATGGAACTCGCTGATCGGATCGCAGAACTAAGGGAACTGATCGCGCACCACAATCGGCGTTATCACGAACTTGATGACCCTGAGATCACCGATGGAGAGTTCGATCTGTTGGCGCGTGAGTTGCAGCGTCTTGAAGCGGAGCATCCTGATTTGGCCGGGCCGGATTCGCCGGTGGCCGCCGTGGGCGGGGCACCGAACACCGCATTCTCGCCGGTAGTGCATTCGGTGCGGATGGCCAGTTTGGACAATGCGATGGATCTCGATGAGTTGCGGGCCTGGGGGGAACGGGTTCTGCGAGGTCTGAACGGCGTGCCGGCGCGATTTGTCGGAGAGCTCAAGATCGACGGGGTGGCGATCAGCATTCGCTACGAGTCGGGTCAATATGTGCGCGCTGCCACCCGGGGCGATGGCACGGTAGGCGAGGACGTGACGGCCAACGTGGCCACAGTGCTGGGCATCCCCGAGGTGTTGGCGGCGCCGGACCCGTCGGCACCGCTGCTCGAACACCGTCAGATTCCTGATCTGCTTGAGGTTCGCGGTGAGGTGTATCTGCCGATCGCTACTTTTGAGGATCTCAACCATGCTGCGGGGCTGAGTGGGGAGCACCGGTTCGTGAACCCGCGCAACGCAGCAGCGGGAAGCCTGCGCCAAAAGGACGCTGCGGTGACGGCGAGACGGCGCCTGCAGATGTGGGCCTATCAAGTGGGGGAGATTAAGGGCGCAGCGCCGATGACCTCTCACCACGAGAGCCTCGAGTATCTGGCGGGCCTCGGCTTTCCGGTGAACCCGGAGATTCGCCTGCTCGATGACCTCGAGGCCGTGATCGCTCACTGCCAGTATTGGCAGGAGCACCGGCACGATCTCGGTTACGAAATCGACGGGGTGGTGATCAAGGTGGACGATCTCGCTCAACGCGAACTACTCGGCTCCACGTCCCGGGCGCCGCGGTGGGCGATTGCGTTTAAGTTCCCTCCGGAGGAACGCACCACCATGTTGAACGACATCCAAGTATCGGTTGGTCGCACTGGACGGGTGACGCCGTTTGCGGTCCTTGAACCGGTGTTTGTGAGCGGTTCTACGGTGGCGATGGCCACTTTGCATAACGAGGATCAGGTGCGGATCAAAGATGTCCGTCCCGGTGACACCGTGGTGGTGCGCAAGGCCGGCGACGTGATTCCCGAGGTGGTCGGCCCGGTGCTGGCCCTGCGTCCCTCGGATTCAGAACCCTGGGTATTTCCCACCCGCTGTCCTTGTCCGATGGCCAGCACCTTGCAGCGTCCGGAGGGAGAAGCAAATACCCGCTGTGTTGAGCTGGCCTGTCCATTCCAGCGCGATCAGCGGGTCATCTACTGGGCTTCGCGCCAAGCCATGGATATCGATGGCCTTGGAGAACGCACCATCACCCAACTCAGCGCAGCCTCGATGATCGCTGACCCGGCTGATCTGTATTCCTTGACCGCCGATCAGGTGGAACACCTTGAAGGATTTGCCCGGCCGAGTGCGGAGAAGTTGATCGCAGCGATCGCCGAATCGCGACAGCGTCCCCTGCCGCGGCTGTTGACCGCTCTCGGGATCAAACATCTCGGTCCGGCGGCCGCCGCTGCGCTCTCCCAGAGGCTCGGGACCCTCGACCGGGTGATCGCAGCCGATGCCGCTGAACTCGCCGCCGTGGAAGGGGTTGGTCCGGTGATTGCCGGCTCGATCCGGGCGTGGTTCGATGTTTCGTCCAACCGGGCCTTCATCGAGAAACTGCGTGCGGCAGAGATCGATTTTGGTGACCCCGAGCGGGCCGCAACCACTGCTGGCGGAGCGGCCAACGATCTCCCTCAGGTGCTGGAGGGGATGACGGTGGTGGTCTCGGGGACCCTGCCGGGATACACCCGCGACGGGGCGATTGAGGCGATCACCAGTCGTGGCGGAAAGAGTCCGGGCAGCGTGAGTGCGAAGACCGATGCACTGGTGGTCGGTGACGCCCCGGGTGCTTCGAAGGTGGCCAAAGCGGAGCAACTCCGCATCCCGATCCTCGATGCGGCCGGGTTTGAGAAACTTTTGGTCAGAGGGCACATCCCGTCGCAATGACGAGCCGTGTTGACTTCAGGCCGTACTGATTTCAGGCCGTACTGGCTTCAGGCCCGTGCCGATCACAGAACGTTAAAGGTCCAGGTGTAACGGTCGGCACGCTGTGGACCCTCAAGGATCGGCCAGTAGATCACCGTGACCTCTTGCACTCCGGTGGGGAAACGCTCGATTGAAGCCCCGCGCCGTGGCAAGAAGGTGAGCGTTGCGTTACCGGGTTCAAACAACGTGACCGGCGGGAGGTCGATCTGCTGACCGGGTTGGGCCGCCAAACTGCCGATCTCGTCGAGATTGACCGTCTCAATTTCCACTCCGTTGATCACCAAGATGCCGGTGTAACCGACTTGGAGATCAACGATCACGCTGCTTTGAGCGAGTACCTGCACCGCATTGGGCACGGGAGTGACGGATTCCACGGCCTCAGGAAAGTTCTGTTCCCCACCTCCGGTCACCCCGTTGCTAATCCCATAGGCCACGACCACCAACCCAAAGGCGATCGCCATGCTGGCTCCGAGCAACGTCTTGTCGATGCGGAACTTCTTCACCCGTCAAGGATGCCGGGGTATCGCAGAGAATCGGACAGCAGTAGTCAGGCTGCTCCTGCTGATACTCCTGCCGATCCCTCGTGTTGGGCGGGGTACTGCAGAGAGCCCTCGAGCATCAACCGCTAGCGTTAAAGGCATCGTGGATAGCACTCCTCTTTCTCCTTCACCGCATGAATCAGGTCTCGACGAACTCTCCGGTGAGGCGGTGGACGGCCGTTTCCGGCTGGGTCGACTGATCAACGGGGGAGGCTTTGCGGCGACCTATGAGGCCCGGGAAATCACCGCTGATCCTGCTGCAGGAGCCGCCCTGACCCTGCGTTTACATTCTCTGTGGTTTCTCGGGGACGATCCCGAAACCCGCGAGCGCTTCACCGATCGTTGCCGTGAAGTGATGGGCACGGTCTCGGCTCTCGACCATCGCAATCTCGCTGTTGTGCGCGACTGGGGTATCTCGCAGATCAATGGCCATCTGGTCCTTCATACGGCCATGGACCCCATCCCGGGAGGTTCCCTTGGGGGGCTGTACGACCGTGGTCGACGGCTATCGATCTCCCAGGCGGTCGTGGTGGGCGTTGAGGTATGCCGGGCCCTCGATTACGCCCATCGCCGGGGCCTGATCCATTCGATGGTTTCCCCCGCCAGCATCATGTTTGATGAGTACGAACACGTGCGTCTCATCGACGTCGGGATCGCCGGATTGATCTCTGAGCAGTATCTCGCCGCCCCCGACAAAATGCCGGCTGATGTGGCCCGCTACGCCACGCCTGAGCACGCCCAAGCCGCGACCTTTGATCCTTCCACCGATGTGTACTCGCTCGGTTTGACCCTGCTCGAAGGAGTGACGGGCGAGATGCCTTTCGTAGCGGACTCGATTGCTGCGAGTCTCGCCGCACGTGTGGATCGACTGTTGCCGGTCTCGGCTGATCTCGGCCCGTTAGCCGCTGTATTAGAACGTGCGGGTCGACCCACTCCGGTAGAACGCTTCACCCCCTCCCAGTTTGGCCGGGCAATGCTGCAACTCGCAGATCGACTACCTCGTCCCGAGCCTCTCGGGCTCATCATCGGACTGGGTGCTGGGATCGGACCAACTTCTGCGGCGCAGACGGTCACAGAAGATCCCAATGCCGGTGCGGATTCTGATGTGGACACCACTGCAGAGCTGGATGCAACCCAACCCGTTGCGACCACCCGGCAGATTCCGGTGTCAGACGATGTCACCTCGGTCATTGCCCTCCCGGTGTTACCCGAGCGCTCTGAGGAAATTTTCGCTGGAGTGTCCCCGTCTCAACCCCGGCCCGAGACGCTCGGACGCTCGGCAAGATGGGGGATTGTGGTGGCGGTAGTTGTACTCGCCGCTTTGATTTCTGTGATCGGTGCACGGATGCTGTCGGTCCCGACGGAAGTGGTCCCCGAACTGCTCGGCCTCCAGCGAGCAGAGGCCGTAGAGATCGCCACCGAGGCGGGATGGTCGGTCACAGTGGAAATCATCCGTTCTGATCTCGAACCTCGGATGGGGTACGTGTTGTCCTCTGTGCCACCGCCCGGATTCCGTCTTTCATTACAGGAATCCTTGGTGCTAGTGGTCAGCGGTGGGCCTTCTTTTCGTACGCTCCCGGAGATCGACGGGACCGTCGCCTCTGAGGCGCGCAGACTGCTCGAGTCTCTGGGCCTGAAGGTTGAGGAGAGCGAGCAGTACGACGAGGATCTCCCAGCGGGTGGGGTGATCGCCTGGGAGGTGGCCGAGCAGCCCGAACTCCGGGCCGGGAGTCAGATCCTTCCCGGAGAAACCATCGTGATGAGGGTCTCTCAAGGCCCCGAACCGCGAGTGGTCCCCGATCTGAGTGGCCTGACGTGGCCTGAAGCTGAGGCCGCTACAGAGGGTCTGCGCCTCGTGGCAGTCCAACTCGATGACGTCTTTGATCCGGTAATTCCCGAAGGCCAGGTGGCCGCCCAGTCTCCGATGCCCGATAGCCGGGTGGCTCGTGGTGCAGTGGTGCAGATCGCGATCTCCAAAGGTCCGGACCTGATTCCGTTCCCGGATCTGTCAGGGACCGATCTGCGCGAAGCACAGCGGATCCTGGCTGAGGTGGGGGTGATTGGAGTGCTCGCCTTTGGCGCAAGCGATGGAGAATTCTCCTCCGCCACCCGTGAAGGGGAGCGGATTCGTGTCGGCGACCTGCTGCCTCGAGGCGTGCAGGTCGACTTGGTGTTCCTCTGATCGCTACGGTTCTGCCGAAGCGCTCAGGCATGCGTGCCACCAACCTTGGGTCGGTGGCCGACACGTCAGAGACGAGATAATGGCAACGGTGCCATTGCAGGTCAGAAAGGAACACCGCGCATGGGAGCTCTCGAGGGACGGGTGGCGATCATCACCGGCGCCGGACGCGGCATCGGACGCGAACACGCACTGCTGTTTGCGGCCGAAGGAGCCAAGGTGGTGATCAACGACCTCGGTGCTGCTAACGACGGCGAAGGTTCTGACCTCAGCCCGGCCGAAGAGGTAGTGGCAGAGATCCGCGCCGCCGGTGGCGAGGCCGTGGCCAATGGCGACAACGTGGCCGATTGGGAGGGTGCTCAGAATCTGATCAACACGGCCATCTCCACGTTCGGTGACCTCGACATTCTGGTGAATAACGCCGGAATCCTGCGTGACCGGGTGCTGGTCAACATGACCGAGGCTGAGTGGGATGCGGTGATAGCGGTGCACCTCAAGGGCCATTTCGCTCCCACGCGCTGGGCGGCGTCCTACTGGCGTGAGCAGCACAAGGCCGGCATCACCAAGCCCCGTAACCTCGTGCATACCTCGTCTACCTCAGGTCTGTTCTCCAACCCCGGCCAGAGTAATTACGGGGCGGCCAAGTCGGGGATTGCGACGTTCAGCCAGATCGTGGCCAAAGAGCTCAGCCGCTACGGGGTGGTGTCTAATTGCATCGCACCTGGGGCTCGCACCCGTCTCACTTTGGCCACACCTGGCCTGGATTCGATCATGGCCCCGAAGCAGGAAGGGTTCGACGAATGGGACCCGGCCAACATCTCACCCCTGGTGGCGTACCTGAGCACATCTGAGTGCGCATTCACCGGGGAGACCTTTTTTGTTCAAGGTGGCGTGGTGAAGCGGGTGGAATCCTGGGCAATGGCCGAGACCGTGGAACAAAACGAAATGTGGACGGTCAGCGATCTGGCCGCCGCGCTCGCACCGATGGGTGCCGCCCGCAAAAATCTGTAACCCAGACGGGCCCGAATCAGATCAGCCCGAATCAGATCAGCCCGCCGAGGTGATTTGGCGAATCTCGTCTGCTACGAGCCGAGCCACCTCATCATCGGGCACCGAGGTCTGCATGGCCATCAGTTTCATCATGTCGCCTTGGACTTTGATCCGCCCCGACATAAATGCCTGCATTGCGGCTGCGGGGTCTTGATCAACGAGGAGGGCTCGGGCCGTTGCGTAGTCGGTGGTAACCGTGCAATCAGGGGAGTCGAGGGCCCCTAACTCCAGATCGAGTCGGCCGTTTGTGGCTTCCATATAGCTGTGGATCGTGCCCCCGCCGAAGGGCACCTCGGTGATCAATAGGTTGATCTTGGCCTCGAGGGTCAGCGCCGTGGCGGCACTTTCGTGGCGGGTACGAATCTCACGGGCCGCAGTGATCCATTCATCCGACAAGAAAGCGAAGCTCATGGGAGCGGAATCTACCGGGATTCGCTGCGCAGGTGCCGGGTGGAGCGGGTGGCGGCCTCAAGAATCCCCTGATCCAGATCGAAACCGAGCCCAGGGGAGGTGGGGACCACCACGTTGCCCTCCACGAGGGTGATCGGTGCGACCACGATGTCGCGGGCGTAAAACCGCTCGGCGGCCGAAATGTCTCCGGGGAGGGTGAACCCAGGGAGGCTCGCCAAGGAGGCATTGGCCGCTCGTCCGATTCCGGTTTCGAGCATGCCCCCGCACCACGCGGGAATCCCACGGTCACGGCAGAGATCGTGGATCCGGCGGGCCTCGAGATAGCCACCGACCCGACCGGGTTTGATGTTGATGATCTCTGCGGCACCGATGTCGATCGCGTCGAGAGCCGTGGTCACCGAAATGATCGATTCATCCAGACAGATCGGTGTGTCGATGGCGTTCGCGAGGTCGCGGTGGCCGAGCAGATCGTCTTCGGGGAGCGGTTGTTCAATCAGCAGCAGATCAAACTCATCCAATAAGCGCAGATGCGCCGCATCGTGGCGGGTGTAAGCGGTGTTGGCGTCCACTTGCAGTCCGAGTTCGGGGCCGATGAGAGCGCGCACCTCACGGACCGGATCGATGTCCCATCCAGGTTGGATCTTCAGTTTGATCCGTTGATAGCCGTCGTCCACATAACCCTGAACGGCGGCAAGCAGCTGGTCGAGGTCAGCGAAAATGCCCACGCTCACTCCTGCGGGGATGCGGTCACGGGTGAGGGGTTGATCGCCGTGGAGATGGGTGGCCAGGCAGGTCCCCTCGGCGCGTAGTTCGGCGTCGAGGATCGCCATCTCGAGCGAGGCTTTGGCCATCGGGTGGCCTTTGACGGCTCGGAGCAGACGATGCACCTCGGCAGCAGCGATTCGCTCCGATCCGGCCAAGCGCGCAAAGAGGTGCTGTTCGATCACCATCTCTGCTGCTGCGACATACTCGGCTGAGTAGGTGGGATCGTTAGGAGCCACACATTCTCCCCATCCCTCAAAGATTGTGTTCTCCCGCTCGAGCTCGACACGCAGCAGCAAGATGTCGCGATGGTTCTCCGAGCCGAAACTAGTGGTGAACGCAGTCACTAAGGGCAGCGAGATTCGCCGGAGTTCGAGGCCGATGAGGCGAAAGGTCCCGGTCATGATGCGGGCCTCAGCAAGTACAAACCGTCACGGGTGAACCCGACCACCTCGGCGCCGGCACTCACCGGCCCAGCGAGTTCGGCCCGCACCTGACGGCGCCATCGCAATGCTTCGTCGGGGTGGGTTCTGCGCAACACCACCACATCCTCGGGTGTTGCCACCGTGATCAGGCCCTCGCTGGTCGTGCGGTGTGAGTTCACCTCATCACGGTCGGGTTCTGGATCACGGTCGGGTTCTGGGAGGGCCGGCCATGCCACCAAGAGACGATCGGACTCGTCTTTGGTATTGATCGCGTCATCGATCGGTCCGTAGAAGTTAGTGAGATACTCAGCGACCTCGGCCTTGAGCACTTCAATGTTGAACCACGCATTGCGTCGCACCAGAGGATCAAAGGTCCAGGTCACCCATTTCAGACCGGCCTCGCGGGCCCACTGCCGCTGATGGTTTTTCATCGCCCGCCCCACTCCGGACAGCTGCACCCCGGGCAGGATTCCGGTTACATGGCTGTGTAAGGCCGGCTCTCCGCGATGTTGTGCAAGAAATCCAAATGAGGCGCCAATGATGTTGCCGGCGTCAAAGGCTCCGACCACGTAGCCGCCGCAATGGGCGATTGCGGTCAGTAGTTCTACCTCCACCAATGGGGTCGCAGAACCCCACACCTGTTGGAAAACGGTGCAAAGCGCCGTCATCTCCGGGGCACTGGTCAGACTGCGGATCTCGAGATGGGGCGGGGTCACGTGAGCATCTCCTCGACATGGCGGTGGACCCAAAGGTAGACGCTCGGACCCACGAAACGGCCATGCTGAGCGAGGGCAGTCTCGGGCTCCGTTGGCCTGAGACCGATGCGGCGGTAAGGATGTGGTCACTATGTCACGCATCCTGGTCACCGAAGAGATCGCCGACGGAGGATTGGACCGCCTGCGCGCAGCTGGCCACACCGTGGACATCGCAGTAGATCTGTCTCCCGATGAGTTGCTGAACAGCATCAAAGGGGCTCACGCTTTGATTATTCGCTCTGCCACTCAAGTCACCGCTGAGGTGCTTGAAGCCGGGGAGGATTTAGTTGTGGTCGGTCGGGCAGGGATCGGCCTCGACAACGTGGATGTTGACGCCGCCACCCGTCGCGGCGTGATGGTGGTCAATGCGCCGCAGAGCAACATCATTTCTGCGGCCGAGCACACCATGGCTCTGCTGTTGTCTCAGGCGCGCAACGTGCCCCAGGCCCATGCTGCACTCGTGGAGGGTCGATGGGAGCGCAGTCGATGGGAAGGCGTAGAACTAGCTGACAAGACCCTCGGTGTGGTCGGCCTCGGCCGGATCGGTAAGTTGGTGGCAGACCGAGCGAAGGCTTTCCAGATGCGTCTGATCGCTTACGACCCCTTCGTCTCAGCGGAACGGGCTCGTCAGATCGGGGTGGAGCTGGTGCCACTGGAACAACTCGTGGCGGACTCCGATTTCATCACCATCCACCTCCCGAAGAACGCAGAGACCATCGGCTTGTTTGATACCGAGATGCTGTCTCGGGCCAAGCCGTCGATGCGGCTGATCAATGTGGCTCGAGGCGGGATCGTGGTGGAGGAAGATCTCGCAGCCTGCGTGCGCGACGGGATCATCGCCGGAGCGGCCCTCGATGTGTTTGATACCGAGCCCACCACCTCGTCTCCGCTGTTTGGCCTGCCCCAGATCGTGGTCACTCCGCATCTCGGAGCAAGCACCCGTGAAGCCCAGGACAAAGCAGGGGATGCGATTGCGGACATGGTGCAGTTAGCGCTGGCTGGAGATTTTGTCCCCTTTGCCGTCAACGTGTCGGCAGCCGAGGCCAATGACACGCTGCGTCCGTATCTGCCCTTGGCAGAGACCCTCGGGAACTTGTTTGCATCTTTGTGCGAACGGGTGCCGACCACCATCGAGTTGTGTTGCGAAGGCGAGATCGGTGGATACGACACCCGGATCCTCGGGTTAGCTGCGCTGAAGGGGTTCTTCTCCGAGATCAGCGATCAATCGGTCACCTATGTGAACGGCCCGCAGTTAGCCGCCGAGCATGGACTTGAGATCCGTGAAACATCCACTACCACTGCTGATGACTTCGTGAACTTGATCACCGTCTCCGGTGGGGGCCACTCGATTAGTGGCACTTTGCAGGGGCGGCGCGCCGAGCAACGCATCGTGCGGTTGGACGGCAACTCCTTTGATGTCCCGCCGGCAACGCACATGTTGATGGTGGCCAACGACGACCGTCCGGGCGTGATCGGCACCGTCGGAACGTTGCTCGGTGATTCCGGGGTGAACATCGCCGACATGGATGTGGGCCGTGCCGAGACCGAAGGTACGGCTGTGATGCTGATTGCCCCGACGGAGAAGGTTCCCGCTGACGTGTTGGAGCGCCTGCGTTTGGCGCCGGGGATCATCAGCGTGACCTCGCTGAGTTCGTGACGCCGGCTGGTCGGTTACGGCTGATCGGTTATGGCTGATCGGTTACGGCTGATTATTCACTAACGGATGCCGCTTGCGGATGCTGCTTGATTGATGGCGGCCCTGGTGCTTTGCGCCTCGAGACGCGCCGCGGCCGCAAAATCCTCACCGCCGGAGGAATACAAGATCTGACGAGAACTTGAGATCATGAGGCCCCGTCCGGTGCCATCGAGACCGGCGGCCACTGAGGCCTCGAGGTCTCCGCCTTGGGCGCCGATCCCGGGGACAAGGACCGGAAGGTCGGCCACACAGGCTCGAACAGCGGCGATTTGGGCTGGATAGGTGGCACCGACAACGAGTGCGCAATCTCCCCACTCAGACCAACGTTGAGCGACCATTTCGGCCACATGGAGATAGAGGGGACGACCGTGCACATCGAGGTCTTGGACCTCGGCTGAACCGGCGTTGCTCGTCCGACACAGTGCGATCACCCCGCCCCGTTCCAGTAGTGGCCGGGCCGCATCGGTCCCGAGGTATGGGTTCACGGTGACCGCATCAGCGAGGTAGCGGTCGAATGCTTCCACCGCGTAAAACTCGGCGGTGGAACCGATGTCACCGCGTTTGGCATCGAGAATCAGGACCACCTGAGGGTGTTGTTCACGGATGTGCTGGCACACCTCTTCGAGCGCCCCTTCGGCGCGCTGGGCTGCGAAGTGCGCAATTTGTGGTTTGAAGGCGCAGACCAAATCGGCGGTGGCATCGACGATCTCGATGCAGAAACGGGCGATTGCGCCGGGGATCTTGGCAGGATCTGATGTTCGCAGATGCCCGGGAAAACGTGACGGATCCGGATCGAGGCCCACACACAACTGGGAATCCTGGGACTCCCACACGGCCCGCAACCGTTGATGGAAGCCTCGTGACATCTGGATCAATCCTCGAGCGAGATTGCGCCGGTCGGGCACATCTCGGCGGCCTCGCGCACGCTGTCGTGGAGTTCGGCCGGCGGGTTCTCATGGAGGACGTAGAGGTAGCCATCGCTGCGTACCTCAAATACCTCGGGGCTGAACTGCATGCACGCGCCGGTGGACGCACACAAATCAAAATTGACGACGACTTTCATGAAGAGACCTCCGTAATGTGACCAGATAACGGGTCACGCTGCTCCGCTCAGACTAGGCGCTTTGGTCAGACTAGGCGTTTTGGTCAGACTAGGCGTTGTGGCCGGATTAGGCCTGTTGGCGTTCGAATGCCGACAGCACCGCCCGCAGCGATGCGGTGGTGATATTCGGATCGACACCGATACCCCAGCGCGTCTGGCCGTCGGCCCCCACGCTCTCCACGTAGGCCACCGCTGTTGCATCGCTACCGCGGCCCATCGCATGCTCGGCGTAATCCGTGATGTCAAAACCGTTCGCCGGGAAACTATGGCGCAGGCCCTGAACGAAGGCCTCAATTGGGCCGTCGCCTTCGCCGGTCACGGTGACGGCTGTGTCGTCCACGGAGATCTGAGCTGAAATTTTGGTGAGGCCCTTTCCGTCCTCGCTTGAGGTGTGCAATTCGTGGCTGCGCAATCTCATATGCGGAGTCTCAGACAGGTAGTTCGTCTGGAAGGCCCCCCACATCACTGCAGGGCTGATCTCGGTGCCGGTGTCCTCGGAGATGTTCTGAATGGTCTTAGAGAACTCGATCTGCATTCGGCGCGGCAGATCAAATCCGTGCTCGGCCTTCATCACGTAGGCCACACCACCCTTGCCGGATTGGGAGTTGACGCGGATGACGGCTTCATACGTGCGGCCCACATGCTTGGGATCGATAGGCAGGTAGGGCACGCCCCATTGGTCGTAGGTGCCGTTTTCGGTGCGGGCATCGAGGGCCTCAAACCCCTTTTTGATCGCGTCCTGATGGGAGCCGGAAAACGCGGTGTACACCAGATCGCCGACGTAGGGATGCCGGGGGTGCACCGGGAGACGGTTGCAGTATTCAGCGGTACGGCGCAAAGAGTCGATGTCAGAGATGTCGAGCTCGGGATCTACGCCATTGGCGAACAGGTTCATGGCGAGATTAACGATGTCCACATTGCCGGTGCGTTCGCCATTACCGAACAAGGTGCCCTCCACCCGGTCTGCTCCGGCCATCACCCCGAACTCAGCAGCCGCCACCGCACATCCACGATCGTTGTGGGGATGCAGGCTGATCACTACTGAATCGCGGTTCTTGATGGTGCGTCCGAACCATTCGATGACATCGCCGTACACGTTGGGGGAGTAGCACTCAACGGTGGCTGGCAGATTCAAAATCAAGGGATTCTGCGGGGTGGGCTTAATGACGTCCATCACCGCCTCGCAGACTTCAATCGCGTATTCGGGCTCTGTCAACGTAAAGGACTCCGGTGAATATTCGTAGCGGATCACGGTGTCGCCCATCTGCGCTTCATACTTCTGGCACAGGCGGGCCCCGTTGACGGCGACCTCGGTGATTCCGGCCTTATCGAGTCCGAACACCACCTCGCGCTGCAGCGGATTGGTGGAGTTATAAAAGTGCACGATCGCCCGTGGGGCGCCGGCAATGGACTCGAAGGTCCGGGCGATGAGTTCCTCACGACATTGGACCAGTACCTGAATGGTCACGTTGTCGGGAATGAGATCCTCGGTGACAAGTTGGCGAATGAAATCAAAATCGGGCTGGCTGGCAGCGGGGAATCCAACCTCAATCTCGGTGAAACCCATTGCGACGAGCTCTTTGAACATCCGCAGTTTGCGGGCGGGATCCATCGGGTCGATCAGGGCTTGGTTCCCGTCACGCAGATCTACCGAGCACCACAGCGGGGCCTTGGTGATGACCACATTTGGCCAGGTCCGATCGGTGAGAACCAGAGGGACGTTGGGGGCGTAATGCGAATAGGCCATTTTGGCGGGGGTGACGGGTTGTGGCGGCATCGGTATCTCCTCGAGTGCGGTGTTCAGTTTGGGGCACGGACTTTCACAAATGGCCGGAAAAACGAAAGAGCCCCCGACCGGGGCGGTGGGGGCGGGCGAACGGGAGTGAAGGCGCGTTCGCCCTATGTAAGCAGCAACAGCTCACGGGCGATGGAACGAGCACACATCGCTGTGAAGTATAGACAGATCAGATCCCAGCGCGCATGCGCGGTACCGGCATACAGGGAGATACGCAGGTACCCTGTCAGCATCATGAATCAACCATCTCAACGCCCAGGAGGCGGTCGCGGCCCAGAGCGACGTCCTCGGCGTCCCGGCCGGCGTCCCGGCGACTCATCTTCTGATAGCTCCTCACGCGACAACGGTCCCCGTGACACCAGCTCTCGCGATCACGTCACCGCTGGCAACCTCACATCAGGGACTGCTCTCCCGCCGATCGAACCTCCCACGGGTTTTGCCGCTCTCGGGGTACCCGAACACATCGACGCAGGCCTCGCGGCTGCGGGCTTTGCTCAGCCGTTTGCGATCCAGGTGGAGGCCATCCCGATTGCTTTGCAGGGACGCGACGTGTGCGGACGGGCCAAGACCGGATCAGGTAAGACCCTTGCATTCGGTGTGCCGATGCTGTCTCGGATTCAAGGCCCTGCTGAAGCATCACGTCCGCTCGGTCTCGTGCTCGTCCCCACCCGTGAGCTCGCCGTGCAGGTAGCCGAGGTGCTCGAGCCGGTGGCCCGCCACGCAGGCCTCAGCGTGCTCGCCGTGTATGGCGGTGCGAGCCGTCACCATCAGGTTGAGGAATTGGCTAAGGGCGTGGAGTTGGTGGTTGCGACCCCGCTGCGTTTGATCGACCTGATCAAATCCGGGGAGGTAGACCTGTCCGGGGTGCAGTACATGTGCCTCGACGAAGCCGACCGGATGGCCGATGATGGATTCACCCCGCAGGTGGAATGGATCCTTCGTCATTGCACCGGCCGGATCCAGACCATGTTGTTCTCAGCCACGTTGGACGGTGATGTCGGCCACTTGATCCGTCATTACCTGAAAGACCCCGTGGAAGTGGCGATCGATTCCGCCACCGACACGGTGGGCACCATGTATCACCTTTTCCTAGCTGTGCACCACATGGACAAGGACCGAGTGATCGCGGCAATCGGTCGGTCAATTCCCAAGATCGTCGTGTTCTGCCAGACCAAGCGTTTGTGCGACCGCGTAGCTCACGGTCTTCAGGATCTCGGTGTGAACGCATCGGCGATCCATGGCGATCTTCCGCAGCCGGCCCGGGAAAAAGCGCTGCGACGTTTCTCCGAGGGTGGGTTAGCGATTTTGGTAGCGACTGACGTTGCTGCCCGGGGTATCGATATCGATGACATCGGGGCTGTGATCCATTACGAGCCGGCGCCTGATGTGAAGGATTATCTGCACCGGTCAGGCCGCACGGCCCGCGCTGGACGTGACGGTTGGGCTGTGACCTTTGTGGAATACAACCAGCACACTCAGGTTCGGATTTTGCAGCGTGGCCTGCGACTACCCAACATCGCTCCGATTGAGGTTTTCAGTAACAACCCTGGCTTGCTGGATCTGGCCGCTCTTGCCGGCATCGATACCAGCGCAGCAACTGGGACAGCCAGCGGGGGAGTCACGGCGGCGGTCGACGTCTGATGAAAGGGCTCGGCGCTGCCTTGTGTGCGCTGGTGCTCACATTGGCCGCTTGTGCGGGATCTGATTCGCAGACGCAGGCTTCGTCGACAACGAACCCCGCACCGACGACAACTTCGGTGCCTGAGCCAGTACCGGTGCTGTCCGATGTGCTCGGGTTTATCGAGGTC
>JAGYKR010000011.1 GCA_018401375.1 Ilumatobacteraceae bacterium | reverse complement strand
GCACCACCGACGCGGCGACTGCGCACCTCAAGCGGGGGCTTCACATTGTCGATGGCTCGCTTGACCGTGTCCAAAGGAGGCTCACCGGTTTTCGCTTCGATCTGCGTCATCGCGTCATAGACGATCTTTTCAGCCACGCTGCGCTTACCGTGCAGCATGACCTTGTTAATCAATTGGGTGACCTGCACTGACCGATAGATCGGATCAGCGACGAGTTCACGTCGGGGGGCGGGACCTTTACGTGGCATGGCTCTCAGTACTCCCGACTCTTTACTTCTGAATCTTCGCGCCGTAGCGGCTACGAGACTGCTTACGGTTCTTTACGCCGGCGGCATCAAGGGCCCCACGGATGATCTTGTAACGCACACCGGGCAGGTCGCGGACGCGGCCGCCGCGCACGAGCACGATGGAGTGCTCCTGAAGGTTGTGGCCCTCGCCCGGGATGTAGGCAGTGATTTCCACACCGCTGGAGAGACGCACACGGGCCACCTTGCGCAGAGCCGAGTTCGGCTTCTTCGGGGTGGTGGTGTAGACGCGAGTGCACACCCCACGACGCTGAGGCGACCCCTTCAGAGCGGGGGTCTTGCTCTTAGTGATCTTGGAACTCCGACCCTGTCGGACCAACTGCTGGATTGTGGGCACGCGAGAAACCTCTTCGCTTTTCGTAATCCTGCGTGAGACGCAGGAAGGGTGTGTCAACGGTCTATGTACAACGGGCGGATCGGGTGACCTCTACGAGGAGCATCCACCGATCACGAACCCTGCAATGCTATGTCCTCGGCTGCAGAGCGCCAACCTCACACCTGTGCGGTGTCAGCGCCCTCACCTTGGTATGTGCCGTGGAGGCCGGCCAAGAATGCTGCCGGGTCCTCTTCACCATCGGAAGAGTAAAAGGTCATCGGCTCATACTCGGGAGCTGCAATCTCAAACTCGCGGTACTTCATCATGCCGGTCCCAGCGGGGATCAGCTTGCCGATGATGATGTTCTCCTTGAGGCCGATCAGATGATCAGCACGGCCATCGATAGCGGCTTCGGTAAGCACTCGAGTGGTCTCTTGGAACGAAGCCGCTGACAACCACGACTCAGTGGCCAGCGAGGCCTTCGTGATACCCATGATCTCGGGACGGCCCTCAGCGGGACGCCGTGACTCCTCCACCATGCGGCGGTTGGTGTCACGGAACACCTTGGCGTCGACGCGCTCCCCCGGCAAGAAATCAGTTCCACCGGGCTCTTGAACCCCGACGCGGCGCGTCATTTGACGCACGATCAGTTCGATGTGCTTGTCGTGGATCGACACACCCTGATCGCGGTAGACCCGCTGAACCTCTTCCACCAAATACAACTGAGTTTCGCGGATGCCCTTGATCTCCATCAGTTCCTTCGGATCGAAGGGACCGTCGGTGAGCGGGTCACCGGCGCGGACCTCTTGGCCATCGCTGACGATCGGGCGAGCACCGAGAGGCAACTGCACCTCATGGTCTTCACCTTGGTCATCGGCCACGGTGATCAAAATGCCCTTGCCCTCGTCATCGCTGATCCGGAGCACACCAGTGGCTCGGGCCAGACGGGCCGAACCCTTCGGGGTGCGAGACTCAAACAATTCAACGACGCGGGGCAGACCGCCGGCGATGTCCTTGCCCGCCACACCACCGGTGTGGAAGGTACGCATCGTCAACTGGGTTCCGGGCTCACCGATGGACTGAGCAGCGATAACGCCTACAGCCTCACCGAGTTCAATCTCCTTGCCGGTAGCCAATGAGCGGCCGTAACACAGCGCACACACACCGAGTTCGGCATCGCAGGTCAATACTGAGCGGACCTGCAGACGAGACACCGATGCGTCGTCGCGCAGCGCTTCCATCTCCTCGTCGCCAACCAAAGTGTTACGGGTCAGGACCGAGCCATCAGACAAGGTGATGTCTTTGAGCAGGGCCCGTCCAAACAGTTTGGTGTCGAGGTAACTGCGCGTGTTCTCGGTGTCCACAGTGACGTTCTCTACCCATACGCCCAACGTGGTCCCACAGTCCTCTTCGCGCACGATGAGTTCCTGGGCTACGTCCACGAGACGTCGGGTCAAGTACCCCGAGTCAGCGGTCCGCAGGGCGGTGTCCACCAGACCCTTACGGGCACCTGGAGTGGCGATGAAGTACTCGAGGGTTTCGAGACCCTCACGGAAGTTGGATTTGATCGGACGCGGAATCATGTCGCCACGAGGGTTAGCCACGAGGCCACGCATACCGGCGATCTGACGCATCTGCGTCATGTTGCCGCGAGCACCCGAACCAACCATGATGTCCACAGGGTTGAAGCGCTCGGCACGGAAAGCCTTCTCCATCGCTTCCTGCACATCTTTGGTGGCGTCGGTCCAGATCCGAACTTCCTGCTGGCGCCGCTCACCGTCGGTGATGATGCCGCGACGGAACTGATTCTCGACCTTTTCGGCCTTCTCCTCATACTGATCGAGCAGCGCACGCTTGGCGACCGGGGTCTTGACGTCGTCGATGGACACCGTCAGACCGGACTGGGAGGCGTAGCGGTAACAAAGGTTCTTGATCTTGTCCAAAGAGGAGGCCACCACTGCTGTGGGGTAGCTCTCCGACAGGCGTTCCACGATGACGCCCATCTCCTTTTTCTTGATGATCTCGGTCACGTGACCGAACCGCTCGGAGTAGTCCGCTGGCAGGGTCTCTTCGAAGATCACTCGCCCAATAGTTGTGGCGAAGGGCTCACCACCGGGTGGCCGCATGGTGATCCCTGTGTGCAAAAGCACCGAACCTTCATCGAGCGCCCGGACTACTTCCCAGTTGTGACGGAAGACGCGGCCTTCGCCCTTTGCACCTTCCACATGGTCGGTCAGGTAGTAGCCACCGATGACGAGGTCCTGGGTTGGAGTCACGATCGGACGACCAGAAGCCGGGGACAAGATGTTGTTCGCGCTCAGCATGAGCACGCGGGCCTCGGCCTGAGCTTCTGCTGACAGCGGGACATGGATCGCCATCTGGTCGCCATCGAAGTCGGCGTTGAATGCGGTACACACCAGCGGGTGGATCTGGATGGCCTTGCCCTCCACGAGCACCGGCTCAAAAGCCTGGATACCGAGGCGGTGCAGAGTAGGTGCCCGGTTGAGCATCACCGGATGCTCCTTGATCACATCGTCGAGCACGTCCCAGACCTGCGGGCGACGACGCTCCACCATGCGCTTGGCGGTCTTGATGTTCTGAGCCAGTTCGAGGTCCACGAGCCGCTTCATCACGAAGGGCTTGAACAACTCGAGGGCCATCAGTTTGGGCAGACCGCACTGGTGCAACTTAAGGGTTGGGCCAGCCACGATGACCGAACGACCCGAGTAGTCCACGCGCTTGCCGAGCAGGTTCTGACGGAACCGACCCTGCTTGCCTTTCAGCATGTCAGACAGGCTCTTGAGCGGACGGTTACCCGGACCGGTCACGGGACGACCACGGCGGCCGTTGTCGAACAAGGCGTCCACCGCTTCTTGCAGCATGCGCTTTTCGTTGTTGACAATGATCTCGGGCGCACCGAGATCGAGCAACCGCTTCAGACGGTTGTTGCGGTTAATCACTCGGCGATACAAGTCGTTGAGGTCGCTGGTTGCGAACCGGCCACCGTCGAGCTGCACCATTGGACGCAACTCGGGCGGGATGACCGGCACCACATCCAAGATCATCGCCTTTGGATCATTCAAACGACGGCCAGTCTCATCGCGACGGTTGAAGGAAGTCACGATCTTGAGCCGCTTGATCGCCTTTTGGCGACGCTGCGCGGACAGCGGTTTACGACCGGACTCGCCCGGATCGATGGCCTCACGCAGTTTGATCTCTTCCTCATCAAAATCGATGCGGTCGATCAGTTGCTTAATGGCGTCGGCCCCGGTGCCGCCTTCGAAGTAGTCGCCGTAGCGCTCACGTAGTTCGCGCCACAGCATCTCGTCGTCAAGGATCTTGCGCGAATGCAGACCCTTGAATTCATCCCAAGTGCGAGCCAGCAAGTCGAGCTCCATGTCGTAGCGCTCGCGCAACTGCTCAATCTCTTTTTCGGCGTCGCGCTTCAGCTTCTTGGTCTCGGACCCTTCGGCTTCGGCCACTTCTGCCTCGGCTTCGAGTTCTTTGTAGCGACGATCAATCGCCAACTCGAGTTCCTTGGTGATCGCATCTTTTTCTTCGGCGTACTCGGCCTCGAGGCTCGGCAGATCTTCATGGCGCTGTTCGTCGTTGACCCAAGTCACGAGGTTGGCGGCGAAGTAGATGACCTTTTCGAGCTGCTTGGCTTTGAGTTCCTCGCGGGGCTCGATACCTGCGAGCAGATACGCCAACCAAGAGCGGGTACCGCGCAGATACCAGATGTGGACCACAGGGGCCGATAACTCGATGTGACCCATCCGGTCGCGACGCACCTTGGAGCGGGTGACTTCCACACCGCAGCGCTCACAGATGATCCCCTTAAAGCGGACCCGCTTGTACTTACCGCAGTAACACTCCCAGTCGCGGGTCGGTCCGAAGATCTTCTCGCAGAACAGGCCATCTTTTTCTGGACGCAGGGTCCGGTAGTTGATGGTCTCTGGCTTTTTGACCTCACCGTGTGACCACAGGCGGATGTGATCCGAAGTGGCCAGACCGATCTTGAGTTGGTCGAACATATTTACGTCGAGCATCGGGATTCCTTTATTCGATCTTGGTGCGTTCTCGGGAGACCAAAAGGTCAGAAACTGGCCCGCTGGCGGCGAGCCTCGCGTTCGCGGTCGTCGTCATCGGAGCCACGCTCGGGACGAGAGATGTCGATGCCGAGTTCCTCGGCGGCACGGAACACCTCATCATCGAGGTCGCGCATCTCGATCTCTGAGCCGTCATTGGCCAGAACCTCGACGTTGATGCACAGTGCCTGCATCTCTTTCATCAAGACCTTGAAGCTCTCGGGGACGCCGGGCTCGGGGATGTTGTCTCCCTTGACGATCGCCTCGTACACCTTGACGCGACCTAAAACGTCGTCGGACTTGATGGTGAGCAACTCCTGCAAGCAGTACGCCGCACCGTAGGCCTCGAGGGCCCACACTTCCATCTCGCCGAAGCGCTGGCCACCGAACTGGGCCTTACCACCGAGTGGCTGCTGGGTGATCATCGAGTACGGCCCAGTGGAGCGGGCATGGATCTTGTCGTCGACGAGGTGCGCCAGCTTCAAGATGTACATGTAGCCGACAGTGATCGGGTTGTCGTACGGATCGCCGGTACGACCGTTGAAGAGGGTGGTCTTTCCGTTGATCCCAAGGAGTCTGCGTCCGTCGGCCGCCTCTGGGTTCAAGTTAGCGAGAATGGCCTGGATGGTCGGGTGCTTGCCGGACTTCTCCACCTCATCCCAGTTTGCGCCATCGAACACCGGTGTGGACACGAATGTGGCCGGCTGGGTATTGGGACGGGTCTTGGATTCGGTGCCCCGGATCGGGGCATCACCGATCTGCTTCTTTGAGGTCGGGTCAGTCCAACCCCAGCGAGCGCAGTACCCGAGGTGAGCTTCGAGTACCTGACCGACGTTCATGCGGCTCGGAACACCCAGCGGGTTCAAGATGATGTCCACCGAGGTGCCATCAGCGAGATATGGCATGTCCTCAACGGGCAGGATCTTGGAGATCACGCCCTTGTTGCCGTGGCGTCCGGCCAGTTTGTCACCGACGGAGATCTTGCGCTTCTGAGCGACGTAGACCCGCACCAACTGGTTGACACCCGGGGGCAACTCATCTCCGTCGTCACGGTTGAAGACCTTGACATCAATGACCTTGCCGGACTCACCATGGGGCACCTTCAGTGAGGTGTCTCGAACCTCGCGGGCCTTTTCGCCGAAGATTGCCCGGAGCAAACGCTCCTCGGGGGTCAGCTCGGTTTCACCCTTCGGGGTGACCTTGCCGACGAGCACGTCTCCCGGACCCACCTCAGCACCAATTCGCACAATGCCGCGGTCATCAAGATCGGCCAAAATGTCATCGGAGAGGTTCGGGATGTCCCGGCTGATTTCTTCGGGGCCGAGTTTGGTGTCGCGGGCATCTACTTCGTGTTCGTGGATATGGATAGAGGTCAACACGTCATCGCGGACCAAACGCTCCGACAAGATGATCGCGTCTTCGAAGTTGTAGCCCTCCCAGGGCATAAACGCGACCAGCAGGTTCTTGCCGAGTGCGAGTTCGCCGTGGTCGGTGGACGGTCCGTCCGCCAGGATCGTACCCTTCGACACCTTTTCACCCTCAATCACCCGTGGGCGATGGTTGATGCAGGTGTCTTGGTTAGAGCGACGGAACTTAGACAGGCGGTAGGTCTTCTTCCCGGCAGTGGCGTAATGAACGGTGATCGAATCACCGCTCACCTCATGAACCACGCCTTCGTCCACGGCCTCGATCAAATCGGCCGCATCGCGCGCTGCACGATTCTCAATACCCGTACCAATGTAAGGAGCCTCGGCCCGCAGCAACGGAACAGCCTGGCGCTGCATGTTGGCACCCATCAGGGCGCGGTTTGCGTCGTCATGCTCCAAGAAGGGAATCAGCGCGGTGGCCACCGAAACGATCTGCTTGGGCGAGACGTCCAAGAAGTCCACCTCTGTGGGCGGCACGTAGCCAATGTCAGTGGTGGCACCGAAGAAACTCTCGGCTTCCAACATGTTGCGAAGGTCGTCGAGGCTGGCAGCCTGCGGTGAACGTCGCACCAGAACTCGCGCATCGCGCAATGAGCCATCGGCGTTGATCGGCGTGTTGGCCTGGGCCACCACGTAGTTCTCTTCCTCATCGGCTGCCATGTAGACGATTTCGCCGGTGACCTTGCCGTTGGCCACTTTGCGGTAAGGGCTTTCAATGAAGCCGTACTCGTTAACTCGGGCGTAGGTGGACAGACCACCGATCAAGCCGATGTTGGGGCCTTCTGGTGTTTCGATCGGACACATTCGGCCGTAGTGGCTGAAGTGCACGTCACGGACTTCAAAGCCTGCACGCTCACGGGAAAGACCACCCGGTCCGAGTGCCGACAAACGACGACGGTGGGTCAGACCCGACAGCGGGTTCACCTGATCCATAAACTGGCTCAACTGGCTCGTGCCGAAGAACTCCTTGATCGCCGCCACAACAGGCCGGATGTTGATCAAAGTCTGCGGGGTGATCGCTTCTACGTCCTGGGTGGTCATGCGCTCGCGCACCACCCGCTCCATCCGGCTGAGACCGATGCGGACCTGGTTCTGAATCAACTCGCCCACCGAACGGATCCGGCGGTTAGCGAAGTGGTCCTGATCGTCGAGGCGGTAGCCCGGCTCCTGCTTGACGAGGTGCAACATGTACGAGATCGATGCGAGAACCTCACACCGACTGAGCACGTGCTGGTTTTCCTCGGGGAGGTCAATCAGATCAGCGGGCAGACCGAACAATTCGCCGAGGCGGGCAACTTCAGGCCCGAGTTTGCGATTGAGTTTGTAACGGCCCACTCGGGACAGGTCGTAGCGACGATTCTCAAAGAACGCGTTGCGGAAGTAGGCACGAGCGGATTCCACGGTAGGCGGTTCGCCCGGACGAGCTCGCTTGTAGATCTCCACGAGAGCTTCGTCCTGGGTTGTTGCGACCTCACGCTCTTTTTCCCACTGACCTTCAAGGAAGTCGAAATGGGCCACAAAACGGTCGAGGAAACCGGGAGCGTTCTCCTCGTCGTATCCGAGGGCTCGCAGCATCGTGAAGATCCCGAGGCGGCGCTTACGGGCTACGCGGGTCCCGGCGGTGACGTCCTTACCGGGCCGGTGCTCGACATCGAACTCCATCCACTCACCGCGGTACGGGTGGATCGTGCCCTTAACGAGCTGATGCTTGGTCAGGTTACGAAGGCGATACCGCTCGCCGGGCTCAAAGATCACGCCCGGGGACCGCACGAGCTGTGACACCACGACGCGCTCGGTGCCGTTCACAATGAAGGTGCCCTTATCGGTCATCACCGGGAAGTCACCCATGAACACTGTCTGTTCTTTGATCTCACCGGTGTTGCGGTTCATGAACCTGGCGCGCACGAACACGGGCGCCGAGTAGGTCATGTCTTTTTCTTTACATTCCTCGATGGAGAACTTGGGCGGTGGGCGCAGGTCCTCGTCGTGGGGGTCAAACTCAAGCTCGAGCTGCAAGGCTTCAGAGAAGTCCTTGATCGGGCTGATATCCCGGAAGGTATTGGCAAGGCCCTCCTCCAAAAACCAGTCGAAACTGGCGCGCTGGACCGCAATGAGGTCCGGGAGTTCGAGCGGTTCGTCGAGATTTCCGAACGAGTAGCGCTCACGGGAGGTCGGACGAGTGGCCACAGATCACCTCTGATTGACGGGTTGGAGAACGGGGCAGGAGAACGAGATCAACCGAACAGCCCCAAAAGATCTGACGGCGTTGCGCGCCGAATAGGACTTCTGAAAATGGGAACAGGACGGGAGACGCACGGCAACAGGCGATCCTATCCCCGGTTGGGGCGATCGTCAACTGCACTCTCTCTCCAGATCAGTCCGCCGCCCCTTAAGGCCGAAACCACCTGACTGAGCACAAGGTAAAGAAACGGCACCGAGATGTCAAGGATCTGAGGACTCGACGGCCGTCAGCCATCAACACGTCTTCAACACTAGGGCGGGTACGCGCAACGGCCCCCGGGCGAACCCAGGGGCCGTTGAAGACACTGGAGATCCGGTCCTCAGACCGGATTCAGAAGGGTCACTTGACTTCGACGGTGGCTCCTGCCTCGACGAGCAGCCCAGCGGCCTCGGCGGCCTCCTTGTTGGCCTTCTGAGCCACAGGCTTCCGGGGCGCCGTCCACGAGATCCTTGGCCTCTTTGAGGCCAGGCTGGTGGTTTCGCGGACCACCTTGATGTGGATCTTCTTGAGCGCCGGCATCGAGCAAGATGACGTCAAATTCGTCTTGCTCCTGCGGCCTATCTGCTCCGCCGCCCGCAGCGGCGCCAGCAGCGGCCACGGCCACCGGGGCGGGCTTGCGGTCACTTCGAAGCGCTCTTCGAAGGCGTCGGAAGCACTTTGAGAACCGATCACGATCAGATTGCTGATTGCGTCAAGGATTTCTTCCTTGGTCATGACATTCTCCTAAAGGTTAAAACTCAAAATGGTTGACCGGCGAATCGCCGGATGTCGCATAGCGGATTCATTCGGCTGACTTCTGGTCGATCAATGCCGACAACCCATGCACGAAGTTGCGTGGGAGCGCCTGCAAAGACCAGCGGAGTCTTGACCAGCGGGGCTTGAAGCGCTCCGGCAAACTTTGCCAGCAACTCCCTCGCTTTTGACAGCGAATCAGCCAGCGCCATCGTCATACTTAGCGGACAGAGGGACCGTGCCAAGCACGCCACCCTTGATCACAAGGGCGGGGGTAGTCTTAGCGAAGTCACGCTGAGGCTTTCGCTGCGGCCTGGCTGTCGCCACGGGCAAAGGTCAAAGACGTCCGGACCTACCAAAAACTCCTCCAACGATCCGAATCGACCTGATTGGCCGCCCGGAGGTAAAGTGTTCTTGTAGACCTTCAGTTCGGCGTCTGCGGGACGCAGGGCCGAACGAACGACTTTACCAGTTGTCCCACGGTCGGAGCCGCGATATTCGGTGACGAATAGCGGATGCAGACTGCAGTTTCTCCGCAACCTCGGCCACCGGCGCGACCTTGTCGGGCGGGGTTCTTTAGAGGTGTCTCTCGGGATTTGGTGCACACCTCCTTTCGGTTCATATCGGGTGCTCGCTATGCGATGTCGCATCGGGCGAACACTCCGAGAACCGTCATGACGAGCTGTTAAGCGAAATCATGTGGACTTGTCGTGTGCACCTCGGCGGGCAGTTCCGTGAGGAACTTTTCATCTGTATCGGTCCACAAGGGACCAGTGCAGAACCAGCTGTCTTCGGCGAGCAAATTACGGATAGATCTGTGACAGTTGACGAACCCTCCGCATACGGCGGCGAGTTCCTCCCAGTCAGGCGCCTGAGGTTATCAAACGATCTCGGGCTTCAAACGGTTGAGATCGAGGTTCACGCCAGGCCCCATTGTGGACGAAACGGTGAGTTTACGAAGGTACCGGCCCTTCGAGGCGGCGGGCTTGGCCCGCTGCAACTCGTCAATAACTGCACGGAAGTTCGCTTCCAATGCAGTCGGCTCAAAGCTGACTTTTCCGAGAGGGACGTGCACATTGCCGTACCGATCGGTGCGGTACTCCACACGACCGCCCTTGAACTCGGTGACGGCGCGACCCACATCGGTGGTCACCGTGCCGGTCTTGGGGTTCGGCATCAAGCCCCGAGGACCGAGCACACGGCCGAGGCGGCCAACGAGCGGCATCATGTCCGGAGTGGCGATGGCGAGATCGAAATCCATTTTGCCAGCTTCAATCTGAGCGGCCAGATCATCAGCACCCACGATGTCGGCGCCGGCCTCACGGGCCTCGTTGGCGGCTTCGCCAGCGGCGAAGACGGCAATCCGCACGTCCTTACCGGTACCCGAGGGCAGTGCGACTGTGCCGCGAATCATCTGATCGGCCTTACGAGGATCCACACCGAGGCGGACCGCCATATCTACGGTCTCATCAAACTTGGCGGTGGCCATCTGCTTGACCAGAGCCAGCGCTTCAACCGGGCTGTACACCGCATCCCGATCGAACTTCTTCTCTGATTGGGCGTATTTCTTACCTGACATTATGAGTCTCCCTCAGTGGTGAGGCCCGCCGGGCGAGGTGATCCCGGTCGTGGCCTGTGGCTGCTCCGGCGAATGCCGCAGCAAAGATTTCAGCGGACTTCAATGCCCATCGAACGGGCGGTACCGCGGACCTGAAGTTTGGCGGCTTCGAGATCGAAGGCGTTGAGGTCAGGCATCTTGATCTTGGCGATCTCTTCAACGTCGGCCTCAGAGACCGAAGCAACGACGGTCTTACCAGGAGTAGCCGAAGCCCTTTCAATACCGGCCTTTTGACGCAGCAGCACCGGGGTGGGAGGAGTCTTCAGCACGAAGCTGAAAGTGCGATCCTCAAAGACCGAAATCTCCACGGGGATGATGGTTCCGACTTGGGATTCGGTGGCGGCGTTGTAGGCCTTGACGAAGTCCATAATGGCCACGCCATGCGGACCCAGAGCAGTACCCACGGGCGGGGCCGGGCTGGCCTTGCCTGCGGGGATCTGGATCTTAACGATCGCAGCGAGTTTCTTTTTGGCCATGGCATTCTCTCTTCGTGATCAGTGAAAGTGGGCGGACCGGGGAATCCCGATCAGAGTTTGGCGACTTGGCTGAAATCCATCTCGACCAGGGTCTCGCGTCCAAAGATATTGACGAGAACCTTGAGTTTGAGGTGGTCGGCGTTGATTTCGGCGATTTCGCCGGAGAAATCCGCGAACGGACCCTCTTTGACTCGCACGCTCTCGCCCACTTCGTAGTCGAGCTTGGGCTTGGCACGGGCGGCCTGCTCTGCACCATCGCCCTTAGCGGACAAGAAGGTGCGAACCTCACGGCGTGACAACGGAGTGGGACGCTGGCCGAGACGGCTCTGCCCCACAAACCCGGTCACTCCCGGGGTGTTGCGGATGCAATACCAGGACTCGTCGGTCATCTCACAGCGCACTAACAGGTAGCCGGGGAAGACCTTGCGTTGAACGTTCTGGCGGCGGCCGTTCTTAAACTCCACCACTTCTTCCATCGGAATGACGACCTCATGAATCTGGTCGTCCATGTTCATCGACTGGATGCGGGCATGAAGGTTGGCTGTGACCTTCTTTTCGTAACCCGACTGAGTGTGGACCACGTACCAAGCACCCGGGCGGGTCCAAGGATCATCGGGGTCCTCGGCCTCATCGGCAGGAACGAGTGCGGGATCTACGATTTCCGCATCGGCCAAAGCATCCGCCTCAGGGTCGGCTGCGCTCTGCGGGGCGAGGTCAGTCATGTGATCAGAGGGGGCATCTGTACTGCCGTCCGCTCGATCGGTATCAGATTCTTGATTCATGGTCTCTGACTCCTGCTCACTCACTTGTAGAGCCATCCGGACAGAAGACTAAAGACGTAATCAAGGCCACCGATATAGGCGGTGTAAACGGCCATGGTCACAGTGACGATGATCGAGTAGCGAATGATCTCGGGCTTGCGCGGCCATGCAACCTTGCGCATCTCATCGCGGACCTCACGCAGATACTGCCGAGGCCCCACGCGCTCCGAACGGCCCGCAGTCCGCGGGGCGCGAACCGGGGCACCCTTCTCATCAAGGGTGCCCATACGCCTCATTTGGCGCTTTTGTTCGCGATTCAAATCATCCAGTGACATGGGTCCATCAATATTTCTGCATGGGAGGGGCAGGGCAGGAGGGACTCGAACCCCCGACCGTCGGTTTTGGAGACCGATGCTCTACCAACTGAGCTACTGCCCTCAAAGGGGAGTTGTCAGCCTACCAGCGCCTCAGGGAATGCGAGGCACCAATCGGAGGCGGACAGCCCCAGTCAACGTCAGCGGGTCTCCTTGTGGACCGTATGACGCCGATCATTGCTGCAGTACTTGTTCATCTCGAGGCGCTCACGATCGTTGATCTTGGACTTCATCGTGATGTAGTTGCGCCGCTTGCACTCTGTGCACTCAAGGGTGATCTTCACCCTTTTGTCGGACTTTGACATCTCAGGACTTCCTTCTCGTCGTCTAGACGAATAGTGGTTCAGATCTCGTGGTTCAGATCTTGTGGTTCAGATCTTGTGGTTCAGATCGGGTGTTCGGAATCAGGATCCGGTAGGGATCACTTAAGGATTTTGATAACCCGACCCGCACCAACAGTACGACCACCCTCACGAATCGCGAACCGCAACCCCTCATCCATCGCAATCGGCTTACCCAACTCCACCGTCATCATCACATTGTCACCAGGCATCACCATCTCCGTACCCGACGGCAAACTCAACAGGTCCCCGTCACATCAGTCGTACCGAAAGAAAAACTGCGGACGATAATTATTGAAGAACGGCTTATGACGGCCACCCTCCTCCTTCGTCAACACATACACCTGACCCTCAAACTGGGTATGCGGCGTAATCGAACCCGGCTTACACAACACCTGACCACGCTCACATCTTCCTTCTTCGTCCCACGAAGAAGCGCACCAATGTTGTCACCCGCCTGACCCTGATCCAACAACTTACGGAACATCTCCACCTTACACGTCGTCTTTTGTATCACGCAAAACCAACAATTCTCAAATCTCATCATTGGTATTCACAACACCCTGCTCCACCTTGCCGGTCACCACCGTCCTACGACCAGTAATCGTGAACACATCCTCAATCGGCATCCAAAATGGCTTATCCAAATCACGCTCAGGCTCAGGAACCGACGCATCGCCACGCCGCCATCAACTCCATAATCTTCTCCTGCCACGCCGCATCCCCCTCAAGCGCCTTCAACGCAGACACCCGAACAACGGAGCATCATCACCAGGGAAACTCATACTCGCTCAACAAATCACCTCGCTCCACAAATCCAACAACTCCATCATCCACCATGTCCGACATTCAAAGCCACCACAATGTGAGAACACCACCTGACGAGCCAACACACATGCTCACGCGTCTGCGGCATCTGGACCATCGAGCGTTACCACCAAGTGCCTCATCACCTGAGCTGCACCTGTAATCATGTTTTGGACTTCCGACCCGGCATATCAACATGCATAATGACGATTTCTCCGTCTCATACTCAATATGAGTACAATCGAAATCCGTAATACCACGCGCCTTCTCCTCCGGCGCCTTATCAATCGAATCAAACGGCGTGTACTCCGCCAAACCACGATCCGACAACGTCTTAGAAATCGCCGCCGTCAACGTCGTCTTCCCATGATCAATATGACCCATCGTCCCAATATTCACATGCGGCTTCGTACGCTCAAACTTCGCCTTGCTCACGGTGATCGTCCTCTTTGTTCTCGTGTCCTGATGGATTGAAACTTATTTGTGGTAACTGTCTTGCTGTATTGCTGTGCTCTGGTAGCGGCGATCGGGATCGAACCGATGACCTTCCGATTATGAGCCGGATGCTCTGACCATCTGAGCTACGCCGCCAGGGCTTGCCCCTCGGTCGGATACCCGACCTTGGTCGAGCCCTCTGTGGGAATCGAACCCACGACACCAGCCTTACCATGGCTGTGCTCTACCGACTGAGCTAAGAGGGCGGTACCTCGGTGCGCGGCAGTGCCGCGGACCGCAGCGGAAGTGTATCGGCACCGAGGCCGTTCCCACCCCTGAGATGAGTCGGTTCGTCGCCGTCAGTCAGAGACCCGGCCCCGCTTGAATTTGGACCTGTGAGGGCACCGGAGCGGTACGATTCGGCCCGCATGAGCGCTGACGATTCCTCCCCTGCTTCGGATCCTCGAATTCGGCCAGCCCTGCGGTCCGACGCAGCGGCGATCGCAGCGATTTATAATCGTGAAGTCACCGATACCACCTCAACATTTGATCTGGTCCCCCGCAGCCTCGAGGAACAAGAGCTCTGGCTCGACCAGCGTTCGGGCGCCTTTGCTGCCATCGTGGCCGTCATCAGCAATGCTCCCGATACAGGTGATCGCGTCGTGGGCTTTGCTGCATTGTCGCCGTACAAGGAGCGGGCCGCCTATCGCACCACGGTGGAAGACTCGGTCTACGTGGACCGGGCCCACGGTGGCGAGGGGATCGGCACGTTGCTGCTCACCCATCTCGTCGAGTTAGCGCGCAGTTCAGGATTCCATTCGGTGATGGCCCGTATCGAGGCCTCCGGTACCGCCTCACGAGCCTTACACGGGGCCTGCGGCTTCGAACTGGTGGGCATCGAGCGCGAGGTAGGCCGAAAATTCAATCGGTGGCTCGATGTCGCCGTCATGCAACGGCTGCTCTGATTCGCGCACCGGGATCACTTCCGGGCGAATTCTGAGCTATTGCGACAGGATCAGGCCTGAAACCGGTCAGATGGTGGGCCGGGAAGGATTCGAACCTCCGTAGGCATATGCCGGCAGATTTACAGTCTGCTCCCTTTGGCCGCTCGGGCACCGACCCATTACTGACGGTCGCCGATGGTATCGGCATCCTCACCCATATGGGACGAGAACCGTGGAGATTCACCCGAACCGGTGACAGCGGTAGGGTAGAAGCCATGCCAAGTTTCGACATCGTCTCTGAGGTGGACCGTCAAGAGGTGCGCAACGCCGTAGATCAGGCCGAGCGTGAGGTCACTACCCGCTTTGACTTTAAGAACACCGATTCCTCAATGGAACAGAACGATCTGGTGATCACCTTGCGCAGCGTGTCGGAGGATCGCCTCGCAGCGCTACGAGTGCTGCTTGAGGAGAAACTCGTCAAACGTGGGGTGTCGCTGCGGGGTCTTGACTACGGCAAGGTGGAAGAAGCCACTCAAAACACCGTGCGTCAGACCGTCACGATCAACGTCGGCATCTCCTCGGACAAAGCCCGTGAACTCAACAGGTTTTTGAAGGAGAAAGGTCCGAAGGGGATTTCGAGCCAGACCCAAGGGGACTCGATTCGCGTCAACTCCAAAAAGCGCGACGATCTGCAGGCCGCAATGGCTGCTCTCAAGGCCGAGGATTTTGGCCTTCCATTGCAGTTCAACAACTTTCGCGATTGAACTTCCTAAGCCCAGCAGGACTCCGGAACCTAGTCTTCGGTGGGGGTCTCTGCGGCTCGACGCTGCAACTCGTCCACGATTGAGGAATCGGCCAAGGTGCTGGTGTCACCCATAACTCGGCCTTCGGCCACATCGCGTAACAACCGGCGCATGATCTTGCCTGAGCGGGTCTTGGGGAGGTCGGGAGTGATAAAGATCGCCTTCGGTTTGGCGATCGCCCCGATCTCGGTGGCTACATGGGACCGCAACTCCTCCACCGTCACCTCGGCCCCACCCCTGGTGATCACATACGCAATGATGGCTTGACCGGTGGTTGGATCATTTGCTCCCACGACAGCGGCCTCCGCCACTGCAGGATGGGACACCAATGCAGATTCCACCTCAGTGGTAGAAATCCGGTGGCCCGACACGTTCATCACGTCGTCTACCCGTCCGAGCAGCCACAGGTACCCTTCAGCGTCGAGTTTTGCCCCATCACCTGCGAAGTAGCGGTCAGGAAAGCGACTCCAGTACGTTTCGCGATACCGGTCTGGGTCACCCCAGATGCCACGCAACATCCCTGGCCATGGCCGAGTCAGCGTCAGGTATCCACCGCCCTGGTCCACTCGCTCGCCTGCGTCATCGAGCAGTTCGGCGGTGACCCCCGGCAAGGGGAAGGTGGCCGAACCAGGCTTCGTGGTGGTGGCACCGGGCAGGGGCGAGATCATGATGCCACCGGTCTCGGTTTGCCACCAGGTGTCCACCACCGGGCAACGACCGCCACCGATATAGGTGTGGTACCACATCCAGGCTTCTGGATTGATTGGTTCTCCCACTGAACCGAGCAGGCGGAGCGAACTCAGGTCATGTTTCGCGGGCTCTTGCGCCCCCCATTTCATGAACGTGCGAATCGCTGTCGGAGCGGTGTAAAGGATCGTGACCTTGTATTTCTCGACGATCTCCCAGAACCGGTCGTTTCCGGGATAGTTCGGAACACCCTCGTACATGACCTGGGTGGCGCCATTGGACATCGGCCCATACACGATGTAACTGTGACCGGTCACCCACCCCACGTCAGCGGTGCACCAATACACGTCGGTTTCGGGATGCAGGTCAAACACGTACTTGTGGGTGAAGGTGACGTGGGTCAGGTATCCACCCGAGGTGTGCATGATCCCTTTGGGTTTCCCGGTGGTTCCTGAGGTGTAGAGCAAGAACAGCAGTTGCTCGGCGTCAAAGGGTTCCGCCGGACAGACAGGGTCGGCTGCCTCGATCATGTCGTGGTACCAATGGTCGCGGCCCTCCAGCATCTCCACCGGATTCCCGCCACGCTTGACCACCAACACGTTGCGCACGCTGGAACTCATGGCCAAGGCCTCGTCAGCGGCAGGTTTCAGCGGGAATACCTCACCGCGGCGGTAGCCACCGTCGGCGGTGATCAACAGCGTTGCCTCGGCGTCGTTGATGCGGTCGGCGAGCGCTTGGGATGAGAAACCCCCGAACACCACACTGTGCACCGCTCCGATGCGCGCACAGGCCAGCATCGCAACCGCCGCCTCAGGGATCATCGGAAGGTAAATATTGACCCGGTCCCCCGCCGACACCCCGAGGGAGCGCAGCACGTTTGCGCATCGCTGCACCTCATCGAGCATCTCGGCGTAGGTGATCGTCCGGGTGTCGCCAGGCTCGCCTTCCCAATGGATCGCCACCTTGTCGCCTGCGCCGGCGAGCACGTGGCGGTCCAAACAGTTATACGAGACGTTCAAGCGCCCACCGAGGAACCATTTCGCGTAAGGCAGATCCCACTCGCAGATCTGATCCCACTCGGTATCCCAGGTGACGAGATCGGCAGCCTGACGGGCCCAGAATCCCTCATCGTCGCGGGCCGCCTCCTCGTACAAATGAGTGCCCACCATGAGGCTGTTCGCTACAAACTCCGGCGGTGGGACAAACTTGCGTTGCTCGGCCAACAGGTCATCGATGGTGTTCGGTGTCTCCGACATCAGTACCCCCTTGTGGGTCTGACTCTATTCCCCTTGCGTGCCCCGACTCCATTGGGCAGGAACGGACCGAATCTGCTCCGGCACAAAAGTTACGGCACAACAGTCACGGCACAACAACTCCGGCACAGCAGCGCTGACTACCACCCAGCAAACGCCCAACGTCAATACTGGCACAGTGAGTTCACCTGCAGCATCGGCACCGATCCCCACCGGCTCCGAGGACACCGGTATCCGGTTTGGGCCCGTCGAATGGCTGCTGACCGCACTGACCGCAACAATCTGGGGATCATCATTTTTGTTAATCGCCATCGTGATTGACGACATGGAGTCCTCTGTGGTCCCCCTCGGACGGGTGGCCTTTGGTGCAATGGTGCTCGCTTTCGTGCCAGGGGCGAGACAATTGCTGCCCCGGCATGAGTGGCCACGGCTCGTGTTCCTCGGTCTGGTGTGGATGGCGGTGCCGTTTTTGTTGTTCCCACTCGCCGAGGAGACCACCTCGAGTGCAGTGGCCGGAATGATCAATGGCGCCCTACCGATCTCCACAGTCGCCGTGGCGGCGCTCTTCGCACGGCGCCTGCCGCATCCCACCCAAGTGCTCGCAGTCCTCGTCGGCACCGTTGGCATTGTGCTGATTTCGTACGGCTCGATCAACGCAGCTGGAAGCGCTGACCTACGCGGGGTACTGCTTCTGATCGCAGCGGTCCTGTGTTACGCCGTCGGGGTCAACGTGGTTACCCCACTGCAGCGTCGTTACGGCTCGCTGCCGGTGTTATTACACGTGATGGTCTTTGCGATTTTGTGGACCCTGCCGGCTGGGCTCGAAGGGCTGGGACACAGCGAAATCACCTGGTCTGGTGTGATTGCGTTGGTGGTGCTCGGGACGATCGGAACCGGTGGTGCGTTCACCTTGTTCGGGGTACTACTGAAGCGAACAGGTCCTGTGCGCGGCATGATCGGGGTGTTTTTCACTCCGATCATCGCCACAGTGCTCGGAGTGACATTCAGATCAGAGGCCCTGAGCCTGATCTCCGTGGCGGGCATGCTGGTGGTCATCGCCGGGGCCACGATGACGAGCAGACCCGAACGTTCCGTAGGTCCAACGTGATGACTGGCCTGAGACCATCCATTCCCAGATCATCCATTCGGCCTTAGATCATCCATTCGGCCACGATGAACGCCCCAAGACCAGACGGATCGCAGAGAGCCTCGGCTTCAGTGATACGGCTGCGCATCGTGATCGCCAAAAGGTCGGGCTGAGCGGCGCGCTCTGTCCAGATCTGACGGCCCTGCTCCACGAGTTCTTCGATCCCCCACAACTCGAGCCACTGCTGTTGGGTCCGGACCGCGTCAGAGGCCGGCAGTTGGTCCAACGCAACCTCACAGGTGATGTCTTGGCTACCGGGCATCTGCAGCGGATGCTGGCCCCGCTCGTGATCCTTATAGGTCCTCAGCCACTCCCTGAAAGGCCGTTCCACCATCGCTGCAGTGGAGGCGGATGCGTAGTCAAAAATCACTACCCGTCCAGCCGACAAAAGACTGCGGGCCTTTGTCACCCACTGCGCTGCGGTGGTTTGAATCGGGGCTCTCGCGCCATGACGGGCCTGGACAGGCAAACCCGCAGGCGACGGATCAAACGGTGCACTCAAAATTTCCATGCATCCGCCGGTGTGCGCATCACCGGTGACGAAGGCCTCACGCCACCCCTGATCGAACACGGCTAAGCGGATCGGCAAATTGTCGAGCAGTTCGTTGGCCAGGATCACACCGACGAACGGGCCATCGGGCATCTCCGCAAGCGATTCCACCTCGCTGGGATGACGGGCACGCTGGCGCTCGGAGATCTCTACCCCGACCCACCGGGTGGAGGCCATGCACTCGGGCTTGGCTGCGAGGATCGATCGGAGCAAGGTCCCGGGTCCGGCGCCTGCATCCACAACCATGAAACTTTCAGGTGCGCCGAGGCGACGCCATTCGGCGTCGAGGAACCGGGCGATGACCGCTCCGAAGAGTGGCCCGACCTCTGGGGAGGTTAAAAAGTCTCCACCCCGGCGACCCGCACGCCCACCCGAACCGCCAGATTCACTCGCATCGTGTTCGGCGGTGTAGAAGCCGTGGGTCCCGTAGAGCGCGATCTCCATGAACTCGTCAAATCCGATCGCCCCGACGCCAATCTCACCGCTGTCGCTGATCGGAGCGTTCGCCAAGATCGCCGAAAGGATCTCCGGTGTGGCCGGACCAGGTTGGGTGGCCACGCCAGTCTCGCCGGATCAGATCTTAATGAGGTAAGGCGCGCCGGTCAGCGCGCCAGCGCGCCAGTCAGATCAGTGATGTCGCCAAAGCGCAGCACCAAACCGGGAAGTACGCCGAGCAGGACTGTGCCGACAGCGGTAATCGCAAGCGCAGCCTGAATCGACGAAGGCACCTTGATCGGCGACACGTCACCATCAGGGGCCGGTGCCATCCAGACCTGCCGCAGGACTCGCATGTAGTAGGCCGCTGCGATCACCGTGTTCACGGCACCGATCAGCGCCAACACGTAGGCCGCTGTGTCTCCAGCGTCGAGCACGGTCTTAAAGACGTTGAACTTGGCGATCCATCCACCGAGCGGCGGGATACCGGCCAAGGACGCCATGAAGATAGTCATCAACACGGCGAGGCCAGGTGCGTATCCAAATAGACCGCCAAAAGAGGTGATCTCTCCACTGCGGGTGCGTCGAGCGACTGCAATCACGATGGAGAAGGCGCCGAGGTTCATAAAGGCGTAGATCAACAGATACACGATCACGGCTCGCAGCACGGAATCGCCCGCGTTGCCGGTTCCGATCACGACCAATGGCATCAAGATGAAGCCGCCTTGGCTAACACTTGAGTAGGCGAGCATGCGCACGATGTTTGTTTGGCGCAACGCCATCACATTGCCAACGGTCATCGTCAGCGCAGCGAGCACCCACAGCATCGGGCGGACCACCGAGTTAGCTGGGGCGAGGGCCAACATCACGATCGACATCAACGCCACGAAACCAGCGGCCTTGGAGGCCACCGACAAAAAGGCCGTGACCGGGGTGGGGGCGCCCTCATAGGTATCTGGAGCCCAGGAGTGGAACGGCACTGCAGAAATCTTGAAAGCGAGACCACCGAGTACGAACACCACAGCGAGTACCTGCAGGCCCAGCAAATCGCCGTCGACGAGGCTGGCCCCGATATCGGTGAGCTTTGTGGATCCGGTGGTGCCGTACAGGAAGCTCATCCCGTACAACAGCACTGCCGAGGCGAATACACCAAGCAGGTAGTACTTGACCCCCGCCTCATTAGACCGAGAGTCACGCTTACGCCAAGCGGCCATCATGTAGGCCGGGATCGACAACAACTCCAAGGCCACGAAGATTGCGATCAGGTCTCGAGCCGACGTCATCATCACCATGCCGAGCACACTGCACATCATCAGCACGTAGAACTCGCCTTGGTAGTAGCCGCCCTCCTCGAGCTCGTTCTGACTCATTAACACGAGCACGTAGGCGGCTAACAAGAAGATCGCCTTCAAGATCAGCGAGTAGCCATCCACCACATAGCGGCCATCGAACATCTCCCGGGACGCGTCACCGATCACCGCCAGAGTCACCACCGGAATGAACGCTGCGAGGAACACGAGGCCGGTCAAGGTGGCCATCGCCCATTTCTTTGCCGCACCGAGCGACAAGTCAATGAACAACACCAAGTTGATGCCAACTATGAGCACCAATTCGGGGGCAAGCGCATGCCAGTCAATCGTTGGCGCGACCCATTGATTGATCTGGGCGATCACCGACTGGCTTCCAGCAAAAATCATGGCGAGATTCACGGGTTCAGGCTCTCCCCGAGGCGAGCCACGAGCTCGCTGACGGCAGGATCCATGACTCCAAACATCAACTGCGGGTACACACCAAAGACGACGATCGCCACGAGGAACGGGGTCCAAGCGATCCACTCGATCGGGGTCACGTCGCGGATCTCGTCATGATGATCGGCGTGATGATCGGCGTTCACACCGGCTCCCACCGGATGCGGGGTCTGACCGGAGAACTCCGGTGAAGGCTCACCGAAGGCTGTGCGCTGATACAGCCACAACAAGTACGCCGCCGCAAGCACCGTTCCGACAGCAGCGATGACCATCAGGGTCCGAAACAGCGTCACGTTCAAGCCGAAGCCTGGGCTATAGGCCGCAAGAATCGCGGGGAACTCGCCCCAGAATCCGGCCAGACCTGGCAGACCGAGCGAGGCCATAGCTGCGAAACCGAGGATCCAACCCATCCGAGGCATCTGCTTCAACATGCCCGAGAGACGACTGATCTCCAAGGTGTGATAGCGGTGCTTGACCGATCCGGCCACAAAGAACAACATGCCGGTGATCAGACCGTGGGCCACCATGCCAAACAACGCAGCATTGATACCGAGTGTGGTCAAGGTGGAGATACCGAGCATCACAAAGCCCATGTGAGCCACCGAACTGAATGCGATGAGACGCTTCATATCGGTCTGGGCCAAACAGCCAAGTGCACCGTAGATAATGCCGATCACCGCCAGGATCGCGATCACTGGAGCCCAGGCCCTTGCACCTTCGGGCAGCATGGGAATCGCAATCCGGACGAATCCGTAGGTGCCCAGCTTCAGCAGGATCGCCGCCAAGATCACTGACCCCTGGGTCGGGGCCTGAGTATGGGCGTCGGGGAGCCAGGTGTGGAACGGGAACATCGGCACCTTGACGGCGAAGCCCAAGAACATGCCCGCAAAGATCCAGACCTGAACCTCATTGGAGATCAGGCCACCGGCCGAAACCAGATGCATGAAGCTGAAGCTCTCTGCCCCGGTCTGGAAGAACAACGCAAGGAAGGCCACCAGCATGAAGGCCGATCCAAACATCGTGTACAAGAAGAACTTAAGCGAGGCGTACTGGCGATGCTCGCCGCCCCACACGCCGATCATGAAGTACATCGGCAACAGCACCACTTCAAAGAACACGAAGAACAAGATCAGGTCCTGAGCGACGAAGGTGCCGGCCATGCCAACCTGCAGCACCAGCATCAGGATCAAGAAACTCTTCGGGTTCCCCGCATCGGGCATGTTGTCCCAGGTGTAGATGATCACGAGGAAGGTGACCACCATCGACAAGAAGTACAGCGGCAGGCTGATTCCATCGAGGCCGATCGTGTAGTTGGAGCGGATCACCTCAATCCATGTGACGTCCACAAAGAACTGAAGCTTCTCGGCTTGTCCGTAATCAAACCGGAACAGGGTCAAGATGCCCACAGCCAAGGTGGCACCCGCAGTGATCACTGCGACGGTCTTTAGAAGCTGCTCCTCCGCCTTTGGGATGAACAGCATCACCAGCACGCCTACCAAAGGCAGGAACGTACCGACCGTCAACAGCCAGTTGTCGTTCGTCATGATTTCCATAAAGTTTCCCCTGCGCGATTCGTTACACGTTGATGATGACAAGGACGATTGCGGCCACGGCAGCGGCACCGAAAAGCAGCGCGCCGTACTGGTTCACCTTGCCCGATTGGACAGGCTGGAGTGCGTGACCGGTTTCTGAGGCCACGAACCCCGATGCATTGACCGCTCCATCCACCAAGGTCTGATCGATGTTGCGGTATACGAACTCTCCCGCTTGGCGGGTGCTGGTCCCGGCGGTGTCCACAATCCGATCCAGCACCTTCTGGTTAAACCAGTAGGCAGACGCTGCAATCGGGTAGGCCACGGCCCGGACGATCACCTTTTCATAAAGGTGATCGAGGTAGTACTTGTTCCACAGGAACTGGTATCCCCAGCGCGCCGGTGCGAATCGCTCTGTGAGACCCACGAGTCGGCGGTCGCGGCGGGTGTACAAAGCCACTGAGAACAACCACGATGACACCAGTCCCGCTCCCACAATGCCGAGGGCCAAGAAACCTTTGCTCCATTTAAATGGGGCGTGGGAGACGGCCGGGAACAAGCACACCGTTCCCTCCGGAGGAGCTGCAAAGCCGCAGGCATCGTCATATTTTGCCTGGGGTGCGAGAGATCCCACGGATTGACCGGGCCCACCGGCGATTGTCAAACGAGTGTCCTCGATCGCAACCACCTCAGCGCGGGGTTCCACATAACGCTTCAAGATTTCAAAGTTTTCACCAAAGGGCACTGCGTTGGTGAAACCTGCGATCGACGCCAAGAAGGTCAGCACCACAATCGGGACCAAGATCAGCGGGCCGGATTCGTGAGGGCCGTGCGAACCGTGATGCTCTGCGTGAGCATCGGCGTGTGCATCATCACCGTGTGCGTCATCACCGTGTGCGTCATCTCCGTGTGCATCATCGCCGTGATGCTCGTCATGATGTTCGCCAGCGGCTGCCCCACGCGGCGTCCCGAAGAAGGTCAAGTAGGTAGCTCGCGCCATGTAGGCCGCCGTCATGAACGCTCCAAGGAACGCCAACCACATGAACAGGTTGTAGCCGTTGTACCCAACGTTGGCGATGATCTCGTCTTTGGAGAAGAAACCTGACAGCGGGAAGATTCCCGCCAAGGCCAAGGTGGAAATGATCCACGTACCGGCCGTGATCGGCATCTTGCGAGCCAAACCGCCCATGTCCTTCTTCATGTCAAAGCTGTGGTGTGAGCCGGAATGACTGACCGAGCCCGCACACAAGAACAGGGCGCACTTAAAGAAGGCGTGGGTGAAGATGTGGAAGACGGCCGGCAACCAGGCGCCGGTGCCGAGACCGAGCATCATGTAACCGAGCTGTGAGACCGTGGAGTACGCGAGCACCTTTTTGATGTCGTTCTGCACGAAGGCCAAGAGCGCGGCGACGATCAGCGTGATCACGCCGATGATCGCAATCAGATTGATCGCACCCGGTCCGATGGACAAGCCTTCCCAAAACAGCGGGTAAAGGCGAGCCACCAAGAACACACCGGCCACCACCATCGTGGAGGAGTGCAACAGCGAGGACACCGGCGTGGGTCCGGCCATCGCATCGGGGAGCCACGTATGAAGTGGGAACTGACCGGACTTGCCGATCGCGGCGATGAACAAGGCCACCGAACCCCACAGCAGCGCTGAAGAAGAGGCGTCCCCTGACAGAGCCCACGCCGAGATGGCCTGAACACTGAACCCGTGGGAATCGAGATTGTCCACTGCCCACTGATGGGCACCAAAAAAGACGATCGCCGTACCGACGAGCAGACCGACGTCACCCACCCGCACGGTGAAGAAGGCTTTGAGGGCGGCTCGGCTGTTGGCTCCGTCCTCCCACCAGTGACCGATCAAAAGGAATGAGCACAGACCCATGAGCTCCCAGCCCAAGATGATCTGCACCATGTTTTCGGCCAGCACCATCACCAACATGCCCGAGGAGAACAGCGTCAACGCAGCGAAGAAGTGGGTGTAGCGACGATCTCCGCGCAGATACTCAAGGGAGAAGATCTGCACCAAGAGCGAGATGAAAGCCACCAGCAGCAACAACAAAACGGCAAGGCCGTCAATGTGTTGGCCGAGGCCAAACTCCACGCCCCCACTTTGCCACCAGGTCCAGGTCTTGATGACCGGCTCCACATAACCTTCGGTGGTCTCGTCCACGAAGTTGGTGCGTTGGATCCACTGCACTGCGGCACCCACCGAGATCACGAGCGAGGCGGTGATTGAGGCCAGTCCGATCTCGCTGCCTTTCATCGGCAACTTCTTGCCGAAGGCGATAATCGCAGCGAAACCGATGGCGGGGATCAGCGCAATCAGCCAGGCGTTCTCGAGGAACCAGCCTGAGGGGATGGTGTTGACGCCCATAATCAGCCCTTCATTTCCGACAACTCATCCAGTGCGATCGACCGGCGGTTGCGGTACACCATCAGCACCATCGCCAGACCGACGCCCACCTCAGCGGCCGCGATCGCGATCACGAACAAAGCGAACAACTGCCCATCGATGGAGTCAGTGATCTGGGAGAACGCCACCAGATTTAACATCACCGAGTTCAAGACCAGTTCCACCGACATCAACACCATCACTGCGTTACGACGAGCGATCACGCCGAACACACCGATCGAGAACAGCACCGCAGCAAGGATCAGAAAATTGACTGCCAACATGAGTGAGTCAGTCCTTCCGTGCGATAACGATCGCACCCACTGCCGCAGCCAACAAAACGAACGAGATAGCCAAGAACGGCAGCAGGTACGGTCCGAGGAAAGCGTCGGAGATCTCCACGGTGGGCGTCGGACCCCGATCGGTGATCACCGTGTCGCCGAAGGCATCGATCACCGCCCACACCAACACACCGAGCATCAGCAGCGCCACCGGTATCCCGAGACCCCACGAGGAGTTGTTGAGGTCGGTGTCAGCGCCAATCTTGGCCCGTGTCAACATGATGCCGAACAAGAACAGCACCATCACAGCACCGATGTAGACGAGCACCTGAGAGATCGCCACGAATTCGGCTCCAGCCAGCAGATATTGGGCGGCCACGCCGCCGAGCACCACCACTAGCCACAAAGCACCGTGGACCACATTGCGAGTGGTGACAACACTGAGGGCGGCAAACACCATGATTGCGGCGATGATGCCGAACCCGACATTCATCGCAATATTGATGCCGTCTGCAGCCAGCAGCATCGCACCGGTGATGGACGTCGTCATTTCTTCTTCTTCTCTGCGCCGGCCTCGAGTTCGAGGGGTTCGGGCACGGTCTCCATCCACTCACCAAGGCGCTCTTTGTCATGGAGTAAATCTGCGATGCGGGGCTCGGCGTACTCATACTCCGGGCTCCAAAACAGCGCGTCAAAGGGGCACACCTCTACACAAATGCCGCAGTACATGCACAACGCATAGTCGATGTCGAAACGATCGAGGTGGTTGACCTGACGGGGCTTGCCCCCAGCCCGCCGAGGCGGGGCGAGTTGCTTGTGACCTTCGATGTAAATGCACCAGTCCGGGCATGACCTAGCGCACAGCATGCAGGCGGTGCAGTTATCTTCGCGCAGAGCAATCACGCCCCGAGCGCGCAACGGCGGGGCTTCTTTCTCATGCGGATATTGCACGGTATTGGCGCCATCTTTGGCGGTCCGGGCCAAGGTGCCAAGGGTGACACCTAAGCCTTTGATCAATCCAGGAACCTTGGGCATCAGAAAGCCACCTTCAAGATTGCAGTCACAACGATGTTTGCGAGGGATACCGGAATCAGCACCTTCCACGCGAAGCGCTGCAGTTGGTCCTCACGGAAACGTGGGTAACTGAAACGCACCCACATGATGATGAAGGTCAGCACCATCATCTTGGTGAACATGATCAGCGGTCCGCCGATGTTCATCCAGTTGCTGACCTGATCCAGCGACTCCCATCCGAACCAGCCAAAGGGCACGCCCCAGCCACCGAGGAAGAGGACCGATGCGATGAAGGCGAACACGCCAGCGGTGGCGAACTCTCCGATGAAGAACATCAAGAAACGGAAACCCGAATACTCGGTCATGTACCCCGAGACGAGTTCGGATTCAGCGATTGGCATATCGAAGGGGGCCTGAGTTAGCTCGGCCTGGACTGCGATCATGAAGATCACGAACCCGACGAACTGAGTGATCACGTAGGGGTTCCCTAAACCGCCCCACCCGAAGATCTGACCGGTGTTCTGGGCCACCACGATGTCTTGGAGGTTCATTGAGCCGGCCTGGATGACCACGCCGACTACGGCGAGCACCATCGGCAACTCATACGCAATGAGTTGGCCCGCAGCGCGTAGACCACCGAGCAGGGAGTACTTATTCGCACTCGCCCACCCAGCCACCAAAATGCCGATGACCGAGACCGAGCCCACAGCCAGTGCGTAAAAGATGCCGACAGAAAAGTCCGTGAAGTACGCATCGGGCCCAAACGGCACGACAACCACCAATAAGAAGGTGGACAACAACACGATGATCGGTGCCATCTTAAAGATGCGCACATCGGCCTTCTCAGGGGCGATGTCTTCTTTCTGCAGCCACTTGCCCACTTCAGCGATCAACTGCAGCGAACCGTAGGGACCGGCCTCCATCGGGCCGAGGCGGCTTTGCATGAACGACATCATCTTGAACAAGAAGACGTAGACGATGGTGCCTGCAGGCAGAAGGACTGCGACCAGTCCCCCCAAAACCCGCAGCAGTGATTGCCCCCAGTAGGGGATCTCAATAGCCAGGCTGTACATCAGCGATCGATATCTCCAAGGATGAAGTAGAGCGAGGCGAGGATCGTGATGATGTCAGGCACGTACACGCCCTTTAAGACCCACGGCACCACCGAGATGTTGTTGAAACTGGCCGAGCGGATCTTGACCCGGAACGGGCCGAGATCACCTTTGGAGACTACGTAATAGCCCATCTCGCCAAGCGGATTCTCCGTAGAGACCCAGGCCTCGCCCTCGGGGACCTTGATGATCCGCGGGACTTTGGCCATCACCGGGCCGGCCGGCATGGTGTCGAGGAGTTGCTCGACGATCTTGGTGGCCTCTCGGGTCTCTTGGAGACGCACCCAGCATCGGGCGAAGGAGTCACCGTCTGGGTGGGTCCACACCTTGAAGTCCACTTTGTCCCAGGCCATCGGCAGCGACTGATCGCGCCGCAGGTCCCAATCCACACCACTGGCGCGCAGGTTGGCTCCCGTCAAGCCGTATTGACGGGCCACATCTGCAGGGATCACGCCGATGCCGCGCATGCGGCTCTGGAAGATCTCATTGCCAAACAAGAGGTCTTCGATCTCGTCGCAGAACTGGCGCATCTTGCGCATCACCTGACGTGTCTCTGCCACCCATCCGGCCGGCAGGTCCTCTTTGAGACCGCCGATCCGGTCAAAGTTGGGGTGAAAACGACCGCCGGTGGCGCCCTCGATCAGGTTCAGCACGTACTCCCGGTCACGGAAGGCGAGAAACACTGGGGTGATTGCGCCCATCTGCACACCGAGGTCACCGAGGAACAGCGACACGTTGGCAATCCGAGATAACTCAAACAGGATCGTACGGATCCACTGAGCCCGAGGCGGGGCCTCAATCTCCATCAACTGCTCAGCAGCCAAGATGAAAGGCACCTCGTTAGCGAAGCTTCCCAACCAATCGATCCGGTTAATCAGCGATGTGACCTGCGGGAAGGTGCGGACCTCGGTCAACTTTTCGTAGCCGCGGTGCATGTAGCCACAGCCCGGCTCGGCCCAGACAACCTGCTCGCCGTCGAGGCGGGCGATGATCCTCAAGGTGCCGTGGGTGGCCGGGTGTTGCGGGCCGATGTTGAGGGTCATCCCCTCGGTTTCGAGCTCCACATTGAGTCGGGCATCGGCGGCCTGGGCCGCGATGTAGCTCAACTGTTGGCGATCTGAGAGCACCGTCATGACTGATCTCCGTCTGGGGTTACCGCTGGGGTCTCATCGGACGAGGTTTCATCTGCATCGGCCACCGGCATTGGCTCAACATCAACGATGCCGGGCCACGGCTTGACCATGCGGGCCAGAAGGGGGAAATCCTTGCGCAGCGGATAACCCTCAAAGTCTCCGGGCAGATACATGTTGCGCAAATCCGGGTGGCCGGCGAAGCCAATCCCGAACATCTCGTGGGTTTCGCGCTCATGCCAGTTAGCACCGGCGAACACCTGCACCCAAGAATCCACGACCACATCTTCTGTCGGAACATCACATTTAATGTTCACCCCGAGATGACGATTCGTGTCTGTGAGGCGCGCCAACATCTGAAAGCGGGTCTCCCCACCGGCGTAACCCTGCACGATCTCAGTGGAACGCTCCGGCGGCGGATCCGACGGATCGTCCTCCCCGCGACCGAACGGGGAAGGCAACCAATCGATGGCGGAGATGAAACAGAAGTGATCAAATCCTGCCGAGCGCAAAACCTCAGCGGTCCGACGCCAGACCGATCGATCCACCCGGACCCACAGATCAGTCTGTGGGATCAAATGAGTGTCCACGAGGCCTTCGCCGAGCTCGGAGCGCAAAAGGTCAATGACCTGCTCTCTCAAGCCATCCCCGGGAAGGGCTACGGGAGGGGCGGTGTCGGTGGTCTCACTCAATGGGACCACCACCGACCACGATCGGCTCATTCAGTTCGTTCACTCGGCGCGCCGCAGCGGCGAGTTCGCGGGCTGCAACCCCTGCTGGCGATGAGGCCTGCAGCGAGGTGAACTCCTCATTGCGCCATTTGGCCCCCATGTCCTCATTTTTAATGCGCTGCTGCAAAAGCACCACGCCTTCGAGGAGGGCCTCAGGGCGAGGCGGGCATCCAGGGATGTACACGTCCACCGGAATGATCTGGTCAACACCCTTGGTGACCGAATAGCTATCCCAGTACGGCCCGCCACAGTTAGCGCAGGACCCCATGGAAATCACGTACTTGGGCTCGGGCATTTGCTCGTAAAGGCGCTTAATGGACGGCGCCATCTTGTCGGTCACCGTGCCGGAGATCACCACGAGGTCCGCTTGACGGGGGCTCGCTGGCAAAGGGATCACACCGAGGCGCATCACGTCATAGCGGGGAGAACCAAAAGCTGCTCCCATTTCGATTGCACAGCAGGCGAGACCCCACTGGTAGACCCACATCGAGTAAGAGCGACCCATGTTGAACAACTTGGTGAGCGGGGCGGGCATCCGCCCCCGTTCCACTAAACCCATCGCAGCAGTCCTCGTTTCCAGGCGTAGACGAGACCGTCTAGCAACAGCACGATGAAAGCGACCATGACCACCAGACCGAACACTCCGTAGCGTTCGATGTTGGCGGCCCACGGGAAGATGAACACAGCTTCCACGTCAAAGATCACGAACAACAGGGCAAATACGTAATAGCGAATCTGGCTCTGTGACCAACCCATGCCGACCGGGTCCACACCTGACTCGTAGGCCATTTGTTTTTCTCGGTTGGGATGGGAGGGTCGCACCGCGGCTGCAAGACCGAGCAAGAGCCCGGCCAGCAGGACCGCAGCGAGTCCGAACCAGACCACTGTGAGGTAATCGCGAAGAAACAGCGACATCGTTGCGTGACCCTACCAGCGCCGTCGATTCTCGTCCCAAACCCGAAGAACATCAGCGGCCCGGTTAGCGTGCCCCCGTGCCCCCTGCCACCACTAATTCCCGCCCGCCGGTGGCCCTCATCTTTGCCATCACCGCCACTGCAATCATGGGAAACTCCCTGATTGCGCCGGTGATTCCGGATATTTTGCGCGATCTGCAACTCAGTGACAGTTCCGCCGGATTAATTATTTCGGCCGTGGCCCTCCCTGGTGTGATCGTGGCCCCGATCATCGGCCTGCTCGCAGACCGGCTTGGTCGCCGACAGGTTCTGGTCCCCTGTTTGACCCTGTTCGGGATCGGTGGGGTGGCTGTTGCCTTCGCCCCCAACTTGACTGTGATCCTCGGCGCCCGCCTCCTTCAGGGAATCGGTGCTGCCGGATTGATCAATCTCGCAGTGGTGCTGATCGGCGATCATTGGGACGGTCCTGATCGCACCCGTCTGATCGGGCGCAATGCCTCGATGTTGACTGTCGGACTCGCAACGTTCCCGCTCCTCTCCGGAACGATTGCTGAGGTCTTCAGTTGGCGGATCTCACTCCTCCCTCAAGCGGCTGCGCTGATCGTGGCCGCTCTGGTCTGGAAGCATCTCGATCAAGCCCGACCCACGGTGCAAGTCTCCTTAGCCCAACAGTTGAGCGGGCTTGGGATCGCTTTTCGCCAGCCAGCGATCCGTGCCGTGGTGATCGGCGGATTCGTGGTATTCGTGCTCGTATTCGGGATATTTTTGTCCACCTTGCCCCTACACCTCGAGCGGCAGTTCGGAATGTCCTCAGGGGTCCGAGGTCTGTTCTTGTCGATCCCAGCGATTACCGGCTCGCTGGTGGCCTTCAATCTGCAGCGCATCGTTGGCCGCTTTAACGCCCACCGCACGCTGATCGGTGCGGGGATCCTGTTTGTGATTTCTTTCTTCATCCTCGGGGTGGCACCGGTGGCCGGGCTCGTCGTAGTGGGTTGCGCGCTCTACGGTCTCGGCGATGGGGCCTTGATCCCAATCCTCCAGAACCGGGCCGTGGACGAAGCACCTCCCGAACAACGCGGTGCGGTGGTGGCGGTGTGGGTGGGTGCAGCCCGTCTCGGACAGACCGTCGGACCGGTGGCTGCGGCCGGAGTGTTCATGGCGACCAGCACCGGGACGGCGATGGTCCTTGGTTCAGCGATTGCTGTAGGCATGGTGATCTATATGGCTCTCAGCCCGCTCAGCTCACAGTCGGCCCGCCACAAGGCGATGCAATGACATGATGTGAGAGATGATCGATCTCGCAGCGATCCAGAGTGCGGCCTCCCGCCTTCCCGATCTCGTGCGTCGCACCCCGATCGTCGCCTCGGCAGTGCTCAGCGAGATCACCGGTGCTTCGGTGTTTTTCAAGGCCGAAAATCTGCAGCGGACCGGGGCCTTCAAGATCCGTGGGGCGCTGAACAAAGTCGGACAATTGGCAGCATCAGGGGTCCTCACCGCCCAGGGGGTCACAACCGGGAGCGCCGGCAATCATGCTCAGGCTCTGGCGTTGGCTGCCCGGCATCACTCGGTGCCCTGTCGGATCTACGTACCTGCCGGTGCGTCAATCTCCAAAGTGGAGGCCTGTGTGGCTTTTGGTGCCGAGGTGGTGGAATCAGGCGACACCTTGGCCGAGGCCGTGGAGGAAGCCAATCGTTATGCCGCTGCCACCGGAGCCACCTTTTGTCATCCTTTCGATGATCCCGACATCGTCATTGGCCAAGGCACCCTCGGCCTCGAGGTGGCCACCGACATCGCCGATCTCCACACGGTGGTCATTCCCTTAGGAGGAGGCGGTCTGGCCGCAGGGTCTGCGATCGCCATCAAGTCGCTGCACCCGACAGCGCGAGTCATCGGCGTGCAGGCTGCGGCCTGCGCCCCCTATCTCGGCGCTCAGGTACCTCCCGGACCAATCCTCACTCTCGCCGACGGCATCGCCGTCAAATACCCAGGTGCGGTGACGGCGCCGTTGATTCATCAATGGGTGGATGAGATCGTCACCGTGGACGAGGACATGATCGCCGATGCGATGGTGCTGCTGATGGAAAAGGCCAAGCTCTACGTGGAAGGGGCGGGTGCTGTCGGCGTGGCTGCCCTGCTCGGCGAGCGCTTCAGTGTTCCCAAACAGTCACGGCTGTGTGTGGTGCTTTCTGGGGGCAACGTGGACCTCGGTGTGGTCCCCGGCTTGATTCGCCGCCGGGAAAATCAGGCGGGACGACGCCTCGCCATCTTTGCTCGTATCGATGACCGACCCGGCGGACTAGCCCAGTTGCTCACGGTGTTTGCGAACGGCGGTGCAAACCTGATCGAGGTGGAACACCAGCGCGAAGGCATTGACCTCCACGTCCGAGAGACCGGCGTCCACGCAACATTTGAAGTGCGCGGCCATGTCCATGCGATGGCCTTAATCGCAGCAGCGGGCCGAGCCGGTTATGAACTGCGCGTAGAGCCCATGAACCCTCAGCCCTAGGACCGGACTCAGCGAGCGTAGGTGGTGACTGCCTCAGCGGTGGAGATCAGCCAGCCCGGCATCACTCCGACCACCAGCGTGAACGCTGCCGCCGCCGCAATGGCCAAGCCAGCACCGATCGGGATCCGCAGAGTCTGATCTGGCTCACCGTCGACATCCGAGGATTCTCCGCTTAACCAGACGCTGACCATGATCCGCAGGTAGAGGAACGCTGCGATCACCGCAGCGACCATGGCGATGATCGCGATCGCATAACTGCGTTCTTCTACAGCCGCTTGGATCACGCCAAACTTGGCCACGAAACCGCTTGTGAAAGGTACGCCGGCCTGAGCAAACAAAAAGACCGTAAGGGCCAGTGCCAGGGCAGGCCGCCGTGTGCTGAGACCCTTGAAGGCATCGAGGGTGACATCTCCAGAGGCGTTACGACCAACCACGGTCACCACCGCAAATGTGCCGATCACCAATACCGAATACGCCAGCAGATAGATCACGAGCGCCACCACACCTGAGCCCGGATCGGCCTCACCGGCGCGGTGGCCTGCCGCTTCAATGGCCACCAACAAGAAACCGGCATGGCTGATTGAGGAGTAGGCAAGCATCCGTTTGACGTTGGTCTGGACCACGGCGAGGGCGGAACCCACCACCAAGGACAAAACGGCCAACAGCCAGATCGCCGGCCGCCAGTCCTCCCTGTAAAACGGTAGGGCCACGACCAATACCCGCACGATCGCTGCGAAGGCCGCTGCTTTACCCACCGAGGCCATAAAGGCCGTGACCGGTGTAGGCGCACCTTGGTAGACGTCAGGTGTCCACACGTGGAACGGCACCGCTGCCACCTTGAATCCGAGCCCCACCAGCAACAAGGCAATACCGGCTAACACCAATGCGTTGTCACCCCCGGTGGTCACTGAGGATTGCAAAGACGCGACGATGCGACCGATGTTCGTGGATCCGGTGCCGCCGTAGATGAGTGCGATCCCGTACAAGAAAAAGGCCGAGGAGAATCCGCCGAGCACAAAGTACTTCAGGCCGCTCTCCTGAGAATCAGAACGCTGGCGAGCCGAAGCGGCGAGCACGTACAGCGCGAGCGAGAGGGCTTCCAGTCCAAGGAACAACACGATCAGGTCGTTGGCAGCGGCCATGATGATGCCACCGGTGGCCGCCATCAAATACAACCCATACACCTCGGGACCGTCGGCATCGGACTCATGCAGATCTTCATCGGTGAGCAGCACCACCAAGATCACTGAGATCAAGATTGTGATTGTCAGGAACTGGGCAAAAGCGTCATAAGACAGCGCCCCTGCGACCAAAGTGGACGGGCCGTCATCGGCAATCCGGGACCACTGGATGGCAGCGAGCACCGCCGCCGTCCCGGCCACAGTGGCGGTCACAGCGGCGTACAGACCTCGGGGCCAGCGCCCGGTCAAAGCACCTACGACGAGCAATAACAGGCCACCACCAGAGAGCACGAGCAATGGGGAGAGCGCAAACCACGCAACCTCCGGACCGACGAATGGCGGCATCAGTTGCCCTCCTGATCAGATGTACCGGCAACGGCTCCGGGAACGGGCTCCACAAAACCGGAGCGCGATTCCACATGCTGTACAAGCGTGACCACCGCCGGCTCGATCCGTTCCAGGATCGGCTTCGGGTAGATACCGGTGAATACGATCGCCACGATGAACGGGGCGAGCACGGCTACCTCACGGGCCCGAATCTCCGGGAAACTCCGGTTGGCCTCATCGGCCTCACCGTGGAACACCCGCTGATACGCCCACAACAAGTAGAGCGCAGCGAGGATCACCCCGGTTGCCGCCACCACCGTCCACCAACGTGCTGTTGGGAAAGATCCGATCAGGATCAAGAACTCGCCGACGAAACCGTTCAAACCCGGGACAGCGATTGAAGACAACATGATCACCATGAAGAACCCGGCAAAGATCGGAGCCACCGATGCGATGCCTCCAAGTTCGGAGATCTGCCGTGTATGTCGGCGCTCGTAAATCATTCCCACCATCAAGAACAGTGCACCGGTGGACACACCATGGCTGACCATCTGCAACACACTCCCAGTCAACGACTGTGTAGTGATCGCAAAGGTACCGAGCACGATGAAGCCGAGGTGGGCGATTGAGGAATACGCCACCAAACGCTTCAAGTCGGACTGCATAGTGGCCACGATTGCGGCGTAGATCACACCGATCACCGCCAAGGTCAAAAACAGGCTCCGACTCCACCAAGCAGCCTCGGGGAACAGGTACAAGCCAAAGCGAATAAACCCGTACGTACCGAGTTTCAACATCACTCCGGCCAGCACCACCGATCCGGCGGTGGGCGCCTGCGTGTGAGCATCAGGCAGCCAGGTGTGGACCGGGAAGATCGGCACCTTGACGGCAAATGCCACGGCAAACCCAAAGAACAACCATCTTCCGGTACTCGCAGCGAAGTTGGACTGCTCAGCGAGCACCACGAGATCGAAAGTGATCTGCCCGACCCCGTTATCTCGCGCGAGGACCGCCGTAGCGATGATGCTCACCAGCATGAATGCCGATCCGAGCATCGTGAACAAGAAGAACTTGGTCGCGGCGTAGACGCGGTTCTCGTATCCCCATCCACCGATCAAGAAGTACATCGGGACGAGCACAATCTCGAAGAAAATGAAGAACATGAACAGATCGAGACTCAAGAAGCTGCCCATCACCCCGGCCTGCAACAGCAGCATCCACGCCAGATAGCGCTTCTCTTGGCGCGCGTTCTTGTGGTGGGCGTCGATGCCCAGGATCACGATCGGGAATAGCACCCCGGTCAACAGCACCATGAACAACGAGATGCCATCCACACCGAGGTACCACGAGATTCCCCACTGCTCAATCCATGTGTGACGGGAAACAAACTGGAACCCTTCGGCGCTGCGCTCAAACGCAATGGTCAGCCAGATGCTCAGCGCACCGGTGAACACCGAGGTCAAGACAGCAGCCAGTTTCACGAATTCTGGTCGTCGAGCTGACAACAGGGCCACGAGAACTGCGCCGCCCACCGGCACGAGGATCAACATCGACAGGATCGGGAACGCGAGTTCACCACTTGCCACGGCGCCAAACATCACAGCACCCCCCGACCGACCACGAACCACAGCAACATCACAACGACTCCGATTCCGATCACGGCTGCGTAGTTACGCACAAAGCCGGTCTGTCCGCGACGCAGTTGTCCAGATAGCGACCGCACGAGCGTTGCTGACCCGTTGACCGCACCGTCCACGACTTTTTCGTCCAAGGCCACCATGCCCTCGAAACTGCGCCGGCCCGGACCACCCATGAAATCCGAGATGGTCGCGTCATAACGCCAGCCATCGGCCATGATCTGCGGTTCAATGACCGGCAGGCTCCGTTTGGAATACACCAGATGTGCCAGCCCGATACCAGCCAGTGCGATTCCCACTGCGAGCAGCGCGAACCATCCCTTGTTTGCGTAGGCCGAGGTATCGGAAATCGACGCCTCGCCAAAGGCGACGATCGGGTGTAGCCAGTGCTCGAGGCGGTACTGCAGATCCTTCGGGATCCACGAGAACGAGGGCAGTTGGATGATCCCCATCACCGCTGACAAACCAGCGAGCACGATCAAGGGCAGCAGCATGATCGGCGAAGACTCGTGCGGCTTGAACTCACCGTGGGCTCCGTGTTCTTCGGCGTGGGATTCCCAACGCGCCGTTCCGAGGAACACCATGATCACTTGGCGGGTCATGTAGTAGGCGGTCAACAGTGCCGTCACCAGACCAACCACATATAACGCCGGCGAACTCGCAAGTGCGAACAACAAGATCTCGTCTTTTGACCAGAAGCCTGCAAAAGGCGGCACGCCAGCGATCGCCAACCACCCGATGATGAAGGTGCCCGCCGTGATCGGCATCGCGATCCGCAGAGCACCCATCTTGCGCATGTCTTGTTCCTCGTGCATGCCGTGGATCACTGATCCCGAGCCGAGGAACAACAACGCCTTAAAGGCGGCATGGGTCATCATGTGGAAGATCGCCGCCACGTAGGCCCCGCTGCCAATAGCCAAAAACATGAAGCCCAACTGAGAAACAGTGGAGTAGGCGAGGACCTTTTTGATGTCGTTCTGGGCGACTGCGATCGTGGCTGCAAACAGTGCTGTGGCCACACCGACCCAAGCGATAATCGTGGGCACATATTCAGCAGAGACCGCCAGCACCGGGTTGACCCGCACCATCAAGAACACTCCGGCTGTCACCATGGTTGCGGCGTGGATCAATGCCGAGACGGGAGTTGGCCCTTCCATCGCATCGGGGAGCCAAAAATACAGAGGGAGCTGTGCGCTCTTACCCACCGCTCCAACGAACAACAGCAGGGCGATGCCGGTGGCCGTGGACTGGGCCAAAGAACCTGACTCTGCGGCCGAGTTAATCGCCGAATAACTCAGTGATCCCACCGCTCCGAAGGCGAGGAACATTGCGGTCATCACGCCCCAGTCACCGACGCGATTAGTGACGAAAGCTTTCTTACCGGCCGTGGCCGCCGAGTCACGACGGTGCCAAAACGAGATCAAGAAGTACGAGCACACCCCGACGCCTTCCCAACCAAGGAAGGTGACGAGCAGGTTTTCTCCGAGCACCAAAACAGCCATTGAGGCCACGAACAAGTTGAGGTACAAGAAGAACTTGGAAAACTTGGGGTCCCCGTGCATGTAGCCGACGGCGAACAAGTGGATCAGGCCGGCGATACCGGTGACGAACAATGACATCCCGATGCTGAGCGGGTCAGCGAGGAAGGCCATATCCACCTGCAGGGATCCGACGGGAAGCCACGAGAACAACGTGACCACTTCGGAGCGCTCCGCCTCATCGCGACCCACCAGATCAAAAAAAGCGCCCACGCTGACGGCGAAGGAGGCAAACACCATCCCCGCCGCGAAGTATCCGGCTCCCGGCTCTCCCATCCGCCGGCCGAACACCAGCAGCACGAGAAACCCGAACAGGGGGAAGGCAGGAATCAGCCAAACGAGTTCTGCCACTGGACTCAGCCCTTCAACTCAGCAAGATCATCAGCAGTGGCCCCAGGTCGGCGTCGCATGATGGAGACGATGATTCCGAGTCCCACCACGACTTCGGCCGCAGCCACAACCATCACAAAAAACACCGCCGTTTGCCCGGAGATGTCTCCGAAACGTACCGCGAGCGCCACAAAACTTATATTCACCGCATTCAGCATCAACTCGATGCTCATAAACATCACCAACGGGTTACGGCGTACGAGCAATCCCACCGACCCGAGGCCGAACAAGACCGCCCCAAGGAGCAGGTACCACGTGGTGGTGGGTTCGATCGCTGCCAGCATCACGATCCCTTCCGAGCGCCGGTGGGTCCGGACTGTTTACGGGTGAGTAACACCGTTCCGGCCACCGCAACGATCAGTAGCACCGAGGTGATCTCAAAGGCCAGCACCTGGTCACTGAAGAGATTCCGAGACAGCAACCGGATGTTGGAATCCCCGGATGCCTCAAGGGCCGGGCCGGCAGCGATGGTGGAACGGGTCCGCAAGACAGCGACCGAAACGATCGCCACCGTCCCGATTCCAATGATCGCTGCGAGGGGGCGCTGGATGGTGAGACCGTCCACTTTCAGATCTTCTGCGGAGTCCACGCCGAGCAACATGATCACAAACAAAAACAGCACCACGATCGCGCCGGCGTACACGATCACCTGAACGGCCGCAAGAAAATGGGCTTCGAGGGCCACAAAATGGACCGCCACCCCGAACAAGGTGAGGACCAAGCCGAGTGCCGAGTGCACCGGATTGCGCATCAGAATCACTCCGAGCGCTCCGCCGAGCACCATTGCGCTCGCCGCAACAAATACGAGCAACTCCATCAGTGGTGTCCCCCCGCAGAACTGTGATCCGGCTCAGCCTCATTGGCGTCGGGACCTTCATTCTCCGCCGACTGATGCGGCTCGGGGGCGCGCACTCCGTAGCCGAGCTCCCCGCTCCAGGCTTCCACGCCTTCAAACCGTGCGTCTCCGGCGGGAGCGGTGGCCCGCATCCAACCGCTGGTCAACAGATCCTCACCTTCACGCCAATCCTCCCACGGCATCTGCTGTGGTTTGCCATCATCACCTACGAGCAACTCGGTTTTGGTGTAGATCGCATCGCGACGGTTTGTGAAGGAGAACTCAAACAATTTGGTCTCGGTGATCGCCTCGGTGGGGCAGGCCTCCACGCAGAGGTCGCAGTGGATGCAGCGCAAGTAGTTGATCTCGTAGACGTAGCCGAAACGCTCGCCTGGACTCGTCGGCTCCAACGGATCGTTGTCGGCTCCGCGGACATAGATGCATTTGGCGGGGCAGACACCAGCACACAACTCACATCCGATGCACTTCTCCATCCCGTCCTCGTAACGGTTCAGAACGTGGCGTCCGTGCATACGCTCGGGCTTGGGCGCCTTTTGATCGTGATCGGCACCGGGATCAGAGCCACGGCCCTTCTTTTTGGCGGTGCGCCCACCGGAGTACTCAGTTGTCATCCGCTTACCGCCGAAGAGGCGGTGCTGACGGATAGTGACGGCGAAACCTTCGAGATAACCCATCAGTACATCGCTCCTTCACGATCCCGCTGCCGACTGCTGACCCGAAGGGCCGCAGTGAACAATAGGTAACCAAGGCCGAGACTCACCAAGGCGATGACGACCACGGCGATCACGTTCCAGCCGTTGGAGTCTCCGACGCGGATCGCGGCCAGCAGCAAGAACCAACCGAGCGAGATCGGGATCAGTACTTTCCAGCCGAGGTTCATCAACTGGTCGTAACGCAGCCGTGGCAGGGTGGCCCGGAGCCAGACATAGAAGTAAAGGAACACGAGCAGTTTGAGGACGAACCAAATCGTGCCTTCAAGCGCTCCGGGGATCAGAGGGATCGTCAACGCAGTGTTGCCGATGGCCGGAGGCCGTGGACCACCGAGGAACAAAGTGACCACGATCGCACTCATCGTGATCGTGTTCATGAACTCGGCGAGGAAGAACAATGCGAACCGCAGGCTCGAGTACTCGGTGTTGAAGCCACCGACGAGTTCCTGTTCGGCTTCGACGAGGTCAAAGGGCGGCCGGTTCAGTTCCGCAGTGGCGGCGATCAAAAACACGATGAAGGGGATGAACCCGGTGGTCACCAGGTTCCAACTCCCGAGGGTGGTCTGGCTGGCCACAATGCCTGAGGTGCTTAAGGTGCCCGAGGTGACGAGCACTGCCGCAAGGCTGAGCCCGAGCGCAGCCTCATACGAAATCATCTGCGCCGAGGCCCGCACCGAGCCGAGGAGCGGGTACTTCGAGCCGCTTGACCAGCCGGCCAGCATGATCCCGTAGACCGCGATCGACGACATCGCCAGCACGAGCAAGATGCCGATCGGCGGGTCCGCCAGCTGCACCCGGGTCTGCTGACCGAGGATGGTAACGATCCCGTCCCGACCGCCGGAATAATCGCCACCGAGTGGGATCACACTCCACACCAAAAAGGCCGGCACGAAGGCGAGGAACGGCGCCAAACGGAACACGAACCGGTCCGCACGGTCAGGTAGCAGATCTTCTTTGAAGAACAACTTGATGCCGTCTGCGAGCGTCTGCAGGATGCCAAAGGGTCCGGCTTTATTAGGCCCGACGCGGTTCTGCATTCCCGCCACGACCTTGCGCTCGAACCACACCATGAACATGGTGCCCACCAGGCCAAGGACGAAGATCACGAGGACCTTGATCGCAACCACGATCAGCGGCGCCCACAACAACGGACCGTCTAACAACGGATCCCCTGTGACCATCGGAGAGCCCATCGGCAGATCGCCCTGAAACAGACCCGCCAGTTCTGACACAGCCATCACAAACGCTCGATTCGAACATCGGTGACCGTGGTATCGAGGTCGATCACCTCAGAGATCGCGCCGCCGGGCTGATTGAACGGCACCCACGCCAAGCCCCGCGGGACTGCGGTGGAGGCCGCCAACGTCAACACGGTGGCGGAACGAGCGCCGATCACCTTGACCTGGGTTCCCTCTTCGGCTCCGATCCGTGTCAGGTCCATAGGGTTGACCGTGATGCAGGGTCCGGGAGCCAGAGGCGCAAGAGACGGCGCCATCTGGGTGTTGGTCGCGTTGTCGTATAACTTCCGGCTCACCACCAAGCGATAGTCATAGCTGATTCGCTCGGTGACCTCTGTGGATGCACGGGAAATCTCGGGTACCACCACCGAGACGAGGATTCCATCACGTCCGGTCCCTGTGGCACGACCAGCGGAAAGAGCTTCAAGCTCCTCGCAGCCTTCAACAGTCGCCGCGATTTCGGCGGTGATACCGGCGAGATCGTTAAACCCGAGGTCCTGGTCGAGGCGCGCAGCGAGATCCACCGCCACCATCCAGTCCGGACGGGCCGTCCCATGCACCGTGACCTTGGCGGTCACTGGCGTGATACGGCCCTCAAGATTAGTTGTGGTACCGGCCTTCTCCCCGTAAGCCGCGGCCGGCAACACCAAGTCAGCGTGCGCAGTAGAAGAGGTCAAGAACGTGTCCACCGATATCACGCGACGGGCTCCCGCGAGAGCCCTACGAGCCAGTTCGGCATCCGGGCAATCCGCCAGCGGATCGGCGCCGAGCAACACGAGCAGGTCAATGTGTCCATCCGCTGCGGCATGCAGGATCTGCGAGGCCTCTGATTCAGCGCTGCGTGGTGCGAGCCCCATCTGCAGTGCACCCATCACGTTGCCGCGGCGCAACACCGGAAGGACCTTGGCGGCGGGCGCTGCGGCGATGATCGCATCCAAGGCCGCAAGGGTGACCGCATCGGATTCAGCGAGGTTCTGGCGACCGACCACGACCACCACATCACCAGCGGCGATCTGGGATGCGATCTCGGGATCGGCGAGACTCGAACGCACCGCGGTAGCAGCGAAGCCCGGCTCGTATCGCTCACTGCGCCAGGCGTAACGGGTCATTCCCGTTTCCATCGGCGAGAACTCAAGGATCCTTGAGCGCCGTTTCTCGGCTGCGTCCCTGATCCGCAGGAACAGCACAGGGAGCTCCTCTTTCAGGTCAGGGCCAAGCAAAATCACCGTTTTTGCATGTGCGGCTTCGGCGATCGTCGCCCGCGGCCGGTTCAAGATCTGGGCGGCGAGACCGTCGGCGAGCTGCGGATCACGACGGGTGACCCCGAGACGATCGGCTAAACGCGCCCAAGCGAACGCGTCTTCGTTGGTCCCGCGGGCACCGCCAAGAATGGCGATCCCCGATGGGCCGGAGCGATTAAGCGCCTCAGTGAACAGCTCGGTGGCAGTAGACATCGCTGCGCTCCACGAGGTGGCTTCAAGTCCTGCATCTGTCTGGATCAGAGGAACGGCCAATCGCTGATCAGAGTTCGCTGATTCAAAACCGAACCGACCCCGATCGCACAACCAACCCCAGTTCACCGGTTCGGAATCCACGCCCTGATAACGCAACAACTCATCGCGGCTGGATTGGATGACGGTGCGACATCCCACCGAACACGTCGTGCAGGTGCTCTCTACTTGCTCAAGATCCCATGGCCGTGCCTTAAAGCGATAGGGCTTGGCGGTGAGGGCACCGACCGGGCAAATCTGCACGGTATTACCTGAGAAATATGAGGCGAAGGGTTCGTCGGGGAAGGTCATCACCTGGGTGTCGTTACCCCGGCTGATGAAATGGATCAATTTGTCTCCGGCCACCTCATCGGCGAAACGGGTACAGCGATCGCACAGGATGCAGCGCTCACGATCCAAATACACGAGGTCGCTGATCGGGATCGGCTTCTCGTAGTGGCGCTTCTCCTCGAGATACCGGCTCTCACCTGGCCCGTGGCTAAAGGCCTGATCCTGAAGTGGGCATTCCCCACCTTTATCGCAGACCGGGCAGTCCAAAGGATGGTTAGCAAGCAACAGTTCGAGCACGCCCTCTTGAGCGCGTTTAACACTGGGGGTAGCGGTGTTGACCACTTGGCCTTCGGCCACTGGGGTCATACACGAAACCACCATCATCGGGCCGCGGGGACCGTCCACCTCCACCAAACACTGGCGGCACATCCCGACAGGACTCATCCGTGGGTGATAACAGAAATGGGGCACGAAGGCACCTGCGTCGGCGCAGGCATCGATCACGAGTTGGCCCGGCCGGGCCGAGTGGACCCGTCCGTTGATGGTGACCGCAACTCCGGGATCGGGCTCCGGCTCTGGAGCTACATCTGAGGTTTCAGCCTCGGGTTCGGAGTCCTCGATCAGATCCCCTAAGTCAGTTGACGTCTCCTCAGACATGGGCCACCGATCCATGAATCGCATGCTGATGGACGCCCTCGATTGGACGCCCGAACTGGACATAATGCTCGAACTCGTGACGGAATTTACGGACCGCCGAGGCGATCGGACTCACCGCTGAGGGGCCGAGCGGACAGATCGTGGTCTGGCGCGGCGGCCATGCGATCCCTGGGCTGATGGACTCACATACCTCTAACAAGGTGTCGAGATCCTCGGGACGACCATGACCATCGAGGATCCGCTTCAAGATCCGCTCTAGCCACGTAGTCCCTTCACGACATGGCGTGCACTTGCCACAACTCTCACGAGAAAAGAACCGCACGATCCGCCAGCAGGCCGCAACCATGTCGGTGGTTTCGTCCATCACCACGATCGCACCGGAGCCGAGCATTGAGCCGGCCTGATCCACCGTCGGCTTGTCGAGGGCCATATCAAGATGTTCGGGGAAGAACCACATTGCGCTTGCGCCACCGGGGATGAAGGCCTTGACCGAGGACCCGTTGCGAATCCCTCCGCAGTATTCAGGAGCCTCAAATAACATCCGGAAGGTGGTCACGCCATTGGGGACCTCAAACACACCGGGGCTGTTCACATGACCTGACACTGCGAAGATTCGCATCCCCGTGGAAGTGGGCGCACCGATGTCGTGGAACTCTTGGCCACCGTGATTAATGATCCATGGCACATTCGCCAATGTCTCCACGTTGTTCACGATGGTGGGCTGCATGTACAGGCCCTTTGCCGCCGGGAAATACGGAGGCTTGAGACGCGGCATACCGCGCTCGCCTTCGAGACTTTCGATCAGCGCCGTCTCCTCACCCACGATGTAAGCACCCGCACCCCAGGTCAAGGTGATGTCCACGGAGAAGTCGGTGCCCAAAATGTTGCGACCCACCAGATTGTTCGCGTAAGCGTCCTTCAATGCGAGCACTAGGCGTTCCTGGGCCAACGCCATCTCACCGCGCACATATAAGAACGCCTGTGCGGCGCCGATCGCATAGGCGGCGATCAGCACACCCTCGATCAGTTGGTGCGGATCGCGCTCCATGAGCAAGCGGTCTTTGTAGGTACCGGGCTCGCTTTCGTCACCATTGATCACGAGATACCGCGGGAAAACACCGGCGGGGAGGAAACCCCATTTAGTGCCAGCAGGAAATCCAGCGCCGCCACGACCCTGCATCTCTGAGGTGCGCACCTCATCGTGGACCTGAGCAGGCGTCATCTCCGTGAGGGCTCGGCGCAACGCGGTGTAGCCACCCGTGTTCACGTAACCCTCATAGGTGAAGCCATCCACCTGATCGAACCGTCCGGTGATCAGTTTCGGCCCAGTTGGGACCATCCCGGGCACGTGATAGGCGGGGGTATCGGTCATCGTGCATCCACCTCTGCTTGAGCTGTGCGGCCGGTGTCCGCCCAATTCTCCGGCAGACCCTGACGGATCCGGGACAAAGTGCCGTGCGGCGGGAACTCATCAACGAGTTCCCCGGCGCGCAAGGCGGTGATCATCGCATCGAACTGCGCTGGCGTCACCTTATTGCGATAGCGGTAGTTCACCTGCAGGGCCGGCGCCTCGGTGCACGCAGCGATGCATTCCACATCTTCGAGGGTGAACATCTGATCCGGTGTCGTGGATCCGGCCTTAATTCCGAGCGCTTCCTCGGCGTGTTCGAGCAACTCCCAACCACCCACGAGCTGGCAGGAGATGTTCGTGCACACGTTGATGCAGTAGCGACCCACCGGTTCAAACTTGAACATCTCATAGAACGAGGCCGTGCCGTAGACCTCAGCCGGGGTGAGACCCATGAGTTCAGCGATATGCGCCATCGCTTCGGTGGAGACGTATCCGTCTTGTTCCTGGGCGAGATGCAGAACCGGGATCAGTGCGGACTTCACCCGTGGGTAACGGGCGATGGTCTCCTTGGCCACGGCCAAGTTGGCATCGTTCAGACGACTCATGGGTTCACCTGTCCACTTCGCCGAGCACCGGATCGACACTCGAGATCACGGCCACAGCGTCGGCGACGAGACCGCCGCGCATCATGTGAGCCAGACATTGAATATTGACGAAGGATGGGGCGCGGACATGCATCCGATACGGGGTGGAGGAGCCATCGCTTGCGATGTAGCAGCCGATTTCCCCGCGCGGGCTTTCGATAGCCACGTAGACCTCCCCCTCAGGCACCTTAAATCCTTCGGTGAAAATCTTGAAATGGTGGATCAAAGCTTCCATGGACTCGTCGATCCGCGCTCGCGGCGGCGGGGTCACCTTCTTGTCCTGGATCCGGTAGTCACCAGCAGGCATCTTGTCGAGGATCTGGCGCACGATGAGCATGGACTCACGGATTTCCGCAAGACGGATCGCATAGCGGTCGTAGGCATCACCAAACGAACCCACCACCACATCGAACTCCACGTCCTCGTAGTGCAGATACGGCATATCGCGACGGAGGTCCCACTCCACGCCAGTGGACCGCAGGATTGGGCCTGTGGCACCGAGGGCGAGAGCCTCATCGGGGGTGATCACACCCACACCTTGGAGACGTTCGCGAAAGATCGGCTGGCCGGTCATCAAGATGTCGTATTCCTCGAGGCGACCCGGAAGCATGTCGAGGATGCGTAACACGTCATCGCGCCAACCCGGCGGCAGATCGGCTGCGAGCCCACCGGGACGCACGAAGTTGTGGTTCATTCGCAAGCCGGTGACCTTTTGGAAGAAGCGGAGTACTTCTTCACGTTCACGCCAGCCGTAGATCATCATCGACACGGCGCCGAGGTCCATGCCGTTGGTGGCCATGAACAACAGATGGCTCGACATCCGGTTCAGCTCTGACAGCAGCATCCGCATCCACTGGGCCCGTTCGGGGATATCGCCGTCGATGCCGAGCAACTTTTCTGTGGCCATGGAAAACACCAGCTCGTTGTTTAACGGGCTCGCGTAATCCATCCGGGTGACATTGGTGCCACCTTGCATGTAGGTCAGTTGTTCACCGGTCTTCTCCATCCCGGTGTGCAGGTAGCCAATGATCGGCTTGCAGCGCAACACCGTCTCACCCTTGAGTTCCAGCATTAACCGCAGCACCCCGTGGGTGCTCGGGTGCTGGGGACCCATGTTGATGATCATGGTTTCGTCCTCGCCCACATCGGAGATGCGATTGAGGTCACCAGTAGTCATGAGTTGAGCCGCTTCGGTCTCACTCATCCGCAACACTGCACCCACTTCACGCAGAACCTCAGCAGCCGAGCTGCCGCTACGCGCCTGCATTTCTTGGGCGCCTTCATCAGTGTTCACGTGACCTGGTCGAGCGAGTGCGGACACCGTCTCACGCTCGGACACAATCACCGGATCAATCTCGGAGATCTCGTCGGTGTCGGGGGTTTCGTGGGTGGTGGTCATTGATGTGCCCCTTTGAACTGCACGGGAATCGCACCCACCGCGTAATCCTTGCGCAGAGGATGACCTACCCAATCTTCTGGCATCAAGATCCGGGTCAAGTCGGGATGATCATCAAATGAAATCCCGAACATGTCAAACACCTCGCGCTCCATGGCTTCGGTGCCTGGATAACGATCAAACAAGGAGGGTAACGCAGCGTCATGCTCAGCGATCTGAACCCGAAGCCGAATCCGCCGTCGGTGAGTGATGTCCAGAAGATTGGCCACCACTTCAAAACGTTCTGGGGTGATCCCGTCGGGAAGGGGGCGTGACATATGGTTCAGATAATCGACGGCTGTCAGGTCCGCACACATCCGATAACCATCTGCGATCAGAGCATCCACCACGCTCAGCCATTGGTCGCGCCGGGGATGAATCACCACTTGCCCGTGGGAATCAGTCAGCGGACAACCGAGCATGCTCGGCGGCGATTCGCCTGCGGGCATAGTGGTGTCAGGTTCATTTACGGGATCAGACATCTCAGCGACTCCCGAGCAGGACCGGGGTGGGACCAGCAGGGATTTCAGTGACATGAATGTTTGCGCCGGCCCCGGTGGCCGAGCGGCGCTTCATGAGTTCGCCGTCCTCGATCTTTTGGTGCAAGGTCTCAATCGCATGGATCAACGTCTCTGGGGAAGGGGGGCAACCCGGCGCATACACATCGACGGGAACGATCTGATCCACTCCTTGGACGATCGCATAGTTGTTAAACATGCCGCCGCTCGAGGCGCACACACCCATGGAGATCACCCATTTAGGTTCCATCATCTGGTCGTAGACCTGCCGTAAAACAGGCGCCATCTTTTGGCTCACCCGTCCAGCCACGATCATGATGTCGGCCTGGCGCGGAGATGCCCGGAAGACCTCCATCCCAAACCGGGACATGTCGTAGTGGGCAGCACCCGTGGCCATCATCTCAATCGCACAACACGCAAGACCGAAAGTGGCCGGCCAAGAGGAACGGGACCGGGACCAATTCACGAGGTCCTCAATACGACCAGTAATGACGTTGTGGGTAAGTCCGCCTAACCCATCGTCAAGCACGTCGTTCACAATTCCCATGGATGATCCCTCACTTCTCTTCGACGCCGACCGACACCGGGAATCTTCCTTCAGAACCCACCCGACGCACCGTAGTGGTCGCCGTGCGCTCTGGGGAGACCATCTCCGCCAACGAAGTGAGATCACGAGCTTGGCCAAGCGGACCCCAATCGAGGCCGCCTCGGGCTACTTCGTAGACGAACGTCAAGAAGAAGACCACAGAGAACAACCCAATCGCAAAGAACCCATAAATCCCGAGTTCACCGGAGTTGACGGCGTAGGGGTACAAGAAGATGATCTCGATGTCGAACATGATGAACAACATCGCCACGATGTAGAAACTCACCGGGAACCGCTGAGGCGTGTCCTTCGTCGGAACGATTCCGCACTCGTACGGGGCGGACTTGGCTGCTGAGGGCCGATTCGGCGCAAGCAAGCGTGATGCGACGAAAGAAACCGCGCCGAACAAGATCGCCAAAATGGCAAGAACGAGGATCGGCAGGTACTGACTCATCTTCAGCCCGCAGGAACCAATGCGGCGCTGCGATTTTCCGCAAGGATCTTGTCCCGTCGGTGCAGCAGGGCACACAGCGCCAAGAAAATGATCGTTGAACCGATCGTGATCAAAGCCGGAGGCTGACGACGGGATCCAAGGTCACGGACCATGTACACGTATTGACGCTCACGAGACAGGTCAATTTCTGCTGTCACGGGGGCTCGACCCGGCTCCAGACGAAGCGGCTCAAGCGGGGCCAACTCAACGAGTGCGAATCGAGGCTTGTGGAAGAAGGCAACGAAATCAAGAGTTTCGTTGATCTTCGGGTACCTCTCCCCACCGATCTCATAGACCGCTGTCACTCGGGTCTCCCCAGCGGAGAATGCTCCGGTCTCAATCAAGAAACCTCCGGCAGCGAAGGCTGCCTGCCCAAAGCTCGGTTCCGACTCACCGATTTGGCTCCAGCCTTCGGTCAAAAGAGTATTACCCACAGCAGTGGCTTGGCCTGCTGTGGACTCCGCTCCAGAGAGCGCCACCCGTTCCTTCACCACACCGGCCTGATAGAGAGCGTCCACATCTTGGATCACCGTTCGGCCTTCCACCTGACGCCACGACGGGTCCGATCCGATCAAACCGATGCCATAGATCCACCAGAGCAGACCCATCACGACCATCCAGCCAAAGAGGCCAGCGAGAGTAACGAGGAAACCGAGTCGGGCTCCCATGTTGGTGGCGAGGAGCAGATATGTGCTGCCGCCGAAGACGACCACAGCAATCACCACGGTCAACAGACCGCGTAACTCAGGTTCCCAACCGATTGCAAGAATTGAACTCAGCATCACAGACTCCGAACGTATTCGACGATGGCTTGGATCTGCTGGTCCGTCAACATGTTGCCGAAACCGGGCATCCGCCCACTTCCTTGACCCTGGATCCCGTAACGAGCACCAAACTGCGATCCCTGCTTGATGAAGTTGATCATGTCGGATTCGTTAGCAAAGGTGGAGTTCGTGGATCCACCGGTGAGGTTCCAGCCGAAGGCCCCTTGACCGGCCACTCCGGGCTCACCCCAACTCCAGCCCTGGGTGTGGCAGCGGGCGCAACTGTAGGCGCCGCTGGCCAGATCCAAGTTATACAGAGCTTCGCCGTAGGAGGCGTAGGTCCCGTCTGCAACTGCTTGGCGTGCCAAGGTGTCGATATCGCCTTGAATCGATGCTGGAAGATGCCCGGTCGGGCAGGTGAGAGGATCTTCCTCGCCCGGGCCGCAATTCTCACGGGGGATCTGAATGCTGCGCATATACGTGATCAGCGTGTCGATCTGCTGGAAGTTCATCGGTCCACCACCTTCGAGACCCCAAGGCGACATCGGGGAGAACGGACGGCCGTACACCAAAATGAAACGCACCTCGGATTCATCGAAGCGATAAAAAATCGTGTTCACCGCAGGAGCGATCCAGTTCACTGCACTGACCTCACCGGTCAGCGGGTCCGTCACGTTAAACGGGGCGACACCGCCTACACCGTTCATACCTCCGTGGCAGCCGGCGCAGTTAAAGCCACCGTCCTCGGTGGATGCGAACAAACTGGAACCCCAGTCCACGAAGAGTTCTTCTTGGGCCCGTTCGGCCCCCGCCATCCGCGCCGGCTCAAAAATCCAGTAGGCGGGAAGACCGATCACAATCACGATCAGCATCAACACGCCAAGAACCTGCACCAACTCGAGGCGCTTGCCCTCAAGTTCTTCGTCATCGAGGTACGGCTTACGGTTAGCTGCGAGCTCAATTTCCGAACCGATCTCGGCCCGGGCACTGCGCATGTTCAGCGCTGCGTAGACGATCCAGCCCACGAGCACGATGGCTGTGATCAGCCACGCGATAGAGGTAGTAGCGAGTGCGAACATCAGTGATCAGCCTCTCCGACGCAGTTGGGACCTTCTGCCTCTTGGCCCGTGGTGTTAGTACCAAGCGGCGTTCCTTGAATCACCGTTCCCGTATCCACGATCACGTCCCCTGCCGGGGAGACATCGATCGCGAAGTGATCCATTCCCCGGGGCGCAGGACCACCTTTGTGTTCTCCGACTCGGTTGTACTGCGAGCCGTGGCAACCACATTCAAACCATTGGCTGGACAAGCACTCAGGCACCCGGCATCCAAGGTGCGGACACTTTTGGTACGTAGCAACCAAACCCGCCCGCATCCCGGGCAGCATGGCTGCGTCGTAGGCGAGTTCGGCCTTGGGGAGGGCCTCTGCCGGATAGGCAGTAATCCACGTACGAGCCTCAGACGCATAGAAGAAACCGCTTCCGGTGCGAACCTCGCGCAGAATCTCATCCAAGCGGCCCACCGGCACCCGACCACCAAATCCACCGGTGGCAGAGGGCCACAAGAAGGCCAAGAAACTCGCCGCCGCAAATGTGCCCAAACCCGCGGTCATCAATGCGACGGTCGCCCGGTTAAGAAACTGGCGACGACTGACGCCGATCGCATCACGATCCGGTGGAGACCACGGAACCGGAGCCTTGTCAGCGACTGTGGTCACCGAGGTAGAGGTACGAGCGGCCACACCGGCGGCCTCGGCCTCGGCTGCCGCAGAGGATTTCCGCTCAGTGGATCGCGAAGCCTTGTCCCGTTGCACGGTCTCGGCGCTCAACGCACCGGCCCCGCGCACATCGGATTTACGTGCCAAGGACAAAAAGGCGATCGCACCGAGGATCACCACTGCCACGACGGCGATGAGGATGATTGCTGTTGCGCTCATGAGGGGAATCTCCTTACAGAGGACATCACAGGTGGAAGAACATGCCGTCCACCCACGGCAGCACAAAGTTAAAACCGGGACCCCGGAAGAAGGAACCAATGATGGTGAACACGGCCCAGAACATCAGGTGAACCGTCATCAACGAAGTGGCGAACTTGCGATCCTCCGGTTTATTGGACGGGTTCTTGTCGATGTAGGGAGCGAAGATCAACACGATCAGCGCCACACCAGGGATGGTCACACCAGCGATCATCGGGTGGAACATCGTCAACAGTTCCTGCAGACCGAGGAAGTACCAGGGGGCCTTCGACGGGTTAGGTGTCGCATTGGAGTTCGCCAACTCAAGCAGAGGCGCATTGACCCAGATCGAGAACAAGAACACGAAGGTCAAACAGGCCAGAGAGGCCACAAACTCGGCTGCCAGGAGGTGTGGCCACGTGTGGACCTTGTCCACCGGAGTGGCCTTGACCTCTTGGATGGAACCGCTCTTGACCACGGTGAGCAACCGCTGCGTGTTACCGCCCGGACCAGCACCCATCGGAACTCCACCTGCGAGTGGGGCAGCGGCGATCAAACCACCGGGGGCATCAGCTACAGCCACGGCCCCGCCACCTGACTCTTGAGCCGAACCGCCAGCTTTTGCCGCCCGAGATCGCTCGAGCAGATGCTCGGGAATCCGTGAAGCCGAGGCCGCAGCGCCAGCATCGGACCCGGCGGACTCCGCCGGCCCGGATGCCTTTTCTTTTGCGGCCTGCGCCCTCTTCAAAAGGTGTTCTGGGATCTCAGTCATGTAAGTCTCCGATCACAGGGGGCCCGAGATTCCGCCATCTTTGCGGACTCGCCAGAAGTGGATCGCCATGAAGATGACGATGATGAATGGGAAGAACAACACGTGCAACACGTACCAACGGAGAAGGGTTTCAGCCCCGATCTCGGCCCCGCCGAGCAAGACGAAGCGAACCTCCTGACCGAACACCGGGGTATATCCCATCATCTCCGTGCCCACCGCTACAGCCCATAGAGCCAACTGGTCCCACGGAAGCAGGTACCCGGTGAATGACAGCAACAGAGTCAGTGTCAACAAGATGATGCCGATCACCCAGTTGAACTCACGGGGAGGCTTATACGCCCCGTGGTAGAACACGCGGGACATGTGCAAGAACGTCGTCAAGACCATGAGGTGTGCGCCCCATCGGTGCATGTTTCGAACCAACAAGCCAAAGGTCACCGAGGTCTGGAGATTGGAGATGTCGTTCCACGCTGCGGTGGCCTCGGGGCGGTAGAAGAACATCAAGAAGATGCCGGTCACCGTCAAAAGAATGAACAGGAAGAAGCTCAGTCCACCGAGGCAGAGCGTGTAGCTCACCTTGACGGCGTGACGTTTCACCTTCACCGGGTGCAAGTGGTAAAGCACCGAGTTCATGATCACATAACTGCGGTTACGCGGACTGTCGGTGTAGCCCTTACGGAAAATCGATCCGGGCCGGAAGATGCTGCTCCACACCTGACTGCCTTGGACGAAGCCAACAGTGTCGTTGACTCGGTCCTTCACCGTCGGGCGGGGTTTTTCGTCGATAATTTTGGCCATTTTCAGAGTTACCTATCGCTCAGAGCCTCATGCCGTAGGCGTAGCCGTGGTTGTTAGTTCGGGTGTGGGAATCGCCGGCGGCCGAGGCCTGTCCGACTTTCCCCAAGATGATCACGCCTGTGGGGCAACGATCCACGCAGAGTGCACATCTCGTACAGATGTCGTCATCAATAATGAAGATGACGTTGTCAGAAGGATCAGATCCAGGGAGTTCAGTTCCGGTGGCCTCAACCACTGCCGAAGGATTCACCATGTGGATGCACTTCCACGGGCAAATGTCCACACAGCCCTCGCACATGATGCACTCGGTCTGGTCAATGTGGATGAACTGCTTGGGCTTGACGGCCTTTGACAGATAGTCCGCGTCAACCTCGACGAGCGAATACTCGTCGGTAAACGGCATCATCGGGGGGTTGGCGTCAGTACGTGCCATAACGGACCTCCGTCACCTCTTGACCAGAGGACGGCCGTACGTGGACGTGGCGATCGCCGTGCTTTTCACTTCGCCACGCTTTTGCCACCACAGGAACAAGAACAACAACAAACCGAAGAAGTACACATGGATGAGCACCACAACCACATCTCGAATCGCTTCGTACTGAAGGGTGATCGGGTTCCAGCCACCTTCGGACTGTGGTTTCAAAATGCCGCCCGGGCCGAAGATCAGCTTTGTGCGGTCCCACTTGAGGTCCTTATCGGCGTGGTCAATCCACTGGTGGGGCACGATCCCGAAGGCCAAGAACATCACGCCAAAGGCGTACGCCGAACCGAACATCGCCTCACCCCACGAGGCCTTCTTGTCAGCGGGACGACGCTTGCCGTAGGGAATAACCGCCAGCGACAGCACCGTGGACGCGATCAGCGAGGCCAGAAAGGCTTGGTTCATGCCGGGCCATGCCAGGACATCAATGGCAATCATTCTGGTTCCGTCTGCCTTTCATCAACACTCAACATCACTATTCAACATCAACCATCTACTGCTGCGCTCTTCAGGAACGCATGCACCACAACATTCGGTCTCCGCCGAGGCGAACTAATCGCCACCCGCAAATCCCACTCGTGATCGTATGCACAAACTCTGTCACTCAAACTGTAGTCGGGAGACCCTCTGTCGAAGCCACTCCCGCAGACCTTCTCCACCGCAGCGGACCCGCCCAGACCCCTGTCCTCGGTACTCGGCGTGCACTCAGTGTTGCATCGCAGTGTGGTACCCACGCAAGGTTGTGCATAAGTTCACGGTTAACAGAGGATCGGATTGATCACAGATTCCCGAGTTTGGTCTCCGGCCGTCTATCGTTATGGCGTTCGACTTGTGAGAGGACGAGAGTGACTGAGATCCCCGAGCACCTGTTGAAGCGAAGCCGTGAGCGCAGGTCTGCGCTCGGACTCGGAGGCGAGGAGTCGGCTAGCGAGGGTGCAACATCAACGCCATCTGCCGCCGCTCCTGCCGTGGCGGCTTCGTCAGCCCCGGCTGCAGCCTCGGGCCCAGCCGGGCGCGGCGCTGCCAAAGCCCCCGCTGCGCCGCCGCCACCGAAGAAGGTGCACCCCACGGTGATCGCAGCGCAGTCGCGCCGCAAGATCCCCTTTTGGGCGATGCTCGCTCTGTCATTACTGCCGGTGTGGATGTTCTTGTACGCCCGCTCACTCACCCAGACGGTGGAGGCCTCCGAGGGCCCACTCGGTCTCGGCGCTGAGGTCTACAGCAACTGCGCCTCCTGCCACGGTGGGGCCGGCGGCGGTGGCGTGGGCTACCAGTTCTCCGGCGGAGAGGTACTGAAGTCCTATCCCCATATCGAGGATCAAATCCGCTACGTGTACTACGGCACGGGTGCCTACAACATCGCAGGGGTAACGATCCCCGGTAACCCCGACCGCGAAGGTGGCGCGCACGTCACCGGGGCGTTGGGCAACATGCCCCAGTTCGGCTCCTCGGCCGGTGGCGCATTGACCGACTATCAACTCCTTTCGGTGATCTGCCACGTCCGGTACACCCTGGGTGGGGCCGACCCCACGAGCGAGGAATGGGCCGAAGAATTCGCCACCTGGTGTTCAGAGGATTCAGAGATCTATTCCGGCCTCCAAGATGGCGCCTTCGGCTTGCGTGATATCGAGAACTTCGTGGATGGCCTAATCCCGATCGGGATGGAGCCAAGTCCCGGTACTCCACCCGGAGCTCGTTGACCTCAGACCTAACCCGGGACTCCTCCCAGGTTCTCGTCATCGGAGGGGGGCCTGCCGGTTCGACCGCGGCATCGGTGCTCGCTGAGGCGGGTATTTCCACGCTGGTAATCGAGCGGCAGATCTTTCCTCGACCAAAGACGTGCGGCGATGTGCTCGACCCCGCCGCTGTCCACCAACTCAGCCAACTCGGAGTGAACGTCGCCGACCTTGATGGGGCGCTGCCATTAACGGGCATGCGGATTCATCACCTTCAGCGCCGCAGCGACAGGGTCTGGCCGGCGGGACCTTTTGGCCACAATCACGCCTATTCCATCCGGCGTGATGTTCTTGACCACGCTCTGATCACACTTGCTGAGACCCGGGGAGTTCGCGTACTCACTGGCCATGAAGCAGTGGCCCCGATCGTGGAGCGCGGGTTCGTAAAAGGCGCGTCGGTACGAGGGCCAGATGGTCACATCACCGAGTTCCCCGCACGCTTCACCCTCGTCGCCGACGGGGCGAACAGCCGCTTTGGCCGGGCCCTCGGGACGTACCGAAATCGCGATTGGCCCTACGCCACCTCGATCCGTGGATACTGGGCTCAGCAAGGAACTCCGAGTGGCGGTCCGAGAATGAACTACGCAGCAGAGACCGTTGCAGCGAGGGTGAACCTCTATTTCGATCTCACCGGAGTAGACGGGCGGCCCCTCCTCGGTTACGGCTGGGCGGTACCGCTCGTAGACGGTTCACTGAATATCGGCCTGACCGTGTTGTCCACGAGCCATGGGTTTCGCAGTATCAACACCACCGCGATGCTCGCCGATCTTGCGCGTCGTGTGTCCGCCGACCATCGGATCGATCCACAATCCCCACTCGGCCCACCAGTGAGCGGTCGGATCCCGCTCGGTGGTTCGGTAGGCCCGAACGGCGGACCCACCCATCTTGTGGTTGGGGATGCAGCCGGATCAGCTAACTCGCTGACCGGGGCAGGGGTCGAGTACGCCGTCGCCACCGGTCAGATCGCCGGTCACGTGCTCGCACGGGCGTTCGAAACCCATGATGTGACCGTGCTGCAGAGCTACCCGGGCCTCCTCTCGGAGCGCTTCGCAAGCACGTACCGTCGCGGTCGGATGATCACGCAGCTCAGCGCCCACCCCCGAATCCTGCGGCCAGCCATCCGCCACCTCGCAGGCACCTCCCGTGTGGCGGATCGGGTCTGGGAGTATGCGCTCAACGGATCCGCTCGGCAATGGCCTCAGTGAAATTGGCCTTATTGATTCGGGCAAAAAGAATCGAGCTGGGTTCAGCTCGCAGCCGGGGAGTTCATGACGGTGTTCAGTAATTCCCGCGGGGCCTTGGACAGCGCCTCGGTGGCCGGTGAATCCGGCAAACTGCCACAGAATCCCTCGGCGCTCAGCATGTACTCCTCTGCCACTGCAACCGCCCGCTCAATTCCACCACCGGTGCGCACGATTTCAAGGGCCCGCCCTCGCTCTGCTCCCTCGAGGGGTCTGCCGAGCAGCGCCGCCAACTCCTCGCCGGCTGAATCACCCGCACCGATCGTTCGCAATACCGGCAAGGTGTAGACCCCTTCTTCAAGGTCATGGCCTGCGGGCTTACCGAGCTGTTCGTCGGTGGCGGTGATATCGAGCACGTCATCGACGATCTGGAAAATCATCCCGTAATCCGAGCCGAACGCCGTCAAGGTGTCGATGTGCTCCCGGTCGAGGCCAGCGACGATTCCGCCGATCCGAGTGGCCGTGGAATACAACGAGGCCGTCTTACCGTGGATGGAGCGCAGATAACTCTCCTCGGTGCGGGTCGGGTCGTAGGTGTGGCGCAACTCCTCGATCTGACCTTCACACAGCCAACCGATGGTCCGAGCCAAAAGCCCGGCCACTTCCGTCCCGAGTGAGGCGGCGATCTCTGAGGCCCGTGACAACAAAAAATCACCGGCAAGAATCGCCTGAAGGTTGCCCCACTTCGCATTGACCGTCTCCACCCCTCGACGAGTGGGCGCCTCATCCATCACATCGTCGTGGTAGAGCGAACCGAGGTGCACGAGTTCGCAGGCGATCCCACCTTGAATCGATTCCTCGCTGGCCGGCCGGCCATCCACTTGGCCAGCGATCACCGAGAGCACAGGCCGGAGGCGTTTCCCGCCGGCCACGATCAGGTGGGAGGCCAGCTCCGTCATATACGGATCAGAGGTCACCACCGCAGCACGCATTGCGGCCTCGATGCGCTCACGGTCGACGAGCGTCGCCGGGAGAGAGGAGAACACGGCTTCAGACACTTCTTCAGGCTAGGCCCAAACCTGTTCGGGCAGGAACATCTTCACCGAGTTACCGCCAGATCATGCAGCGAGAACGAAAATCCGGTACACCGGTAGCATTAAGTCAAGTTCCACTGCCACAGGCTGGAAAGGCGAATCATGTTCGAACGCTTTACCGATCGGGCCCGCCGGGTCGTTGTCCTCGCCCAAGAGGAAGCGCGGCTGCTCAGTCATAGTTACATCGGCACTGAGCACATCCTGCTCGGCTTGATCCACGAAGGCGAAGGCGTCGCCGCCAAGGCCCTCGAAAGCCTCGGGATCTCTCTCGAAGCCGTGCGTAGTCAGGTAGAGGAAATCATTGGCCAGGGAGGGTCTTCCCCTTCTGGTCACATTCCTTTTACTCCCCGTGCGAAGAAGGTACTCGAGCTCTCGTTGCGGGAAGCCCTGCAGCTCGGCCACAACTACATCGGCACAGAGCACATCTTGCTCGGTCTGATCCGTGAGGGCGAGGGCGTTGCCGCTCAGGTCCTCGTCAAGCTCGGGGCTGATCTGTCTCGGGTACGTCAACAGGTCATCCAGCTCCTCTCGGGTTACCAAGGTCCCGCCACCGGTCGGCCGGATCAAGCTCCGTCAGGTGCTGGGGTCGGCGGCTCCTCCAAAGAAGAGGCCGCCGATAAAGGCGCCAGCCAGATCCTCGATCAGTTCGGCCGCAACCTCACCCAGATGGCTCGCGAAAACAAGCTCGATCCGGTGATCGGTCGCAGTACAGAGCTCGAGCGGGTGATGCAGATCCTGTCACGCCGCACCAAGAACAATCCGGTCCTCGTGGGAGAGCCCGGCGTGGGCAAGACCGCGATCGTCGAAGGGCTCGCCCAAAAGATCGTTAACAACGATGTACCCGACACGCTCATGAACAAGCAGCTCTACACCTTGGATCTTGGATCTTTGGTGGCGGGCTCTCGGTACCGAGGTGATTTCGAGGAACGCCTGAAGAAGGTCCTCAAAGAAATCAAGACCCGCGGGGACATCGTGTTGTTCATCGATGAGATTCACACCCTCGTCGGAGCTGGAGCTGCCGAGGGAGCCATCGACGCCGCATCGATCCTTAAGCCGATGCTCGCCCGTGGCGAACTTCAGACCGTCGGGGCCACAACCCTCGATGAGTACCGCAAGCATGTGGAAAAGGACGCCGCTCTCGAGCGTCGATTCCAACCGGTGCGAGTGGATGAACCCACGCTCGCCCACACCATCGAGATCCTCAAAGGCATCCGCGATCAATACGAGACCCACCACCGGGTCACGATCACCGATCAAGCCCTAGTGGCTGCCGCCAACTTGGCGGACCGCTACATCTCGGATCGTTTCCTACCGGATAAGGCCATCGACCTCATCGACGAGGCGGGAAGCCGTCTGCGAATCAAGCGGATGCAAACCCCACCGGATCTGCGCGACCTAGAACTGCGACTCGCCGAAGTCCAAGAGGCCAAGCGTCGTGCAGTGGAAGACCAGAAGTTTGAAGAGGCGGGCCGTCTGCGCGATCAGGAGAAGGCGCTGCTCGAGGAGAAGTCCTCCAAGGAGTCCGAGATCAAGGCATCGGGCGTTGACCTCTACGACGAGGTGGACGAGGAAGCCATCGCCGAGGTGCTCAGCCAGTGGACGGGGATTCCGGTCTACAAGCTCACCGAAGAGGAGACCCAAAAACTCCTCAACATGGAAGGCGAACTGCACAAGCGGATCATTGGCCAAGAGAACGCGATTTCAGCGGTCTCCCAGTCCATCCGCCGGACCCGTGCGGGCCTCAAGGATCCGAAGCGTCCGAGCGGCTCGTTTATCTTCCTCGGACCCACCGGTGTTGGCAAGACCGAACTTGCCAAGACCTTGTCGGAGTTCTTGTTCGGTGATGACTCGGCGCTCATCACTCTCGACATGTCCGAGTACATGGAGAAGCACACTGTGAGCCGTCTGGTGGGTTCGCCCCCGGGATACGTCGGATACGAAGAGGGCGGCCAACTCACCGAGGCTGTGCGCCGCAAGCCGTTCTCCGTGGTGTTATTCGACGAGATCGAAAAAGCCCACCCGGACGTGTTCAACACGTTGCTGCAAATCCTCGAAGAGGGCCGTCTCACCGATGCCCAAGGGCGTTCGGTGGACTTCCGCAACACCGTGCTGATCATGACCTCCAACCTCGGCACCCAGGACCTGCGCAAGGCCAATGTCGGCTTCACCACCGACGACGCAGCGATGAGCTATGACCGGATGAAGGACAAGGTGATGGAATCGCTCAAGCAGCACTTCCGTCCCGAGTTCCTCAACCGCATCGATGAAGTCATCGTGTTCCACGAACTGGCCCGCCATGAGGTGGTGCAGATGGTGGACCTGATGACGGTGCGACTCGCCACCCAGCTCGAAGCTCAAGGCCTCGGCATTGAGATCACGCAGGCCGCCAAAGACCTGTTGGCCGAGATTGGCTACGACCCACAACTCGGCGCTCGACCGTTGCGTCGCGCCATCCAGCGTCACGTAGAAGATGTGCTGTCGGAGAAGCTGCTCTACAAGAGCTTCACCGCAGGCGAGATCATCGTTGTGGATGTGGAACCAGATCCGGACCGTGAGGGTCGTCAACGCTTTACATTCACTGCCGTGGAAGGGTTCGTGCCGCCCTCAGCGGTGGAACTCGCCACCACCACGACGCTCATCGATCCTGTCGTGGAGAGTCCAGGGGAGCTTCCCCCGCCCACCGCCCAGCCTGACTGATCTGGTCGGGTCTGGGCAGGTGCGACCCACCCGCTCCACAACCCAAAACCCGGCAGCTAACGCCAGCACCAAGGTGCTCACGTGAAGCAGCCAGGCCAAAGCGATTCCTGCGATCATCCCCGCATGCCACAATCGGCCCCACAGGACCGATAGGGCGGCGGGGATTGTCGTTGCGGCCAGCGCTCCCGTGAAGAGTTCGATCTGCCATGGTCGATCGCCCATCCACGGCACGATCTCCACCACATCGAAAAGGTCAAGGGTGGACGTGAAACCAATACCGATCACTGCGACCAGCGTGGCAGCCATCGTTCCCCATCGAATCCGTGCTCGGATGGATCGTGATGGAAGTTCGGCGTGGATAGTTGCCAATGTCACCGCAGTCCACATCAACCATGCGCGAGCTCTCGAAATCCCGAGGCTGCACAACGCTCGACGAAAGATGAGGTCAGCCTGCTCGCGGCTCACCCGCGGCCCTCGATAGGTGAGGCCTGTTTCATCGCCTCCGACGAGGCCGTCATGCAGGAGTGCTGCAAGGAGATGGGCCCCGGTCCTCGGCACCAACCAAGTGAACATAAATGGCACCGAGGTCAGGTCACTGTGGAACTGCTCAACATCAGCGGGCACCACATGCGGGCGGTCGTGATCTGGATCCCAGAATGCGATCGGCGTCAATAACTGGAAGCGTTCCCGACCGTCAATCAGAACACGGCGTAGCACCACCTCGGGTTGTCGATCCGAACTCATTGACCCACCGTCGAAGAAAACCCCCCGGTGGATGGGTTCGGATGGGTGGCCGCCGCCCACATCCATGTCCTGAGTCTCCCACACCTCAACTACCTCTCATGACGCTCCACCTATCAGCCACCCCGGTCCGCCAGAATGACTCTGTGGCTGCAACTACGACTGGCGCTGTGATCCGAGGACTCGGTCGAGGGCCGGGTCGAGGGCTGGGTCGCGGGCTGACGCAGGCGATCCCCCGACTGAACACCGTCTTCGTGATCATCGTGTTGGGACTACTGACCGTTGGATGTCGGATGGATATGACCGTCAAGATTGAGGTAACCGCCGACGGCACCGGGCAGGTGGACGCAGAGATCGTCCTCGACCCCGAACTGACTGCCGCTTTGCCGCCTGGCGCCGATCTGCTGATCGTGGAAGATGCCCGACTCGCTGGCTGGGTCATCGAGGGTCCGACCCCCACAACCGATGGTGGCCTGCGGATCCAAATGACCAAGGCCACCGCATCCATGGAAGAGACCGCGACCGCGATTGCAGAGATCGGGCCCCCACTGGCGATCAAGGCTCTGGAACGGCGAGCGGTCACCGGTAATGATCGCGCCGGTAATGACCCGGTCAGCCAGGACCCGATCGCTGAGATCGTCAATCAGTTCTCCCTGAGTGTCACTGTTCCTGCAGGAAACAGCACCGAAGGATTCGCCGTATTCTCGGATCCCGATCTCACATCGGTATTGGGAGGTCTCCCCTTTGAAGAAGGACTCATCGCAGCCGGCGCCACCCCCGCAAACTCGCTCGGTTTGCTCGTGGAGATCACCGCACCAGGACGGGTCACTGAGCACTCAGGTGAGGTGATCTCCGCTGAAGATGATCGCTCTGTCGTGCAGTGGCAGATCCCGCTCGATGGATCCACCACTGAGATCTCGATGACAACGGTGCAGGGTCCCAGTGGAGCCGCTTGGGCGGGCGGTCTGTCGCAGGTATTGGTCGCGCTGCTGGTGCTCTGGGTCATTGGCAGTGGCGCATTCATCACGTGGGTGTTCTTTGCCCGGCGCCGTCGAGCCATCGCCCGCCGCCAGAGAGCAGCCCGCAGGATCGAACAGGCTCGCTGATCTTCGGATCTCATCACGCCGTGTGATCCGGTCGGTTCCACACCCGGCTGATGTGCCAATCTGGACTATGACCGCATCTGCACCCTCGGTGGACTTCCATTTCGATCTGATGTGTCCGTTCGCGTATCTGACTTCGATCTGGATCCGGGAAGTCCGCGAACAGATCGGCCTTGAGATTACGTGGCGTTTCTTCAGCCTCGAAGAGGTGAACCGGGTAGAGGGCAAAAAGCATCCGTGGGAACGATCTTGGTCATACGGATGGTCAATGATGCGAATCGGCGCACTCTTGCGGCGCACCAGCAATGAAGATCTTGACCGCTGGTACCTGCGAGCGGGATCGGCGCTGCACGTCGAAGGCCTGAAACCACACGAACCCGATGTAGCCCGCCACCTGTTGGCTGAGATCGGTCTCGATCCTGGTCTCGTCGATCAAGCCATCGGAGACCCGAGCACCAACGATGAGGTTCTCGCCGATCACCAGCGGGTGATTGCAGCCGGTGGATATGGGGTGCCAACACTGTTCCTCGGCGAGGACCCAGCCGCTCAGGACTGCTTGTTCGGTCCGGTTCTGATCGACCCTCCCACGGGGGCCGAAGCGGTCCGATTGTGGGAGGCGGTGACCGCCTGGCGAGAGTTCCCGCATCTGTTTGAACTGCAGCGCCCGAAGAACGCGGACCACGGACGCGCGATTACCGAAGCCTTGCGGCCGTACCTCGAAGCCCGCGACTGGGTCAGCATCAATCGCGGCGAGGTGGTTGAGTTTCCGAAGGACTCTCGCAGATCCAACTAGGGCGGCAGCAGATCAGATGCCCTCTACACCAGGCTGGATGACAAGACCATCCACCAACTTTGTGCGAGGGGTTGAGGCGATCGCGCCAGTTGCGATCAGTTCTTTCAATGCCGGCACCGGATCGGGATCAAGGAAGCGTTCCGCCACTGCGTAACCCGGGGCCTGAGGGTCAGAAGTCCACCACGAGGCCTCAAGTGCGATACCGGTTGGATCGGAAAAGTAGATCGATCGAATGAACCCATGATCCACCACCTCGGTGACCTCGCATCCGTGCGCAATTAACCGAGACCGGAGATCCTCAAGCGCTCGTTCATCGGGGAGTCCGAGCGAGAGGTGATCAAACTGAGAGGCGTGCTCGTAGGGAACGCCAGCAGGCTTCGCGAAGGTCTGCAGTTCAGTGTTGAGGTACTCGAAGAATGCGATCGTCTGGTGATCACCAATGCGGAAGAAGTAGTGCTTGAAGCCCGGGGTCGCAATGGTGGCCATGATCTCCGCCCCGAGTACCCCATGCCAGAACCGGACGGTTGCGTCCATGTCTGATGTCACTAATGCGAGGTGGTTCAGCCCCATCCACGCGGGCCGTGAGCCACTGTGGTCGGCTTGGTTGTGCGGGCTATCTACCGCGATGTGACCGGTCATTACGACTCCTCTAGCGTCTCGGCGCCAAAGGCTCACAGGCCGGGCACCTCTCGGGCAAATACTTGCTCTCGCAACTAACCTAGCGGATTTCACACACTATTGCGACACCCCGTTACAACACACCGTTACAACACCCCGTTACAACACCCCGCTGCGACACCCCCTCGTCATAGTGGCAATCATGACAAAGACGCGCACCGTTCATTGCTGCAGTTCCTGTGGCGCCCAACACCCCAAATGGAACGGCCAGTGCACGGCCTGCGGGGAGTGGAACACCCTCGAGGAACAGACCTCATTGGCCTCATCTCCCGCACGGATCCCCCCGCCGAGCGGGATGAGCAGCGGGCCGGTGCGGATCGATCAGATTCCCAATTCCACCCATCAAACTCAGAGCACCGGGATCAGCGAATTGGATCATGTGCTCGGTGGTGGGCTCGTGCCGGGGTCGGTCACCTTGATCGGCGGAGAGCCCGGCATCGGTAAGAGCACTCTGCTCCTGCAGCTGATGGCCTGGTGGCCTGGCCGAGCGCTGTACGTCTCAGGTGAGGAGAGCACCGAACAAATCCACCTGCGCGCCCGACGGCTCGGAGCGATCCGGCCTGACCTGTGGCTACTCGCTGAGAACTCCCTCCCCCACGTGATCTCAGCGATTGCCGAGATCACACCGGAGCTAGTGGTGATCGACAGCATCCAGACCATCAGCGATCCCGCATCAGATTCTCTGGCCGGAAGTGTCAGCCAAGTCCGTGCCTGCACCCAACGCCTCATCGCCGAAGCCAAGAACCGCAACATCCCGGTGGTGCTCGTCGGGCATGTCACCAAAGAAGGCGGCCTCGCTGGACCACGGGCCCTCGAGCATCTCGTGGACACGGTCTGTTCCTTTGAAGGGGACCGCCACCATTCACTGCGCCTCCTGCGGGCTACCAAACACCGTTACGGGGCCACTGGGGAGCTCGGTTTGTTCGAAATGGGCACCTACGGTCTCGTCGGGGTGCCCGACGCCAACGCGATGTTCCTCGTAGACCGCTCGGCCGCAATTGCGGGCTCAGCCATCTTGCCCACCGTGGAGGGACATCGCCCCTTAATGGTTGAGGTCCAAGCTCTGACAGTGCCCGCTCCACCCCAGATCCCCGCACGTCGGGTGGGCCAAGGGGTGGACGGCTCGCGACTTTCCCTGCTGCTCGCGGTCCTCCAACAGCGCGCCGGGGTGGCTGTGGGCCATCACGACACCTACCTCTCCACTGTGGGAGGCGTGAAGCTCACGGATCCGGGGAGCGACCTTGCAATATGTTGCGCCATCACGAGTTCGTTGATGCGTCACCCGCTCCCCTCCGATCTCGTCATCCTCGGCGAGGTCGGACTCGGCGGGGAGCTGCGCCAGGTCAGTCACGCCCATAAACGCCTGGCTGAGGCGGCCCGAATGGGCTTTCGTTGCGCAGTGGTACCCGAACACTCCCCTGGTTCAGCTGATATTGAGGTTCTTCGCGCTGAGACCCTGCTCGAAGCTTTGGCCCTCACCGGCATGTGCCCCGGGTGAGAGGTCCCCCCGCTGACCAGATTCGCCAGCACCAAACACCCGGCATCGCAGTCGGCGCACCCGAATGGCCGTTCACCTCAAATCGCGCCCAACCACGTAGTATCAGCCCATGGTAAAGCGCTACAGCGGGGCGAATGAGGCGATGCGTCTCGCCCTCGGCCGGGTGGCGCCCGGGACCCCGTTGCGAGACGGAATCGACCGGGTCGTGCGCGCCAAAGCGGGGGCCTTACTCGTGATCTCCGATGAGCCTGAAGTGCTGTCGATCTGCTCGGGCGGCTTTCTCGTGGACGCCCCGTATAGCCCGCAGCGTCTCTCCGAACTCGCAAAAATGGATGGGGCGATCATCATTTCCACCGATGGCACCCGGATCGCTCGGGCCAATGTGCATTTGGTGCCTGACCCCACGGTCCCCACCAGTGAAACCGGCACTCGCCACCGCACCGCCGAGCGTGTGGCCCGGTCATTGATGGTCCCGGTGGTCAGCGCCAGCGAAGAGATGGGGGTGATCAATGTGTACGCCGGGAACACCAAACATCAACTCCAAGAAATCGGGAGACTTCTCGACCGCGCCAATCAAGCCTTACAGACCCTTGAGCGGTACAAAAATCGCCTCGATGATGCGATCAGCAATCTGACCGCAATGGAGATTGAAGACGTCGTCACCTTGCGCGATGTCGTCGCTGTGGTGCAGCGCGGCGAGATGGTGCATCGCATCGCCGACGAGATCGAAACGATGATCATCGAACTCGGCATGGATGCCCGCTTACTACGTCTCCAACTCGACGAGCTGTACGGAGAGATCGATGACGAGCTCGATCTCGTGGTCGCTGACTACCTCCCCCCCGGCCACGACATCAGCACCACCCTCGAAGAAATGTCACGCCTGTCCGATGACGAGGTGTTGGATCTACGGGTGGCAGCGGTGACCTTGCATCGACTCGGAGATCCCACCGACCTTGAACAAGAAGTCATCCCCAAGGGGCTGCGTCTTTTGAGCCGGGTCCCCCGCCTCAGCACCTCGCTCGTTCAGGCAGTGGCCGACCACTTCGGGGCATTGGCCAAACTCCAACGGGCCAGCCTCCAAGATCTCATGCAGGTGGCCGGGGTGGATGAACAGATCGCCAAGGCGATCAAAGACACCCTCGAACGAGTGACCGAAGCCGCCATTTTAGATCAGTACAACTAGTCCCTCAGGTCTCACCGCCGGGGCGCATCGGGAGCTTGGTGCGCCATTGCCCGTCCACCTCATGCAATGCCGCAGCTACCGCTGGCGCAGTCGGTACGAGTCCAATCTCCCCCACACCTTTGATCCCATACGGCGATCTCGGTTGAGGAACTTCTACGAGATGCACCTCGATCTCGGGGACGTCTTTAGCCCTCAGGATCCCGAGCGATCGCAGGGTGGACTTGGTGGGGAACCCAGTCTCTGGATCAGAGGGAAAATCCTCGGTCAGCGCGTAGCCGAGTCCCATGTGCACGCTGCCTTCAATCTGGCCTTCCACGAGCAGCGGGTTAACGGCCCGACCCACATCATGTACCGCAACCACCTTGGTGATCTCCCCAGACTCCGGATCCGCCAGCACCATTTGGGCGGCATAACTAAACACTGCATGGATGGTGGGATTCGGATAGGCCGGGTCGCCGAGTTTTTGGGTCCAGTCCACGAGGTACTCACCGTCATAGTCCACGTCGGTTTCACAGCCCGCAGCCGTGGCCGCAGCGCATGCGCTGTGAACCGAGCCTGCCACCATTAACGTGCCGCGAGATCCTGTGGTCTGACCGAAGCCGAGCTCCCGGGTGGTGTCCACGATCACTTCGATCCGATCCGGGTCCACGCCGAGTTCCTCCGCCGCCACCTGTAAGGCCACGGTGTGTACCCCTTGACCCATCTCGGTCCAGCCGTGACGAACCTCAATCTTGTTATCGGCGCGAAATCTGACTACTGCTTTGGATACCTCACGGAACCCGTTGCCGAGACCCGAGTTTTTCAAGCCGAGACCGAGACCCACCGCATAACCGGCTTCACGGGCCTGCTGGTACGGTTCGCGGATGGCGTCCAGACAGGCCTCGGCCCCTCCGGCTCCATCATCCATAATCTGACCTGGGCCCCATTCGTCACCCGGTTTGATCACATTGCGTTTGCGGATCTCCCACCCGCTGATCCCCACCTCCGCGGCCAAACGATCAAGGACCCCTTCGGTCGCGAACTGAGCCTGATTCGCACCAAAGCCTCGAAAGGCTCCGCACACCGGATTGTTGGTCCGCACTGCACGGGTCTCGATATCGAGGGCATCCCACCGATACGGGCCACAGGCGTGACCGGCCGCACGCTCGAGCACCTTCATCCCGACGCTCGCATACGCCCCAGAGTCGCCAATCCCCCGCACCTTCAGAGCTCGCAAGTGACCTTCGGCATCGCATGCCGCCCAGTATTCGAGACGGATCGGATGACGTTTCGCATGCATCGCGAAACTCTCCTCTCGCGACAAGGTGCACTTAACCGGACGACCTGTCAGCCAGGCAGCTAACGCAGCGTGAGCCTGGTTACTCAAATCCTCTTTCCCGCCGAAAGCGCCGCCGTTGGAGACCAGTTCCACCGTGATCCGATCGGGCTCCACCCCGAGCACACGGGCGATGTCATTGCGATCATCCCAAACCCCTTGGCCTCCCGAATAAACGTGCAGGCGGCGATCATCGGCCTCTCCCGATGGCACCGCAAGAGTGGACTCCGGTTCCAAAAATGCGTGTTCGATACGCTGGGTCTCAAAGACCTCATGCACCTGATGGGCACCTGACGCCCAGGCTGCGTCAAAGTCCTCTCCTCGCCGATACGCGCTCGTGGACAACAGGTTGCTGTCGGTACCCCATACCGAGATCGGGGATTCGGGATCTAGTGCGGCAACCGGATCGGTGACCGGTTGATGCACCTCATAGGTGACCTTCACGAGGGGTGCAGCCTCGCGGGCCTGCTGGCGGGTCTCGGCCACCACCACCGCCAGCACGTCGCCGGCATAGGAGGTGCGGCCACCCACCGGGATCATCACCGGCCAGTCCTTATGGATCAGACCAACCCGAAGTTCACCGGGCAGATCAGCAGCGGTGTACACCGCCACCACTCCCGGGGCGGCGAGGGCCTCAGAGATGTCGATCGCCTCAATGTCCGCTCGGGTGTGGGCTGTCAGATGGAGGGCCGCATGCAACATGGCGGGCACCCGGATGTCGTCCACATATCCGCGATCACCGAGTGTCAGTTCGGCGGCTTCATATTTGGCGCCACTCCCTCCGATCCGGTCCGACAATGCCGGTGCGTGCACCTCTCCGCGGGCCACCGCTGTGATCGCGTCAAGGATCTTGACGTATCCCGTGCAGCGACACAGGTGGGCTCCGAGATGCGGAGCCATCGCCTCACGGGTCAGCCCTGCACCCTTTTTGTCGATCTGAGATTTTGCCCGAACCACGATCCCAGGAATGCAAAATCCACATTGCAGACCACCGCAAGCGGCAAAAGCCGAAGCGAAGGCTTGACGTTCTGCCTCGGGAACCCCTTCGAGGGTGGTGATCTCCGCGCCTTGGACCTTAGACAGCGGCTGCTGACAGGAGACAACCGCCTTGTTTCCGACGAGCACCGTGCAGCATCCACATTGGCCTGAAGGGGAACAACCGTCCTTGGCCGAGGTGATGTCGAGTTCCTCGCGCAAAGCCGCCAACAGATGCGGATGATGTCCACCGACGGTGACCGGCACTCCATTGACGCTGAACGCCACACGATCACTCGCCGCAGAGGTGGAGTCATTCGGGGCGCTGTCAAGGATTTCCGTCACGTTGTACAGTTTGTCAAAGATCGGGTGCCGAGGCACGTGGAATGCTCATCAGACCTGGGAATTCAGGGCGAAGCCTCGTCGATGACCACGCCGCGCTGAGCGGTCAACCGGCTATAGACCTCCGGCCGGCGGTAGCGATCGAAATCGAACAATGTGCCGGTGTAGCTGCGGCACCAATCGAGATCACATTGCGCCACCACCAACTCATCGCCGGTGGTCTTTGCTCTGGCGAGCACCTCCCCAGAGGGAGCAAAGATGGTCGACTCAGCTAACGAGGGCACACCTTCCTCGGTGCCGCCTTTGGCCACCCCCACCACAAAGGTGCCGTTCTGATACGCCCCCGAAGACATCACCAGCGTGTTGTGAAATCCTTGAAGCCGATCTTGGGACGGGTCCGGCGCGTAATGCAGCGGAGTGTTGTACCCACACAGGATCATCTCCACCCCCTGCAAGCCCATCTCCCTGTATGACTCGGGCCAGCGCCGATCATTACAAATCATCATCCCGATCCGACCCCCAAACGCGTTCCATACCCCAAACCCGTCGGGGGAAGGTTCGAAGTAGTAGCGCTCGAGGTGCTGGAACGGACGATCGGGTTCATTGGATTCGTGACCAGGGATATGGACCTTTTTGAAGGTGGCCACCTGAGTGCCATCGCGCTCCACGAGGGTTTGCACGTTCCAGCGGCGCACCTGACCGGCAGCGTCAGTTTCACGCAGTGCATATCCGAGGCAGAAACCAATCCCGAGCCGGCGGGCCTCATCGAACAACGGCTGCGTGGCCTCATTCGGCATCGCCGTCTCATAGAAGTGATCGGCCTCATTGATGTCGTTAAGGAACCACCGTGGGAAGAAAGTGGTCAACGCAAGTTCGGGGTACACCACCAGATCGCAGGCCGATTCCGCTGCTTGCGCCAGCAAAGCGAGCATCCTCGTCACCACCGCCTCACGGGAATCAGATCTGTTGATCGGGCCGAGTTGGGCTGCCCCCACGGTGACAATGCGCGACATGGCCACAGTGTGCCTCACCCGAACGGCAGATGCTGAGATTGTCGATCAGACCCCGAGGCCGAGCAGTTCGTTACTGAGCTCGCGCAGTTTGGGAGATGGCTCGCCACTGGACCACGGGTCCCGGGCCATCACCCGTTGGTACGCAGCCCATTCTTGTTTGACACCGGCCAAATCCCCGGCCGCAGCGTGCGCACGCATCCGCAAGGCGATCAACTCCTCGTGTCCGGGTAAGGCCAAAAGTCCTGCGGCCGTGGCGCGAAACACCCCTTGAACATCGCCTTCGGCCAGACGGTGTAGTGCGAGCGAGGCGGCCAAAGAGGTGGCCACCAAAATCAGATCCGAGCTGATCCCTTCGGCTTCGGGCCACAGATAATTGCTCGCCTCGCAGGGCATTCCTCGGATCAATCCCACCGCTGCTTCCACCTCGGTGACCACTGTGGCCACACCGAACTGATCCACGCGATCAAGGGTGGCCCGCATCACCTCCACATCGCTCGTTACACCCGGGTTGAGCACCAACTCCTCGGTCAAGGTGCGCTGTAACCAGTCATGATCTTTGGCCGGCGGGAGAAGCGACGCGGTACCCCGGCGCGCCTCGGAGACCACGTTGGCAAAGGTGGCGTCGCGAACGTTGAGTTCCCACATCGCAGTGCGGGCGGCCGAACGAGTGGACCGGCCCCGATGGGTCACGCACCAAGCCAGGAGTTCCAACGACTTGGATCGATCGAATCGAGCGGTCCGGCCCCGGCTATCTATGACATCTACCGTCCCCATCAAACGCACCATGAGAGCCCAATCGGAGCGCTGCGGTGCACCGCCGTCAGGGCTGTGGGTGGTGATGTGACCCGGGTCAACGGCCAATGCCACCGCTTCGTGCTGCTCTGCCCGGTACACCAGCAACGGTTGTTCGGATTGCTCCTCTACCAACTCGGCCAGCTCCTTGGCCTCCGTCACGCTCAGTCCAACAGGGAACAACTGCAACTCGAGGTTCTCCATCACCGGGCCTTTGAGCACCCAGTCACCGGACCTCGCCCGCAGTTGCGCCCCGTTAGTCGGCACCTCACCGCGACCGATCACCACCATTCCGCTCGCCCATAACTCTTCGGGAGCATCGGCCAGGCACAGCGCTCCGTCCACCATCACGACTCGAAGTCGTTCCGTGGCGATGCCGCTCACGGCATCAGCCAACTCGTCAAATCCCTGATAGAACCCGATCGCCTGGGGCCCGATTACATCGGTGGGGATCTGAATCTCATCTCGACCCGATCCGACCCGGTACAACTCAAGGTCATTACCGAACAACGAGTTTGCCAAGGTGACCTGCATCGCCCGCAGCACATCGCTGACCCGTTCGGTGGGTGTATTGAGGCGTCGCTCATCGATCACCGACAACACCCCGATCACTTCAAGGTCCACATAGATCTCACGGCCATCTCGTTCGTTACCGAGGTGAATCAGAGCGGGCGACGGATAGTCGAGTCCCTGAGCCATCTCGATCAGGCGATCAACCCCCACTTGGGCGGGCATCACCCACCGTCGCCCCTCCCCCCGGAATGGACGTTCCAGCACCACATCCCCTGTAGAGAGGATGTCGATCTCCCCTCGATCGTCCATGAACACGATCGCAATGGCCTGATCCCTCTCAATCAGTGGCACTGCGATAATGCGGAGAACCAGATCCAGCCGCAACAACCGCTGCGATGATTCGGCCATCTCAAGACCAGCAGTTACGGGATCATCAGCGAACCCGCTCAGATCATCATCTCGACCGAACAAATCACCGTCAAGATCATCTGCTTCCCAAGGGCCTTGGGTAGTGAGGTGTTGGTCCATTAACAGGCGGTCAAGGGGCACCGGGCGCACCTGTGCATCGCTCGCACGCAAACGGCGTCGCCGACGCGCTGCGAGACCAGCAAGGATCCCTGTCGCCAACATCGTTGCCGAACCGAGTCGCACCAACAGATCATTCGATGCGGTGTCGTCAAGGTCGATGGGATTTGCGAATCCGGCATCTTCGGGGCCGGAGATCTCCCACTCGGGTTCCTCAGGTGATGTGATCGAATCAAAATGTGGCGAGACAACTAGTGCATCCATAATCACCGCCTGGGCAACACCCAGATCATCTGCATCTATGGAATCCAGCGGACCAAATGGCCCGGAACGGCGATGGTCCATCTCTCTCCAGAGGCCATCCATTGGATCAGTCGGGATCGGCACCGTTTCGGCTGTCGCAATTTGCTCTGGAATACCTGCGGTAATGATCCCGGCGCTGGGGATCTGCAACACCCAACCCGGAAGAATCACATGTGGGTCCTCAAACACCCGCCCGTCGTTCATCTGCAGGTCCTGATTCAACGACCAGATCTCTGTCCATCGCAACGGGTTACCGAGCACTCGCTCTGCGATCTCCCAGAGGGTCTCACCGGCCGCCACCAAATGCTGACCGGAACCACTGATCCCCGATGCACTCTCACTCAGCCTTAGGAAACCGGATGACGAAACCCCAGTCTGCGCAGATGCAGCGAACATGCTGACGGAAACTGGTGCCCCGGTCACATTCTCACCCGAACCGGATTGAGCCGCCGAAACACCGTGCATAGGCAGGATCAACAACAGTCCACCGGCGATGCTACGGGCGATGGTCTGTGACCATCCGAGACCCCGCGCCGCTTGGGTGCGGGGCTCGGTGTTTCGCAGTTGATGCACCACCTCTATCACCACGGAAATCACAATGGTCGCAACACAGATCCATCCGCTGAGAAGTACCGCCCGCACGGTCACGTCCACCAACATCTGATCGGTGAACTGCCCGCGCAGAACTCCCGAAATGGTCTCAACGAGCCCCGTGAGATCGGCGAGGGTTTCTGTGTCTAACCCGGCCCACGGACGAGCCGAACCGAATCGCCACCGACCCATCATCACCAAAGTGGAGGGCATGGCCACAGTGACCATCACCATCGCCAGCACTGCGTTCGTAATACGAGCCACTCGGGGCAGGACCCCCGGGTTCACGGTCCCACCACCGAACGGGCCACTCCGTGTCCGGTGGTGACCCGTGATCCATCGTGGATCTCCACCCGGACCACAACCTGATCAATGCCGACGGCGATCTCCACCACCTGCAGTTTTCGCGTCGGATCCGACATGCCCTCCGATCTCAACGACTGAGCCAGCGCATTGCGCGCCGCACGTTCTGCGGCCACCGGATCGAGTCGCACCGCTGCCGCATCACCCGTGCGCAGAGACCGAACATCAATCTGCTGGGCTCCCGCCCTGGCCGCTTGGAAGGCGATCGCCTGTGCGGGCGCCCGATTGGAGATCCCCCGATCCACATCGCGCACCAGGTAGACCAGAGCGCTAAAGGTGAAACTGAACATCACAACCAACCCCGTGATCATTCCCATCAGAGTTCTCCTCGCATCGGTTCCAAAGATCTGGATTCGACCTGTTGTGCCTCAACTTGTTTGAACGGGTCCACGCCGGCAGTGGCTCGGACCGAAAGAAGCGTTCTTGTGTTGCTCGTGACCGGTTGCAGGCCAGAAGTGGACACCAGACATCTGATCTCCACGGAGACCTGCCCTCCGGGTCCGAACCCTTCGAGGTCCACAGCGATGTCCACCTCTATGCAGAGGTCCTCCCGATCGAGCATCTCGGTCGCGATCGCCTGTGCCCTCGCACCCGCCGCAGGCGCAGTGCGTTGGAGGGCCGCTGCTTGGGCGGCCGCCTCGGCTGCTGTGTGAATCTGAGCCTGAGTATCCACCTGTCGCGAGATCCAGATCAGGACTACTGCAGCAGCCATCATCACCGGGGTCATCAACACGAGACCGAGCGTCTCGATAGCGCCTCGATCCGATTGTGGTCGCCGCCTCATGGTTGCCACCGCTCACGCCACATAACGGTGGACACCTCCATCGGAACCGATGTCGCTCGGAGAATCCCGGGGGCTCTCGCCCGCAGCGTGACTCGCACCACATCTGACCGGTCCTCAACCTCAAAGGAGATCTCACGCAAAAGCGAGTTCGTGTCCGTCGAGGGCGGATTCATCGCGGCTCGGACCTGGGTTTCTGCTTCTGCGGGACTGAGACCCGATCGAGCGATCAGCCCCGTGAAATCGCGCACCCTGACCCGGGCCTCAGTGCGCGCATGGGACCACATGGCTGCTTGGAAAGCCAGCATCGAGATCACCACGAACATTGGTGTGAGCAGAACCATCGATAGCGAGGAGGCTGCTCCCCGGTCCCCAACGCACTTACTCAACGAGCCGCGGTCAGCGAGCCCGTGCCCGATCATGGGGCGCTCGGAACATTGATCGGCGTCGTGGCCTGATTGCGGATTTGTGTCCACAGGATCCCTGCCACAACAGCCACGCTGAGTCCGGCCGCCACGAACCAGAGCACCTGCTCAAGCGAAACCGCACCGGCCTCTCCTCGGCGCGGTCCTAGCGGGAGCGCGATCTGCGGTCCGGTTCCATGGACTAAGGAGAAAACGGTGGGCAACAGCGTCCATAGGTACAGCTTGAACATCGCAGGTCCATGCCGAAGCCCGAAGCTGTGATAGCTCGCAGAACTGGTGAAACTGCCCGTTACCGGACCGGTTGGAATGGATAATGCCTGTGTGCTCATGATGCCTCCTCGGCGGTTATTGATGTGCTGTATCTGAGATGTCTGGTGGTCATTCAGATCGGTGGTCGTGAAGATTGATGGGGGATTCTGTGAGCGCGCAGTTGCTCAGATCTGCAGGGCCGGATAGATCACAAGTGCCATAAAGATCAAGCCCATCCCCACCAAGGGGGTGGTCAAGCGGCTGGTCCGGAGCCGGGCCTCGGTCTCTTGTTCGCTTGCGAGAGTGGAACGCAAGGTTGCGCATTTCGCAGCCAGGGTTCGAGCGACGGGGGATCCTTCTGCCGCCGATAGCGAGACGGTGGAGGCCACCTGCCTCAACTCCACGAGACCGAGCAATGTTCCGGTCTGTTCAAGACCCGAAATCAGGCTGCGCCCGGCTGCCGTTGCCTCACGCATCGCCGTAGACAACTCACGGAACAAACGACCGTCACCTGCTTGGGCGGCCTTTGACAGCGCCCCTTCGTGTCCGGTGTTCCCTGCCAACAACATGGTCACCACGTCAAGAAAGGCCGACAACTGATACCGAAGGTCGGTACGGATGTGCCCAGCTCGTTCCAAGGATCGTCGATGCACCGCCAAAGGCCCGATCACCATCCCGAGCACAACGAGCGCCATCGGCACGTACACCGCAAGGTCCACCAGACCAAAGATCTGAGCGATCCCAACGAGCACCCCCGGGCTAAGGCCCGCGGCGAGCGCGACCACCACCATCATCGCAACCTGTTGTTGCGGACTGCGATTCAGCAACTTCAGATCCTCATCTGAGACCATGATCGGAGTCCTCGTCACCAGCGGCTGCACCACGTAGCCCTGAAATAGTTCCTCGGCACGCAGCGGGCCGCTGCCGAAAAAATGTTGTAGACCCTGATGCTGTTGACGAGGGTGGTGTAACTCCCTCAATGTGCGGGCCAGACGCGGCCGCGGCTGCGCCCACCACGACATGATGAGGAACGCTCCCATACAAGCGACAACGCCCAGAAACACAAGCCAACGAATCGGTGTCACGTGGTCCACGCCTCGCTCCCTTGATCGATCCGCACCTGAGAATCCATGGCCGTTGCGGTCAAAAAGCGGGCCGGCCGACTGAAGCGAGCTAACTGTTGCACCCGCAAAATCAAGGCCCCGAAACCGAGTAGAGCCCCACTCAAAAACACCTGTCCCGACCCGGTGTTATATGCCCGCAAATAGTCACTGCGGCCAAAGACCAACAAGGTGACCACCAACGTTCCCATGATCCCAGTCAAGATCTGCACCTCTCGGCGCGCTGGGGCGCGTTCTGATTCAATGATGCGACGCCGATCAGATTGGGCCCGGGCCTGTTCGGCTAAGGCCGACAGCACGGCGACGGTGCGGGCTCCTTGACGGATCGCGATCAGCAACCCAGCGGCTACAAGATCCCCGATCGGGTCGTCAAGATCATCAGCAAACCGTCGCAGTACGAGATCTGGCTCTTGACGAGCGAGGCCCGCTGCAAGGCGTCTGACCTGCGGTTTGATCGCACCCGGGCAGGTGGCCACGGTGCTTGCGATCGCCCCCATCGGCTGGTCGCCGGCACTCAACACGTCGCGCAGGTTCTCCACCCAACTCGCAAGAGCTTCCACGCGCTGTATCTCTGATCCTTGGTCGCGACGACCACGGATCAGACTGCGACTTCCGAGAAAAGCGATGAGTCCCATCACTACGGCCGGCCCGATCCACCCGGAGACCAGCAGCACTGCGATCGCCGTGGCCATAGCCGAAACCACAGCCACTACAAGGGTCATCATCGATGGTCCGAGGTCGAGTAGGGCCGTTGCCTCACTCGGAAGGTTCTGACCCGAGGTACTCGCTCCACGTCCCCTGCGCAGTCCCTTGTGGGCCGGGGGTGAATCGATCATTTCAGCACGGGCATCGACCATCATTACGACGCCGAGCGGCACCATCGCAGTCAGGATCATCACTATGGCCAGGTTCATCGGGACCTGCTTCGCGAAGAAGTGGCGGCAATCCCTGAGGTAAATCCGGCCCCATACATCTCGAGCCGACGCCGGTGGGTCACCGACAAGGGAGCGCGCATCTCAAGATGTCCATATTGATCCAGCGCCCAGACCTCAGTTGTGGCCACGCCGCCGTTTTCGCCACGGCCGCCGACCTCGAGGATCGAGGTGATTCGCCGCACCGGAGCGTCACCACCGCCGGTGTTGCGCACGAGATCGATATGAATCACGAAGTCCACGGTCTGAGCGATCAGATTCCACACCGCATACTCCGGCAGACTGGTGTTGGACTTCGCCACGTAGTAGGCCAGCCGGGAGAGCACGATCTCTGCTGTGTGAGCGTGAATCGTGGCCATCGAGCCCCGTGCGCACATCGAGGCCACGTCCAACATGTCGAGGGCCTCATCCTCAACAAGTTCGCCCACCACCACCCGATCCGGATTCAGTCGCCGGGTCAACTCCACGAGTTGGCGGGTCGTGATCTCCCCTACCCCCTCAGAGTTGGAGTGGCGAGTGAACAACGCCGGGGCATCGGGATGGCGTGGATCGTCCTCTAATCGAAGCTCAAGCAAGTTCTTTTCCACGGTGATAATCCGTTCGGTGGGTGCGACCTCGCCGAGCAGTTCGGTTAACAACGTGGTTTTGCCTGCCCCGGGTGGCCCTGAAATCAAGATGGTGAAACCGCATCGGGCCAAGTCCCCAAGAATCGGGACCATGGCGCCCGGGAACAAGCCGCGTTCGGCGAGGCCGATCAAACCGACCTGACGAACCAAAAACCGGCGGATTGCGATCCGCGGATGCGTGGAGATGCCGTGCTCGTTACCGCCACCCAACACCATCACCACCCGAGACCCGTCGTCAGCCTGAAAGGTCAGCATCGGCGAGGAGGTGTCAAGACGGCCTTCCCCGGTGCGGGTCATCCGTCGGGCGAGACGTTTTTGGAACGCCGTCAGATCTGCGGACGTGGGCCAGAGTTGGCCGAGATCAATCTTGCGACCGTCGGCAAAGGTCACAAAGGTGCTCAGATGGGAGTTGACATCGATCTCCTCTACGGAACGATCCGCCATCCACGGCTCGAGCGGACCGGTGCCGGTCAGATCGGCAACCACTCGGGCCTGTACCTCAGCGATCACTGCCGCCGGAAACAGTTCGCCACCGATAACGAGCCGTTGCTGGTTCAGACCTGCGAACTCTTCGGCACACCAGCGATGGATCAACGCAATCGGCACCCGCGTGTTTGAAGCGACGGGGCCACCGACATCTTCGCTGCCGTCACCTTGTGCCGCCTCAACGAGCCGCTGTGCGATTCGGTCCACGAGACGTGCGGTCAACTCACCGAGTTCCACAGCCGAGGCCGAGGCCGGCGCTTCAACAATGGCGGAGCCAGTTGAATCTGCAGGCACCGGAGCGAACGGATGGTTCTGCTCAATCTCTGCGAGGAGTTCAGGCAGCGCTACCTTGACCACCTGCGGAGCGAGAGGACTGCGTCGCATCAGATATCCCCACCGCTGATCGCGAATCGTGTGGAACTAATCGATGCCTCCAACAGGCTTGCGACCTCGCGGCCGGCTCGTACCAAAGGCATCTTGGTGAAGCGTTTAGAGGAAACACCGACCCGTCCGGCCAGCACCGCAGCGGCCTGATCATCCTCGGGGAGCACCACCACTGTCGAGCGCTTACTCGGGTCTACGAAAGCTCCGATCTCCGCCGGTTCAAAGGGATCGTTCCCGATCACCAGGATCCACACCTCCACTCCAAAACGACAGATCGTCTCCACCTGTTCTGCGAGTCGTTCGATCCGCACGGCGGCACCACGGGCTGAATGGTGGGATTGCCGGTGCACCATCACCACCACGTCGGCATGGGCGAGGGCGGCTGGACGAGCTTGGGACAAGATCGGATCCCCCGCGTCGATGATTGCCACAGGGAGATCAATCCCGGCGAGGACAGGAAACAACACCGTCTCCGCCTCCATCACTGCGCGGGTCGCTTCGAGAGATCTGACCGGGGAGACCAAAACCCGAACTCCTGAGGGCGAGTACTGCACGAAACGCTCCACGCAACTCCACCCTTCGCTTCCGGCACCTGCCTCAATGGAGGTGACAGCAGTGCTCAAAGAAGGCAGGGGCGCCACACTCAACCACGCTCCGAGGGACCCTCCCCGGGGATTGGCCTCCACCACTACAGATTGAGATTCCTCGGGCCATGTGGCTGCCAAGAGCAGCGAAGTGGTAGTGCTGCAGTCACCGGCAACGACAACGATGCTCATGATCAACTCCCCTGTCCTTGAGACGTGGTCTGCTCTGCGAGCAGGTCTTCCCGGGTGATCACCGAAGTGGGGTCGAGGAGAAGAATCCGCACCTCCTCTGCCCTTGCGATCACCACCGCTGAGGCGATTGCGACTTCGAGGGAGATCGCAACCCGACCGGTGCTCGAGGCGACCGGCCTCGGCGGCGCTATCACCACCGCCGGCACCACTTCGGGTTCGATGAACTCAGAAAATGGTGGCGGAGGTACCACCACCAAGATCTCGGATCGTTCCCGTAGGCCGAGCGGCACTGCGCCTTCGGAGAGTTGCACAGCGACCACCGCTGCGCCCGGAGTGACCAAGGAGTCTGCCTGCACGGCCTCGGCCACAAGCAAGGAGCCAGTGACCAGACGCACCTTGGCATAAGCGCCAACCACTGACCCCGATCTGTCGATCGTGATCGCGTTCACCCTCGGGTCTAACCAAACTTCGACCACTCGTAGATCTGTGACCTCGATCTGAGAGCCCGCTGGGATATCGCGCACCACCTGCAGCACCTCGATGCGCTCATCCATCGAGGAATAAATGACGAGGTTCCCGCCAACTGCGACCAAACTCACCGCCGCACCAATCAGCATGCGGACCCGACGCCTGCCGGGCGGCCGGAACCCACCCGTCACGCCGAGGCCTCCAGCGGTCGCACCCGAACTGGTCGCACCCGGACTGTTGAGACCAGGACTGGTGCCGGCGGAGCCAACACGTCTGGCTTTTTGTTGGCGCCTACTTGCGCTTCGGGCTCGCTTAGGCTGAGCGCCCAGCGTTGAGTTGCCCGCTGTTGGGGTGTGTGGAATCACCATTGTTGCGCCTCCATCGAGGTGGCCGCCGCCACCAATAGTGTGATGACGGCCCCGGCCACGAGGCCCGGGCCGAAGGGAAGAACACGGGTGCGGGTGATCAGACCTGCCGCTGCGGTCAACGCTGACGCACCGCACAATGCAGCCACGCCGAGGCGCGGGTCAATGATCCCGAGGCATCCACCGATGCCCACACACACCTTCACATCGCCGAGACCCATCGCTGCCGGAGACGTCAGATGGATCGCACCGAGAGGCACCACCAGCACCGCCACACCGGCGAAAATCTGAACGGTGATCGTCGGGCTCACCCAGATGCCGGCCGCCGCAGCGAACATCGTCGGTGGCATCGCCGCAGCGAAGGTCAACACGTTGGGGAGCCGGTACGTGTGCAGGTCCACCCAAGCCGCCCATACCAAAGGTGGAACCGACAGGGCGATGACCCACGACACAGGCGACCAAGACGAGCCAATGACGCCCATGACCCCGAAAATCGTGCTCACCGCCACGACTCCGCGCAGGAACGTCAAAGGCCCGCCGGGTGTGGGGTAGTCCGCCAGAACACCACACCCCAGCCGGAAGTCGTCCGCCTCGACCATACCGGAGTGGGTAACTTAGCCCATCTGAAACACCCTCTGAACCAGAGCGAAAATGGGGGCATCAACCCGCTCCTTCCCACAGACATGCAGCACCTGTGGGAGACTTCGACAATGGGTATTCACAACGTTTCCATCAACTCGCTCCAAGGCTCAGCCTTTGATCTTTCCGCTCTTTCTGGCCAGGTGGTGCTGCTCGTCAATGTGGCTTCCAAGTGCGGGCTGACCCCCCAGTACACCGGCCTTGAGAAGATCCATGAGACCTACGCAGGGCGCGGATTTAGCGTGGTCGGTGCGCCGTGTAACCAGTTCATGGGTCAGGAGCCCGGCACCGCTGAAGAGATCGAACAGTTCTGCTCCACCACGTATGGGGTGACGTTCCCGCTCCTCGAGAAGATCGAGGTCAACGGTGAAGGGCGGCACTCGCTCTACCAGCAACTGGTCGACACCGCCGATTCCACGGGTCACACCGGCGACATCCGCTGGAACTTCGAGAAATTCTTGATCGGACCTGACGGCGAAGTGGCAGCCCGATTCGGACCTCAGGTGGAACCCGACGCCCCCGAGGTGATCACTGCGATTGAGGCTCTTCTGCCGGCTGAGTGAGCCGCACGGTCAACTCATCGATCGCATAGCCATCCATCACCACAACCTCGAAACTGCCGAGGTCGGTATGGATGACATCGCCTACTGACGGGATGCCGTCGGCTGCGTCGATGACGTAACCGGCCACAGTTTGCCAGTCCCCTTCGGGGAGGCTCACTCCGGTGCAGGCGCTGAACTCCTCTGGGCGCACCGTGCCACCAATTCGGAACGAACCGTCCTCACGTTGTTCGCAGTCATGGAACTGCTGATCGGATTCATCGTCAAAATCTCCGATCAACTCCTCGATCACATCTTCGAGGGTGACCACACCCATGACCATGCCGAGTTCGTCCACCACCACCGCGAGGTGCTGACGTTGGGTGCGCATCTCAAGCAGCAGGTCCTCAAGCAGGTGGCCGTCCGGGGTCACCATCGCCGGACGGACAAGCATCCGTGCTGTGGCCGTGCTGCGCGCCTCTGCCGAAAGCAGCAACAAGTCTTTTGCGTGGACAAATCCGAGCACGTGGTCAAGATCACTGTCATAGATCAGAACCCTGGTTCGGCCGGTGGAATACGCGAGTTCCACGAGATCAGCGACCGCCCGGTCCGCTGGAGCGGCCACGATGTCACGGCGCAGAGTCATCGCATCCGCTGCCACTCGTCCTGACAGATGTAACGAGCGGGCGAACAGTTCGTGCTGGTCAGCCTCGATATCGCCGTGGTCAGCTGACTCCTCAAGCAGGAACAGCAAGTCAGCGGCCGAATGGGCCATCGCCCGTTCGTCTTGGGGTTCCACCCGCATCGCCTTTAACACCACGTTGCCCATCATGTTCAACAACAAAATCACTGGCCGGAAAGTCCACACGTATAAGCGGTAGGCACGCGCCATACGCAAGGTGTTCTGCTCTGGAGCCGAGATCGCCCACGACTTCGGAGCCATCTCCCCAACCACCATGTGTAAAAAGACCACCACAGCGAGCGCTATCACGAATGCGATCGCATGCCGTACCGGTGAAGAGAGGGTGAAGCTGTCCTCCAAGATGTTCTCGATGACCCGGGCGAGCGCCGGCTCCGCCACAGCACCAAGACCCAAAGAAGTAGCTGTAATGCCGAGCTGAGCACCCGCCAACATCAGCGAAAGTTCGCGCATCCCTGCCAACGCGTGGCGCGCCCTTCGATCACCCTCGGCGGCGAGTTGTTCGATCCGCGATCTGCGAGCAGCCAACAAGGCAAACTCTGCAGCGGTGAAAAACCCACCGAACAGCATCAACAAGATCGCTACGACGAGGGCAATCGGGGCGCTCATCGTTGTCGATCCTCTGGGTCAGATGCACCTTTTAGCTCCGCGGACTCCGGTACCTGAAGGGTGAGACGCAATTTGGTGATCGCCCATTCCTCAAGGGCCAGCACTTCGATCAGCACCTCATTGACCACGACGGTGTCACCCACCACCGGGATGCGTTCTAGACGCTCGAGCACGAGGCCGGCCACCGTGTCGTAGTCCCCCTCGGGAAGTTCAAGGCCGCAAACGCGCTCAATCTCATCAACCCGCCAGCCCGCCGGCACCGTCCACACTCCCGGTGCAGTCTCCTCAGGCTGTTCTTCAAAAGGTGCGTCGTACTCATCGGCGATATCGCCCAC
>JAGYKR010000010.1 GCA_018401375.1 Ilumatobacteraceae bacterium | reverse complement strand
TCGCCGAAGGGGCCATCGAAATCCCGCTCGACCGCGTCCGGCGGGTGGCCGCAGGCTCCTGCGACAACCGCCGGTACTCCGCCATCGCTTCACGGTATTGGTCAGGTGACATCCGATCGAACATCAAGACCCCGTGCAGGTGGTCCAGTTCGTGTTGGAACATTCGAGCCTCGAGTTCATCAGCTTCAAGTTCCACTGTGTTGCCATCGAGATCGAGACCCCGCATCAGTACCCGCTTGGGTCGCAGCAACTCCACGTACAGCCCTGGAATGGACAAGCACCCTTCGTCGTACACCCATTCCCCGTCAGATTCCACGATCTCGGGGTTGATGATGACTGTCGGCTGTTCCTCAAGATCCCAGACAAAAATCTGTTTTTGGACGCCGATCTGAGGCGCCGCCAGAGCGATTCCGTTTTGGGATTCGTACAAGGTGTCGAACATTTCGTCCACCAAGCGGGCGATCTTCCCATCGATATCGGTCACAGGCGCGGCCGAGGACTTGAGGACAGGATCACCGAAGGTCCGAATCGAATACGCCATGAGTCCAACGCTATCTGCCCGGTACTGTGACGCGATGTCCTCTCCCACTGAGCCTGCGAACCACTATTTCTCTGTGGATCCGCATGCCCCCAGTGAGGAGCGCACTGTGGAGGTGCTGCTCGCCGATCTGGCTTTCACGATCCGCACCGATTCCGGGGTGTTCTCCCACGGCAAGGTTGATGCAGGCACCCATCTTCTCTTGGCCCAAGAGGCGGATCTGCCGGAGAGCGGCGATCTGTTAGATCTCGGGTGTGGGGCTGGGGTGATTGCTGTGACCCTGGCTCAACGATCCCCAGGGGCACGCGTCTGGGCTGTGGATGTCAACCGGCGTGCCCGCGATTTGTGTGCCAAAAACGCCGCAGCCCTCGGTCTGAACAACGTGGTGGTCACAGCACCCGAAGACGTGCCTGCGGATCTGCGGTTTGCTGGGATCTGGTCCAATCCTCCGATCAGAATCGGCAAGGACGCAGTTCATGATCTGCTGGACCGATGGTTATGGAGGATCCAGCCCGATGGTCACATCTGGCTCGTGGTCTCCAAACATCTCGGTGCGGACTCGCTGCAACGCTGGATGAACGAGCGAGGTGCGCGCACCGAACGCATGACGTCCAAAGCGAGTTACCGCATCATTCGAGCCCAGATCGACTCAGATGCGTGGCGGGTCAACGGCGATCCGCAATCGGCTCGTTGAGCCCCGCTCCCCCGCCCACAGCGCAGCAGACAGATGTTGCCGATCGGTGCCGCGAAGCAAAAAGCCGTTTGCCCCTTGGCCCACTTGGAGGCCCTCAACACCCTGCAAGGAGGCGGCAAACTCGGCCGCTCCATGGCCGCTTACCTGAGCGATCGCACCGTAGGGGGGAAGACTGAGCGCCTTTCTGCGGGCGCGCTCAGCGGCCACAAGCATCGCTGGTGCTCCAGCGACAACAGCGGAGATCACCTCATGGTCGGGAATGAAGGTTTGGAGGAGCAGGATCCCATTACGCCGTCGCGGCCCAAGGAGACGAGCGGCACGCACCATGAGTGCCATCGCCTGGTCGGTGGCCCGAAACCGGGGCGCCAGCAATTCGCGATCCACATCCAAAAAGGCCACTACATCAGCCGAAGGCACGCGGTGTAGCACCGCCTCTGTGCCTACAAAGATCTCTGCGCCCATCATCTGAACGGCCTCTTCGGCTGTGACTTTGTGTTCGGTGGTCCCACCACCGATTTGGACCACCGGCCGACCGGCTGCCGCCTCGAGTTCCTCGCGCAGTCGGGTCACTCCGGGACGGAGATTTGCGAGGGCCGTGCTACCGCATGCCCCGCACACGCTGGGACGCTGTTGTCCACATCTCCCACACACCAACACCCCAGCATCATCGAGCGCAAGGGCGGCCTCACAGATTTCGCATCGGATCAACTCTTGGCAGCTTCGGCAGGCCAACAGTTTGGCTCTTCCGGTGGTGTTGGACACACACACCACCCGCCGACCCGGCACCCGGAGGTGTTCGATCAGTTCGGAGCTGAGTAGTGACTTTTTCCACGGCAACTCTCCGCTGCGATCCACCACCTGCACGCAGGGCCATCCTTCGCGTTCACGGGCTGAAGAAGGATGAACCGGCTCGGCTAACTCAAGAGCCTCAAGGCTTGGGGTTGGTGAGATCATCAACATAAACGCGTCCACCCGACGGCATCGCTCGATCAACAGATCTCGAGCATGCCAGGTCGGTGCGGCCTCGGATTGGTGTACCTCGTCGTGCTCATCGATCAGGATCGCAACTTTCATGCCCGGACACGGGGCGAGTGCTGTAGCCCGTGAGCCGATAACTACATCCACTCCCGCTGCGGCCAATGACCAATCATCAGGCATCATCGCCACTGCGATCCCGCTGCGCCGAAGCCGCGCCGCCAAAATCTGCGCGGCATCAACAGCCGGCATCACAATCAGCGTCGGACCTTGCGCAATCGCTGAAGCGCAGACCGCTAACAGATCTTCCGATGGTGCGAGTCGCATTAAACCTACGCCGGAACCCGAGTGACTGTCAGCAGATTTGTTGTCAGTTGATGTGCTGTGGGCGTTCAACATTGCGGCAGTGGCCGGGGACTGCGGTTCGAAACTGCGGCCGGTGCGCTGGGACCGTGGCAGTTCCTTGATCACCCGTTTTGCTGTTGCAGCTACAAGAAAGGCTCGGCGACGCCCCACCCAATAGTGCGCCGCCCACTGCGACAACTCCACAAGGTCGGGGTCGGGGCCGATTCCGACCACCTCAATGATCGGTTTCAGGTCCACCTTGTCAAAAGCGTCGGCCGGATCAATCTCGGTGACCCACGCCTTGATCCGACGCCCGTGTAACACACAGCGAACGATTGTGCCCGGACGGACCCGGGCCGAAAGATGGTCGGGAACCAGATAATCGAACTCCCTATCGAGCCCGGTGACATCTGGGACTACCCGAACCGGTCTCACACGCCGAGGGCCGCCTTGACGTCGTCGAGACGTGTCAACTGTTCCCATGGGAACTCGGCGCGACCGAAATGGCCGTACGCCGCTGTGGCTCCATAGATCGGTCGCTTCAGGTCAAGATCGCGCACGATGGCACCGGGACGGAGGTCAAACACATCACGCACCACTCGTTCAATCGCAGCTTCATCGACCTTGTTCGTGCCAAAGGTCTGGATATGGATGCTCATCGGCTGGGCCATCCCAATCGCATAAGCCACCTGAAGTTCGCATCGCGAAGCAGCGCCGCTGGCCACGATGTGCTTTGCCACCCAGCGTGCCGCGTAGGCCGCAGAGCGATCCACTTTGCTCGGATCCTTGCCACTGAAGGCGCCACCGCCATGGCGTCCCATTCCGCCGTAGGTGTCGACGATGATTTTGCGGCCGGTCAGTCCACAGTCGGCTAAGGGCCCACCGAGCACAAACGAGCCCGTTGGATTCACGTAGACCTGATAGTCGTCATCAGCAAACTGTTCGGGGATGACTGGTCGGATCACTTGCTCGATGAGATCTGGCCGGATCACTGTGTCTCGGTCAATGCCGTCTTGGTGTTGAGTGCTCACGAGCACCGCCATCAATCGCACCGGTACGCCATCTTCATATTCAAAGGTGACCTGGGTTTTGCCGTCGGGACGTAGATACGGCAACTGTCCGGATTTACGCACTTCGGCTAAGCGGGCTGCCAGGCGGTGCGCCGTCCAAATCGGTGCTGGCATCAAGTCAGCCGTCTCGTCGCAGGCGTAACCAAACATCATCCCTTGGTCCCCGGCGCCTTGGGCATCGAGTTGATCTGATTCGGAGACGCCGGATCGCTTCTCCTCGCTGGCGTCCACCCCTTGGGCGATATCGGGGCTCTGCTCGTCAATGGAGACGATCACGCCGCAGGTGTTCCCATCAAACCCGTACTGGGAGCTGTTGTAGCCAATTTCGAGAATCGTGCGACGCGCGATTTTAGGAATATCGACATACTCCTTGGTGGTGATCTCACCGGCGATCACACACAGGCCCGTGTTTAACAAGGTCTCACAGGCAACCCGGGCATCGGGGTCAACACTCAGGATCGCGTCAAGGACAGCATCGCTGACCTGATCTGCCATCTTGTCGGGATGTCCTTCGGTGACGCTTTCAGATGTAAATGTCCAGCGGGACATTGAATGCTCCTTCATGATGCGGACCGGAAGGATCCGGGCCTGTGGCGTGACGCCGGGCGAATGGGGACAAATCTAAACCCTGGACCGTCATTGATCCATTGATCCGTGAGCAACGGTCACCGATTGGGCTCGCTGGGGCTGTTGTGGGAGCGAATCTGAAGGATTTCGTCCCAGACCGCAGCAGCGATCTTTGCTTTGGAGGCCAACGCAATGGCGCGCGGCGCGTGGTCCGGTCTGATCAAGGAAACCGCATTGGTGTCATGGGCGAAGCCAACCGATTCCGCACCAACATCGTTTGCCACGATGAGATCAGCGCCCTTAGCGGCCAGTTTCTTCTCCGCATTTATGATCAGGTCGTCAGTTTCTGCGGCGAACCCAACAAGTGTTTGACCCGCACGCCTGTTTGCACCGAGTCCAGCCAAAATGTCAGGGGTCGGTTCCAAGGTGATGGCGGGCAGCCCGTCGGATTTCTTCAATTTGTTCTCCGCCGCCTGAACCGGACGGAAGTCAGCCACGGCAGCCGCCATGATGATCACATCAGATGATGCGGCCTCGGCCGTCATCGCGTCCTGCATCTGGGCTGCAGTCTCCACCTTCACGAGGCTCACGCCTGCAGGGACAATCAGATCAACCGTGGTGACCAAGGTGACCTGCGCACCTCGGCTCACCGCCTCAGAAGCGAGGGCGTAGCCCTGCTTACCCGAACTGCGATTGGTGATCACGCGCACCGCATCAATCGGTTCACGGGTACCTCCAGCGCTAATCAGCACTTTGAGGCCGGCGAGGTCTTTGGGTCCGAGGGCTGCAGCCACCGCAGCGATGATCCGTTCCGGGGAGGCGAGACGGCCGGTGCCCAGATCGCCACCGGCGAGCCGACCCGACTCAGGGTCCACGACGATCACTCCGCGACTGCGCAAGAGACGCAGATTGTCGGCGACTGCCGGGTGCTCCCACATCTCGGTATGCATGGCCGGACACAGCACCACTGGGGCTCGGGTGGCGAGCAGAGTGTTTGTCAGCAGATCGGTGGACAGTCCAATCGCATAGGCGGCGATCACCCGGGCGGTAGCCGGGGCGATCACAATCAGATCGGCCTTCTGGCCGAGTCGAGTGTGAGGAATCGGATCAGGCCCACCCCACAGTTCGGTTTGCACCGGTTCACTGGCGAGCGCACTCAACGTGGCCTCACCGAGGAACTTGGTAGCACCCTTGGTCATCACTGGGGAAACGTGTGCCCCCGCATCGACGAGACGCCGACAGATTTCCACCGATTTGTAGGCGGCGATCCCTCCGCTCACCCCGAGCACAATGCGGGCCCCCCGCAATACGTCCACCTTGGTAGTCCGGTGTTCTCGCCCGAACGCAGATTCAGGCGTTGCCGGGATCAGCGTCGACCGCGTCCTCAGCGGCTCCCGCTACGACCGGCTCCTTGGGCGGAGACCACACGATCTTGTCAGCATCGATTTCCTCGAAGGCGATGCTGAGCGGCTTACGCGCCACCGTGGATACCTGGGGCGGGATCATGTGGCCGAGTCCGTCACCGAGCTGTCCGAAATAGGAGTTGATGTTGCGGGCCCGACGAGCAGCCAGGGTGACGAGAGAGAACTTGGAGTCGACCCGAGCCAAAAGGTTCTCGATCGAAGGGTTCATCATCGTTTCGTTCTTGACGGCCATCACGCCATGCTACCGGGCGCGCTCGCTCTCGATGATGTTCATCAGTTCGCTGATCGTCTGCTCCAGGTCGTCATTGACCACAACGTGATCAGCGAGGCTGCGACCTACGGGTTCCTCGAGCTCCGCCTTCTTTAACCGAGCCATGACTTTGTCGCCGGGATCGCCGCGCTCTCTCAGGCGACGCTCTTGCTCCTCGCGCGACGGGGGCAGCACAAAGATCAATACCGCTTCGGGATACCGCTCTTTGACTTGGCGGGCCCCATCCACTTCAATTTCCAGCACCACATCGCTTCCTGTGACCTCAGATCCAGGCGTCGGCGTGCCGTAATAGTTACCGAGGAACTCGGTCCACTCGAGGAATCCGTTTTCAGAAGCCCGCTGTTCAAATTCCGCAGCCGAGGTGAAGTGATAGGCGTCGGCGCTTTCACCGGGGCGGCGTTCCCTCGTGGTCCATGATTTACTCAACCAAAGGCTCGGATCTCTGAGCATCAAAGCGTCGACAATGGTTCCTTTACCGACCCCGCCGGGGCCAGAGATGACGATGATCAGGTCGGTGCTGCTCACCGATCAGGAGCCGAGATGTTCGAGCAGAGCGGCGCGCTGCTGGGGTCCCAATCCCTGAACTCGGCGGTTGTCAGCGATCCCGATCTCTTCCATTAGGCGACGGGCTTTGACCTTGCCGAGTCCGGGAAGAGACTCGAGCATGGACACGACTTTGAGTTTGCCGACGGCAGGGTCATCAGACTTCAACGCCTCAGCGAGGCTCATGGAACCGATCTTCAGACGGGCTTTCACATCAGCCATCGCGGCTCGAGCTTGGGCGGCCTTTTCAAGAGCTGCCGCTCGTTGTTCTGGGGTTAGCGCTGGAGGAGTGGCCATGTGGCTCACGCTAGCGCGCCGAGATCGGCAAATCTGGGGAAATCATGCCCATCAGCCCATTTCAGTAGTTCGCCGAGAACTGCCGCAGGAGCGGCCGGATCAGCGAACGTGGCGGTGCCCACCTGCACTGCCGAAGCCCCGGCGAGCAACATCTCGGCGGCGTCCCACCCTGAGGCCACCCCTCCCACACCGATGATCGCCAGATCGGGTAGGGCCTGATGCACGTCGTGCACCGCCCTAACGGCAATCGGATGGATGGCGCGTCCGGACAGACCCCCTCCTCCGTTACCGAGGACCGGCTTTAAGGTGTTGGGATCGAGCACCATTGCCAGCATCGTGTTGATCAGCGTGACCGCCTCGGCTCCGGCCTCTCGGACCGCTGCGGCAATCTCCACGATCTGGTGAGTGTTTGCGCTCAGTTTTGCCCATCGCGGGCGACCGCAGATCGCTGTGGCGGCCACAACTTCGGCGGCCAGATCCCTGTCATGAGCGAAAATTGAACCGCGACCTTCAAGATTTGGACAGGACAGGTTGATCTCAACGGCCACTACCTCAGGCGGGGCTGCTGCCATCTGTTCCGCTGCCTCGCGGTATTCGGCGAGGCTGCGTCCCCAAATGCTGGCTACCACCGTGGCTCCGGTATCAATCAGGGCGGGCAGATCGCGTTGCAACCATGTGTTCACCCCGGGACCCTGAAGACCAACCGCATTGATCATGCCCTGGGCCGTGGGATGAACTCGAGGTGCTGGATTACCTTTCCACTCGTAGGCGGCCAATGATTTGGTCACCACAGCGCCGAGCGCCGCCAGATCCATGTAAGGCGCCAGTTCGGAGGACAGCCCGGCGGTACCCGAAGCTGTCATCACCGGGTTCGCCAAAGTGACCGAACCGATCTCGACGCGAGTGTCACGCACGGGCGTGATACTCCTGCAAGGTACGCACCTCAAGGGCCGTCTTGGGACGCTCCGACATTCCCTGCACCGCTGCGAGGGCCGCTTCAATCGTGGTCACACAACTCACCCTGTGCATGCTCGCAGCTTTACGGATCTGTTCGCCATCGGTTCGGCCTCCCTTACCGCGCGGGGTGTTGACCACAAAACTGACCCGTCCCGCAGCGATCAAATCCACTGCGGTGACTTCGGCGGCCTCTTGGACTTTGCCGACCACTTGATCCACCGGCTCACCAAACCGGGCTAGGAACTCCGCTGTGCCCGATGTGGCAGCGATTGACAGGCCGAGGGCTCGTAATCGTTGGGCCACCACGAGACCGGCTGGCTTATCCTGATCGGCGAGAGACAAAAACACCATTCCCTCGCTGGGCAGAACGGTTCCTGCGGCTAGCTCGGCTTTGTAGAACGCCTTACCAAATGTGGTGTCGATCCCCATGACCTCACCGGTGGAACGCATCTCGGGTCCGAGGGCTGGGTCCACTTCGGGGAACCGGTTAAAGGGCATCACCGCCTCTTTCACGGCAACATGGCCGGTCACCGGTTCGCCGAGGAGGCCCTCGTTCCGCAGCTCAGCCAGCGTGGCTCCCATCATCACCCGGGTGGCCACTTTGGCTAAGGGGACACCGGTAGCTTTGGCGACGAACGGCACTGTCCGACTGGCTCGCGGATTGGCTTCAATCACGTAGACCGTGGTGCCCACGACAGCGAACTGCACGTTGATCAAACCGCGCACATCGAGCCGTGTAGCGATCGCTCGGGTGTACGCCTCAATCACTTCCACCACCCATGACGCAAGGGTTTGCGGTGGAATCGCGCAGGCCGAGTCTCCCGAGTGCACACCGGCTTCTTCCACGTGTTCCATCACCCCGCCGATCAACACCTCACCGGTGTGATCACGGATCGCGTCCACGTCCACCTCGGTAGCGTCAGCGAGGAAACGGTCGATCAACACCGGCCGTTGCGCAGACAGTCCACCCTCGCGTCCGAGGGTGCCAAAACCGCTCAGTTCCTCCATGGCCCGAGCCAGATGATCATCATCGTGGACGATCTGCATGGCCCGACCCCCGAGCACATAACTCGGTCGGATCAACACCGGATAGCCAATCTCCCCTGTGATCCGCAGGGCCTGTTCAAGAGTGGCGGCCGTCCCGCCAGGGGGCTGGGGAATGCGCAGATCCGCACAGAGAGCGTTCCAGCGTTCACGATCTTCCGCCGCATCGATGGAGGCCGCCGAGGTACCTGCCACGAGTTCGGCCGGGATGTGACCGGCCAGTTTCAAGGGGGTTTGACCACCGAGCGAAACGATCACACCAACCGGCTTTTCTACCTCGATGACGTTCATCACATCTTCGACGGTCAGCGGTTCAAAGTACAGCCGATCGCTGGTGTCGTAGTCGGTGGAGACAGTCTCGGGATTGCAGTTGATCATGATCGTCTCATATCCCGCGGCTCGCAGGGCGAAACTTGCGTGCACACAGCAATAATCGAACTCGATGCCTTGACCGATCCGGTTTGGACCCGATCCAAGGATTACCACCTTGCGAGCATCGGAGTGGCGGACTTCATCTTCATCTTCATAGGTGGAGTAGTGATACGGGGTTTCGGCGGCGAACTCAGCCGAACACGTATCCACCGTCTTATAGGTGGGAACCACTCCGTGGCTGACCCGCAACTCCCGAATCTCAGACTCGTCCACACCCCACAGGTACCCGAGTTGGGTATCAGAAAATCCGAGCCGTTTGGCGCGGCGTAGGGCCAAACGGGTGACGGTCTGGGGGCTTTGGGTCTCGAGAAAAGCGCGTTCCTCGGTGATCATCGACATCTGATCGAGGAACCACGGATCCACGCGACAGGAGTCGTGAACTACCTCGATGCCAACATCACGTCGCAGTAGTTCTCCGATTTGGAAGATCCGGTCCGGGGTGGGGATCGCCACAGCTGCAAGCAATGCGTCGTTATCGATTGTCGCCATCGCCGCCTCGGCGGGATCAGCGTTTAAGCCGGTCCGACCCTGCTCGAGGGACCGCAATGCTTTCTGGAGGCTTTCGGGGAACGTTCGCCCGATCGCCATCACCTCACCCACGGACTGCATTTGGGTGCCAAGCACCCCGGATGTGCCGGGCAGTTTCTCAAAGGCCCAGCGCGGGATCTTCGTCACCACGTAGTCGATCACCGGCTCAAAACTGGCGGGGGTAGCCCGGGTGATGTCGTTGGGGATCTCATCGAGTGTGTATCCCACCGCGAGTCGTGCAGCGATTTTGGCGATCGGGAATCCGGTCGCCTTGGAAGCCAAGGCCGAGGACCGTGACACCCGTGGGTTCATCTCGATCACCACTTGGCGACCGTTGCTCGGATCCACAGCAAACTGCACATTGGACCCACCGGTCTCCACCCCCACTCGCCGGATACATGCGATCGCTGAGTCGCGCATCTGCTGGTATTCCACATCGGTCAGAGTTTGGATTGGGGCGACGGTGATCGAATCCCCTGTGTGGACACCCATCGGATCAAAGTTTTCGATACCGCAAATGATCACGCAGTTATCGGCACGGTCCCGCATCACCTCGAGTTCAAACTCTTTCCATCCGGAGACGGATTCCTCGATCAGGATCTCGGCGATGGGTGAGGCTTCGAGACCGAGTTGGGCGAGGCGGAGGAACTCAGATTCCGTTGCGGCGATGCCGGTTCCGCGCCCGCCAAGGATGTAGGCAGGCCGGATGATCGCGGGCAGCCCGATTTCGGACATGACCCGCTTCGCCTCCTCGATGTTGTGGGCGATACCGGATCGCAGTACATCCACACCAATCTCAATCATCGCTACCTTGAACTTTTCGCGGTCCTCGGCTGTGGCGATCGCCTCGGCGTTGGCGCCGATCATTTCTGGTGTGCCTTCCGTGCCGATCAGACCCCGCTCAAACAGTTCCATGGCGATGTTCAACGCGGTTTGGCCGCCGAGGGTGGGCAGCACTGCATCGGGTTTTTCGCGGGCGATGATGGCTGCGACCACATCTGCGGTCAACGGTTCGATGTAGGTGGCATCGGCGAAATCAGGATCGGTCATGATCGTTGCCGGATTGGAGTTGGCAAGGATCACTCGGTATCCCTCCTCGCGAAGGACCCGGCAGGCCTGGGTCCCGGAGTAGTCAAACTCGCAGGCTTGGCCGATCACGATCGGCCCCGAGCCGATGATCAAGATGGAGGAAATATCAGTGCGGCGCGGCATCAGTTGTTCCTTGAGGGGTTGGCGTCCATGAGTTCAGCGAAACGATCGAACAGGTACGTGCTGTCGTGAGGTCCCGGTCCGGCCTCGGGATGGTGTTGCACCCCGAACGCCTGGGCTCCGGTGACGGCGATACCTTGGCACACACCGTCGTTGAGGTTGGTGTGAGTGACCGTGGCAATCCCTTCTAGGGAGGCCGGATCAATCGCGAAGTTGTGGTTTTGGCTGGTGATCTCAATCACCCCGGTGGTCAGATCCTTTACCGGATGATTGCCGCCGTGATGTCCGAACGGAAGTTTCACGGTCCGAGCTCCGATCGCAAGTCCGAGTAACTGATGGCCGAGGCAGATCCCAAAGATCGGTACCGTGCCGACGAGAGCCCGGATGTTGTCCACTGCGTACGGCACCATTTCAGGATCACCCGGACCGTTTGACAAAAAAACGCCATCAGGAGCCAACGCTTGGACTTCAGCGGCCGAGGTGTTCGCCGGTACCACCTGGACCTCACCAAACCGCGACAGATGCCGCAAAATCGTGGTCTTGATCCCAAAGTCGTAGGCGAGAATTTTTCGCTTCGGTGCTCCCGGTGCCGCTGGAAACACGTACGGAGCAGCGGTGGTGACCGTGGCGACGAGATCCACACCGGCGGTCCCCGGCTCGTTGCGGGCGGCTGTCAGCAATACATCTTCGGACACGGTGCCGAACGCCCCTGAGAGCGAACCAGCATCTCGCAGCAATCTGGTCAGACGCCGTGTGTCCACCGCACCGATACCAGGGATCTGATGGGTGGTGAGTAACTCATTGAGACTGGCCGTGCTGCGATGGTTACTGGTGCGTCGCGCCATCTCACGCACCACCACGCCGCGACAATGCGGACGAGCAGATTCATAGTCTTGCTCGTTCGTGCCGTAGTTACCGATGTGGGGGGTGGTGAAGGTGATGATCTGGCCGGCATAACTCGGATCGGTGATCACCTCTTGGTACCCCGAGAGCACGGTGTTAAAAACGACTTCGCCAGTGGCGATCCGGTCACCGAGGTCAGCACCGAGGAGTTCGCCCTCAAAGACGCTGCCATCGGCAAGAACGAGTGCTGCTGATCGTGGATGGTTCATTTCTGGGGGACTCCTTCGATGACGACGGGGACGCCGTTGAACAGCGTGTGGCGAACACGACCGGTGAGGTCCATGCCTGCATACGGGGTATTGCGGCTCCGACTGGCCAATGATCCCGGGACCACCCGCCACACCTGATGCGGATCGATGACGGTCAGGTTTGCCGGCTCACCTACCTGCACTGGCCGTCCGTGACGATCCGCGATGCCGGCGATCGCAGCTGGTTTCCAACTCAGAACCGCCAAGATCTCTGCGAGCGGCAGATCGAGATGGGTGAGTGCGACTCCGAGGGCCGTCTGCAAGCCGAGCATCCCGGGAGGAGCTTGATCGAGAGGCAACTCTTTGGATGCCTGGGTGTGCGGGGCGTGATCGGTGGCCAGCGCATCGATGGTGCCATCGGCCAGACCGGCCTTCAGCGCATCGATATCGGCCCGGGTGCGCAGCGGAGGATTGACCTTAAAAGTGGGATCAAACCCCATCAGCATTTCATCGGACAAACTCAGATGGTGGGGGGTGACCTCGGCGGTGATCGGGAGACCTTCCGCCTTAGCGGCTCGGACCAACCCCACACTTCGGGCGGTGGACAGATGCAGGAAATGCATCGGGGTGCCGGTCAGGCGCACCAAATCGATATCCCGAGACACCATGATCTCTTCTGCCACCGCTGGCCATCCAGGTAGACCGAGGTGGCTGCAGCATTCGCCTTCATGCATCACTGCACCTTCGGTGAGTCGGGCAACTTCACAATGTTGGGCGAGCACAATGTCGAGATCACCGGCGTACTCAAGGGCCCGACGCATGAGCAGCGGATCCTGTACGCCCGTGCCGTCATCGGTGAAGATCCGCACCCCAACGGCTGCGAGTTCGGCGAAGGGCGCAAGCTGTGCTCCGGCACGGCCGATGGTGATACAACCCGACGGGATCACCTCACATAGTCCTGCGGCCCGGCCTTGGGCTCTGACGAACTCGACCACAGCCACAGAGTCCTGGGCAGGGTTTGTGTTGGGCATAGCGATCACTGCGGTGTAGCCGCCGAGGGCTGCGGCCCGAGATCCGGATTCGATGGTTTCGGCCTCTTCGTGACCTGGTTCGCGCAGGTGGGTATGCAGATCCACGAAACCAGGTGAGATCACGCAATCTCGTGCCTCAAGAACCACCTCATCGGGGTCAGGGGTCAACCCGGGTGCCACCTCGATGATCAGGCCTTGGTCCACTCGGACATCAGCCACCCTTTCGCCGGTCTGGTCGATAATGCGACCACCATTGATCAATATCGACATCAGAGCTCCTCCATTTGTGACTCAAACCCGACTTCTGTCGATGTTTCCGGTGCCGCTTGGGCTGCTCCGGATCCCAACAGTTCAAACAGCACGGCCATCCGCACGGCGATCCCTGTGGTCACTTGTTTGGTGATCACCGAACGGGGAAGCTCGGCTGGATCCACAGTGATCTCCACTCCCCTGTTCATCGGACCGGGATGCATCACCACCACGTTGTCGTTCATCCGCTGCACCCGCTCAGGGGTCAGACCAAAACGCATCGTGTATTCAGACAGATCGGGCACCAGAGCCCCGCTCATCCGTTCGGACTGCATCCGCAGGAGGTACAGCGCATCGATCTCGGGGAGAATCGTGTCCAGATCTTGGGTGACCGGAGTAGAGAAATGCGGGGGAATCAACGTGCGCGGAGCGACTGCGATCACTTCGGCCCCGAGCATCTCAAATGCGGCGATACCGCTACGGGCCACCCGACTGTGTTTGATATCGCCGACGATCGCAATCTTGATCCCGGCCAGATCCGCACGCCGCGGGCTGGACCCCGACAGTTCACTCATCAACGTATGACAGTCCAACAGCGCCTGGGTTGGATGAGCGTGCCAGCCATCCCCAGCGTTCACCACTGCGGCATCGGTCCAGCGACTGATCGCCCACGGCACCCCGCTGGAACGATGTCTCACCACAAACGCGTCCACCCCCATCGCCGCCAGCGTCTCGATGGTGTCGCGCAGGCTCTCGCCCTTATTGAGACTGGATTGGCCCACGGAGAAAGTCATCGTGTCCGCAGACAATCGACGCGCCGCCATTTCAAAACTCAGACGCGTGCGGGTGGAGTCTTCAAAGAAGATGTTGCACACCGTGCGCGACCTCAAAGCGGGCACCTTGGGGTTGGGGCGCCGATTGACCTCGGCCATGTGGTCGGTCAGTTCCAGCAAATGCCGCACCCTCTGTGGCCCGAGTTCGACGATCGATCGACAATGCGATGCTGCTGACGACCCCGTTTGATCATTTCCGGTCTGATCAGGTCCGGTCATCCCGAGATCTCCACGCCGGAGGCGCTCACCAGCACTGTTTCGGTGCTGCTGGTCGGAAGGTTTTTGCCAATGTAATCGGGCCGGATCGGAAGTTCGCGATGGCCACGGTCCACCATCACCGCTAACTGCACCACACGCGGGCGCCCATAGTCGCTGAGCGCATCAAGTGCTGCTCGCACGGTCCGACCGGTGAACAGCACGTCGTCGACGAGCACTACAACGGCACCATTCACATCGGATGGGATGGCGCTCACCGCACCGGGACTGACTGGCCGTAGACCGATGTCATCGCGGTACAAGGATGCGTCGATAGATCCGACCGGGACCCGATGTTGGATCCGAGCGATCTCTGAACCGAGCAACTCCGCGAGCCAAACGCCGCCCGTCTGAATCCCGATTACGACGAGATCGTCAAGGCCACGGTTGCGTTCGATGATCTCATGGGCCATCCGTGTGGCCGCACGCTGCACATCATCAGGTCCGAGGACCTGTTTGGTTGGGTTCATCTCTTCCTTCCGTGGAGGCCTCACTGGACCTCCTTCACGGCTGTTAGGACGATAGCAGTTATGAGTCGCTGCGCACCTGACGCGCTACGGCAGCGAGTACGCCATTTACAAAACGGCCGCTGTCATCGGTGGAGTACCGCTTTGCGAGGTCCACGGCCTCGTTCAAGATCACTGCCGTAGGGACGGAGCCACGGTGCAGAAGTTCAAATACTGCGAGACGCATCACATGCAGATCGAGGGTTGGCATGCGCTCGAGTTTCCAGCCTTTTGCTGACTCGGAGATCAACGCATCGAGATCGCTCTGGTGGTGCTCAACGCCGAGTACGAGTTCTTGGGTTAACTGATCGGGTTCGATCACTTGCACAGCGAGAGCAGAAGTGGGCGGGATCTGCTTGGAGGATGCCTCGTAGAGCAGGTACAGGGCCCGCTCGCGGGCGTCGGAGCGCTCATCGGGACGGCTGATGCCGGCGTGATCAGACACGGGTGATGTATTCGCCCGTGCGGGTGTCAACTTTGAGCTTGTCGCCGATTTCCACGAACAGAGGCACCTGGATCACTTTGCCGGTCTCGAGGGTTGCGGATTTGCGAGCCCCCGACACTCGGTCACCTTGGACACCCGGTTCGGTGACCGCCACGGTGAGTTCCACCGAGGCTGCAATCTCGGCGCCGATGATCTCATTATTGTGGAAGCCGATCTGGGCGCTCATGCCCTCAATCAGATAGTCAGTGACTTCGCCAAGAGACGCAGCTGTCAGGTTCATCTGGTCGTAGGTGTCATTGTTCATAAACACATACTCCTCACCGTCACGGTAGAGGAACTGCATGTCCTCGCGATTGATAATCGCTTGCTCCACCTTGATCCCAGCGTTGAAGGTCCGATCAAACACGTTGCCGGTGCGGATGTTGCGTAGCTTGGTTCGGACGAACGCCCCACCTTTGCCTGGCTTGACGTGTTGGAACTCGATCACCTGGAACAGGCCGTTATCGAGCTCCAGCGTGATCCCGGTCTTTAGATCGTTGGTGGTGATGGAAGGCATGGTGAATCCTTGGAGGTGTGAGTAAGAATGCGATGTCCGTGTTCAGTGATGAGGAGCAAGTCCTCGATGCGCAGACCACCGAAGCCTGCACGATAGAGGCCCGGCTCCACAGTCACCACGTCGCCGACCTCAAGCTCATCTGATGACCTTGGGGCGCTGAACGGATTCTCATGGATCACAAGGCCCACCCCGTGTCCAGTGGAATGCAAATACCAGTCCGCTAGTCCGTGTTCAGTGACCATCTTTCGGCAGGCGGCGTCCACCTCGCAGGCCATGACGCCGGGCCCTGCGACTGCGAGACCGGCAGCCTGCACCTCAGCGAGAAAGTCGTAGAGGTCGCGTTGGTGTTGGGTGGGTTCACCGAGCACAAAACTGCGGGTCATATCAGAGTGATACCCGTCCACAAGCGCACCAACATCGATCACTAACGTCTCCCCGACCTTCATCTGCCGACGGGTGGCTTCATGATGAGGTCGGGCAGCGTGGTCGGGGCCACAGGCCACAATCGTGTCGTAACTCGGGCCATCGGCACCGAGTTGGCGCATCCGATATTCAATCTCGGTGCGAAACTCCATTTCCGTTGGCAACACTGCGGTCGTCAGTAATCCGAGTGTCTCGGCCAGGGCCTGATCGGCGATTGATGCTGCTCGTTCGATGCGTTGAATCTCTGCGGGGTCCTTGCGACGCCGCAGGTGGATGACCGGATCCACCTCGTCCACCAAACAGACCTTGGAGGCGATCTCGCTCCAGCGGGAATGTGTGACCTGGGCGGCGCTGCACCCCACTGCGAGATCGTGACCTGAGCCTCCCAATCGGGCAAACATCTGGTCATCCATTTCGGCCCGGGTACTCGCACCGCACACCTCGAGGAACTCATCTAGGCCAGAGAGGGCAAACTCCGCTTCCACACGCTCGAGGTAGCGACCGTCGGTTCCGAACGCAGCAAACGAATCAGCGATCACTAACCAGGCGGAAGATCCCCCAAACCCGGTGGTCCAGCGGATGGACACCGGGTCGGTCACGAGAAAAATCCGTGGTTGCCCGAGGCTGGCCCGCTCACCGAGAACCGTTTGGACCCGACGAAGTCGACCGGCATAGTCGATTTGGTCCATGGCAGCAGCAGATGCACGAGACCCCAACTGTGATCGGGAAGGGGATCTAGATCCTGCGCCGGAAGACGAAACCGGACTCATGGTCTGCTCACTCGGTCAGGCCGAGCAGTCGAGCCATCGCTCGCACCGCCATCTCATAACCATGGATGCCGAGCCCGCTGATCGAACCGGTGGCCACCGGGGCCACCACACTCGTACGCCGCCAGGGTTCGCGAGCGTCGGGATTAGAGATGTGAACCTCAATCACATGTCCCTCGTAGGCCGCCAGTGCATCATGGATCGCCCACGAGGAATGGGTGAAGGCCCCAGGGTTGATAATGATCCCGGCGGTGCGCCCGCGAGCGTTATGGATGAGATCGATCAGTTCCCCTTCATGGTTGCTCTGATGATCCTCGATGTCCATCCCGAGTGGGGCAGCGATGGCACGAGCGTGGGTCACGTAGTCAGCCAAGGTCGCGCGACCATAGATCTCCGGTTCGCGCTCGCCGAGCAGATTGAGGTTAGGACCGTGCACGACAAGGATCCGAGAAGCCATGGGAGTGCTCACGAACCTACGGTAGTCCGGGGCGTGCCGGGACTTTGGGAGGCCCGCATCTGGCGGAGCGCAGCGAGCACACTGGCGGCGGGAACCTGTGGGACCACTTCGATTCCCTGTGGCCCATCAAGCACGAAGGTCAATCCCTCGATGGCCTTTTTGTCGCGCCCCATTAACTCGAGCAATAACTCATCGGCGAGTCCCTCCGGAATCGCAGCCGACAGCGCGTAGTCGCCTTCAACCACCCGAATGTGGTCCTCCACCCGGGCGGTATCGATCCGGTTCATCACTTCAGCAAGATGCGCCGCAAAGACGAGACCCACCGCAACGGCCTCACCGTGGGCCATCGCATGATCGGTAGCGATTTCAAGGGCATGAGCCAGCGTGTGGCCGTAGTTAAGGAGCGCTCGGCGGCCCGATTCGCGTTCGTCGGAGGCCACCACTTCAGATTTGATCTCCACACAGCGCGCTACCCGCTCGGTGAGCGGCAGAGCCGACAAATCCTCCCCGGTGAGAAAGTGGTACTTCGCCATTTCCCCGTGCCCACACCGCACCTCACGTTCGGGGAGCGTCTCCAAAGCATCCAGATCACAGATCACACCTGAGGGCTGCCAGAACGCGCCGACCAGGTTTTTCCCTTCCGGAATATTGACCCCGGTTTTCCCACCGATCGCGGCGTCCACCATCCCGAGCAGGGTGGTGGAAACATGCATGACCGCAGTGCCGCGGTGGTAAGAGGCCGCTGCAAAACCGGCCACATCCGTCACCATTCCGCCACCGAAACCGATCACCAAATCGTTGCGGGTCAGGCCGTGAGCGGCGAACTCTCTACACAGGGTCTCCATCGTGGACACGGTTTTGTGATGCTCGCCGTGGCCGATCTCAATCTGCACGGTCTCGCGACCGGTTTCTAACGTAAACGGCATTCCTGACTGGCTCACCACGGCCACTCGTCGGACGCCCTCGGGGATCATGTCGGCGAGTTTGGTGCGGGCCCCATGGCCGACAATCACACGATAGGAACGATCCGCAAGGGGCACCGTCACCGTGACCAGTTCGCTCATCGCACTCTCCCCCTTTGGCACGCTGGTATCTCGTTCTTCATCGCAGAACCGCCTCCACTACCTCGGTCACCGAACGGTGATCCACCGAAACGATGACATCGGCCACCTCACGGTACAAGGACTCACGCTCAGCCCACATCCGCGTGAGAGTTCCCTCCGGGTCGGTATCGAGCAGCGGGCGATGCATGCCCATCTGCACACGTTCGAGAAGGAGTTTCGGGTCTGCCATCAGCCACACCACCCGGTGGGCTGGATTCCGCAACAGTTCCCTATTCGATTTCGCAAGAACAATTCCGCCACCGGTAGAAATCACCGAGGACTGCTCGTGAGCGAGCAGGCTTTCAAGAACCCCTGATTCGATCAACCGAAAGCCAGGCTCACCTTCTGCGGTAAAAATCTCACGTACCGAGAGACAGGTGCGCCGTTCGATCTCTTGATCGGTGTCCAACCATTCTTGGCCAAGCCGTTCCGCCAGCATCCGTCCCACCGAGGATTTGCCGGCACCGGTCATCCCGACCATCACGAGATGTTGCGTCGCTGAACTGTCCCGATTAGGCGGTTCGGTCATGATCCGTGGCCCGGTACCGCCCCTATAGAGTCCGCGAACCCACGGGCATTGCGAACGAACTCGCTGACCGAATCCCCACCGAACTTGCGCTGGGCTTCGGCCACGAGCACGAGTGCGACCATCGTTTCAGCCACCACACCCATCGCCGGCACTGCGGTGACGTCGGTGCGTTCCTTAAATGACACCGTGGTCTCTTTGGTGGCGGTGTCCACCGTCTCGAGAGTTGGAATATTCAAGGTAGCCAAAGGCTTCATCGCGGCTCGAACCACCAACAACTCGCCGGTGGACATCCCGCCTTCGGTCCCGCCCGCGAGGTCGCTCCGACGCCGGTACCTCTGTGACTCCTCGTCCCAATGAATCGGGTCGTGAGCGGCCGAACCACGACGGCCCGCAACCTCAAAGCCATCACCGATCTCCACACCTTTAACAGCTTGGATACTCATGATCGCTTGGGCTAGGGAGGCGTCAAGTTTGCGATCCCAATGGACATGGCTTCCCAATCCAACCGGCACTCCGGAGGCCAAGACCTCCACCACTCCCCCAAGGGAGTCACCGTCTTTAGCGGCCGCTTTGATCTCGGTGACCATTGCGTCGGCGGTCTCCGGGTCGGCGCAGCGCACCGGGGATTCGTCGATCCGGTCAAGGTCATGTCGATGCGGTCGCCCAACCTCGGACGGGACGCGGACCGAACCCATCTGGATCACGTGGGACCAGACATCGATCCCGATCTGGGACAGAAGTTTCTTGGCGATAGCCCCAGCGGCCACGCGTGCTGCAGTTTCGCGAGCACTCGCACGTTCGAGGACATCGCGCGCATCGGTGAAGCCGTATTTCTGCATCCCGGCGAGGTCCGCATGGCCAGGACGGACTTGAGTTAAAGCCTGTTCGGTGGCTCCCGGGGCCGGAGACATCTCTTTGTGCCACCGATCGCTGCGGAACCATTCGGTGTTTTTGATCTCTATCGCTACCGGGGATCCGATGGTTCGACCGTGGCGAACGCCACCGATCAAGGTCAGTTCATCGGCTTCAAAACGCTGACGAGGTCCACGGCCATAACCGAGGCGACGTCTGGCCATCTCCGCTTGGATTTCTTCCACGGTGATCTCCAACCCGGCGGGGAGGCCTTCGAGGATCACCACTAAGGCCTGTCCGTGGGATTCACCGGCTGTCAGATAGCGAAGCATCGCTGCGAGGTTACCCTCGACGAGCGGCCAGTTCAGTTTCTGCGGCATCTCGCATCGCTGCGAGATCAGGATCGGTGCCTGTCCACAGGCGCTGCTGGAGACCGGCCTGATGAATCAGCATCCCAAGGCCGTCCACCACCTGTGCGCCGATGGCCCGAGCCTCACGCAAAAGGCGGGTCTCTAACGGGTGGTAGACGAGATCGGTGACCACCTGACGCGAGTGCAAGAATTCCACGGGGACCGGTGTCTCCTGCGCTGCGTCAGCGGCGGTGGTTGACCCCATCCCGACTGTGGTCGCATTGATCACAATGTCCACTCCGGAAATATCTGCAAGCGAAGCCACCGAGGCCACTGTGGACAATCGGGCAGCCACCCCTGCGGCCTCGGCGCTGCGGTTAATCACCAAAATTTCCGACACTGTGGTGCGGCCGAGAGCATCGAGCACCGAGCGCGCCGCCGCACCCGCACCAATCAACCCCACCGATTTGTGGTCCAGATCCACCCCGGCGGCCACCAATGAGTCAACAAAACCGGCCCCATCGGTGCTTGAGCCGTGGATCTGGCCGTTGGCCATCCGCGTCAACGTGTTCACCGAGGACAGTGCCCGTGCAGCCGGATCGATCAGCGCAAGATCTCGATGAGCGAGTGCTTCAGCGACACTGTATTTGTGGGGGGTGGTCACTGCGAGGCCTTCGATACCGAACAAACCCATTGCGTTGAGGATGCGTTCGCCGTCACTTCCGGGATCGGATGCAGGCACCGGGAATGCACAAAACACCCAGTTCAGACCACCCGATCGAAATGCGGCGTTGTGAATTGCTGGGGACAAACTGTGGCGGACCGGATCTCCGATCACTCCGGCCACTTTGGTGGATGCGGACAGATTCATTTCCCACCCATCGTTGACTCAGCAGTTCCTTGAAAGATCACAGCAACCCTGCCGCTAACGCCGCACGCACGTTGGCCTCATGTTGTTCGACGGTTGCGGCGAAGGCATGGCCGCCACGCTCGTCGGCGAGCACATAGTAAAGGTAGGAGCATCGAGTCGGATCGGGCAGGGGGCGACAAATCGGATCGCTCGGTGTTGGCGGAGGAGCCGGATACAAAGCTGCGCGAATTGAGGCTCGGCCCGGATTCGCGATCGGGGTCGGCGGAAGTCCCCGATACATATAGGAGTTATAGGGGCTATCGATCTGGCGAAGTTCAGAGAACGAGATGTCGGTGGAGTTCTCGTAGTACAGGGTTGCGTCAATCTGCAAGAGCATGCCGCGCTGGAGCCGGTTACGAATGACCGCCGAAATCTTCGCTCGGTCATCGTCGATTTTGGCCTCACGTTCGATCATCGAAGCGATGATGAACACCTCATAAGGTGTCAGACCGAGTTGGTCGGCCCGGTCTTCGAGGTCTTCTTGGCGAGCGACGCGCTCCATCATCGCCACCATCCGTTCGATGACCTGACCTTCACTTTCGGAGTTAGAGACCTGATAGGTGTCGGGAAACAAAAGGCCCTCAAGGGAGCTTTGGCCCTCGGGCGAAAAGCGCGATCGAATATCCCCACTGCCCACAGCGTCCATAAACCCTTCAGCGGTCATCGGCTCCACCACGCTCCCGAGCCGAGTGGAGATTTGCCGTAACGTAAAACCCTCAGGGAATGTCACCCGAGTAAACGTCCGCTCCGGCGGTGTGCGCAATCGGCCGAGGACGTTACCCATGTGATCACCGGGAAGAAGCAGGAAAAATCCGGGGGTCAACTCCAAGCCATCGTTGCGTTCCACATACCAACGGAACACGTCAGCGTCCACGATTACACCCTCATCAAGAAGCCGGAGGGTCACCGTCTCAAAAGTGTCCTCCTCACTCACAGTGAATCGGATCGGTATGTCACTGGAGATCCCCGGATTGATTTTGCCGAGGTAGTCCCAGCCGACGTATCCCGCCCACAACACCGCTGCGACTCCCATGGCCAACGCCAACCACACCACCCGGCGCAACCGACGACCTACCCGCGGAAGCGGATCAACAGTGGTTACCTCCGTGACCTGGTCCCAGGGATCTTCGCTCCACGCTGGTTCCGATGCGCCTTCAAAGGACGCACCGATCATCGTCGAATCCGACCCGATTTCGCGTCCCGGGAACCTCACTTCATAGTCCCGCGTCGATGGTCCAACCAGGCTTGCAACATGATCGCTGCCGCCACCTTGTCCACGATCTGTCGGCGTTGCGGGGCCCGCAGGTTCGCCTCTTTCATCGATCTATCGGCGCTCACCGTGGTGAGGCGTTCGTCGTGAAGGACTACAGGCACATCCACCACGGTAGCTAAAAGCTCCGCCTCCTCGGTGGCGCCCTTTGCTGCAGGTCCCATGTGGCCAGACATCGACAGCGGCAAACCGACCACGATGATCTCCACCTCCTCCGCTCGGGCGATCCTGGCAATCTCGTCTCGGTCGTGGCGTCGGGACTTGGAGCGCTTCAACACGGACAACGGAGACGCAATAATGCCTCCCGAATCACTGATCGCTAAACCGATGCGGTGTGAACCGAGGTCTACACCAAGAGCACGCATCGCACACCTGTCACACTGGCCACATCGGTCGTGTCTGCCTCAACGGCTCTCCATGGGCAGGGAAGGACCGTCGATTCACACCTGATCAGAATGCGGCCTCTCCCGCTCGGCGCAACGCCTCAGGGATACCTGAAGGGTCTTTGCCGCCGGCCGTCGCAATATCGCCCTTGCCACCACCGCCTCCGCCCACAGCCTTAGCGGCCTCGCCAATCAAACTGGAGGCCGCGATTCCCTCGGCCGGATCCACTGCGGCCACGAGCGCAACGCCTCCGGTCGGGGTGGTCCCAATCAGAACGACGCGTCGGATGTCGGGGAGGTCACGCACGGCGATCGCCAGCTCGCGGAGATCCCCCGGCGCCATGTCGTCCACCTGGGTGACAACCACACCACCGGTGGCCAGTTCGGCGATCTCGGCGGCTCGACCTCGGGCCAACTGGCTTCGCAGAACTTTGATCTCATCGGCGAGTTGGCGGTTCTCTTCAATTTTGCGACGCACGCCGGTGACGAGATCGTCGCCGCCGGCACCGATGAGTTGCGCCACCTCGGTCAGTGTGTCCTGATCGCGCTGCAGCACCGTCAAAGTGTTCGCACCGGTGACCGCCTCGATACGGCGCAGATTGGATCCGATCGATGACTCACCGATGATTTTGATGATCCCGATATCACCGGTGGCCCGCACGTGGGTTCCGCCACACAATTCGATTGAGTTACCGGCCTCAAGGACTCGGACCACCTCACCGTATTTGTCCCCAAAAAAGGCGATCGCGCCGAGCGATTCGGCTTCGTTTTTCGTGGTCTCAAAGGCTCGGACGCCCTCGTTGCGCAGAGTCTCAGAGTTGGCCAGGGACTCGATCTCACGGATCTCATCGGTGGTCACCGCCGAATAATGGGAGAAATCAAAGCGCAGCCGATCCGGTCCAACATACGAACCGGCCTGTTTCACGTGGTCGCCCAGCACGCTGCGCAGAGCCCAATGCAAAATGTGGGTCCCGGTGTGATTCCGACGCGTGGCCTCACGGCGATCCACGTCGATTTCCACCTGCGCTGTTTGACCGGCAGTGATCGATCCCGAACTGAATCGCACCAGATGGCGACGAAGGTTCGGAAGAGCAAAGGTGGTATCGATGACTTCTGCCCGGCCGGTCCCGGTGATGATCACCCCGGTATCACCGATCTGCCCGCCACTTTCGGCATAGAACGGGGTCCTATCCACAAAGACCTCATAGAGCGGTGTCTCCGACGGCGCGGCAGCGGGGAGGACGGCCAGCACCGCTGCTTCGCAGGCATTCTCCACGTATCCGGTGAACTCGGTCGGACCGTACCGATCAATCAAATCACGGTAAATCTCGATCCGATCCTCATCGAGTTCCGGTCCTTTGCGCGCCGCCTTAGCGCGTTCACGCTGTTGGGACATTTCGGTGGTGAACCCAGCGAGATCCACCTGCACATCTCGCTCGGCTGCAATCTCCTCGGTCAACTCGAGCGGAAACCCGTAGGTGTCGTGAAGCAAAAACGCCGTGGAGCCCGCCAGTACATTGCCCGCCCCAGAGGATTCCTGTTCGGTCAAAGCAGAATCCAAGATCCCGAGACCGGTCCGCAGCGTATGGCGGAAACGCTCCTCTTCACGGCCGAGCACCCCGATGATGAAGTCACTCTGGCGAGCCACCTCTGGATAGGCATTACCCATCACTTCGATCGCTGTGGCGGCGAGATCGGGGATGACGAGTTTCTCTGTACCCAGCAGGTAGGCGTAGCGCACGGCGCGCCGCAGGATCCGACGTAACACGTACCCGCGACCCTCGTTAGAGGGGAACACCCCGTCGCCCACGAGCATCACTGAGGACCGGGCGTGTTCGGCGAGCACCCGCATTGCGAAACTTTCCCGATCGGTGTAGTCCCCCGGACGGTAGGTCTTGCCCGTTAAAGAGCAGGCCGTATCGAGCAGCGGTTGCATCAGATCGGTCTCCCAGACCGCATCCACTCCCTGCAATAGGGTCAAGATCCGCTCTAAGCCAGCACCGGTATCAATGGAAGGCCGCGGCAGCGCTGTACGCGTCCCATCGCTGGACTGGTCGTATTGCATGAAGACCAGGTTCCAAAACTCCATAAACCGATCCCCTGCAGGATCGTGGAGGGGTCCGCCTTCAGGTCCAAATGCGGGACCGCGGTCGATGTGGATTTCGCTGCACGGACCGCAGGGACCGGTGTCACCCATTTGCCAGAAGTTGTCTTTATCTCCGAGGCGTTGGATCCGATCCATTGGCACGCCGACCTGCTCGTGCCAGATCGCTTCGGCTTCATCATCGGATTCGTGCACGGTGATCCACAGACGATCTCCGTCGAAACCCCAGACCTCAGTGACGAGTTCCCAACTCCAAGGAATTGCCTTGTCTTTGAAGTAATCCCCGAAACTGAAGTTCCCGAGCATCTCAAAGAACACGAGATGGCGTTTGGTACGCCCCACATCATCGAGGTCGTTGTGTTTGCCTCCGGCGCGAGCGCACTTTTGGGAACTCGTTGCCCGGAGGTACGGAGCCGGTTCATCGCCGACGAAATACGGCTTAAACGGCACCATTCCGGCCACCGTGAACATCAACGACGGATCATGGGGGATCAAACTCGCCGACGGGACCACAACGTGGTCCTTAGCGGCAAAAAAGTCGCAGAATGATGCACGCAGTTGATCTGCGGTCATGGAGTGCGGAGATGGTCGAGGGCCAGAGGACATACCCGCCTCATGCTACCGAGACCAAGTGCAACAGAACCGAAGCACAACAGAACCGAACTCAGTCTTCGAGATCCTCTTCGTCCTCATCGAAACTCACGCCGTACTTTTCGGCCAGAGCCGCATACTCATCCTCTTCCGAGGAGGGCTGCGATGAGCGATCGCCGAAACCGAGGTCAAAGGCCCCTGGACCGGACTGCTTGAGTTTCCGCGCCTCTTCGAAGCGGCGATGACGACCCTTCTTCACGACAGGGCTCCCCACGACTAGTTTTCGGACATTGACCATGAGGCTACCGGCCATAATTCCAGATCAGGCGGCATTTTCGAACTCACTTATGACAGTTGATAGCGATCTGGCCGAGCCCAGCGTGCTGGCATTACAGGATCTGTTCTGGGGTCAGATCCACCAGACGAAGGCCCACCACGTTGGATGATCCGTTTGCTGCAGTGAACGTCAAGGCAGAACGACCGTCCATCAATGCACTGATTGCGTCACCGAGCAGCTCTGCACGCCAGCCGGTGCGCAGGCGGGCTGTCGGATCGCCCCTCAAGAAGGCCACCAGATCAGACCTCGTGGCCAACAGCACCGAATCAATCCGCTCTGTCCGCGCCAACTGGCTGACCCAGGCCGAGATCAAGGTGATCGCCGGACGCAGTTCTTTATCGACATCCTCCGTGCCCGCTGGCAGGTCGGGCGGGGTGCGTGAGGCGCCTTCTTTGACCGCAGCGAGGATCTCTTCGGCAAAACCACCACGTATCGATCGCTCGTCCACACCCCGTGCTTGACGCAATTCATCCATGGATGTCGGTTGGCGTTGGGCGATACCGAGCACTGCAAGGTCAGCGAGCACGTGGCGGACCGGGATATCGCTGGCCATCGCTCGACGCTCCCTCCATGCAGCCACGGACTGGGCCACCGCTCGAGCGGCTGGACGCAGGGTGCGAACGTCTTTCAATCGAAGCCACGCCTCTTCTGGCCGTGAGCCGCTCATCGGCTTAGCTAAGAGATCGATACATGCCTGATCGGCCCATTCGGTCCGACCTAGTTCGCCGAGTTGGGCCGTGATCCGATCGAAGACCTCGAGCAAATAGGCCACATCACTCGCTGCGTACTGGCATTGGGCCTCGGTTAAGGGCCGACGCAGCCAATCGGTCAACCGGTCCCCTTTGGCCGGGGACACCGATAGCTCGCCTTGTAACAACGACATGAGGCTCGGGGTGCCATACCCGAGGAATCCTGCACCCAACTGCGTATCCCACAAACGCCTCGGAACGGCGCCGACAGCGTGGGTTAAAACATCAAGATCCTGCTGAGCAGCGTGCAACACCGCCAGCGACTCTGAATCAAAAGCCCGGGCCAAAACGCCCACGTCCACCCGCAACGGATCGATCAACAACAGCTCAGAATCCACTGCCACCTGCAAAAGCGCCAGTTTCGGGAAATAGGTCTTCTCCCGGTGAAACTCGGTGTCCAGCGCATACCTTTCGGCTTGGATCATCTGGTCGATGAGCTCATCCATATCTCGATCGGTGGTCACCCAGCGATAGGTCAGTTCAGGTGGGGACGATGTCACGAGTTGCCGGTCTCAACCTCGAAGCCCGCATCGATCCACGCCATCGTTCCACCGGCCACATTCACCACTGCCCGTCCTTGAGTGAGAAGGAATTCGCAAGCCATTTGGCTGCGGGCCCCGGAGCGACACACCACATAGGTCGGCGTTCCGCAGAACGCCTCCACCTCGCCAGACACCGTTCCGAGAGGAACCAAACGGGCCCCCGGTATGTGCCCGAGTTCGAATTCATCGGTTTCACGCACGTCGATCACCACGGTCTCACCGGCCGACTTCCCACCCGACATAATCTCGGCTAACTCGGCAACACGTATTTCAGGTACATCCATGCCCCTGAGGCTACCTAGTCGCTTTGGGCTGTGGGGATATCACTGCGATGGTCCGCAGGAATCTCGATGCGTGCGCCGAGATCCTCGGGGGTGTTCACCCCTCGGGCGACCTCGGGTGAAATCTCTAAAACACGAACCTCGAGCAGGCCTAATGCTCCTTTGAGGGAACGCTCCCCCGCCTCAAAGGCCGCCTCCAGCACAGGACGCGAACGTTGTGACCACCAGATCACGGGCACCATGGCGCCGTTGTTCACCCCGTACACAGCACCAGGAAAAGGTACGGGATCTCCCGGTGGGGATGACCCGACATTTGTCTGATCTGCCACGAGAGCGAGCAGCGACCTCACCGTAAGTTCGTCGAGCCACGGCAAGTCACAGGGCGCCGTGACCAGGTCACCAGAGCAGTGGGCCAGCGCACTGAGGACCCCACCGAGCGGCCCCTCCCCCGGCCACTGGTCTGCAAGGATCGGTCCGAGCGCAGAGTCTGCACCGGCAATATCGACGTTCCATGCCTCGGCCAAGCCCTCGATGACCCCCACGGCCACCACAGGATCGCAACCCGCCTCGGCCAAGGCATGGGCTACCCGCACCGCCATCGGCACACCGTCCACGCGAACGAGCGCTTTCGGTGAGCCAAATCGGCGACTCCGCCCACCGGTCAGCACCGCTCCGGTCACGGGGACCATGGACCCACCAGCCTGCACGAATCGGCCTGATAATCCTGCGTGCGCTCAATCATTCAGGGCGAGACCTCAAGAATGAATCGGGTTCCACGATGGATCCAACTGGGCGCAAAACAGCTCACACCGTTCGGCTTCGGCGGATTCACCGATGGCAGCGGCCATCTGGGCGAGGCCGGCCAAACAGCGCAAGAACCCACGATTGGAGGGCGCAGCCCAACGCACATACCCCGACCCACGCCAGCCGTTGGCCCGCAGTGCATCCAAGCCACGGTGATAGCCAACCCGGTAGTAGGCGTAGCGCTCGAGAGTTTCACGACCGAGATCGCCGAGTTCGGCCCACACCACACTCACCGACGGATGCCGCTGGGCGAGGTCCTGTGCCGCCGCGAGGCGATCCTGCGCTGCAAGTTCGGTGAGTCCAGCAAGCCCTTGCGCGAGTTCCGGGGACGGTTCGGGTAGCACCGTGGTGGGAATTCCCTGGGTCATGCGGATCGAGTGGTCGGACATTTCATCAGACTAAGTCATCAGAGGAAGGCAACGGCGAGAAACCTGCCCGGGAGATCCTGCAGCAAGCCCGCCGGAGCGCATATCCTGCGGAGATGGCTGGCATCTCCCTCGACACGATTCGAACCTTAGCGACGATCGGTTCGGTGGGTTTTTTGATCATCGCACTTGTGGCAGGCATCCTGCTCAAGTCCTTGGCCCAAAAGGCCGCCTTCCTCGCGATCTTCGGATTGTTAGCCCTCTTGGTATGGACTCAGCGCCAGTCCCTCGAGGATTGTGCGGCTGTGGTCCAAGCCTCTTTGCTGACCGATGGCGCCGAAGCCACATGCACCTTCCTCGGTTTCAGTGTCAGCGTTCCCGGTCTCAACTGACCGGTTGTGCCAAAGAACTCATTTGTGACCTCCCCCTTTGTGAGCGATCCCACCGCGTCGACACCTGACAGAATCGGCCTGTCCCTTGCGGTGTTCACTATCGCGAAGACCACCGGTAACACTGCTTTGCGTTGGGTCGGACCGTTCCTCCCCACACTGGAGAAGGCCTTCGGTGTATCGATCGGCACGCTGACCACGGTGATCGGTCTGGCCGAACTGGCCGGGCTCTCCACTGCGGCGATGGGCAAGACCCTGGACCGGGGCCACCAACGACGCATCTTCATCCTCGGAATGTGGCTGATCAGCCTTTCTGCACTCATCGCCATGATCGGCAACATCTGGTGGTTCGCTGCATCATTTGTGGTGCTCATCCTCGGCGTGGCGAATGCCACCGTGGCCGGACACGCATGGATCAGCGCCCGAGTCCCCTATCAAGGTCGAGCACGAGCGATCGGGATCTTTGAGTTGTCCTGGGCCTTTGGCCTGTTGCTCGGCGCTCCGATGATCGCTGTGATCCTTAGTTGGGTGGGCTGGCGCGGGCCGTTTGCTGCGATCGCGGTATTGACAGCAGCCTCGGCGCTCCTGGTGACCTGGAAGGTCCCCGCCGATCACATCAGTAATCAGAACAGCGATCCCGGTCCGGACTCTGGTATCGATCCGGAGGAAGATTGGGGTCTCGTCTCATCGGTTGCACCGGCGGTGGGTCGCCGAGCCCTCCTCGGTGCCCGGGCGTGGCGGGTGTTGCTGTGTTCTGCTTTACTCGCCGCATCAGGAATGTCGGTATTCGTGGTGAGCGGCGCATGGCTCAACGAACGATTTGGAGTGACCACTGCCGGCCTCGGCTTAGTGGCAGCAGGTTTCGGTGCGGTGGAACTGATCGCCAGCGGGACCACAGCGATCTGGGCTGATCGGCTCGGCAAGCGCAGGTCGGTGATGGTCGGACTCGGCATTCTCGCTGCAGGGATCGCAATCACCGGTGTAGCGGGAGACTCCGTGGTGGTCGCCGTGCTCGGGCTCACCGTCTTTCTCGCTGGCTTCGAGTACGGGTTTGTGAGTTCTTTATCCCTAGTGAGCGAAGCCGCCCCAGCCGCGAGGGGTCGGGCTCTCGGCTGGTCCAACAGCGTCGGCACCCTCGCGAGAGCAAGCGGCGTGGCGACCTCGGGACTGTTGTACGACGCATTCGGTATCCATGGATCCTTGCTGCTCGCATCGGTGGCCGGCCTGATCGCAGCCGGGCTTTTACCTGGCCGACCGAAAGCGGTCGAAGAACTCTCCGAGGTAGCCAGCTAGTTCTTCGGCGTGGCTCAGCGGGGCCCCATGGCCGGCCTCTGCGATCATCTGCACCTGGCCATGGGATACCTCGGCAGCTAAAAATTCCATGCCACGACGATGATGGGGAGCGCCACGTTCACCAAACATCGCCAATATCGGTAGGTCAAGTTTGGCTGGATCCCAAGCGGGCCGTTGCCGAAGATCCGCTAACTCCCCGACCATCGCCGGGCCCTCAAGACGGCGATCCAACCGGGTGCGTTCGGGGAGTTCCTCCCAGCGCTGATCACCGATCAGTCGGCGCATGAACGCCTCGGCGGCATCTTCTGGCTCGCCTCGGGTGGCCACTGCATTGGATCCCGCAGTGGTGCCCGGCCACCAGTCGTACCAGGACAGAGGTGTTTCATACACCGCCACCGCTGCCACCTGAGAGCGAAAACGCTCGGCGAAGGCCAATGCGACATTGCCCCCGTAACTATGCCCAAACAGCATCGCCCTGCGATCCGGCAGCAGGCCCGACAAGATTGCCTCGAGGTCTCGAATCTGGTCCGCGAGCCCAAACGGACCGGGATGAGGACGCGACCGTCCATAGCCGCGACGGTCGTACCTAACTACTCGGTAGCAGCTATCGAGTTGGCGAGCCACCCGCAACATTCCTGCCGAACGATCCAAAGATCCATGGATCACAACGATGACAGGGGCATCGGAATCGCCGCTTTCGGCTACCCAGACATCACCAGGCAGATTCATGCGACACCGACAATCCGCATCACATCGGCCGCTGCAGTGCCCACCCGATCGGGCGCACCGGCTAACACCACCACGGTGTCACCGCTGTGCACCCGACCGGACTGAACGGCGGCCTCTACCGCAAACCAGACCATCTCGTCGGTGCTGGCACATTCCGGCATCGACATCGGCTCCACGCCCCAGGTCAAGGTCAGCGATCTCATCGTGGCGACATCGGGTGTGATTCCCAGCAACATCGATCCGGGCCGGAATCGAGCCATCGCTCGAGCGGTCCGCCCCGAACGCGTGCAACACAAGATCGCAGCGGCATCCACATCGGCGGCGGCCCGTGAAGCGGCATGTGCGAGCGCTGCTGTGATCCGATCGCTATCTGGCCCCCATTGGGACCGTTGGATCCGCCCTAAGCGTTCGGCCCATTGGCGGTAACTCGCCTCTCGTTCTGCTCGAGCAGCGATCTGGCTCATCGTTCGCACCACTCCGGCAGGGTCATGGCCGATCGCGGTTTCCCCCGACAACATGACGGCGTCGGTTCCGTCAAACACGGCGTTAGCGACATCGCTGACCTCGGCTCGCGTCGGAGAAGGTGCTGTGATCATCGATTCCAACATCTGAGTGGCCGTGATGACGGGGACGCCGGCTTCCACACACCGCCGAATGATCTGTTTTTGGAGATGGGGAACATCCTCGAGCGGGCAGTCGATGCCGAGATCTCCTCGGGCCACCATGACGGCGTCGCTGGCCTCAATGATCGCTTCGATGTCATCGAGAGCCGAGGCGGTCTCGATTTTGGCCACGAGATGGGCCCGGTTACCCACTACCGCTGCTACCCGGCGCAGATCTTCGCTCCCGCGCACGAACGACACCGCAATGAACTCCACACCCACCGCGGCCATCTGTTCTGCCATCACCAGATCCGCTGGTGTCGGGGATTCGAGCCGCATCCGGTCCCCCCGTAAATGCACCCCGGGCCGACCTTGGGTCACACCTCCGGATTCCACGACAGCGGTGATGTGGCGACCTGTCGTGCCGGAAGATTCCACACTTGTCACCCGCAAGGTGATCGCCCCGTCACCGAGCACGATCCGATCTTCATTGAAGGTGTCTTCGCATAGCGAGGCGTAATCAACGGTGACCCGTGAGGCCGTGCTCGGCCCGGGCTCGGCGGTCAAAATGACGGTGGCCCCGACATCAAAGGTATGAGATCCGGCTGGGAATGGTCCGGAACGAATCTTCGGGCCCGGCAGATCGGCGAGTACTCCCACCGGGCGGCCGATCGCAGCGGAAACCTCCCGCACCTGCTCCACTCGCGCGAGGTGTTCGGCGATGTCTCCGTGGCTCAGATTCAATCGCACCACGTCCACACCGGCGAGGATCAGATCCTTGAGCTGTTCTGAACTAGAGGTGGCAGGCCCAATTGTGGCCACGATTTTTGTTCGGCGCATCACCCTTGATTCCTAGCCGATCAGCACCTCGGCCGCAGGGTCTGGGGTAAGAAGCCATCTCGCAGAGGCCAAAATTGCACCGATTCGCTACCGTGGGAACCATGGATGTCTCCAGCACCGAACTCCAAGATCTGATCGCGTTCTTGGATAGTTCGCCCTCTCCCCACCACGTGGTCCACAACGTCGTCACCCGGTTGGAGGCCTCGGGCTTTGGCGAGTTCCATCTCGGTAGCACCGACCGCGAAAGTGTCTCTCAGCCATCGATTGCACTGGGCTACATACGGCGTGAGGGAGCAATTGTGGCTTGGAGCATTCCCACCGATGCGCCAAGTGATCGTGGGTTTAACATCCTTGGTGCTCACACCGATTCCCCAGGGCTTCGGATCAAAGCTCATCCCGATCACAGTTCCATGAACTGGCGACAACTCAATGTGGAGGTCTACGGCGGCATCCTCAACAACTCTTGGTTGGATCGGGACCTCGGTATCGCCGGGGTAGTCACCGATACCGAGGGAGGTTCGCATCTCATCGCCGTGGATGAACCTCTCGCTCGAGTGCCCCAGCTAGCGGTGCATCTCGATCGGACGGTCAATGAAAGTGGCTTAGTCCTTGACCGTCAACAGCATCTGCGACCGGTCTGGGCCCTCGATGGAGGTCCCGGATTCGCGGATTGGCTCCAACAACGCCTCGGTGGGATCCGGCCGGTGTGGTGGGAACTCGGTCTGTTCGACGTCCAAAAGGCTGCCGTCTTGGGCGCGGACCACTCGATGTTGGCCAGCGGTCGCCTCGATAATCAGCTCTCGTGTTGGGCTGGACTCTGGGCGCTCACCCATGCCACTGTCGGTTCCCGGCCAGCGATGATTGTGCTCAACGATCACGAGGAGGTGGGGTCCGCGAGCACCACCGGCGCAGCGGGACCACTGCTCGAGCATGCGCTGGAACTCATCACCCTCGCTCAAGGTGGTGGACGTAGTGAGTTGATTCGTCGGCTCAGCGATTCGTTGTGCATCTCCGCTGACAACGCCCATGCTGTCCATCCCAACTATCCCGATCGCCATGATCCCCATCATCGGCCGCTCGTTGGCGCCGGCCCCGCAGTCAAAGTCAATGTCAATCAGCGCTATGCAACCACGGCCGGGACTGCGCACCGATTCACTGCAGCCTGCGATACCGCTGGCGTTCCATGGCAGGTGTTTACCTCCCACAACTCGATGCCCTGTGGCTCCACCATCGGTCCGATCACTGCCACCCGGCTCGGGATCGACACGGTGGATGTCGGTGTGCCGCAACTTTCCATGCATTCGGCCCGCGAGTTGTGCGGGGTTCACGACCCGATCTGGTTAGCTCGGGCCTTGACGGCGTGGATGGCGAACTAAATGCCTCGTAGCGCCTGACCGCACCCTTAGTTGGGGTCACCGACGGCGCGTTGGGCCTGATCAAATAGTTCTTGAAGCCGCGAGTGAAGTTCAGCGGAACGAGCACTCAGGTCTGTTCGTGAAATCCGACCGCCCACCGTAGGTACCGGAGCCAACGGAGCGCCGATCACCACATACAGTCGGCGCGGGTACGGGAACTTCGCCTTTTTGGGCATGACCTTTTCTGAGCCGCCGATTCCCACCGGAATGATTGGAACCTGCGCCTTAGATGCGATGTAGACAGCCCCGTCAAACATCGGTTGGATCACCGGACCGGATTTGCGTTCCCCCTCAGGAAACAAGACCAAAGGCTCGCCAGCCTGCAGCACCGCGATCCCACGTCGTAGCGCCTCCCGATCCACGCTGCCGCGGGTGACCGGAAACGCTCCGAGCATGGAAGAAATCCACCCAATCGGCCGATACTTCCACACGGAATCCTTACCCATAAACCGCATCCGTCGCCTGGTCACGCAGGCTGCGATCGGAGAGTCCACATAGGAACGATGGACGGGGGCCAGCACGAAAGGCCCTTCGGATGGCAGGTTTTCTTTCCCTTCGATCCGCAAACGGTTGTACATAACAAAAATCACCGTGAGCAGCGCCCGGACCGTGAGATACACGGCGCGACTCGTCCGGCTCTGGCCGACGAGGAAGGAGTTCACTGCGCTCACTGGTGTTCCAACATCTTCAAGATCTGTGCGACCACCTGATCGATGCTCATCTCACTGGTGTCAATGATCACCGCATCGGCTGCTTCATGCAAAGGAGAGGTAGCCCGAGAAGAGTCCTTCAGGTCGCGGGCCGCAATGGCAGCGGCCACCTCGGCCACATCCCCACCGGATTGGGCCACACGTCGTTCGGCGCGGACCATCGGACTCGCAGTGACGAACAGTTTGAGGCGAGCGTCAGGGAACACCACCGAGCCGATATCGCGGCCCTCAAGCACCCCTCCGTTACGGCTGAATGCCCAGGCCCGTTGACGTTCCACGAGCACTGCTCGCACCTGCCCCACTGCGGCCACCGTGCTGACAGCAGATGTCACCTCGGCGCTGCGTACCGCATCGGAGGCATCCACTCCGTCCACAGTGACACGACCGTCTGCCACAACGATCTCGCAGTCTCGGGCTAATTGCGTCACCGCAGCGGCGTCATCCACATCGATGCCGGCCTGTAGGGCAGCAAAGGTCACGGCTCGATACATCGCTCCGGTATCAAGATATTCAAGTCCGAGGATCTCGGCGAGGCGCGCCGCAACGGTACTTTTGCCGGCACCCGCTGGCCCATCGAGAGCGATGATCAAAGGGTCACCGGCAAACAAGGGGTCACCAGCAAACAAGGGGTCACCAGCAGCGGGCACAGGCTCCGTCACCACGATGTGCCGAGCGGACGGCCCTCGTCATAACCGGCGTGGCTTTGCACTCCCACCACCGCACGCTCATGAAACTCGGTCAGATCCGCGGCCCCGGCGTAGGTGCACGCAGACCGGACCCCAGCCACGATCTGATCGATGATGTCCTCCACGCCGGGACGGTGCGCATCTAGGTACATCCGTGATGAGGAGATCCCCTCCTCAAACAGTTCCTTGCGCGCCAACTCCAACAATGATTCAGAACGATTGCGGTTTTTGACCGCCCGGTTAGAGGCCATTCCATAGCTCTCCTTATAGAGCCGGCCGTCAGGATCCCGTAGCGTGTCGGCCGCAGACTCGTAGGTGCCCGCTAGCCAGGAGCCAAACATCACGTTGGCCGCTCCACCCGCAAGTGCAAGCGCGACATCGCGCGGGAACCTCACCCCACCGTCTGCCCAGATGTGCGATCCGTGCCTGGCGGCCTCATCGGCGCATTCCACCACCGCAGAGAACTGTGGCCGACCAACTCCAGTCATCATCCGCGTGGTGCACATCGCTCCCGGCCCCACTCCGACTTTGACGATGTTGGCTCCCGCCTCAATCAGTTGTCGCGTGCCCTCTGCGGTGACCACATTGCCGGCGACGATCGGAACCTCACCGACCGCAGCACGCACGGATTCCACCACGTCGAGCATCTTGGTCTGGTGGCCATGGGCGGTGTCCATCACCAACACGTCCACACCCATCGCCACAAGCTCGCGGGCTCTACCCACCGGATCGGCATTGATCCCTACAGCTACCGAAACCAGCAGTCGTCCAGCATCGTCAAGGGCGGGTCGGTAGATCGTGGAACGCAGTGCCCCCTTAGAGGTCATGACTCCCATCAAGCGGCCGTCAACATCGATCACCGGTGCCATCGACAACCGCGCATTGACCAGACGATTGAAGGCCTGCTCGGGGCTGATATCGGCCTCGAGGGTGATCAGTTCGCGACTCATCACGTTGTGAAGTTGGCTAAACCGGTCAAAGCCGACCGCATCGGCCTCAGTGAACACGCCGATCGGTTCCCCGCCGCCGTTGATCACCACGACGGCCCCATGGGCTCGCTTGTGAATCAGGCTCAGCGCATCACCAACGGTGTGTTGAGGTGTCAAGGTGATCGGCGTTTCATAAATGTGATGTCGGGTCTTCACAAAGCTCACCACTTGGGCGATCACTTCGAGCGGGATGTCTTGTGGGAGCACCGCGATCCCGCCGCGTCGGGCCACGGTTTCTGACATCCGCCGTCCCGCCACTGCGGTCATATTGGACACCACTAAGGGGATGGTGGTGCCAATGCCATCAGCGGTGGTGAGATCCACCCCCAGACGTGACCCCACCGCCGACAGGCTGGGGACCATGAATACATCGTTGTAGGTGAGATCGTGACCCGGATCGGGATGTAACAGACGCATCGATTGCTCCTCGGTATGAACCTCCACAGGCTAATGCGTAGGGGACCATGGCCTACGCTGTATCTGTGAGCGACAACCATTCCCCCACTGCGCTGCCGATCCTGCTGGTCCATGGATGGGGCGGGTCTTTTGAGGCGACCTGGCAACGCAACGGCTTCACCGAACTGTTAGCCGATGCGGGTCGCGAGGTGATCGGGGTAGATCTCCTCGGCCACGGGACCGCACCCAAACCCCATGATCCGGCGGCCTACACAGATCTGACACAACGCATCCTCGACGCGATAGGGGATCAGAAAGTGGACGCTGTCGGCTTCTCGATGGGCGCGCTGACCCTGTTGCGGATGGCGATCGACAACCCGCAGCGTTTCGGCCGTCTGGTGCTCGCTGGTATCGGACGCAATGTGTTCGAACGTGATGAGGCTGCCACCAAACGGATCCTCGACGCGATCGAGGGGCGTGGCACCGAGGAGGACAACACATCGCGCCTGTTCGCCCAATACGCGAATCAGTCGCACAACGACATCGCGGCGCTCGCCGCTCTCATGCGGCGGCCTTCACCTCGCCCTTTCACCGAGGACGAGATCGCTGGGGTCAATCTTCCAGTGGCAGTGATCGTAGGAGATAAAGATTTCGTGCATCCGCCGGATCGCTTGGCTGCCGCACTCCCCGATGCAGCGGTGACCATTTTGCGTAACGTAGATCACTTCGCCACCCCTGATTCCTTCGGTTTCATTGATGCTGCACTCGAGTTTCTCGATGCCGTCCCCTCCTGACAGCCCCGCTGAAAACCCTCCTGACAGCCCTGCTGACAACCCGGCTCACAACCCTGCTGACAACCCGGTCAATGCTTCGGACCTTGTGATCACCGGGATGTCGGGTGCCGCCGAAGCAGCCCGACGCCTCAATGCCGGCGGGGTGGTGGCTCTCCCCACCGAAACTGTCTACGGCCTCGCCGCATCTGCGGATCAGCCTGCTGCGATCGCCCGAGTCTTTGCCATCAAGGGCAGGCCGGTGAACCATCCTTTGATCTTGCACATCGCGGAGCTGTCCGACCTCGAGAGGTGGGCGATCGATATCCCCGACGTTGCCCTCTCTCTCGCTTCGATCTGCTGGCCAGGCCCTTTGACCTTGCTGCTCCGACGATCCGAGCGGGTCAGCGAGATGATCACCGGTGGCCGCGACACGGTGGCGATCCGCATCCCCGCCCATGCCCTCGCCCAACGGGTGCTCGCACTATCAGGCCCTTTCGTTGCTCCTTCGGCCAATCGTTTTGGCCATGTCAGCCCGACCACTGCTGCTCATGTTCTCGCAGATCTCGCCGAGTTCCTTGATCCGCACACCGATGGGGTCCTTGACGGTGGGCCGTGTCAGATCGGCGTGGAAAGCACAATCCTTGATTGCACGGTGACGCCGATGCAGATTTTGCGTCACGGTGGCATCAGTGCCGAGGAGATCGAAGCGTTGTTGTTGGAAGGATCTCTTGAGGCGGCCTCTGGCCCACAACGTGCGAGCGGCATGTTGGCCTCGCACTATGCGCCTCGGATCCCTGTCCGACTCGTTGAATCCGATTTCGAGATGCGCAGCGCCATTGCAGAGTGTGGGGCCGCCGGCCAACAGATCTCCGTCATTGACCTCTGTTCTGATCTCGTGGCCTACGCCCGTGATCTTTACGCCCTTTTACGCGCAGCCGAAAACTCTCACAGCGATGTGATCATCGCTCGTCTTCCCACAGCCGCAGGTCTTGGCCATGCGATTCGGGATCGTCTCCACAAAGCCGCTGCACCCCGCTAAGGCACCCGGGCCTCACGGTGGCTCATCTCCAGGCTGCGTCGAGGTCTTCCCAGTCCAGTTCGTTGAGAGCGCTAATCACATAGTCGCGGACCTGACGCACCGATGGTGGCGGTGCATCGTCCACCCCCGCTACCCGCAATCCCACCATGGATGATCCGGCTTCAGGTAGAAGATGGAACTGACACCAGCATTTCACCGGCTCGTTCAGCAGGCACTCCAAAAGGTAGGGCGGTTCGTCGATCACGACCTCGCCAAGCCAACTGCTCACGATCCGCAAAGCCTCATGGGCTTCGGCTGGTAGGGCTTCCACCCGGAACGACGGGTGATCCACATATGACTCTTCCCCGGGAAACGGGTAAGTCTCGCCGCCGGCAGAGTCAGGCTGAACATCAGATCCAGAATCGGTGGCCGGGTCTCGGCGCGAAGGCTGATGAGGGTTCGCCGCGCCGTTCAGTACGGCCACACATCGGCGCACAGCGTCGTTGATCGCTGCCATTTGTTGCGCATCTCCACCGAGATCGGGGTGCCAGCGCCGTGCCAGATCCCGTCGAGCAGCGAACACCTCGTCAATGCTCGCTGTGTCGTCAAGACCAAGGATCACAAATGGGTCCTGACGCGCCGTGTGAATCTCAGCCACAAATCACCGGGATGCCGTTCCATAGCCCAGTCGCTACGGTCTGCCCGCCGGTTGCCACGTGCGGTAGACAAGCCATCAGATCACGATCGGAGTCAATGATCTGGCAGATCAGTCGCGAATATTGACGATCAATCACCGACCACAACCCGGTGGACTCGGCCATACCTGCAGAGATCACGGGGCGAGCCATCGAACGAGGTGATCCCCCATCGCTCGCACCTGCGAGTTTGGCTGCGAGCCAGGCCGAGAGCGGGGCGATCAGCGCGATCCGGTTCCACAGATCGGCCTCACTACGGTGCAGCCACGAGCATTTGGCCACCATCTGTGCGCTTGATGGCGCAGACCCGGTGATGCGTTCCCAGTCAGCGGCTGCGCCCGGTAACTGCGAGAGGAGCCATTTGGCATCAGGGTCCATCCGTGGATCCGGCCCGCATAATGCCGGCCGTAACAGTTCACCGTCAGCATCCACGCACACGATGACATCTTCGGCACCGGTGATCCACAGGCCGGCGATCATGGCTGCACTATGGACGCTGATCGCCTCCTGCCAGCATTCTGCGAACGCGTTCCACCACACATGCGAGTCGCGTTCGGTGACTGACTGACCGTCATCTTCGGTGGCCGCCCATGTCCGAGACCATTCAGAGATCATCGATTCGGAATGGTGGTCACGCACCTCGAGAACCGCTCGATCAGCCTGACACCGAAGTACCAGATCGACCTCAGGGGCAGTGCTGTCTGCGATGTCGGCGGATTCGGTCATCTCCTCAGGCTAGATCGCAGAGCCCTTTGAGGCGAGCGCAGGTTCAGATCGGGTCAGGGATCTCCGCCCACTGCGGCGCTTGTCCCCACGCATCATCAAAGGTCACTTGGTTCACAGGCTTGCGGCGTAACGGACCGTGGCGTCCTACCGGAATCCCAAGGGTGATACATGCCGATAGCGCGACATGTGCGGGGATCGAGAGGATCTCACGGAGCTCGGTTTCAACCTCGAGGTGCCACATCGTGAGCGCACCCCCGTAGCCGAGGCCGCGAGCGGCCAGCAGCAGGTTCTGACAGGCCGGATACACCGAGGCGCCCTCATGCCAATTCGGATCCCGATAGCGATCCAAACATACGAGGATCACCACTGGGTGGCTCTCAAACTTGTCCACATATTCTTGCATCGAGTCCGCAAATCGCGAGGGCCGGTAGTTGTCCTGTTCCCGTTTGACCGCCCACCCATGACGGAAACTCTCTCCCAACACCTGCCGGGCGCGCGTCGCGTTGGGGCCATCTAACAATGTAAGAAATCTGAAGGCCTGCCGATTAGAGCCCGAAGGGGCGCGGCCAGCAAACCACAGGATCTTGGCGAGGTCATCGGTTGGGATCGGTTCGTTGCGGTATCGCCGAATGGCGCGTGTGGTGCCTAGGGCCTCGAGAAGACCAACAGTTTCATGTGTGGGGTCTGGCACCTCGGTCATCGGCCCTCAAACTCAGGAGACCGCTTCTCAAGAAACGCGGTCACCCCTTCGGTGAAGTCTCTGGTCCGCAACAAAGGCAGCAACTGCAAATAGACATGGTGGACGTTCTGATCGAAGGTCTCAGTTTCGGCGGCCCGCATCATCCGCTTAATCGCCCGCACCGCTAATGGTGCGTTGGCTGCGATCTCGGTGGCCATGGCTGTGGCTTCAGCGATGAGCTGGTCAGCAGGCACCACCGAGTTAACGATGCCGTATTCTTTGGCTTGGGCAGCGGTGAGGGTGCGCCCGGTGAAGGCAATCTCGGCCGCTGTTGCGTAGCCGACCATCCGCGGGAGCAGCCAGGTTCCTCCGCTTTCGGGAAGGATGCCACGCTTAGCGAAACCGGAGTTCAGCTTTGCGGTGTCGGCTGCGATGCGGATATCGCATCCCAAGGCGAGATCTAATCCGTAGCCGGCCGCACCCCCGTTCAGCGCGCAAATCGTCGGTGTGTCGATGTGATGCAGCACGATCGGCGGGGTGTCGCGCAGGTTGATTTCTCCGGCACTGGAGTTCAGATCCCCGAGGCCACCGAGTGACCCGGTCTTTCCTGCATCATTAGCGGCACTTTGCGCACCGAGGTCCAGACCAGCACAAAAGGCTCGGCCCGCCCCGGTCAACACGATGCAGCGTGCACCAGGATCTCGATCGGCCTCGAGCAACATCTCGGAGATCTGATCGAGCATCGCCCCCGAAATCGTGTTCATCCGCTCGGGTGCATTGAGGGTGATCCAGGCCACATGATCCCGGACCTCAAGAAGGACTTCTCTATTGGCCATCATGGCAAGGTAGCCAGTGACCCATCGAGATGTTGAGTCCTGCCCCCTCCCACGCTGACGCGCTATCGAAACCCCATCGATCCGGCCCCCACAGCCAGGTCAGCCTCAGTTAGCGGCTGGCACTCACCGGTTCGGGTTCGGCCTGTTGGAGGGCCTCGGTGGTGATCCGATCAAAAAGTAGATGCAGGGTGGCGATGAAGAGCAAGGTGGCACCCAAAACGTGCATCCCTACAAGCAGAGCAGGTACTCCGCTCAGGTACTGCACGTAGCCGAGCACGGCCTGCAAGACGGCGAGCAGCATCCACGCCGATATTCCGTGACGGAGCCTCGCCATGAGCACCGGGGAACGTCGCATCAACACCACCAGCCACAGAGCGGTAGCGATCGTGGCGATCACCGAGATGCCGTGGATGCGGGCCACCTCATGAATCGCGAAATCAAAACGCGGTGAGACTTCATCCCCGGCATGCGGGCCCGTACCTGTGACCACGGTGCCGGTGATCAGGGCCAAGCTGGTGAGACCCGTCAAGAGCCAGATCACCGAGTTGGCAGAAGAATCCACTGCAACCCTGCGGGGCTGACCGTCGGGTTCGCCCGCTCTCCGCAGAAGTACCACGGCGTTAGCAATCAGCACCATCGACAACAAGAAGTGACCTTGGACGGCAATCGGGTGCAGTTTGACCCAGACAGTGACCGCACCGAGGATCACCTGGCCGATCACACCGAGCACGAGGCCCACCGACAGCAAGGTCAGGTCACGGCGCCGAGGCGAACGAAACAAGGATCCGAGGACCGCTGCGATCACCGCTGCGGCTACCACACCGGTAAACAAGCGATTGATCTGCTCAATGGCAGCGTGGGTCGTGGAGACATCGATCAGCCGTTCGTTATTGCAGTTAGGCCAATCAACACAACCGAGACCGCTTCCGGTCAGCCGCACAGCGGCACCCGTCACCACGATCACACTCAAGGCCACGAGGGCCCACAAGGTGATCTGTCGATAGCGAACAGGACTCAGCCGCATGGTGAGTTCAGGATATATCTCAGGTGTGGCGGATGGACATTCCTCCATCGACGGGCACTGCGACACCATTCACAAAGCTGCTCGCCGGCAGACACAGGTTCAGGGTCATCTGCGCTACCTCTTCGGGGATCCCATACCGCCTCAAAGGGACGCGCCGGTTTGCGTACTTGTCTTTGGCTTCTTCGGGGATGGCGGCAGTCATCCCGGTCAAGATCGGACCCGGGCAGATGCAATTCACGTTGATCCCACGGCGCCCGAGTTCGGTGGCCATGGATTTTGTGAGACCGATCACCCCGGCCTTACTGGCCGTGTACGAGGTCATTCCGGCGTTGGTAACGATCGCTTCGGTGGACGCGATATTGACCACCCGGCCATGCCCGGACTTCAACAGCAACGGCAATGCGTATCGCACGAGCCGCGCGTGGGCTGTCAAGTTGATGTCAAGAGTCCGTGCCCAGTTGCTCTCAAACTCATCTTCGGGCTGATCGATCGGGTTTGGCAAGGAAACCCCAGCGTTGTTGATGACGATGTCGAGGGCGCCGAAGCGGGCTTCTGTCCGTTCCACGAGCGCTCGCAGTTGATCCGGATTCGCAACATCGCACACCACTCCCAGCACCCGATCAGTCCCGTAGACGGCAGTGATCTCCTCCACTACTGCGGCCACGCGATCCTCCCCGAGATCGGCGACCACCACGTTCGCTCCCTCGTCAGCGAACAGCTGCGCCGTGGCGCGACCCATTCCACTGGCCGCACCAGTGACAACGGCTGTCATGCCAGCGATCGAACGGGACAAGGTGGACAAACGTTGGTTCATCTGTAACTCCATTTCATCAGAGGTGTTTTGAGGCACGTGGAGATCGACATCAGATCATGGTCTGATCTCGTAAAACGCATTCACCGAATGCTGCACATCAAGTGGCCGAAAGCTCCTAAAACCCGCCGCTTTCGCCATCTCCTCAGCCCGGCTCGCCGATAATCCGAGCGTGCCAAGACCCGCCCCGCCGGGTTCGGAGAGCGCCGAGGACATGCACGACAGCACGCTGATGCCGTACATCAACGAGGCCACCGGATTGCGAGTGATGTTCTCGGCCACGGTGTCGTGAGCTTTGATGTCCACCAGGAGCCACACCCCGTCGGGTTTCAATGCGGCATGGATCGCCGCCATCATCCCGGCCGGGTCGGTCATGTCGTGAATACAGTCGAAGGTGGTCACCAGATCTACGGAATGATCCGATGGCACCGCCTGGCGTCGTGGATCGTGGAAATGGACGTTGGCGACCTCAGCATCAGCCTTTTTTTGTTCGGCCCGATCAAGGGCGTAACGCGAAATGTCGTAGCCGTGCACCTCGCTGAGAGGAAACTCTTTGGCCATCAAGATCGCTGCACCACCAGCCCCACAACCGATATCAGCCACGGTGATCCCAGCGCGCAACGCATCGGCGAGTCCCTCAATGGCAGGGAGCACCGTCGGGATCAGATTGGCGTTGTTCCACGGTTCGAAACTGCGTTCAATCCCAACCGCTCCCTCGGGTCCGTGACTGTCGTAATCCAATCCGACCCCGTTACGAAAGCTCTCCGGCATATGTTCGAGCGCTCGCATCGTTTGGGGCAGCCGATGGAACATCCCCATCCCAAATGCTGGATGGTCAGGGGACGCGAGAACCGCCCGCCCCTCTGCGGTCAGGCCAAATCGGATCTCTTCCGCATCGCCGTCACCGGCATTCGTCTCCATGGTGATGATCCGTGCTGCGGCCTGATTGGCAGCCCATTCCCTCACCCAGCGCTCCTGACATCCAACAGCGAGCGCGAGTTCGGCGGAACTCATCGGATGTGGGGCATCGGCCAGGGCTCGATAGAGACCGAGCAGGTCACCGAGATGAATCATCCCGGCGGTCACCGCACCTTCAAGCTTAGAAAAAACCTGAAAGGAGAACAGGGCAAGCCGGTCTTCTGCCGACCTCTGGTCCTGAGGCTCGTGGTCACGAGTCTTTTGCTCAGCAGCGTTCATGACCTCGATCCTTGCGGATCGTGATGCTCCGCAACGGATCAGCGCGTGCGATCGAGAGATTCGAGATGTTCGGTGTCAGAAAGTTTGGTTAACGAAAACGTGTACTGCTCATGCACAGGGATCGCCTCGAGACGACTGATAGAGGCGTGGCCGAGCACAAACCGATCCCATTCCCATGGCGTGGGTTCGAGGCCGAGCAGGTGGCACATGGTCACCGAGTTTGTTCCGGCGTGGGCCACCAGCAGGATCCGATCCCCCGGTTCGAGGATCTTCCAGACCGGCAGGTCGTGGTCGGTGCGCTCCACGCCGCGCTCAGCAAGGAACATCGATGCGCCGAGCCGAATCCGATCGGTGAAGTCGCGCACCGATTCACCGTCTTCGAGACCGGACCAACGGTGCTCCACCGGGCGCTCTCGCATCTCTTGATAGGCCTGAGCAGCACGCTCAGCAGGAGTGCCGTGCCAGGCCGGGTCCCTGATCTCTTCGAGCCAGGGGTCAATCTGTTCTGGACGTCCGAGCACCTCGAGGATCGGGGCGGCGGTCTGGCGGGCCCGGGTCAACGGGGAGACGAAGATTTCATCGAAGTTCTCTCCGGCGAGAGCGTTCGCGAGTTCGCGCGCTTGGCGCTGGCCGCGTTCGGTGAGCGGCGGATTGACCACATTGAGGCCATCTTTGACCCATTCAGGCTCTGCGTGACGAACGAGAACAATCTCCATAGCCCCATCGTAAAGGGTCTTATCCCGCCCGACCTCGTTCTCCGTAGGTATCGAGATGTTCTGCAGATGAACTTCTGGTGGACCGCATCCAATCCTCGTAAAGCACCCGGTACGGCCCGGGAGTGGCGGCTAACTCGGAGTGGGTGCCGTCTTGGACGAGCACACCGTGGTCAAGGACGAGCACCCGATCGGCGCGCGCCGCAGTGGAAAGTCGATGCGCAATCGACACTGTGGTCCGCCCGCGAGCGAGCGAGGCCAATGCTCGTGAGATCTCCACCTCGGATCGGGCATCCACCGATGAAGTGGCTTCATCGAGAATCAGCACCCCCGGGTTAATAAGGCCCACCCGGATCAACGCAATCAGCTGGCGTTCGCCTGCGCTCATGACCTCCCCGCGGCCTCCGACAACCGTCTGTAGGCCATGAGAGAGACCTTCGGCCCACTCGGTGAGTCCGAGGGTGCCAATCACCACCCACACCTCAGCGTCGGAAGCTTCGGGTCGCGCGAAACGGACGTTCGCGATCACGGTGTCATCAAATAGGAAGGGCTCTTGAGAGACCACAGCCACCCGAACCCGCAAATCATCGTTGGCTACGAGATGAAGGGGCACGCCACCAATCCGGATCTCTCCAAAGGTCGGATCGGCAAATCGGGCGATCAAACGGGCGACGGTGGTCTTTCCTGATCCGGTGGCACCCACGAGGGCCACATGCTGGCCGGCGGGAATCACGAGGTTCAGATCTTTGATGACCGCCTCATCGAGCAGTCGGGACTCGATGCGTCCTTCGAGGCGCGAGGGGTAAGCGAAGGTCACGCCATCACAGATCACGTCGAGCACTCCGTCGGGCAAATCGCGCGTGATCTCCGCCTCCGGAGGACCGATCGGCATGTCGAGGACCGCCATCACCCGGCGCAAACCCGCCACTGCGGTTTGGGTCTGGTCGAGCACCTCGGTGAACTGTGCGACCGGTTCTAAGAATCGGTAGGCAAGAAACACGAACCCGACCACAGCCCCAGCGGTCAGTCCGCCCGCCGGCCCGATCCACACCCCCATTGACACCACAGCGGCGATGGTCAACACCGAGAACACCTCACCCGAGGGAAACAAGAACGCCGAGATGACGTTGGCGCGGATTTGGGTGGTGGCCCGACGATGCACTGCAGCCCGGGTCAGATCAGTGAAGTACTCCTCAGCTCCATAGGCCCGAATGGTTCGTGAACCACTCACCACCTCAGAAATCGATGTGGTCATATCGGCGTTATGGCTCCGAGCCCGCTCGTAGGCCACGACGAGACGCTTCTGGACCAGCCGCAACACGATCACCAATGGGGCTGCCACAAAGAACGCCGTCAGCGCCAGCACCCAGTTATACGACAGCATCACTGCTGCGATGATCAGCACGAGCGTGCCATCGAGCAGCCATGCGAGTCCTCCCCAGGAGAAGAACTGGGTCAAGGTGTCGATATCGCTTGTGACCCGAGCGGTCAGCGATCCGCGACGTTGTTCATTGTGGTCCGCGAGGCTGAGGCGGTGAATGTGGCCGATCAGCCGAACCCGCAAATTAAAGAGCGCCTTTTCGCTGCGGCTCCCGAGTCGCAGAATTGCGATGCGTTGGCATGTAGCCGCCACCGTCAAACCCACCGCAGCAATCGCACCAAACAGCAGGATCGCTGTGAGGTCCACTTGGCCGACACCGATGATCCCACGGTCGATGGATTGTTGGATCAGGATCGGTACCACCACCCGGCCGAGAGCCCCGATCGCGGCAAACATCCAGGTCACACCGAGACCCTGTCGCAAAATCGGGGCTTCTTTGAGGCCACGGCTGATGGTGTTGACCGCAGTGAAACGGCCCATCGGCTCACTCATCGCGCCCCCGCTGCGTTACGGCTGCGCCCGAGTGCTTTCGATCTGTTTCGAAGGCTTCAACAATGGCTCGATAGTCCCGATGTCGGGACATCAGATCACTGTGGAGGCCTTGTTCCACGAGGCTGCCATCCCGCAAGAACGCAACCTGATCGGCCAACAGGATCGTGGAGGGCCGTGAGGCGACCATCACCACCGTGGTGGAACCGAGATTGACCCGAAGGTTTTCTAAGACCGCGATCTCGGTGGACGGGTCCAGCGCCGAGGTCACATCATCAGCAAGAAGAAGCACGGGCCGCCGCAGCAGCGCTCGGGCGAGAGCCACCCGTTGGCGTTGACCACCACTGAGAGAAACCCCGCGTTCACCCACCACCGTGTCGAGACCTTTACGCAACTCGCTCACGAACTCTGTGGCCGCCGCCCAATCGAGAGCGGTCCAGATCTGTTCATCCTCATAGGGTTCACCAAGGCACAGGTTGGCCCGGATGGTGCCAGCGAACAAGAAGGCCTCCTGGAGGACCACAGCTTGAGGTCCTTCGGCAACGCGTATCTCACCGGTATGGGACCTCAAGCCGGCCAGCACCTCGATCAAGGTGGTCTTTCCCGACCCGGTAGCGCCCACCACGGCGAGCACCTCTCCGGAGGGGACCTGCAGATGAACCTCGCGCAATGTCGGGTTCATGTCCGCACCTGAACCCTCGCGGCCGGGGGTGTGGGTGACCCCAACTGCGGTCACTCCCCACCCGTCGGGCGCTACCCCGATCCGGTCCTTCGGATCCGCCATGATCGGATCGGAGAGGATCTCTGTGATCCGTGCCCACCCTGCTTGGGAGCGAGGAAGGTCCGACAGCACATACCCGATCAAACGGAGCGGAAAGACCAGCAGAGAAAACATGAACACCGCTGCCGTCAACTCTCCGATGGACAGATCTCCAGAGGAGATTCGGACCGCACCGACCACGACCAGGCACACATTGGTTAAAGCTGGGACGAGTTCCAGTAACGCCTCAAAGGTGGCCCGCAATCTGATTGCTGCGATCCGAGATTCACGCACCATTGCAGCGAGTTCTCCAAGCCGCCGGGTCTCGCGCTCCTCCGCCCCGTATGCCTTGACCAAGTTGACCCCATCAAGGCTCTCATGCACTGCGCCGGAGAAATCACCGAGATGTTCTTGGGCGGCAGTGAAATGGCCTTCGGCTCGGCGCTGGTAACGGACGTTCGCCCACAGCAGGCTCGGACCCGCCACCAATGCCACGGCCCCGATGGGGAGATCGGTCCACAGCAGCCACGAGGTGGATAACACCAACAACACCACCGCACCTGTAGCAAAAGGGATAGGCGCCAATACCGAGACGGTGGCTTCCACATCCACACCGGCCCGAGCGATCAGGTCACCCTCACTACGACCTTGGAACCACGACATCGGCTGGCGCAGATACCGCTCTGCAACCGACCGTGACAAGGTTTCGGCTGAACGCCACTGGAAAATCCCGGCGAAGGAGCGACGCACCACCACCGCCACCGACCGCAACAACCCGATCCCGATCACCAGACCGAGGCCGATCAACAACTGGCCACCAGCCAGTGGGGGTTCATCAAACCGGATGATGATCACATTGTCGATCACCCAGCGAATCGCAAGGCTTGACGCAACAGTGGCCACCGCAAAAGACACTCCGCCCGCCAACGCCACAGCGAAAATTTTCGGATGAAGCGAAATCAGAGCCGAAATCAAACGGTACGCAGATCTCAGGCGACGAAACCGCCCTCGCTGATCGGGGGAACTCACAAGAAAGTGTCTATCAGGCGATCTGGCCCCTAACGTCGGATATGTGAGTCGTCGGATCACCATTCCCGGCCTGCTGATCGCAGTCGCCCTCATCACCTTCGTGATCTTTTGGACCTGGGCTTTGTTCTTCGCTTCCAAAGATGCGATCAACAGGGTTGATGAGCCCGTTTGGATTGAACGGGCTGAATCGATTTGCGCCGAGGCCAACGAGCGTCGTGAGGCCCTCGCAGATTTCCGACGCATCGATCCGAACGACCGAGCAATGCTCGCTGAACGAGGTGACCTCATCGATCGCAGCACCGACATCTTGGAAACCATGCTGGATCAGGTCCTCGCAGGCACCCTGACCTCGGAGAAGGCTCAAGCGATCGTGCCGCTATGGGCCGAGGAGTATCGGCTCTACATTGGCAACCGCCGGGATTATGCGAGCGAGGTCCGCAACGGATCCAATGAAGTGTTCCGAGAAGCGGAAACAGGAGGCATCCCGGTCAGCGAAAGGCTCACCGTCTTCGCCAACGACAATGAGATGGGTTCCTGCGCTCCGCCTCGGGACCTGTGATCCCTCCGGACCTGTGATCCTTCTGGACCTATGATCCCTCCGGACCTATGATCACAGCGCCTCGATGGTTCTGATGACCTTCGCCGGTGAACCTACCGCCACGCTGAAGGACGGGATTGTTCCCGTGACCACGCTGTTTGCGCCGATCACCACATGTTCGCCGATGGTGGCGCCGGGCAAAATCACTGAGCCGTGACCGATCCATGACCCGTTACCGATTGTGACCGGTCGCTCCGGTTGAGTTTGTTCAGAGATCGGCAGGTTCGGATCCTCGTACCCGTGATTCTGGTCAGTGATGTACACGTGATGTCCGGTCCACACATCGTCTCCGATTTGGATGCTGAGATGGCCGACGATTCCACTGCCCTTGCCGATTAGGCACCGATCGCCAATTTCAACGACCGGATCAAACATGCACTCTTGGCCCGGCACCATGCCCGCCGACAAGGTGACACCGGGACCAATCATGGTGCCGCTTCCGATCCGGATGTAGCGCTCGTTCATGATCGTGTTGTGAGGAAAACAGATCACGCTGCGTTCACCGAACGCACCGAAGCGTTGACCCCGACGGGTGGCCGGGCCGATCGCTGCGGCCTCCACCGAGCGCGCCCACACCCATTGGACGAACTCGCCGAGCATTCGGGTGGCCGCACCTCGGACCCGGGTGATGAGGCGATGATCCGGAAGGGGACGATGCATCACGAATGCGGACACTACCGTGGGGCATATGGCGCACCCGCAACCACAGCGAAACCAGTTCACACGCGGCAATCCCCAACCTGTTACCCCTCAGCGGCCCATAACATCGCTCGATGGTTCAGCAGTGACGGCAGCACTCCATGTCTGAACTGCGCACAATCCCTACCCCGATCGGGCAGATCACCGGGCTCAGCCAAGGACCGAGCGCGAATTCCCCGTTGGAGACGTTGGTGTTTAAAGGGATTCCCTATGCCACCGCCGATCGATTCCGGACCCCCGAAGCGATCACCAATCTGGCGCGCCAAACCACCCGCAGTTCCCGCTCAGAGCCGCTGCGTGGAGGATTTGATGCCACCGAATACCGCGCCCAATGCCCCCAAAACCCGGGCACCTTGGAACGTCTTCTCGGGGCCACCTCACTCGAGGTGGACGAGGAATGTCTCCATCTGAACCTGTTCACACCGGACCATCGGGGACGTCCCCGCCCGGTACTGGTTTGGATCCATGGGGGTGCGTTCATCAATGGCGGCGGCGCCATGCCCTGGTATCACGGGTCCAATCTGGCTGGTCTCGGCGATCTCGTAGTCATCACCTGTAACTACCGGCTCGGCGCATTCGGGTTTCTCGGCGAGGCCGATCTTGGTCTCGCTGACCAACTCGCAGTGCTGGACTGGGTGCAGCGCAATGTTGAGGCTTTTGGAGGCAACCCGGATCAAGTGACCGTCTTTGGTGAATCCGCAGGCGGAACAAGTGTGCTCAGCCTCGCAGCCGCCACCCGCACCACCGGCCTCGCTCACCGCTTTTGGGCGATGAGTCCCTCGATCACACAAATCCGCTCGCTGGAACGTTCCCGTGAGGCCGAGGCCCGCTTCCGTGATGTGTCTCCCAGCGATCCCGCATCGCTCACCACAGCCGAGTTATTGAGTGTCCAAGCGGAGATTGAGGCACATCGTTCCGATGCATTGACAGCGTTCTCGCCAACCGCAGGGGGTGCGGTATTGCCAGGACCGGAGCCGCAGGACGCACTGGCAGCGATTGCTGAAGATGCGCGTCCCCTCGTCATCGGAACCAACCGTGATGAGATGCATCTGTTCACTGCTTTTGATCCTGCGGCCGCAACTCTCACCGAGGATGATCTGCGAGAACAGTTCGATCGACGCTTCGGCCACCAGAGCTCTGAGGCTCTTGCGACCTATCGCACCCATCGTGTCGGTGCCACCAATGCGCAACTCCTCTCCGCTTTACAAACCGACGAAACTTTCCGGGTCACCGCTCGCCGTTTAGCAGAGGCCAAAACCTCCGGACCGGTGTGGTCCTACTGGTTCTGCCACCCCTCTGCGGCTTTTGACGGGCTGCTCGGGTCATGTCACGGCCTCGATATTCCTTACGCCTTTTCTAACCTTGATCGACCGGGAGTTCCGATGTTCATCGGGGAACATCCCCAACACCTCGGCGTGGCCGCGGAACTCTCCGGACGTCTGATTCGGTTCGCCAGTAGCGGTGACCCGGGTTGGGATCACTACGACCCTCAGGACCGCACCACCCTCCAAATTGGTGGGATCCCTACGGGGGTCAACATCGAGGATGCGGACGGGCCGGTATCTCAGACCCTGCGTGATCCCGAACCAGAAATCCGCGAACTGTGGGACAACATCGCCTGATGTCTGGGGCCATCACCGACGTTGCGGGTATTGAGGTTGGACATCACACATGCACGGGGCCTGGATCACGAACCGGTGTCACTGTTGTGCTTGCGAAGGCCGGTGCAGTCGCCGGAGTGGATGTCCGAGGCGGTGGGCCCGGCACAAGAGAGATCGATGCCCTGAGTCCCACCACCTTGGTGGAACGAATCCATGCGATCTGTTTAAGCGGTGGGAGCGCATTTGGTCTCGGGGCCGCCCACGGTGTCATGGAATGGTGTCGTGAGCACGGACTCGGGGTGGATCTCGGTCGTGGTCCCACAGAAGTAGTGCCGGTAGTTCCCGCCGCAGTGATCTTTGATCTCGGCCGTGGCGGGGAGTTCACTGCATGGCCAACCCCTGCCGACGGTCGTGCCGCTGCGGAATCCGCTGGGCCATTCGTTGAATGCCACGGCACGCGTGGCGCCGGAACCGGGGCGCTCAGCGGCGGTCTCCAAGGCGGTGTCGGATCAGCAAGCCAGCAGGTGGGTGACATCTGGGTGGGAGCACTCGTGGTCCTGAACTCCTCAGGATCAGCGATCGATCCTGGGTCCGGACTTCCATGGGTACCGGGTACCGCCGATCTTCACCCGGCAACGGCCGCCGAGATCGCCGCCCTTGAAGAAGCTCGTCTCGCACCTCGGACACCTGTCACACCGAACAAGCCCGGGAATGAGCCCGGGCCGTTAAATACGGTGATCGGCGTGATCGCGACATCGGCGGACCTGACCGTGGCGGAAGCAACAAAGTTGGCCTCGGTCGGACATGACGGTTTGGCCCGTGCGGTGAGACCAGCACATTCAATGTTTGATGGTGACACCATTTTTGCTCTCGCCACCGGTGAGCATCGCCTGATGCCTCTGCCTGATCCGCTCAACACCGATGCGGATCGGGATCGCTATGGGGCCACCCACAGCAGACCCGGCCTCTTGAACGCACTCCTTGAAGCCGGGGCAAACTGCTTTGCTGAGGCGTGTACCGACGCTCTTGTGAGTGCAGTGCAGCACCACAGCGACCCGGCCGGACCCCCGAGCTACCGGCACTGCGCCCCCGGAGTTTTCGCTGCCCACGAACCTCACCGCTAGCGTCATTGCTCCACCAGTCACCACTTTTATTGATGCCCTGACATGCCCTCTCCCCACATCTTTGACTCTCCGACTGCGATGCGGGTCTGGTCTCTCGAGCGCTCCCGTGCAGGGCAGCGGATCGCGGTGGTGCCCACGATGGGTGCGCTACATCGTGGGCATGAGGTTGTGATCCAAGAAGCCCGACATCACGCAGATCTCGTGGTGGTCACGATCTTCGTGAACCCGATGCAATTCGATCGGGCGGAAGACTTCCAGAGTTATCCGCGCCCCGCATCTGAGGACCTCGATATCTGCGCCCGACATGAGGTGGATGCGATCTACTTCCCGACTGCGGAATCGATGTATCCGGTGGGGTTCGATACCCGAGTGGTGCCCGGCGCAATCGCTGAGGGTTTTGAAGGGGCTCATCGGCCAGGCCATTTCACTGGGGTGGCCACGGTGGTCACGAAACTCTTCAACGCAGTGCGCCCTGATGTAGCGATCTTCGGGCGCAAGGACGCTCAACAACTCGCGTTGATCTCACAGATGGTGACCGATCTGGATCTCGGTGTGGAGATCTATGGGGTCCCGACGGTACGCGAACCCGATGGGCTTGCGATGTCGAGCCGGAATCGCCGCCTCAGTCCTGAGGCTCGAGCCGCGGCCACCTGTGTGCCCGCTGCACTCAATGTTGCGATCGCCGGTCTCAGCGACAGTGATCGTCCTTGGTCCGAGATTAAATCCGAAGCGTTGGCTCTCATCGAGGCAGAACCTCTGGCCACGGTCGAATATCTGGACCTGGTTGATCCCACCACTTTCATCACCCGTGAAGATCATCGGTCGGGTCATCACAGTCTGGTGATCGCTGCGGTCTGGGTGGATGGGGTCCGCCTGATCGACAACCAGCAGGTTCCTGCTCAGGCCTGATCCGACTGCTCGCCCCCGTGATCAAACGAGAGGTGATCAAACGAGAGGTGATCAAACGAGATCGTCGAGGACTCCGCTCAGCACCAATGCCAGGACCACGCCATTAAAGATTGCGTGCGCAATGATGGTCGGTGCGATCCGGCCGAGGCGATGGGCAGCAGTTCCAAACACCGCCCCGACCCCGGTCAAGATCACCACTAAACCGAGATTGGCGATCCCCGCCTCCGGATTCAGATGTAACAACCCGAACAAGAAGGCTTGAATCAGAATCGCCCACGGGGCGCGCATCACCCGAGCCAACGATCGCAACAACAATCCCCGAAACACGAGTTCTTCCACGATCGGTGCCATCACCACCGCAGCAAAAATCAAGACTCCGATTTCGGCGGTCCGACCACTCAACTCTGACATGCCTTCGGTGTTAGACACCGTGGGCACATCAAGAGCCACTATCAGCCCACCGATCAGGATCTGTACGGCGATCGCCGCCAACCAGATCAATGGACCCCAACCGAGATCCACCCAGCGCGATCGCAATCCGAGATCTCCGAGCAGGTCACCAGATCCCCAGGTCCGCGCCGAGATAATTGCAAAGCCCACCACCGGGAGGTAGGCGAATACCATTGCGATGCCGAGACCCACAGCATCCCCAGCCCCGAGTTCGAGGGCGAAGACAAGACCGAGCCCGCTCAATAGCAGGGACAACAACAAGACCACAACAGCCAGAACTCCAGACCTGACCGGGATCTGCACGACCTCTGCGGATGGATCGGCGTGGTCCGCGACCGCAGGGTCATCTGCCCAGCGATAGCCATCGAAATATTTCATTTCCGCTGACCCGTTCGGGTCACGGTGCCATCCGACAGCCGGGGTGGTGGGGGGAGGGAACATCGACATCAGCGCCGGAGATCCGGGGTGGAGATGCGGGCCCGCAATCGGACCGTATGCACACTGTCACCTGAGAGGATCGCGCTGCGGCCCAGCAGACGACCACCCTCCCAGTTGGACAGGCCGAGTTCGGGGGTCAACAGCGCATACTGGCCATCTACCCAACGGGTGAACCCGTCACCGACAAAGGGTGCGTTAGCGGTGCGATAGACGAGATCATGGTCACTCGGGTCATCAGAGATCATGGAGATCACGAACTGTGGGCTATACCGATTGAAAAGCCTCACTGCGTGATCAAGATCTTCCACCACGGCCACAGAAATCTCTGGTGAGCGTTCCCATTCCCACTCCTGAGCGAGGTCTTCTTCAGCGATGACCGTTGCGAGCGATTCGGTAACTGGACCCTCAGCCCGTTGGATCTCCACGAGTTTCGTAAACACTTCCGGATCCACCAGATCTGCAGCGGCCGCAGTGAGATGCAGACGTGGGGACTCGCCGAGCCCGGCCGCAGCCTCAGTGAGCGCGCTGAGCACCACCGGCATCAGCGCTGGTGCGGTATCTCGGGTGAGGCACACCACGTTGGTGGTGTTACACACCTTTCGATCCAGCGAGTTCACGAGGCTCGCGTAAAGCCGATCGGGATCGCTATTGGCGGAGGCGAGCATCCACGCCCCACCGGTGCCGTGGAGGCTGACCGGCACTCCGCTCTGGCGGGCTACTGCCCCGAGTTGGGCAACCGCTTCCCCAGATCCTCGCGCCACTGCAAGGCTGAGCCGTGAATCGCTGAACAGCGCAAGCCCGCTGGAGCGTTCCACCGAATCCACAAGCACAGCCGATCCTTGCGGCAAGCCAGCCGAACGCAGGCTCGGTTGTACGGCGTGTTCCATGAGGGCCCGCGCCGTGCCGAGGGCGTCGGATCCAATCCGAAATACCACGGTGTTGCCGGTGCGCAACACGCCGACCGCATCAGCGAACACGTTTGGGCGGCCTTCAAATACGAACCCCACCACCCCGAGCGGAGCCCGATGACTCTCCACGATCCAACCCTGATGGGACTGGGTCTGTACTGGAGATCCGTTATCGACTACCGCCTCTTTCCAGATCCGCAAACCCTCGATCATCTGTTGATGCATGGAATCGGTGAACGCGAGTCGTGTGGTGGAGCGCTGACGTTGCCGAGCAGCCACGAGATCCGCCTCGTTTGCAGCACGAATCTGTGCGATGACCTCGGGGGTTTCCAGCGCCGCCGCAAAGGCCTCAAAAAAAGCAGTGACCTGTGCGGCGGAACAGTTCTGCAGGTCAGAAAATGCCTGCAGTGCCGTTTCCACAGCCTGATCCACCAGGGTGGATTGGTCCTCGGGAATCCGCAGTAATCCCCCGGTGCTTTGCACGACGACGAGGCGATCCCCCGGAACAAACTGCGCTGCTAAGTCCTCATCTACGTAAGCGACACGATCCCCACCGAATGGGATCGGTTGGCCAGCGCTGAGCGAGGTCAATGTTCCCGTATGGGGACCGGATGCTCGAGTCCGGGCAGGGGGGCAATCTGATCGGTCCATTGGTGATCAGCGTAGGCTGCAGGCCATGGCCAGCCACGACGCTTCCCGTGAGGATCTTCCCAACGATGCCCATTCCGCCGGCGATCGGCTCTACTTTCGACAGTTGCTCTCGGGTCGTGATTTCGCTCAAGGTGATCCACTCGCCACCCAGATGGTGAACTTTGTCTACGCGATCGGCGATCGAGTCACGGGTGAATGTGTGCTCGTAGATCCGGCCTACGCAGTGGATGATCTGCTCGATGTTGTGGCTGCCGATGAGATGCGAGTCACCGGTGTATTGGCCACCCACTATCACCCTGATCACATCGGCGGTTCCATGATGGGGATGGAGATCCAAGGGATCGCTGCACTTTTAACCAAGGTGTCGTGTCCGATCCATGTCAATGCGGCTGAGGTGCCGTGGGTGGTGCGCACCTCCGGGGTATCAGAGACCGATCTGATAGCCCACGAATCCGGGGATCGCGTCCAGGTGGGCGACATCTCCATCGAGTTGATCCATACTCCGGGTCATACTCCTGGCAGCCAATGCTTCATGGTGGATGGACGTTTGGTGGCCGGTGACACCTTGTTCCTTGACGGTTGCGGTCGCACCGATCTCCCCGGGAGCAACGCCCAAGACATGATGCACAGTTTGGGACGGCTGTCCAAGGTGGACGATCAGGTGGTGCTCTATCCGGGCCATCGCTATTCGCCTGCTTCGAGTGCCTCGATGGGCTCAGTGAAGGCCACTAACTGGGTATTCGGTTCATTGGCCTGAGCGCGGAGTCGCGATTTTCAAACTCTCACCAGGTGTCAATATTGGAGCGCCGTTTGGGATCCCCAGCCTGTGGTGCCGGCGCTGATTTCAGCAATGTGGCTAACCAATGCCGGGTATCTGCAGGATCGATCACATCATCGATTTCAAAGTAGGAGGCGACGCTGACCGCCCGCCCATGGGCATACATCCGGTCCACGAGCTCGCGGAACAGCGCTTCTCGGGCCTCATCACTGGGCGCCGCTTCGAGCTCTTTGCGATAGCCAAGACGCACTGCGCCTTCGAGGCCCATACCCCCGAACTCGCCGGTGGGCCATGCCAAACACGCCAATGGCGCTTTGGTAGTGCCTCCCATCATCGCTTGGGCACCGAGCCCATAAGCCTTGCGCAGCACGATCGTGATCAGCGGTACAGAGATGTTGGCCCCGGTCACAAACAGGCGGCTGCAATGCCGCACCAGCGCAGTGGCCTCCACATCAGGGCCCACCATCATTCCGGGGGTGTCGCACAGCGTGATCACCGGGATTCCGTGCGCATCGCATAGCTGCAGGAATCGGGCCGCCTTATCGGCTCCATCGGAATCGATCGCACCGGCGAGATGAGCGGGGTTATTTGCCACCACGCCCACCGCAATGCCCTCCACCCGAGCCAACGCCGTGATCATGCCGAGACCGAAGTCGCGGCGTAGCTCGAGCACGCTGTCGGTATCAAAGATCAGTTCGATCGCACGACGCACGTCGTAACTGCGCATCCGGTCCACCGGAATCACATCGCGCAATAACTCAGGGTCGCTCGCTGACCACTGGCTCAGCGGGCCTTGGAAGTACGACAGATATTTTTTCGCAACCACGACTGCGGTCTGTTCGTCAGGGACCACCACATCGATCACGCCATTGGCCCGCTGCACTGACACCGGTCCAATCTCGGTTGGCTCGTACACCCCGAGACCGCCACCTTCGATCATGGCGGGCCCACCCATGCCGATGTTGGAATCTTCGGTGGCGATCACCACATCGCAGCATCCAAGGATCGCAGCATTCCCTGCAAAGCAGTAGCCCGAGGCGATCCCGATCAACGGCACGAGACCCGATAGCTGAGCGAACCATTGGAACGCTAGGCAATCGAGGCCGCTGATTCCCGGCGCGTCGGTATCACCCGGGCGTCCACCGCCACCTTCGGTGAAGAACACGATCGGCAAGCGGAGCTGTTCGGCCACCTCAAAGAGACGGTCTTTCTTGCGATGATTCTGGGTACCTTGGGTCCCGGCCAACACGGTGTAGTCATAAGAGACGGCGATGCATTGCGCAGCCCGCCCCTCAAACAGGTCACCGTTGATCGAGCCGATACCACCGACGAGACCGTCGGCTGGGGTGTTCGCAATCAGATCGGCGAGTTCACGGCGACGCCGCTGAGCAGCGATTGCAAGAGGCCCGTACTCAATGAAACTGCCCGGGTCAATCAGATCGGCCAAGTTCTCGCGGGCTGTGCGATGGCCCCGGGCGTGGCGTTTGGCCACTGCAGGACCACGGGCTTCATCCCATCCGAGACGATGCCGTTCGATGACCTCGGCTAGATCCGCCCGCATCTCGTCGGTTGGGCTGTCAGGATCAGTTTCATCAGCGCCCACCGTTGTCGCGTCGGTTCCGCTCGCAGATTCCTCACCCACCGTGATCACGCACAGCAGATCACCCACATGCACTGTTTCGCCCACGGCCACTGCGAGTCTGCCGATCTGACCGGCCACGGGGGCGATGACCTCGTGGTGAAGTTTCATCGATTCCACTAGCAGGATCACCCGGCCGGCGCGAACGAAACTCGACTCCGGGATCTCAATCGCAACGATCGTGCCTTGGAGTTCGGAGCGGATCTCGATGGTGGCGGTGGAGGCCTCGGATGCGGTGGTCATGACCGAATCCTGACATCAGTCCGGGGGCATCTCACGAATCGGTATCGAGACGCTCATAGGGTCGTCGCTGGAACACGGTGATCGACTGCTCCCCCATCACCAGTTCGGCGGCCACTGCAGCGAACAAGGCGGGCACCACGAAGTTGGGCCGGCCGGTGGTTTCGGCCACAAACATCACAGCGGCCAACGGCACCCGGTAGCCGGCTCCGAGGAAGGCGGCAATCCCGAGCAACGTATACAGGGTGTAACGCTCGGGATGCACCACTTCGCCGACGATGCGGCCGGTGAACGCCCCACCCACCACGAGTGGGATGAACACCCCGCCCACCCCGCCACCGGCCATGGTGAACGCCGAGGACAAACATCGCATCAAAAAGATCGCAACGATCACCCACAAAGCGAGGTCAGGATCAATCAACCATTCGGTGATTACCTCGTAGCCAGTCCCCTTTGTCAGATGCTCCCCGGTGATCACCCATGACAGCCAGAACAGCAGCACCAAGCCTGTCCCGGCGAGGCTGACCCGAATCGCAATGGCACGTAGAGAAAAAGCCTTGGCCGCTTTCATCATCTTTGCGAACAAGCGCGCACCGAGTGCCGCCACCACCCCGATGATCAAGGCCCCTAAGAGGTCACGCAGGGAAAACAGCGGGACGTCCACAACTCGAAAGATCGGCGAAGTATCACTGAGTGAGACAAATGTGAAGTAGCCGGTGGCGCTAGCCACGAGGGCCGGCAGCAGCATCCGGCGCGCCAGATCGTCACGATAAGGAACCTCAAGAGCAAAGATCGCTCCGGTAGCGGGAGCCTTGAAAATGGCCGCCACCCCGGCGGCAGCACCTGCCACGAGCAAGGTCCGATGATCCGACCTCCGAAACAGCCGTGGGAAACGGCGTTGCAGGGAGTGGCCGATCGTGGCCCCACCGTATAAAGAAGGACCTTCGAGGCCAAGCGCCCCGCCGGATCCGAGCGTGACCACCGAGGCGGAAAGCCGGGCGATTAACGGCCGAATGCCGAGCAGATGATGGCGATCGTGAAAGGCTCGCAAATATTCATCCGTGGTAGCACCGCTCGCACCTTTACCGATGTATTTCAGGATCAGCGATGACGCCAACAGGCCGACCACTGGGAGGCCAGCCATCAGCCAGATGTTGGTGCTCAGCACCCAGTGGTAGGCCACCTCGATGACGAGGTACTCAAAGCCACGCACGCCGAGCCCAACGATCACTCCGGTCACTGCGGCGAGCAGGACTGCGTCACGCGATCGATTGACGATGTCTCTGAACTCATCGCGTCGAACATCAAACGAGCGGGGTCGCAATCGCAAGCGAAGGCGACCGCCAATCATCGGGACCTCTGCCAAGCAATAGTGGAAGCCAAACCGTCCCGCAGATCGATTTGCGGTTCCCAGCCAAGGCGTTCTCGCGCCAGCGTGATGTCGGGCTGACGCATTCGGGGATCGTCGCTCGGCAAGGGTGCGTATGTGATCTGCAGCGGGACCTCACACAGTTCGGCCATCACATCCGCTAGTTCACGCAACGTGAACTCAATGGGGTTACCGAGGTTGATCGGGCCCACCTCTGAGGAGTCGAGCATCGCGACAATCCCGGTGACGAGGTCATCCACATAGCAAAAACTGCGTGTCTGCGAGCCGTCTCCGTACATCGTAAATGGCACCCCAGACAGAGCCTGAGCCACGAAGTTGGAGATCACCCGGCCGTCAGAGGGCTGTAAGCGTGGACCGTAAGTGTTGAAGATCCGCAGAATCCCGATGTTCATTCCCCGACTGCGATGCATGGCCATCGTGAGCGCTTCAGCGAATCGTTTGGACTCGTCATACACCGATCGTTCTCCGATCGGATTCACGTTGCCCCAATAGCTTTCGGTTTGGGGATGTTCGAGCGGATCCCCGTACACCTCGCTCGTAGAAGCCAAAATGAAACGAGCGCCCTGGGCCTCGGCGACATGTAACAAGTTCCGGGTGCCACGACTACCCACGTCGAGAGTTTCGATCGGGCGTGCCAGATAGGCCGGCGGCGAAGCCGGACTGGCGAGATGCAACACCGCATCGAGACCCCAGTCTTCGATCAGATTGCGCAGATCAGGCCCGAACTCCTCACAGACATCCGCCTCGAAAAACCTCATCTCGGGGCGGCTTTCGAGCTCGGCGATGTTGGCACGTTTCCCGGTGGAAAGATTGTCCACACAGATCACCCGGTCACCGCGATCCAAGAGGCGCTCACACAGATGAGAACCGATAAATCCTGAACCTCCCGCCACTACGACGGTGCGCGTCATCTGCGACCCACTCCGTCGTAGCTCAGCCCGGCGGCTTTGACATCTTCTGGGTCGAGCAGATTGCGGGTATCTACCACCATCGTGCCGTTCATCACCGCAGCGACTGCGTGGAGGTCCACGGATCGAAACTCCGACCATTCAGTGGCCACCATCAACAGGTCGGCGCCACGCGCTGCCACAAGAGCGGACTCGGCCACCGAGATCCCTGCCAGCGCTCCGACACGGTGATCGCTCACGTCTACCGGCACGGTCGGGTCATAACCACATATCTCCACTCCACGGCGGAGCAATTCGGCGATGATCGCAAGCGACGGGGATTCGCGCAGATCATCGGTGCCGGCCTTAAAGGTCAAACCCCAGACTGCAACCCGCTGCACCTTGTCGGGGGTGCCGGTGGAACTTCCCAACGCCATCGGGACCGAGGAACTACTCCGATCCAAACCGCGCAGCACCTTGTCCACCATCCGAGCTCGTTGCTCCTCATTGACTTCGATGACCCCGCGCATCATTGAGAAGTCGTAGCCATGGCTTTCAGCGATCCGCACGAGCGCCCGTGAATCCTTCGGGAAACAGCTTCCACCCCAACCCGGACCCGGATTCAAAAAGGCAGCCCCAATCCTCGAATCGCTACCGATCCCACGGATCACGTCAGCCACATCCGCACCCACCGCCTCGCACATCGCGGCTACCGCATTGATGAAGGAGATCTTCATCGCCAAAAAACCATTCGCTGCGTATTTGATGGTCTCCGCTGAGGCCGGATCTGTGAGCACAAACTCTGTGTCGATTCCTCGATACAGAGCCGCCACCCGCTGTGCAGCATCGGGATCGTCGGCACCGATCACTACCCGATCGGGATGCAAAAAATCCTGAACTGCAGAACCCTCCCGCAAAAACTCCGGATTAGACACCACATGGACATCACTGCGCTGCAGCACATTCTCCACGACCCGGGTGGACCCAACGGGCACCGTGGACTTGTTGATGACGATCGCTCCTGGCCTCAACACCGGCCCAATTTCGGCTGCGGCGGCTTCGATGTAGCTGAGGTCTGCCGAGCCGTCCTCACCCTGGGGGGTGGGCACCGACAAGAACACGATCTCTGCTTGAGCTGCAGCGGTGGCGGCCCCCACAACGAAGGTGAGTAAGCCGTTAGCGCGGGCCTCGGTCACAATTTCGGCGAGACCCTCTTCCACGATCGGAATCTCGCCATTTTGGAGTTTTGCGATTTTGGCAGGGTCGATATCGGCACAGATCACCCGATGTCCGATGGAGGCCAAGCAGGCCCCGGTGGTCAGTCCGACATATCCGGTGCCAACCACGGCAATCACCAGTGAGGGATCGGATTCATGTAAGGGGTCTGCTTGATTCACGCCGGACCGACTGTACCGCACAGTCCTCCCAGCCCGTGATGATTGCTACGGTCTTGAGACATGGCCTCACTTGTAGAACGAATCCAGCAAACCTCTGGAGATTGCTGGGACCGAGACGGATCGCTGTGCGCATTTGTCTATGACCTCACCAACGGTAACGAAGCCCTCGCCTCAGGGTCGGAATGGTTGATCCTGCGGCCACTCCAGATTCTCGGGATTTTGCTGGTTGCTCTGCTCGTGAATCGGGTGCTTAAGCGGCGAGTGAGAAGTTTTGTCCAAAGGGTTCTCAGCGCTCAGCCAGAAGTCCTGAAGCTCGGCACAACCCTGCATGATCCGCGGCGAGAGACCCGAGCAACGGCCATTGCCGGGGTGTTGTCTGGTGCTGTGAGCACCTCTCTTTGGGCGGTGACACTGATGTTGATCGCTGGGGTCATCGGTCTCGCCTTGGGCCCGTTGATTGCCGGTGCTGGCATCGTTGGTCTCGCTCTAGGCTTTGGATCCCAGAGTTTGGTGAAAGACTGGATCGCCGGATTATTCATGCTCATGGAAGACCAGTACGGCATTGGCGATGTCGTGGATCTCGGTCCGGCGGTCGGAACCGTGGAACGATTTTCTCTGAGATCCACTGTGATCCGCAGTCTGAACGGCACTGTCTGGCATATCCCCAATGGCGAAATTACTCGGGTCGGGAACTTGTCTCAGGTCTGGTCGATGGCGCTTGTGGAAGTCTCAGTGGCGTATCAGACCAACCTCGATTCGGCGATTGCGGTGATGACCAGCACTGCAGAGCAAGTTGTCGGGGAGCAGGAGTTCGCAGACACTGTGCTCGAGCCGCCGGTGGTGACCGGAGTGGAACAGCTCGGTGATGATGGCATCACGATCCGACTGATGGTCAAAACATCCGCTGGAGCGCAATGGGCGTTACAGCGCGCCCTGCGCAAGGCCGTGAAAGAGAACTTCGAGTCCGCCGGGATCGAGATTCCGTTCCCCCAACGCGATGTGTGGTTTCGAACACCACCTGAGTGAGCGGTGCCGGTCCGCTTGGGGGCTCTGCCAGCGAGCAGGGCGCCCAGGAGAGGTTTTGGCTACGTTGTCAGCGTGAACATGCCTCAACAATGCGTCGTAACCCTAGATGTGGAGGGAGTTCTTGTCCCCGAAATCTGGATCGCCGTGGCCGAACGGACCGGAATCGATGACCTACGCCGCACCACACGCGAGGAACCCGATTACGACGTGTTGATGAAAGGGCGCCTCGAACTCCTCGACCGTCACGGCCTGACGATGTCGTTGATCGCAGAGGTCATCTCCACACTGCGGCCTCTTGAGGGTGCTGCAGAGTTTCTCGATGAACTTCGTTCGCTCACCCAAGTGATCTTGTTGTCTGACACATTTGAACAGTTCGCTGCCCCACTTATGGCGCAACTCAATATGCCCACCATCTTTTGTCATTCCCTGGAGATCACCGATGACCGGATCACCGGCTATCGGTTGCGAATGCCCGACCAAAAGCGCCATGCCGTCAACGCGCTCAAGGCCCTCAACTTTCGGGTCCTCGCTGCTGGGGACTCCTACAACGACACCACCATGCTCGGCGCTGCAGATGCGGGCTTTCTGTTCCATGCACCCGCCAACGTCATTGCTGAGTTCCCGCAGTTCCCGGCTCTCACCACGTACCCGGATCTCATGAATCATCTCCGCGCGGCCCTCGCCCCATGATCGAAGCGCTATAACGGGCTCATGACCTCACCGGAGCCCCTTCATTCCCGTGCGATCGATTCCGGGAAAATCGAACGGATTGCGATCAGCACAGGTGGTGGAGATGCTCCAGGCCTCAACGCCGTCATCAGAGCCGCTACCCGGGCTGCTCACCGCCGCGGCTGGGAAGTGATCGGTATTCGGGACGGATTCAACGGCATTATGGCCCCCGAGGAGTATCCGGCGGGAGGCACGATCACCCTCACTGAGTCAGCTGTCCGGGGGATCGGTCACCTCGGTGGCACCATCCTCGGCACCACTAACCGCGGTAACCCCACACGATTCCCGATCACTGACTCCAATGGGTCGGTGCGCTACGAGGATCGATCCGTGGAACTGTTGGACCGCCTCGGTGATCTCGGGGTGCAAGCGCTCATCTCTGTAGGCGGGGACGGATCCCTCGGAATCGCTCATCACCTCTGCGAAACCGCAGCGAACACGAACCACGCAGTTCAGATCATCGGTGTGCCCAAAACCATCGATAATGACCTCGACAAGACCACCTCGACGTTCGGGTTTGATACGGCGGTCAGTTTCGCTTCCGAATCGATCGACCGCCTGTTCACCACCGCTGAATCCCACGGACGAATCATGGTGGTTGAGGTCATGGGCCGTTATGCCGGATGGATCGCCGTCAGCGCCGGAATCGCCTCGGGGGCCCATGCCATTTTGATCCCGGAGATTCCCTATGACCTCGAATGGGTGGCCCAAACCATCCGCACCCGGGACGCAAGCGGGGCTAAATATTCGGTCGTGGTCGTGGCCGAAGGTGCCGCTCCGATCGGTGGGGAGATGACGGTGCTCGAACATGTGGAGGGTGCAGCCAAACGCCTCGGTGGCGTGGGCGAAAAGGTGGCAGCCGCACTCGGCCAGCTCACAGGCAAGGAAACCCGCACCGTCGTGCTCGGACACCTCCTGCGCGGCGGATCACCTACCGCCTTTGACCGCCTGCTCGGACTACGTTTCGGTGCGGCGGCGATCAGAGCCATCGAGGAAGGCCGTACCGGCATCATGGTGGCCCTCGCCCCACCGACGGTGGAATACGTGCCCTTGATCGAGGCCACACATCGCCAGAAGCTCGTGCCGCTGGACTCCGACACCATGTTGACCGGGCGCGATCTCGGAATCTGCTTCGGGGATCAACTGCCGTAGCCTTCGCCCCATGGATTCACCGCAATGGGATGAGCGCTCCGCATCCACGGGGCTGGTCTGCGCTGATGATTGATCGGTCGGGTCGGGTGTTTGTGGCGGGTCATGGCGGGTTGGTGGGCTCGGCAGTGATGCGCCGGCTAGCTGATGGCGGGTTTAGCGATGTGGTGACGGCGACGCGGGCGGAACTTGATTTGCGGGATCAGGCTGCGGTGACTGCCTGGTTTGAACGGGTGCGTCCTGAGTATGTGTTGTTGGTGGCGGGCACGGTGGGCGGGATCATGGCGAACTCGACGCGTCCAGCAGAGTTCATTTACGACAACATGATGATTCACGGCACCGTGGTGCACGCTGCCCATCTGGCGGGGACACGCAAACTGTTGTATCTCGGGTCATCATGTATTTATCCGCGTGACGCTTCACAGCCGATCACCGAAGAAGAGCTTTTGACCGGGCCGTTGGAGCCCACCAACGAGTGGTATGCGATCGCGAAAATTGCTGGCATCAAACTGTGTCAGGCCTATCGCCGCCAGTACGGATCAGATTTCATCTCGGCGATGCCCACCAATCTGTACGGCCCGAACGACAACTTTGATCTCACCTCTTCGCACGTGCTCCCCGCGTTGATCCGCAAATTTCATGACGCAAAAATGTCGGGGGGTACCGCAGTGGAGATCTGGGGTACCGGCACACCAATGCGCGAGTTCTTACATGTGGATGACCTCGCTGACGCGTGTGTGCATCTGATGGATCACTACTCCGATGATTCCCACATCAACGTCGGCACCGGCACCGACATCACGATCAAAGAACTCGCCGAACAGATCCGTGACATCGTGCACCCCGACGCGAAACTCGTGTTTGACACCACCAAACCCGACGGCACCCCCCGCAAAGTCCTCAACACCACCCGCCTCACCACCACCGGATGGACACCGCGGATCGATCTCACCACCGGCATCACCACCACCTACCAATGGTTCCTTGACAACCACGCAGACCTTCGAGGTGTGTAGCCCTGAAAATCCGGGCTGATGATCCGGGCTGATGATCGGGCCTGATGATCGGGGTTAGGTGGGCCATCATTATTCTGTATGAATGGCACTGTCACCACCGACAGAGGGCCTGTGATCGTGAGGAGATGTTATGAGCGAGGAACAAACCCCGCCCGCAGTCGTAACCGAGCGTCGTGGCCGGGTGCTGTTGATCACCCTCAACCGGCCCGAGGCAATGAACTCGATTAATGGCGCGCTCTCCCACGGACTGTGGGCCGCCGTCAAAGAACTGGACTCAGATCCCGGCTTAACCGCTGGCGTGTTAACAGGTGCTGGCCGCGGCTTCAGTTCAGGCATGGATCTCAAGGCCTTCGCCCGTGGTGAGGACATCGGCCCGATGATGGAGTTCATCCAAAAGGGCGCCGAGAAACCGCTGATCGCCGCCATTGAGGGGTTCGCTCTCGCCGGCGGACTTGAGTTGGCTCTGTCATGTGACCTGCTCGTCGCATCCAAAGGGGCAAAACTCGGGATCCCTGAGGTCAATGTGGGCCTGTTCGCAGCAGGCGGCGGGTTGTTGCGTCTGCCCAGCCGTGTGGGTTATGGCCGCGCAATGGAGATGGCCATCACCGGCGATCCGATCAGCGCCGAAGAGGCCGCAGAGGTGGGCCTCGTCGCCCGCCTCGTGGAACCCGGCACAACCGTCCACGCTGCGATGGCGCTTGCGGAACGAGTGGCAAGGAACGCCCCGTTGGCGGTGGCTGCCTCAAAGCAGTTGATCAAGACCACCCAAGGGACCACCGAGGCGGAGTTCTGGACGATCCAAGGTTCTCTACAGGCTTCGGTGTTTACCTCTAATGACGCAAAAGAAGGCCCGAAAGCCTTCGCCGAGAAGCGGGCCCCGGAGTGGACAGGCACCTGAGTCCTACAATCGACGCACAATGGTTCCGCCCGCAGATTGACCCGACGGTTCTTCGCGACCTCTGCACTCGGCGCAACCTTCCTGCGGTGGTGTCCACTTTGCTGTGGCTGCTCACCATGCTCGCCACCGCCACCTTGGTGGTCACCACCTGGGGGTCGTGGTGGCTGATCCCGGCACTGATCGCTCACGGTGTGACCGCGTGTGGGGCCGCCGACGCTCGGTGGCATGAGTGTGGCCATGGCACCGCCTTTGCGGCACAGCGCGCTAATGACGCGATCTACTGGATCGCCTCATTCTTGTTGCTACGTGAACCAACGGTGTGGCGATGGTCCCATGCCCGTCATCACAGCGAGACGATCATGGTGGGCCGTGATCCAGAGATTGCGTTTCCACGGCCCCCACGCTTGTGGGTGATCGCTGTAAACCTCATTCATCTTCATGCCGGTTCTTTGGCCCTGCTTCGGATATGTCGCCATGGTTTCGGGAAAATCCATCCCGATGTCGCCTCGTATGTGCCCGAGTCAGAGCATCGACGAGTTGTCACTGAGGCTCGCATATTCCTCGGATTACTGGTCCTGATCGCAACACTGTGCGCAGTGAGTGCCAGCGTGCTCCCGGCCCTCGTGATCGGTCTGCCGGCGTTCTATGGAGCGTGGGTGGTGATGTTCTTTGGGGCTACCCAACACGCTGGACTCGCTCAGAACGTCGTCGATCATCGGTTATCCACCCGCACAGTGAAAATGAACCCGGTGTTCAGATTTCTGTATCTGAACATGAACCATCACACCGAACATCATCTGTTCCCAACGGTGCCCTATCACCGGCTACCAGATCTGCAGACCGCGATCGCTGATGAACTTCCGGTACCGATCCCCAGCACGTGGGCGGCCTACCGTCAGATCCTGCCTACCTTGTGGGCTCAGCGTCACAATGTGACCCACGAACTGCGTCCCTCACTGCCCGCTCCGCTGTGCCCGCCGAGCGAGGACTCCTCTCCACACACCCCCAATCGATTAGTCAATGTGGATGTAGTCAATGTGGATGAGGTCACCACATCGACGCTCAGCCCGGGCCGCATGTGCGCCGTTCGGACCGCGCAGGGAGAAGCGCTGTTGTGTCGAGTGACCACGCAGGACTGGGTGCTCACCGACGCGCTGTGCACCCATGGCGATGCCCGCCTCGTGGACGGGGTCTTGGACGGATGGATTCTCGAGTGCCCTCGCCATAACGGTCGTTTTGATCTTCGTGACGGCACAGCGCTGAGGCGCCCCGCAACGGTAAATCTCAACGTCAGTAACTTTGAGCCACGCGGCTGAGCCGGTCAGATGTAATGGCCGGTCAGATGTGATGGCCGGCCGCCCGAGCAGCTTCCTCTGCGGCCCGCAACTGAGCGTCCACGATGTTCAGTCCTGCCTGCCAAAATCCAGGGTCGGTCAGATCGCATCCGACAATCCCGGTCAGTTCCTCCGGTGATTGTGACCCGCCAGCGCTCAACATCTTGAGGTACGCCGGAACAAAGTCAGGACCCTCCGCCTGGTAGCGGGCGTATACCGATAGCGCCAACAACTGGCCGTAGGCGTAGGCGTAGACATAACCGGGGGTGGCGATGAAGTGCGGGATATAACTCCACCATGTGCGATAACCCTCGGTGACGTCTACGGCCGGTCCGAGCATCTGCGTTTGGGTGCTTGCCCAGTTCTCGTTGAACTGCTCCACCGAGAGTTCACCCTCGGTGCGTCGCTGGTTATGACAGGCATCCTCAAACCGGTTCATCGCAACCTGGCGAAACACCGTGGCGATCGAATCCTCAAGGGTGGCCGCTAGCAAAGCGAACCGTTCGGCAGGATCTGTCAGCATTGCTAACAGGGAATGATTTGTCAGTGTCTCTCCAAACACTGAGGCTGTCTCGGCCAAAGTCAAAGGAGTGGACTGATGAAAGATCCCTTGTTCGCGGGCCAAATAGCCGTGCACCCCGTGGCCGAGTTCGTGAGCCAACGTGGCCACATCACGGGGCGTACTCGTCCAGTTCAACAGCACGTAGGGATGCTGCGAGGGCACCCCGTAAGCGCAGAACGCTCCCCCGCGCTTACCGGGACGCACCGGGGCGTCAATCCACGACTCATCGATAAACCGGCCCACCACCGCGCCGAGTTCCGGAGAGAACTCGCGATACGCCTCACGCACGAGGCCGGTCGCCTCGGACCATCCAATGCTCGTGGCGCTCTGTGCCACTGAGGCCATCCGGTCAAAGTCGTGCAGTGTGTCTTGGCCGAGGACTTTGGCTTTCAGCGCGTACCACCGCTGCGGGATGTCATACCGCGAGACCACCGATTCGATCAGGGTCTGCACCGATTCATCGGAGGCTTCATTGGCCAGATTCCTACTTGAGATCCACGACGGATACTTGCGCATCCGGTCATCAATCTTTTTGTCCAACATCAACGTGTTGTAGATGAACGCCCGAGTCCGCACTCCCGGTGCCAAAGCGCGGGTGACCTTTTCTGCGCTTTCCGCCCGAAGCCCAGCATCGGGGTGCTGCAACAACGACAGGGCCTGCATTAACGGCATCGGTGAGGCGGAGATCTGTGGGATCGGTTCCACCTCGATCGATGAGGTGTGCTCCTCAAACAATCGGACCCACGCTGCAGCACCCGCTAGGGAGGTCTCTGCGAGCACGGTCTCTTCGGGCTCACTCAACAAGTGGGGCCGCACCTTTCGCAGGTTCTCGAGGTGATGACGAAACTGGTTTAAGGCCGGACTCCCGAGCAGAACGTCAGCGTGGTCATCTGCTGCACCGGACCATTCGAGATCGATGAACAACAAGGTGGTGGTCACCTCATTGGCCCGTTCGTTAATGGCCTGCATGGCCGCCCCGCGCTCTGGATCCGCCGTGTTCTCCGCAAACCGCAACGAGACGTAATGCCCGGCCCGGCTTAACAACTCATGGACGTGGGCGAGTTCAGTCATCACCGCTGCGAGATCCTCGGCTGACATCGTGGAGATCAGGCCTTTGTGGATCTGAAGGTCTGCTGCACACTGAGCGGCCTGCGTTACGAGGTCGGTGGGGTCGCTCACTCCGTCGAGTAACGGGGAAAGATTCCACGCCACATCCGCTGCAAGAAGGTCAATGTCGGTACTCGTCATGCCCACAGGATGCCAGCAATTTCCAGCCCCTGAGAACCCGTCACCATCACGATCTTCGGTCTGCGCAAGGCCCCGGGCTCAGGTTGGTGCGATCAATAGACCTTGCTCAGCGAACCGTTGCAGTTTGCTGGTGACCAGCTCCTCGAGCACCGACATATCGGTCAACGGTTGATCATCGAGTTCGATGGACAGGTCGCCACAAGCGAGGGCCCGAGCGGCCTCGGCATGCAGATCCGCACTGGAGCGCGTGCCGTCAGCAAATTCAAACAGCAATCGATCGAGGGAATCCACGAGCATGCGTTCATGAGTCATCGTGGTCACGCACTCCTCGCCCTGCATCGCTTGATATCGAGCCAAAGCGGGAGCCTTTGGTAGTTCAGGCACCGCTGTCAGTTGTGGCCGGGGCCAAAACCCGATCGTGACTTTGCCCCGCTGGAATAATCTCCACGCCCTGGAGGCCAACTGCTCCGTGAACTCACTATCGGCCGGCAGGCCGAGACGATCGGCGGCGATCTCCACCAAATCATCAAAGCCCACAGTAGACGGCCGTGCCTCAGCGAGAATCCACGAGATCGCGCTGCCGTGGACATCTGCAGAGGTGATCACAATGTTGTCCCCCTCTTCCATAGAGACCTCCACGCCTTCGCCGAGATCCACAACATCGTCACCGGCATCCACCGCCAACCACGCACCGCTCAGCCGGTCAGCCATCGGCGGTCGCCGCTCAATCGTGGCCACAGCAGGGTTCTGCGCAGGCGCATCCGAGCGGCACAGTACCGAGCGGCGAAAATACCGTGTGGTCAGGTAATCCACCATTTGTTCGCCTGCGATCGGGTCCTGCCCATAGATGGCGAGCACATCCTCGTGACCGGCGCCGATCTGCTCCACCACCGAGGTGGTCGGGTCTGCGTCCGAGACATAGGTGAGACCATGAGTGTGTGCATCGGCGACGAAATCGGCGAAGTAGAACGCCGTGTTCTCCTCTACGAGATGTTCAAAATAGATGTAGCGATCCGACAGGCCAATCAAAAGGGACAGTTCGGACTGCACCCAGGGTCGCAGAGGAGCATCCTGCGGGATCCGGGTCAAATACATCTGCAGGAACTCTCGAGCGGCGGCGGCCATCTGGGCCGGGGGACCCGGTACAACCACCCGTTTCATCAGCGAACGCAACATCCCACGGGCGTGCCAGCCCGGGTACGTGTTGTAGCTAATGAACGCGAGACCGTGTGCACTGAGTTGGGTACCGGCGATGTCCAGAATCCGTGAACGCACATGATCGGGCACCCATGAGTACACGCCGTGGCAGATGATGTAATCAAACTCTCCCCAATCCGCCGGAAGATCAGCGATGTCCATGGCCTCAAACCTGATGTTGGTGAGTCCGAGATCGCTGGCCACGCGCCGGCCATCGGCCACCTGGGATTCGGCGAGATCCACACCGATGAACTGGGCGTCGGGGAACTGCGCAGCTAGGGGGACGAGGTTGCCCCCTCGTCCCGATCCGAGTTCGAGGACCCGGCACCGCTCAACCGGCACGGGGTCCAGACCATGCAGCCGACCAATCGTGTAGAGCCAGTCGGGATGCGTCGCAGCAAAGGGGTAGTTCTCGTATTGAAATGAGTGGTACGCCTCATCTGGCGTCATCGACTCAGGTGCCGTCTGGCCAGGTGTTGTCACCTGCACATTGTAGGAATGCTCGATGGTGCATGTCCCATGAAGATCCCCGGGTTGCATCGGGCCGGATCTCGGGCCGGAACTCGAGGCGGAACTCGATCAGGAATCGAGGGCGAGGGCCGGTTGCGGGCACCCACCGAGTAGATCGCTCAGCATCCCCGCAACCGAAATCGTGCGGAGATCGTTCAGATACGGCCCGACCACCTGCACCCCGATCGGCATCCCATCGCTGTCACGGCCCACCGGCACCACTGTGGATGGCAAGTAGCCCGCTCCGGCTGGTCCGATCCAACCGAACAGATCGGCGTAGGAGCGCTGCTCCTGTCCGATCATCACCCGTCGTTGCCACATCGGCTCGCTGTGATCGTGTGCGATTGCGGCGCGCGGGTGGACCGGCATCACAATCACATCGAAGTCCTGGAAGAACTCCTCCCACCGGGCCCGCATCTGTAGGCGTCGCTCATGCACGGTCAGCCATTCCCGGTGACGGCCCGCTGTCACTCGTTTCACATGGCTCATTTGGTCTTCCCCGACCGCTGCCGCCATCTTTTCGATCTTGGCCCGATCGTGGCCTCCCGACAAAGCGAGATACAGCAATGACGTGAAAATCTCACTCATTTTGGCCAAGGTGATCTGGGGTCTGGCCTCGGTGTCCACGGTGGCGCCGGCGGCGCGCAGAGCCGATACCGCCCCGTAAATCGCGGTCCTCGTGTCGGCATCCACGGAGCAGTAGTCGTCATCGATCCAGGCTGCGATCCGCAGATCCCCGAGACTCGTATGCAGTGGCTCCGGCATCTCGAGCCTCCAGGCCGCCGCATCCCACCGGTCTGGCCCGGAGATGACCCGGAGGGCCGTGGCGAGATCCTCTGCGTGACGCGCCATCGGACCGGCCACCGCCAGATCAGCCTGGCTCAAAGATCCGGGAGGACCCGGAATCTGTCCGTGTGCGGGGACGATCCCAAAGGAAGATTTGTGGCCCATCACACCGCAGTAATGGGCCGGTACCCGGATTGAACCGCCGATGTCACTACCGAGTTCTAAGGGGGTGAACCCCATCGCTAAAGCCGCCGCCGAGCCGCCGCTCGAGCCGCCCGGTGTGCGATCGAGACCATGGGGATTGTTCGTTGTGCCGTACACCGAGTTATAGCTCTGAAGGTCTCCTGCGTAGATCGGCAGGTTTGTTTTGGCAAAGATCACTGCACCGGCCTCTCGCAGTCGGGCCACCGGCGCCGCATCCACCTCCGGTACGAAATCGGCGAGTTCTGGCGCTCCCGAGGTGGTGATACACCCAATCGTTTGAAAAGAATCCTTGATCGTCATCGGCACCCCGTGCAGCGGACCGAGCGGAGTGCCGTCACGGACCATTGCATCGGCACGCTGAGCGGTTGCTCGGGCCCGATCGAGGTCCCACTGCACCACCGCATTGATTGGTCCGTCACGTTCGGCGATCCGATCCACAAAGTGCTCGAGCGCTTCGAGGCTTGAGATTTCCCCCGCTGCGATCCCCGCTGCGAGTGCGGTCGCCGACATCCAGTGCAGTTCCCCAGTCATCGCCTCACAGTACTGCGACACCGCTGTACTGTGAACGGCATGCGTGCAGTTGGAGTGAACAGTTATGGCGGACCTGAGGCACTCGAGGTGGTGGAACTCCCTGATCCGATCGCTGGCCCTGGCCAGATTCTGATTCGGGTGTACGCCGCTGCGGTCAATCCCACCGACACCTATGTCCGTAATGGGGCCCGAGCCGATACCCAAAGTAAGGATCCGTGGCCGTATGTCCCCGGCATGGACGCCGCTGGCCTGGTGGCCGCCATCGGCCCGGACACCGTTACCGATCTCGTTGTAGGAGACCGCGTCATGGCCATCGTGTTGCCCTCTGGCAGCCATGGGGCGTACAGCGAATACCTCGCACTACCCGCCCGGTCGGTGACTTTGGCGCCGGCAGGATCCAGCCACGCTGAGGCCTGTTCCTTGCCGATGAACGCGTTGACTGCGCAGTTGACCTTAGACATGTTGAACCTCGCACCCGACGCGACTCTTGCGGTCACCGGCGCAGCCGGCGCCTACGGTGGCTACATGGTCCAACTCGCCAAGGCGGCCGGATTGCGAGTGATCGCAGATGCCTCCGACGCTGATCGAGATCTCGTGACCTCCCTTGGCGCTGATGTTGTGGTGACCCGCGGACCTGATGTGGCCGAGCGCATCCTCGAACACCGTCCGGGCGGTGTTGATGCTGTGGCTGACGGGTCGGTCCAAAACGAACAACTCTTTGGATGTGTGCGCGATGGTGGTGGCTTTGGGACCGTTCGTGGTTTTCAGGCCGATGCTCCACGTGGAATCACCCTTCATCAGGTGTGGGTTCGTAGTTACATCGAAGCCAGGGATCAGCTTGATCACATTCGTTCCCTAGCGGAAACAGGCCAACTCAGCATGCGCGTGGCGGCCACCTTCCCCGCTGAGCAGGCCGCAAAGGCTCACGCACTGCTTGAAGCAGGCGGGGTGCGCGGTCGACTCGTCATCGAGTTCTGACCCAATCGGGCATCCAAATCTCGCCTTCATCCACGGCCACCACATGACTGCGGAGTCGATACGGATCTTCTGGCGCCCACAAATGCAGTGCAATCGCTGGTGCTTCAGAGGAGTATCGAAATTTTTCGCCGTTGAGCCGAAGCGCTAACTGTGCTCCCGAGGACGGCGCAGTGATCGCCAAAGTCTGCGCGAACCGAGCGACGATCGAACGATGCAGATGGCCGCACAGCACACCGATCACCTGGGCATGTGGCCGGAGCGTCTGCTCCAGATCCTGTGCATCACGAAGCCCCATCTCGTCCATGAACTCAATGCCGGTGGCAAAGGGTGGATGATGCTGAATGATGACCGTTGGTCGATCGGGTTGTTCTTCTAAACGATCCCTGAGCCACACCAGTTGGCTGCTACCAATCTCGCCGTGATGAACCCCAGGGATCGTGGTGTCCAGCGCAATGATCCGCACCGGATAAGAGTCCACCTCGTAGTTCAGCAACGCTTGCGCTGACGGGTCGGGATGGTGGTCAGTCACCACAGCCATATCCGGCAGATACGCGCCAAGCAGAGAGCGCATCTGAGCGCGATCGTCGTGATTGCCGGGGATCAGAAGGGTGGGCAGCGTCAACTCGCCCAGGATGGTCGCCAGGTTCTGGTATTGGTCCTCTGCCCCGCCCGGCCGATCCCCATCGTTCACCAGATCTCCGGTACCCACCACGAGATCCGGCGCGGGGTCCATTGCGTTCAGCGTGCGCACCGTGGCGGCGAGCAGAGCATCGGTAGGGATGTGGCCTCCCATGAGCTCACCTCGGCCCCGGACATGAAAGTCGGTGATATGGGCGATCAACATGGTTTTAGCCTGACACACATCGGCGCGGCGGTCCGAAGCGCTTCGTGCGCCATGAATCGCTCGGCGCGCCGACCCGAGGCGCGCATCGCCTGATCAGCCATGATCTGGAGATGCAGATCAACGAACTCTTCTCCCTCGACGGCAAGGTCGCAATCGTGACCGGCGGCTCGCGCGGTATCGGCGAAATGATTGCCACCGGTCTCGTCGCCAATGGTGTCCGGACCTACATCACCGCCCGTAAGGCGGAGGCCTGCGATGCCACCGCCGCCGCACTCAGCGCATTCGGTCATTGCGTATCGATTCCTGCGGACCTGTCCACCGAGGAGGGACTCGCCTCATTCATGACTACGTTCTTGACCTATGAGGATCGCGTTGACATCCTCGTGAACAATGCCGGTGCCGCATGGGGTGCCCCGCTCGGCGAGTTCCCCGACCACGGTTTCTCCAAGGTGCTTGACATCAATCTGAAAGCACCGTTCATGTTGACTCAGGCTCTCCTTCCCCAGCTCAAGGTGGGCGCCACGCACGCAGATCCGTCCCGGGTGATCATGATCGGATCGATCGACGGCCTGAGAGTTCCCGTGGGCGACAACTTCTCGTATTCGGCGTCCAAGGCGGGTATCCACATGCTGGCGCGACATCTCGGTCGCTTTGTGGTCGGTGAACACATCACCGTTAACTCCATCGCGCCGGGACCTTTCGAATCCAAAATGATGGCGTACCGACTCGCCGATCCGGAGGACCGCAAGCAAGTGGAGGCCGCCAATCCACGCGGCCGGATCGGATCACCCGAAGATGTGGCCGGCACTGTGATCTTCCTCGCGAGCAGGGCTGGGGCGTACATCACGGGAGCGGTGATCCCTGTGGATGGTGGCATCTCCACGCTGAACTGAACACATACCTCGCAGGGGGCGGCGTAGTCGTTGATCCGACTACCGGACCATTTCCACTACGGTGGGCGACGTGACAATTACCTTTCAGCGCAGCGCCCTTGATCTTGGAATCGTCGTAGCTAACGGACCGCGTTCGTTAGCTTTTTATCGAGATGTGCTCGGCCTCGTCCACGAGGGCGACATCCCGATGCCCGTGGGTGGTGGCGGCACGATGCATCGCCTCCGCTGCGGTGATTCACTGATCAAACTCGTTGCTTATGAGCAGATCCCTGAGCATTGCGCTGTGCCTGGGGGCATCCCGGCAGCCACGGGCCTGCGTTATCTGACGATCCATGCCACCAATATCGCTGAGATTCTTGAGGCGTGCGAAGCAGCAGGCGTGACGGTGGTCCTGCCACTGCGCGAGATTCGACCCGGGGTGAGCATCGCAATGGTGGAGGATCCCGACCGCAATATCGTGGAGTTCGTCCACTCCTCGGCCTCCTGAACGCACCGAGGCGCTATCTTTGAGACATCCCGATCGGTGCGTTGCCGCCCGGTCACGAAAGGCTCTTGTTGCACGGTGTTGATCACGTTTTCGTTCTCCTCCTCAGCAGCCTTTGTGCTGAATGCCTTCGCCTGGACTTTGTGGGGCTTCGGCAGCGGATGGTGGTACAGAAGGCGGCCCGAAATCGATCTTGCCCAACAGCTCGGAATCTTACGGATTCGTGATTTTGAGGCTTCTGGCCTCTGGTATGAACGGCAAATGCGGATCAAAACCTGGAAGGACCACCTTCCCGAGACCGGCGCCTGGTTCGGGGCGTTCAGCAAGCGGCAACTCCCCGGCCATGATCGTCTCTCTTTGCAGTGGTTTGCTAACGAATGCCGACGGGGGGAACTGACCCACTGGAGCATCCTCGCTGCCACCCCACTATTCGCACTTTGGAATTCTGGATGGCTGCTAGGCATGGCTGTCCTCGCCGGTCTTGCGGCCAGCCTCCCGTTCATCGCTGTTCTGCGTTATAACCGAGCCCGCATCGAAGCGATCCTCGAGCGACGTAGCGTGTGGCAATGAACTTCAGGTCACGCCACCTCTTTGTCATTACGGCCTTTGCATTCGCTGCACCGCTCGCTGCATGTTCGAGCGAGACCCCAACGGCTGCGGCACCCCAGAGCACGGTCTCACCCTCCACGGCGCCACCGCCATCGAGTACCACCACGCTCCCCGCTCAGCAGGCCGCGGACGCCGAACTCGTCTCCTTACTCACCGCCGAGGTGGAGCAGTGGATGACCGCCACCGGAGCGCCCGGTCTCACGCTCGCCGCGATTTTGCCCGATGGCAGCGAACTCTCTGAGGCTTTCGGATCCTCCGATCTGCGCTCGGGCGTCCAAGCCACACCGGAGGATTATTGGCGCTTCGCAAGTATCACCAAGCCGATGACCTCCGCTGTTGTGCTGTTGCTGGCCGAGCAGGGCCTCGTCAACCTCGATGAGCCGGTGGCCACCTATCTTGGGGCCGATTGGGCCACCGGGTATGTGAGCGATGGCGTGGATTATGGACCGTTGTTAACGGTGCGCCAACTCCTGAACCACACCAACGGATTTGCCGAATACGCCTTTGATCCGGGTTTTTTCATCCTTGCCAGTTCGCGCTTTGACCAGCCGTTTGAACCCGAGGAAATTGTCCGCTGGGCGGTGGAGCGTGGCCCTGGGTACACCCCGGGTGCCGGTTACCTCTATAACACGGTCGGCCATGTGGCCGCCGGTCTCGTGATTGAGGCGGTCACTGGCCGCCCCGCCCATGAGGTCTTCAGGGAGATGTTGTTTTCTCCGGTGGGTGCGGACGCGATCTATCTCCCTCCCGAAGAGTTCCCGCCCCAAATGGTCGCGTCAGGCTATGTCAGCGGAGAACTGCGTGCGGCCTTCTCCTTTCTGCCGGCCCTTGCACCATTCCTTGCTGAAGCCACAGTTGATGACTACCTCGATGTGACTGCGCTCCCCCAAGCGGTGTTGACCTCTGCCCCTTTCACCGGTGGCGGCATCGAGGCTCAGGCCATTGAGATCGCCCGGGTGATTCGCTCGTTGTTCTCGGGTGCTCTCCTCAGCGAGGCCTCGCTCGCAGAGTTCGCCACCTTGGTCCCCGGCCAGAACTACGGCCTCGGAATCAGCATCAGCGATATCGATGGGATCACCGTGTTTTCCCACGGTGGTGGCGTGCCCGGGTTCAGGTCCCACGCGCTCACGATCCCCGAACTGGGTATCACCCTTGCGGTGTCCACGAACCTGATACCTGTGGATCCCGATATCGGGGTGCTGGCCGACGCGTTACTCGCCGTGCTGCGCACCCACGGGTGACGCCAGCCACCCTCAGGCCCAGCCGGTGGGGACCTTAAATCCTCCGGCGACCTGCTCTACGAGGGCCGCCACCTTCAGCGCCGTACGGTCCTCGGCGAAGGGCCCCACTACCTGCAGGCCGATCGGAAGGCCGGTGGAGTGAATAGCGATCGGCACGGCGGTGGCCGGCAGATACGACACGCCGAACACTCCCATCCATCGCATTTGATCGGTGTAGGGCCGAGCGGTTCCGGCCACATCGATCCAGCGTTGGCTCATCGGAAAGCTGTGGTCATGCGGGATCGCCACAGTGGGTGAGATCGGGGCGAGCACAACGTCATAGCGAGTGAAAAACTCACGCCACCGGGCTCGCATTTGCAGGCGTCGCTCATTGGCTGACAGCCACGCCCGATGCCGAAGGGTGGCACCTTCTACGCCAAGTTCTCCATCCACCCGCTCCCCGCGAGCCACCTTTTCGGCCATCGACTCCACCTCTGACAGTGAATACCCTCCGGCCAGAGCCGATCCGAGTAACTGGGAGAACACAGCATCGGCCTTAGCGAAGTCAAGGCCCGCTGGTCGCGCATTTTCGTCCACCTGACAGCCGAGACCAGCGAGTTGTTCGGCCACTGATTCGATGGCAATCCGAATCTCCGGGTCCACCGGACATGCCGGATCATCTGCCCATACCGCTACCCGTGGTATCCCGGGCCGAGCCGGTGGCACCGAAATAGACCACGCAGGTGCGTGCCAGTCATCGGCCCCCACCATCAGATCAAGGGCCATTTCACAGTCGGCCACACTGCGCGCTAGCGGGCCGACCACGGCGATGTCTGCTTGAGTCAACGTGCCTGGGGGGCCAGGGATTTGGCCACGGGCCGACACCAAGCCGTAGCTCGGCTTGTGGCCCACCACACGCACATACCCGCCGGATTGCGGATTGATCCTCCGATATCGCTTCCCACCTCAAGTGGAGTGAATCCGGCGGCCACTGCGGCGGCGGACCCACCCGATGATCCCCCGCAACTGCGAGACAGATCCCACGGATTGTTCGTGGTCCCGAACACTTCATTAAAGCTCTGCACATCTCCGGCGTAGATCGGCAGGTTCGTTTTGCCAAAGATCACAGCACCGGCCCCAAGGAGGCGGCTCACACAGTCCGCATTGCGATCAGCCACATACTGTGAGAGCTCCGGGGCTCCCGATGTGGTGCGTACGCCATCGAGCATCAAGGAGTCCTTCACGGTCATCGGGATTCCCGCTAATGCTCCCACTCGTCGGCCTGCAGCCCGGTCCTGATCAATCGAGCGGGCCCGGGCGAGAGCCCGCTCAGAATCCATGGTCACCACGGCATTGATCGAATCGTTACGTTGCTCCACCCGTGAGATCGCCTGTTGGAGGAGCTCTGTGCTGGACACTTGGCGGCGCTCTAGGGCCCGAATCATCTCGATCAAGGTGGAATACGAATAGTCGGTCATGAGCACTAACTTTGCCAGCCCACCGAGGTGAAATCCGGTATCGGATAACTTGGGGTTCTCATGTTTGCTCAGACACTTGATACCAACTCCCCCCAGATCGATACCGCGCTCTTGGTACTGCGGGTGATCTTCGGGGTGTTTTTCGCTATTCATGGCTTCAATAAGGTGCGCTCGGGCATTGCGGGCACGGTGGGCTGGTTTGCAGGTATCGGGATGAAATGGCCTGGCCTTCAGGCACGCATGGCAGCGGGCACAGAGATCATCGCCGGTCTTTTCTTGGCCCTCGGATTATTCACTCCCCTCGCTGCGGCAGCGATCCTCGGGGTGATGGTGGTAGCCACGTGGACGGCCCATCGCAGCAACGGCTTTTTTATCTATAACAACGGCTGGGAGTACACGGTCTCCATTGGCGTGCTGGCGATCGCCGTAGGAATGAGCGGACCCGGACGCTTCAGCCTCGATGCTGCTCTCGGGTGGGAACGCGCAGATTGGCTCGGAGCTGTTGTGGTTCTCGTGCTGGGGCTTGGCGCCGGGATCGGCCAGTTATTGGCCTTTTACCGACCTCCAGCAGACCAGTAATGCAGACCAGTAATTCGGTCTCGCTGCTCCTCCCTGCGGACCCTGTCCGTTAATCCCGACTTGTTTTGTCGTGTTTTGCTGGTTAGCCTCAACTCGTGGCCACCTCAATCAAATCTGTTTTTGAGTTTCCCAATCCGGTCAATGAGACCTCGGCTCGGATCGTCGCTTCGGGTGCGGTGGCTATGGCCCTCGGAGTGGTTCTGCTCGGCCAGATGTGGCTGCTGATCCCGTTGGCCTATGGGTTTGTGGCCCGGGTTCTGACCGGTCCCACCTTGAGTCCGCTCGGACAGATCGCCACCCGCCTCATCACCCCTCGAATCAACCGTGATCACCGCTTTGTGGCCGGCGCACCCAAACGCTTCGCCCAAGGAATCGGTGCAGTGCTCTCAGTGATCGCTCTGGTGGCCCATTACGGTTTTGGTGCCACCACTGCGGCCAACATCCTGATCGCAATGTTGGCTGTGGCAGCCTTTGCTGAGGCCGCTTTTGCCTACTGCCTCGGTTGCGTGATCTTTGCTCGTTTGATGCGCATCGGTCTCATTCCAGCCAGCATCTGCGCGGAATGCAATAACATCACCGAACGTCTCGCAAGCCAGATCTCCTCTCGCTCCGCCTGAGCGCAGCACGCTTCATCACAGAAACCGTGCCCACTGCTCCACTGGCATGCGCTCGGAGGTCAAGGTGTTCACTGCCGCTTCGGAGTCCACGTACCCAATAGCCATACCGCAAAACAACATCTCCTCCTCCGGAGCCTCCACAAAACCGGTCACGAGTTCGTGGAACAGGGACCAATATTCCTGAGCGCAGGTCCCGAGGCCGGCCTCTACCGCCAACAACATGAAGGTCTGCAAGAACATCCCGAGATCAGACCACTGGGGCTCCCCCATTCGTCGATCCACAAAGCAGAACAGTCCGGCTGGCGCACCAAAGAAGTCCTCGTTACGGGCGAGTTGGGCGAGGCGTCCCGCCTTATCTTCACGTTCGATGCCGATGGTTGCGTACATCTGCTCACCAATGCGGTAGCGGTTGGTGCGATACGGCTCCCACAGATCTGGCGGATACATGTTGTATTCCCCAGAACTCATCTTGCGTTCGGTGGCCATCAGGTCGCGAAACCGCGTCATTGCTGACCCATTGACCACATAGATCCTCCACGGCTGGAGATTCCCCCCGCTCGGGGCCCGTGAGGCCTGTGCTAAAAGTGCTGTGATCACCTCATCAGACACCGGATCGGGAAGAAAGGCCCGCACCGACATGCGAGCTGCTACTGCTTCAGAGACATCCATTACCAGAGTCTGACAGACCCACCGATCTACGCCCCAGTGCCCACCGGCTCGATCTGTGATTGCGTCAGTGATTGCGCCGGTGCTGTACTTTCGCCTCACACATCACCGATCATCGGTACAACACCGAACTGAGACATGGGAGATCACAATGACCACTCCGGCATCGCCGACGCCCCTCACGCAGAGCTACTTCGCCGGGCCGACAGAGCCGGTGGTAGTGGATATGACCATTGGTGAGGCGCTGCGAACTAGTTCGCTGCGGGCGCCATCTCAACTCGCGCTATTTGGCACCAAGGACCCCCGCCGATGGACGTTCGCGGAGCTAATGGCTGATTGCGAGGCCGGAGCCCGCTCGTTAACCGAGCGATTTTCTCCGGGTGATCGGATCGCGATCTGGGGCCAGAATCTCCCCGAGTGGGTGCTCGCCGAATATGCGATTGCGTTGGCTGGCCAGGTGATCGTCACCATCAATCCCAACTTGACCGCAGAAGAAGCCGCGTACATTCTCACCCAGTCCGGCTCTACGGCCGTGCTTGCAAGCCGCAGTTATCGCGGCCGAGATCTGGCTGCGATCAGCACCGACCTGCAGAGTCGACTCCCCCATCTGCGTGAGGTGATCCCTTTGGATTCTTTCGTGGATCTGATCGAGGAGGGACGAAATCTGGACATCACATTGCCCACCCTCGATCCGGGTGATCTCGTCATGATCCAATACACCTCGGGCACAACCGGATTCCCAAAAGGTGCCGCCCTTCACCACCGCGGGCTCGTGACCAACGGGTTACACACGGCCATGCGTAACGGCGTGGGGGCCGGCGACACCATGCTCGGTGTCATGCCCCTTTTCCATACCGGCGGTTCGGTGCTCGCGGCCCTTGCTGCCGGTACCGCCGGGGCGGCCTTGGCCCTCGTGGAGGAGTTTGAGCCCGGCCATCTCCTCGAGGCGATCGAGACCCATCGGATCAACACGCTCGCCGCCGTCCCGACGATGTTCATCGCCCTCCTCGAACATCCCAACTTCGCGTCCGCAGATCTCTCCAGTGTGCGCTGTATGACTTCGGGGGGATCTACGGTGCCCGCACCGCTCGTGGAACGCTTCGAATCGGCGATCGGGGCGCCGTTCACCATCGTGTTCGGCCAAACCGAAATGTCCCCGGTGGCCACCATGACCTATCCCGATGACTCGATCACCGATAAGGCCACCACCCTCGGGTTACCGATGCCGCATGTGGAAGTCAAGATCGTTGATGCCAACGGCGCAACAGTGCCGATCGGGCAAGCCGGAGAGTTTTGCGCCCGCGGCTATCTGGTGATGCGCGAGTACTACGACAATCCCACTGCCACCGCAGATTCAATTGACGAGGACGGCTGGATGCACTCGGGGGATCTGTGCACGATGGATGATCGCGGCTACTGCCGGATCGTGGGCCGTCTGAAAGACATGATCATTCGCGGCGGAGAGAACATCTATCCCCGCGAGATTGAAGATGTCCTCTTCCAACATCCCGGTGTGGCCGATGTGGCGGTGATCGGACTGCCCGATGATAAATGGGGCGAGATCGTTGCTGCCGTGATCCGCCCGGCGAGCCCCAGTCCGTCAGATCAACCGAGCGTGGCCGAATTGCGTGAATGGGTGCGAGCCAATCTGGCCGCGCATAAGACCCCGGCCCATTGGTATGAGGTAGATGCTTTCCCGCTCACCGGGTCCGGCAAGGTCCAGAAATTCCGTCTCGTGGAAATGTGGCGCGACGGCCAGTTAACCCCGTGGGGCCCTCCCGGCTGAGATTGCGCGCCCCGCACGGCCTTGACCGACGCCGTGCGGGTTCTTAGGGTTACGCCATGGGGGACACCGGATTCACATTGGAACCGCTCGGGACCTGCTTTGGCGCGGTCATCACCGATATCGATCTCCGTCATATCGATGGGCCCACCCATCACGAACTTCACGACGCATGGATTGAGTTCGGGTTATTGATCTTTCCAGGACAGTTCCTCCAACGTCAGGAACAAGACCGCTTCGCACGCTGTTTCGGAGAACTTGAGTTCACTGCAGCGCCCATCGCAAACCTCGGCAAGGACGGCAGATTGCACAGCGCCGACGACGATGATGTGGTCAAAGCCATCCGCGGTAATGAAGGCTGGCATCACGACAGCACCTACATGCCGGTGCAGGCTAAAGGCGCGGTCTTCACCGCAGAGATCATCCCGTCAGCAGGTGGTGCCACCGGGTTCGCTGACATGCGTGCCGCCTATGAGGCTTTGGACCCCGCTACCCAGATCCGCTTGAGCGAACTGCGGGCCTATCACTCGCTGTACTACTCGATGGATCGCGTGGGGTTGTTACCTACCGCCACCGACGATCAGGGCCGGCCGCAGGGTTACGGATACCAAGTGGACACGCCCTGTCTGCGCCCGCTGGTGAAGGTCCATCCCGAGTCAGGGAGGCCCAATCTTTTAATCGGCCGTCACGCCCACGAAATCGAGGGGCTTGATCCAGCGGAGTCGGAAAAATTCCTCGATGATCTCAACGCCACGGCCTGTTCGCCTGATCGGGTGTACCACCATCAGTGGCAGGTAGGGGACGCGGTGTTATGGGATAACCGTCGTCTCATGCATCAGGCCACTCCCTATGACATGAACGAGCCACGACGGATGTGGCATACCCGCATCGCCGGTGACCCGGCCACCGAACTGGCGCTCAATCAGACGGGCTGATCAGATGGGCGAGAAAGGCCCGGGATTTCACAGGCCTGATCGGTGAGCACCATCTGATGGACCGCACGGTTACCGTGGGCTCCGGCAGACCATGACGGAAACACCGCCGAATAGAGCCCTTCCCCACCGGTAACGAAGATCAGAATCCGGTCGGGTCCCGGCAGGATCGAGATCTCTTCACCATCGCCCCGTGGAGCGAAGTTCGGATTTAACGACGTGATCTGCTGTTTGGTGACACGGCATTTATCAAACAGTCGCTGCTGGATTTCTGAGCGATCCCATCCAGCCCCGGCGAGCACCCGAGCATGCTCGGGGTTTAAGGCCACCGCCACCGAACCGTTACGCAGATGAATGTTGTTGGAGCCTGGGTTAGTAATCACTCCGGCCAGGATGCGCAACAGCCGATCCGGTGAATCAGCGTTATCGGCATCGTGTACAAACATGACCGAATGGGGAGCTTCGGTACCGAGCACCGTCACCACATCGTCACCGGGTGCGTAACCGAAACTCGTGGACAAAGGCGGGAACGGCGAGGCGTGCTCCGCCTCCGCCACACACATTGCAAACTTGCCGGGATGGCCGAGCAAGGCCATATCCGAACTCCCTGGCCGCGCCCCTCCGATGTTGATCATGCACAATCGCAGCGCACGACCGATCGCCGCGTTCGCTCGATGACCGGGCCCGAGCGCCCCGAAGCCGCTACTGACTCCGCAGACTCGGGCTAACGGACCATTCCAGATCAGCAACGGGGCGATCGAATGGGTGGTGCTTTGCACTTCACCGAGATCAAACTCAGGTTGGAGGATCGCTTGGACCGCCGCAACCACGAGGGGCATGTGGTCCCACACACAGCCCGCCATCACCGCGTTAGTAGCGACTTTTTCTATTGTCACCGCACCCCCGAGGGGACCCATTTCGCCGAGTACCACATCGGCATCACAACCCGAGGCGAGCACCATTCGCTCCACGCGCTGCGGGGTGGGGATCACCACCGGTAGACCGTCGGTGCATCCGAGTTGATGGAGTTGTTCGAGGGCCTCGGCCTCATCCATCGCCTCGAGCAGGCTCATGTGGCTGCTCCCGCAGAGATATCGGCTGGCGCGTTATCAGGTGCGTCCTCGCCACGAAGGACTGCGATCAGTCGCTGAGCGATGCGGTCAGCGAGTTCGCTCATCGCCTGTGCGCCGCTGCCCGCCACCGGATGGGGCAGGCGGATCCGTGGAACATCTGGCATCCCGTTGGAGAGTGCGATCAGATCACCTTGTTCCCAAAACGGCTCGGTCACTAACGCGACCACCGCAACATCTCGTTTCGCCAGTTCGATTCCGTCACGCACGGTGCCGGATGTGCAACTGCCTCAATGGCCGTAGGCCGCGATCACCGCTGAGCAGGTGTCGGAAATCTCTGCGAGATCTTCTGGCGAGGCGAGCGCACTGGCATTGCCTTTGTTCCACAGTTTCACGGTGACCTGCGGCAGCACTGTACGAACCGCAGCACCCACATGTTCAAGGAACTCGACCGATCCCGGGAACCCGTTAGCAAACAGGCCGATCTGCTGACCCGGCGCCAAGGTGGCCGAGGCCTCGTACGGGGCCAGAGGACCAGATCGTTGGCCGCGGGGATCAAGAAACTGCATGTCCGGAGTGTAGATCTCCAACCGGCTTCCCACCCGAGCCCAAAGATCTGGAAGAATGCGCTTCGGGGATCGCGACGTGGGGTCGCACAATGAGGGGAGCAGCAATGTCACGAGAGCAGGGTTCTGCCAATGGCACCAACGGCCACCGCGCCAACGACGTACTTGATGTGCTCGTGGTCGGTGCAGGATTTTCGGGGATGTATCTGTTGCATCGTCTGCGAGGTCTCGGCTTTTCGGTACGAGTGCTTGAGGCCGCTGACGATGTTGGTGGCACCTGGTATTGGAATCGGTACCCGGGGGCACGCTGCGATATCCCCACTACCGATTACACCTTCGGGTTTGATCCCACTCTTGAAGACCGCTGGACGTGGTCCGAGAAGTACGCCACCCAACCCGAGATCCTTCGCTACGCCCAGTTTGTCGCCGACACTTATGACCTGCGACCCAACATCACCTTTGAGACCCGAGCTGAATCGGCAATCTGGGACGAAGACCAGAATTTGTGGGAGGTCCATACCGACACCGGTGAGCAGATCCGTTGCCACCACTACGTGATGGCCACCGGCTGTTTGTCCGTCCCGAAGACACCTGACATCAACGGCGCAGATGATTTCGGCGGGCCCGTCTATTTCACGGGCCGCTGGCCCCATGAAGGGGTGGACTTCACTGGACTCAAGGTGGCCGTGATCGGCACCGGTTCCTCCGGCATCCAGTCCATTCCGCTGATCGCTGAGCAGGCCGCTCAGCTCACGGTATTCCAACGGACCCCAAACTTTTCGATTCCCGCTCGTAACGGCGCCGTGAATCCCGACAAGATGGCCCCGCTGGTCGCTGACCGCGAGGGCTATCGCCATGCTGCGAAGTATTCCCGTGGTGGGATCCCCGCCGAGCGAACCGAGATCAGCGCGCTGACGGCCCCAGATGAGGTCCGGCGCGAGCGCTTTGAGGCCGCATGGCAGGCCGGCGAACTGTTTGAGATCCTTGGGATCTTCAATGACCAGATGGTGAACATTGAAGCCAACGAGATCGTGGCAGAAATGATTCGCGAAAAGATCCGTTCCACTGTCAACGATCCAGTCACTGCCGAGTTGTTGTGTCCTTCTGATCATCCCTTTGGTTCCAAGCGGCCCTGTCTTGATTCGGGGTACTACGCAACCTTTAACTCTCCTCATGTGCGGCTCGTGGATTTGCACTCCACCCCAATCGCTCGGATCACAGAGACCGGTATCGACCTCACAGGTGCCAACGGCACCGAATCACTTGAGTTCGACGCGATCGTGTTCGCTACGGGCTTCGATGCGATGACCGGCGCAGTGGTGGCCGTGGACATCCTTGGCCGCAACGGTGTCACCCTCAAACAAAAATGGACCGACGGCCCTCTCACCTATCTCGGTGTGGCTACCACCGGGTTCCCTAACTTCTTCACGGTCACCGGGCCCGGGAGCCCGTCGGTGCTCTCCAACATGATGGTCTCTATTGAGCAGCATGCGGACTGGCTGACGGACCTATTTACCTACATGCGAGAAAATGGTTTCACTCGGATCGAGCCGACTCCCACTGCGGAAGCGGGTTGGGTCCAACATGTGAACGATTGCGCCGACATCACCCTCTACCCCACCGCTAACTCGTGGTACATGGGGGCAAACGTCCCCGGTAAGCCCCGCGTGTTTTTGCCGTATGTGGGTGGCGTGGATCATTACCGGGTGACTTGTGAGAAGGTCGCGGCCGAGGAGTATTTCGGGTTCCAACTGACGGGCCCCGATCGCAGCATCTGTCATGACGGCGTCATTAACCGGCTCCAACCCGATGTCCGGATGGTGCTCGAGATGATGGCCGAGATGCAGCTCCCTGCACTGGACTCCATGTCTGCTGGTGACGCCCGGACGTTTATGGATATGTCTGCCGCGGTGCGCCCGTCTGGCCCCGATGTCGGCGAGATCGTCGACGGGCGCCTCCCCGGCGCTGCAGGAGATCTGGACTACCGGATCTACCGGCCGGCCACCCCTGGCCCTCACCCTGTCGTGGTGTATTTCCACGGAGGTGGCTGGGTGCTCGGCAGCGCGATCAGTGATGATCCGTTATGCCGGGATCTATGTGTGCGTTCAGAGTCGATGATCATCTCCGTGGACTATCGCCACGCCCCCGAAGCCCGCTTCCCGGCAGCCGTTGATGACGCCTACGCAGCACTCTGTTGGATTGCTGATCATGTCACTGAACTCGGTGGAATCCCCGAGAATCTCATGGTTGCTGGCTGGAGTGCCGGAGCCAACCTCGCAGCGGTCACTGCGGTGATGGCCCGCGATCTCAACGGTCCGCGCATCATCGGTCAGATGTTGATGACCCCGGTCACCGACAGCGACATGTCACGTGGCTCCTATACCGAGAACGGTGACGGATACGTGTTGACGAAAGCTCTGATGGAATGGTTCTGGGATCACTACGCCGATCCGAAGGATCGCTCCGATCCACGGGTGGCAGTGTTGCGCACCCCAGATCTGCGAGGCCTACCTGCAGCGATGATCGTCACTGCGGAGTTTGATCCCCTACGCGATGAGGGGATTGCCTACGCCGAAGCGCTGCGTGCTGCGGGTGTA
>JAGYKR010000001.1 GCA_018401375.1 Ilumatobacteraceae bacterium | reverse complement strand
CTACCTCTTGGGCGATCACCGTTGCATCGGTTGGGTCAACGAACCCTGCTGCCAACTCACATTCCACACGATCCAAAGTCCCGATCAGTACCGCCCGATGAAAACCGGCGGCGCGATCGCAGGCCTCGCCAACCGTGAACATCTCCTGAGCGGCCGAAAGATCACCGACCACACCGAACAACGCACCGAGCAGGCGGGCCACGCTGCCCTCAGAAATCGTCCCCCAAGATTCGCGGACCACACGATCGGCATAAGGAGACAACAACTCGATCAGCCCCTTGGCCGCGACCGGATCATGACAGGCCGCCGTCGCGTTAGCGGCAAAGGCTGAGGCCACCATCCAGTTCGGCTCACTCGCCACCGAAGATGTGAGGCGTTCCACCAGTGCCCGCACATCCGGCACCGACACCTCCACACCAGCGACACCGGCCCGCTGCAGGTCACCGGCCAACGACAACAGACCGGCCAACAACGGCAGGTGTTGCACAGTGGCGATCAACTGGGTCAAACCAATCACCGTGTCGTTACCTTCGAGCCTGTCCACCTCATACAAAACGCGCTGCTCGGTGCGCACCAGAGCCGCCGAATGCACACCTGCGACCGCCCCCTGAATGCCGGCCTGCACACTTCCAGCCTCCGCAGCGTTGAGATCACCAGAGACGCGATCAAGCCCCGACCGCGCCGACAGATACCGCCACCGCAACCGAGGGTCACCCGTCTCTGCCACCAGCCCCGCAAGTTCGGTCATCGCCCCATCCACGCCGGCTCGATCGCCACGTTCCCATAGATCTGACATGACCGCGCATACCGCCAGCCCGCGATCGGAACTCGAAGTCAACACACGGCGCGCCCGTTCGGTGCGCTCCCAACGCTGTCCCGCAAACTTCGGGCTGAAATGAGCGAGTCTCCACACCAGACCCACACGCGCCTCCACCTCGGGGTCACCGAGTCGGCGCGCTAACTCCTCGGCCTGATCGGTCCGCAACCGAGCATCCTCAAGTTGGGTCACCCAGTTCCACCGAGCCGTAGGCACAACCAACTCTTGTGCTGGGCCGAGACGGAACGGCGGGCGCAGCGCATTCAGGGGTGCCATCATTTCCAACTGCGACAACGTGGTAAGTACCTTGATCTGCAACAACACCTGATCGGGCAGATTGAAGATGGCGTCATGTGCCCGACGCAACATCGTCATCATTTCGAGTGCGTCCCCATGAAACTCGACCTCCTCAGCAACAACCAGAGCCGCCTCAGCAAAGGCCACGGGATCAAGATGTTCCTGACGCGCCGCTGCCTCACGTGCGAGCTCGCGACCGCGAGCCTCGTGACCCGATGCGCGAAACGCTTGGGCTGCCGCCAGCAGATCATCCAATGAAAGATGCGCATCCCGTCCATGAGCGGCTTGCGCTTCAAGTACAAGGGTCCACGCTTCAGCCTCAGCAGCCGGATCTCCCCAATGCACCGCATGCGACACCGCCCGACGCGCCACTTGCTCAAGTTCCGACGGGTCCACCAGCGAGCCGGCCGAGCGAAGGTGTCGTGCGATGAGTCGCGGATCCACAGGATCTCGACGCTGGACGAGCAGACGGGCGATACGCAAATGCTCGCGTTCGCTCAATGCCACACCATCGGCAGCCATTTCGGACAGCGCCTCAGCGATACCCGGATGAGCGACCCGGTAGCAAGGCGATAGCGGCAACTGTGCGATCAGACCACCTGCGAGGAGTTCGTCAAAAAGCACCTTGGCCTCAGAAGAGTTGGCCAAGGTGACCCCCATCACTAAAGCCCTATCTGCGAGGTCCCCAAGTGCGGCAATCACCTGAAGGGCCCGATACTGAGTGAAGGTGAGTGCTTTTAGCGGGACCATCCACACGTCCCTCACACTCTGACTCAGATTGGCCGACTGAAAGCTCTCAAGATCAAGCTTCTCCAAAGAAGACGTACTCAAATTTTGCGCGATCAACCGGTCCAGGATCAAAGGGTTTCCACCCGACAACTCATGGACAAGCGGGGCACGTCTCATACACCAACTCTTTGATCCCCCCGCCAACTCCAAACGCTCACGGACCTCCTCCACGGTGAAGGCCGGCACCTCCACCACCACACCGTGATGTTCAAGCACTTTATGGGCCGCCCGCGAAAGATCATCGCTCACTGCAGCCGAGCCGCGGGAAGTGGCCACAATCACGACCCCTGATTCACTCAGCAACTCCACCAGCTGAGAAAACACAATTAACGAGGCCTGATCGGCGGCCTGCAGATCATCAATCACCACTAATGGCACACCGGCGATCGCGATTCCCTTCAGCAGTTCCCGCACCGCCGCATGGCGCTCAGGCATGGTCAGTTCAGCAGTGGCTCCCCGAAGCAGCACCTCAGGGGCCATGAGATCTGACGAGTTTGTGACCGAGGCAAGCCGGGACCAGATCCCAAGCGCCGGTTCTAACCGCTCGCCCGAAGCCACAATCATCGGGATCGCTCCACGACCGGTGGACCCAATTTCCACCTGTGCTCTGATCTCACGGACGAGCGTGGTCTTGCCATGGCCGGCCGGCCCCACCAGCATCACCAGACCACCACCACGGTCCTGACACAGCATTAGGTGTTCATGAGCCTCAGCCAACAGCACAGGCCTCTTAATGAAGGCGGGACTAAACATTCATCAAGAACTCTCCCACATGCACGGCCTCCACCACCGGCAACTGATGCACTCAACCCCAGAATCGGTATGGTCATACTCAACAGTAATTTCTCCCGAAAACGACCACATCCGGGCCCCGCTACTGCAGAACCCGGATGTTAAACGGTCTTCGTTAAATGCGGATCAGATACCGATGCGCTGTGCGAGCTGCTCGCGATGGTAGGTGGGATCACCAAACATCAGCTCGGAGCTCTTGGCCCGCTTGAAGTAGAGGTGGGCCGGATGCTCCCAGGTGAAGCCGATGCCGCCGTGGATCTGGATGTTCTCAGCGGTGGCGTGGAAGTAAGCCTCTGAGCAATAGGCCTTGGCGAGCGAGGCCACCGACGGCAACTCCTCGTTCATTTCCGATGCGCACCACAAGCCGTAGTAGGCCGCTGACTTAGCGGATTCCACCTCGAGCAACATGTCGGCACACTTGTGCTTGATCGCCTGGAACGAACCGATCGGGCGACCGAACTGCACGCGGACCTTGGCGTACTCCACAGCCATGTCGAGCACCTTTTGGGCTCCGCCCACCTGCTCAGCAGCGAGACCCACAGCAGCGAGATCGAGCACCGTGGACAAAATGTCCCAGCCCTTGCCCTCAGCGCCGATCAGCGTGGCCGGAGTGTTAGCGAACTCGATCTTGGACTGCTTGCGAGTCTGATCCATGGTGGACAGCGCCGTGCGGGTCAGACCGGCAGCGTCACCGTCAACAGCGAACAGGCTCACGCCAGAGCCAGTGCGGGCCGCCACGATCAACAGATTCGCGGTGTTGCCGTCGATCACGAACATCTTGGTGCCGGTCAGCGTGTAGGACCCTGCGGACCCGGAAGCCTGCATCGTCACTCCGGACTCGTCCCACTTGCCCGACGGCTCGGTGTACGCGAGCGTGGCGATGGTCTCGCCCGAGGCGATGCCCGGCAGATAGGCCTTCTTGGCGGCCTCGTCACCGGAGTGGATCAGCGTGTTAGCAGCGAGCACCACCGAGGAGAAGAACGGTGCGCACAACAGCGAGCGGCCCATCTCTTCGAGCACGATGCCGAGCTCCACGTATCCGAATCCGGATCCGCCGTACTCCTCGGGGATGTGCAGGCCTTGCAGGCCCATCTGCTCTGCCATCTGGGTCCACACCGCTGTGTCAAACCCATTGTCGGTCTCCATCTGCTCGCGCACGGCTTCCTCGGAGGACTTGGAGTCCAGGAATGCCCGCACGGTGCTGCGGAGTTCTTCTTGCTCATCTGTGAATGCAAAGTTCATGGACGAGATTCTGCTGCGATTGACACCGTGCCGCAAATCTGATTGTGTACACCTGTGGACACACATTGTGGGGTACGAGAACTTCGCCAATCACTCCCTGAAGCCATCCGCAGAGCGAGCATCGGCGAACACACCGTGATCACCTCACACGGCCGGCCCGTCGCCCAACTCGGCCCACTCGAATCAACCGCCCCACGACTCGACCAACTGGTCGCCACCGGGGCCGTCATCGCACCTCGCCGTCTCAGCGCGTGGCGTCCACCCGCACCCGTACCGATCTGGTCCGGAGTGCGCATCGACCGAGCACTGCGCGAACTGCGCGGCTGACCTGCCTGCTCGATCATGACTATCGCCCTTGACACCAGCGCCCTGCTGGCCGCGATCGTGGATGGACCGGCGCGGGCCGTGGTGCTTAAGGCACTCGAGACCGATCCGATCTGGTGTGCATCTGCGATGGCACTCACCGAAGCCCTGCCGGCGATCGACCGCTTAACCGATGAGAGCATTCTCCGATCCGATCTTGAAGATGCGTTGCGCTTGATCTGGGATCATCTCCACATCATCCCTCTCGATCAACGCTGCTTAGATCGCGCTGCGGCCCTCGCGCGCAGCCAGCCGTTACGGCTCAGTGATGCGATCCATCTCGCCGCCGCCGAACGCCTCCCCGAACCGGTCACCTTCATCACCTTTGATCCGGCTCAAATCACCGTTGCGCTCGGCCACGGCTTTGATGTGGTCAGCACCTGAGATTCTCCGACTCTGCTTGAATACAGAGATGAGACCGATCCACCCCGGCGAAGTTCTGAGAGCCGACTTCCTCGAACCCCTCGGGCTCACGCATCACCAAGTAGCTGCAAGCATCGGTGTGCCTTCGGACTCAATGGGCGAGATTCTTAACGGCGAGCGAGCGATCACCGCCAACACCGCATCAGGTCTCTCCCACTACTTCGAAACCAGTGAGAGTTTCTGGATGAATCTGCAGTCACACTACGAACTCGAAATTTCACGAGATCAGATCGGCCACGTATGAGCATCGCTGAAACACCCACATTGCACTGGTCCAACGCTGATGCCGAGATCCACAAAGTTGTGGTGGGGCCCTATGAGAACAACGTGTTCGTCATCCGTTGTCGCCGCAGCGGCGAGGCGGTCCTCATCGACGCGGCTAACGAACACGAACAACTCCTTGAACTGTGCACCAGCCTCGGGGTGCGGCGAGTGCTTGAAACCCACGGACACTGGGACCACATCCAAGCGGTCCCGGCCCTGCGTGAAGCCGGCTACGAAGTCGCAGTCACTGCTGCAGACGCACCGATGCTCGCTGAAGTGGGTTACGACGTGTTGATCGACGATCTCGAAGTGATCGAGTTTGGCCATCTCCGATTACATGCGATCCACAACCCAGGCCACACCCCCGGCTCGATCTCGTTTCACCTCGCTGACACGCCGCTGCTGTTTACCGGAGACACCTTGTTCCCCGGCGGCCCCGGCAACACCTCATTTGAGGGTGGGGATTTCAGCACCATCATTTCTTCGATCACCGACAAGTTATTCACCTTTCCCGCCGACACACTCGTGCTACCCGGACACGGGCTAGACACAACCATCGGTGCGGAGCGTCCGCACCTGCAAGAGTGGGTAGATCGCGGCTGGTAGATACCGGACGCGGTTGGAAGGATCACATGCGATACGACGAACGGCCGATCGATGACACACCGATCCACACCGCAGATCTCCCCCTGACACCGGTGCGCGATCGCAACATCGTGGCCTCCGCATGGATCGAAGCGCCGGCCGCTCTCAAGCGCCTCGGCAAAGATCTCCCCGATGAGCCGATAGCCGAATACAAGCGTCGGCTCGGACCGTGGCTCTTGTGGCGGGCCGGACCGGCTGCAGATGCTGATGCCCGTTACTTCGCCTGCCATTGCGAGGAAATCGCTGAACAGTTCACCTTTCGTTTGTTTCCCGCTGGAGACGGCGACGGCCTCGGACCATCGGGAGTACGCCACACCCGCTTCCGTGAGTGGAAGCAAGACCTGAACACGCACCGCTGACTCCGAGCCATATTTCTCTGTGTCTAATTTCTCCTATGGCCGTAGTGCTAATGAGAGCGGAATTCTCCTAGACTCGGCCCCATGAGCGACCGATTTCAGGGCGAACTTTTCAAGGTGCAGAACCTGTGGGCACAGCCCGCTGATCCGCAGCCCGGGTCCAGTCCTGAGGCGATCCTGCGAGGCCTCGATCTCACAGTGAACTCCGGTGAAGTCCATGCGATCATGGGCCCCAACGGTGCCGGTAAATCCACTCTCGGTACCACCTTGCTCGCCACCCCCGAATACGAAATCACCGAAGGCACCGTCTTTTATAAAGGTGAGGACATCTCTGACTGGCCCACCGATGAGCGGGCCAAGGCCGGCATGTTCCTCGCTTTCCAATACCCCCAAGAAATCCCCGGCGTCTCAGTGATTCAGTTCCTGCGCCAGGCCTTATCGGCCCGCAAGGGCATCGACTTGTCCGTCTTGGAGCTACGCCTCGCCACTATGGATTGGATGAAGCGGCTCGGCATGGATTCCTCCTTCGTGGATCGCTACCTCAACGAAGGCTTTTCGGGCGGCGAGAAGAAGCGCAACGAGATCATGCAGATGGCGATCCTCGAGCCCGAACTTGCGATCCTGGACGAAACCGATTCAGGTCTTGACGTGGACGCACTGCGCACTGTGGCCAAAGGCATCCGTGAGGTGAAAGCCGATCGGCCAGACATGGGCGTGATCTTGATCACCCACTATCAGCGTCTGCTCGATGAAGTGGCCCCCGACCATGTGCACATCTTGGTGGGAGGTCGTATCGTCGCTTCCGGTGGGATGGAACTCGCAGAACAGCTCGAACGAGACGGCTACGAGGCCTTCCGTGTCGGTGTCTAATTCGGTGTCTCACTCCTGCCCTGACTGGGCGGCGATCCGGGCGGACTTTCCGGTCCTGCGCCGTGAGATCGATGGCGCTCGGATCGTCTATCTAGATTCCGCCAACACTTCCCAAAAACCACGCCAAGTCATCGACGCGATGAGTGAGTTCATGGCGCATAGTTACGCCCCGATTAACCGCTCGGCCTACCGGCTCGCCGGCGAAGCTACCGATGCCTTTGAAGGGGCCCGCGCCAAGGTTGCCCGCTTCATCAATGCGCCACGCCCCGAAGAGATCGTCTTCACTCGCAACGCGACTGAATCCATGAATCTGATCGCCCACTCATGGGGTCGCACCCATCTGCGCACCGGCGATGTGGTGGTGCTCACCCACATGGAACACCACGCCAACATCGTGCCTTGGCACCAACTCGTCGCCGAGCGTGGCATCACCTTGAGATGGGTCCCGCTCACTGATGACGGCCAGTTAGACCTCAGCGATCTGGACAATCTGCTCGATGGAGCAAAGGCGATTTCGTTCACCTCGATGTCCAATGTGCTCGGCTCGTTCACCCCGGTCACCGAGATCGTTGCCCGCGCCCATGCCGCTGGTGCGATCGCCATCGTGGATGCCTGCCAGTCAGTCCCGCATGCACCCACCGATGTGCAGGCCTGGAACGCCGATCTCGTGGCGTTCTCCAGCCACAAAATGTGCGGGCCTTCCGGGCTAGGCGTGCTGTGGGGCCGCAGCGAGATCCTCGAAGCGATGGCCCCCTTTAACGGTGGCGGCAACATGATCGCCGATGTGCGCTTGGACGGTTTTACTACCGCCCCCATCCCCGCCAAGTTTGAGGCCGGCACCCCGCCGATCACCGAAGTGATCGGGCTCGGAGCCGCCGTGGACTACCTCTCCGCAATCGGCATGGACCACATCCGTGCCCATGAACACGACCTCACCGAGTACGCGTTGCGCACGTTGAATGATCGCTACGGGGACAAAATCACGATCCACGGTCCCACCGATCTCACGGTGCGCGGCGCGGTGCTGAGTTTCGCATTCGGCGAGATTCACCCCCACGACATCTCCCAGGTGCTCGATGAACGCAATGTCTGTGTGCGAGCCGGACATCATTGCGCGAAGCCCCTGATGCGGATCCTCGGCGCCAACGCCACGGCCCGGGCCAGTTTCTATCTCTACAACGACACCAGTGACATTGACGCTCTCGCCGACGCCCTCGATGGCGCCAGCGATATCTTCGCTTTTTGACCTCTGGAGGAATCATGCCGGGCCTCGACGACCTCTACCGCGAAATCATTCTTGATCACTACCGTTCGCCGCGCCATCGCGGTGAACTGGAATCGCCGCCGGCCCGGATGGCGGAGGGACACAACCCTTTGTGCGGTGACGAGATCACGATCTACATCGATGTTGATGACGCCGTGTCACCGGCGGTGGTGCGTGACATCAAGGTCTCCGGCCAAGGATGTTCGATCTCTCAGTCCTCGGCTTCGATGATGAGCCAAGCCGTGATCGGCAAAACTCTCCCCGAGGTCACCGCTTTAGTGCGGCGCTTCAAGTCGATGCTGTCACTCGACACCGATATCGAACCCACCCCCGAAGAGGAAGCCGCCCTCGTGGCCGATGCCAATAACCCTCATCCGCTCGGTGACCTTGAAGCCCTCCAAGGTGTGGTGAAGTTCCCGGTCCGCATCAAATGCGCCACCCTCGCTTGGAACACGTTGATCCAAGCCCTCGACAACTAGTTTCCAAGGGGTGACCTCCCCCCTACCTGACCGCAGCACCGACCACATGGACCCGCTGGTCCAGATGCCGCAGTCTGATCATCCCGATGCGATCGCCGATGCCCGAGCCGATGCGGCCGCTGCGATCCGAGATCTCGGTCATGCCCTCGTCGGACATCATTCCCCGGCGGACACACTGCGATCCACGACCGCAGAGATACAACGACTGGTCAGTGTCCTCAGTGCCGGCCCAACCAAGAACCGCTCCCAAGAACGTGCCGATTCGGACACCGGACCGGGGTCTGAGTGGGGCGAGGAGATCGCTGACGGTCAAGAGATGACCTCATACGAGGAACGGCCCATCTCAGGGCGGGCCAGCCCATGGGGTCTTGAACCTGTGGTGTATCGAGACGGCGATGAGATCGTGGCCGAAGTGACCTTGCGAGCGGGCCATGAAGGCGCTCCGCTGCGCAGTCACGGTGGGATTGTGGCCGCGCTGTTTGATGACATCTTGGGTTTTGTGCTCACCATCCACAAACAGCCAGGCTTCACCGGCGAGTTAAAGATCCGTTACGAGGCCGGTACCCCCATCGGCGAGCCGCTCAGTTGTCGGGTCCGCCTCGATGAGCGCCAAGGTCGCAAACTGCTAATGAGTGGAGAGCTCACCGTGGAGGCCACCGGGGCCGTTGTGGCTCGCTGTTCGGCGATCTTTATCTCCATCGATCCAGCGACCTTTAATGCCCTCACCCAGAGTTAGGTCAGGTCTCGCGCATCTTGGTACCCGGTAAGTAATACCGGGTGGCCCAGATCCCGCGGGGATCCTCACCACGCACCGGCATCCGCCAGGTGGACACCTTGGTTCCGGGAGCATCCAGATCCAACGCACATAATGCCCGAGGCTGATCGTCGGTGTCTTCCACATATCGATCCGCCCAGTTCTGCGGCGTGTACCGACCGGCGATCCGGCGATACATCTCCCGCCATTGATCGTCCTCTCCGGGCGGATGCGTAATCGTGACGGTGCCCTGAATCGTGAGCTTGCGATAGGGCGGGGTTTCCTCATCAATGGAGATCCCGATCCGCGGGTCCCGCACGATATTGCGCCAGATCACCGCTGGCTCACGCGGCGTGAAGTACAAGGTGCGGCCTTCCACAATGAACCACAGAGGCAACACCCGCGGCATCCCATCCGCGTCGGTGGTCCCGATCCGCGCCAGAAGGCCCGGCTCCATCAATAGTTCATCCACCTCAGCACTCGTCAGTTTCGGCATTGTGCGATCATGCCCGATCGAGCCGGTGTCAATCGGAGCGGGCCGAGCCGGCGGAGGACAAGATCGCGGCCCCTGCCACCGAACAGCATCCCGCCACCAGGTATGAGGTCCGGTAGCCGCCGCCTACATCGTGAAGCCAGCCGAGCAACAACGGGCCGCCCGCCACTCCAAAGGTGCTGACGAACTGTGACCGTGAGAACAGTCGCGGGTAATCCTTCACACCGAAACGCTCGGCGATCAACAAAGGCTGCAGCATCAAAATATTGCCCACCGTCAAACCAAAAATCGGCAACACGAGGAACAACGCCAGAGTGGATTCAGCAAATGCCAATCCCACCATGGCTCCACCTTGCACCACCGCCAGGGTGACGGTGAAGCCGAGCATCGGCACCTTGGTCACCACTCGCCCGCCCACGAGCCTTCCGATCACCGACATCGCTGCCAGCACCAAGGTCGCGAGCGCTGCGGTATTGCGATCAGTGCGCGATTCCGCCAAGCGCACCAACTGCTGGATACCACCCACCTGAGAACCGAGAGCCAACACATACCCGATGGTCACCGCAATAAAGAACCGATGCCTGACCGCCTCGGTGAACGCCATACCTTTCGCAATCGGCGCTGCCACCCCAACCACCGAGCGTTCCCCATCGGGGAGCCATCCCCGAGAGGCCGGGTCCGGGATGATCAACCACAACGCCGCAGGCACAACTCCGATAAACCACACCGCCGCGAGCCACGGCGTGCCGGCTTCGAGACCTTGACGGTCAATCAGCCATTTGGCCGCCGGGGTGACGATCATCCCACCTGCCGACAGTCCGGTAGAGGCGATCGACAACGCCACGGACCGCCGGGCATGGAACCAACGAGTCACCACCGTGGTCACCGGCACCAGACCAGCCGCAGCTGACCCGAGGGCGAACACGCAGTACACCAAATACAACTGCCACTTTTGTTGGACCTGTCCGAGCACCGCCAGCGCCAAAGCGCCTACCACTCCACCGCCGACGATCGCATAGCGCACATCGGTGCGAGCGATCAGGCGTGCCACCCACACACCCACGGCCCCCGAGACTAAGAAGAAGATCGTCGTGGCCAACGACACCGATGCCACGTCCCAGCCACGCTCACGACTGAACGCGTTAAGAAACACAGCGAGACCGTAAAAACCGAGACCTGCAGTCACCGTCAGCACGATGAAACTGCCGGTCACCACCCGCCAGCCGGGAAACTTTTCGTTCGTCTTCATGGGATCAGCCGGTCGATCGATGCGGCCAGATCCCGATCCTTCTGGGTGATCACTGAACCGGCGTCATGAGTGGTCAAAGAGATCTGAACCCGGTTCCACGAGTTGGACCAATCGGGATGGTGATCCGCTTGTTCGGCGAGCAGCGCGACGCGGGTCATGAAGCCAAAAGCCTCAGAGAAATCCCTGAACACAAACTCACGCTCCAGCTTTCCCTCACGCTCGGTCCATTGCACTCTGGTGACCGTAGCCAGACGGTGTCACAGTCACGGCATCCGCCCGAACACCCTCCAGATATCCTTAGTCCATGTTCGCAAACACCATGAAGACCACTGTGTTGTTGGCAGGACTCGGCGGCCTGATCGTGGCTGTGGCCGGCATCCTCGGAGGCGGATCGAGCGGCTCATTAACCATCGGTTTGGTGCTCGCATTCGTGATGGTGGGAGGCTCCTATTGGTTCTCCGACAAACTGGCCCTGAAGTCCGCCAAGGCGCGCATCATCACCGCCGAAGAAGCGCCCGAGTTCTATGGGATGGTGGCCGCACTAGCCGCCCGGGCCAATATGCCGGTGCCCACTGTGGCCATTGCTCCGCAGGCCCAGCCGAATGCTTTCGCCACCGGCCGCAACCCGAATAACGCAGTGGTGTGCGCCACCGAAGGACTCTTGCAGCACCTCTCTAAAGCCGAAGTTGAAGCGGTGATGGCGCACGAACTGATGCACGTCAAACACCGCGACATTTTGATCGGCTCCGTGGCCGCAGCCATTGCCACAGCGATCTCCTTTGTGGCCCAGATGGCCATGTTTGCGGCCATGTTCGGTGGCGGTCGTGACAACCGTGGTGGCAATCCCATCGGTGCCTTGGCTGTTGCTCTCCTCGCCCCGATGGCGGCCGGGCTCATGCAAATGGCCATCTCACGCTCCCGCGAATTCGAAGCGGACCGTGGCGCAGCGGCGCTGCTCGGATCGGGACAGCACTTGGCCTCGGCCCTCGAACGGATCGAGCAGATTGCGGTCCGCACCCCGATGGCGGTGGCTCCCGCTCAGGCCCAGGCCTACATTCATAATCCCCTCGCTGAGGCCAGCCACCGTAAGACCGGTGGCGTGGATGTGGCGAAGTTGTTTAGCACCCACCCCGATACCGGTGAGCGGATCCGCCGGCTGCGTCAGATGTAGAACCTCGCACATCCGAGCCAGAATATTTTCGGACATCAGGTTGTGATCGAACATGCGTTCGATACTATGGAGGTATGACCGCCGTCACTACCTGCGATTCTGATGCTCCGGAGATTCCGGGAACTCCCGCACTCGATCGGCTTGTGTCCCAGTTCACCGAGCTGAACGATGCCGAACTCGAAGACCGCTTGCGCTCGCTTGACCAGGATCTGCGACGCATCGAAGCCGAGTTCAGTGTTGCTCTGCAGTGCGCCCGCACACGCAACCTTGGACGGCGTGATGGCTACCGATCCCTCACTGCCTGGCAGCGTGGCGAACTCGCTGCCTCCCCCACCCAAACCCGCCATCGCAATCGATTAGCCGCCACCGTCGCTAAAGCCCCTGTGGTGATAGAGGCGCTGCTCACCGGGCAGCTCGGTGTCACCCAAGCCCAGATGCTCGCTGGGGCGGCCACCCATCCCCGTACCAGTCAACACTTTGGCGCTTCAGCCCACATGCTCGTTGATCTCGCTACTCACCAGGAGTACTCCGGGTTTGCGACCTGTCTGCAGCATTGGCAGATGTATGCCGATCCTGATGGCGCCACCCGTCGAGCCGAGGCTGCTCACCGCCGACGCTGGGTCGCAATGGGTATCGCCGATGACACGGGGTTTCTCCACGGCAGCGGTGGAGTGCTCGACATCACCGAAATGCGCGAGATCCTCGAACGGTTCACTCAGATTGAGTTCGATAAGGACTGGGCGATCTGCACCGAACAACACGGCTCTGATGCTTGCACCGCGCTGATGCCGCGGACCGCCTCCCAGCGACGTTGGGACGCATTGCACCAGATCTTCCTTCAAGCGGCGTCCACTCCGGCTGGCGCCCAACTACCAGTTCCCACCCTCAACATCGTCATGGACATCGGCACCTATGAGTCCACTCTCACCCGGATGCGGTTAATCCCCGGTCAATCACGTAACGGCCTCTTGGATCTCAATCCGGTTCCGTTCCACCTCCGGCGCTGCCAAACCTCTGACGGGGTGGCCGTGGAGCCGGTGGAAGCCATAGTCCGCAGCCTGCACGGCCATATCCGCCGGGTGATTTTTGAGTCGCCCACCTTGGTCACTGACCTCGGGCGCCGACAACGTCTCTTCACGGGGGCTGCTCGCGATGCCGTTCAACTTCAAGCCACCCATTGTGTGTGGCCGGGTTGTCAGGTCAGTTCTTCACATTGCCAACATGACCATCTACGAAGTTGGGAATCTGGCGGCCATACCTCACCTGCCAATGGCGCACCATTATGCGGTCGGCATAATCGCCACAAAACCAAGGGGTACCAGATCGATCGAAGCCCTACTGGATCATGGAAAGTGGCTCGGCCTAATGGCCAGACACTCGGGATCTAGATCGCGAACAGGTCGTTTAGTGAGCCGGGCCGCTCCACCGGCCGGGCGGGCGTTGGTGCGTCGGCCACCAGATCCTCGGGAGCGGCAAAAGCTGCATACCCATCGGTGTCCAGCTGATCAGCGAGTTCGGGGCCGCCAGAGGCCACGATGCGGCCCTTCACCAAGATGTGCACATGGTCGGGCTTCAGCTCAGTCAAAAGGCGGCTGTAGTGAGTGATCACCAACACACCAAGGCCCTCATTACTCATGTCTTCTACCCGGCGGGCGCAGTCACGCAACGCGTCGATATCAAGGCCCGAGTCCAGTTCGTCCAAGATCGCAATCTTCGGTCCGAGCACCGCCATCTGCAAGGTCTCGTTGCGCTTCTTTTCACCACCAGAAAGATCCACGTTCAGCGACCGCTCGAGGAACCGTCGCTCAAACCCGATCCGGTCCGCCTCGGCGCCGAGCAGATCAGCAAGTCCCGAGGTGTCACGACCACGAGCGGCAAAGGCCTCCGACATGGCATCGATCAACGACACCCCCGGCACCTCGGAGGGATACTGCATCACGAGATGCAATCCGGCTACGGCGCGCTCCCAGGTGGGCAGTGCCAACATGTCGCGGCCATCGAGGGTGACAGAGCCACCGAGCACCTGATACCCGGGCTTACCCATCACCACTGCCGACAGCGTGGACTTGCCCGCACCATTGGGACCCATCACGGCGTGTACCTCACCAGAGGACACGGTCAGGTCGATGCCTTGCAAGATCTCTTTGCCCACCACCGAGGCGCGCAGACCACGAATCTCCAATGTGCTCATGAACGTCCCACCAATACTTTCCCGTCAACGATCGACACCTCATACACAGCGACGGCTTGGGTGGCCGGCAATGTCGTCGGCACCCCGGTCTCAAGGGAGAACACCGAAGCATGCTTCGGGCACTCGAGGCCCAACTCATCGCACCAGACCTCACCCTCCGACAACGACACGTTGGCATGGGAGCAGATGTCGCCGATCGCGTACACCTTGTCCTCGATGCGCACCACTGCCACGGGCTCGCCATCCACCACAAACTTGCGGGCCTCACCAGAGACCAGTTCGTCTAACTCACAGATCGGGTTCATCGCACACCAGCTCCCAGCTTTGCGGCCACTCGGGCTCGCAAGTCATCCACCAAATCACCGGCCGGCAGTTGGGCCAGCACCTCATCAAAGAAGCCGAGCACCACCAAACGCTCAGCCACCGACGGGTCAATCCCCCGGCTCTCCAAATAGAACCGCTGATCCTCGTCGATCGGTCCCACAGTGGAAGCGTGAGAACACTTCACATCGTTGGTCTCAATCTCAAGGTTCGGCACGCTTTCGGCCCAGGATCCTTCTGACAGGGTCAGGTTCCGGTTGGTTTGGAAAGCCGCAGTACCGCGGGCATGTTCGCGGATTTTGATCAAACCGGTGTACACGCTGCGGGCGTGGCCTTGGACCGCACCCTTAAACAACAGATCGCTGTGGGTGTACGGCGCATCGTGATCTTGGATGGTCCGGAAATCATGCATCTGATCGTCACCAGCGAAATACAGCGCGACCTGTTTGGCGCTCGCCCCGGGGCCGGCGACGCGCACATCGGTACGCATCCGGGCGTAATCCCCGCCGAGCGCAACAGTGGCCATCTGCAGATCTGAATCCTTCAGACCGAGCCCTTGCTGGTGACCGATCTGCCACACCTTGTCACCGAGTTGGTTGATGGCGAGATACCTCACACGAGCCGATTGGGAGGCCACGACCTGCACTACCGGGACCACGAGGGCTTCGGGCGAAAGGTCATCGCTGGTCACGAAGCGTTCAATGACCGTCACCTCGGAGTTCTCGCCGGCCTCGATAATGAGCCGAGGAAAGGTGGCCACACCACCGAGATCCACCTGGTGGGTCACGATCACCGGGGCTTGCACCACCTTGTGAGCCGGCACCTTAATCACGGTGGCCGACATGTGCTCGGCATTCAGTTCAGCGAACACGTCGGGGAGACTGAAACCTTCGGGCACCGCAACGAACTCCACTTGGAGGCCTTCGGCATCGAGCACCGTGGTCACCGACGCCGCCGTCTCGTAGCGGCTCAGATCGAGTTCTTCGATCCGGCTGTAGCGCCAGATCTCCTCATCGGTGGTGGGCATTGACACGGGGGATAACACAGACACGGACCAAATTCTACTATGGGGATAGTGTTAATTGCGTTCGATCACTTCCGGCGCCGCTTGAAGATCCGGCGCCACCGAGAAGATCCAGCAAGCTGTTCGGCGGCGATCTCCGCTTTGACCTGTTCAGAGACCGCGTTGATAATTTCTGCCGCTTCATCGAGCAGGGCCGCAGCAGTTCCATCGGTCACACTGGCCGGCTCGGGCGGCGTTGGATGAGGGACCAAGGACCCATGGGTCCAGGCCACATCAGCCAAACGCCGCTCGTAGCGCGAACAGTCCTGCGGACAACGCCACGGGGCATCGGGGGCGAGATCGAGATTGCATCGCCGCACCGTGTCCCCATTGGGATAGCTGCGAGATTCGTAATGCTTACACTCCATGCGCATCGGCATGGAGATCAGCCTACGGATCCCTCCATCTGAAGCTCGATTAACCGGCTCCATTCCACGGCGTACTCCATGGGCAAGGTGCGGGTGATCGGCTCGATGAACCCGTTGACCACCATCCCCATCGCCTGCTCCTCAGATAAGCCGCGACTCATCAGATAGAAGATCTGCTCATCGGCGATCTTGGAGACCGTGGCCTCATGACCGATCTGCGCGTCGCGCTCACCGACTTCCATGTACGGGAAGGTCTTAGACACCGACTCCTCATCGAGGATCAACGCATCGCACTGCACATGAGACTTACAGCCCGTCGCACCCTTATCCACCCGCACCAAACCGCGGTAGGTGGTGATGCCACCGTCTTTAGAAATGGACTTGGAGACGATCTTGGACGAGGTGTTCGGAGCGGCGTGCACCATCTTCGCGCCCGCATCTTGATGCTGCCCGGGCCCGGCATAGGCCACCGACAGCACCTCGCCGGTCGCGCCCTCGCCAACGAGGTACACAGACGGGTACTTCATGGTCAACTTGGAACCAATGTTGCCGTCGATCCACTCCATGTGGCCATAGGACTCCACCCGGGCCCGCTTGGTCACGAGGTTGTACACATTCGGTGACCAGTTCTGAATGGTGGTGTAGGTGACCCGGGCGTGCGGCTTGACGATGATTTCCACCACCGCTGAGTGCAGCGAATCACTGGTGTACACCGGAGCCGAACAACCTTCGATGTAGTGCACCTGGGAGCCCTCATCGGCGATGATCAGCGTCCGCTCAAACTGGCCAGCGTTCTCGGAGTTGATCCGGAAATAGGCCTGCAGCGGCATTTCCACTTCCACGCCAGGCGGCACGTAGATGAACGAGCCACCGGACCAGACTGCGGTGTTGAGGGCAGAGAACTTGTTATCTCCGGGAGGAATCACGGTACCGAAGTACTTCTTCACGAGGTCCGGATGCTCCCGCAGGGCGGTGTCCATGTCGGTGAAGATGATCCCTTGGGCCTCAAGATCCTCACGGTTCTTGTGGTACACCACCTCGGATTCGTATTGGGCGGTCACGCCGGCCAAATACTTGCGCTCGGCCTCGGGGATCCCGAGCTTTTCGTAGGTGGCCTTCATCTGCTCGGGCAGATCATCCCATTCGTCAACCTGCTCACCCGACGGCTTCAAGTAGTAGTAGATGTCTTGAAAGTCGATGTCAGGCATGTTGACGGCGAACCACTCGGCCATCGGCTTCTTCTCAAACAACCGCAGACTGCGCTGGCGCATCTGCGTCATCCAGCGGGGCTCGCCCTTCCACCAAGAGATCTGGTCCACCACACCAGGGTTGATGCCTTTCACCGGTTCGAAGGCGTACTCCACATCGGAGTCACTCCAACCGAGGCTGTACTTGCTGAGATCCAAGTCAAATGAGGTCATCGCAGGCTCCCGTCGTAATTATCACTACCGCCATAGTAACAATCCACCGGCTCAGGAACCACCTCATCGAGAACCTCGATGAAAATGCACTCCCCGGGGCATACATCAGCGGCCTGAATCACCTCGCCGTAGGACCGCGGCGGCACATAAGCGAGGCTGCGGGATCCACCCGGATCGTTGAGCGGCAGCCCGTATTCGGCTACATACGCGATCCCGTCCTCAAGCTGCACAAACACATCAGGGCATAGATCTACACACAAACCATCTCCCGTGCAGAGGTCTTGATCGATCCAAACGCGCATCAATCGGCACGCTACCGCCTACCCTGCCAACGATGTCAGGCCCTGCTGCCCAACACATCCCCCACATTTGGCAACGTCCAACAGGACAGGTCAGCGATCCGTTTGCCTGGATCAGGGAGAAATCTGATCCCGCCACCATCGCCTATCTCGAAGCCGAGAACGCGCATAGCACCGAATGGTTTGCCGAGCGGGCCGACCTCGTGGAATCGCTGTTCGGCGAGATCAAGTCCCGGGTCCAAGAAACCGACATGTCTCCTCCGGTGGAGCATCACGGCTGGTGGTACGTGACCCGCACAGTGGAAGGTCAGTCCTACCCGATCCACTGTCGGGCCCGCACAGCCCAAGAGGCCAATGATCCGGCCCAAGCCGAAATCATGTTGGACCAAAACCTCGAAGCCGAAGGCCACGAGTACTTTGACCTTGGGGTCTTTGATCTCAGTCCCGACCACAGCCATGCGGCATGGAGCGCCGACATTAACGGCGATGAGCACTACACGATGCGCATCCGCGATCTGTCTACCGGTGTGGATCTCACAGATGAGATCCCCGACACCACGTGGGCGGGATCAGCCTGGTCCCGTGACGGGCAGTACCTGTTTTATGTGACCGCGGATGCTCAAGAACGCCCGTTTAAGGTGTGGCGGCACCGGATCGGCGATCCAGTCACCGCCGATCAATGCATCTTTACCGAGGAAGACGAACGGTTCTTCTTAGGGATCGGCACCACCCGCAGTGACGAATGGATCGTGATCCACGCCGGCTCCAAAACATCGGCTGAACAGTGGCTGATCCCCGCCGACCAACCGCTCGCTGACCCGATTTGTGTGCGGCCGCGCACCGAGGATCTGGAATACGAACTCGACCATTGGGGGGATCAGTTCGTGATCCTCACCAACCTCGATGCGCTGGACTTTCAGGTGATGACCGCCCCCCTAGATGCTCCCGGTACATGGACCACCCTGATCTCCCATGAGCCCGGCCAACGCATCACCGGGGTGGAAACTTTTGCCTCCCATCTCGTGATCCATCGCTGGACCAACGCTCAGCCCGGACTTGTGATCAGGGAGCGTTCCGGAGAGACCTGGTCGGTGCCGGTGATGGATGAACCCCATGACGCAGGACTCGGACCCAATCCGGAATGGACTTCACGAAGGTTGCGGATCGGCTATCAGTCCCTCACCCAGCCAGCCACAGTGGCTGAACTCGATCTTGATACCCGGGCCCAGACCATCATCAAGACCACCCCGACACCCAATGTTGACCTGAACATGTATCGCGCCGAGCGGATCTGGGTGACCGCCGCTGATGGGGCACAGGTGCCGGTGGATCTGATTCGCCATCGCGACACCCACGGCCCAACACCGGTAGTCCTCTATGGCTACGGCGCCTATGAGGCCTCCTTGCCACCATGGTTTTCGGTGGCCAGATTGTCCTTGATTGACCGTGGGGTGACGTGGGCGCTCGCCCATCCCCGTGGCGGCGGCGAACTTGGTCGCAACTGGTACCTCCAAGGCAAGTTACTGAACAAGGCCACAACGTTCACCGACATGATCGCTGTGGGTGAGCACCTGATCGCAGCCGGGATCTGCACCCCCGACGGTCTCGCCGTGCGCGGTGGTTCCGCAGGCGGATTGATGGTTGGGGCCTGTGTGACGATGCGTCCCGATCTATGGCGGGCTGCGGTAGCGGAAGTGCCCTTCGTGGACATCGTTTCCACGATGTCGGATCCGACCCTGCCGTTGACCGTGACCGAATGGGAAGAATGGGGTGACCCCCGCATGGAACCCTTCGCCAGTTACATGGAGAGCTACTCCCCCTATGACAACACGGTGCCCGCGGACTATCCGGCGATCTATATCACCGCCGGCCTCAATGATCCCCGGGTCAGTTATCACGAGCCCGCCAAATGGATCGCGAAGTTGCGTCTGCTGCGGACCAATGACGAACCGTTATTGATGCGGATCGAAATGGGTGCCGGTCATGGCGGGCCGAGCGGCCGCTACGAATCTTGGCGTGATGAGGCCCGGGTGCTCAGCTTCTTGTTGAGCGTGCTCACCAGATAACGACCACAGCAAGCAGGACCAAGCCGAGGTTACGACCGAGGTGACGGACTCCGAGTGGACGCGCTGACCAAGACCCAAAACACGCGCACACCGGACGTTGGCCACGGCGCAAGATCCTTGCGATCTGCACGCTGAACACGGCGAGCAGGAGCGCCGCTGCGGTGGCGGCGATCCGTCGCACATCGCCGGTACCAACGATGAGCGCAGCGCCGATCACGAGTTCCACCCAGGGCAGAGTCGGAATCGCCCACGCTGGCGCACCCATGTCACGGGCCTGTGCTGGCCACTGATCGCGGGCCACGACTTTGGCCGCTCCAGCTACGAGCATCGCCCCGCCGAGCAGAACGGTGCTGATCACTTTTAGGCTAACAAAAATCAGCACGGCAGATGCAGGGTCATGCCCTCAAACGCTGCCACCACTTCAAGGCCACATTCGCGCCCTTGGGCGGCGGCTTCGGCAGCGAGTTCATCGACGAGATCGTCGTGATGGGCCGGGTCATGATGAAACAACACAAGCATCCGAGCTTTGGCCTGCACCGCCACATTGATCGCGTACTCGATGCTGCAGTGGCCCCAGTCGCGCTTGGTGGCGAACTCCTCGGGTGTGTACTGCGCATCGTGAATCACCACATCAGCACCCGAGCACAGTTCGAGTGCACCCGGGGTGACAGTCATCGAGCCATCGATGGGTTGTTGGTGATCACTCAAATAACTGACCGAGATATTTTTCCAGGTGAGTCGATATCCGGAGGTCGCTCCAACATGAGGGATCAACCGGGTCATCACCTCGATCGGTTCTACTTCGGGATGCCGACCGTGCAAGGTGAACTCGGTATCGGTGGCTTCCACAAAAGAGATCGATCCGGGAAGTTGCTCAAGGGTCACCGGGAACAACGGCGGCTTAATCGTGTCCGCCATCACCTCGGCAACGCTGCCGCCATGTTCAGGATGCGGGGAGTAGACGGTGAGATGGGAGCCCGGGCGAAGGAGCGGAGAAAAGAAGGGCAGGCCTTGGACATGGTCCCAATGCAAATGGCTGAGCAAGCAGGTTCCTTGGAAGACAGCATCGGGATCACATCCGAGACCGAAATAGCGCAGCCCGGTACCGAGGTCACACAGCACCGGATCGTGGCCGGGTACTGCAAAAGACACGCAGGAGGTGTTGCCCCCATAACGTGCGATCTCGCGTCCATGACAGGGGGTGGAACCCCGCACACCATGAAACGTCAGTGACAGCGACTGTTCCCCGATTCCCAAACGCTACGCCCTCGATGACCCGCGGGAAAGTCCAATCAGGTGACACATGTCGCATAACCTGCACCTCATGCCACTCCGGACACTGTTGCTTCAGGTGAACCAGACCGAAATCCACTGTCTGGATTCAGGAGGGGACGGACCGCTTGCGTTGTGCCTGCACGGATTCCCCGACACCGCTCACACCTGGCGGCATCTGATGCCCGAACTCGCAGCCGCCGGTTATCGAGCGGTTGCACCGTTCATGCGGGGCTATGCCCCGAGCGCCATTCCCGCAGACGGTCGCTATCAGACCGCCGCGTTAGCCCTTGACGCAAACGCAATCCATGAGGCCCTTGGGGCCGATGAGTCTGCAGTGATCATCGGTCATGATTGGGGCGCGCCCGCGACCTACGGGGCGGCCAATGCGGCACCGGAGCGCTGGGCCAAAGTGGTGGGCATGGCTGTGCCCCCCGGACCAGCGATGGGGATCAGTTTCTTAACCAACCTCGACCAACTCAAACGGTCCTGGTACATGTTCTTCTTTCAGCACGGCCTCGCCGAACCTGTGGTGTCCCATGAGCAGATGGCCTTCATAGAGATGATCTGGCGGGACTGGTCACCGGGCTACGACGCAAGCCTCGACGTGGATCACGTCCGCGCTGCGATCGGCGAACCCGCCCATCTCGCTGCGGCACTTGGCTACTACCGTGCCACCCTCGGCGATGGCTACAAGGATCCAGCCCTCGATCACATCCAAGCCGGGACAAGTGCGTATCCGAGCCAACCCACGCTGTACATCCATGGTCGCAACGATGGGTGCATCGGCGCTGAGGTGGCTGAACTCGCCCAGTCCATGGCGCCAGATGGGACAATCCGTTGGGAGATGATCGACGATGCCGGGCATTTCACCCAACTGGAACAACCCGCTGTGGTCAACGCACTGATTTTGGAGCACCTCTCATGAGCCAGTTAGCTAACGGGTTAACCGTGATCGTGAAACGCGAATGCGAGACCTGCCAGATGGTGGTGCCGGTACTTGAGCAACTCACCGGTCTCACCGTGTACACCCAAGATGATCCCGGGTTTCCGGCCACCTTGGCTCCGATTCATGATGAGGATCTGTCGGTGAGTTGGCATCACGAGATCGAAACGGTGCCGACCCTGATCAAAGTGGTGGACGGTGTTGAAGTGGCCCGCACCGTTGGCTGGTCACGCGCTGACTGGGAACAGATCACCGGGGTGGCTGGTCTCGGACCAGACCTGCCCGTCATGCGCCCGGGATGCGGGTCGATGAGCGTGGATCCGGATCTGGTGGATGCGCTGCGGGTTCGCTTTGGCGGAGGGGTCTTGGCCTCACGCCAGATCGAACTCGCGGACCTCGATGACGAGCACGAAATGATGTTTCAGCGGGGCTGGACCGACGGGCTCCCCGTGATCCCGCCCACTCCCGAACGAGTGCTGAAAATGCTGACCGGCACCACCCGCAACCCGGCCGACATCGTGGCGGTCATCCCTCCTGATCTCGTGGAAGTCACAGTAGAAAAAGTCGCGATCGCAGCAGTGATGGCTGGCTGCCTACCCGAATACATGCCGTGGGTGCTGACCGCGCTCGAGGCGGTCTGTAACGACACCTTCAACATGCACGGCGTGTTATGCACCACGATGGCCGTCGGGCCCGTCATCATCTGCTCGGGACCCGGCACCCGGGCGATCGGCATGAACTCGGGGATGAACGCCCTCGGCCAAGGCAATCGCGCCACGATGACCATCGGCCGTGCGGTACAACTAGTCGTGCGCAACTTCGGCGGTGGCCGGCCCGGTGAAGTGGACCGTGGCACCCACGGCAATCCGGGCAAACTCAGTTTTTGTTTCGCAGAAAACGATGCCGAATCACCGTTCGGATCACTCGCAGCGAGCCGCGGTCTCCCCGAAGGTGTGGATGCGGTGACAGTGTTTGCCGGCGAAAGTCCCCACACCATCGTTGATCAGTTATCGCGGACCGCTGACAGTTTGGCGAACTCGCTCGCCCTCAGTTTGCAGGCCATGCATCACTCCAAACTCGCTCTCGCCTTTGATGCGGTGCTCGTCATCGGACCCGAACATGCTCGGGTGTTTGCTGATGACGGATGGGATCGCGAGCGATTGATCAGCGAACTGCGAGCCCGCACCACCCGACCGGGATCAGAGATGATTCGTGGGGCCCGCGGGATCACCGAAGGCATCCCCGAACATCTGAGCGATCAGGAGATCCCCAAGTTTGGGCCGGACGGATTATTGATCACCTACGCCGGCGGCGGGGCCGGGCTCTTTACGGCCCTCATCGGCGGATGGGCGAATGGTACTGTCGGCTCCACGCCCGTAACCCGAGAGGTGAGATATGACACGCGTCATCCTTGATCCCACGAGTGAGATCGTTCCCGCCGAGCGGGCCCGTTTGGCTCGACCGATGAGCCTCGACGGTATGACCGTTGGATTGCTCGACATCTCCAAGCCGCGTGGCGACATCTTTTTGAACCGTCTCGAGGAGCGTCTGACCGGGATCGGCGCCAAGGTGAACCGCTATCGCAAACCCACCTTCACCAAGCCGGCCCCCGTGGATCTGCGCCAAAAAATCTCCATGGAATGCCAGGTGGTCATTGAGGCCTTAGCTGATTGAGGCAGTTGCACGTCGTGCAGTGTGCATGACATCAGCGATCTTGAACTCCGAGGTGTACCGGGCGTGTTCGTCGCGTCACATGAGTTTGTGACGGCCGCGGAATCCCAAACCAAGGCTTTGGGCTACTCGGCGATGGCCCGGGTATTCACCCCGCATCCCATCCAAGACCGGACCGACGCCGAGATGATCGCCTACGCCGATGCGGCCTTTGACCAGATCATCTCCCAGGTAACCGCAGGAGACCTTGATCCTCGCTGAGCAGCCCGTCGGCGATCAGCGAGTCAATCACCTGATCATCAACGCCGAGTTCGCTACGAGTCATTTCTGTCCGTGCCACTTGCTTCAGCACTTGGCCGCGCCGTTGGCGCAGACTGCCCTCAAATCGGGCCTGAGGTTTAGATACCCCTGCTGAACCGGTAGCCGGGTCAGGTGCACGATGACCGGAGTGATGCCAGGCACACTCCGTTGCGATCGGGCACTGTTCACAACGCGGCACCGGTCGACATAGCGCATTACCGAGATCCATCAAGATCTGATTCCAGGCCCACCCTTCACCGGTGGGCACCCACTGATCAGCGAGGACCTGAGCCTGCAATGGCCCGAGTCGCTGGCCGGTGACGCGGGCCAGTACCCGCGAGGTGTTCGCATCCACGACCCCGACATCGCGTTCAAACGCGAAGGCCAGCACCGCCCGCGCGGTGTACGGACCGACGCCTGGTAGGGCCAACAGCGCATTCAGATCATCGGGGACTTGGCCCTCATGTTCGCTGGCGATCACCCCGGCCGCAGCGTGCAGATTCCGGGCCCGACGCGGATAACCGAGCCCTTCCCACAGACGCAACAGGTCGCCGAGCGGCGCCGCAGCGAGATCTGCTGGGGTCGGGTAGGTAGCCACGCAGATCCGCCAGCGTTCCACCACCCGCGAGATCGTGGTCTGCTGGGACATGACCTCAGAAATGAGGATCCGCCACGGATCGCGCACCGCGCGCCAAGGCAGATCGCGCAGGCGATCGCGGCCCCAGTTCAGGACCGCAGGCTGATCAATCCCAGACCTGCTGGCCGTCATACGGGCGCTTGCGGGCCGGAGCGGATTCGCGCTTCCAAATCAGCACCCGACGGCGGAAATAACAGACCTCTTTGCCGTCTTGATTGAAACCCTTGGTTTCCACGGTCACGATCCCACGATCAGGCTTGGAGGAGGACTCTTTGACCTCAAGCACCCGCGTTTCGGCGTGAATGGTGTCCCCGTGAAAGGTCGGGAACTTGTGTTGCAGGGTCTCCACCTCAAGATTCGCGATGGCTGCACCGCTGACATCGGGCACGCTCATGCCGAGCACAAGCGAGTAGACGAGGTTCCCTACCACCACGTTGCGACCTTGCACACTTTCCGCAGCGAACCAATCGTTGGTGTGCAGCGGATGATGGTTCATCGTGATCATGCAAAACAGATGATCGTCATATTCGGTGATGGTCTTGCCGGGCCAATGCCGCAGCACATCACCAACATGGAAATCCTCGAGATAGCGACCAAAGGGACGCTCGTGCACCTGGGGTTCTGTGTCACTCATGGCCGTGACATTAGCGGTCAGAACCCTTATCGCTCTGGTTGATCTCGCGGTGGTTGTTCTGGCTGTGTTTGCTCTCGTTCACGCGTGAACCGCAACAAGAAATCCACTCGCGATTCGGTTGGGTCTGCGCCTGCGAGTTCACGCAGGCGCAGCAAACGGTCTCGCCGTTCGATACTCCACGGTCCCACCCGCAAGGTCAAATACATCAGCCCACCGAGCACGATCGGGAAAAAGTACTGCGCGATTCGATAGGACGCGACCCCTAACGTGGCGGCCCGACGCGGGATCCCAAACCCCACCAAGGTGCCGATGTACACGCCCTCCACGATGCCGATACCACCAGGGGTGATCGGGATCGCAGCCAAAATGTTGGCAAGTCCAGAAACCACGATTAGTGCGTCGAGATCCACACTTTGGCCAAAGGCGCGAATGAATACCCAGAGGGCGGCCATATCGAGGGCCCATTGAGCCGCTGCCCACTTCCCCACCTTTTTGAGAAGTTCACGGTCGCGAATCAGATCCTCAACCCGGCTGCCAAGCTGACGGAGAACAGACGCCCAACGGTCACCATCAAGATGGAACTTCTTAGCCAGCCAGCGCACCGCACGTTCGGAGCGGCCGTTGCCGTCGATCAAACCGACCACCAACACCACAGCAATCACCATGATGATGATTCCCGCTACCGCCCCGACCACATACAGCGCATTCATCCCGCGGATCGGGATCGAGATCAACAAGCCCAGCCACAACACCATGTTGAGCACGATCGCCGAGCTCAGCGCTGCGGTAGCTAACGCGAAACCGGCATCGGGCCCGCCTACCCCTGACAGGGTCAAAAGCCGATAACCGAGAGCCGACCCGGCCGCAGATCCGCCGGGAACAATGTTGGCGAGCGCTCGAGTAGAGATCTGGATTCGAAACATCCGCCACACCGTGATGTGACTGCCGGCCGGCCCGAGAGCAGCGCGAGTCAGACCCGAATAACACATCACTGATCCGAGAGCGAGCACCAGTCCGACCAGCAACAACAGCGGCTGCACCCGACTGAGATCACTCGCAGCCTGACGGAAACCGGGAATCTGGGGAAGAATTAAGAAGTAGACGACGATCGCAAATAACACGATCCGCAAGGAGAACTTGACCGGGCGGCGGCGCGGAATCGGCCGGGTCGGGTCAAATGGCAATGCCGGCAGATCGCCGGTGGGCAGATCCTGCTCGCCCGATGCGTTGCTCACGCTGCTCAACTCTACGCATTAGATCCTCGCTGGAGATGCACCAGATCCAGACCGGCCAGTAACTTACCCGTATGGCCACGAACGTTCAGGACCTTCCCCACCCCGACATGCCCACCGCTGCGGACATCATCGATCTCGCCGAACGGGTGGTCGGTAAGGCGATTCGGCACCTCGCTCAGATCGGTGGACCCGATGAGCACCAAGTGCTTGGCTACGACCTCGCCCATGCGGCCTCTGCTGTGGCTACGGCTCGTTCGCTGCTGGATTACGGTGCCAAGGGCGATGCTGAAGGCGCGATCGCCTGCGCATTTGTGGCGGACATGGTCCATGACTTGTTCACCCGGCTCACCGGCCGTGAACAGTTATGGGGACTTGAGGTCAATCCATTGGCTGCGGCCCACGGGTTCATGGCCACCTATCGAGATCCGGCCTTTTTGGCTTCGCTCGCCACTCAGCCCGGGCCCCGCCATCTTGATGATGACATGGAGATGGTGCAAGACACCTTCCGTTCCTTCGCCGCCAACGTGATTGCCCCACACGCTGAACACGTTCACCGGGCCAATGCTGATGTGCCCGAAGAGATCATCACCGGCCTCGCTGAAGTCGGCGCATTTGGTCTGAGCGTCCCCGAGGAGTACGGCGGATTCTCCGCTGGCGGAGATGACGAGTACACCGCGATGGTGGTAGCCACCGAGGAACTCTCCAAGGCCAGCCTCGGAATCGGCGGATCGCTGATCACCCGGCCCGAGATTCTCACCCGGGCCCTCGTCAAAGGTGGCACCGAAGCCCAGAAGCAAACCTGGCTTCCCAAGTTGGCGGTAGCTGAAGTGATGCCGGCAGTGGCGGTCACCGAGCCGGATTACGGCAGTGATGTGGCCGGGATCAAAGTCACCGCCACGCCCGCCGAAGGCCCCGGTGGCGCACCCGGTTATGTGATCAACGGCGTCAAGACCTGGTGCACCTTTGGGGCTCGGGCCGATGTGTTGGCCCTTTTGGCCCGCACCGATCCCGACCGCACCAAAACCCACCGCGGCTTATCGCTGTTCATCGTGCCCAAGCCTCGTGGCGATGCGCACGGGTTCATGTTTAGCCAAGATGAGGTCCCTGGTCGTCCCGGCAAAATGGAAGGCCGCCCCATCGACACCATTGGTTACCGGGGCATGCACTCCTATGAGATTGCCCTCGAAGACTGGTGGGTGCCCGCCGAGAACCTGATCGGTGAACAAGAAGGTCTTGGCCGGGGCTTCTACTACCAGATGGAAGGCTTCGAGAACGGCCGTCTGCAGACCGCAGCTCGTGCCGTTGGCGTGATGCAAGCCGCCTATGAAGCCGCTGTTGATTACGCCCAGAACCGGGCCGTATTTGGCTCCAACATCATCGACTATCAGCTCACCCAAGCCAAGCTCGGCCGCATGGCTGTCCTCACTCAGGCCGGCCGGCAGTTCTCCTATGCGGTGGCCACCCTGATGGCTAAGGGCCAAGGCGCAATGGAAGCCTCAATGGTCAAGGCCTACGTCTGTAAGGCTGCAGAATGGGTGACCCGTGAGGCGATGCAGATCCACGGCGGCATGGGCTACGCCGAGGAGTACTCGGTGAGCCGACTGTTTGTGGACGCCCGGGTGCTATCGATCTTTGAGGGCGCCGATGAGACGCTCTGCCTCAAGGTGATCGCCCGCAAACTGGTCTCTGACGCCAACTAAAGCGCCACACTGCAACACCCGAGATCTGCTGCTGTGATGTGATCGGCCTCGAGCGGGGAAATCCTCATGGCGAGGTTGGTATCGCCTTACGGGTACTTGCTGCGCTCGGCACAAGCATCACTCTCGTTCAATCACCTACTGCGCAGCCTGATCTCCTCGACGCACTGTTACAGGATCTGGAAAGTCCTCGCCGTTGAGTGATCAGGCGCTCAGACAACTATGCGTCTTCCTTGAAGGACGCCTCAGCCAGTCCCTGTGCCGAGACCTGAAGGCCCGCTACCCGCCCTGCGGGCCGGTGAATCACTGCTACTAGTGGACGGTCGACCTGCTCAAGTAGTCATCGAAATCGTCGACGACACTGCGCTACAAGTCCGAGGCGAGGATTTCGTGATGAGCCTCCTCGGCACCGAAGTAGACGTCTGACTGCTCTCCACACCAACCTATCTCGGCGCCCTACTCGTACAACCTGACGGCAGCTTCGACGGACTGCTCCCCATCGGACAAGACATCACCGCCGGAGATCACACCCTGCACCAACCCGAACCGCCTACTCACCTGGGCCCTATTCGGCCTTGCACTCGGCGGCATCCTCACACTGACACGACGGCCACGCCACACCTGAAAAGACCCCTATTAGTCCCCGTGATAGAGACGATTGAGGTCGATGATCTCTACGTCAGAGCGCTGCTCCGCAACCACTGAGAGCCGCGAGTCAATATCTGTTCCAAAGAGCAGGAGTTTCGCATCCGCCGCCCGGGGGCCGAACCCAACGCGTGCCCGTTCCAGATGCTGGAGATGACGGAGTTCGAGCCTTTGGCCGGCTTTGGCTTCGCCTATTGCTTCGATTTTCCGTTCCATCGGAATCTGCCCCGGGGCAGCAGCCACGAGGTCAAGTTGATGTTCAACACCGCCAATGGTCACGCTGGACGGGCCGATGTGGCAGTCGGGTCGCAAGGTTTCCGCAGAAGAGAACCGCCGTGCCCAGGTCAGGGCCATCGCCTCAAACACGGGGCCGCGCACCTGCGAGTCAAAAATTGCTCGGAGTCGTGTCCTCCACACCTCTGCTGGCGGTCGGTCACGCAATAGCGCCCCGTGAGGATGCAGGACGGCAAAGTGGAACTGCAAAAAGGGATCATCAAGCATGTACAACGGTCGCTGTTCGCGAATCGGGTCCTCCATGCGGATCACGAACCCTGCCTCCACGAGCCGATTGAGGGCCGCTGAAAGGTTGGAGACAGGCTTGCCCACTCTCTTGGAGATTGCACCGGCACTGACCGACCCGTTCCCTATCGCAGTGAGGATGCTGTTGAGGAGTAGCGCCCCCGAACCCGACATCACCGGGTCTTCAGCGAGAAGGGCAACGGCCTCATTGCGCATTGTTGCGCCGGGAGAAAGGATCCGCTGAACGATCCAGCGATCGATGTCCTTACTGTTTTTAGGCAGGTCAAAGTTGACCATTTCGGTTGCGTAACCCACCACTCCCCCGATGACCGCAAACACCTGCACCGCCGTACGCAGGTCGTCTGGATCGCGAAGATGGAGAGTGGCAGCCCGAAAGTCATCGGCGTACATGATCAGTTCCATGCCCGCTCGACCTCGCAGTGGTGCCTCACCGATTGTCAGGCCCCGCATGACCGAGATCGCCGATCCGCACAGGATCAAGCGGCTCTGACTATTCCCTCTGTGTCGGGTCATAGTGCGTTGAGCACCCGGCCCAAAGGCAGCGGCAATTGAGGAGTCGATCGAGCGATCTGCTTCAAGCACGTATCCGAACTCATCGATGACCACGGGAATCGGCGCTTTCGAACCGAGAGCCATCAGCGAGTTCAACGCATCCTCCCACGACTCAAACGAAAGCCGCCCGACACCAAGGTGGTCACCAAGTTGGTCGCCGAGCCTGTCAAGTTGAACACGAGATGCGACCCGTGTCGCTTCAAAGTAGAAACCCTTACGCCGCTCAGTCTCCGTGACTAGCAGAGTGGATTTACCTATGCGCCGCCGGCCGTAGACGAGACCAAGGAGCGGACGCTGAACCGATGTGTCAAGGAAATTAGCGACAACTTCGCGATACACCGCACCACCTCCCATCTCCACAATGAAGCCCATCTCCGCAATGGACCATAGCCACTAAGGGCGAGCAATACTATGAGCAAATCATAGTATGACCTAATCATAGCATCAGATGAGCAGGTCGTGCAATGACGCGATGCGTTGGACATCGGCCGCTGCGTGGTCATCGAACGGGTCGATCAGGATCGGTGTGAGCCCAGCGGCCCGTGAACCGGCCACATCCATGGTCATCGAATCACCGATGTAGGCAATCCGGTGCCGTGGGATCGATCCGAGGTGCCGCAGCGCGAACTCGAAGATCAACGGATCCGGCTTAGCGACACCCACCACTTCAGAATCCACGATGCACAACACTTCGGCCCCGGGGCCTGGCCCCACTTGGCAGATCCGGGCGCGGGTGAGCGTGGCTTCAATCTGCCCACTCGCATTAGAGACCACCCCGATCGGGATGCCCGCCGCCTCAAACGCAGACAGTGCGCTCACCGATTCATGGATCGGGTAGCGCCATAGATGCGGACTCCGGGTCCGACCGAGCAGCATCGCTGCTTCGCCGTGATCGGATTCATCCACACCGAGATGGTGCACATAGGCACCGTCATAGTGATGCCAGGTGCGTTCATCGGCCTCTACTGCCGCCTTAGCGGCCATCCCGGCGTAATGGGCCCGGCGATGATGTTCGGCATCTACTGATCCGCCATAAGGGGAAAGTAACGGGCCGAGCACTGTCGGATCCGGTAAGACGAGGACCCCACCGGCATCAAACAGGTATGCCTCAAAGGGCGCCGGCATCACAGGTTGGCAGCGAACGCGTTCATGGTGCGCATCCACGCCACCTTGGAGGCATCCGCGTCATACACATCGGGTCGAGTGTCGTTATAGAACGCGTGCTGAGTGCCCGGGTGGATGTGCATGGTCACGTCTTTGCCGAGATCACGCAACTGTGACTCAAGGGCCCGGGTGGCCTCAGGTGACGCGAAATCATCGTGTTCGGCATATTCGCCCACCACGACAGCAGACAACTGTGACCAGTCAGGCTGCGCGGTCGGCCACGGAATCACCCCGTAATAAGGCGCAGCCACCGCCACAGCATCAGGGCGATGACAAGCGAGCACCAGAGCCAAACCGCCTCCCATACAAAACCCGACCACACCCACTTTGGTGCGGCCGGTGTTTTCGATCACATAGTCCACTGCCCCCGACATGTCTTTGGCGGCTTGACCGACATTCAGACCCATCATCAACTTGCCGGCCCCATCAGGCTCAGTGGAGGACTCACCGTGGTACAGATCCGGGGCGAGAGCCACAAAGCCGGTTGCTGCCAATCGGTCAGCCACCTCAATGATGTGAGGCACGAGACCCCACCATTCTTGGATCACGATCACCCCCGGCCCGGTCCCCGAGGCCGGCAGGGCGAGATATCCACTCGCGGTTCCACCATTACTTGCAAAGGTCACCATTTCTCCCATGGCTCTCACCGTAGCCGCTCTCAATGTCTACGATTCGGAGATGAGCACTGCCTACACCAACGACCGCACCCACGTGTTCCACTCGTGGTCAGCACAAAAGATGATCAGCCCCGTGGTAATCGCTGGAGCCGAAGGGTCACGGTTTTGGGATGAGAGCGGTCGGAAGTACCTGGACTTCTCCTCGATGCTGGTGAATGTCAACATCGGTCATCAGCATCCCGAGATGATCGCGGCGATCAAAGAGCAGGCCGATCGGCTGTGCACCGTTGGTCCGATGTTTGCGAACGACATGCGCTCAGAAGCCGCCCGACTGATCGCGTCTCATGCGCCCGGGGACTTAAACATGGTGTTCTTCACTAATGGTGGGGCCGAGGCGGTGGAGAACGCAGTACGGATGGCCCGCATCCACACCGGCCGCCACAAGGTGCTCACTGCCTATCGCAGCTATCACGGGGCCACCGCTGGTGCGATCACCTACACCGGCGAACCCCGGCGGTGGGGATCAGAGCCAGGCACCTCGGGGGCCGTCAAGTTTTGGGGTCCGTACCCGTATCGCTCACCATTTCATTCGGACAGTCCCGAACAAGAAACTGAGCGGGCCCTCGCGCATCTCGCTGACACCTTGATGGTGGAAGGGGCCCACAACGTGGCGGCGATCATGCTCGAATCAGTGGTGGGCACCAACGGCATTTTGGTCCCCCCACCCGGCTATCTGGCCGGGGTGCGTGAACTCTGTGACCGCCACGGGATCATGCTGATCGCCGATGAAGTGATGGCCGGATTTGGGAGATGCGGGGAATGGTTCGCGATCGATCATTGGGGTGTCACCCCGGATCTGATCTGCTTCGCGAAGGGAGTCAACTCGGGCTACCTGCCGCTCGGCGGTGTGGTGATCAGCCAAAAGATCGCTGACACCTTCGCCGAGAGGGCGTATCCCGGAGGTCTCACCTATTCCGGTCACCCATTGGCCTGCGCATCAGCGGTGGCCTCAATGAACATCTTTGAACGCGACGGGATTATTGAGCACGCCCGCTGGCTCGGTACCGATGTGATCGGACCCAAGTTGGCCGAGATCGCCGCCAAGCATCCAAGCGTAGGTGAGGTCCGCGGGCTCGGCGTGTTCTGGGCGATCGAGCTCGTCACCGACCGTGCTACCCACGCACCACTGGTGCCGTTTAACGCTCAAGGTGCCGATAACGCGCCGATGAACGCTCTCGGTGCAGCGTTAAAAGAGCGCGGACTGTGGCCGTTTATGGGCGCGAACCGGATCCATGTGGTCCCGCCGATCGTGATCTCTGAGGCCGATGCCCTCGAAGGTCTCGCGATTATCGATGAGGCCCTCGCAGTGGCGGACGGGTATTACACCGGGAGTTAAACGACTAGCGGTTTTGGGGGAACCCGAGATCGATCACTGACTGGGCCGGGTCAGGCCACCGTGAGGTAACGACTTTGCCGCGGGTGTAAAAGTTGATGCCTTCGGGTCCGTACATGTGGGTGTCGCCAAACAGGCTGGCCTTCCACCCGCCAAAGGAGTAGTAGCTCACCGGCACCGGGATCGGCACGTTGATCCCGACCATGCCCACTTCTACGTCAAAGCCAAACTGTCGAGCTGCACCGCCATCGCGGGTAAACAGTGCCGTGCCGTTGCCGTACGGATTGGCGTTGATCATCTCCACACCTTCGGCATACCCGGCTACCCGCACCACGCTCAGCACCGGCCCAAAGATCTCGTCGTCATAACAGGCCATCCCGGGACGCACCTTGTCAATCAGCGAGGCACCCAAGAAAAACCCTTCGGTGGGAAGTCCGTGGCTGGCCCGGCCGTCCACCACCACTTCGGCCCCATCTTCTGCGGCACCGGCCACATAACTGGCCACGCGGGCGCGATGTTCAGATGTGATCAGCGGACCCATCTGCGCAGCCGGATCACTACCGATACCGATGGTGATCGAAGGGATCCGCTCAGCGATTCGCGCCACAAGATCATCGGCGATCGCTTCAGCGGCGAGCACCACCGAGATCGCCATACACCGCTCTCCCGCCGAACCGTAACCGGCCGAGATGGCCGCATCGGCCGCCATATCGAGATCGGCATCGGCGAGCACCAACATGTGATTCTTCGCCCCGCCGAGGGCCTGCACCCGCTTGTTGTGCCGGGTGCCGGTCTCATAGATGTACTTGGCCACCGGTGTGGACCCGACAAATGACACCGCCGCGATGTCGCGATGCTCAAGGATTGCGTTAACGGCTACGGCGTCACCTTGGATGACGTTAAACACCCCGGCCGGCACCCCGGCGGCCGCAATGATCTCAGCGAGTAACAAACTCACCGATGGGTCCTTTTCCGAAGGTTTCAACACGAAGGTGTTTCCGCAAGCTAAGGCGTTAGCGAGCATCCACATCGGCACCATGGCCGGGAAGTTAAACGGGGTGATCCCGGCCACCACGCCGAGCGGTTGACGAATCGACCACACATCCACTCCACTGGCTACCTGCTCAGAGAAGCCTCCCTTTAAGAGTTGTGGGATCCCGCAGGCAAACTCCACGTTCTCGAGACCTCGGGCCACCTCGCCCATTGCATCCGACACCACTTTGCCGTGCTCAGCAGACACTGCTTCAGCGATCTCGAGGCGGCGAGCATTGAGCATTTCGCGCAAGGTGAACATGATCTCGGCGCGCCGAGCCAGTGGCGTGGCCCGCCAGGCCGGGAAGGCCGCCTGTGCTGTCGCGACGGCATGGTTCACCTCTTCGATGGTGGCCAGATCCACTTCGCCCGAAACCACTCCACGGGCGGGGTCATAGACCGACGCAGTGCGACCCGAGGTGCCCGCCACATGGCGGCCGTCAATCCAATGTCCGATTCGGTTCATGATGCTCATCTTTCAGTACAGATAATTCGACAGCGTCCGGGGCAGATAATGACCGTGACCAACCCGACCGAGAAACTGATCATTATCGATGATGATCTGTCCGCGGCTGATCACGGTCTCCACTCGACCCGACAGATCCATGCCTTCATAGGCCGAGTAATCCATGTTCATATGGTGCTTGTGATCAATCCCGATCCGTGTGCGACCGACTGGATCCCAGATCACGATGTCCGCGTCAGATCCGACAGACAGCGTGCCTTTGGTCGGATAGAGCCCAAACAGTTTCGCGGGGGTGGTGCAGCAGGTCTCCACCCAGCGTTCCAGAGAGATATGCCCATCCACCACCCCTTGATACATCAGTTCCATCCGATGCTCCACACCACCGATCCCGTTCGGGATCGCCGAGAAATCATTAAGTCCGGCCTCTTTTTGATCCCTCAGACAAAACGGGCAGTGATCGGTGGAGACCACAGCGAGTTCGTTGAGTTTCAACCCCCGCCACAGATCGCGGTGGTGATGTTCATGGTGTGACCGCAACGGTGGAGAAGCCACCCACTTGGCACCCTCAAATCCGGGTTGGGAGAGATGTTCCTCAAGGCTCAAATACAGATACTGCGGGCAGGTCTCGGCGAACACGTTGAAGCCGTCATGACGGGCCTCCGCCACCTCGGCGAGGGCCTCCGAAGCCGACATGTGCACGATGTAGAGCGGCACGTTGCCGGCCACCTTGGCGAGGGCGATCGCCCGATGGGTGGCCTCACCTTCCAAAATTGACGGCCGGGTCAGTGAATGAAACCGCGGTGCGGTGTCACCGCGAGCAAGGGATTGGGCGATCAGAACATCGATCGCGATCCCGTTTTCGGCGTGCATCATCACCATCGCCCCGAGATCCCCGGCGGTCTGCATGGCCCGCAGAATCTGGCCGTCATCGGAGTAATAGACATCCGGATAGGCCATGAACAACTTGAAACTCGTGATTCCCTCATGGTCCACGAGATGGCGCATCGCCGCCAAGGATGTCTCGTCCACATCGCCGATGATTTGATGGAATCCGTAATCGATCGCACAGTGCCCGGCGGCTTTGGCATGCCAGGTCTCAAGGGAATCGCGCAGATCCTCTCCTTTGCGTTGGCAGGAAAAGTCCACGATGGTGGTGGTCCCACCCCAGGCCGCAGCGATGGTCCCGGTGGTAAACGTGTCTGAGGAGGTGGTGTCACCAAAGGGCACCTCCATATGGGTGTGCACGTCCACGCCCCCGGGAATCACATATCTACCCGTCGCGTCGATCACCTGGCCAGCCGTTACACCGAGGGCATCAGCGTGGCCGGGGGCCAAGATGGCGGTGATCCGACCGGCCTCACACAACACATCAGCGAGCATGCGTCCCTCACCCGACACGAGCGTGCCACCGGTGATGAACAACCGATCGGCGGAACCGGATTCAACGGACATGGACACACGATACGCGCCAGACCGTGTCAGAATCAGTGGCCATGGGGTTATGGCACTGGATCTTCGGAAAACATGAGCCACGCCCACCGGATCCTGAGCGCTCCGCCGAGGCGGCCTGGCTGCCGCTGTGGCAGGCCCAACTCGTTTTGCATGAACTGTGGGAACGCGAAATCCCGTCAGTGATGTCTGAGGATCACACCTCGCACTACCGGTTTGGGGCCCGTGAGCCGATGGCCCGGATCTATGTGATGGAACCCCGTCTCGCTGAAGCCGAAGCGGCCATCGAAGAGATCACCGGCTACCCGCCCGCCCATCAGGGCATGTGATCGGCACGCCATCAGGCCGGCAAGACGCGCAGTGGCCTGGGGTCCTGAGACGGCGCCTCGAATGGTTGTCTTTAAATCCGAACGATCCGGGGCGTCCTCGGCGCGCACACCAAGGCGATGTCGGTGGGATCGCTGGTGAGCACGACAACGTCACCAGATGAAACGGACCTCACCAATGCGCCGATGTGGGCGTCAGCGGATCCGAGGCCGCAGCGCTCCTGGATACTCGCAGCCAGGTTCGCTACCGGTGCGTCAAGGACGTGGTCGCGGACACGGAAGCGGTTGATGGCCGCTGCCCCCGGCGTACTGCGGTCCCAGCCGGCCTCAACACGCACGGTGGTCGGCACGACGGCGTCCACGACGGTTCCGCGACGGCGGCGCGAAACTGCGCCAGCGAGATGAGCGACAACGGTGCGGTGCTTTGCGTGTGTTGAGTCCGTGAGAGCTTGAATGGCCTCGTTGTCAAGGACCACCGCCCTCACACAGACACCGCGAGTTGTGCTTCTGCCCACAACAGCACGTCATCGGCGTCAGCGGTGGGGCGTCGTTTGACTACGGCAGACGCCGCGGCGGCGAGCAGGTCGGGCCGCTCCGCGAGCGCAGAGCCGTCTTGAACGGCGAGGGCGTGGGCAATCTCGGCCAGGCTCGGCCGAGCTTCGGGGTGCTCGCGGTAGTGAAGGTGCAGCGCCATCTCCATGGCGAGGGTCTCGAGGCTCCGACGCAGCGCAGCGGCCGCCATCGAGGTCGCTGACGGAGCAGCGCTGAAGTGCTCCACAGCGAGCGCGGCAGCATCACGCAAGGAGACCGACAGCCGCATGGAGGTATTTACGGTCTCCGTATCCTCCGCGTCAAGGAGCCGGTTGAGTTCGTCGAGGGCCGCCAAGTCATCCACAACCAGCACCGTACCACGCCTCAGTGGTACAGCATTTGTCGTCCACTCATCATCATGCGGAGTCATGGACCTGCCAAGGAGATCAGCGCCTGTGACCAGCACGTCATTAGCGGCTGATGAGTTCGGGAGCGAACGGGGCGATCACCCCACCTGCGATCACCCGATCAAACAGGCTCAGGTCGCAGATTTCGTGATCAAGATCCCAACTCGCCACACCCTCAGCACGCAAATGGCTATTGATCGCGGTCAGCACCTGATCGGCCAAACCGGTGCCGGTCGGGGCCACCAGCCACACCGGTACACCAACGGCCTGAGCGACGATCGCCAACACCTGACCCCCAATCCGGGTGATGGCCCGGGTGGGCGAGATCGCATCAGCTTCGATGACCACAAGATCCACCTCGCTCAATGCGCCGGCGATCGCTTCAGGTTGGACTGGTTCACAGGGCACATCACGGCGTTCCAGATACTGAATGGTGGCCGATCCGTAATGACGCGAATCGGTGACAAACACCTGCAGGTCGCCGCGTCGGCCAAGCCCGGCCGCCACCGTGGCGCCACCGGCCAAGGTGAGCACCTTTGCCTCGGCTGCGAGGGCATCAGCGAGTAGGCGATCGGTGGTGTCCGCATCGATCAGATCGGCGGCATCGTCATGACCGCAGACCAGGTGAGAACACAGCCACCACAACGGTGCGCAATCGGCGTGTCGTTCCAAAATCCGCCGGCAGGCCACCAACTTCTCGGCCGGGCCGCAGTGCAAAGCCTCGAGTGCGTAGGCCGTCTCACGGACCAGATCACGCGGGTCCGCCCCGCGAGCACGTGCGATATAACGCAGATGTTCGATCGGGTGCATGCCATGAACCTACTTGCTGCTCAGGATCGGTGTTGGGCCGAATGCCCAAGATCTCGCTACCATCACCTCTCGTGGCTGCAAACTCAGTTTCTGACCTGGTGCTCTCCCCGCTCGGCGCCCAAAAAAGGCCGCTGGCCGAATGGCTAACCACCTTCCATCTGGCCACCGTGGTGCTCGATCCCTACACCAACGAGAGCTCGTGGATCCTCAAGACGGCCACCAAGATTCTCGAGGCTTTGCGCGGCTGTGACGCCCGAGTGAACCTGCTCGTCACCGCCGATGAGGATGACACTGCGGCCTTCTTAGGGCCCTACGCCCAGCAGTTCTTGACCTTTTGTGATCCGGATCGTGCCTTTGTTAAGGCCTATGAACTCGAGGCGCTACCCGCTTTCGTGTTTGTGCGGGTGGATGGGTCCCTGGCAGCAAAAGCCGAGGGCTGGGTTCCTGCCGAATGGCGTGACGTGGCCAGCCAGATCGCAGAGGCCACCAGTTGGATCCCGCCCACCATTCCCAGCTCGGGTGACCCTGGATCATTCCACGGTTCTCCCGCCCTCGGCTGATCTGTATCTCGCTCTGTGCCTGAACTGCCGATCGATCAGATCCTTGATCAGATCACGGCCAGTTTGATCCACCATCCCCGAGCGGTGATCATCGCCCCTCCGGGAGCCGGTAAAACCACTCTGGTACCGCTCGCCTTACGAAGTGCACCATGGCGTAACGGCGGGCGGATTGTGATGCTCGAGCCGCGCCGTCTCGCCACCCGGGCCGCTGCACGTCGGATGGCTGAACTCCTTGGCGATCAGGTCGGTGGCATCGTTGGCTATCAGACCCGTGAGGAACGCCGGATCGGACCTGACACCGAAATCGAAGTAGTCACCGAAGGGGTGCTGACCCGCCGGATCCAAAATGATCCGGCTCTCACCGGCATCGCGGCGGTGATCTTTGATGAGATCCACGAACGCAACCTGCCCACCGATCTGGGTTTGGCATTCACCCTCGATGCCGCCGCTGCACTGCGACCAGACCTGCGCATCATCGCCATGTCCGCCACTGCTGATCACAAACGTCTCCCCGAGATCTTGGCTGTTGAGGGTGTGGCGGCTCCGGTGCTGATCAGCGAGGGTCGAAGCCACCCCGTGGAAATGAACTGGCTCCCACGTCAACGCAATCAGCGCCTCGAGCCGGCGGTCGTGGCTGCGGTGCAAACGGCCTTGCGTGATTCCGGACCCGACGGCGGCGACCTCTTGGTGTTTCTCCCCGGGATCGGTGAGATCCGCAGGGTGCAAGAACTTCTGCGCCAGGTACTTCCCGACAACGTGGACGTCTTCGGTCTGGCAGGGGCGCTCAGCCTCGCCGAACAAGATCAGGCGCTGGAAGGATCAGCGCCGGGTCGGCGCCGGGTGGTCCTCGCCACCGATATCGCCGAAACCTCCCTTACCGTAGAAGGGGTGCGGATCGTCGTGGATTCGGGTCTGGCGCGGGCGCCGAGATTCGACACCGGGACCGGGATGAGCCGTTTGACCACGGTGACCACCTCGCGGTCTTCTGCCGAACAACGCGCCGGGCGGGCCGGCCGTGTGGCGCCCGGATCCTGCTACCGGTTGTGGTCCAAAATCGAACACGGCAGCCGCAGTGCCTATCCGAGCCCCGAGATCACCGAAACCGATCTGGCAGGCCTGATGCTGGAGATCGCTGCCTGGGGAACATCGATCGAAGACTTGACCTGGATTGATCCACCACCAGCCAAAGCGGTGCGCGCCGCAAGAGACCTCTTAGGAGACCTCGGCGCGCTGATGCCCGGGCCCGGTTTACAGTTGAGCCCGATCGGCGAAGAGATGCTCGGTCTGCCCGTGCATCCCCGGCTCGCCCGGATGATCGCTGCGCACCCCGGATCCTTGGCCTGCGTCATGGCGGCAATCATCGAGGAACGCGACCTGTTGCGCAGCACATCACACCCCTCAAGTGACCTTGGGCTACGGCTCCAGATCCTCGCCCACGGTCTGCGCCATGAGGGCATGGACACCGGTCTCGCAGCGCGCCTTATGCGCCAGGCCCAAGAGATCGCCCAACGGGCACGGATCTCTTTTGACCTCTCCGATGTGAACCCGGAGCAGGCCGGGTCGGTGCTGCTTGAGGCCTACCCGGACCGGCTCGCAGCCCGACGCCGACCCGGACAGTTTCAGATGCGCACCGGGTCTGCAGCGATGATGGACGACACCGATCCGCTCGCCACCGAGGAGTTCATCGTGGCGGCCACTCTGGACGGTAAACGGGATCGAGCCCGGATCCGACTCGCAGCAGCGATCAGCGTGGATGAAGTGATCGCCCGCTTCGGCGATCAGATCGACGTGACCCGCACGCTGACCTGGGACCGTGACCTTGACGACCTCGTGGAACAAACCGAGCGCCGCCTCGGATCGATGCGCCTCGGCACCCGGCAGGGTCCCCCTGCCCCGAGCGAGGCCGTCACCGAACGCTGGCTGCAACGGATCCGATCCACCGGTGGTGCGGCGCTTGATTGGAGCGAAGCGGCACTCAGCCTGCGGGCCCGAGTGGAGTTCATGCATCGGCATGTGGGCGATCCCTGGCCGGACTGGTCAATGCCAGCATTGCTCAAAGATCTAGAAAACTGGCTCGCCCCGTACCTGATCGGTATCACTCGCCGCAGCGAAATCGAATCTGTTGATCTCGTGATGGTTCTGCGTTCGGGTTTACCCTGGGAAGTCGGCGCCGAACTTGATGACCTCGCTCCCGCTACCTGGAATCTCGGGCGACGATCAGCACCGATTGACTACTCCACTGAACCGCCGCATCTGCGAGCCCGCGTCCAAGACCTCTTCGGGGTGACCACCCATCCGGTAGTGGCGGGCGTCCCGATCAGCATTCATCTGCTGTCACCGGCGGATCGTCCGGTCCAGATCACTGCTGATCTGCCCGGCTTTTGGTCCGGCAGTTGGGCCGAGGTCCGCAAGGAAATGGCGGGGCGCTACCCGAAGCATCATTGGCCGCTCGATCCGAGGACCGCGTCATGAACCTGCCCGCAACAATTCTTGATATTCCGACCGGGTTATTGATGATCGCGATGGCGGCGGTGGTGTTTGGGTCGATGGTCCAAAGCACCCTCGGGATCGGTCTCGGCATGTTGGCTGGGCCACTACTCACCCTTGCGGACCGGGCATTTGTTCCCGGAGCGATCCTGATTGTGATTTTGCCGATGACCTTCGCGATTGCGGCGCGTGAACGCTCCGGTATCGATTACCGCGGGGTGGGTCTCGCATTGATCGGTCGCCTCCCCGGGGTGATTCTCGGCGCATGGGCGATCGCAATCGCAAGTGAACGATTCCTTGTTGTTCTCGTTGGATCCACCGTGCTCGCCTCCGTGGCCTTATCGATGACAAGGGTTCGCTTCACCACTGCCCCCCGCACGCTCTTTACGGCCGGCTTAGTCTCGGGATTTATGGGTACCAGCACCGGGGTGGGAGGGCCACCGATGGCCATGACCTATCAGCATGCTGACCCAGCGGTGATGCGGTCCACGGTCTCGGCCTTTTTCTTGATCGGGGCCTGCATGTCGATCATCGGCCTCGCAGTGTCCGGGGCGATCGGCACCCGACAAGTCCAACTCGGTGCATTGTTGTTACCTGCTGTAGCGATCGGGTTCGGTCTGGCTCAGGTGTTTGCGAAACGGATCCGACCCGAATCGATCCGACCAGCAGTGCTCACCGTGTGCGCACTCAGTTCGATCGCTCTGTTGATCGAAGAATTCACCTGATCAACCCGGGAGGCATAGGGTTCCCGGTATGGCTGACGCTCCCGATATCGACTTCACCGAGATCCTTCCCCTCGGCCCCGACACCACGCAGTATCGACTGCTGACCACCGAAGGGGTCTCGCGCGTGGAGACACCATTGGGCGAGTTCGTCAGGGTGGAGCCGGCTGCGATCACTGCACTGACAGCCACGGCGATGTTTGAGATTGCGCACTATCTGCGCACCAGTCACCTGCAGCAGTTGCGCAACATCCTCGATGACCCCGAAGCCTCGCCCAATGACCGGTTTGTGGCCACCGACTTGTTAAAGAACGCGGCGATCTCGGCGGGCGGGATTTTGCCGATGTGCCAAGACACCGGTACCGCGATCATCAAAGCCAAAAAAGGCCAGCGCATCTGGACCGGTGGCGGAGATGAATTAGCGATCGCGACCGGGGTGCAACAGACCTATCTGACCAGCAACCTGCGCTATAGCCAGATGGCACCCCTCGACATGTACACCGAGGTCAACACCGGCACCAACCTGCCTGCCGAAATCAAAATCGCCGCCACTGACGGTGATGCCTACAAGTTTTTGTTCATGGCCAAAGGCGGCGGCTCAGCCAATAAGAGCTACCTGTTCCAAGAAACCAAGGCGCTGCTCACCGAAGCCAAGCTTCTGCCCTGGCTGTTCGAGAAGTTGCAATCGCTCGGCACCTCAGCCTGTCCGCCCTATCACCTCGCCGTCGTGATCGGTGGAACCTCCGCCGAGATGGCCGTGGAGACCGCGAAACTGGCTTCGGCCCGCTACCTCGATGCGCTCCCCACCGAAGGATCCAAGCTCGGCCATGGTTTCCGTGACCTTGATCTGGAGGCCAAGGTGCTGCACCTCGCCCAGACCACCGGGATCGGCGCCCAGTTCGGCGGCAAATACTTCTGTCACGACGTCCGCGTGATCCGCCTCCCACGGCACGGGGCCTCCTGTCCGGTGGCGATGGCTGTGTCATGTTCCGCTGACCGCCAAGCCCTGGGCAAAATCACCGCAGACGGCGTGTTCCTCGAACAGCTCGAACACGACCCAGCACAGTTCCTGCCTGAGGTCACCGAGGCCGATCTCGATGACACCGAGGTGGTGCACATCGATCTCACACGACCGATGTCAGAGATCCGAGCGCAGTTGTCTACCTATCCAGTACGGACCCGGGTGATGTTGACCGGCCCGATGGTGGTAGCTCGAGACATCGCCCACGCCAAAATCAAAGAACGCCTTGACGCCGGCGAACCGATGCCTGAATACCTGCGCGAGATGTGCGTCTATTACGCCGGTCCCGCCAAAACTCCCGAGGGTTATGCATCAGGGTCTTTTGGTCCCACCACGGCTGGCCGCATGGATGCCTACGTGGAGGAGTTCCAAGCAGCCGGAGGCAGTTTGGTGATGTTGGCCAAAGGGAATCGTTCCCCGCAGGTGACCAAAGCCTGTCAGACCCACGGCGGGTTCTACCTCGGTTCCATCGGCGGGCCGGCTGCCCGTCTGGCCCTTGACAACATCACCCATGTCGAGGTGCTCGAATATCCCGAACTCGGCATGGAAGCGGTGTGGAAGATCGATGTGGTGGACTTCCCGGCCTTCATCGTGGTGGACGATAAGGGCAATGACTTCTTTGAAATGGTCAAAGCTGAGGTCGCTGCCACCCGGGTCAGCCTCAGCTGATTTTCCGGCAAACGGTAGCGTAGCGCTCCGGCAAACGGTAGCGCAGGGGTCCGGCAAATGGTAGCGTAGGGGTCCATGGTAGCCCACGAAATAGACCACTACCGCCGCCGCGTGGTGGACACCGAACTCGACGACATGCTTTCTGGGCTCCCCGCCATCAGTTTGGAAGGGCCTAAAGGTGTCGGCAAAACAGCCACTGCACTGCAACGGGCGCGCACCGTTTATCGCCTTGATGATCCGACAACCCTTGAAGTGGTGCGAGCCGGCCACTCCCGCATCCTGGGCGGGGATGAACCGATTCTTGTCGACGAGTGGCAACGATATGAACCATCTTGGGATGCGATCCGACGCTCCATCGATGACGATCGCAGACCCGGGAGATTCCTCCTCACTGGATCAGCGACTCCGTCACAACGGGCCACTCACTCAGGGGCTGGCCGGATCGTCAGTCTGCGAATGCGTCCGCTCACTTTGTGCGAACGCGGCACGGAATCGCCAACCGTCTCTCTTGAACAGCTCCTCAACGGCGGACGCGGTGAGCTCGAGGGTTCCACGTCGATCGGCCTCGAGGACTACGTCACCGAAATTGTGACGGGCGGATTTCCCGGAATGCAAGTGGACACACCCCGCCTTCAACGGCGCTTTCTTGATGGCTACATCTCGCGCATCGTTGACGCTGACCTCCCCGAGATTGGCGTCGAAGTGCGCCACCCGAGCACGCTCCGCCGGTGGTTGAGTGCCTACGCAGCGGCGACCGGGACCACGGCCTCATACGAGCGGATTCGAGATGCAGCCACTGCTGGTATCGATAACAAGCCTGCCAAAACCACAACTATCCCCTATCGAGAGGCTCTGGAAAGGCTGTGGATTCTTGAGCCACTCCCGGCGTGGCTTCCCTCTCGCAATCACCTCAGCCGAATGGTTCAATCCCCAAAGCATCACCTCACAGATCCAGCGCTTGCGGCTCGGCTCCTCGGGGTTAATGCCTCCACCCTCCTTGACGGCAAGGGGCCGACGGCCATCGCACGCGACGGCGCGTTCCTCGGCGCACTCTTTGAGTCACTTGCCACGCTCAGCCTGCGGGTCTTTGCTCAGCCGGCCTCTGCTCAGGTATCTCATTTCCGCACTCGTGCCGGAGAACGCGAGGTGGATCTCATCGTCGAGGGCGATGGTGGCCGCATCCTCGCCGTCGAGGTCAAACTTTCAGAGACCGTGGAGGACTCAGATGTCGAGCATCTCCGCTGGCTCTCAAAAAAGATTGGCGATGACCTGATCGATGCCATCGTTCTTACCACCGGACGATTCGCTTACCGTCGCCCCGACGGCATCGGAGTGGTTCCGTTAGCGCTTCTTGGACCCTGAGCAGACCTTCAACCGTCAACCGGATTCAGCGAGCTCTCCAGCTAATTTTCCAGCCAACTCTCCTAGGCGTCGCTCCCCTTCAGGGGTCTGGCCGCCTGAGGTGAGGAACTGGGCCATCGCAGCGCGGCCTTGGGGGTCGCTCAACAGTGCGTTAAACAGATCCCCTTCCACCAGCAGATCCTCAGTGACCTGAGCCTCCGCAATCCCCAAACACAATCGGCCCGCCGAAGCAGCACGTTTACCGTCAGACATTGCTGGGCAAGCATCATCCGGATGGCACGGATGGGGTGGGCACCGAAGTACCGAGTTCAATCTCGGGTACCTCACCTTGATCAAGGCCAGCAAGGTCAGCGTCATGGCCAAAGATCTGTGGGGCCCAAGGCATTGCGAACCCATCGGCATGAAACCATGGGCGGCTTCTGCGGTCCTGCATACTACCGTGCCGTCATTGGGGCTACCTGCAGAAATATCCGGTCATGCTCGGACCGTAGCCCACAGGCCAGTTTCAGGCGAACTGACTAACTCCAGCCAATCCGGACTGAAGTAATCCACGGCACCGTCAGGCATTTGCAAGACCTTGGTGGGTGCAGACCTTCCACTGAACTCTGAGTCGTGACTGTAAAATGATTGCCCACATGGCCATGCGCTGAGGGCTTCGGCTGCGCGGTGCACGGCCAGGATCTGGGTGTGGTTCGTCAAGGAGCAGCAGGTTATTGCGACCCACCATCAGCATCGCAAGTGCAGTTTGGTTTCTCCCCGCCGACAATGTGCCGGCCTCTTGAAAGGCCTTGTCCCCGGTCAGGCCGAACATGCCAGGCAAGCCGCGTAACTGGGTTTCACTGAGATTGATCGAAGGCGGCACCGCAATGCGCATGTTGTCAATCAAAGGTGGCATACACATTGGATTGTCGTGCTCTTGGGCGTAGTAGCCGGAAGTGACCTGATGGCCAAAGAGAAATCTCCGAGATCCGCAGTGGTCTCCCCGCCAAAATCCGTAGCAACGAGGTTTTGCCGGCACCGTTTAAGCCAGGACGAGCAGGCGCTCCCCGCGGCGAGATCAAAACCACATCACGCTCAAATACCGGTGGTCCGCCATACCCCTTACCAGAGATGCTCAGCGGTCACCCTGGTGCGTCCACACGGCGGCGGATCCGGGAACCGCACCTCAAATGCTTGTTGTGTTGCGGGGCGGTCACTTTGTCAGCGCGAGGCGAGCGATTCGCTTTTTCCATGTTGTGGGCATCGCTGCCTTGGTGGCTTTGGCGCAGCGATCCACCACCTCTTGAAGACGGGCGATCTCTTTGGTCTGTTGGGCCGCCTTTTTGGCGAGGCGTCGCTCATCTTCCTTACGCCGTCTGATACTGGCTGTAATTCTTGATGCTCCACTACCACCTCACCCACCGAATCCTCAAACGGCCGATCCAGATGTAACGCGGGTGATCGCCTCATCGAGCAGATCAGGTCGTGGCTGATCACGAGCAGCGCTTTTAAGCGATATTGACGCAAGAACCCCATTAGCCGGGTCTTGGCGTCGATGTCGGGTGGTTGGTCGGTTCGTCCAGACACAAGACATCACTCCCCGGCAAGCAAGATCGCGCCAGTTTCCGCAGCGCCGCTCCCGCCTGATAACACGCCGATCTGCAAATCCAAACGGTCCGCCGTTAGGCCAAGACCGACGGCGAGCAGAACGAGCTACCGGATTCTGAGCCGCAACGCCTGACACGAAGAAAGGCCTCCTCAGCGCGGGTGTGGCGATCCCACATTGCGTTCGTCGGGGCGTTCCTCCGCCAATCCGGGCTTTTCGATGCGTTCCATCTCCGCATCGATTCCACGTCCCGACAACACGTGAGTGACCGCAGTGCGGCCGTCAAGAACATGGGCGATCCGCGGGTCCTGAGGCAGGTAGCCAAAGCCACCCTTACGCAGCACCTTGCCAGCCGAGGGCTCAGATTCCCCGCCGAGAACCTTAAACATTGAGGTCTTGCCGGCCCCGTTACGGCCAACGATGCCGACCTTATCTCGGGGCATCACCGTGAAGTTGGCGTTGGCCACGACGACGCGGCCGCCCACCTCCACGGTTAATCCCTGAGCTTGCAACATACGGGTCAGGCTACGGTCACGGAGCGCTGGTCGTGGGTGAACTGGTTGGTACTGGACTGGTTGTACTGGTTGTACTCGTGCTCGTACTCGTGCTCGTACTCGTGCTCGTACTCGACACAGGTGTGGTCGTGGTCGTGCTCGTACTCGACACAGGTGTAGTCGTAGTCGTGGTTGTAGTTGTGGTCGTGGTTGTCGTCGTAGTCGGGTCAGCCTCCGCCTCAGGATCATCCGCATCGGTGTCCGGAGCCGAAGTTGCCAGAGTTGTTGACGGAGATGTCGTCACAGATCCATTATCCGAACGCGGTGGGGTGACCACTGTTGCGTCCTCCACTCCGGCGATCGCCGAGTCATCACTGAACTCGGTGGGTAAACATCGGCCCGGCTGTGAGGTCGAGTAGGTACCGAGCGCACGGGCCATCTCTGCTGCCATCCGGTCGCGACCCTCCTGGGTCAAATGCAAACGGTCGCGCTGTAAAAGCGAGGAATCTCGGGCCACGATCGCTGACCATTCCACCACAAACACATTCGGGTACATCCGGACCATCTCCACGATGACATCGTTGAGTTTGATCCGGTCGGGACGAAACTCCGACACCGTGAACAACAGCACCGGGCGCGGTTCCAACTTGTCAAGAATCCGGATCAGACGGGTCCGATACGCGCTCAGGTCCCCACCGAAATTGCTGCCGAGGGAGATCACCACCGCATCCCAGTCCACTCCAGCATTAGGGCGCAGACGACGTTCAAGGACCCGTTCACCGAAATCTACGAACCGCCCCACCTCGGCGTTGACCTCCACATCAAAGCCTTGGGGGGTCAACGCCGCACAGATCTCCCCGCCATAACGCCGCGAGGCCGAAGCGAAGATGGAATCCCCGATCACCATGACCCGTGGCCCCCCCACCACATCGGCCATACCGATCTCGGGTCGTGCCGCCAGCAGTTCAGCGCGATCAAGATCAGCGAGGGCGCCAAGCCCGCGATCGGCACTCAGTTCCCCGGGCAGATCTCCCACGCCGTCGAGGGTGCCCACCACCGTTGGTTCCGAGGGTCCACAGGCCACAGTGGTGGTGACCGCCAGCATGAGGCCTACCGCAAGCGCGCCAGCAGAACGGAAACGAGTCGGTAGACGCACCCTCCTATTGAACCTGATTGCGGCTGCGCCCACACGTCAGAGGCCCCACCCGCTACCTTCAGATGGATGGGGCAACGCCAGAGCTTTGATCTGATCGTGATCGGACTGGGTTCTGCGGGGCTCACCGCAGCCAAACTCGCCAGCCGGGACCTCGGTCTCAAAGTGGCGGCCATCGAACGTGACCGGGTGGGTGGGGACTGCTTGTGGACCGGCTGCGTGCCTTCCAAAACTCTCGCCCACTCCGCCCGGGTGGCCCATCTGATCGCCACCGCCGCAGACCATGGCGTACGCGTGCCCCAGCCGATGGGCGCTGTGGATCCGGCGGCCGTATGGCGCCACATCCATTCGGTGCGCGCCGAGTTTGCCCTGACCGATGACAATCCCGACACCCTCGCCGCTCATGGTGTGGAGGTCATTCGGGGCGAGGCCACGATCATTGGCGGGAGGGACGTAGTCGTGGAGACCGACACCGGTCCCCGCCCGATCAGTGGCCGGTTTATCTTGGTGTGCACCGGAAGCCGGCCTGCGATCCCCCCGATCATCGGCCTCGCCGATGTGGACTATCTGACCACCGAAACCATTTTTGATTTGGACGCTCCTCCCCCGTCCATCGTGATCGTCGGCGGCGGTCCCGTGGCAACGGAACTCGCTCAAGGACTCGCCCGGATTGGTACCGAGGTCACAGTCATCGGCCGCAGCCCGCGCCTACTCCCCCGAGAAGAACCCGAACTCTCCGAACGTCTGCTGGCTGCGTTGCGTGCCGATGGGGTGCAGGTCCATCTCTCTCAGACGGTCACCGAGGTGGCGCCGGCCAGCGGACTCGGGCCTCGGGGCGCACGAGTGATCACCAGCGATCTCGAGGTCAGTGCCGCAGCGGTGCTCCTCGCCACGGGCCGCACCCCCAACATGGAAACCCTCGGCTTGGACCGCTTCGGCATCCAGGCCACTGCTGCGGGGGTGACCGTGGATGCGCGCAGTCGGACACTGGTGCCGAGTATCTATGCGGTCGGTGATGTCGCTGCCGGTAGAGGCCGCTTCACCCACACCGCCGCCCATGACGCAGCGCTGGCGATCCGCGACATGTTCTTTCCCGGTCGGGGCCGGGCGTTAGCCACCTCGCCCTGGTGTACCTACACCGACCCCGAACTGGCCCATGTGGGCCTGACCGCAGCGGCCGCCCGGGAGATCCATCCGGGTCGTCGGGTGCAGGTGCACCGCCATGAGTTTGCTCACAACGATCGGGCCCGCACCGAGGGCCGTACCGAAGGAGCGATCATCCTCGTGACCGTGCGAGGACGTCTCATGGGTGCCCACTGTCTCGGGCCGACGGCCGGTGATCTGATCCATGAACTCTCGATGGCGATCACGCTCGGACTCAAAATCACCGATCTCTCCCGCTTCGTGCACCTCTACCCCACCTATTCCACCGGGATTGCACAGGTGGCCGCCGAGGCGTCCATTGCCCGGTACCGCCGGTTACGGCCCCTCGCACGGCTATCACGCTGGCTCGGCTGAGCCAGATCGATTTCTTGGCCGATTGCTAGCGGGCGGTCCAGCCGCCGTCCACGATCAGACTCTGACCGGTGATGAACGTCCCCGCTGCGGAGGCCAACAGCAACAGTGCACCATCGAGCTCATGGGCTTCACCCATTCGAGGGATTGGGGAGTTAGCGGTGATGAAGCGTTGGGAGCCCTCATCAGATTCCATTCCCTCGGTCATCTCCGACGGAAACCATCCCGGGCACAACGCGTTCACGGTCACCAATTTCCGGGCCCATTGCAAGGCCATTTCCCGGGTCAGGTTCACTACCGCCCCCTTCGAGGCGCAGTAATTCGCCTGCTTCACCGGGGTAGCTCCCACGTGGCCAAGCATGGACGCAATGTTGATGATGGACCCGCCCCCAGCGGCGATCATGGCTGGGGCGCACAGCTTGGACAGATGCCAGACCGCAGTCACATTCAGTTCCATCACCCGCCGGAACAGATCCAGCTCTTCGGATTCGATCCCGCCCACCCCACCGATCCCTGCGTTGTTCACGAGGATCCGCACCGGTCCTGCGAGACGCTCCGCTTCGCTCGCCAAACGCTCACGATCCTCGGCTTCAGAGAGATCGGCCTGAATCGCAATCGCCCCAGGCAGATCAGCTACGAGAGATTCGAGCCGGTCCAATCGCCGTGCTGCCACCACCACTGTGGCTCCCGCAGCATGGAGCACCCGTGCGAATCGTTCACCTAGTCCCGAAGACGCTCCCGTCACCAGCGCAACGCGGCCATCACAACGGAACAGGTCAAGAGCAGAAGATGCGGGAAACTGCGACATCACCGCAGCATGACGGACAGATCACGAAACTGCAAAATCCGCTCCCATCACCTTGTCTGTGTCAGCATCACATCATGAGCAGCCCTGCATCCCCCGCAATCAAGGTTCGTGTCGGGATGGGACTCGGGACCAGGACCCGTCTCCACGGCCCCGAGTACGGGCTCGTGGTGGACGAACTCGAACGGCTCGGCTTTGACTCGTTGTGGCTGTCGGAGCGCATCAGCGGAGAAGCCCCCGACCCGACCGTGGCCATGGCCTACGGGGCCGGCCGGACCACCAAGCTCAAGTTTGGGATGAGCGTGATGGTGCTGCCCGGCCGTAATCCGGTGGTGCTCGCCAAAGAACTCGCGACCTTGGCCACGATGTCGGGCGGACGCCTGCTGCCGGCTTTCGGTCTCGGAGCTGTGGAGCCGATCGAACAACAAGCCTTCGGGGTGCAGCGCACCGAAAGAGCCAAACTCTTTGACGAGGCGCTCACCGTGATGCGTAAATGTTGGACCGGACAAAAGTTTGATCATCACGGGGAGCGGTTCCAGTACGAAGGGGTGCGGGTGCAGCCCGCCCCAAAGCGGATGGAGGTCTGGCTGGGCGGGATCGCCCCATCGGAACTGAAGCGTGTGGGACGCCTCGCCGATGGCTGGCTGCCCTCGTTCATCACCCCCGCTGATGCGGCCGCCGGGCGCACGACCATCGAACAGGTCTGCTCCGAACATGACCGGGCCATCGATGATGACCACTACGGGGTGTTGATCCCGTACACGATGGGCGCTATCCCTGAACCACTGCTAGCCACGCTCGCCACCCGACGGCCCGATCTGGCTGACCCGAGCCAACTCGTGGCTGAAGGCTGGGACGGTCTGGAACGCCTCATCAGGTCCTTCATCGACGTCGGCACGTCCAAGTTCGTGATCCTGCCGGTTTCGGAACCCGCCGGTGTGGAGGACTGGATCACCCATCTCGGTGAGGCAGCCGAGATGATTTCCCCCATCGAGAACTGAGAGAGCCTTGACTTCACGCCCGCCCATCAGCCTGTTTGAGAACGTCGACACCGACATCTTTGTGCCCACCGCTCAGTCGATGGGTCCGTGGGATCCCGCCCATTGTCACGGTGGGCCGGTCTCGGCACTGCTCGCCCGCAGCCTGGAACGCACCGATCCCGGTGAGGTGGATTGGCATTTGGCACGAATGACAGTGGAACTGATGCGACCCGTGCCCGTGGGCGTGGGGTTGCGGTTATCCACCGCTACCGAACGCAGCGGTCGCAAGGTATCGCTCGTCACCGCCAGCCTGTTTGCAGGCGACACCGAAGTGGCCCGTGCCCGAGGACTACGGATCCGCATGACCGACCTTGAGATTCCCTCTGACACGGTGGTACCCGCCGGCAGCCTGGTGCGCCCGGTTGCCGATAGCGAGCATGCCGTGATGCCTTCGGCCGAGCCCGGCACAATCTCTTTTGCCACTTCTGCCTGTGAGCACCGTTTCGCCGCCAGCAGTTGGACCGAACTCGGACCGGTGCAGGTATGGATCCGTCTGCTCGTCCCGGTGATCGCCGAGGAAACCCCCACCGGGGCCCAGCGCGCTGCGGCCGCCGCAGATTTCGGTAACGGGGTCTCCAACGTGTTGCCCTGGGATCAGTACCTGTTTATTAACCCAGACCTCACAGTGCATCTGTCCCGGCCACCCGAAGGTGAATGGATCGGGATGTCCACCGTCACTCACGCCACCGGAATCGGGATCGGTATGGCCGAATCCGCCCTATTTGACGAGACCGGCCCGATGGGCCGCAGCGTACAAAGCCTGTATCTCGACACCCGCTGACCGCCGCAGCGATCTCTCTCGACTAGTGCGAGTGGAGCGGTTCGAGAGCATGAGCCAAATCGTGAACGATGAATGCCCACTCTGCGGCAGCCTCAATGTCTTGCTCGATCAAAGCCTGATCCAGGTTGTCTAGGGCTGCGATCAGTGCATCTCGATCGAATCCAGCAGGAACCTCCATCACCTCAAGAGTGGCGAGTGCATCGGCCACCACCTGGCGTTGGGTCTCGGGATCAAAGATGCCAGCGTGAAGATCATCATCAAGGCGATGAAGCGCTCCGACATCGAGTGCCTCACCGGGCACACCGGTCATGTGATCGCCGTGATCGCCGTGATTGCCGTCATCGAGTTCGCGAACCGGGGCAGAGATCTCCAGCGACCCCCAGCCGATGATCTCAAATTCGAGTTTCACGGTCTGCGCAAGACGCAGACCGAGCATGTCAACATCAAACAACATCACGTGGGCCCCACCCGGCTCAAAGGTCAAGGTGGCTCCCGGTGCGAGCACAAACCCGTCGGTACGTTCCCTCATCCGCATCACCCCCTGCGCGTCCCCTGTGGTTTCGTGCAGTTCTGCCCGTCCGAGCGCTGACCGCACCGACCTCACTGTGACCTCACGTTCCGTTCCATTCGTGATGTGTCCATAGGAAGCCGCCACTGTTTGGCCTACCGCTGGCATCCGCACCCAGAGGTCCACACCAGTCACTGCGCCCACCGATGACTCAACCACCGGACTGTCGCTCTCCGTGCCAACAGTCCCAACAGTGCCAGCAGTGCCAGCAGTTTCAGCAGTTCGGACAGTGCCCCCGCACCCTGATAGGGCCAGTACCCCACATATGGCGGCACAAATACGAGCCGAACTGTCTGCAAAGATGAGCCTCATCGCATTGCATGGTCGCTCATCTCACCGGTCTGGTTCCCAGCGAAGGCCAATCTGGTTCACGAAGGGGTCCGTAGACTTCATATGGCCATGGACCCCACACAGAGTTTGACTCCTGAACCCATAACTCCGGACCGTTCGGGCCCGTTCCGCTCCCGACTCATCAAAATCATCATCGCTGTGGTGGGCGTCGTGGTGCTCGGCTACGGGGCGATCTTTGTCTATGCGAACTTCATTAACGACCCGGAAGCCGCCTTGACCACCGCCGATCTCAATCAGGCGGTGACGGCCACCACCAGCGCCAACGACACCGCATCTGTCACAACCGTGGTGGCCGCACCGACCACTACGTTGCCCGTCGGTCTTGAGGGCAGGTGGCGAGCCACCGAGGATTCCGAACTCGGCTACCGGGTAGACGAGGTGCTTTTTGGTGTCGTGACTCAAGGCGTCGGACGCACCAACCAGATCGCCGGCGAACTCGTCATCACACAAACTGCGATCACGACTGCGTCATTTGAGGTGGAAGTGGCCTCTATCCGCTCCGACGACAGTCGCCGCGATGGACAATTTCGAGGCCGAATCATGAACACCGCCGAGTTCCCAACGGCGCGTTTTGAACTGACCGCTCCCATCGAACTCGGCTCGCTCCCCACGGCCGGGGAACAGATCACCGCCACCGCCGTCGGGGAGTTGACCCTGCGCGGGGAGACCCGGCCGGTCACATTTGAGGTCACCGCCCAGCATTCCGACACTCGGATTGGAGTCCTCGGAGAGATTTCGATCCTGTTCGCCGACTATCTGATCGCTAACCCATCGATCAGCGGGATTGCCGTGGAGGACGAAGGGAAGCTCGAGTTTGTGCTCGTCTTCGAACGCTGATCAGCGAGACAGAAGTTCGCGAATGCGTTCTTTGGGGCGCCCCACGATCGCTGCAGTATCAGTGACAACAATCGGACGTTGTAACAACGTCTTGTGGCGCACTAATAACTCCACGATCTGATCCACACTCTGGGCGTCATCTTCTGTGAGACCAAGTTTTTTCCAAGTACTGTCCCGCCGAACCAAATCGGTGGGGGGATCTTCCAGTTTGGAGATGATCTCACGAACGGTGTCTGCGTCAGGCGGAGTCTTGATGTACAAGATCACCTCGTGGTCCACTCCCAGTTCCTCTGCAATGCGCACGGCATTGACCGAAGAATTTCAATGCTGGTTGTGATAGATCCTCACTGCACTCATGGCCACCCAGACTAGACCAACAGACCGAGTCCGAGCACTTGCGATCGGGACCTTCTTCTTCGCCAACGGTGCTTCGTTCGCGTCCTGGATTCCACGACTCGGTGAAATCAGAGAGAATCTCAGCCTGAGTGACACGGCCCTCGGCCTGACCTTGCTCGGCAGTGGGTGTGGCGGGGTGCTCATGAGTCTGGCCGGGAGCCGGATCATTAACCGGATCGGATCGCGACGCGCCACCATCGTTACCTCCGTCACCCTCGCTGCGATGCTGCCCCTCATCGCGGTTGCTCCGGTGGCGGCGATCTTGTTCCTCGTGCTCATCGGCATCGGGATCATGGACGGTTTGACCGATGTCGCCATGAACACCCAGGCCCTGCAGTTCCAAGATTCCCTGCACCGCTCAGTCATCAATCGGATGCATGCAATCTGGTCCATCGGCACATTGACCGGGGGGATCGGGTCCAGTCTGGCCGCCACCTTTCAGATCAGTCTCGGCACCCAACTCACAGTGACCTCGGTGATCTTGATCGCCGCCACTGTCACCGCTGGCACCCGACTCATCCCCGAAGCCCGCCACATCCCTGATCATCACCTGATCCCGCGCAGTTCCGGTGCCCGAGGTCGCATCTGGTTGGCCGTGTTCGGGATCGGCATCTTGACCGTGCTGATTGAAATCCCGGCCACCGACTGGGCGGCGCTGCTGATGGCCGAACGCTTTGGTCTGTCCCCCGGGCCAGCAGGCCTCGGGTTTATCGGCTTCACCCTCGGGATGGTCATCGGCCGCGCCGGAGGGGACAAGGTGGTGGACCGTTTTGGTGGCGAACAGATGCGGCGTACGAGCGCCCTCATCGCAGCCGTAGGGATCCTGATCGCCACCACAGGGCCCGTCGTAGCGGTCAGTTTGCTCGGATTTGTGATCGCTGGCCTGGGTGGATCCACCCTGTTTCCGATCTCGGTGCGACGGTCTGGAGAACTACTTCCCGGAGCACAAGGCGTCTCGCTGTTCTCCGCTGGAGCCAGAATGGGCATCTTGGTCTCTTCCCCGGTGATGGGTGCACTCAGCGACTTGACCACTCGCTCGGGGGCACTGTTACTACTGGGAGGATTCGCTGCGATCGTCACGGCGATCTGGCATCTGCCGGAATCCCCGCACAACAAAGGAACCTCATGACTGCAACCACATCGACTCCCGGTTCAATTTTGGGCACCCGCGTCATACGCACCGAGGATCCCGAACTTTTGACCGGGGATGGTCGCTATGTGGCTGACCTGCATTTTGAGCATCCCGAACCCGCCTTGCAGGCAGTGATCCTGCGCTCCGATGTGGCCCACGGACTGATTCGTGAGATCCATCTCGAGGAGGCACGATCCATTCCCGGGGTGGTGGCCGTGTGGACTGCGGCCGAACTCGGAATCGATGCCCATCCTGGGTTCGTCAAGGTCGGAGACTTTCTCCGCAGCCCGCTCGCCACCGATCGGGTGCGTTTTGTCGGTGAAGGGATCGCCGTCATCTTCGCTGAAACCCTCACCGCGGCGAGCGATGCCGCGGCGGTGATCTGGGTTGATTATGAGATTTTGCCAGCTGTAGTGGATCCCGTCGCTGCGCTATCGCCAGGGGCCCCGATCATCTTCCCGGAGATCGGCCACAATCAGGCTGTGATCTCGCTCGATCCACCCGTGGACCTCGAGGCCATCAGCAGGCACGTGATCCGGGGCCGGTTTGAGAATCAGCGTCTGGCCGTGGTGGCCATGGAACCCGATAGCTGTGCTGCAGCGCCGCTACCAGATGGCCGTTTGCTCGTGTCGGCCTCCACCCAGATGCCGCATGTGCTGCATACCCAGATGGCTGCCGCCTTGAAGATCCCCGCCACCGACATCCATGTGGTCACCCCTCAAGTGGGCGGAGGATTTGGCGGTAAGGCCGGGCTGCATCCCGAATATGCGATCGTGGCTGCTGGGGCTCGGGCGCTCGGACGGCCAGTGGTCTGGGTGCCCTCGCGCTCTGAGGACATGAAGACCATGCCGCACAGCCGAGGCCAGATCCAATACGTGGAACTCGGCTGCGACGAAAACGGCCTGATCACCGGGCTCAGGATCCGCCTCGTCGGTGATGCTGGGGCCCATCCAACGGTGGGGGCGATGCTACCCGCCGGCACCAAACGTATGGCCCAGGGTAACTACAACATTCCCGTGATCGGATGTGACGTCGCCGTGGCGGTGACCACCACCACGCCGATGGGTGCCTATCGCGGGGCGGGACGACCAGAAGCAACTGCGCTGATTGAACGGATCGTGGACATGGCGGCGAGGCAACTCGGCATCGATCCAATCGAGTTCCGGATTCGTAACTTCGTGCGTGATGAGCAGTTCCCATTTCGCACCCACAGCGGCCAAACCTATGACTCGGGCCGCTATGCCCATGCGCTCACCACCGCTGCGGAAATCGCCGAGTATGAGACGTGGCGGGCCCGTCAACGCCTGCGCCGCGAGTCGGGTGACACCCGTCGGATCGGGATCGGGGTGGCGGCCTATGTGGAGATCACCGCTGGCGGCCAGATGAGCGAGTACGCCCGGGTGGAGGTGCATGCCGACGGTTCGGCCACCGTGTTCGCTGGGACCGCCTCCCACGGCCAGGGCCACCAAACCGCCTACGCGATGTTGGTCGCTGATCAGACAGGGATTCCCATGGACCGAATCCGTCTCGTGGACGGTGACACCGATCAGATTCCGAGCGGCGGCGGTACCGGCGGCTCACGTTCTTTGCAGTTAGCGGGATCTGCGGTCTCTGAGGCCACAACCGAACTCGTGGAGGCAGCCCGCGCGTTAGCGGCCTCCTACCTCGAAGCGGATGCCGCCGACGTGGTGATCGATCCAATGACCGGCACATTGTCCGTGGCGGGTGTACCGGCGATGTCGCTGACCTGGTCAGATCTAGTGACCCGATCCCATCGCGAAGGTGGCGGCGAATCATTGACCGCAGACACTGTCTTCGCTCAGCCTCAGGCCACTTTCCCCTTCGGTGCCCACATCAGCGTGGTGGAAGTGGACATCGAGACCGGCAAGGTCACGATCTGTGCCCACGTGGCCGTGGACGATTGCGGAACCGTCATCAACCCGATGCTCGTGGAAGGCCAACAACATGGCGGCATCGCCTCGGGGATTGGTCAAGCGTTATACGAGCAGGTCTGCTTCGATACCGACGGGAATCCGATCACTTCCAATCTGGCCGATTACGCCATCGTTTCGGCTGCTGAGACGATCACCTATCACACCCATTCCACCGAGACCCCGAGCCCGCATAACCCTCTCGGAGCTAAGGGCATCGGAGAGGCGGCCACGATCGGGTCCACACCGGCGGTACAAAACGCCGTAATCGACGCGCTCGCCGAGTTCGGGATCACCCATCTCGACATGCCCTGTACACCTGAGCGCATCTGGGCGGCCTTAGCCGCCGCTCAAGCCGGGACACCACTGCCGGTGTGGAGCGATCCGCCCGAGGTTTTCACTGCGGCGGCAGCTGGTCCAGCCGGGGCGGCTCCGCCAGATTCTGGCTCGGGTGAAGTAGATATCTGAACCACACATGACTGTGACACCCCTTCTTTAGGGTGAACATCACGACCTCCCCCGTCAACACCACTCATCACGAGGTGTCCGGCGTCCAGCCGGCACAGATACGGGGAACATGATGTCCGGATTACTTCCGTCCGCCGAAGGCGATATCCACTTCGGACCACTGGTCACATCGGCATCCGACGCATTGTCGGTGTTCGATCAAGGGTTGAGCCGTCCGGCCACCCCTGAAGTCCTATTGATCGCCCGCAACGGGCAACAACAGATGCTGATGATGCTCGTCGTCACCGACACAGTCGAGCCCGACCACGTCGTGGAGGTGTTACAGAGCATCTTGCAGGTCAGCACCGACACTGCTGTGGAATCAGTTGTTTTGGCCTCCATGAGACCCGGGATGCCAGCCTGCATCGATGATGCGTTGATCTGGTGGACCCTGCAAGACCTCGCCGATGGTTACGGCATCGAAATCGCTGACTGGTTCGTGCTCACCGAGGAGTTCTTTGGTACCGGGCGAGCCTTCTCTCCCCGAGAACTCGCTGGGGAGGAGGCTGCCTGGTAACTAGATCCGGCTGAATCGATCTGGCTGGTCAGATTTCGCGGGTGAATCCCTGCGAGGTCGCCATCTTTGCGACCGCTGCAGCCACAGCCTCGGCCACACCCTCCTCGAACGCACCAGGAATGATCCGTTCGGGGTTGGGGTGGGGCACCATATCGGCGAGGGCCTGCGCGGCCGCAAGCTTCATTTCGATGGTGCAACGGGTGGCTCGAACATCAAGCAAACCCCGGAACACGCCCGGGAAGGCCAACACGTTGTTGATCTGGTTGGGGTAATCGCTCCGGCCGGTAGCCACCACGGCCACATTGGTCCCGATCTCTTCCGGCATGATCTCGGGCACCGGGTTCGCCATTGCGAACACGATGGCGTCCTTGGCCATCTCCTCGCACCAGGCGGCGTCGATGATGCCCGGTCCTGACAGACCGAGCAACACATCAACACCTTGCATGGACTCGCGCACCCCTCCGGTGCGGTTATCACGATTGCCGTGGTCCACGAACCACTGCTTCGTAGGGGTCAACCCCTCACGTCCGGCGTGCAAGATGCCCACCGAATCCACACCGATCACGTCACGCACCCCGACGTGATGCAACAACTGTGCACATGCCACGCCAGCGGCCCCGGTGCCCACCACGGTCACCGTCAGATCGCTCATCTTCTTACCCACCACTTCAGCGGCGTTCTGCACTGCCGCAAGTACCACGATTGCGGTGCCGTGTTGATCGTCATGAAACACCGGAATATCGAGTTCGGCCTGCAGGCGCTCCTCGATCTCAAAGCACTCCGGGGCCTTGATGTCTTCTAGGTTGATGCCACCGAAGGTCGGGGCGAGAGCCTTACCGAGTGCCACCATTTCGTCCACGGTGCGAGCTCGCACACACACCGGATACGCGTCCACATTGGCGAACTGCTTAAACAGCACCGCCTTTCCTTCCATCACCGGCATCGCCGCTTCGGGGCCAATGTCACCGAGGCCAAGCACTGCGGTTCCGTTGGACAAAACCGCCACAGCGTTAGCCCGACCGGTGTATTTCCACACCAGGTCCACGTTCTCGGCGATTGCGCTCGACACCCGACCCACACCGGGGGTGTACGCCATTGCGAGATCGGAGGGGCCGCTCAACGCAGCAGTGGCTTGCACCACCAACTTCCCGTTCTCGTGCAGAGCAAACGTGGAGTCCTCCACCTTCACGTCCGATTCCCGAGCCAAAGCAGACCGCACCGCATTTTGCTGGGCCACACCGCTACAGGCCACATGCATCCGTCGCAGACCGGGATGGCCGGCCTCCTCGGGGGTGATCAGGCTCCGAATTTCTGCGCCCGTGCCCGATATGAGCCCGAGGACGCGACCAAGGTCAGCGTCGTCTACCCGCAAGGTAATCGTGAGCGAATACCCAGCGGTGGGACGACTCGCGATCCCAGAGCCCTCGGGGGCAGATTCAGAAGATGAGGTGTTCGACATGGCAACTCCAGTGGGTGGGGCCAGATGCCGGCAGAGTGGCCTGCCGATCCGGCAGACGAGGTACTCGGTGGTCAGCGGGTGCGGACCACTCGGATGCCCCGCCTGGACCGGACCCTGATCGGTACGGCGGCGGGGACGCGTACTGCTGCTGCAGCTGCGAAACTGATGAGACGGACAAATCGACGGCGAGTCATGTGAATCGATGCGAGTGCTACAACAAGAGTCACGGGCCATAGGTTAGGGCAGATCAGCGGAGATATGACGCATCGAGCCCAGATCTCCGCCGTGACCTACGATTGGGATCTATGAGCGCACTGCTGGGCGAAACCACCGAACTGTTGCAGACCATGATTCAGTCGGCCTGTGTTAACGACGGCACCCCTGATTCTGGCTATGAGACCCGCAACGCAGATGTGCTGACCCATTTTCTCGAAGGCAGCGGCCTCGAGATCGAACGCTACGAATCTCGACCGGGACGCCAGTCGGTGGTGGCGCGTATCGAGGGTTCCGATCCATCGGCCCCGAGTTTGTGCCTCATGGGCCATACCGATGTGGTCCCGGCTAACCCGGACACTTGGACCCGTGATCCGTTCGGTGGTGAGTTAGTCGACGGCGAGGTCTGGGGTCGTGGAGCGATCGACATGTTGAACCTCACCAGTTCGATGGCGGTTGCCTTTCGCCATCTGGCCCGCACCGGATTCCAACCCAAGGGGACCCTCATCTTTTTTGGAGTCGCCGATGAGGAGGCCGGGGGCACTTGGGGCGCGGAATGGATGTTTGAGCACCATCGTGAGGCCATCGCTGCGGACTATGTGCTGACAGAGCTGGGGGGCTGGTCCACACAGGGTTCAGACGGAGTCCGCAGGATCACCGTGAACACTGGAGAAAAAGGGCTGGCGTGGCGCCGAATCCGGATCCATGGAACTCCTGGTCACGGTTCGATGCCCTTTGGCAGCGACAATGCCCTCGTCACCACAGCAGAGGTGGTGCGTCGCCTCAGCACCTTTCGGCCGGCTGCCCACATCGGCGAGATATGGCGGGCCCAAGTGGACACCATGGCGTTCACCCCCGAGATGAAAGCAGCCCTCGTTGACCCGGCCCGAGTCTGGGAAACCCTTGAGACCTTGCCGGTCCGGGTGGCGCGCAGCTGCCATGCGCTGTGCCACACGACCATCTCACCGAATGTGGTGCACGGCGGCCAAAAAACGAACATCATCCCTGGTGTCGTGGACTTAGATGTGGACATCCGGACCACGCCGGGCACCACCGCCACCGATGTGGATCTGATGTTGCGAGAAGCCCTCGGCGACCTCTATCCGCTGGTGGAGATCAGCGTTTTGCAGCATTCTGATCCCACTCAGTCAGCCGCCCACACCCCGTTGTGGGATGCCTTGCGCCGTGGCACCCAGGTGGCCTATCCGGGCGCCGAACTCGTGCCAGGTCTCGTTGTCGGTGGCACTGACGCCCGCTTCTACCGAGAACACGGTTCGGTGGCGTACGGAGCGGGACTGTTCTCTTCGGCGATGGACATGTCCACCTTCGGAGAGCGTTTCCACGGCAACGATGAACGCATCGATGTGGAAAGCCTTGCCTTAGCCACCGACCTGTGGCTGCATGTGGCCACCGATCTGCTTGACTGAAATCATGTCGGATCTCGAGACATTGCCCGCTCAGACCATTCCGCTGTCTGATACCGAGACCGAAACCGGCAAACCGCTGGTGGCTCACATCGTCAAAACCAAGCGTGGTGAAACCGCGGCCGCCAAAGTGCTCGAGGCGCGGGTCATGGGGACCCCGCTCGAAGCGTTATGCGGTCATGTCTGGGTGCCATCTCGGGATCCGAAACAACTCCCGGTCTGTCAGGCTTGCAAAGAGATCTACGAGATGTATCGAGGGCTGAACGACGGCCTCAGCGACACGCCTCGCGACTGAACCACTGCGCTAACCGCTCAAATCCCTCGGCCAGACTGACTTCTGGCCGCCAGTTCAGATCGGCCTGCACCTCACGTTGATCAAACCAGTGGGCAGTTGCGAGTTGTTCAGCCACGAACCGGGTGATCGGCGGTTCACCCTCACGCAGTCGCGGCCACAGCTTTTCCACTACCGAACCGATTGTGGTCGCCACTCGCACAGGAACCCGTCGCGGAGAAAAAGGCACCTGAGCCGCAGTACAGATGCCCTCAATCAGTTCGGTCACCGGACGAGGCTCACCATTGGAGATCACATAGGCCCGTCCGGCGCACCTTGCCCCCGGAACAAGGGCATCAAGAGCGGCGAGATGAGCGCTGACCGCGTTATCCACATAAGTGGAATCCACGAGTGCAGAACCATCACCGACCATCACCAACCGGCCGGCCCGGGCGCGTTCCACGATCCGACCCACGAGTTGGGTATCACCAGGCCCCCACACGAGATGTGGCCGCACGGCCATCACCGCACACTCAGCACTATTCGCGTTGAGGGCCAACTCTTCCGCCATGGCTTTAGAACGCGGGTAATGCGCCCCTTCGGCTCGCACCACCGCAGGATCCGCTGCTCCACCGACGAGGGCCTCGCCGAGATGAGCCACAGAGGGAGTGGACACATGGACAAACCGGCTCACTCCGATGTCGCGAGCTGCCGTCAACAGGTTGGTGGTTCCATCCACATTGATACTGCGATAGTCCTCCCAGGATCCGACCACCCCCACTTTGGCCGCACCGTGGATGACCGCGTCACAACTAGTGACCGCAGTGCGAACTGTCTCCATCTCACGGATATCACCGAGCACCTGTGTGGCGCTGTCAGATCCGTTGAACTCGGCAGGCCCGCGTTGTAAGCACACCACCTCATCGCCGCGACCGATAAGTGCGGCCGCGATTTGACCCATCAGAGCGCTGCGCGCACCGGTGACGAGAACCTTCATCGTCCCCGCACCAATCGCCGTGATCTGCCTGGTCTGCTCAAAGAGGCACCCGATAAGACCTGTTCCATCTGGGCTGACACCGCCGCCCGATCAATCTTCGCGTTATGGCGAATGTCCACGGGGAGGCTGGCAACATTCCATACGGCCGCCACCGAGACCGGACCATCCGGATAATTTGCGGTGGCCGATGCGATCGCGGCGCGTACCGCATCACGTACCTCTAACGGGGCCGCACCCTGAGTGGTGTTCGTTGCTGATTCGAGGACCACCACCACCTGAGCGATCCCCACCGGACCCACCCCGACCGCTGCGGCGCGAATCACATCCGCCACTGTCTCTGCGGCGATCTCCAAAGGCACCGGGGTCACAGGGCCCTGCGCGGTATAAATCAGATGAGCGACCCGACCCTCAATCCACAGGTTGCCGTGGGCGTCGAGATGGCCGACATCGCCGGATCGATGCCATCGAGCGCCGGTCCCGTCGGGACCGAAGTCCAGCGGTGAGGCACCCCGGGCACGCCGTTCCGTATGCCACAAACGGTCGTAGCCATCAGACATCCAAGCCGCTGAGATCAGCACCTCACCGGTTTCGCCTACCGCACAGATCCTCGGCTCAGCAGGCGCAACGGGAATCACCACTACCTCACAACCCGGAACCGGGCGGCCCACACACACCCCGCGACCTGCACCAACTCCTTCACGAGCCACGAGATCCACATCAGCCACGGGCAACACCTCGGTCATGCCATAGGGAGTGCGCAGCTGCGCGTTCGGGCACAAAGCTGCCATCTCACGCAACACCGTGATCGGGACCGGAGCACCGGCCGACATCACGAGACGCAGGTTCCCAAACGCACTCCGGTCAGTATCAGCGGCTGTGGCGAGTACGTTCGCGAGAGCCGTCGGGGACGCAAACACCATGGAGGCCGACACCTTTTTGCAGGCTGCGGCTAATGCCGCGGCCGTCAAGGTGGCGGGTGCGGTGACGTCCATATCCGGCAACGCAGTGGTGATCCCGAGCGCCGGGCCATACAGCGCAAACGGAGCGAACGCCGCAACGAAAGCATCGGCCTCCGTAATCGCATACGTGGCGGCCAAGGCATCGCGCTGGGCAGATAACTGACCATGGGTGTAACGCACCCCTTTGGCCGGCCCGGTTGCCCCGGAGGTAAACAGCACTGCCGCCAGATCGCCGGGCTGCGGATTCGGAGCCGCTTTGGCTGGCGGGGCGCTGCGTCGCAGATCTTCCACTGCGATCTGCGCCGCTCCCGGAGCCCACCGCAAAGCCTTCGCCGCCACCAGCGCTTTGGTCGGACCCACCACATGATCTACCCGGGCTGAACGCACTGCCCTACCGAGACCACCGAGGCCGAGGCCACGATCTGCGATCACCGTCACCGCACCGAGTCTCCAGCAGGCGTACACCACAGCGATCAGGTCCACTCCCGGTGGGATCAGCATCGCGACCCGGTCCCCTGCCGCCACCCGACGGGCCTGCAGATGTGCCATGACCGTGCGCACCCGTTCGGCGAACTCCGCGAAACTGACCTGCTCATCGCCGGCTAGGTCACAGATCGCTGGCGTGGGATCTGCGGCTCGGGCATCAATCGCAGACCACAACGGCACGGGAGGTGCATCTGCGATCACCTGACCGCGTGCGGGTGACGCGGCCTCACCGATCGCCTCGTGCACCATGTCGGCGATCGAAGCTTCGAGCACGGCCAGATGGCCGGCCCCGGAGATCCGATGCAGCTGCACGTCACGAAACCGGCCGCGCAGATCTTCGGCAAAGGAATCATCAAACACAGGATCCTTCGGCCCCCACAGCAATCGCACCGGAATCGCCAGATCAGAGATCCGTTCGGCTACCTCGGCGATGACTGCCGCTGAAGGATGATCCCCCGTAAAAGGAACATCGGCCACGAATCCGGCTACACCTATCCGACGCGCCGCCGAGGTGTACGGGGCTGCGAGCGCCCTGCGTTGGTCACGGCTCAGGCCGAGTCCTGGGAGGCGTGATGCCCCGGCCACAAAGATGCCGGTCCGGCGGGTCAACAGATCCCCGATGAGTGGACTCGCTGCCAGACGGATCAAGCGTGGTGCCGTGCGCCGGGTCGGGATCGCAATCCCCGTGTTGGACAACACCATGCCCGCCACCCGGTCCGGATGGGCCACCGCCCAACCCATCGCGATCGCTCCACCCCAGTCTTGGCCGACCAGCCACACCGGTTCGCTCAGTTCAAGAGCGTCCAACAGTCCAGTCAGATCCTCAACACGCTGGGCATATGGCCGCAGGGTGTGCGGATCAGCGGCCTTGGACCAACCCATTTGTAGATGATCGGGGGCAATCACCCGATATCGCGGGTCCAGTTCGCTCACGAGCCGGCTCCACACAATCGACCAGGTCGGATTGCCGTGCAAACAGACCAACACCGGGGCCTCCGGATCGGTGCCGGGCCGGTCGATCAGATTCCACGAGTGGATTCCAGATGGGGTCTCCACCTCGATCTGCCGATGCTCGGGCAGTAAGAAGCGGTCGCCGGTCATGGAGTCAGTTCACCACTGGATCTCAGAAAACGAGGTGTTCAGCCCCGAGCCGATCCCCATGCACAACACCCGTTGGCCGCTCGTCATCTGATCCTGCACACTGGCGAGAGTCATCGGGACCGCCGCCGGGCCCACGTTGCCGAGATACGGGAACGTCAACGGCACCTTTGTGGCGTCGATCCCCAACCGGTCACACAACAAGGTGGTGTGCACCTTGGAAACCTGGTGGATAATGAACCAGTCCACCCCCACAGACCAGTCGAAGACTTCTGCTGAGGCAGTCCAGGCCTCCTCGGCCAAGTCCAATCCCGCGACCAGCAGTCCGTGGGTATCGGTGGTCATCTTGTCCAAATCACCGATGCACAGCGTGTTGTGCTGAGTGGCCGCCCGGCCCACCCCACCAACGAGACGATGGGCTTCAGGGTGGAGATCCATTTGGGTCATCACCATCGCTGCGCCACCCGAACCGAGAGTCAAGGACGCAAATTCGCTGAACACGTCGCCGGCGGTGGTTTCGGGGCGACGGAGACGGTCCAAGGTGGTCTGTTGGGTGTAACGACTGCCTTCGCCATCCACGATCAACGCATAACGGATCACACCCGAGTCCAGCATTGCGGCTGCCAAATGCATCGCGTTAACAAATCCCAAACAGGCGTTGCCGATATCAAAGTTCAAACATGCCGGACCAAGGCCGAGCCGGTCGTGAACCGCACATGCCATGGAAGGTTCCAGATGGTCTTTGCACACTGAGGTGGAGATCATCAGGCCAATCTCTGACCGATCAATCCCGGCCGCTTCAATCGCCTTTTCTCCGGCTTTGGCGGCTACATCGGCAAAGCCAACGTCAGGCGCCCACCAACGGCGTTCCTCGATCCCGGCCAACCCGGCCAGCAGCCCAGCTTTCAAGCCGTTGCGGGCATAGGTCTCGGCGAGTTGCTCATCGATCCAGTCCGATGTGACCACCTCGGTAGGTTCCACTGCGGCGAGGCTCAAGACACCGCTGTTGTGATGCCGAAACACCGAGATTTGTGGCTTGGGTACCTGTGCCATGGCAACCTTTCTGGCTGGGGATCGCTCTCGCAAGCCGGGGCTAATAACGGTACTGGTCGGACTTAAACGGACCCGACGGCTCGATACCGATGTACTCGGCCTGCTCGTCAGTGAGCTGTGTGAGTCGCACCCCAAGGGCCTCGAGATGGAATCGAGCCACCTTTTCATCGAGATGTTTCGGTAACACGTACACCCCGATCGGATACTGATCGGTCTTCGTGAACAGCTCCACCTGGGCGATGACCTGATTGGAGAACGAACAACTCATCACGAAACTCGGGTGCCCGGTCGCGCAGCCGAGGTTCACGAGGCGCCCCTCAGCGAGCACGATCACCGCATGGCTCCCACGCCCGTCCGCAGCCGGGAACGTCCACAGGTCAGTACCGGGCTTCAGCTCATCGCGGGTGGCTCCGGAGCGGGCGAGACCCGCCATATCGATCTCGTTGTCAAAGTGGCCGATGTTGCAGATGATCGCGTTGTGCTTCATCTGGTGCATGTGGTCCACAGTGATCAGATCGGCATTGCCGCTCGCAGTGACGAAGATGTCGGCGGTGTCCACCACATCTTCCATCCGCAACACCTGCAAACCTTCCATCGCGGCTTGAAGGGCGTTGATCGGGTCAATTTCAGTAACGATCACTCGGGCTCCTTGGCCCCGCAGCGACTGCACACAACCTTTACCAACATCGCCGTAACCGAGCACCACAGCGGTCTTGCCGCCGAGCATCACATCGGTGGCCCGTGAGATCGCATCCACGAGCGAATGCCGGCAGCCGTACAGATTGTCGAACTTGGATTTTGTGACCGAGTCATTGACGTTGATGGCCGGGAACAACAGTTCACCGTCTGCGGCCATCTTGTAGAGACGCTTCACCCCTGTCGTGGTCTCTTCGGTGACGCCTTTGATGTGGCTGGCCATCCGGGTCCACTTATTCGGATCGTTACGCAAGGAACGCTGCAGCAAACCGAGCACGATCGCCATCTCGGCGTTACCCGCTTCGCCCGGATCGGGGACTCGACCGGCCTTTTCAAACTCCACGCCTTTATGGAGGAGCATCGTTGCGTCCCCACCATCATCGAGGATCATGTTCGGCCCGTCATATCCGGGCCAGGTCATCATCTGCTCAGTGGCCCACCAGTACTCCTCGAGGGTCTCACCCTTCCACGCAAACACCGGAACCCCTTGGGGATCTTCGACAGTCCCGTGGGGTCCCACCACGACCGCCGCGGCGGCATGATCCTGGGTGGAGAAAATGTTGCAAGAGGCCCAGCGCACTTCAGCACCGAGTTCGGTCAGGGTCTCAATCAGCACAGCCGTTTGGATCGTCATGTGGAGCGACCCGGAGATCCGGGCTCCAGCGAGCGGCTTGGACGGGCCGTACTCGGCGCGAATCGCCAGCAGCCCGGGCATCTCGTGTTCGGCGAGGTGCATTTCCTTGCGACCAAAAGGGGCGAGTGACAGATCGGCCACTCGGAAATCGCGCCGGGCGGCGTGAGAGTCAGCGGTCTGGGGGTCGGCGGTAGGGGATGACATGATTCTCCTCTGAGAAAGTGAAATTTGAGGAACGAGCCGGGGCCTGCTGGCACCGCAACATGTCAGCCCGTGATGGGCACGAGCCTACCTCGGGTTCAACCGAAGTTGAGAGTGATCCCCTCGGCCTCGACCACTCCCATGAGACGGGTATGTTCAGCCTCGTCGGCCGCCACAGCCTCCTCCATCAACATCACGGGGATGTGATTGCGGATCTGATAGCCCCGCTGCAGACGCGGGTTATAGAGCAGACTTTCCGATTCGATGTAATACAACGGCCCATGATCCTCAGGACAGGCCAAAATCTCGAGCAGGGACTGATCCAGTGACATCGGTTTCATCTAATCAGCACTGTGTGATCAATGCCAACAACTCAGCCACCCGCAGGTCGCACTGATCACGATCCACAGCCTCGAGATTCAGCCGCAACAAGGGCTCAGTGTTGGATGCTCGCAGATTGAACCACCACGACCCGCAGTCCACGGTCAACCCGTCGAGCCGGTCCTGATGAAATTCGGCGAACTCTTCGGCCACCCCGTCGATCACGGCCAGGACATCATCCACTTGGGTGTTGATCTCCCCGCTCGCTGCGTACCGCTCCACGGAGCGCCGCACCTCCGACAGCGGCCTTGCCACCCGAGACAGTTCTTCGAGCAGGATCAACGAGGCGATCAGCCCGGAGTCCGCTCGGTAATTTTTGGCGAAGTAGTAATGGGCGGAATGCTCACCGCCGAATACCGCCCCGGTGTCCGCCATCACCTTTTTGATGTAGGAGTGCCCGACCTTGGTCCGCAAGGGAATACCCCCATGCTCACGAATGGTTTCGGGCACGGCTCGCGAGCAGATCAGGTTATGCAGCACCGTGGCGCCGGGTTCGGTGCGCAAGATCGCAGCCGCGAGCAGCGCCGTTGTGGCCGAGCCGCTCAGACCATGGCCCTTTTCGTCCACCACAAACACCCGGTCCGCATCCCCGTCAAAGGCCAGACCGAGATCGAATCCTCCCGACACGACCCGCGCCTGCAGGTCGCGCTGGTTCGCTGGTTGGAGGGGATCAGCCGGATGATTGGGAAAGGTCCCGTCCAACTCGCCGTACATCACTTCGAGTTCAATCATTTCGAGACGTTCAAAGACCGCAGGCACCACGAGTCCTCCCATCCCGTTGGCCGTATCGGCTACCACCCGCATCGGTACAAGCGCCGTGGGATCGATGAAACCGAGCACGTGATCAACAAATGGTTCGAGCAGTTCGCGGCGTTGGCGCCGGCCACGCAGCACCGACCCACCCCCGACGCGCCCCCCAGTGAGCACCTGATGGGCGGTGTGGCGAATCGCGGCCAAACCTGATTCGATCCCGATCGGTCGGGCCCCGGTGTGGCAGAACTTCATTCCGTTGTAGCCGGCGGGGTTATGCGATGCCGTGAGCACCATCCCCGGCAGGTCCAAACTGCCCGAAGCGAAATACAGCAGATCCGTAGAAGCAAGACCGATATCAATGACGTCCACACCACAACTGACCACACCTTCGATGAAGGCATCAGCGAGTTCGGGGCCGCTCGGCCGCATATCTCGGGCCACCACAACCTGAGCGGTCTTCACGTACTCAGCGAATCCCACCCCAAGCGCATGAGCCACCTTCGCGTTGAGCTGTTCAGGGACCGTTCCCCGCACGTCGTAAGCCTTAACGATCTGATCGAGGAGACCAAAAGAGGTCGGAGCCCCAGTCACGGTGGCGATGGACGGGGTGTCGGCGGCAGGCATAACGATCCGAAACGCTACACCGGTTCGGCCGAGAGTGTGCCGGCGCTCAGACCGGCAACAGCGGCTCCGAATCGACGTCAATCTCAGGATCAATCTCAGGATCAATCTCAGGATCAATCCCGGGGTCAAACTCGGGATCAATCTCGGTTCCGAACTGTTCGTCGCCTCTACGCCACCAGTAGATCGACAGCCCGACTCCGGCCAGACCACCAAAGCTAAAAAGCCAGTCACTAGCCGTACGGGCAAAATACATCTCCACCTCGGTGGAGGTGGGCACAACCACCATCATGTTTGGCGCCACCCGATACGGACCTTCGGCGCCGGTGGCCCGCCAGTTGGGGAAGTAACTGACCCGCACCAGCACCGGCACACCGATCTGATCCACCCGGAACGAGAGGGACTGCTGGCGGATCTCAACGTCGAAAATCTCCACGGGGGCGAGAGCCACGGGGGCGATCGGTTCCCCCGGTACCACCACGTCCACTTGGCGGCCGGCCTGCCCAGGCTCGCCGCGGCTGCGGCTGAGATCTACCTCAGCGTTGATGCGTTGCCATTGCGCTGGGCCATCGTCGGCGGGAAGCGCCGCCCATTCGCCGGGGTTCTGAAACCAACTCGTACCGAGTTCGAGGTGTCGCTCCCGCTGATCGCCAGCGCGGGGCATCACAACCACCGGTTGGACGGTGAGTGCGGTAACAACTGCGGCATCGCGCACTTCATAGATGTCCCACGGCCCCGAGGTGCCCACCTGTTCCAGTTCTCCGGTGGCCTCGCTGTGGGATGCCGCGGCGGCCTTCGCTTCGGGGGTGCGGACCATCGCATAGCGCACCCCTAGATCACGCAGATGCCGAACCCCGGTGGCTGCGTTCAGATTCTCGTAGCGCAACTCCCGCACCGGATTAGAAGAGGCCTTAGAGACCGCTGCGGCGGCCAAGAAGTGATAGGGCGTCGTCCCTGAGGCCTCAAAAAACAGGCCCTCCATGGAACCGATGCACCCATCGGTCCAATGCGGAAGCAACATCAGCGCCATGGTGGTCCCGTAAGCGCTGTTATCGGGGCTGTTTTCCCACAACGCCCGACCGCAGCCATGCGCCGGATCGGTGCCGAGATCACCCATCGTGGTCACCAGATTGTGGTACTCGGTGTAATTCTCCCCGCGACCTTCGTATCCCAGAAAGTTATATCTGGACCACCCGTCCCCGAGAGCGTCTGTGTGGGTGGGCGTGGCCCGCAACGGACCCCAGGCATACACCGGTGTTCCTGATTCCCCATCCGGATGGAATCCGGCCCCAGGCAACACCTGAAACATCCATCCGAACACTGCCAACACGCCCACCGTGGTGATCCCGGCCACCAGTGTGCCGGACCAAGCCCCGGTCATCTCGGTAGCCCGACGATCCCTGATCGCGTTCCAGACCAAGGTGAAAACCTCCACGATCCCCACCATCATCAGCATGTAGCGCATCAGATAAAAGAAAGGCAACAGACGCGGGTTCCACAACAATCCGATGACCGGCAGGCTGTCGCGGGTGAGATAGACAAGCGCAATCAGCACCATCGTGATCACGCCGACGGCGGTGCCCGTCATATGTCTGCGCATCACCAGGGCGATGAATCCGATCACCGCAAACGTGGAAATGATCATGTTCAACGGGGCCGTCAAAGGAAAGAACATCGCCCAAAAAGAATCCGTCGCGCCGAGCGGCCGGAACCCGTATTTCATGTCGGTCATATAGGCGTGGTCCATCAGGAACGGACCGACCCACCAGATCGATAGCAACAGCGCTGTCACCGCTACGCCCACCGTATAAAACAGACGGGTCCGATCGATCCACACCATGACGATCACTGCCGCCGCCACAAGCACAAAGATCGCCACGATCCCATGGGAGACCGCCGAGGCTGCGATCAGTACCGCCGCCCAGACCCGGTACCGGCCGCTGCGCATCCCTGCCGACAGCACCCCGAGGCCGAGCATCCCGAGCGATAACGAGATCGAGAAGGAGAACTCGCCAGCCATCGTTGATTTGAGGTTCCCGCCGTAAATACTGAAACTCTCATCCAAAGCGAACGCCACGCCGGCCAGCGCCATCAATTCCGGCATCGGGTATCGGAACCGACCGAGGCGACCAAACGCCCAACAGGCCGCCGGCAAGGTCACCAGGCCCGACACCGCCACCAGTTTCATTGCGATCCCGTAGGGCAAGAACAGGTCCGCGATCAGAATCATCACCGCGGGCAGGACCATATAAAAGCGGTACACCGGAAGGCCCGCGTACCAATCCATTGACCAGCCGTTCAATCGCCAGCTCGAGAGCAGATGGTCGCGCAAAAACGCCGGTCCCCAAACGTGAGCACCAAAATCCCCACCTGTCGGTGTGGTGCGAGTGAAGATCAGATCCCTTGAGGGCGCCCAAGGCTGGAGGTGGACCACAGTCATCATGATCACCGTGGTCACGGTCAACAGCGTGGCGGTGGTGGCGACTTGCACAACCCGGGCTGCGGGCCACGGGGCGCGCAACCACCGTCCAACCCGCCCCGGAAACGCGGCCCGCCAGCGCTGCACTCGAGCAGTGGCACGCACCGCCAGAGGGACCACGGCCGTTTCGGTCTGTTCCTCAGTCATCGGCCACATTGTTGCAGTTCATCTCGCCAAGAGTTCATGCAGTCCATACTTGGGCCAATCCCGCCATGTTGAACGCAGCGTGGGCTGCGATCGCTGTGCCGAGCCGACCGGTCACCATCAGGCACCCTCCAAAAATGAGCCCGGCCACAAACAATCCGGGGAACTCCACCGGTCGGAAATGGATCAGCGCAAACCACGCCGATCCCACGAGGAGCGCCACCGGAGCCGATACCTGAGTGGCGATTGAACGTTGCAGCAGACCGCGGTAGACGAACTCCTCTACGAGCGGCGCTCCAACCACCACGAGCAGTACCAGCACCACGATCCACATCCCTGAGGCAGATTCCACGAGGCGACGCGCGTTTTCTTCCAAGCGGTCGCTGGAGAAAACCTCGGGCCAGACCCGTCTCAACGGCACGTACACCCCGGGCACGATCACGAGTTGGGCAACGATTCCCACGGGGACAGCCCCCAGATCAGCCCACGACCACCGCCACCGATAGTCCTGTCGCAGATCTCTTGAACCTGCGGTGCGTGAAGCCCACCACAGGCCTGCGCTATAGGCCACCCAAGATGCCGCAAGGGCGAGCGCTAACACCCCGATCGAACGCAGTTCCCCGGCCTCCCCGTCCGAGACGGACCGTGGGAAAAGTCCCACAATGAACGCACCGAGGAGTTGACCAAAGAACCAGGTCACTAGCCAGACGAGAGCCGCGACACGCAGGTCAATAGCCGGCGATTCCGAACGCCCAGACCCCGAGCGAGGGGACACACCAAAAAAGCTCACATCACACAGCGAGCGGCCAGGCATCCACCGGCCGGCGGTCGCGCAACACCCAACCTTGGGGAACGCTGACTCGAGCCCCATGGCGCTCGCACAGGTCGTAACAGTGCGGGTCACGCTCAGGTGTCAAAGGGTCGATCCACGCCTGGGCCCGTCCATAATCGTAGGACAAGGTGACGACTGCGGGCTCTGCGCATCCGGTTCGGGAACACTGCCGATTCACGCACCGAACCTTATATTACGGAGTGCAGTGACTTACGGATGGGTGACCTTTATGCAGGTCTGTGCGCCGCCGGTTCCGCCCTCACGATCAGATCTCCTCGCATCGAGGCCGTAGCATGGTTCCATGAGCAAGTTGCCGCCTCCCCCGCCACCGCCACCTCCTGGCCGCGGCCGGAGTCCGGGGTCAAAGCCCACATCCAAGTCTGGGCCCAAGCCCAGCTCCAAAGCCAACTCCAAGACAGGTGAGCCCGCTGAGGGTGCCCGTAAAGGCGGCTGGCCACGCTGGCTGATCTGGGTGATGATCGGCCTGCTCGTCGCCACTGTGATTCTGCCGCAGCTTCTACCTAATGATGACGGCGACGCAATCACCTACACCGAGTTCATCGAACAGATCACCGATGGCAATGTGGAGTCGATCACGATCAACAACGGCACGGCGGCCATTTCCGGTGAGTTCAGCGATGGCACCAAGTTCCGCACGATCGGTGGTGGAGACCGCGGCATGTCGGAGGCCGACGAACGTCTCGCCCGCGAACTCGGAGTCAAAATCGATTTCGACATGCCGTCCAACAACTGGTTGTTGTCGATACTCGGGCTCATGCTGCCGGTGATGTTGATCATCGGATTCTTCGTGTGGCTGCAGCGTCGTGCCCAAGGCCAAATGGGTGGGGTGATGTCGATCGGTAAGTCAAAAGCGAAGACCTACGACGCCGACAAGCCCAACACAACATTTGCCGATATCGCCGGCTACGAGGGGGTCAAGACCGAGATCAACGAGGTCGTGGACTTCTTGCGGATGCCCGAGCGTTTCAAAGAGATCGGGGCGCGGATTCCCAAGGGCATCTTGCTCGTCGGGCCTCCCGGCACCGGTAAAACCTTGTTTGCCCGTGCGGTGGCCGGGGAGGCCGGCGTCGGCTTCTTGTCGGTAACCGGATCGGATTTCATGGAGATGTTCGTGGGCGTCGGTGCGAGCCGGGTCCGCGATCTGTTCCAACAGGCCCGCCGGATGGGTAAGGCGATCATCTTTATCGACGAAATCGATTCGATTGGCCGCAAGCGTGGGGCTGGCCTCGGCGGCGGGCACGACGAGCGTGAGCAGACGCTTAACCAGATGTTGTCGGAGATGGACGGCTTTGAGACATCTGAGGGAATCGTCATCCTCGCCGCCACCAACCGACCCGACATTTTGGACCCGGCCCTGTTGCGTCCCGGCCGTTTCGACCGCCAGATCGTGGTGCCGTTGCCGGAGTTTGAGGAGCGGCGAGCGATCCTTGAGGTACACAGCCGCGATAAGCGGATCGGTTCGGATGTGGACCTCGAGACAATCTCGCGGGCCACTCCCGGCATGGCTGGCGCCGATCTTGCGAACCTCGTCAACGAGGCCGCCTTGATCGCTGTACGCCGTGGATCCAAGGAAATCCAGCGAGTGGACTTTGAGAACGCTCGAGATCGGGTGGTGCTCGGCGCCAGCCGAGAGTCATTGATTCTGTCTAGCGAGGAGAAGAAGGCCACCGCATATCACGAGGGTGGGCACGCTTTGTTGTCCACGGTGCTCCCGCACGGAGACCCGTTGCACAAGGTGACGATCCTGCCCCGCGGGATGGCCCTCGGCGTGACGTGGAGCCTGCCTCAGGAGCGCCACACCTACTCAAAAGAGTTCTTCGAGGACACCATTTGTAAGGCGATGGGTGGTCGTGTGGCCGAAAAGCTGGTGTTTGGCCACCTGAACTCCGGAGCGGCAAATGACCTTGAGCAGGCCACCGGTATCGCCCGGCGGATGGTCCGTGAATGGGGTATGAGCGACCGGGTGGGCCCGATGGCCTGGGCTGGCCAGCAAGCGGTGTTCCTCGGCGAAGACCTGATGTCATCTCAAAGGGAGTACTCCGATGACACCGCCAAGTTGCTCGATGAGGAGATCGCTCGCATCTTGAACGAGCAAGAACACCGAGCCATGGATCTTCTCACCGAGCATCGTCGAGGTCTCGAACTGATCGCTGAGGCCCTGCTCGACCAAGAGACCATCGACGGCCCCGAGGTGGCACGGTTGATCCAAAAAGCGATGGCCGAAACCGGTCAAGGTGACGTCGAACTGTTCATGAACGTGCTCGGTACCCCCGAATAACACGTCCCGGCTATCTCGGATCAGCCGGCATGGCAGTCGTTGTTCGGGATCTCCAGATCGGGATCTCGGACACGCGCCATCGCCGCCCATAAATCAGTAGCAGAAATCGCCCCGACGATCCCATAGCGAACTGTGCCCTCGTGATCAGCAATCACCAGGGTGGGCACGGAGTCGATGTGGTAGCGCTGATGCAGATCGGAGCGACCTTCGTAGCCGACGGTGATCACCGCTACCTGCTCGCTGTCAAGGACCTGAGCCTTACTGGCGATATCAGCACACACACCACAGACCTCAGAGGTGAACACCACCAGCGCCCACGGTCGCTCCGGGTGAGCAAAATCAGTCCGATCCAACTGCGTGGGCACATGACGACGGGGTTGGGTGGGTGGATCGCTGCGGCGCCGTGATTGCACCCATTGGGCCACGACCACAGCGAGGATCACAATCGCAGCAGCGAGAACGAGACGAGTCACCGGATCGTTCTACCGCATCGGGAGCGCCCAACTCGCGCTCCGTCCCGACTCAAAACCACTCAGATAGTTCCGCTCTACAAGGATCCGAGTCGTGGAGGAGATAATCACCTCAGCACCGAGCGCCCGCTCATAGGTGAAATCAAGGGTCAGAATCCCGGCCGGGTCCAGTTCGATCTCTGACATCCCGGGTATCGGGAGCGGGCCTTGCGGGCTCAGATACTCAACGTTCACGAGAGCTGGGGAATTGTCGATGTTGTACAAAACAAACGCCTCGCTCGTCGCGACTGAAGGGGTAGCAGCGCTACGCCACACGTTGGCCACATATCCATCAGGGCGGGGTGGCGCACCGAGCAGCACCGATGTGGCGGGCCGGGCCCCCTCCACCCGAGTCAAGATCCGCTCCACCACGATCGCCGAACCACCACTGGTACTGAATACCGCTGCATGCCGGCCCTCAACGAGGGTAGACAGCGGACCCGGATCAAACACCACCACCTGCCGGGCCGGCACCTGCAACGGTGTGATCGGCTGAATGTCTCCGACCCCGAGGAAAATGACATCCACCTCCACTGGCGCCGCCGTCGGGTTATAAACCATGAACCGCTCGGTGACATCGGGGGCTTTCAGACCGCCAGCAAACCACCATTGGTCCCGGGCCGACGGGGCACCGAGGGACAAGGTGTAGCCGAGTCGGCCGCCATCGAGTTGGTGTTGGGCTCTGCCGACGACCACCTGCCCACGGGTAGCTCGCACGCTGATCGCCAGGCGAGATTCTTCTTGGGCGCCGCCCCCAGCCACCCCGAGATCGAGCACCCGGATGGACCGAGCCGCCACCGGTAAACCCTGATAGGCCGATGGCAACCGAGCCCCGTCTGCGGTGGCGAAGGCGATATTGACGATCGCCAGATCCTCCGATGGATTGGTGATCAAGACCCGGTTCACGCTGCCACCAAGGGTGAACCCTTCAGCAAGAAACCATTCGTTGGAGGTCGCGTCGCTACACGCACTGACCGGATTTCCTGCCGGATGGAAGGCCTGTTGTTCCACGATCACATCGGAACGATCCACCGCCACCACCGCCGACACGAACAATCCTTGGTGTCGAGTCCCCACATCGAGTCGACGCACCGAATAGGGCCCGACCTCCACCAGTTCGTCGATCGGCCGTGGGTCAGGAGCGGTGGCGGGCACCACCCAGGTGATCCGAGCGGTTACCGGGTCGGGACCGGGGTTGGAAATGACGATCTCCCCGCCGATGCCCGGCTCACCCGTACCCGGCACCCCCGGGCAGACCCAGTTGCCGACCCGCGCACTGTCAAAGGTGGAACTCGGCATCCAAGCCTGCACCAACTCGGTAAACACGGCTCGACCAGCCTGCGGACTTCCACGCCACAGGACCCCGCCGGCAACGAGCACAGCAAGGATCACCACCATCGCCGGAATCCTCCGGCTCACGATCGCTCTCCCGCCGGGTCAGGGGTCGGCTCGATCAGGTCATCAAAATCAAGCAATGGCGCGCCCTCAAAATCACCGTGGGGGTGCGGCGCACGGCCGATCCGAACGCGGGTCGCAGCAACTAGCACTAGGAGCCAGGCAAGGGATTGGGCGAGCAGGATCAGACGGCCTGTGACCGACCCCGTGTACACCAGCTCTACTCGCACCGAACGTTCATCAGGACCGGTGCCTTGCACATCAAATGAGGTCATCCCGGCGAGCCCCCGCCGTGCTTCAAGGTCTGTCCCGTCGGCTCTCAATACCCATCTTTCATCGAACCCAGTCCCGAGATGCACTACCCCGGTGCCCACCCTTCCAACGGTATTTCGGGTGGCGGATGCACCGGTTAACACCGGGAGGATCTGGGCGTCAGGGCCGAACAGGTCTGCTGTAGCGAGCGCTGTCAATGATGTCTGGTTGGAGGCTTCAGCGGCGGAGCCCTCCAACAGAGCAGGCGCAGGGAACCACGCATTGTTGATGAACACTTTGAGGCTCGGAGCCCCAAAGGTTTCTCCCAGATCAAGCTGTCGCCGCAGGGAATCGATCAGACCTTGCGGGGGTGGCACACTCGCTGATCCGGGCGTGCTCTCCTCGGGTACCACCACGTAAAGGATCCCCGCCGCGGCTAATAACCGACCTGCGCGCAAGGTTTCATCGGTAGCTACCCGAGATAACACCTCTTCCACCAAGCTCTGTGTGGGAGTGCGCGGCGGGGTCCACCGATCGAAGAATCCGAGCGCCCCCGCCTCGGCGACCGCGGCTTCCACACCGGGTGCCACCTCAAACCCGGCCATTGGCATCACCCGCGGATCGCCGATGATCAGCACCCGATAATCGCCAAGGAGCGGATCGCGAGGCATCAGGCCGCGCAACAGTTCGGCCGACGGATTCGCTGGAGCGTCAAAAGATCCGTTGCCAACAGCAACAACCGCAGGGATCGCACCCACCAACAGACCGAGATGAGCCAACAAAGCCAACGGTTGCCGCCAGCCGAACCCTCGCCGGCTGACATCATCGCCAAAGCCGCCCACCACAGCCGCCGCAGCGATCGACAGTCCGAGCGCTACCGGCACCAACAACAGAGCCGGGTCCACCGCAACGCTGCCGAGACTGCCACGGTCCATAGCGATCGCCAATGCCCCAAACACAATGACTAGTCCCGCAGCGCGCACAGCCCAAGTCAGCCGCCACGCCCGACACACCAGCACGGCAGCGAACACTGCGACATACATCCCGAGGCCGAGCACAAAGAATCTGCGACCGTCCACGGCCAAAGAGAGCACCTCCACCACGCCACGGGCCGGAGTCACCGGTGCAACTCCGGTCAGATCGGTCATTGACCAGGTCAATACCCACGGCAGGTTCAGCGCTGCGGCTACCGCAGCCGGGATGACCGTGGCGACCACACACCAACCGGCGACCACCATCTGGCTCCGGGCGAGGACGCTCGAAATTGTCACCACAATCCCGACGACCAGCCATAGCAGGACCACGGCCGGCACCATCGCCGTGGCCACGGCGATCCATATCGATATCAACGCCAAAAGTCGCAGTCGTTCGCGCCCGGGGACGCTCGTCACCGCATCGGCAAGATCGATCCCAGCAAGGGATGGGTCCGCAGTGCCGATCCCGGCCACCCGACGCATCAGGTGCAACCCCCACGGCAAGGTCGCGTACCACACGAGCGCTGACCATGATCCTGTGGCCATCAATCCGGGGACCAGCGGGGTGGCCACGTACACGGTTACACCGGCCACCTGAGCTCGAACGGTCGGGAAGACACCGGCCAGACGCCAAGCACCTCCCGCACCCACGAGGTAGAGCCCCACCACCGACATCGTCAGCGCCAGATCCATTTGGAAACCAGCCAGCACGCTGAACACTGCGAGGGTCACCCATCCGGTTGGAGCAGCCGTTGTTGCTCCACCGTTACGGGGGTCCCATCCCGAGGCGTACTGGCTGATCATCTCACGGGCACTGTCGGGAAAAGGTAAGAACTCTCCGACAGCCGGCACGCCCGAACTTATAAAGTTGCGACTCGCCACCAAGATGCCTACCACCACAAGCATCCAGGTCACCGCCGGCGCATACGACGCATTGCGCCAACCTCGCACCGTGCTGTCGTGCCCCTTGTCGTCAACACCGATGTATGTGGTGAGTTGGCGGTGCTGTAAGAACCGCTTCCAGCGGGCGCTACCGCTGTGTTGCATCCCAGAAACAACCGCTTCCGGGACGAGCCGCACACGTGCGATCCGGCGACGCCGAGCCAGCACAGTGCCGAGTCGGGGGCCCACAGCAAGCACTCCTCTCAGGGAAGCCGCTCCCGCCATGGTGCGTCCGCCCAACACTCCCGCCACCAGCGAGATCATTGCGATCGCCCAAATTTCAAGCATCCGCAGGCCCCACATCGCCCCAGAGGTATTCGTTGCTACCACTTTGATCCGGTGGCGTTCGGCCAACAGCACATGATCTAGATCGGGCCGGCGATCCTGAAGCCGCTGACGGTGACGCACCCGGGCCGCCGGCACCACGAGCACCCGAGCGCCCAACTGGTGCGCCCGCCAGCACAAATCCAGATCCTCACCGTGCAGGCGCAGATGATCGTCGAAACCCTCAAGGGTGCGGAACAGGTCAGCGCGCACCAACATGCAGGCCGAAGGCACCATAAACACATCGCTCCGTGCGTCGTGTTGTTCCTGGTCCATCTCTGCGGCCTCCATAGCCGAGACCAGTTCCCCGCAGCGATCCACCCCGAAACCCACCGATTGCAATCGGCGAGAATCATCCCAGTCGAGGAGTTTAGGGCCCACCACACCTGCGTTGGAGTGGGCCATCTCGCTTACCAACAAGCGCAACACGTTGGGGGCGGGGGCTACATCATCATGGCAGATCCAGAAATAACCGTTGTTTCCCTCAACGAGATCGAGCACCTCATTGGCGGCTGCGCCAAACCCTTCACCCGCCACTGCGTATCGTACGAAAGCCCGTGGGATCTGGGTCTGGATCCGCTCCGACATCTCGGTCAGATCATCGGATCCATTGATCACCCACAGCCACCGCAGATTCGGATAGTCCTGAGAGGCGAGCGCGTTGAGGGTCTCGTCAAACCAGTCTCCGACATCGTGAACAACCACGACGCCGACCACCGGAGGAATCAGTACGTCATCGACCTCCACGAACGGGTCACGCTACCGCCATCGTTCTATGCCCGACATTCACCGGTAGGCTCTGCACCGTGGCTGAGCGCATCTCTGACCTTTTTGATCGCTGTGATATTGGCCCGGATATGTGTCAAGAGCAGGGCGCCCAGATCGCCGCACAGGCTCGCGATCTCGCCTACACCAGTATCGGACTCGGGATCCTCGGCTTTCAGCGCGCTCAGGTTCTTCGGCGCCAATATCAACCGGCTGTGGAACAGTTCGTCTCCGAACTCCGCGCTCACTGCCGTTAAGTGCTCGCAGGGCTAGCCTTAAAAATCTGAGCCCGCTTCGCCCTCTCTCCGTGCTGCGGCGCCTCCCCTTACCCCAAGGGACAATGACCGTGGGTGTCGCCCTCCTCGTGGCAGGTGTCGCCACCTACGCCTTCTTCCGAGTGGGCCAGACCACCATGGGCGGCCCCGAAGAGTTCGCTCCGATCTCTGCACTGTGGTTCGCTACCTTCTCTCTCGCCCCCGGCGTGTTCTTGCCGTTGGAGCAAGAGCTCGGCCGAGCCCTTGCGCACCGTCGAGCCCAAGGCCTTGGCGGAGCGCCAGTGGTGGCTCGGGTGTTGAAGCTGAGCGCGATCATGATCGCCGTGGTGCTCGGCATCATCGCCATCGGTTCCCCGCTCATCGCTCGCACTTATTTTGCTGGGGATTGGCTGATGCTCGCTGCGCTTGCAACAGCCTTCGTGGCCTACGCGCCAGCGCACCTCGCTCGGGGGATCTGCGCTGGGACCGGACGCTTTAGCAGTTATGCCCTGGTGCTCGGATCCGACGGTGTGATCCGGATCCTGTTTGTGCTTGGTCTCGCTGCGCTCGGAGTTACTGCGGCCGCTGCATTCGGATTCGCAATAGCTCTCGCTCCGCTGGCCGCCGTGGTCTTTCTCTTGGCCCGTGGCCGACTGCGCACCGAACCGGGACCACCCGCACCATGGCAAGAGGTAACACCCAATTTGGGATGGCTACTGATCGGGTCCGTCTCCGCCGCAGCACTCCTCAACGCTGGGGTGGTCACCGCCAACCTGTTAGCAGCCGAGGACCAGAAGTTTCTCGTCACCCAGTTTGCCTTCGGAGTGCTCTTGGCCCGGGTTCCATTGTTCTTATTCCAAGCGGTACAGGCTTCACTGCTGCCCCGCCTGACCGGACTTGCGGCCCGCGGCGAGTTTGATGAGTTCCGGTCAGGGTTCACGAAACTGATGTTGTTCGTTCTCACAGTGGGAATCAGCGCAACGCTGGCGGCCTACCTGCTCGGACCGTGGGCCATCGAACTGATTTACGAGGCCCGACTCGATGCGATCACGCTCGCCCTGTTGGCCCTCGCCAGTGCGATTTACATGCTGGCTCTCGCCACCGCACAGGCCGTGATCGCGCTCCGCGGCCACCGCCTCGTGGCTGCTGGATGGTCAGCGAGCCTGACAGTGTTTGTGGTCAGCGTCAGCGTGATTGAGGCTGACCTGTTCCGCCGCATCGAATACGCATTGCTCGCTGCCAGTGTGACAGCGTTAGTCGGATTCGGATGGGCCTTAAGATCCCGGCTCAGCCTCCAAGGCGTCGCGCCGATTTGGCCGACTCCAGAGCCAAGTCATTTGCCACCATCATCTTGATCAGCGAATCAAAATCCACTTCAGGCTCCCAGCCGAGCTTGGTACGAGCTTTCGTGGAATCACCGATCAGCAGGTCCACCTCGGCGGGCCGATCAAACTTCGGGTCCCGGCGGACGTAGCGCTCCCAATCCTCGATCCCGACCTCAGCGAAGGAACGCTCCACCAGGGTTCGCACCGTTTGGGTCTCGCCGGTGGCGATCACAAAATCCTCGGGCTGGTCCTGCTGCAACATCAGCCACATCGCCTTGACGTAATCCCCGGCGTACCCCCAGTCGCGCTTGGTGTCGAGGGTTCCCATGACGAGTTCATGTTGGAGACCAAGTTTGATCCGAGCCACAGCGTTGGTGACTTTGCGGGTCACAAACTCAAGGCCACGGCGCGGACCCTCATGATTAAACAAAATCCCCGAACAGGCATACAGCCCATAGGACTCGCGGTAGTTCACAGTGATGTCATGGCCGAACACCTTGGCTGCGCCGTACGGGCTGCGGGGATGGAACGGGGTGAGTTCGGTCTGCGGAGTTTCACGGACCTTGCCGAACATCTCCGAGGAGGAGGCCTGATAAAAACGGATCGGATTGTTGTAGGTGCCGCCCACCATCCGGATCGCTTCGAGCATGCGCAACACTCCGAGACCGGTGATATTTGCCGTCAGTTCGGGCTGGGTGAAACTGAGGGCAACAAAAGAGATCGCACCGAGGTTGTAGACCTCATCAGGCTGCACAAACTCAAGGGCCGCCACGAGTGAGGGCAGATCAGCGAGATCCCCCGACACCGTCTCTACCCAAGGCATCTCCTCAATCAGGCCGGCCACCCGTGGATTGTTCTGGCCTTTGACCATTCCAAAGACGTCGTAACCCTTACCGTGGAGAAACTCGGCCAGATGCTGACCATCTTGGCCGGTGATACCTGTGATGAATGCCCGTGGCATGACAACCCCTTCAAAGATCGCAGATGCCGAGTCTAGGAGGCGTTAGCGTGAGAAGGCCCGGTTCGTAGTCTGACGCTCCTTGCCGACTCAGGTACCGACCACTTAACCCCCTGACCACCTAACCCCTATGGAACCTCTCACTCTGGCTTTTGATGTCGGGCCCCTCTACGGGCATCGGACCGGGGTTGCCGTGGCCACCGAACATCTTTTGGCCGGCCTCGGCTCGCGTCCCGAGATCACGGTGCTGCCGTACCTGCTCAGTGCCCGCGCCACCCCCCGACCGGGCCACGTCCGCCTCCCCCTTCCTGCCACTGCGGCACTGCGGTTATGGGCCCGCATCGATCATCCCCGCGTGGATCGGTGGTTGCCCGGGGCCGAGGTCCTCCATGGCACCAACTATGTGGCGCCGCCGAGCCGACTCCCTCAGGTGATTTCGGTCTATGACTGCTGGTTCTTGATGCATCCTGAGGCCGCTTCCCCGGCGGTGAATCGTTCTGCTGCGGTGCTTCGTCGGGCAGTAGCCGCCGGCGCTCATCTCCACGTGTCCTCGGCTGCGACAGCGGCCGTGGCGGGCGAACTGCTCGCCACCGATCGCATCACTGTGATTCACCTCGGCCCACCGGCGCTCGGACCCGCACCCGCACCCGCGCAGTACGTAGATCCGCGAGTTTCAGATCTCAGCGGGTCTCGGCTGATCCTTGCGATCGGCACCATTGAGCGGCGCAAAGACATCCCCAGCCTCGTCACGGCCTTCGGGATGATCGCCGCTGATCTCGCTGATGTTCGGCTCGTGATCGCTGGAGCCCCCGGAGATGATCAGGCCCGAGTAGAGGCCGCAATCACGGCCCTGCCGAGCCCGATTCGGTCCCGAGTGCATCTGCTCGGTGCAGTAACCCCTGCAACCAAGGCTGCTCTTTTGGAGGCGTCCTGTGTGCTCGCCTATCCCTCCCGTGACGAGGGGTTTGGGTTCCCGATCTTGGAGGCCCAGCAGGTTGGCCTCGCTGTGGTTGCCCGACCATCGGGGTCTATCCCTGAGGTTGGCGGCAGCGGGGTCCAACTCGCTTGCGATCAGACAACGAGCAGCCTCGCCGACGCTCTCGCCGCAGTGCTGACAGATGACGTGCTGCGCGCATCGGTGATCCGTTCCGGCAGGATGAATCTGACCAGATTCTCCTGGGACCGGTGCGTCAATGAGATGCTCGATCTCTACCGGCAGATGAAATGACCACTGGAGCAAACATGACGATTGGAGACTGGTGATTCATTCCGATTCCCCTCAGGTCACCGTGCTGGCTGGCGGGGTGGGGGCCGCCCGTTACCTGCGCGGACTGATCCAGGTGGTCGCTCCCGACCAGATCGATGTGATCGTCAATACCGGAGATGACCTCGTCCTCCACGGTCTAAAAATCTGTCCCGATATCGACACCATCACCTACACCTTGGCCGGGGCAATCGATCCCGAACGCGGGTGGGGACTCACCGCCGAAACTTGGGTGGCGATGGGGGCCCTCGCCCGCTATGCCGAGCAGCGACCCACCGGATCTGGCGCAGCACCCACCTGGTTTAATCTCGGCGATCAAGATCTCGCCACCCACATGTACCGCACTGCCCGCCTCGCCGAGGGGGCCAGTTTGGCGTTGGTCACCGCCGAGATCGCTCGGGCATGGAATCTTGGCCTGCGGATCCACCCGATGAGCGAGGCTCCATGTCCGACGATGATCGACACTGCAGATCACGGGAGGATTTCATTTCAGGAGTACTTCGTGCAGCACCGCCATGCGGTCGCGGTCACCGGCATTGAGGTGGGCGGAAAAGACACCGCGCTCAGCGCTGGGGCCCAAAGCGCGCTCACCGGCAACGATCTGATTGTGATCGCTCCCTCCAACCCACTGGTGTCGATCGGCCCGATCCGTGCATTGACCGATGTGGATCCCATCCTCGCGGCGCGTCGTGAACAGGTGGTGGCCGTCTCCCCCATCGTCGGCGGTGCGGCCCTCAAAGGCCCGGCCGACCAGATGATGCTCGCTCTTGGCCACGAGTCAAGCGTGGTCGGGATCGCCCGGATCTACGCCCCTGTGGCCGGCACTCTCGTGATCGATGAGGTGGATGCCGATCTCGCCGACCAGGTTCGCGGTGAAGGAATGAACTGCATCGTCACCTCCACGGTGATGTCGGACCCCCAAATCGCCGCCGATCTGGCCCGGGCCACACTGTCGATCAGTCGGTAATCGCAGCGAGGCCGTCCGCGAGGGGTGTCCAAGCGGACCAGCCGAGATGGATCCGAGCGCGCACCGTGGAAACGGCGAATCGTGACAGACCACTCCCCGAGTTTGGATCGTGATCCGCAAGTCGGGAATCACCGGCGATCATCGCCCACAGGTCATTAATGGAGGTCTGCACCCCGGTGCCGATGTTGATCACAAGGCCCGAACCGCGCTGACCGGCGCGCACGAGGGCATCGACGACATCGTCTACATAAACGAAATCTCGGGTATCGCGGCCATCGCCGTGAATCACCGGCACCGCACCGGCTGCGCGAGCCGCCCACAGTTCGGCCACCACACCGTGGCGCTGCCGTGAGCCGTACACCGACCCGGTAGCCAACACCGTGAACTCAATCGCGTGCTGGTTGCGGTAAACCTCGAGCAGATCCACGATCGCTCGGGCTACCACCCCGCGCACACCGCGCGGTTCGATCTCGCGTTCTTTGACGGGAAGGGCGCGTGATTGCGGTGTCCCGTAGAGCACCGATGCGGGAACCATGGTGACCACCTTGGTGACCGCTGATCTACGAGCCGCCTCCATCACCTGCATCACCATCTCAAGAGACCTGGTGATCTGGGCCGGGGAGGCACCCGCGTGGGGGACCCCCGTGCAGAGATAGATCACTGAGGGCTGACGCATCCCGATCAACGATGCGGCCTCGACACCGGCCCCATCGAGGTGATGGATTCGCAACGAACCGCTGACCGCAGTGGCCATCGCTCGCGCATCAGCCAGATTGGCGATCGACCCGGTGCTCAGATCATCCACCACATCTACCCACACTGGTTCGGTCGGGCTGATCGAGCTCAGCAGTCGGTCTACGAGGTGCGAACCCAAGAACCCGGCACCACCCACCACCATCACCTGGCCGGTCGGACGGGCTGAATCAGAGTCGTTCATTGAGGCTCCGGACATCGAACCGACACCAGATCGCTGTGGGCAGCCACCCGGCCCTCGGCACCGACCACGCAATCGACGAGCATCGCCCCTTCGCCCACCACACCCATCACGATCGAGCGTTCGATCACAGCACCATCACCGATGTGAGCCCCGGCCAACAACACCGAATCTCTGATGACTGTCCGATCGCCAACGGTCACACCGCTCGCGATCATCGAGGCCGCCACCGTGGCCGAGTCAGCCACCATCGCACCCGAAGCCACCGCCACATACGGCTGATTCCGTCGGCCGGCCAAAAGATCGGTGTTGGCCTGAAGGTACAGATCGGGCCGGCCGGTGTCTAGCCAGTAGTCATCGGTGGCCACGGCGAAGAGTTTCCCCTCATCCACGAGCACCGGGAAGATCTCGCGTTCCACTGACATCACCGTGTCGACCGGTATCCGATCGATGAGGCCGGGCTCGCACACATAGGTCCCCCCGGAAATCACGTTGGAGTCCGTCACCCCGGCTGGCGGCTTTTCCAGGAACCTGCGCACCTGTCCGGAATCTGCCATCTCCACGACTCCGAACGCCGAAGGGTCCTCCACAGGTGTCAGGTGCAAGGTCACCTCGGCACCAAAAGCCTGATGGGAGCGGTCATGGGTGGCGACGAGATCGGACAGGTCCACCTCGCAGATCACGTCACCGTTAATCACAACGAAACGCTCGGTGATTGCGCTAAACCGGGCCGCAAACGCGATCGCCCCGGCCGTGTCGAGCGGACGGGGCTCAACGGCGTAATGAACCGTGACGTCGCCACAGCGGCCGTTGGGAAAAGCCTCGGCGAATGGTTCAGGCCGAAACCCGAGCGCCAAAGTCACCTCTGTGACCCCATGGCGAGCGATCCGTTCCACGAGGCACTGAATCATCGGCTGGTTGCCGATGGGCAGCATGGGTTTCGGAACCGTATCGGTCAGGGGTCGCAAGCGCGTCCCCCGGCCTCCCACCAGGATGACGGCGTGCATCAGTCCTGTTCGTCGGACTCAGACTCAGAATCGGACCCAGAATCGGAGCCAGAATCGGACCCCGAATCAGATTCGGTGTCAGATTCAGGCTGGGCATCGGGATCGAGTTCAGTCGGAATGGTCACGCCCATGTCCACCGCACCGAGAGCGGGCAGATTCGCTGCCCACGGCACAGTGGGAACCGGTTCGCCACGCGGCATGAACACCATCGCGAAGACCATGCCATCGTTTTGGATCCGAATGTTCTCAAAGTTCGCGATGTAGCGGATCCCGTCACCGGTATCGGTGTAGTTATTCCAGACCGCCACGGACAGTTCGGCATCCTTGCCATCGCACTGGGTCTCGCCGGGGATGAACTCTTCCCCACGAATCCCTTCAGCGGGCTGACCGTCAGGGAACTTGAGACGCTCGTTCGTCATCTCTACCCCATAGACATCAAAAAACACGCCCAGCGTGGCTCGGCGACCAACGGCCCGGGAGGTGAATGCATGCCAGTGGATCACGCCGTCGTTGTGGCTGTGAACACCGGTCTGCAGATACGGGGTGTTGACCAAACGGCCCTGTGAGTCGGTCTCCTCAAGTTCTCCACCGAGGGTGTACCACTCGCCGCAAATGTAGAAGCCGTAGCCCACATGCCAGTGGTCATTAATGGTAGGCGAGGTGATGTCATCGGCCGGAATCGATTGGCGGGCATAGACCACTGTGCCAAGACCGAGGATCACCACCAGAGCAACGATCAACGGGAAAAGCGTGCCACCTTGGAACTTGACGCCGCGGCTCGTGCCTTTGGCGGCCAGTCGGGCGGCTTTCTTAGTGGACGAAGAAGAGGAGGAAGCCACGGGCCACAGGTTATCGGGCTATCTCAGGCTTCGAGCGGCAGGTGAGCCGGGCAAACAGCTCCTCATACTGGGTGGCGACCGCCGCCGGGGAGGCCGCTGTCGCCACCCAGGACCGTGCGGCCTTACCCATCTGTTCCAGAGCCTCGGGGTTGGTCATCAAGTTGAGGAGCGCATGGACGAATGCCTCCTCGTCATCTGGTGGCACCAACACTCCGGCTCCACTGGCGGCAAGGATCCGAGGGATCTCGGTATCAGCATCGATGGCAGCGAGCACCGGACGGCCGGCCGCCAAAATCGAATAGGTCTTTGAGGGCACGCTGACGGCTCCGAGACCAGTTTTCAGCGGTACGAGATGGAGGTCACCAGAGGCCAACACCTCAGAGAGTCGCTCCATTGGTTGGGGGTCCACAAACACAATGTTTTTGAGATCGGTGGCCGCCGCCATCAACGATGCGCGGGCTGCTCCCTCCCCGTTCATCACGAAGGTCACCTTCGGGCAGGCCCGAGCCGCAGCCAGCACCATCTCCAAGGACTGGGAGAATCCGATGTTGCCTGCGTACATCACCACCGGCTCAGATCCGATCCCATGCTCGCGTCGGTACGGAGTCATCCGGTCGCCAGGCACAATCGCAGCAGTGTCCACAAAGTTAGGGATCACCACAATGTCGCTTGCCCGTTTGGCGGGGACCTTGGCCCGCAGGTTTCGTGCGAGATCTTCGCTGAGCACGGTCACTGCATCACTCGCCCGATAGCTCAGTCGTTCCAGCCAACTCGCTACGGCGATCAGATACCGATTGGTGACTGCGCCGGTGGCAATCACGGCATCGGGGAATACGTCTTGGATGTTAAACACCATCGGGCGCCGGGAGATCCGTGCAACCACGGCCCCCACCAGACCAAGGGTCAACGGGGGTGACATCGAGATCACCAGATCCGGCCTGCTGGCCCGCACCGTGAGCCGTAACCCCTGCACGAGCGCATGGGCGCTAAAACCGATGAACCCGAGAGCTCGGGTCATGAGATTGGTTTTGTCCGCACCGGCCATCGGATGCAACCGGGTAATCGAACCCCATTCGGTGATCTCGCGGCGGACCAGACGCCCCCGCCAGCCCGGCTCCACCTGATGGCTGCGGTACCACGGAAGCGCCGTCACCACATCCACCCGATGGCCATGCGCGACCCATTCGCCCACGATGCGGCTCATGATTCTCCCCGTCGGCGCCGTGTCGGGATCAAAATGGGGGCAGAACACAAGGATCTTCATCGCAGCTTCGCTTTCGCAGCGCTATCGCAGGTGTGCTGGTACGCACTGAGCAATGCGGCTGCTGAGTTCTGAAGTGAGAAATCACCACTTCGTTTCTGACCGGCTGCCACCATCGCTGCGCCATTGGAGCCGACCATCGCCGGCAGGTCTGCCCAGGCCTCCGGGTCATCGGGGAGCAGCCACCCCGCCTCGCCCACCACTTCGCTGATCGCTGTGAGGTCACAGGCGGCAACCGGGGTCCCAAGGGTCATCGCCTCAATGAGTGGAGCGCCGAACCCTTCGTATCGGCTCGGGAACACGAGCGCATCGGCGAGGGCGATCAGGCCGTCGCGATCAGCCGCCGAGACGCGACCGGGGCGGATCACCCGTCCGGCCAACCCGAGGTCGGAGATCTGCTGAGCAACCTCGGCCTCGGCTACACCTTGGCCGCCGAGGAGCACCAATCTCAGATCTGGATCTTTCCAATATCGAGCCATCGCAGTCAGTAACAGTCCATGATTTTTGTGCGGATGGGTGATTGCCGGGTACACAAACACCGGACCATCACCGAGGTGGTAACGGGTGCGGAGACTCTGCGGGTCTGCCAGATCCTGAGCCGGCGGGCCAATCCCATGGGGCACTACCCGCACCCGCTCAGCGGCGATACCGAAGGCTTCCATCACCCGGGAGCGCACGTACCCAGACGGGACGACCACCATCGCGGCCTGCGTCAGATTGCGCGGAACCACCTGGCGCAAATACCGGAGTCGAGCCCGAGAAAAGTACTGCGGATAACTGAGGTACTGCAGGTCGTGAACGGTGATCACCTTCGGTCCGGGCCCAAGCAGTGGCATCGTCCCTCCAGCGTGATGCACGAGATCCGCACCTCTGGTGACCGCGGAGAGCCAGGTGTGTTCGGTCAAGATCCGGACCGGCCGAGAATCCACCGACCAGCGCGGCGAACGGATCGTGAAACGGTCGGCGAGATCACGATGTGCGTCGGCGAAGGCCGCCGATGCAAACACCTCGATCTCGACACCGGTGTGCGCCTGACCGGTGTTGTGCTGGCCGGTGTCAGCCAATTCGGCCACGCCGAGGAGTTGGCGGGTCAGGTATTCCTCTGATCCGCCCACCCGACCGGGCGCACACCACAACAGGTTGAGGGCAACACGCAACGGATCTGTTCTCGCCCGTGTTCTCGCCCGTGAATTAGCCAATCAGACCAACTCCCGATAGGCCGCGATCGTGGCCTGTGTCGTGGCCTCCCAGGTCAACTGTCGGGCGCGCAACTGTCCGGATCGAGCAAGTTCACTGGCCCGATCCGGTGCGAGGGCTTCGTGCAGCCCCCGGGCGATATCGGCCACATCGAAAGGATCAACAAGCACGGCCGCACCTCCCGCCACCTCCTCGGTGGAAGTGCCACGGCTGGTGACCACTGGGGTGCCCTGCACCATCGCCTCGGCCACCGGAAGACCGAACCCCTCCCATTCGCTCGGATAGGCCATCACTAAGGCGGCGGCATACAGCGCATCGAGGTCTTCATCTTCCACGAAGCCGAGCCACAAGATCTCGAGATCACCGGCCTCAGCCTCAAGCACTGCACCTTGAGGCCCCCACCCACTGGCCCCGACCACCACCAGCGGCAAAGATTCCTCAAAATCCTTATTGACCAATCGCATTGCGGCGATCAATCGTGGCAAATTCTTGCGCGGTTCCAAGGTGCCGAGAAAAAGCACGAATCGCTCGGGGAGTCCCCGACGTGTCCGCACCGCAGCCACCTCGGCTGCGGTGGCCACGGAACGATCCACCCCGAGCGGGACGTGACGGAGTCGGTCCCGACCGAACCCAGCAGCCAACAAATCATCGAGGGTGTGTTCGCTGGAGCAGAGCACGAGATCGGCCCGACGATGCACCCGCGCCAACGCTCGGGTCATCGTGGCCACCCCATGGCGGGTGAAGCGTTCCGGCCAACGCACGAATGCGAGATCATGCACGGTGACCACCTGAGGCGCATCGGTAGCGGCGGGGATGATCGTGGTCGAGTGGCACAGATCGATCTCCCCGGTGACCGCTTCCACCTTGGGCCAGTTCGCCCTCAACCAGGTCTGGTAGAGCCATGGTCGGGCCAGTGGCAAGGTCGACACAGTAAAGCCCGGACGGTACGGGGCCACAGGCAGATGGCGATGGCGCCCCGCCACCGGCAGCAGCTCTACCTGCGGGTCACGGGCCAGGCGTTCCGCCACCCGAAGGGCCGCAACCGCAGTTCCACCGGGAACCTCGTGCCAGCACTGCTCAAGTGTGTAAGCAACCCTGATGACGGGCGCGATCTCAGGCGCGATCTCAGGCCTCATTTCAGGCGCTGGACCAGCTCGGCCAGCGGAGCCCGGAAATCTCTCATCGGAGCGATCCCCGCCATCCGTAAGACGGCATTGTCGAGCACGCTGTTCGCAGGGCGGAGGGCCGGACGAGGCGGAGACAGATCCACGGTCCGAATCGGAACCACCATCGCCGGGTCCTTGCCGACGGCCCGCAGGATTTCCCCGACGAACTCAAACCACGAGACGGCACCTTGGTTAGTGACGTGATGCAGACCACTGCGACGTTCGAGACCGAGCCTTCTCAACATCACCACCAGATCGGCCGCAAAGGTCGGGCACCCACGCTGGTCATCCACAAAACTCATGTGGTCGGTGGTCTGAGCGAGCTGCATGACGGTGCGCACCATGTTCGGCCCGTGCTCTCCGCACACCCAACTCGTGCGCACGATCGTTGCCTCGGGTCCGGCCTCGCGCTCGCCTGCCAGTTTGGAGATGCCATAGACCGAGGTCGGGTGCGGGGTATCCCACTCTTGGTAGGGCCGCTCTTGGGTCCCGTCAAACACGTAATCGGTGGAGATGTGCACGAGATGTGCCCCAACGCGCTGGCAGGCCTCTCGGACATAACGCACCGACAGCGCATTGATCGCCAGCGCCCGCTCTGGATCAGATTCACAAGCATCCACCGCTGTCCATGCGGCGCAGTTGATCACCAGATCCGGTGACAGCGAGGTAATCGCCGCATGCACCTGATCGCGAGCGCAGATGTCAAACTGCTCCCGGTCCACTCCCCACACCTGATCGCCCATGGCGGTGCAATGGTCCATCAGATCGTGACCCACCTGTCCGGCCGCACCGGTCACGAGGACTCTCATACACCGGCCCGAGTCAACAATGGCTCCCACCAGTCCGCACGCGTGCGGTACCAGTCCACGGTGTCGGCCAGCGAGTCAGTGAACTCGCGCTGTAGCTTCCAGCCGAGCCCGCGGATTTTGTCCACGTTCACCGAGTAGCGACGGTCATGGCCGAGCCTGTCCTGCACCCACCGGATCGATCCCTCATCGCGTCCGGTGAGCGTGAGCAACATGTGGGTCAACTCAAGATTGGTGAGTTCGTTTCCGGCTCCGATGTTGTAGATCTCGCCCACGGAACCCATCCGCAGCACCAGGTCTGCGGCTCGGTTGTGATCTTCCACATGAATCCAGTCGCGCATGTTCAGTCCATCGCCATACAGCGGCACTGACTGCCCCCGCAACAAGTTGGTGGTGAACAGCGGAATCATCTTCTCGGGAAACTGGTACGGCCCGAAGTTATTGGAGCAGCGGGTCAGGACCACCGGCAGGCCATGGGTGGTGAAATAGCTCAACGCGATCAGATCCGAGCCGGCCTTAGAGGCTGAATATGGGCTGCGCGGGATCAGCAGATCGGTCTCGATCGAGGATCCTTGCTCCACGGACCCGTACACCTCATCAGTGGAGATGTGCAGCATCCGGTCTACCTCGAGGTGCCGTGCCACATCACAGATCACATTGGTACCCAGACAGTTCGTCCGAACGAACGCGTCGGGTCCGAGGATGGAGCGGTCCACATGGGTCTCGGCTGCGAAATGCACCACCGCATCGCATCCGGTCATCGCTGCGAGCACCGCCTCACGATCGCAGATGTCACCTTGGACGAAACGAAACCGCCGGTCCTGTTCGAGATCAGCCAGTGAGGCTCGATTTCCCGCGTAGGTCAACAGGTCATAGACCACAACCTCATCATCGGTGGTGGTCAACAGGTGGCGCACGTAGTTGGAACCGATGAACCCGGCTCCCCCGGTCACGAAAAGCTTCATCTCCGGTCCAATCTCATGTCCTCATCGGCCAGTACGGCCGGCGGGCCGGATCGATCTGATCTCGCGTCGGATTGGTGCGGTCACGTTCGGACATGATCGGGTCTGCGACCCCCCAGTCCGCACCGATCTGCGGGTCGTCCCAGGCCACGCCGAGTTCATCGGCCGGGTTGTAGTAGCCGTCCACCAAATAGGTCAACACCGCGTCGGTCTGCGCAGCAAACCCGTGGGCCACACCCGGCGGAATGTAGACCCCCCAGTGGTTTTCTCCACTGATCTCACAGGTCTCGGTGGCGGCGTCGGTAGGCCCGCCGGCACGCAGATCATGCAGCACCACCGTGATCAGCCCGCTCGGCACGTACCAGTAATCGGCTTGATGCAAGTGATAGTGCAAGCCCACCAACGCCCCCGCCTGCTTATTGGACCGGTTGGACTGAATCATTTCACGGGCACCGGGAATCCATGAGCGCCGGTAGGTCTCAATGAACAGCCCGCGCTGATCACCGTGGACGGCCGGTTCCACGAAGTAGACCCCTTCGATCCGATCCGAGGCTCGCACTGTGGTCATCTGTTGCTCCGAACTCTCTGCGACATCTGCCTATTCCACATCGATCTGACAGTGATCGCCGACCATGAGCCGCAAGGCCCGGGGTCGCTGTTCGGTCCGGGTCACCTCGGCATGGCTGCCAATCAAACTGTCCTCAAGGCGGGGGATGTCGATGATCCGGCTCGATTCCATGATCACCGAATGCTCTACTTCGGACTGAATCACTTCGCAATCGGCTCCGATCGCTGAGTACGGACCGATGAAGGAATCAATGATCCGGGTCCGCTCCCCGATTGCTACTGGGCCGCGGATGGTGGAGTTGCGCACCACCGCTCCCGCCGCAATCCGCACCCGGCCGTCGATCACGGAAGCCTCATCCACATCACCGGAAATGGAGGGCTCCATCTTCTCAAGCAACAAGCGGTTCGCCTCGAGCAGTGGGGTCAGTTTGCCGGTGTCGATCCACCAGCCGCTCAGCAGTTCGCATCGCACCCGAAGACCTTGGTCGATCAGCCATTGGATCGCATCGGTAATCTCAAGCTCACCTCGATCTGAAGGTGAGATTGCCGCCACAGCCTCGTGGATGCTGTGATCAAACAGGTACACCCCGACGAGCGCCAGATCAGAGGGCGGGTCCGCCGGTTTCTCCACTAGTGCCACCACGTTGCCCTGTTCGTCGAGGGTCGCGATCCCGAACCGATGCGGGTCCGGCACCTTCTTCAACAAGATCTGAGCGCTCGGCGGCTGATCGGAGTTACGGGCCGCTTGGAAGGCCGAGACGAAGGCGGCGAGGTCCTGCTCTAGCAAGTTGTCGCCGAGGTACATCACAAACTCGTGATCGCCGAGGAACTCCCGGGCGATCACCACGCAGTGGGCCAAGCCGAGCGGCTGATCCTGCGGGATATAGGTGATCTGGGCTCCAAATCGGCTGCCGTCACCGACGGCAGCCATGACCTCATCTCGGGTATCGCCGACGATCACCCCGATCTCGGTGACCCCGGCGGCCACCATCGCCTCAATCCCGTAGAACAGGATCGGTGTGTTAGCCACCGGCACGAGCTGCTTCGCTCGAGTGTGGGTGATCGGTCGCAACCGCGTCCCGGAACCCCCGGCAAGGATCAATGCTTTCATCTGGTCGCCAGCATAATTGGCCAGACCAGCTCACTCATCGGGAACAGGTATCGGACCTTTACCGGCGAAGTAGTCAAGAACCGCAACGGCAGCAGGTTCCAGACTGAGCACCGACTTACCATCGATCCGTTCCGGTCTCGTGGCCAAGGTCAAGGTCACCAAATCCTCTTGGGCTGCACGACGCAGCGAGTTGGCAGCTTGGTAAGGATCGAGCCCTTCATCAATCTTGAGTGAGGCGAGCACCGAATCGATCAACGATCCCGAACTGAGCGGGGAATCACGAAACGAGACCAGAGCCCCATTGATCGCAGCGCGCATAAACAACTGTTGACGGCGGATCCGCCCGATATCAGCAGTTGGATCCATCTGCCAGCGACCATCGCGAAACTCTTCATACGAACGGCTGCGGGCAAAGGCCAGCGCCTGAACTCCTGACAAGTTCTGACATCCGGGCTGGACGTTGAAGCCACTCATCCGGTCACGGGTAGCGAAGTCAAAACACATCGGTACCCCGCCAGTGGCATCGATGATCCGGGTAAATCCCACGAAGTCCACCTCCAAATAATGGTGGATCGGGATCCCAAGGGCTGCGGTGATGGTGCGCACCAGACGTTCCGGTCCTGCTCCATAGGCCGCGTTAATGCGATCGCTGCCACCGGTTCCCGCGATCGGCACCCACAAATCCCGCGGCAGGCTGGTGAGGGCCAAACCTCCGTCAGCCTCACGGCGCAAGATCATGATCACATCGGCCCGTTGGCCTTGGACGTCGGTAGTGGTCCCGACTTCAGGGAGATCGATTTCACTGCCCGCCACCCCTTCACGGCTGTCGGATCCGACGAGCAGATAGTTCAAAGATCTCGCATCAAGATCCATATCAGTGAGCGACTCGCTCAATCCCTCCACCCGCTCGATGGAGTCAGAACGGGCCTCCGCGGCACGAATCAACCCGAACGTGCCCGAGACCGCTACCACCACCATCACCGACACAATCGCGCTGAACGGGCCCGAGCGACGACCACGCAAAGCCTGTCGTGAAACCTGGCCGGCACTCGATTCCTGATCGGTGGCCATGCGGCCGAATCTACTCGGGGTGATCTGCGTCAGAGCGGCACTCGCTCGTATCTCCACTGCGTGGGCGCAGATGGACGACATCGCCGACATCGCAGCGATGAGTGATTCCGCAGGCATCGAGTACCAGCAGTTGACCCTCCGGACTGACATCGAGCGCGATCCCAGAAATCTCCGCCGCATGTGTTTCAACCCTGACCTGTTGCCCGAGGGTGCCCAGATGTTCCCGGTACATCGGCCCGATATCTGCGGGGAGTTCGTCATAGGCCCTGAGCACCTCGGCTAAGACTTCTACCGTCGAGACATGATCACCGAGGCGGGCCGCACCGTCTGGGGCCCACCCGACATTGATCCCGGTTCCCACCACCACGGCCTCCCCCGATCGCTGGGCGAGGATGCCCGCAAGTTTGGCCTCCCCCACTAGCAGATCGTTCGGCCATTTGAGCCGGGCCACAACCCCAGCGATGCGCTCGCTCGCAATCATCGCCGCCAACCCAACCCGATGGGTCAGTTCCACAGGGACCGCCGGAATGTCGGTGAAAAGGATGGAAAACAAAAGGTTCGCCCCAGGCGGCGCCTCCCACACCCGGTTCAATCTGCCGCGACCAGCAGTCTGATGACGCGCCATCAGCACCGAGCGATGGACCTGCGAATTTTTGCCGGAAAGCAAGTCCGCATTGGTGCTCGTGGTCTCATCGACCACTTCCACATGCCAGTTTTTAGGCCATCCTCCATCAGGTTCGTTCGGCCAGATCTGTGCGGAAGGGGTCATGGGACCTACATTGTCATCCGTGCTCAAAAAGATTCTGATCGCCAACCGCGGTGAGATCGCTGTCAGAGTGATCCGCGCCGCCCGTGAACTCGGCATCCCGACCGTTGCCGTCTACTCCGAACTGGATCGCAATGCGCTCCATGTGCGCCTAGCCGATGAGGCCTATGCGTTGGGTGGACAGACCGTCACCGAGAGTTACATCAACACCGATGCCATCTTGGCGGCAATCCGCGACAGCGGCGCCGACGCAGTGCATCCCGGCTACGGCTTCTTCTCCGAGAACGCCGACTTCGCGCAAGCGATCACCGAGATGGGGGTGACCTTCATCGGCCCGCCCCCTGCTGCGATTGTGGAGATGGGCGACAAGGTCTCGAGCCGCATCGCCGCCCAGCGCGGTGGTGCGCCGATCGTGCCCGGGACCACCGAGTTCGCCAAGGGCCCCGAAGAAATCCGTGCCTTTGGTGAAGCCAATGGCTGGCCGATCGCGATTAAGGCTGCCTTCGGCGGTGGCGGTCGCGGTATGAAGGTGGTGCAATCCGCCGATGAGGTGGAGGACGCAATGGCCTCGGCCCAGCGCGAGTCGAAGAACTTCTTCGGCCGCGACGAGGTGTACGTGGAGCGTTACCTGACCTGGCCCCGCCACGTAGAAGTTCAAGTGGTCGGTGACCATCACGGAAATGTGATCTGGGTATCCACCCGTGACTGTTCCGCACAGCGTCGCCACCAAAAACTGATCGAGGAAGCTCCCGCCCACGGCCTGCCCGCCGGGGTGGAAGAGGCCATGGGTGAGGCCGCCGTCAAAGCCGCCAAGGCCGTCGGCTACTTCAATGCCGGCACCGTGGAGTTCATCTATCAGGACGGGGACTTCTTCTTCCTTGAGATGAATACCCGATTGCAGGTGGAGCATCCGGTAACCGAGATGATCACCGGTATCGACCTCGTGGAATGGCAGATCCGGATCGCCGCTGGCGAGAAGCTCCCCATGACCCAAGAAGAGGTGCTGGCGGCTCGCCGCGGCCACTCGATCGAGGTGCGCATCAACGCAGAGGATCCGACCGATGGCAAGTTCTTGCCCTCCCCCGGTCCAATCACCAAGCTCGTCGCCCCGGATGGGTTTGGCGTGCGCTTTGACTCGGGTTACGAGTCCGGCGATGAGATCAGCCAGTTTTACGACAACCTCGTCGGAAAGCTGGTCGTGTGGGGCAAGGACCGTGACACCGCTATCGCCCGTGCCTTGCGCTGCCTACGCGAGATGGTCGTTGAGGGTGTGGCCACCACCATTCCCGCTGACATCGCAATCCTTGAGCATCCCGATTTCTCTGCGATGACACACTCCACCAAGTGGGTAGAGCAGAATCTCGATCTTTCCCAACTCCCCAAGGCTGCGGCCCCCGCACCCACGCTGGAGGGCGCCGAGCCACTGGTGAAGCGTTCCACCACTGTCGAGGTCAATGGCAAGCGGTTCGATGTGTCGATGTGGGTACCCGAATCCCCGATGATGGTTGCCTCTGGTGGCTCAGCACCAAAGAAGGCCAAGCGGGCCGCCGGTGGGTCGGGCGGAGCCGGACCGCTCGGCAGCGGCAACGTGACCGTCCCCATGCAGGGCACCATCGTCAAGGTGCTCGTGGCCGTGGGTGACACCGTAGAGGTGGGTCAAGGCGTGGTCGTCCTCGAAGCGATGAAGATGGAAAATCAGATCGCCGCCGAGAAGGCCGGCGTCATCACCGAGATCCGCGTGGAGGCCGGCGTTACCGTCGGCGGCGGCGACGTGGTCGCGGTCATCGAGTAACCCCCTCCACCGAGCCGCCATCATCGAGTAGTTCGGGATCTACCCGGCCCTTCAGTCAGACGCTTCTGCGAGCGCCTCTGACAGGGCCGGGTGAACCAACAAACTCTCAGCGATGTCGGTCACCTTGAGATTGGCGGTCACCGCCAGCGCGATCACCGAGATCAACTCGGCTGCGTGGCGCCCAACGATGGAGCCACCGAGGACCACGCCGGTGGCGGGGTCAGAGATGATCTTCACAAAGCCGCGCGAGTCGTGATTGATGAGGGCTTTTGGCGTTGCCGAGAATGGAACCTTCGTCACCCGGATTTTACGGCCGGTAGCGAAGGCATCCGCCTCTGCCAGACCGACGTCTGCGATCTCAGGTTCGGTGAAGATGGCGGAGGCGGCCTTGTCGTAATCGAGGTGGCGATGGTCCCGGGTGTGCAGACCCATCACATGTTCGGCCACCTTGCGCCCCTGCATAGAGGCAACCGAAGACAAGGGCAGTTTGCCGGAGATGTCCCCAGCGGCGTAGATGTGCGGCTGAGAGGTCACGCAGTGATGATTGATTGGCACATACCCACCACGATCCACGAGCACCCCGGCGGCTTCAAGATTCAGACCATCAGTGTTAGGTACCGAGCCGATCGCAAGCACCGCGTGAGAACTACGGACCACACGGCCGTCATCGCAGCGCACCACGACCTGCTCGACACCGTCCTCGTTCGTCTCGCGTTCGATGGATTCAGCCCGGGCTCCCATCAGCAACTTGACACCACGCTGCAAGAAATCTTCTTCGAGGACCGCTGCCACCTCCGGGTCTTTGCCAGGCAGCACCTGCTGGCGTGACACCACCAAAGTGACCTTTGCGCCGAAGGAGGAGAACATGTGGACGAACTCCACGCCCGTCACTCCAGAGCCGACCACGGTGACACTCTCGGGAAACACCTTGGGCGGATAGCAGTCGCGGGTGGTCAGGATCCGCTCGCCGTCGGGATGGCACCAATCTGGGATGCGGGGCCGAGAACCGGTTGCGACCAGGCAGGCATCGAACTCGATCAGTTCGGTCCCTGACCGGGTCTCCACTGCGACCGTGTGGGCGCTCTCAAACGTGGCCGTCCCGTGAACCAAACGCACCCCTTGGCTCGTTAATAACTGCGTGGTGTCGTCGCGCATGTGGTTCTTGATGCCCTCGATCCGATCGGTGAGCGAGGCAACGTCCACCTCCGGCTCCGCTTGAACGAGACCCATCCCCTCGATGCGGTGAGCGAAACTGATGGCCGCACCGGTGGCGATCATGGTCTTGGAGGGGATGCAGTCCCACAGGTGCGCCGCTCCGCCGATCACATCGCGTTCGATGACGGTGACCTCGGCGCCGAGGCGGGCTGCATGCGTGGCGGCCACGTTTCCCGCCGGGCCACCACCGATGATGAGAAATCTCAATGTCACGCTTCCAGACTACGGGTGATCACAGCGCTGCGCCGGTGAATCATGACCGTTCACCGTGGGGTTAGGGCGCCGAGCGACTACCTTCGATGATTCGTGAACGAGATCACATCACCTGAGCCCGACTCCACCGATCAGGCCACCACGGGCAGCGGGCTGATCGCTGAGCGGGCCCGCCGTCTGGGCCTAGTGGAAGAGATGCGCGCCGACGGGGTACAGCCTTATCCCTATCGATTCGACCGCTCCCACACTTTGTCCGAGATCAGGGCCTCCTCCGGGGCACTCGAGCCGGGTACCGAGACCACCGAAAGGGTGCAGGTGGCCGGCCGGATCATGTTGCGTCGCGACACCGGCAAGCTGGTATTCGCCCAGATGCGGGACCGCAGTGAGGAGATTCAACTCTTCATTTCCAAAGCGGTAATCGGCGAGGACGGTTTCGCAGCCGTCAAAAACCTGGACCTCGGAGACTGGGTGGGGGCCGAAGGCCTCGTGATGACCACCCGCACCGGCGAGCTCTCGGTCAAGGTGGACCGGATCGAACTGCTAGCCAAAGCGGTGCGCCCAATGCCGGACAAATGGCATGGCTTATCTGACACCGACACCCGGTTCCGTCAGCGCTACGCAGACTTGATCGTCAATGCGGAGGCCCGGCGCACCTTTGAGATCCGTCATGCGATGATCTCCAGTTTCCGCCGGACCCTCGATGCCAAAGGATTCATCGAAGTAGAGACCCCGGTGCTTCACACCGAGGCCGGTGGGGCGATGGCCCGACCCTTCATCACCCATCACAACACCCTCGATATGCAGCTCTATTTGCGCATCGCCCTAGAACTGCATCTCAAACGACTGATCGTCGGTGGGATGGAACGGGTCTATGAGATCGGCCGGATCTTTCGCAATGAAGGCATCTCCACGCGCCATAACCCCGAGTTCACGATGATGGAGCTCTACCAAGCCTTCGGTGACATGAACGATGTGATGGCGATCACCGAGGAACTCGTCGCTAACGCCGCCCGGGATGCGTTGGGTACCACGGTGCTCGAGATCTCCGGTCAGACCGTGGATCTCGCCGACCCATGGCCACGACAACGCATGGTGGACCTCGCCTCAGAGGCTCTCGGCACCGAAGTTCATCCCTCGGTGCCAGTGGACAGGCTGCGCAGCCTCGCCGATTCCATCGAAGTGCGCTGGGACCCCAAATGGGGTCCGGGCAAACTGGTGGAAGAACTGTTTGAAGCCACCACAGAAGCTCACCTGATCCGGCCAACCTTTGTCACCGGACATCCGGTGGAGATTTCACCCCTCGCTCGGGCAGATCGCAACGATCCCCTGCTGACGGAGCGATTCGAGCTGTTTGTGGACGGTCGCGAACTCGCCAACGGCTACTCGGAGCTCAACGACCCGGTGGAACAGCGACTGCGCTTCGAACTCGAGCAAGCCGCCAAAGAGGCCGGCGATGCCGAGCGCGGCAGCGTGGATGAGGATTACATCCGCGCCCTCGAATACGGCATGCCGCCCACCGGCGGGCTCGGTATCGGCATGGATCGCTTGGCGATGTTGCTGGCCGGGGTAGACACGATCAGAGAAGTCATCTTGTTCCCGACACTGAGACCGGAGGTCATTGACTCATGAGCCGAACTGCCTGGGGCGTAGGCCTCGCAACCGAAACCGCTGACGGACGGGTGCTCGACACCTGGTTTGCCCGTGTTGGATGGGGCGACTACGGCGAGGTCCCACCCGGGACCACCGATCAGCCCGATCCGGTCGGCATGCGCGACACCCGCGATGACCGGCGCGGCGTGATCATCCGGCCGGTACGCCTGACTGTGGATGTGGATACCGCCCCCGGATCCGCAACCGATGTCTATCTGCGACTGCATCTGCTCTCCCACCGGTTGAGCCCACCGCGTCAGGTAAATCTTGACGGCGCCTTCGGACTGCTGGAGAACGTGGCCTGGTCCAACATCGGTCCGGTAGCCATCGATCAGGTGGACACGGTGCGCCTCCGAGCCCGACAGGCCGGTGAGATGCTGAGCGTGCACGGCGTGGACAAGTTTCCGCGGATGACCGACTACGTGGTGCCTTCTGGCGTCCGGATCGCTGATGCCGACCGGGTCCGGCTCGGCGCGCACCTTGCCGAAGGAACCACCGTGATGCACGAGGGCTTTGTGAACTTCAACGCAGGCACACTCGGAGCATCGATGGTGGAGGGCCGGATCTCCGCTGGTGTGGTGGTGGGCGCGAACACGGACATCGGCGGCGGGGCCTCGATTATGGGCACTCTGTCCGGGGGTGGCACCGAACAAATCACCCTCGGAGAACGGTGTCTGCTCGGAGCGAACTCGGGAGTCGGAATCAGCCTTGGCGATGACTGCGTGGTGGAAGCAGGGCTCTACGTCACCGCCGGCACCATGGTCCAACTACCCGATGGCGGAGTGGTCAAAGCCCGCGACCTCAGCGGTATCTCCAACATGACGTTCATTCGTCATGGGCAGACCGGGGCGATCATGGCTCGCCAACGCAGCGGGTCGTGGGGCGGTCTCAACGAAGCCCTCCACGCCAACTAGTGCCCGTCGTGATTCCCCACAGACCTATGCAGCCCACAGACTCTTCCACGGGACCTGAAGGGGACCTGCAGGCGTTCGCCGAACTGGTTCGCTCCCGGCGGACCCATCTGTTGATGGATCCGGCAGCGGAGGTGCCGTCTGATCTCGTGACAGCCCTGTGTGAACTGATCTCGTGGGCGCCCAACCACAAGCGGACGTGGCCGTGGCAGGTGGCCGTGTTCACCGGTGAGGGGCGTCGGCGTCTCGGCGAGGCCGGAGCAGCCGATCTGACCACTCACGGCATCGGTGATGAAGCCAAGGCCATTAAGACTCGCACCAAGTATGTGCGGGCACCGGTGGTCCTTGCGGTGGGGAGCGCTGCGCATCAGGACCCATTGTTCCAAGCCGAAAACCGTGACGCCGTCGCTGCTGGCGTCCAGAATCTGCTGCTCGGGGCCGCCGCCACCGGTTTGGCCTCATTTTGGAGTACCGCACCCGTAGCCAGAGGTGAGGCCACCCGAGAGTTATGCGGGTTCAGCCCCGGAACCGAGATTGTGGCTGTGATCTACCTCGGGTGGCCCACCGGAACTGTGGCTGCGCCCGAACGCCCGGCGGTACCGATCCGGTTCGTCACCGACTGAGCCTCACCTAATGTTCACTACCTTCTGAGCGCTGCCTCTAGAGCTAGTCGGCGATCAGTTCGTCCGGAGTGATCAGATCCGCCACCACCCCAGCATGATCGCTGGCCCAGACCTCCTCACCCCCGATGGTCACTGCGCCGTCGGCTACGAGATGGGCCGAGATCGGATTGCCCACCGGTTTGGGTCGTGGCCAAGCCACCAGCAAGTAGTCGATCCGACGATCCGGCCACGCCGAAATCGCCGCATGGGGGTTCTCGCGGCGCCAGGTGAGACCCGACCCATCACCCACCTGTTCCCACACATCAGACATCACGATGCCCGGGACTGGGGCCGGTGATCGACCGGTCATCATCCGGATCTCATCGGAATCAGGGACCGCGTTCAGATCCGCTCCGACCACTGCAGGCAAGTCCTCGGTGGCACCCCCGGCTCCGGCTCGATGCGCTGCCACCGCTGTCAGCACAGCGGCGATCTGAGCCGACCGGGTAGCGCTGTGATCAAAACGGTGCTCGAGGTGCGTGGACACCGCCGGCCATGGGCCCCATGGTGTCTGCACCTCAGCCATCACCATCCGGCGGTGGCTGAGGGTGCCATCAGCCCCTGGCAAGCGTTCATCCAGAATCCGCTCCAGTGGCCACCTTGACAAGATCGCGTTCGCAAAGGCGGCGTCTTTCCAAAACACCGGATCGTTAGCCACCCAGTGCATTCCGAGTCGTTCGGCGAGGATTTCGCATTGGTGGGAATCGCGCCGGACCCACACCTCCTGCAAAAACACCACATCGGGGTCCTGTTCGGCGATCACCTGACAGATCGCCTCCTCGCGCCGACGGTGATCTCCAAACTGCCACCACAAATTCCAGGTCATGACCCGCAGGCTCATCAGATCAGCGCCGCAACTCTGCACTGAGTTCGCCAAAGAGCGCAGCGAACTCCACTACAGCATCAGGGGTGCGCGGTCCCCACCAGGTCAACGCGGCCCCGTCAATATTGCGAATCGGGACTCCCCACGACTCAAAGGCTTCGTGGTCAGCATCGCCAAAGGCATAGGGCTCATCGGGTAACAGCACCACAGCAGGTCGTGGCACCTCACTCAACTCCACTCGGGGATAGCGCGGGATCGCCGGTACCACCGCAAACCCGGCGTGGGCAAGGAGATCAGCGGCCACGGTCTGGATCCCGAGAGCGATCCACGGGTCACGCCACACCGGGCAAAACACGGTCAGATGCTCTGATGCCATCGGGATCGCTGCGATTCGGGCGCTGAGTTCGCGGGCCGGTTCCCCGAAGTACTGGCCGAGATCACTACAACACCGGGCAGCGTCCGCTAGTGACTCCACATGGGTGATGTGGACCCGCAGACCAGCAGCGATCAGGCGTTCCACGTCCACTTTGCGGTTTTCTTCGGTGTTTGCGATCACCAGATCGGGGGCCAAAGCGATGATCGCCTCCACATCGGGGTTTTTCGTCCCACGGATCCGTGTCGCGTCACAGGGCGGACACCAGTCGGTGATCCCCACCGGTGTCACACCCCACGACAGCAACGACTCCGTCATCGAGGGCAGCAGCGATACCACCCGCACATCTGCGCGCCCATGCACCGCCATTGCGATCAGGGCTGATAGGTGCCGAACACCCCACGCAACGTGTCCGATACCTCACCCAGTGTGGCCTTAGCTCTCAAGGCCTCTTTCATGGGGTACAGCAGGTTCTGAGTTCCCCGTGCCGCCTCGGACAGATCTGCCAGACGGACGGCGAGTTCTTCGTGATTGCGGTTGGCCTTAAACGCTGCCAGACGCTCGCGCTGACCCTTTTCTAGGGTCGGGTCGATCGGGAACACGTTCGGCTCAGCCTCGGTATCAAGGGCGAACTTATTCACACCGACGATCACCCGCTGATCGTCATCGATGGATTTTGTGTACTCGTAGGCAGCCTGATCAATCTCGTCCATTTGGTAACCGTTTTCGATTGCGGTCACAGCGCCGCCCATCTCATCGATCCGCTCGATGTACTCCCAAGCCAGACGCTCGATCTCATCGGTGAGGTTCTCTACGAGATAGGACCCGGCCAACGGGTCAGGGGTGTCAGACACCCCAGCCTCGTAGCCAATGATCTGCTGGGTGCGCAGGGCGATCCGGGCTGCTTCCTCAGTGGGCAGACCCAGCGCCTCATCAAAACCATTCGTGTGGAGGCTCTGGGTACCGCCCATTACGGCCGCCATCGCCTGCAGAGCAACCCGCACCACGTTATTGAGCGGCTGCTGAGCGGTCAGGGTAGATCCACCGGTCTGGGTGTGGAATCGCAGCATCGTCGAGCGGGGATCTTTGGCGGCGAACCGCTCCGTCATGATCTTGTGCCACATCCGACGGCTGGCCCGAAACTTGGCCACCTCTTCGAAGAAGTGGTTGTGGCCATTCCAAAAGAAGCTGAGACGAGGAGCGAAATCATCCACGTCGAGTCCGGCATCGATCGCTGCTTGCACGTAGGCAATCGCGTTAGCGAGGGTGAAGGCGATCTCTTGCACGGCCGTGGAACCGGCCTCGCGAATGTGGTAACCCGAGATCGAGATCGTGTTCCACTTGGGAACATGCTCAGCGCAGTAAGCGAAAATGTCGGTGATCACCCGCATCGAAGGCCGCGGCGGATACACGTAGGTGCCCCGAGCGATGTACTCCTTGAGCAGGTCGTTTTGAATGGTGCCCGAGATCTGGTCGGCGCGTACGCCTTGCTCCTCGGCCACAAGTTCGTACATCAGCAACAAGATCGCCGCCGTGGAGTTAATGGTCATCGAGGTGGTGACCTGATCGAGGGGAAGACCCCCGAGCAAAGTCCGCATGTCATCGATGGAGTCAATAGCCACACCGACCTTGCCCACCTCACCCTCAGCGCGTGGGTGATCAGAGTCATAACCCATCTGGGTGGGCAGATCGAATGCACAGGACAGACCTGTTTGACCGGCCGCTAACAAGAACTTGAACCGTTCATTAGTGGTGGCCGCCGAACCGAAACCGGCGTACTGGCGCATGGTCCACAACTTGCCGCGGTACATCGTTGGGTAGACGCCCCGGGTATATGGGGCCTCACCGGGGGCTCCGAGTCGCGTCTCGGCATCCCAGTTGTCGAGATCACTCGAGGTGTACAGGGGCTTGATCTCGATACCCGAATCGGTACGGGGCGTGTCGTTGGCCATGGTCACCAGCGTAGAGGGCGACCGGCGTTCAGCCAGCAGCGACGATCGCGATCTCTACCTGCCATTCCGGTTTGGCGAGGGCCGGAACAGTGATCAAGGTGGAGGCTGCAATATGTCCATTGAGGAACGCGTCACGGGCTGCCATCACTGCAGCCAGCGGGTGGCCGACCACCACATAGGTGGTGATCGAAACGATATTTGCCGGACTCATCTGTACGGCCGCCAACATCTCGCCGATGTTGAACCACACGAGAGCCGCCTGTTCGGCGAGATCCTGGGGAGTGGACCCGTCGGCCGCCGTAGGAACCACGCCCGAGGTGTGTAGCCAACGGGCCTGAGCAGTAGCCGGTGTCGTAGTCAGCATCGCATGGGCGTACTTGGCTGCTGGCGGAGGGATCGTGGCCGGGGCAACCGGAACAGAGACGGAACCAGAGATTGGGGTGTCAGACATGTACAGCATCATGGCATGCGACTATTGTCACCACATGGCCCTCACCGAGATCTCCCCGCACACCGCACCCGGCAGCATCGATGGCGTCGAGTTAACCCCAAAGACGGTGGGTCTGAAGCTCCCTGAGGCTTTCGCCACAGTGGAAGAGGAGCGCGCCCACCGCAAAGCCAAACTGGCCGGGGCGCTTCGAATCTTCGGGCGGCTCGGATTTGGTGAGGGAGTAGCCGGGCACATCACGGTCCGCGACCCGGAGTTCACCGATCATTTTTGGGTGAATCCATTCGCCATGAGCTTTCGCCACATCCGCTCCAGTGACTTGATCCTGGTCAATCATGAAGGTGACGTGGTCTACGGGGAGCACCCGGTGAACCGGGCCGCTTTTGTGCTTCACGCTGCAGTCCACCATGCACGCCCCGATGTCATCTCGGCCGCACATGCGCACTCCACCTACGGCAAGGCCTTCTCCTCCCTCGGGATCCCCCTCGCTGCGATCACCCAAGATTCCTGTGCGTTTTACGGGGATCACACCGTCATCTCTGAGCAGGGTGGCGCCGTGGTGTTTGAGATTGAGGCCGGCCGCGAGTTTGCCTCCAAGTTTTTGACCGGCAAAGCCGCAATTCATCAGAATCACGGCCTGTTCACTGTTGGGGAAACCGTGGACGCAGCGGCCTTCTGGTTCATCACTATGGAGCGCAACTGTCAGGTGCAGCTGGCGGCGATGGCGGCGGGCACACCGATCGAGATCCGCAAGAAGTACGCCCGTTACACCTTTGAGCAGACCGGGCATCCCGCCGCCGGTTGGCTCCAGTTCCAGCCGTTGTGGCAGGAGATTTGTCGTACCGATCCCGATCTGTTCGACTGATCAGCACCTCGGGTCGTTTCTCGGTCCGAGCACCCGAGGGGCTGTTCCTCGCCTCGGCGATCGCCCAGTACATCGGAGCCCTGATTGCGATCGGACTGTTCAGTTCAGTTGCCCCGGAGACGGTTGCATGGTTCCGCGCCATCGGGGCAGCGATCGCCCTGCTGATCATCTCGCCAGGTTTCTGGCGGGGATGGTCCAGGTCGCAGTTGCGTGCTGCTGCGATTTTCGGGCTCGCCACCACGGCAATGAACCTGTTCTTCTATTTGGCGATCTCGCGAATCGACCTCGGCAAGAGCGTGGCTATTGAGTTCATCGGACCAATCCTCGTAGCGGCCTGGCTGACGCGAACCCGACGCAATGCCGGAGCGCTGGCAATCGCTGCGATCGGAGTAGCCATCCTCGGCGGCACCGAGATCGGTGACAACGCTTGGGGCCTGGTGTTCATCCTTGCGGCGTCAGCGATGTGGGCGATCTACATCGTGGTTGGGGCCACAGTGGCCCGGTTGGATCGCGGGGTGGCCGGACTCGGGGTGGGCCTCGGCATCGGAGCGATAGTCATGACCCCGATCGGGGCCCCTGGCAGCGGGCCGGTCTGGGTGGCACCCGCGCTGCTCCTCGCAGCTCTCGCCACCGGAGTGTTTTCTAATGCGATCGGCTACGGCATCGATCAGGTGGTGTTACGGGCGATCCCGATCCGTCGCTTCTCCGTGATGCTGGCCCTGCTTCCAGCCACCGCCGTGATCATGGGCTGGATCTGGCTCGACCAGCGGCCGGTCCCTGTGGAATGGCTCGGGATCGCGCTCGTGCTCGCCGGACTCGTGATCCAACAGCGTGAGGTCCTCAGTGTGCAAGACCCGGGGCACACAGGCCATCGAGTTCGGTGATCAAGATCCGGTCTCGATTCGCATAGGTCACCTGATTGGCTGGATCGGCCTTCAGGTTAAACACCCGAAACTCCATCTCGGTGGTGTCCACCGACAAGATCCGACCGATCAATGGCTCACCGAGATCGAGGATCACCTTGATCGTCTCAAGGGCCTGGATCGAGCCGATGATCCCAGGCAGAACGCCGAGCACTCCGGCTTCAGCGCAGGAGGGAGCCAGTTCGGCGGGCGGCGGCTCGGGGACCATATCGCGATATGTCGGGCCGCAAAGTGGGTGGAACACGCTGACCATTCCCTCAAACCTGAAGATGGAACCGTGCACCACCGGAATGCCGAGCTTCACGCTGGCGTCATTGAGCAGGTAGCGCGAGGGGAAGTTGTCGGCACCGTCCACGATCACGTCATAACCAGCAATGATGTCCATGATGTTTGAGGCGTCGAGCCGAGTGTCATAGGTGACGACATTGACGTCCGGGTTGAGCATGGTGAGCGTCTTTTTGGCCGAGTCCACCTTGCGATCGCCGATCCGATCGATGTTGTGCAGGATCTGGCGCTGGAGGTTGGAGGCATCCACATCGTCCATGTCAACAATGCCGATCGTGCCCACTCCAGCCGCCGCGAGATACATCGCAGAAGGTGACCCGAGACCGCCAGCGCCCAGCATCAGCACCTTTGCGCCGAGCAGTTTGGCTTGGCCCTCCACGCCAACTTCAGGTAGCAGCAGGTGACGCTTGTAGCGGTTGGCCTGCTCGGCGGTTAACGAGACCGGAGTGGTCCAGGGTCGGCCCTCGTCTTTCCATCGGCCAAAGCCACCCGCCATTGAGACCACATCGCGGTAGCCGAGCTCTTGGAGGGTGCGCGCCGCAAAGGCGGAGCGCACACCACCGGCGCAGTAGACCACTACCGGCTGATCCTTATCCACCAAGCGACTCTCGATCTGCGCCTCGAGATGACCGCGCGGGATGTGCACCGCTGCGACCAAGGCCCCCTCTTGGAATTCGTCGGGTTCCCGAACATCGAGCACCGCCCAGCCCTGCTGGATCCGATCGGCGGCAACGGAGGTGTCCACCTCGGTGATTTCGGCTTTGGCGGCGGCGAGAAGATCGCGGAATGTGGCCATGACGAAAGACTACCAACTCAGTCGGGATTCACACGTCCGAGAGACCCGCGTGCACCAAGGCGGGCAACAGTTCGGAGATCTGCCCGTTCACCACCACATCGGCATGATGATCCATCTCGGTGCGCTCGCCATTGATGATGATCACTTTGGCCCCCGAAGTCCGGGCCGTGGGCACGCAATGCGCAACCGGGTACACCGCAAGGGTGCTTCCCACCGCTACCAACAGATCCGCCTGGGAGCTCACCCACATCGCCCGATCGATGACCTCCGGAATCAGAGATTGGCCAAAACTGATCGTGTCACTCTTGAGGATCCCCCCACAGACAGCACAGCGTGGATCCACCTCCCCGGCGCGGACCCGGTCCAATGTCTCTTCCATCGGCCGCCGGTCGTGACAGTCCCAACACCGTGACCACCACACGGTTCCATGGACCTCAATCACCCGCTCCGGGCTGACTCCGGCGCGTTGGTGGAGTTCGTCGATGTTTTGGGTGACCACGGCCAGTAGCCGTTGGGCCCGTTCCAACTCGACGATCGCAAGGTGACCGGCATTGGGGGTCGCCGTCCAGGCCGGCGTGTGCAAGCGGTTCTGCCAGGCAGCACGGCGCACCTCGGGATCATTCAAGTAATGGGTGATGTTGGAGGCCTTCTCCGCTTGCGGGTTCTTCGTCCACACGCCCTGGGGCCCACGAAAATCGGGGATCCCTGAATCCGTGGAGATCCCCGCTCCGGTTAACACCACGACATTGCGGGCCGCCTGCAACAGTGCAACCGCCCGCTCGAGTTGTGAGTCCATCATCTTCCTCCCTGTGCCATCCGCACTCCCACTAGACGCTCACTAGACGCTCACTGCACGCTCACGAGGAGCATGAATTTCCCGGCTCAATACAGGTCCTCGCACCTGCAATCATGCCCCAGACCTCCAACGTCCGAGCAGATCAGAGACCGCATCCGTCCCCGATGGCACCGGGCCCCTATATGACCGTGATCACACCCTGGGTGGACGAGATCCTCGACCAACGGGGCCATGATCCCCGTGGCCCCTACGTGGAGACATTTTGGCTCGGGGTGATCGGGCCGTCAGCAGCCTGGGTCATGCGCCGGTTTGCCGCCGAACTAGAGGCCCGCCCCGAGGGTTGCCGGATCGATCTCGCACTGATCGCAGCAACCATGGGCCTCAGCTCGATCAAGGGTCAGACCTCGCCGTTTGGGCGGGCTCTCTCACGCTGTGTGATGTTCGGCCTCGCTCGACCCACCCCCCACGGGTTCGATGTGCGGCGACGACTTCCCACCCTGTCTCTGCGCCATCTCGAGCGACTTCCCGCTGCTCTCAGGGATGCCCACGAGTTATGGCGGCAGCAACCCAGCGTTCAACTTCACCTCTTAGGCTTGGACCATCGCCACCGTCACGTTCCTTCGGACCACCAAAAAATTTGATCAGGTTCTCGCCGTAGACCATCTCGATCTCGAGGTGGCCCACGGCGAATTTTTGATCCTGCTCGGACCCTCAGGCTGCGGTAAATCCACGGCTCTGCGCATGATCGCTGGTCTGGACCAGCCGAGTTCCGGAATCATTTTGATCGATGGCGCCGATGTGACTGCGGTGGAACCCCAACATCGCAATGTGGCGATGGTCTTCCAGAGTTACGCCCTGTATCCCCATAAGACGGTTCGTCATAACATCGAGTTCCCCCTGAAGAATCGCCGGGTACCTCACGATGAGCGCACCCGCCGAACCGATGAGGCGGCCCGTTTGCTCGGCCTCTCCGACTTAATGGATCGCCGACCTGGACAACTCTCTGGTGGTCAGCGTCAACGGGTTGCTCTCGCCCGAGCGATTGTGCGTGAGGCCGAAGTGTTCTTGATGGATGAACCGTTATCGAATCTTGATGCGCTGACCCGTGTTCACACCCGTGCTGAACTGACCGAACTCCACCAGCGACTCGGGGTGACCATTATTTATGTCACCCACGACCAAGTGGAAGCAATGACCATGGGGACCCGAATCGCCGTCATGGACCAGGGTCGGCTCCAGCAGGTGGGAACGCCCGAGGAGATCTACCGCACCCCGGCCAATCGTTTTGTAGCTGGATTCATCGGAAGTCCACCAATGAACCTGCTGCCTGCCACCCTCAATCCGAGTTCTGAAACCAACGGATTGCCGACGGTGTGGATTGGCACCGCATGCCTCGGGGCCACCTCGATCGGCACCGGATCTCAAGCGCAGTCTCAAGGCCATTCTCAAGGCCCTGTGCTGTGTGGAATCCGACCCGAGCACTTGCACCGTGGCGAGGGCCCGCTCACAGCACAGGTCACCGCCATCGAATCTCTCGGCCATGAACGTCACCTGCACTGCGCAGTACAGACCGCTGATGGACCACGCACCGTGGTCGCGCGGGAATCGATGGATGCGGCCTCCCCGGCAATCGGGAGCGAAATTCATTTCGGTGCCAGCGACCTCCACTTCTTCGACCCCGCAACCGGGGTCCGAAGGTGAGCGGTCCGGTCGGGCAGCCACCAACTTCTAAGCCAGGCGTACAAGCGGGCCGCACCCGGCCACGTCACCGCCTGCTGAGCCTCGGATTGCTCGCCCCATCGGTGATTGTGCTCACACTGTTTGTTGCATACCCATTCGGGCGCACCATCTGGCTGGGCTTCTATGAGACCGATCCGTTCGGCGGGAACAGACGATTTGTCGGCGGATCACAGTTCGCTGGCACGCTGACATCTGATGAGTTCACCAGTTCGCTATGGGTGACGTTCAGATTCACGTTGCTCACCGTGCCCACTGGGCTGATTCTCGGTTTGGTTCTCGCAGTGCTCGCCCACCAACGCCTGCGCGGTATGGCCATCTATCGCACGATCTTCTCTTCCACTGTGGCCACTTCAGTGGCGGTGGCCTCGCTCATGTTCCTTGCGGTCCTCAGCCCGTCGGTCGGGGTGGTCAATCAGATGATCCGATGGCTTGGTGGCCAACCGATCTACTTCTTGCAGTCGACTACATGGGCGTTGATTGCACTGGCCGCAGTGACGGTCTGGCAGAACCTCGGCATCGTGTTCATCGTGACCTCCGCTGGGCTGCAATCACTGCCCGAGGATCTGTATGAAAGTGCCCGTCTTGACGGCGCAGGTCCGATCCGACGCTTTTTTTCGATCACCGTTCCGCTGTTGTCGCCAACATTGCTGTTTGGTTTTGTGGTGCTGACCATCACCTCATTTCAGACCTTCGGTCAGGTGGATCTCCTTACACAGGGCGGTCCACTGCGATCCACCAACCTGATCGTCTATTCGATCTTTGACACTGCCTTCCGCAGTTTCGATCAGGGTCGGGCCGCCGCTCAGGCGGTGGTGCTCTTTGTGATCTTGGCGCTGTTGTCCTTCGTTCAGTTCCAAGCGGCGAAACGCCGGGTGTTCTATGGCCGTTGACACTGTCCGAGCGCATGTGGTGAGCAATCGGAGCAGTGGCCGCCGGAGGACCGCTGGCCGAGTGCTGAACTACGCGCTCCTCACCGGTGCCGCGGCGCTCGTACTGTTGCCGATCTACATGACCTTGGTGTTTTCGCTTCAACCCGGAGCAGAGGCCTTAAGATTTCCCCAGTCCCTGCTGCCCACCTCGGTGGACCTGTCGGTGTTCGCCAGGGTGTTTGAGGTCTCGGGGTTATGGCGATACCTGTTGAACAGTGCTGTGGTCGCGGTGGCGATCACCATCGGACAGGTTGTGACCTCAATCATGGCCGCCTACGTGTTCGCTGAGATCCCATTTCGAGGTCGCAACCTCGTGTTCGGTGGGTTCATGGCCACCTTGATCGTGCCCACCGAGGTCACCTTGATCGCCAACTACGACACCATCGTGAGCCTCGGGTGGTTGGATTCCTATCGGGGTTTGACGGTGCCGTTTTTGGCCACGGCATTCGGCACCTTTTTACTCCGCCAAGCATTCATGGGAATCCCTCGGGACCTCCGTGATGCAGCCAACCTCGATGGATACGGTCATCTCGGTTACCTATGGACAGTGGCGATCCCGCTCGCTCGGCCGAGCATCGCTGCGCTCAGCGTGTTCAGCTTCCTGCTCGCATGGAACCAATACTTATGGCCACTGCTGATCACCAACAGCGATAGCAATCGGACAGTGCAGATCGGACTTCGCAGCCTGGCCTCGGCGAATGTGACGGACTTCAACTTGATCTTCGCTGGGACCGTGATCGCATCTCTCCCGATCTTTGCCCTACTCATCCTGTTCCAAAAACATCTCATCCGTGGTCTCACCTCCGGTGCGGTCAAAGGATGAATCCTTAGCAATTACACCGTTCCACAACCGAAAGGGATCCTCCCCCCATGATCCGTCATTTCCCCCGACCCCGCTTCGTGCGCCTGACAGCTGTGTTAGCTGTGGGCGCGCTCACCGTGGCTGCTTGCAGTTCAAATGGTGATCCCAGTAGTGATTCGAGTAGCGATTCAGGCAGCACTGCACCAGCCACTTCGCCGACCAATACCCCGGCCAACACCCCCACCACCTTGACCGAAGTACCCGTGGCCAACCCGACATCAGACCTCGCTGCGCTCTGCCCCACCACTGCGCCCACCGAGGCGGTGACCCTAGACCTGTGGCATGCGATGCCGGTGGAACTCGGAGAGGCCCTCACCGCTCTCACCGCTTCCTACAACTCCTCGCAGGACTTGGTCACTATCAACCCGGTGTTCCAAGGTTCCTATGACGACACCTTGGACAAGTATCTGACCGCATTGCGCGGCGGAACCCGACCGGGGCTGATCCAACTCGAAGAGACCGCTACCCAACTCGCGATCGATGCCGACAGTTTCGTACCGATGCAAGCCTGCGTGGATTCCGCTGACTACAGCTTTGAGGACTACATCGAACGCACCGTCACGGCATTTACCGTTAGCGACACCTTGTGGCCGATGCCCTTTAACATCTCCAATCCGATCCTGTACGCGAACGCAGGCATGCTGGCCGCTGCGGGAGTCACCGCACTTCCCACCACCTTGGAAGAGATTCGAACGGCAGCACAAAAGGTTGTAGAGACCGGGACCGCACCGGCCGGGATCACCTTGATCTCCAGCGCCTGGAACATTGAGCAGATGTTCGGCCTCGCTGACGAGCCCTTTGCCGACGGCGGTAACGGGCGTGTGGAGCGGGCCAGTGAACTGCTCATTGAGAACGCTCTCGGGCTTGAGATCTTCACTTGGATGCAGGACATGGTCAATGATGGTCTCGCCACCTTCGTGGGATCCGGTGACAACAATGAACACCTGATCGCCCTCGCCGTTGGCCAGGCCGCAATGACCGTCAGCACCACTGCGGCCCTACGTTCGGTCAAAATTGGTGCTGCCACCTTTGGTGTGGAGGTGACGGTTGGTCCGATGCCGAGCGCTGGGCCCCGTGCCGGTGGCGCCCTCGTCGGCGGTGGTGCGCTGTGGCTAGATAACTCCACCAGCGATGCCGAGCGGGCCGGAGCCTGGGACTTTCTCACCTGGCTCACCGCACCCGAACAGATGGCATTTTGGCATGCCAGCACCGGGTACATTCCGATCCGTCGCTCAGCCATTGATCTACCTGAGATCGCCGAACTGTGGGTCACCGAGCCCGAGTTCAAGGTGGCCTACGACCAGTTAGTGGAGGGTCGCGAAACCAACGCGACCTCGGGGCCCGTGGTCGGCAACCATTCTCAGGTCCGAAGCCGCGCCCTCGTGCCAGCGATCGAGAAACTGTTGATCGAGGGCCTTGACCCGGCTTCGGCGCTGGCCGAAGCCACCACCGAAGCCAACCGGATCATCGCGGACTACACCCGCCGCCTCGGCAACTGAGATCAGCCGAGATCAGCTGACCGGAGCGAAGTTCCGAGCCAAATCGATCAGCAACCGGGTCCCGAAGCCGGTGGCGCCCTTGGACCAGACTCCATCGTCGCCATCGGACTTCATGGGCCCAGCGATATCGAGGTGAGCCCACGGGATATCACCAACGAACTCGGACAAAAAGATGGATGCGGTGATCGTGCCGGCAAAAGGACCACCGATGTTCTTCATGTCGGCCACCACCGAGTCCAACAGTTTCCGGTAGCGATCCCGTTCGAGGGGCAGGTTCCATACCGGCTCCTCGGTGCGGTCAGCCGAGGCCTCCACCTGGGTGATGAACTTCTGATTGGTGCCGAGCACAGCTGCGATCTCCGGGCCGAGTGCGGCCAGCGCGGCGCCGGTCAACGTAGCGATATCAACGATCGCATCGGGTTGGTCCTCCACCGCCAAGCTCAGACCGTCAGCGAGAATCAAACGCCCCTCGGCATCGGTGTTGTGGATCTCCACGGTCTTGCCGTTGCGGATGGTCAACACGTCACCGAGCTTCATTGCGTTGCCCGAGGGCATGTTGTCGGTGCACATCAGATAGGCGGTGACTTGGGTCCGACACTTCAGTTCCGCCAAGGTGGACATCGCACAGAGCACCGCAGCCGCACCGGACATATCCATTTTCATCACCTGATGGAAGGCATCGCTCGGCTTCAGCGAGATGCCACCCGAGTCATACATGACTCCCTTACCGACCATGGCTAAATGGCCGGTCGGACGACTCGGCTTATAGGTCAACTTGACCATCCGCGGGGGCTCCGCACTGGCCTGGTTCACGCCGACGATGCCTCCGCACCCCATAGCCTCGAGTTGGTCCCGGTTAAAGACCTCCACTCCGAGACCCTTCTGGCCGGCCACCTCAACGGCGATGTCTGCCATCCGACGAGCGGTCAGATAGGCCGGGGGTGTGTTTGCGAGGTCCCGAGCCAGACGGCCGGCCCGAGCCGTGACCACACCGGTAACGGCACCCGCCTCAGCGGCCTTCACGCGCGGTGCACCGCAGATCAAGATCAGAGTGCGCAGCGCATTTGCGTTCCCTGCCTCGTTCTTCAAACCCACATAGCGATAGGCGGCGAGCAACACACCCTCAACGGTCGCCTGGGCCGCAGCGGCCACATCCACGCCATGATCAGCAGCGACCTCAACGAGGTTCGTGGCCACAGATGCCCGAGTGGACACTGAGCGCACGAACGCCGCTGCTGCTCGACGGAGCCGGTTCGCATCCAATGCATCAGCGTCCCCGATCCCGACTGCAACCATGGTCGGACCATCGGCCCGGGGCACCACGAGGGTCTGGCCGATCGCCCCGGTGAACCCTTCAGCCTTGAGAGCGGCCCGATTGAGTCCGATCTGTCGTGGAACCGGACCGGCAGTGCCGATCGCCCATCCGACGACATCGCAAGAGGCAGGGGCGGAGCGGGCGGTAGTCACCTCCACGGAGGTCGGTGTGTACTGAGGAAATGTCGACAATGTGCTCATCACCGCACAGTCTGGCCGACACCACCACCCGAGCGCACCCTTGAACGCGCATTGGGAAAGGCCTCACAAAAACTCGCTTCCGCCTCCTCCGTCCCGATCACCACGAGTTCGCCGCCTGCGGGCAGTGGTTGATGAGCGTCAGGATTCCCGTGGGTGCCTTGATCGTCCACAACAGCGACCACATTGCAACGGGTCCGGCGATACAGATGGGACTCGGCCAAACTCTTCCCGACTAGCTCTTTTGGGATCCGGGTACGGAACAGGTTCAAGCCCTGGGCCACAAGCAACGTCTCCTCACCCCGGAAATGGTTCCAAATCGCCGCCGAACAGCTTCCCGCATAGGACAGAACCGCGTCCGCACCGGCTCGATACAAGGTGGACACGTTGCGGTCGAGTTTGGCCCGCGACACGATCCGAACATCGGGACGTAATCCCCGGCAATACCGCGTGAGGTACACGTTCACGTCATCGTCATGAGTGGTGATGAGGATCGCACCCGCCCGGTCGATGCCCGCCGCCTCAAGGACCTTACGGTCTGCCGCATCGCCGATCACATAACTGACCCCGACATGTTCACGCTCGGCCATCCGCTCCACAATCGTGTACGAGAGCCCCTCAGCGGCGAAGGCCTCCCCGGCTGCTCGCCCCACCCGGCCGCCGCCGATGATCACCATGTGATGCACATCTAGGGACTGCGAGGAATAGGCCGCGTCGTAGGCATCGAGTTGGGGTCGGGTTCCCGCCAACAACAGCACCGTGGACTGAGCGAGCACCGTGTCTCCCGTGGCCACCGTGAAACGGCCCCGATCCCAGACACCGATAATCCCCACCCCGACCTCAGCGCGCAACTGGACATCGGCCAAGGTACGTCCGACGAGGGTGGTGCCCGCCACGGCGGCCTCGGCGATCATCAACCCGGCAAACTCACCGATCACATGGCTGCGCCCATCGGGCCCAAGGGTCCGAGCCGCCATCGCGTTACCGAGGATCTCTCCGAGTTGCACCACATGGTCCGACCCGGCAATCTCCAAAATGTCCACCGCCGCAGGGTCATTGGCGGTAGCGATGATCAACACATCCGGGGCAATCTCCCGTACCGTGAACGCGATGTTGGTGTTCGTGCGGTCGTTGCGACTCGCCACCACCATCGCCGCTTCCCCCACCCGCGCATTGATATAGGTCGTTGGATCGTCCAGATCTCCCACCATCACGCGCATTCCCTCGTCGTGGAGTCGCGCGGCGCGCTCAGGGTCCTCTACCAACAACACGTACGGCACCCCGGCTTGGCCAGCCCGTTCAATGACTGCAGCCTCCACCGGCCCGAGTTCGGTGAGGACCAAGTGACCGCGGGTGGAAGCCGGGATCTGGCGCGGCGCTTTGCGACGATCGCGTTCAGCCATCCACGGCATGAACACAAACTGGATGAAGATGAACGGCAACATCACCAACAAGAAAGTGGATCCAGCCAACAGCACCACCACAGAAAACATCCGACCCGCATCGGAGGTGAATGTGATGTCGCCAAACCCGAGGGTGGTCATCGTGGTCAATGTCCAATACACGCTCGTCGCCCACGAATAACTGCGCTCCTCGCGTTCCATGAGCACATGAAACAAGGTGCTAAATACTGCGACCATCGTGGTGAAGGCCACGACCAAGCCGATAATGGAGCGCACTTGGCGCCGCCGTTCGAGGCGCAACACCCTCAGTTGGACCCGGTCGGTCCGACGAGTTAGAGCCGAAGACGTCCGATGCTCCCCCACCTCAGAACTGGTAGGGCGCAGGCGTTGGGCGACCTGACTCATCGACATACCCAGTGATTTCAACACACCGAGATGATCCCACACCTGGCCGCTCCCTTACCGGAGTCATCTCTGATACCGGGCCAGTAACCTTTAGCCCTAATGGCCTCTTCGACGTTCCTGCAGGCGATCAACGAACGTGTCATCGTGTTCGACGGCGCCTTTGGCACCTTTGTCCAGGATCTCGATCTCGGCCCCGATGATTTCGGCGGGGCTTCGCTCGAAGGGTGCAATGAGATGCTGTGTCTCACGCGACCCGATGTGATCGCATCGATGCACTCTGCCTTCCTTGAGGTCGGGGTGGACGCGATTGAGACCGCCAGTTTCGGATCCTTCTCCACCGTGCTGACCGAGTACCAGATCCCCGAGAAGGCCTACGAACTGAATGTGGCCGCTGCCCGGATTGCCCGAGAGGTCGCCGATTCGTTCAGCACCCCCGATAAGCCTCGGTTCGTAGCCGGTTCGATCGGGCCGGGTACCAAACTGCCGAGCCTCGGTCACATCGGTTTCGCCGAACTGCGCGATGCCTACGCCGAACAGGCCCGCGGCCTACTCGTGGGTGGTTCGGACTTGTTCCTCATCGAAACCTGCATGGACCTCTTACAGGTCAAAGCAGCAATGATTGGATGCCGTCGGGCGATGGCTGCTGAAGGGCGCGAAGTCCCAATCCAAGTGCAAGTCACGATGGAGACCACAGGCCGGATGCTGGTGGGTTCGGAGATCGGTGCGGCCCTCGCCTCTTTGACAGCGATGCGTCCCGATGTGATCGGGATCAACTGTGCAACCGGGCCCGCAGAGATGCAAGAACACTTGCGCTACCTGTCTCAGAACGCTCCGATGCCAATCAGTGTGCTACCCAATGCCGGACTTCCGAGCGTGGTGGACGGTCGCACCCACTATGACCTGACCCCGGCCGAACTCGCCGAGTTCCACCGCCATCACGTAACTGACCTCGGGATCGGGATCGTTGGCGGCTGCTGCGGCACTACTCCCGAGCATCTGCGCATGGTGGTCGAAGCGGTGAAAGACCTCACCCCCACTCCGCGCCGTGGCATTCTCGAACCCTCAGTGTCGAGCATTTACTCTCCGGTCTCCATCGCCCAGGACAACAGTTTTTTGATCATCGGCGAACGCACCAACGCCAATGGGTCACGGGCCTTTCGCGATGCGATGCTCGCAGCCGACTGGGACACCTGCACCAAGATGGCCACCGAACAGATCCGTGAGGGCGCGCACGTGCTCGATGTCTGTGTGGACTATGTGGGTCGCGATGGCACCGCGGACATGGACGAGATTGCGAAACGCTTCGCAACCACGGCCAGCGCCCCATTGGTGATCGACTCCACCGAGCCCGAGGTCATGGAAGCTGCGCTGGTCCACATCGGCGGTCGAGCAATCCTTAACTCTGCCAACCTCGAAGATGGTGAAGCCCCCGGGAGTCGCCTCGACCGGGTGATGTCACTTGCCCGCGAATATGGAGCGGCGGTGATCTGTTTGTTGATTGACGAGCGCGGTCAGGCACGCGACCTCGAGTGGAAGATGGAGATCGCGCACAGAATCCACACAATCGCCACCGAGCGCTACGGCCTGAGCGCCTCCGACTTGATCTTTGATGCGCTGACCTTCCCGTTGTCCACCGGCTCAGAGGACATGCGCGCCGATGCAATGGCCACCATCGATGCGATCCGTCGGATCAAAGCCGAGATCCCCGGAGCGTTCACCACCCTCGGGGTGTCCAATGTCAGCTTCGGTCTGAACCCAGCGGCCCGCCATGCGCTCAACAGCGTGTTTTTGAGCGAATGCTTCAAAGCGGGTCTTGACTCAGCGATCGTGCACGCCGGCAAGATCATCCCGCTGTCCAAAATCCCCGCTGAACAACTCACCGTGTGCGAGGACCTGATCTACGACCGTCGCCGCGCCGACTACGACCCACTCACCGTGCTGCTCGACGTGTTCTCCGATGTGACCGTGGCCGCCGCCGAGGCCCCCGATCGCAGCGGCTGGCCGGTCAGCGAACGCCTGCACCATCGGATCATCGACGGTGATCGTGAAGGTCTCACCGATGACCTCGACGAGGCCCTTGCTGAAGGTCTGCCGGCGTTGAAAATCGTCAACGATGTGTTGCTCGGAGGGATGAAGGTGGTTGGCGAACTGTTCGGCTCCGGTCAAATGCAATTGCCGTTTGTGCTGCAATCCGCCGAGACGATGAAGACTGCCGTGGCCCATCTCGAGCCCCACATGGAAAAAGTGGAGGGCGGTAACGCAAAGGGCCGACTGGTGTTAGCCACCGTCAAAGGTGATGTGCACGACATCGGCAAAAATCTGGTGGACATCATCTGCACCAACAACGGCTACGAGGTGCACAACCTCGGGATCAAGATCTCGATCACGGAGATGGTGACCAAGGTCAACGAAGTGGGCGCCGATGCACTCGGCATGAGCGGGCTACTGGTCAAGTCCACACTGATCATGCGCGAGAACCTCCAAGAGCTTGATCGTTTGGGAATGGGCGATCTGCCGGTTTTGCTCGGCGGAGCAGCCCTGACCCGCCGCTACGTGGAAAAGGATCTGCGTGAGGTGTACTCGGGTCGAGTGTTTTACGGCAAGGATGCCTTTGAGGGATTGTCCACCCTCGATCAGTTGATGGAGATGAAGCGCAGCGATCAGTGGGATCCCGAGTTCGGTCGGGTGCCCACCGGGCGGACTCTTCCCGAACGCACCGGCGAAAAGGCGTCAACCACGACGCCGTTACCTGCTCGCTCCCCCGATGTGGCCACCGACAACCCGGTGTTTCGGCCCCCCTTCCTCGGGACCAAGGTGGTCAAGGGCATCGGCATCGATGAGATCGCCGCCTACATCAACGAGACCGCCCTGTTCAGGAATCAGTGGCAGTTTCGACCAGAGACCGTCAACGGCCGGACCGAAACCGATGAGGAGTTCAAAGACCGGATCCGTCCGATCCTGCGCGAACAACTGGCATCGGCAAAGGCCACGGGGGTGCTCGTTCCTCAGGTGGTGTACGGCTATTTCTGTGTGAGTTCGGACGGTGATGATCTCATCGTGTGGACCGATGAGAGCCGCACCACCGAATCCTGCCGGTTCCATTACCCCCGTCAGACCGAAGCCCCGTACATGTGCATCGCGGACTTCTTCCGTCCGGTGGGCTCCGAGGATCTGGACTATGCCGCCTTCCACATCGTGACCATGGGCCATCCGGTCAGCGAGGCCGCCGCCCGACTGTTTGAGAACAACGAGTATCAGCAGTACCTGATCCTGCACGGGATCGGGGTGGAAATGGCCGAAGCGCTCGCCGAATACTGGCACCACCGGATTCGCACCGAATGGGGTTTCGCCGACCAAGACGGCCCATCATTGGCCGGATTGTTCCGGCAGCAATACCGCGGCGGGCGCTACTCCTGGGGTTATCCGGCCTGTCCGGATCTTGAGGACAACGCCACCGTGGCCACACTGCTGGAGGCCGGGAGGCTCGGCATTGAGGTCTCCGAGGAAACCGGGTGGCAGTACCAACCTGAGCAGACCACTTCGGCGATCATCTGCCATCACCCCCAATCCAAATATTTCGTGGCCCGCTGAGCGTTACCAGTCAGGGTGGCTGAACTCGGTCCCGGTGATGGAGATCACCACGAGTCGGGGTTCATCTGCCCTATCCGGCCGGGCAGTGATCCGACAGCGCGGACCCACTTTTTGAACCACCACGGCTGTGTCGTCGGCGAGATTGACCACCCCTTTGACCCGCAGCACATCCTCAGGTAGCGCTGCGAGCCACTGATCGAGCAGGACTCGTTCCACCTGAGCAGGGACCGGCACCGTCTGCACATCAATGCCATGCGTGAACATCGAACTATCCGATGTCGCCGCGGCCAATTCAGACACGTGATCATTACCCAGACCAAACATGATCTCAGGAGGAATCTGACCGTTGCTGATCTCCAGGATCGGTATGCCCTGACCCTCCACGACCTCTGCGATGCGGGCCTTCGCTCTCTTGAGCTCATCAGATGTCGCGAGATCAGACTTGGTCATTGCCACCACATGGGCGCGGCGCAACTGATCTGCGATCTGATGGCCGATGCGACCATCATCGAGAAGCCGGCCGATCCCTTCACAGTCGGCGAGCACGATCACTCCGTCGAGAGCAAAGCCGGGCAATGTTCCGTACTGGGCGATCCGACCAGGATCGCCGATCCCACTCGCCTCCACCACCACTCTGTCGATGGGCGGAGATAGTTCCAGCAGATCGGGAAGTGTCAGAGCGAACTCGTCGCCGAGCGAACAACAAATACACCCGTTGGTCAGCGTGATCGTGTCGGCACTGCGCGATGCGATCAACTCGGGGTCGATCGGTGTATCTCCAACATCATTCACGAGGACCACAATCCGCTCCCCGGAAGCACCGCGCAGGATCTGATTGATCACCGTGGTCTTACCGGCACCAAGGAATCCGCCGATCACAGTAAATGGCACTGCGGACCGTGAAGCACTCATCTGATCTCGCCCGGTTAGTTGGCGGGTTGGGGGGTGCCGTTGAGGACGGTGCCCCAGATGCTGATGTCGCGGATGTGGTCGGGGTCGCAGGTCAGTGGGTTGGTGGTGAGCACGGTGAAGTCGGCGTGTTTGCCGGTTTCGATGGACCCGATTTTGTGGTCGAGGTGGAGTTGGTAGGCGGCGTCGATGGTGACTGCGGCGAGGGCTTGGTAGGCGGTGATGGTTTCGTTGGGGCCGAGGGTGCGTCCGGTGGGGGTGGTGCGGTTGGTGGCGCACCACATGGTGTGGAGTTGGTTGAGGGGGGTGACGGGGGCGTCGGAGTGGATGGAGAAGCGGACGCCTTCGCGTGCTGCGGTGGCGCAGGTTTCCATGTTGTGGGTGCGGTCAGGCCCGAGGGTGGAGGTGTAGTGCTGGTCGCCCCAGTACCAAAGGTGGTTAGTGAAGATGTTGGCGCACATGCCGAGGCGGGCCATGGTGCGGTAGTGGGCGGGGGTGGTGATTTGGGAGTGTTGCAAGGTGTGGCGGTGGTTCAGCCAGGCGTGATGGCGTAGGGCGTGGTCCACAGCATCGATGACCGCATCGATGGTGGCGTCACCGTTTGCGTGGAGATGCAGATTGATCCCCGCTGCGTGATAGTTGCGGACCATCTCCGAAAGGCGGTCAGGAGGGACCTGCCACAGACCTTGCGGGGCGCCGTTGATGTAACCGGGCCAGTTCATCACCGCCGTGTAACCCTGGATGGACCCATCACCAACGATCTTGACCCCGCCGTAGATCAACTTGTCAGTGTTCGTGGCCTGCAGGGCCGTAATCCGTTCGGCCACAGCGTCGGGGGTTGCGTTGCCGGGCAGGCAGTAGGTAACGAGACGGATCGGGAATGACGGATCGGCCACCTGTTCAGCGATCGGGGCAGCCGCCTGCGGGTCAGTGATCTCGGCTCCTGCCAGGTTCGTGACCGTGGTGATGCCGCCGTTCACCCCTTGACGAGCCAGCGTCCACAGATGGCGAGGATCAGAAAAGTCCCTGAACAAACGGGCCAAAGCCGTGACGGTGAGCATCGCAGGAAACTCCTGTAACTCGCCCACGGCTTGGCCGTTGGTGTCACGCACGATGCCTTCGGTCTCGCTGTCGGCATCAATGCCGTTGGCCTGCAGGGTGACCGAGTTGACGGTGGCGAGGTGCAAACTGGCATGCAACACGATGATTTGCCGGGTGCTGCTCACCATGTCGAGATGGGCCGATGTCAATCGTTCGCCCGGGAAGTACAGCGGATCGAGACCCCAACAGATCAAAGGTTCCGAAAGATCGGTGAGCGCGGCGTCCTCAAAATGAAGGCGCTCGAGCAGTTCGTCGATACTGCGCTGACCACCTTCGATCTGACCGGCTGGGCCCCGCCGGGGATGAAATCCGACATAGGGCCGTTCCCACAGCGCGCCCTCAATGACGTGGGAGTGAGCTTCGATCATCCCGGGGACGAGTACGTAGTCCGCAAAGCGCTCATCGAGGGTGTACGGCCCCCACACCTCGAGTTCCTCGAGAGGACCGACACCGAGAATGCGACCCTCACAAACAGCGACATGGGTGGCGCTCGGTCGGCGCGGATCCATGGTGACGATCTCTGATGCAACAAAAATCGTGATGTCTCCCCGATGCCCGAAAGCCCCAGCTAAGCCCGGATCAAACATGCCTCACCCCCCGACCATAAAAAATCTCCACGCTGGGTCGCGCCTGCGTGATGGGGGGACGATACCTTGGAAGGGTGGTTAAATCAAAAAATGTTCGATTCGTATTTAGTTCTTTTCTCGTCGGCTGCCTGGCTCTTGCCGCATGTGGCTCGGGGGAGTCGGAAGATTCAGATGGAACCGCATCTCCCTCAACCGTTGAGACCGAAGGCTCCGCTACGAGCTGTCTGACGGGGGAACCGATCAGCGATCGGCCCCTACAGATTGCCACCACCGTTGCCCCGATCACCTCGATCATCGCCAACATCGCTGGCGGGTCTGGCACCAAGATCACCGGCATCGTGCCCGAGGGAACCAACAGTCACACTTTCGAGCCACAGCCGAGCGCCGCAGCAGTGCTGTCGGATGCTGACGTGGTCTTCATCAACGGCCTCATGCTCGAAGAACCCACCAAGGAACTCGCGCTTGCCAACCTCGCTGCCGGTGCGAACCTGTGCGAGATGGGTGACCACATCTTGGACCCGAGCGGCTGGCTCTATGACTTCTCGTTCCCCGAAGAAGACGGCATGCCCAATCCGCATCTGTGGACCAATCCCCCAATGGGCAAGCAATACGCCGAACTGGCCCGGGATGTACTGAGCCTGCGTGATCCGGCAAACGCCGATCTCTATCAGCGCAATTTTGAAGCCTTCGCCGCGAAGATTGATGCCATGGACGAGGCTGTTCGGATTGCAACAGCCACGATTCCCCAGGATCAGCGCCAACTGCTCACCTATCACGATGCCTACGCCTACTTTGCCGAAACTTACGGGTGGACCGTGATCGGAGCGATTGAGCCCTCCACCTTCGATGAGCCGACAGCCCGCGACGTCGCAGACCTGATCGAGCAGGTCCGAGCCACCGGCGTGAAAGCCATCTTTGGTTCAGAGGTGTTCCCCTCCAATGTGCTCGCCCAGATCGGCGCCGAGACCGGCGTGCGCTATATCGACGAACTCCGCGATGACGACCTCCCTGGAGCACCCGGGGATCCGGAGCACTCCTGGCTCGCCTTGATGCGTTTTAACTTCATCACCATGGTGGAAGCGCTCGGAGGCGATGCGAGCGCTCTCATTGCTCTCGATGTTGATGATGTCACCCTCGATACCGCGTTTTATCCGCAATGATGGAGCTGGCATGAGAGCAGTTCGATGAGAGCAGTTGGATGACGGTACGTACGTGACGGTGCAACCGCTGATTGAGTTTGTGGATGTGGCCTGCTCCTACGGGGGTCCGGCCGTCATTGACCACGTCAACTTTGCAGTGCACCCAGGCGAGTTCATCGGGGTCGTCGGCCCATCGGGGTCCGGCAAGACCACTGTGCTTCGGACCTTGCTCGGCGCAGTTCGCCCTGTTCACGGTGAAATCCGCACCTCTACTAAAGACCTCCCGATGGCCTACGTCCCCCAGGTGGAGACCGTGGACTGGAACTTCCCGGTCACCGTCACCGAAGTGGTCACAATGAGCCGTGGCACGCGGCCGTGGCGCGCTGCGGCCCGCAACGCCGAACGTCGCGAAGTGGCCGAACTGTTAGACCGCCTCGGGATCGGCGACCTCGGTGATCGTCAGATCCGACAGCTCTCTGGAGGCCAGCAACAACGGGTATTCCTCGCAAGGGCCCTCGCCCAGCGCCCCCGATTAGTCGTGCTTGACGAACCCACCTCGGGTGTGGACGTCCGCACCCGCCACGAAGTACTGCATGTTTTGGCCGATCTCAACGCCGAGGGCATCGCCATCGTGTTGACCACCCACGACCTGAACGGGCTCGCCGCCCACCTGCCAAGAATCTTGTGCTTTAACAAGACGGTGATAGCCGATGGAGCACCCGCTGAGGTGTTGACCTCCGAGGTGCTCGAGGCCACTTATGGGGCGCCGATGGACGTGCTGATTCACGGTGGGATGCCGGTGGTCCTTGAAAGCACCCCCCAACTCGCTCCCCCAATCCCGATCCGACGCGAGATGTTGGGCTGAACCCGCGATGACCCTGGCGATCGATCTCACCCAACCACTTAGCTACGCGTTTTTTCAGCGCGGCCTGATCGTCGCTCTGATCGCCGGTGCCCTCTGCGGGCTCATTGGTGTGTTCGTGGTGCTGCGCAACATGAGCTATATCGGCCACGGGCTCAGCCATGCTGTATTCGGTGGGGCCGCCGTGGCCGCAGTGGTGGGATTCAGTTTCTTCGTCGGGGCGGGACTGTGGGGATTGGCCTCGGGACTTTTGATCGGCTGGGTGGCCCGCAAGAGGATCATCGGCGCTGATGCTGCGATCGGGGTCATCACCACCGGATCCTTTGCGTTTGGTCTCGCACTGCAGGCCCGGTTTGGTCAGGCCAGCCGCAACATCGAAGCGGTGCTCTTTGGCAACGTACTCGGGGTATTCACCAGCGATATCTGGGCGGTAGTGGGAGTCTCGGTGATCGCGCTGTTGGCCGTTGTGTTGCTGTACCGCCGACTCTTGTTTGCAACCTTCGACCCCGAAGTGGCCGGTGTCAGCGGTGTCAGTGTCACTTGGATGGAGACCGTGTTAATGGTGTTGTTATCAGCCACCATCTTGGTCACCGTTCGCGTGGTCGGTGTGCTGTTGATTTCAGCGCTGCTCGTGTTGCCGGCTGTATGTGCGCGCATGCTGACCAACAGTTTCCGCAAGATGCTGTGGGTAGCACCGATCCTCGGGGCCTGCTTCGGTGGAGTTGGGATGTATCTCAGCTGGTTCGTAGACGTGCCGAGCGGAGCCGTGATCATCCTCGTTGGCACTGCAGCGTTTACGGTCATCTATGCAGCGGTGGGTCTCGGCCGACGCCGTCAGTTGGCGTCACTGTCTTTCCACTGAGTGCTCTCGGCACCCGGCGTCATGGTTGGTGTCATAGTTATGGATTGACTTTTCGTCCAATCGAACGCGGCGGTCAGCGCAGATTCCTAGAGTCACAACAGTGACGCAGGTATGGCGACTCACGGTCACCGCCATTGACATTGACCCCCGAGATCAGGCCACCCGAGCAGCGGCGCACCTCGGCGGATTCAGCGGAATCACCGAGTTACGGACGAGTGACATCTACTTCCTCGTCGGTGATCTGCACGCCGAACATCGGTCTCAGGTGTTTGATCTGCTCGTCGATCCGCTGTTATCGGTGGGGACCTGGGAGCCACCATCAGGCCCAGCAATCGAGGTCTCGCTCCTTCCAGGGGTGGCCGACCGAGCCGCTCAGACCCTGCTCGAGGCCTGCCAGATCCTGCATTTGCCCGTCACCGCAGCATCGACGGGCCGGCGAATCGCATTCACCGGCGATGTTGGAACCGAGCAGCGCACGCGCCTCGCTGCCAGAGTGCTTGCCAACCCGGTCATCGAACGCTGGAGCGCAGACCACATCGAACCGGCCTTCACCGGTGGCGATATCAGTTCGGGCATCGTCGAGAAGATCGCTTTTCGGCATCTCGACACGGCCGGTCTGCAGCGCATCAACGCTGAACGGTCCCTTCATTTTGATGCCGCCGAACTCGTGCACCTTCAAGCCCACTACCAATCTCTCGGGCGTGAACCCACCGACGCCGAACTCGAAACCTTCGCCCAAACCTGGAGCGAGCACTGTTCCCACAAAACCTTCCGGGCCGCATTGATCACTCCCGACGGCAAACGATCCGATTCGTTGTTACATCAGTTGCGAGCGTGCACCGATCAGATTGACGCACCGTTCGTGCAGTCTGCATTCGTCGGCAATGCCGGCATCATCTCGTTCGTCCCGGGGATCTCCCTTGCCCTCAAAGCCGAAACCCATAATCACCCTTCGGCGGTAGAGCCCTTCGGTGGGGCCAACACCGGTGTAGGAGGAGTGGTGCGCGACATCCTCGGAAGCCGCCATCTGCCGGTGGCTCTCACCGACATCTTGTGTTTCGGTCCACCGGACACACAGGCGTCCACATTGCCCGAGGCCACCCTGCATCCCCAGCGGATTCGTGACGGTGTGGTGGCCGGAGTCGCTGATTACGGCAACAAGATCGGTGTGCCAACTGTGGCCGGGGCAGTGCTCTTTGATGAGGGCTACACCCTCAACCCACTCGTGTTTTGCGGATGCGTGGGAATCGGCGACGGAACACCCGTCGGCGAGCCCGCCCCCGGTGACCGAGTGGTCGTGATCGGGGGGCGCACCGGACGCGATGGGGTGCGCGGGGCCACCTTTTCGAGTGCTGCCATGGACGCATCCACCGGGCATGTGGCCGGGGCTCGGGTCCAAATCGGCGACCCGATTATCGCCAAGTTATTGATTGACCTCCTCGGTGATCCCGAACTGCGCTACCGCTCCCTGACCGATTGCGGCGCAGGCGGTTTGTCCTCAGCGGTGGGCGAGATGGCCGATGGGGTAGGCGCCGATGTGGAGCTTTTGCTCGCTCCGGTCAAATACCCGGGTCTCGAACCCTGGGAGATCTGGCTGTCCGAAGCTCAAGAGCGCATGGTTCTGGCTGTGGACCCGGCCGATATGGCCACCTTGGCGACGGTGTGTGCGCGCCACGGTGTGGAGTGGGCAGACCTCGGGGCCTTCACCGGGGACCAACGCCTGATTGTGCGCTACGCCGGAACTCCGATCGTGGACCTCGATCTTGATCTGCTGCACCGCGGTCGACCCGGCCGAGAAATGCTGATGCATCTACCCACCCCGGTCCGCACTCCCGATCCAGTTCAGATCTCCATGACTGCCGATGAGGTGCGCGCCGTCCTGCTCGAGCTGCTCGGTCACATCAATTTGTGCTCACGGCTGCCGATCATCCGTCGCTACGACCATGAGGTACGCGGCGCAACAGCGATCAGGCCCTACCACCACGTCCCGGGCACGGCGCTGCTCACCTCAGGCCCCAACGATGCTGCAGTCATCGCTGAACCCACCCAAAGTCACGGGTTCGGGATCGGGATCGGAGTGAACCCATGGTTCGGGCTCCACGACCCCGAAGCTATGGGATGGGCGGTGGTGGATGAAGCGGTCCGCAATGCAGTGGCCGTGGGAGTGAACCCGGACAAAATGGCATTGCTCGACAACTTTTCTTGGGCCGATCCCAACGATCCCCATGTCCTTGGCGCCCTCGCCGCAAGCGTGCGCGGTTGTTGCGCCGCTGCGGTCGCGTTTAGTGCCCCATTCGTTTCGGGGAAAGATTCGCTCAACAACACCCATATCGATGCTGACGGCATCCAACGCGGGGTTCCGCCCACGCTGGTGATCACCGCCGTTGGACACGTTGAGGACGTGACCCGCACCTGTCAGGCTGCGCTTGGCTCCCCCGGGAACTTGCTGGTCCTGACCGGACGGACCATGGCTGAATGGGCGGGTTCCCATCTGCAAATGATCCGGCCGGAGTACTGGGCTCAGCTCGATGATCTGGGGGTCGTCCCCCAGCCCGATCTGGATGCGCCGACCCGATACCGGCGGATCCATGCGGCGATGTCTGCAGGGCTCATAGAGGCCTGCCATGACCTCAGCGAGGGAGGGCTCGCCCTCGCGATAGCCGAAATGATGATCTCTGGAGGGCTCGGGGCGGCGATCACCGATCTGGCAGGATCTGCACACGATCTGGCTACGGCGCTGTTCAGCGAATCGGTGGGGCGCCACCTGATTGAGGTGAGGCCACAGAATCTTGCGGCCCTGAGCGAGGCCTTGGGATCTTCGGTACAGGTGATCGGCCATGTCACGGCTGCGGCCGAACTCCGCATCCTCGATCATTCAGCGATCGCCCTGGCCGATCTGCGCGCCGCCCATCACCGCCCGACCGCAGTGTTTGGAGACGCAGTGTTATCCGCCGCAGTATCGACGGGGACGAAACACGAATGAGCCGACCGCTTGCGCTCGTGATCTCCGCCCCAGGGACGAACCGCGATATCGCTGCGGCCCGTGCCCTCGAGGCTGCCGGGGCAAACGCGCGCATCAGTCCGGTGGCCGAACTGCTCACACAACCAGCACTGATCGACACCACCCAGATCATCGTTATCGCTGGAGGTTTCAGCCATGCCGATGCGCTCGGCGCCGGCCGGGTGCTCGCGCTGGAACTCACCCACGGGGATGGGGGCCGCGTCGGTGAGGCGCTTCGTCGCCACGTGGATCGCCGGCGACCTCTGCTCGGAATCTGTAACGGGTTTCAGGTGCTGACCCGGATGGGTCTGCTCGAAGGGGCCCTCGCCCATAACGAATCTGGGGAGTTCGCTTGCGGATGGGTGGACCTCGAGATCCCCGAGAGCAACTGCGTGTGGACCGCTGGACTCGATCAGCCCCTGTCATGCGTGATCGCCCACGGTGAAGGCCGTTACGTACACTCCAATCCCCAGGAGTTAGCCCAGCGCCAACAGATTGCGTTGCGCTACGCAGGATCCAACCCGAATGGATCGATGCTGTCGATCGCAGGGATCACCGACCCAACCGGTGTGGTACTCGGCATGATGCCTCACCCCGAGGACCATTATCTCCCCCGCCAGCACCCCCAAGGCCTGCGGAGTTCACAGAGCGTGCGCCCTGTCGGGCTCGCCATGTTCATCGCCGGCGTCACCTATGCGAGCAGCCTGTGAGCCCGATCGATCATCGATCAGAGCCTCGGTCCGGCTCCTCCACGTTCACCGATGTCCATCTGAATCTGCCGGATCGCCGAGAGGGCAAGATCCGGATTTCTTATGCACTCGATGACCGCCATCGACTATTGATCACCACCGACCGGATCTCCGCTTTCGATCGGGTACTCGGAGCGGTTCGGTATAAGGGCCAGGTACTGAACCAACTCGGTGGATTTTGGTTCGCCCAACTCGGTGATCTCACCGCTCACCACTACGTCCGGGAGGTAGACCCGAACGCCCAGATCGTACGGACTGCGATCCCCCTGCCCGTGGAGGTTGTGGTGCGCGGGTACATCACCGGCGTCACCTCCACGGCGCTGTGGACTAGATACGCAGCCGGTGACCGTGAGGTGTACGGCCATCGCCTTCCCGAAGGCCTGACCAAGAACTCCCCGCTCGCCACCGCCTTGGTTACTCCCACAACTAAAGCCTCCAATGGTGGACATGACGAGCCGATCACGAACGCTGAGGTGGTCAGCCGTGGCCTCGTCAGCGAGTCGATCTGGTCAGAGGTGCATGATCGGGCGCTTGCAATCTTCGCCCGTGGTTCTCACATCGCAGCGAAGGCCGGCCTGATCTTGGCTGACACCAAATACGAGTTCGGTCTGGACCCCGACACCGGGGAGATCTTGCTCATCGATGAGGTGCACACCCCGGACTCCTCGCGATTGTGGGTGACCGAGTCCTATCCCGAGCGGATGCGCCTCGGCACCGAACCGGAAAGCCTCGACAAAGAGCTTTTGCGCTTGGCGCTCGCTGGCCACCACGGAGACCCGGACGAGATCCCCGCTGATCTGTTGGCCGCAACATTGGATGCATCAAGCTCGCGCTACATCCGCGCCTTTGAACAGATCACCGGCAATGAATTTTCACCGGCCACCTATCCGGTGGAGGATCGCCTCAACCTCCTAATGCCAGAACTGACCGCCTCATGTACCCCGTCCGACCAACCCACAGATCGGATCCAGTGACAATGACCTCGATTCCAGAAATCCCGGCAGTATCGACCCCGGCACGGGGCGACCACTTGGGGGACAGTCCCAAAGAGGAATGCGGGGTGGTGGCCGTGGCCAGCCCTGATGGAGTGGCCGAACTCAGTTTCTTTGCGCTCTTCGCCTTGCAGCATCGCGGCCAAGAAGCCGCCGGGATCGCCGTCAGTGACGGCCAACGAGTCAGAGCCCACAAAGCCCCCGGCCTCGTCGGCACCATCTTCACTCCCACCACCTTGGCCCCACTTCACGGGTACCACGCCATAGGACACAATCGATATAGCACCATCGGCGGATCCACCGAACGCAATATCCAACCCTTCGTAGTGGAAACCATGCACGGCCCACTTGCCGTGGCTCATAACGGCAATCTTGTCAATGCGTCTGAACTACGTGAGGAACTGCTCCAGCGTGGGTTCTCCTTAACGGCGACCAGCGACACCGAGGTGATGACGCTGATGCTGGCGGCCGCTGGAGGCAGCACCTGGGAGGAACGACTCGAACGCACCCTGCCCGCATGGAAGGGAGCGTTCTCGCTCACGATCCTCACCGCCGACCGGGTGATCGCAGTGCGCGACCCGTGGGGATTTCGGCCGCTCAGCCTCGGGCGGCTCCCCCAAGGTGGATATGCCGTGGCATCTGAAACATGTGCCTTGACCACAATCGGGTGCGTGGACATCTCTGAGGTCCAACCCGGCGAGATTCTCACCTTGTCGGGTACCGAGATGACCCGCCGCCAGGCCCTCGCCCCGGCCGCGGTCCGGTCGCTGTGCACATTTGAGTTCGTGTATTTCTCCCGGCCGGACTCCACCTGGAATCAACGCAGCGTGCATGAGGTCCGCCAACGCCTCGGCCGCGAATTGGCCGCCCATCACCCGGTGGAGGCCGATGTGGTGATCCCTGTGCCCGACTCCTCGATCCCCGCTGCAATCGGCTACTCCCGAGCGAGTGGGATTCCGTTTAATGACGGACTCATCAAGAATCGCTACATCGGTCGGACCTTTATCGAACCCACCCAAGAGATCCGTGAACGCGGCGTGGGACTCAAGTTCAATGCTCTGCCAGAGAACCTCGCCGGGCGACGGGTGATCATGATCGATGACTCATTGGTACGCGGCACCACCGCCGGACCGCTGGTGCGTCTCGTCCGTGAAGCCGGGGCCACCGAGGTCCATTTGCGCATCACGTGTCCGCCCATCACCCACGCCTGCCACTTCGGGGTGGACATGGGTCACGACGGTGACTTGATGGCAGCCCATCTCGATCTCGAACAGATGCGGATCGCAATCGGTGCCGACAGCCTCGGCTTTCTTCCGATGGAGGCGATGATGCGAGCTGTTGGCAATGCCGATGGGAGCGGTACCGGGTTCTGCAACGCGTGCTTCACCGGTTCCTATCCGATCCCGGTCACACTCACCCCGACGAAGAGTCGTTTCGAAGAGGTGCTCGGCTGATGCATGTCATGATTCTCGGTTCGGGTGGCCGAGAGCGGGCCCTCGCATGGTCGTGTGAACGCTCCGGACATCGCGTCACCCTCAGCCCCACATTGGAGGACGCTCTGAACTCCGGTGTGCCGGTCGATGTGGTGATCCCCGGGCCAGAGCAGTTGCTTGTAGACGGCGTAGCCGACCGCTGCCGAGCACTCGGAATCCCGTGCTTCGGACCCACTGCGGAGCTGACCCGCTGGGAGTCCTCAAAAAGTTGGGCTCGGGAGATGGCCGATCATCTCGGCATTCCTGGCCCCGCTTCGGCGCAATTCCATCCCGACCAACCCGGACAGATTGAGGACGCAATCAGGTGGTGGCGAGACAGCGGCCATCAAGTAGTGGTCAAACTCAATGGACTTGCAGGCGGCAAAGGGGTCACCGTCCCCGTCGACGATGACGAGACCATCACCGCTATCAGATCAGCCAGCGAACCCTTTCTGCTTGAGGAACGGCTCCACGGTCCGGAAGTCTCCCTGCTTGCGCTCTGCGACGGACATCACGCGGTGGCCTTACCTTTAGCCCAGGATCACAAACGCATCGGCGAGGGCGACACCGGGCCGAACACCGGCGGTATGGGGGCCTACGCTCCCGCTCCGGCCGCTCTGCTTGGCGGGGCCAGCGTGCAGGACCTGCTTGACACGTTCATCACCCCGGTTCTGAACTGGTGCGCATCACAAGGCACCCCGTATGTCGGCGTGTTGTATGCCGGTTTGATGATTACCCCTACGGGGCCGCGCCTGATCGAATACAACGTCCGCTTCGGCGATCCCGAAACTCAGGCGATTCTCCCCCTCCTCGATGCTGACCTCGCCGAACTTGCGCTGCAGGCCACCCGTGGCACACTCCGCACGGAGGATCTGCGCATCCGGCCGGGAGCCGCCTGCACGGTGGTGATGGCCGCACCCGGTTATCCCGCACACCCGACACTCGGCGGCTCTGTGCACATCCCCGGGGACATCGGAGCTGACAGGTACTGGTTTGCAGCGGGTTTGAGCGGGGACTCACAGTCAGGGTTCACCGTCTCGGGGGGTCGGGTGCTGGCCGTGACCGGGGTGGGCGAGGATCTCCAAGCAGCTCGCACTGCGGCCTACAGCGGGATCGATCAGATCCACGGAGATGGTCTTTACCACCGCCGAGATATCGCATGGCAGGTGCCCGCGGTGGGACTCGGGTCCTATGCCAGTGCCGGGGTCAATATCGATGAAGGGCATCGGGCCCTCTCTCAGATGAAAGCTGCCGTTGAACGCACCCATGGCCCAGAGGTGTTGCGCGGCCTTGGAAGCTTCGGTGGCGCATGGTCAGCCCGACGTCTCGCGCACATGGACCATCCGGTGCTCGTGGCTTCTACCGATGGGGTGGGTACCAAAGTAGAACTCGCCCTTCAGACCCGCCGCCTCGCTGGAGTCGGTCACGACCTCGTTAATCATTGCGTTAACGATGTGTTAGTTCAGGGCGCCGAACCATTGTTTTTCCTTGATTACGTTGCTGCCTCTCGGCTTGTGGCTGAGGACGTAGCCGAGATCGTTGGCGCGATGGCCGCGGCCTGCGAGACAAACGGTTGTGCACTGCTTGGGGGTGAGACCGCCGAGATGCCGGGCGTCTACCACGAGGGCACAATGGATCTCGCCGGCACCCTGATCGGGGTAGTGGACCACTCCCGTTTACTTCCGAGAGATGACCTCGCCGCCGGTGATGTGTTGATCGGGATCGCGTCGAGTGGCCCGCATACCAACGGCTACTCGCTCCTGCGCAAGATCTTTGCGTGGATTCCCCTCGACACCGTTCCTGCGGGGATGGAGATCTCCCTCGCGGATGCCCTCCTCGCTCCGCACCGGAGCTATCTCGATGTGCTGCGACCGGGCCTCAACGCCGACATCATCAAAGGACTCGCCCACATCACCGGTGGCGGAATCCCGGAGAACCTGAATCGGGTGTTGCCCACTCATCTCGACGCCGAGGTGCGCCTTGGATCGTGGCCGCTACCACCGTTATTCGCTCTCGTGGAACGCCTGGCTCTCTCCATGGGCACCACCGAGCTCTACACGGCGCTCAACATGGGGATCGGCATGATCGCAGTGTGCGCACCAGAGAATCTGAACGCACTCACGGCCCTGATTGATGAGCCGACGTGGGTGATCGGGGAACTGGTGGCCCACGATCGCTCAGCCGTCCCCCGGACGCTCAGTGACCCACCTCGGGTGCACCTGGTCTGACCGGTTCAGCTCGTCAAGCGCACCACATCTGCATCACCGGCCTCCGCCTTTGCGAGCAGTTGTCGTTGGTAGTCCTCGAGACGCACCCGAAGCAAGGGATCACCGAGAGCCAAAATCCGTGCTGCGAGCACCGCTGCGTTGACGGCACCGTTAATTGCCATTGCCGCCACCGGGATCCCCGCCGGCATCTGAACGATTGACAACAAGGCATCGAGGCCCCCGAGCGAGGCAGTGGACTCGGGAGGTTGGCCAGCCACCGGGATACCGATCACCGGCAAGGTCGTCACCGAGGCCAACATGCCTGGTAAGTGAGCAGCCCCGCCGGCCGCAGCGATAATCACCTTGAGACCTTGGTTCGCCGCACCTTGGCCAAAGGCCAGCATCTGGGCCGGTGATCGATGGGCCGACACCACACGCACGGTGCACGAAATCTCTAGCTCCTCAAGCAGGTCGACGCAGGGCCGAACCTTCTCGTAATCCGAGCTGCTACCCATGACCACCGCAACCAGCGGAAACGAAGGTTGCGCGTCTGCCTCTCGGATCACGTCACTCATCATCCACTCCGACCCTCGTCCATTTGATTGTGTACCTCACGTTCCCGATCATCGCATCCGAGCGCCCGTACCGCCTGCCATGCGAGATGCAGGGCCTCCTCACCGTCATCAGCTACCACCGTCACATGACCGACTTTTCGTTGGGGCCGTGGCGCTTTGCCGTAGAGATGCAGTCTGACCCGCGGGTCCACTGCCAGACCCGCATCTCGTTGGTCACGGGGATCGATCTCCGCAGTGAGAGCGATCAGGTTCACCATCACCGCCGCTTTCCCGGTTGGTGCCGTTGAGCCAAGACGAAGACCAGCCACGGCGCGCAGATGATTTTCAAACTGCGAGGTAACACACGCATCAATGGAATGGTGGCCAGAGTTATGTGGTCGTGCTGCGAGTTCGTTGACCAACACGTGGCCCTCGCTCACAAACATCTCCACTGCTAACACTCCGACCACTTCGATGTGTTCGGCTACTCGCACAGCGATCTCTCGCGCTGTTATGTCCACGGCAGCACCGAGACCGTGGGGAGTCAGCACCGCCCGGCACTGTCCCTCTACCTGCACGGTACGCACCGGGTCATAGACCACAATCTGACCGTCCACCCCACGCACCACGAGGACCGCCAGTTCTGCGGACAGATCGAGCAGCGGTTCCAAAATCGCCAGACCACCTCCCGTCACCGATCCCGTGCCAGCGGAGAGATTTTCCATCCAAACGGCCTGATCGGGTTCAATTCGGCCACCACGGATGAAAGCGAGGCCGCGCCCGTCGTACCCACCGCGGGCCGCTTTGACCACCAGATCGGGCCATTCGTTAACGGCGGCTTCGAGGTCGAGAAGATTGGTGGCCACCTTCCACGGTGGTGCTGGAACGCCTGCTGCATCCACCGCAGCACGCATCGCCACCTTGTCCACCACCTGGGACAAAGTCGCAGCGGTCGGGAACACTGACCCCGGCCCCCCCTCACTTCCTCCACCAATCTCCGACAAAATCTCGAGATCCACCAGCTCGTGTTCGCAGGTGATCACATCAGTGTGTGCCGCAAGATCCCGCACCGCCGAAGCCGACAATGCGCTCCCGAGGTGATGATGAGGGCTCAGCACCGCAGCGGGATCGGCGGCATCCTCACTTAAAAAATGCAACTCGAGGTCAAGTGGAATCGCTGCGGCCAACATCATCTGACCCAGTTGACCAGCCCCGATCACCCCGATTCTGTTGCCGGTTCGATTGCTGGTTTGATCGCTGGTTCGATAGTTGGTGTGATCGCCCGGGCCCACGACTGGACCGTATCCGTCCCCGCGGCGGTGCCGATCACATCTCAGCGTTGACTTTTCGTTCAGGTGGACTGCGGGGCGGGGCGTAGCCACCTACCGTCCAGTTATGGAGTCCAAGGTGCGCCTCGTGGTCTTGGCCTCAGGTGGTGGCACCAACCTGCAGGCCCTGATCGACGCGATCGATGCCGGATCGCTGGACTGTGTCATCGCTGCGGTGATTTCTGATCGTGGCGATGCTTTCGCTCTCACACGTGCGCACAAGGCAGGCATCACCGCCCATCACCTACCGGTCATCACCGCGGAGCCACGTCACAGCTACGACACAAGACTGGCCGATCTGGTCGCTGAATACACCTGTGATCTCGTGGTCCTCGCTGGGTGGATGCGCCTGTTATCGATGAAGTTCTTGGGCAGGTTCCCTGAACGAGTGCTCAACATCCATCCCGCCCTTCCCACCGAACTGCCCGGGATTAACGCCATCGAACGGGCATGGGAGCAGTATCTGTCCGGGGAACGTGACCGCAGCGGAGTGATGATCCATCTCGTTCCCGACGAAGGCGTCGATGACGGCCCCGTTCTCGCCAGCGTCGAGGTGCCGATCCTTGACAGTGACGATCTCTGCAGCTTTCAGGCTCGGATGCACGCCGCTGAACACACTCTCCTGCCCGCCACCATCGCCCGCTATCGCCCACCCCGAGGGAGTCTCCCGTGACCACCACACCCCAGTCCCCAACGAACCCCTATCACGCTCAGATCTTTGATCGATTTGAGGCGCTGACCTTTAACGATGTGGTGATCATCCCCGGCTACTCCGAAGTCCTTCCCGATCAAGTGGACGTCAGTTCTTGGTTTACCCCGCAGATTCAACTTGCGATACCCATCGTTTCGGCGGCCATGGACCGAGTCACCGAAAGTCGGATGGCGATCGCGATGGCCCGCCATGGTGGGATCGGGATTATCCATCGCAATATGACGATTGCTGATCAGGCTGCGGAGGTCCGCAAGGTCAAACGCTCCCAAAGCGGAATGATCACCGATCCGGTCACCCTTGGCCCTGAGGCCACCGTGGCCGAGGTGATGGATCTGATGGCCCGCTACCGCTTCTCGGGGGTCCCGATCACCGATTCGACCGGCCTGCTGATCGGTATCTGCACAAATCGCGACCTTCGTTTCTGCACCGCCACCGACCGGGTCCGACCAGTGCGTGATTTCATGGTGAGCGAACGTCTGATCACCGCCGAGGTGGGCACCACATTGACTGAAGCAAAAAAGATCCTGCAGACCTACCGGATCGAAAAGCTGCCACTCGTGGATGCCAACAATGTGCTCGTTGGTTTGATCACCGTCAAGGACATCCAAAAGCAGTTGCAGTACCCTTTCGCCACTGCTGACCCAGCCGGACGTCTGCGATGCGGAGCGGCGGTCGGAGTGGGCGACGAGCTTGAGTCCCGTGTTGAGGCTCTCGTGGCGGTCGGTGTTGATGTTGTTGCGATCGACACGGCTCACGGTCATTCCGCCGGGGTGGTGAACGCTGTGCGCCGCATCAAAGCGGCCTGGCCAGATCTGCCGGTCACAGCGGGCAACGTGGTCACCGAAGAGGGTGTGGACGCCCTCGTCGATGCGGGTGCCGATGCCATAAAAGTAGGGGTGGGAGCCGGATCGATCTGCACCACCCGGGTCATCAGTGGGGCCGGGATGCCGCAACTATCGGCCATCTATTTCACCGCCTCCCGGGCCCGCCAACGCGGAATCCCGGTCATCGCTGACGGCGGCATCGCCTATTCCGGCGACATCGTCAAAGCGATCGCTGCCGGGGCCGGCACGGTAATGGTGGGGTCCCTACTCGGTGGCACCGAGGAAAGTCCCGGAGAAACAGAACTCTTCGAAGGTCGGCGCTTCAAGTCCTACCGCGGGATGGGGTCACTCGGGGCGATGGCAGGCCACGGCTCGGACCGTTATGCCACGGCGCAAAGTAACGGCGGAAATCCTGCTGATCGCAGCAACAACTCTGATCGAGGCGGCGATGAGGGTGTCGGTACCCGTGAGCGCTCGAACAAACTGGTCCCTGAGGGAATCGAAGGCCGGGTTCCTTACGCCGGGCCGCTAGGTGACGTGGTCTACCAACTCGTCGGTGGCCTCCGCAGTGGTATGGGTTACGCCGGCGCTGCCCACCTCGAAGATTTACGCTTGGCATCCCGGTTCATGCGCGTCACCGAGGCCGGCAGCACAGAGAGCCACCCCCATGATGTGGTGATCACTCGTGAAGCCCCGAACTACCAACGCAGCTAAAGATCACTCAAACCCGGTGCTGTAGACCCGGTATTCCAGATCCACGTCGCTCCGTCTCGGGAGTCACGCACCTCAACGCCGCGTTCGGCGAGGCCATCTCTGATCAGATCGGACAGCTCAAAGTTCTTCGCGTCACGGACCTCAGCGCGCAGTTTCATGATCAGTTCGATCATCGGGCCATGCACCTCAGAAGGATCTTTCAGTCCACCAACCGCAGCGGTACCGAGGCGCAGGATCATGGATCGCAACGCAGCACGGGCACGATCACTTTCGTCGCTTTGTAAGGTGTCCACCGACCATGCGGTCATCGCATCTTCGAGCGCCAATACGGCGCGCACTGCACCCTCGGCGTCACCGGTAGCGAGAGATCGATCGAACTCCGCTACCGCACGATCGGTAGCAGCACCGAGCGAAAGGTCAACGGAAGAATCAGTAGGAGACCCGGTCACCGGGTGGAGGGAGGACTCCGACGCTGCAGCAGTGCGAGCCTCGGTGGCTCCACTTCCCGACGCTGCTCCACGGGAGCCGAGCGGGGCGTCCAAGGATGGGTCGCGCAACGCATCGATCGGGAGCACTGTGCCTGTTGGGTATGTGCGTGAGTGTCCCGACACCCGAACCGTGATTGAACCGTTGCCAACCACGGTCGCAGTGTCTTCCTCGAGATTGAGGATCACCCCGGTGTGCTCATCCACCCCGAGTACATGCACCCCGTCGGGCAAAGACTCCTCCAGCATCGCCAAACGCCGTTCCCCGAGGTAACAGAACCGGGTGTCGTGATGACCACCTTCAGCATTGTCATAGTGCGGGATCACGGCCACCGGGAGGTTCGCCACGCTCAACAGATCGAGACCTTCGAGCCAGACCGGTTCGGCACCCACCTTGTAGATCTCATAAACCGGCACGGTGACCCGACCGAGCGTCAAGGCTGCCGCTGACGCAAAGGTCACCGCCCCACCAGTCCGCAACTTCTCTTTGATTAACTCCGCCAACGCCGATCCTGCCCACTGACGCAACGCATAGGTCGGACTCCCCGGGCCAGCGAATAGGTAATCCGCACGACGCACCCGGGTGAGACCTTGTTCAATCATCACCGGATCGGCACCTTGGAGTCGCTGCAAACCGGCCACCTCAATGGCATGGCCGACGCTCTTAGCGAAATAGTCCTGGGCGCGAACCGCCAGCTCTGGGGCGTTTTCTTGAAACCCATAGGGCGTGTCGAGCACGACAGCGCGGGGCCGATGGCTCAGTTGCGCGCTCAGTGCAGCAATCAGGTCTCGATGGACCTTCATCATGGTCGGGGCGGTCTCCCCCGAACCCATGATCGTCATAAATCTTGGGACATCCACCATTACTAACTCTCTTCAACTCTCTTCGATACTCATCAGATTGCGTCATTCACCGGCATAGGACCTAGGAGCCACACCTCTTAGTGGAAGAACCCCTCCGACCATGTCCGCAACAACAAGTCGGTGAGCGCTTCGGGATACTGGGCATGCACATCATGGTGGGCGGGACGAAACCATTCCACTCGACCGCGGCGAAGCGTCGCGATTGCCCGCTCGGCCGCCTGTTCTTTATTGGCCGTCCACGCCACATCGCCGGAATCTGCCAGCACGAACATCACCGACCGCTCGATGGACGTGAAGCGCTCAAAGGGACGGTGTTCCCATAGCGATCTCAGAATCATCAGATGTCGTTCCAAGGTCAGGCGCGGATGGATCCGTTGCTGATCGTCCACCTCAAAACAGGCCATCACCCCCTGGATTCCGGTCTCTGGCCAATCGGCGTGCATCGCCCGGATTCGAGCCTCAAATTCGGCTTTCGGTGTCCCGGCCAACCGTGGCGGACGCAAGGCCTCCGCACAGTCCTCCCATTTCGCAAAACGTCCCGCAAGTTCGATCAGGCCGCCATCCACGGCCACCACACCAGCGATCAAATCTGGATGAGCCCACCCCAACTCCACCACGAGATTGCCACCCCATGATTGGCCCACAGCCAGCGGCCGGTCCACACCGTGATGGGCGATCACCAGACGGAGGTCCTCAATGATCCGATCAAACCCGTACCCGTGATCAGGACGATCACTGTGTCCATGACCTCGCAAATCCACGGCGATGGCGTGCCTACCTCGTTCCACGAGGGCCGCTCCCACCCCGTCCCACAAATGGGCGTTAGACGCGAGACCGTGAACGAGCAACAAGGAGGGTTGATCGCTGCGAGGCTCACCCCACGTCAGCGTGCGCAGTGACAGACCGGATTCGACGGTCACCCGGTCCTCGATCGGACGCAGTGCTGTCACGCTGGGAAATCTCGGTCTTGACGCAATGAGACCGGCGGTCCGAGAATCTCGCGAATCAAGATGGCCCGCTGCCTCGCCACCGGGTCGCGCAACATCTCTTTCAACGAGCCGATCGATGATCCCGATCCAGACGGAGTCGGGGACGGGGACGGAGACGGGGACGGAGTCGCAGGTTGTGCGGGCACAACAGGACTCGAGGGTGCCGTGATGCTGGTGTGGGGTACCCGAGATTTAGCTGGGCGGGACCTCACTGATCCGATCTGATCCCGACGCTGCTGAGGTAACTGACTCGCCGTAGAGACGCCCTCGGTAGGCCCTCGACGAGGCGGCCGTTGTCGAGCGTCTCTTCGTTCAGCCATCAGCGATCGATGTACGCATCTCGGTATCGGCCTGCACGTTTTGCATCCGGTAGTAATCCATCACACCAAGATTCCCGCTGCGCAATGATTCAGCGAGCGCGAGCGGCACCTCAGCCTCGGCAGCGGTCACCTTGGCCCGCATCTCTTGCTCCTCGGCCACCGCCATCGCACGGCGCTCCTCAGCCCGGGCCTGAGCGATGTTCTTGTCGGCCTCGGCCTGAGCCATCTGTAGTTCAGCGCCAACATTGCGTCCGATGTCCACATCAGCGATATCGATAGACAAAATCTCAAACGCTGTACCTTGATCGAGGCCCCGTTCAAGGACCCTTGTGGAGATCGCATCAGGATTCTCCAGCACCCATTTGTGGGAATCCGCCGAACCGATGCTCGACACTGTGCCCTCACCGACCCGAGCGATGATGGTCTCCTCGCCTGCACCACCCACCAAACGGTCGATGTTGGCCCGCACCGTCACCCGAGCCACCGCCACCACTTGGATGCCATCTTTGGCTACAGCTGCCACCCGGGGCGTGTCGATGACCCGCGGGTTCACGCTCATCTGTACAGCCTCAAGGACATTGCGACCAGCCAAATCGATCGCAGTAGCTCGCTTCCACGGCAGATCGATGTTCGCTCGATCGGCCGAGATCAAGGCCTTGACCACCCGATCCACATCTCCTCCGGCGAGAAAATGGGCTTCCATCTGACCGATATCGAGATCAATTCCCGCCTTCGTGGCCGAGATCAACGGACGCACGATCGCACTCGGAACCACCTTGCGCAAGCGCATCCCAATCAACGTTCCGATCTTGACGCGCACCCCCGAAAAGATCGCTGTCACCCACAAGCCAAGCGGCACGAAATAGAGGAGCAACATCACGACCACCGCCACAATCACGGCGAAAACCACTAGTGCGAAAGAACCTGGATTCATCGATCAGACCTCCATCTGTTCCCCACGGACCGTAGCGCCCTTTTTAGACCTTGGGGTCACGGGACTCGGCGGGACCAGATGAGGTCAGTGTCAACCACCCCGGTCCTCCTCGGCGTCCGACCCGCACCAACACCACAACCAACACCACCAACGCCACCGTCATGGTGATGGCCACCCGCACCCCCGACCCCCACAGTTCATCGGCGGTGGCAAACTCCCAGTTGCGGGTGGTCATCGACAAAAACGCCCCGGCAGCAATGGCCAAAAACCCAGCGATTCCTGCGATCCCAAAACCAGGCAACACAAAGAGTTCCACCGCCACCAAGGCAATTCCGAGGACCACAAGAGCCACATCCTCCCATCCGGCGAGACCTGCCAGCAGATGCCCCCAGAAGTACACGGCGAGCACGAGCGCACCGAGCACCGCCAAAGGGCCGAATCCCTCGGTGACAAAGTCCCCGATGATCAACACGAAACCGAGTAGCAGCAACAATCCGGCTAACACCGACCCGGTGATCAATCGAACCAAGGATTCCGCAAGGCTCTCCGAGACCTCCACCACTTCGGCGGTCTCCCAACCGAGCACTCGCAACAACTCGGCTCGATCCGCCACCACGCCCTCGGTATAGCCAACCTCGATCGCTTCGTTGACTGTCAGCGTCAGCAACTCCCCTTCAGCCACAAGCCCAGGAATCTCCACCGCCACATCCACCATCGCTGCGGCCACCACCGGGTCGCGACCAAATCGCTCGGCCGTGGATTTGAACAGGCCGCGCACCGCCGAGACAGTCTTTTCGTCGGCGACCTCCCCGGTGCCGCCCATCACCGGCGTAGCTGCGCCGATCACCGCACCTGGAGCCATGTACATCTGCTCGGAGGCGATTGCCACTAACGCCCCGGCGGAAAACGCTGTCGTGTTAATGAAAGCGACGGTCGGGACCTTGGCATTCAACAGCGAATCGCGCATCTGGATCACGGCATCCAAACGGCCGCCCGGTGTATCGATCTCGATGATCACACCGACTGCCTCCGCCTCCGCAGCGAGGTTGAGGGCGCGCTCAAGATACGGAGCTAAGCCGAGATCAATCACCCCACTCACCGACACCACGTACACCTGATCGGCGTTCTGGCCTCGCACTGTGCCCGCTGAGACCAGTCCGATCAACATGAGTGACCCGATCACAGTCGCAAGCAGGAACCTACCCGACCTGGCGTTTGCACTTCTTTGGAACAGATCCCCCATATGCACCACGGATCTCATTGTCTCACCGTAACCCTCGGGCCGGACCCCGGCACCCCGGAGCTGGCGCATCTGTCAGACCGAGTTATTCGCCGACCGCACCGGGACGCATCGGATCAGAAGACCAATCGCTCCACGATCCCGCATACAGACGCCCTGAATCGTGACCTAGGAGGTGCAACATCAACAGGTTGTGGCAGGCCGCTACGCCACTTCCGCAGTACATGATCACCTCGTTGGTTGCGAGCAGCGAAGAGTAAATTTCGCCAAGCTCGTCAACGCTTCGATGCAGGCCATCTGGTCCGAGATTGCGGCCACTAAACAGATTTATCGCTCCTGGTATGTGGCCAGCTCTCGCATCTAATGGTTCCACCTCACCACGGAATCGCTCCGGGGCCCGAGCATCGATAAGCAGTGGCCGATCCTGGCTACCAGAGAGGGCCACCACAGCCTCCACCTCTTTGACACCGACCGCACCGGGCCATCGGTCTGGGACCTGAAACCCATGACTCCCAGCAGCAGCCGGTACATCACTGGGCACATCACTGGGCACATCACTGGGCACATCGCTCGTGACGGTCAAACCACGATCCACCCAGGCCTGCCATCCCCCATCGAGCACCTTTACCCCTCGGTGACCAATGGCTTGCAACATCCACCACAGTCGCGCAGCCATCGCACCACCCGCAGCGTCATAGGCCACAACCTCGGTTCTGGCCGTGATCCCAAGGCGGTCCACAACACGACAGAAGGCACCAACGCTTGGCAACGGATGCCGGCCGCCCTCGCTGCCGTCATGACCCGCCAGATCGAGATGAAGATCCACGTATCGTGCACCGGGAAGATGGGCACGTTCGTAGTCTCGCCGGCCCTGCTCATAGTCAGTGAGCGAAAACCGAACATCGCAGATCACGAGGTCGGCAACCGCATCATCGTTGACTGGCTCATTGATCCGTGCAGCCAACTCTTCACAACTGATCAGACCCATAGCCAGATCGTAACGCCACGTGCTCATCGCCCTTCCCGATGGCACCACACCTTCTGATGGGCCTGACCGACTCACAGACTTCGCAGCTGACCCCCATCAACAACGATTGATGCACCAGTCACAAAACTTGCCCGTGGTGATGCCAGCCACACCACTGCGTCAGCAATCTCATCTGGACGACCAAATCTCTGGAGAGCCACCTCCCGGTTGATCCAGCGCCCCCAGGCTTCTGGCCGCTCAGCAACATTTCGCTCCCACGAACCTCCCGGGAAAATGATGTTGCCGGGTACGACGGTGTTGACACGGATTCGATGACGACCCGCGAGCCGTGCGAGGGCCATCGAGGAATGGTTCAACGCTGCTTTTGACGCCCCATACGTCAAGGGACTCCCGAGCGCTTCCACCCCCGCAACTGAAGAGATGAAGATGATGCTGCTCGCCAAGCGCTCACTTTCGGTCCGGCTCGTCATCGTGCGCATCGCAGCTCGCGCTAGGTACATCGAGCCCAAGAGGTTTTGCCGAAGATCGGCCTCCCAGTCTTCGTCTGAAACCTCAAATCCGAGCGGTGCCCGGCCGATCCCGACGTTGGCAACCACACATGAGAGCGGCCCGATCTCCGCTTCTGCTGAAGCAAGAGCTGCCTCCACCACTTCTGAACGTGTCATGTCACCAACATGACTAGTGATTACGACCCCTGTTGGAGCCGTTTCACGCAGCAGTTCTGCGGCTTCGTCCACCGTGTGCGCAGTCCGCCCCGAGATCGCAACATTTGCGCCTTCAGAAACGAAAGCTGATGCGATCGCAAAGCCGATACCTCCTGAGGATCCAGCCACCAACACCGAGCGTCCACGCAGTTCAAGGTCCATAACCGCTGACACTAACCATCAACATGCCCCATCAACATGCCGGCACTCGACACTGGCTATCAACGGCAACTGCCGCAACCCCTTGTCGGTGACGAAGAGTTGCGGCAGACGCATTTGGTAGCCCGTACGGGATTCGAACCCGTGCCGCCACCTTGAGAGGGTGGTGTCCTAGGCCTCTAGACGAACGGGCCAAATGCTTACTTGACGCTAGCGCTTGGTGCTACCAGCACCCAACGCCATGGGTACTAACCCAGCTGGGGAGAGAGGAATCGAACCCCTAATAACAGAACCAGAATCTGCTGTGTTGCCAATTACACCACTCCCCACCGACGCCTCAATGAGGCAGACGATGAGGCCCTGAGTGTACCGGCGCAAACCGATCCGGACACTTCTGCACCCGGTGTTCGAAAAGGCCGATCAGCCCACCCAGGCCGTCAACCTCTCAAAGCCGATGATCCGCCCAACCGCCACACCAAGGGCCTCTCGCAGGTGGAGGCGCAGGTCCCGACCGCCCTTGACTACCGAGGTGGAAGTTGGAGCGACCACTGCCGCCAACCCGAGTTCCTCTGCAATCAGGCGTGACCGCAACGAATGGAACGGGTCCGTGACCAGTACCACTCGCCGCAGATCGCGTGCCGAAAGGATCACCGATGCCGATCGAAGAGAACCGTAGGTCGTTGATCCTTCGTCTTCGGCCAAGATCACCGATTCTGGGACACCAGCGGCTTCCAGATACCGCTGAGAGGCTTCCGCCTCACTGAAGCGATCTCCACCTATTTTCCCTCCTGTCACCAGGATCCAAGGGACCTCTCCCGACTCCCAGATCCGGACCACCTCATCAAGTCGCGCTGCAAGTTGCGGCGAAGGACGGCCGTCGTATTGGGCCGCTCCCAAGACAACAATGACATCGGCCGGCTGGGTCGTATAACTCCGTCCTGTCTGCCACACCTGTAGGGCAGAGATGCCGAGATAGCCCAACAACAGCAGCCACATCACAGTCACGGTCACTGCAACTCGTTTCGTGCGGGTCATCGAACCCGTCCCTTCACTCGTCAGCAGCGAGGCTGTCGGGTAACTCGAGTGCCGCCCGCATCCGAGCCAAGACGGCCTCACGGCCTAGAACTTCGAGTGACTCAAACAACGGAGGTCCTACGCTTCGCCCGGTCACAGCGACGCGAACAGGCGCCTGGGCCTTGCCGAGCTTCACGCCATGGGACTCACCGAGCATCTCCAACTCGTTCTTCAACGAGGCGGTATCCCACTGACAAATCTCGTACACCTTCGCCGCGTCACTGAGCACCGCTCGCGCTTCAGAGGCTTTCATGGTCTTGTTCCAGGAGGCCGGATCGATGTCAACCGTGTCTGTGAACAAGAAATCCACCATCGTTGCGATCTCGGTCATGGTTGCGACCCGAGTCTGGACCAGGTCCGATACACGGGTGAACACATCCCGATCCCATTCGGCGGGGATCCAATCGCTCGCTGCAGCAACGAAAACCTCCGGTGGCATCATCCGGATGTAGTCACCGTTGAAGGCAGTGAGCTTCTTCACATCAAAGAACGCCGGGGCGTGATTGACATCTTCGAGACGAAAGGCTTCTTGGATCTGCGCCCACGGCACGATCTCGGTATCCCCGGAGGGAGCCCATCCGAGCGTCATCAGATAGTTCACCATCGCATCGGCGAGATAACCCTCCGCCCGATACTGCTCAAGCGCCACTTTGTCACGCCGTTTGGACAACTTCTTGCGCTGTTCGTTCACCAGCACCGGCACGTGTGCCCACACGGGCGGATCGGCGCCGAGCGCCTCCCACAACATCTGTTGTTTCGGTGTGTTTGGCAAATGCTCCTCAGCGCGCACCACGTGGGTGATCTGCATGGCCATATCGTCCACCACGTTCGCCAACAAAAACATTGGTGTCCCATTGCCCCGCAGCAAAACAAAGTCCTCGACGTGAGCGGAATCGAATTCCACAGTTCCGCGCACAAGGTCGTTGACAACCGTTTGTCCCGAAGGGACGCGAAAGCGCAGCACATGCCCCGGCCCGGGGCCGAGCCCACGATCGCGGGAGTAACCGTCATAGCCGGGGGTACCACTGGCCTTGGCCCGTTCTTGAATCTGCTCGGAGGTTAAATCGCAGTAGTAGGCGAGACCCGATTCGTACAGCCGTTCAGCAGCAGCGATGTGCGCAGAGGCGTACTCACTTTGAAAGTACGGACCCTCAAATGCGGGATCCTCCGTTGAGATACCAATCCAAGCCAACGCATCGATGATGCCGGTCGTCCACTCAGGACGATTACGCGCCTCATCAGTGTCCTCGATGCGCAGCACGAACCGGCCACCCAACCGTTTGGCCAAGGCCCAGTTGTAGAGAGCGGTACGCGCACCCCCCACATGGAAATAACCCGTCGGAGAGGGGGCGAATCTGAAACGGGGTCCGGAACTGCTCATGTCCCCCGCACGCTATCTTCCCACCCTCGCCCATGAGGGCGCTGAGAGGGGCACTGCTCAAGCCGACAGTCTCAAGCAATAAAGAGTGCGCCGAGATCCTCTGCCCGAGGCGGGTCAGCGCCACGGCGTTGACACACCACCGCAGCGACTGCATGCGCCGCCTGAATCACCCGCACGAGTCGCGCTTGTTGCGCCGAGCCAGCGAGATCAGCTTCGAAACCATTCAGGACCCACCAGGCCAGCACGGCTCCAAGGAACGCATCACCTGCACCGATCGTGTCCACCAGGGCGTCATCGGGCACAACATCTACCGGCACATCGATGCTGAGCAACCGGCGCGACTTCCCCGACCCTTTCGGGAGCGATGACAGGATCCGCGTTGGGCCCTCACCTGAGGTGATGAGCACCAGCGACGGTCCGAGGTCCAGCAGTTCGACGGCTGCGCTCGCAGTGTCCGATCCCGTCAACACACCGAGTTCCAACAAATCGCTGAGGTCCTCAATGGAAACTTTCACCACCGCAGTCTGGGCGAACGCCCGGTGCAGGTGAGATCGATAGCGATCAGGGTCGGCGATCGCTGCGAGGCGACAGTTGACGTCCATCACAGCCACCACACCGAGGTGAGATGCCGCATCCAGAGCCTCGAGGGTCGCGGTCACCAACGGTTCGAGAACGAGTCCAAGACCACCGACAACTAAAAAATCTCCTCGACGCCAACCCCTCGCGCTGGGAGCGGCAAGGTGCGGTGCCGAGGTCCCCTCCGTGTGAAAGCGATATCGGGGCGAATCCGGGGAGCCGAGTTCTGCGATCGCCAAGGTCGTCGGGAGGTCGCAGGTTTGAACCCGCTCAACAGACACTGCGTCGGCGAGTAGGACTCGCATGATCTCCTCACCGAAATGATCCGTGGATACGGAGCCCTCATAGGACACCGCCGCACCCAGTCGGGCTGCAGTTCGCGCCAGATTGACCGCAGCCCCGCCAACTCGCGCTTCGGTGGAGAGACCCGGCCCGACCACGAGGTCGATGAGCGCTTCACCGATCACCCACAACCGACTCGAGGAGGACATTGCTCGTTACTCCCGTCAGCGCAGAAGCGCGAGTTCGGCACCGATCTCACGGATCCGGTCCAACTGAAACGGCGGGAACACCATCATGGTGCGCCGATCCACCCCGAGGTCTTGGGTTTCTTCAAAGAGCCCGCCTAATCGATGGGTCATGTCCATCGATTCAAAGACGCTGATCTCAAAATTCTGCCCTTCAGCTCGTCGAGCTGTGATGATCGATCCGATTGCTGCGATCTGTTCCCCGAGCTGCGCACTTCGGCGAATGTTCACCCCATCGGCATGACGGGCAGCGAGTTCGATGGTCGCAGCCCCCGATGCGCCAAAGATGATCGGCGGGACCGGACCGGGGCTGGCCACAGCTGTCAGCCCGGAGATCTGGAAGTACTGTCCCTCATAATGCACGGGCTGCCCGGGATCTGTCTGAAGTACCAGTCGCACCGCCTCGAAGGTCTCGAGCAGGCGCTGACGGCGTTCACGCACCGGCAGGATCTGTGTTCCGATCGCATGATGCTCAATCGCAAAACGAGAGATCGGGTCAGCCCCCGACCCGATCGCGCACAGCACTCGCCCTGGGGCCAGCGAACCAAGACTCGCTACAGCGAGAGCTAACTGGACTGGATGCCGGTTCATCATGTTGGCCACTAAAGGGCCGAGGGTGATTCGTGAAGTCTGTGCTGCGATCGCTCCGAGGGCCACGAAAGGATCCTGGGACCAGGGCTTATCCGACACCGCAGCCGAGAAATGATCGAATACCCAAACCCCATCAAATCCGCTGTCCTCGGCCACTCGGGCGGCTTGCACCATCTCGGGCACATGGGCACCGAACGCGTCGAGCACTAAATCGGTCTTCATCACCGATGCACCCTAGAAGCCCACTGGTCCCCATCGCCACTGATCACCACTGAAGGCGGCGGTCAGGTTTCGCTGCACCATCAGCAACCTGACAGGCTGAAGGGCGGCATGGGTGCGTCCACAGTGGTGATGTTTGTCGTCGGAGTCGTGGCTCTCGTCGCCGGGGCTGAGGCAATGGTGCGCGGCGCTGCTCGATTGGCGACGAGAACCGGCCTGTCCCCGATTGTGATCGGTTTGACCGTGGTGGCCTTTGGGACGAGCGCCCCCGAACTCGCAGTCAGTGTCGGAGCGGCTATTAACGGCGAGGCCGACCTTGCGATCGGCAACGTCGTGGGCTCCAACATCGCCAACGTGTTGTTGGTCCTCGGTCTCGCTGCGGTGATTGGGGGCGGCCTCGTGGTGGCTCAACGCATCGTGCGAGTCGATGTTCCTCTCGTCGTTGGGGCCTCGGTGCTCGTGATGCTGTTGTCGCTCAACAACAAACTGGGACGACTCGAAGGCCTGTTGCTCATCGCTTTGTTGATCGGATATCTGATCTGGACGATTCGAAGCGCTCAGCGTGGCAAGGTCCCCCATATCGAAGCCGAGTACGCCGTAGCCCTGGACCATGAGAAGGTACGCAAGATTTCAGCCTGGGCCGATGTTGGGTACGTAATCGCTGGGCTCGTGCTGCTCGTCATCGGCGCTCAAGCTCTGGTCGGCGCCGCCACCGATATCGCTGTGGATCTCGGTGTCAGCCAACTCGTGATCGGCTTGACGGTGGTTGCGGTTGGGACCTCGCTACCAGAGATCGCAACATCGATTTTGGCTGCTGCCCGCGGAGAGCGCGACCTCGCCGTCGGCAATGCGATCGGCTCAAACCTGTTCAACCTGTTAGCTGTGCTCGGCATCACCGCTGCAGTGTCTCCGCAATCGTTAAACGTGCTGCAGGGTGCGATCACGGTGGACATGCCGGTGATGATCGCTGCGGCGGTGGCTTGTCTGCCGTTGTTTGCAACTGGCTACGTGCTTGAACGCTGGGAGGGAGCAGTATTCCTCGGTTTCTACTTGGCGTACATCTCCTGGCTTGTGCTCGATGCCACCGACCACGATCTGCGCAACAGTTACCGTTCAGCAATGCTGATGTTCGTGCTCCCGCTCGTGCTGTTGACGTTGACAGTGATCCTCAGCCGTGAATGGCGCCGGCGTCGAGGCGACCTGCACGTTCATTGATCGGCCCGCTCATAGATCGGCCGATCAGCTGATCACTGCGCTGGATAACCGGAGGATTCAAGCGGCAGCGCGTGTCCGACGCAGCACGGGATCAGCCACCCCGAGGGCCCAGTCCGCAGCCCTTAAAACACGACCTGATGCACCAGGCGAGTCAGAGTCCACCAAGTTCCCCATCACTTGCAACGTGATGTTGGCAATCGCCTGGGTACCAACTGCCACTCGCAGACCTGGCCGAAGAATCCAAGGATGACCGATCAGAAATGCAAACCGCCGTCCGGTCCGCAAAAAACTGTCAAATCTCTCCCCGATCAGGGCGTCATAACGCTGCGAAACCGACGCAGCATCTTCGATAAACAACTGGGCGGCGAGCATCCCCGACTCAAGGCCGTAGTCGATGCCCTCGCCATTCATCGGGTTCACGAGACCAGCGGCATCACCGATCGCCACCCATCCCGGACCAGAACGGCGCATGGTGCTCATTGGCAGGCGCCAGGCGCGGGGACGTTCCAGAAACGGCCCGACCTCCCACGAGTCAGCAACAAGGGCGCGGTAGTCGTCGAGCAAGGTGTTGAGGTTCAGGCTTTTGAAGTTCTTCATCGTGGAGAGCGCTCCAACCCCGATATTGACGGTGCCATCGCCCGCCGGGAACATCCAGCCATAACCCGGAACCGCAATCCCGTTGCGATCTTTCAATGTCAAACATGCTTCGAGATGTCGATCACTGTGGCGCGGGCTTTCCACATACGCCCTGATCGCCAACCCAAAAGGTTCGTCGCGGACTCGGCCAGCGCCGAGCAGTCGGGCCACCGCGCCGGGCGCACCTGTGGCGACCACCACCACCTCGGCATCGATATCGCCTGAGGGTGTACTCACTCCGATGACCCGGTTATCCGCATTGAGGCGAGGGGTGCCAGGCGTTGACCACCGCAGATCCGCACCCGCTTCACCAGCAACGTCAATCAACGCAGCGTCGAGACGTTTGCGCGGCCATACCGCCCCGTAGCTCGGGAAGCGGCCGCCAGATGGCCACGGAAGTTCGCGCTGTACCGACCCGGCGATCATCCGCAGACCCTCGATGCGATGGGCGGCCTCAATCCCGATATTAAGTTCACCGAGGGCTGCTACGGCTCGGGGGGTTAGACCGTCCCCGCAGATCTTGTCACGCCCGTATTCGGCCTGGTCGACCACGATCACCCGGGCACCGGATCGAGCGGCAGTGATTGCAGCGGCCGCGCCAGCGGGGCCGCCACCGATCACCACCATGTCCGCTCGTTCGTTCATTGCTTAATGATCCCTGAACTGCACGCCGGTTTTGATGTCGTGGACACAAGTCACTGCTCAGCGGCAATCCGCTGATGATGGTTAATTACTTCGGCAACGATGAACCGCAGGAACTTCTCGGTAAAGGCTGGGTCCAGTCCGGCTTCAGTGGCCAGAGCACGCAAACGGGCGATCTGAGCCTGTTCGCGACCGGGATCCGAGGCCGGCAACCCGGCGGTGGCCTTATATTCGCCAACAGCCTGAGTGATCTTGAAACGTTCGGCCAACATGTGGACCAGCGCCGCATCGATGTTGTCAATGCTCGCTCGGTATCTCGACAATTGGTCTTCAGGCATCATCGGGCTCCCGCAGGCTCAGACACGGACGAGATGACGTTACCTGAGCCCATGACCCACTGCGATCCGATCCCGTCCGGCGAGGTCACGGCGAATCTCCACTTCCGACCAACCACCGTGTTCGAGGAGGGCGCGGACCGCTTGGGCTTGGGTGTGGCCAATCTCCAGCACGATCATCCCATCAGCCTCTACCCAGTTGTGGGCCCCATCCACGATTCTGCGGATCGCATCGAGCCCATCGGGTCCCGCAAAGAGGGCGTGGGCTGGTTCCCATTCGAGCACTGAGGCTGCCACTTCTGGGTCGGATTCGGCGATGTAGGGAGGATTGGAGACCACCAGATCCACTTTCAATCCGGCGGGCAACGCCTCCCACCACGAACCCTGCACGATCTGGACGTTGCGACCAAAACGGCCGAGTCCCGCCAAGTTCGCCCGAGCCACATCGAGCGCTGCGGCGTCCACATCGCTGCACCAGATCGTTACTCCATCGAGTGGGAGTTCGCGTGCCAGGGAGAGGCCAATCGCCCCTGACCCGGTGCCGAGATCCACCACTGTTACTCGCCCGCGTTCGCTGTGACGCCGACGCGCCCAATCGATTGCGAACTCGGCTACGTATTCAGTTTCCGGCCGTGGAATCAGCACACGTGGGTCCACAGCGAGATCGAGGTGTCGAAAGGCCCATCGACCACACACATATTGGATCGGTTCCCCGGTCCGAACCCGGGCCACCATCGCATCGAGATGTGCGACCATGCGCTGGGTCACCAGTTCGCTGCTTGCACCTATGAACTCCTCGGCGTCGAGGGCGCAGGCCACCTCGCATAACCACCGAGCTTGTACCCGATCGCCGAGTACCTCGGTGGTCTGCGACCAGAGTTGGCCGACGGTCACAGTGTCAGCCATCGGTGCCCTCTTGGAGTTGGCGGAGCCGCTCTTCCGCTGTGAGCGCATCGATCACCGGGTCTAGATCACCCGCCAGTACCTCAGCCAGTCGATGAATGGTGAATCCGATCCGATGGTCGGTCACCCGACTCTCTTTGAAGTTATAGGTACGGATCTTTTCACCGCGACCCCCGCCTCCCACCTGTGAGCGACGATCAGCAGACATCTCGGCATCCCGTTCGCGTTCGAGCCGCTCAAACAGTCGCGCTCTCAGAACCTGCATCGCACGGGCCCGGTTTTGGAGTTGGCTGCGCTCATCCTGCATCGCTACCACCAGACCGGTCGGACGATGCGTGATCCGGACTGCGGAATCGGTGGTGTTAACACTTTGACCGCCAGGGCCACTGGCCCGATAAACATCGATATCGAGATCGCGCTCGTCGATCACCACCTCGATCTCATCAACCTCGGGAAGAACAGCAACTGTCGCCGCCGATGTATGAATACGGCCTTGACTTTCGGTGACGGGCACTCGTTGGACCCGGTGCGGTCCGCCTTCAAATTTCAGCCGGCGCCACGCATCGGGGCCACGCACCACGAAAGTGACTTGGTTGAGGCCGCCCAGATCGGAATGGTCTCGGGAGAGAGTTTCCACTTTCCAGCCCCGTCGACTGGAGTACGCCACATACATCTCGTAGAGATCACCCGCGAACAGGTTCGCCTCTTCCCCACCCTCAGCCCCACGGATCTCCATGATCACCGCACGGCCAGCGTGGGGGTCAGGCGGCACGAGCGCTTCGCGTAGTTCCGCTCCCAAGATGTCGATCTCGGCGAGGGCTCCATCGATCTCTGCTTGCACCATCGCCCGATCCTCCCCTGAGGTTTCAGGCAGCATCTCGCGAGCCGTGGAGAGATCGGAGGATCGAGCCCGCAGACGGTGGAGTGCGTTTACCACTGGTGTCAGTTCGTGATAGCGCTGGGCTCGGATGCGCAACTGCCCGGAGTCCACGATTCCGCCGGCATCCGCAAGTTGTGCCTCGAGATCAAGGAATTCCTGTTCGATGGCCTCCAGACGGGCCAAAACGGTGGGGTCCTCAATCTCCGACATCTCGCTGCGCAGGCTACTGAGATTCTTGACGCAGGTGACGGTTCCGCAACACCTGTGATTGGGAAGATCTGTGACCTGCCAGCTTTAACTGCCAGGTTTAAGGTGCAGGCCAGTCGATTCCGACAAACTCCACCGGCTCCCACTGATCATCGGGGGCGATTCGGGCCGCTACGTCTTTTTGGACTGCGATCAGATCCCGTGACGGAACCACAATCACCAAGCGAGAGGGACCCTCTGAACCGTCTAGTGGCTGCACAACGGCACGGCTCCCCGCCTGCAGGCGGGCATCGATCGCGTAAGGGACCACATCGAGATCGATACCTACCGAGCAGATGACGAGCATCGGTTTTCCAGTGAGATCAACACCGATCGCTGAACACGGAGAGGCCGCGCTCAGACCGATTCGCGGTACGGGTCCGGGTTCCGAAGTCAAGGACCGAGCCCCCACGATCTCCGGGGATTGCTCGAGATACCACCGCAAAAAACGTTCTTTGGCGAGCTGGTTGAGGGGATGGCGAGCCGCCCCAAGGCTGCGGTGGGTGCGCACCTCAGCCTCCACTCGAACTAAGGATTGCTCCACGGGTTCGCCTTCGTAAAGCATCGAGAAGGCGAGTCGATCGTTGGCTCCCACCCCAACTTGTAATCGGGCCGCACCTGCAGGGTCATCAACGACCCGACAGATCTCCAGTCCTCGCACCTCGCCTGCTACCACACCGTGCTCAATCGACACCGAAACCCCTGCATCACGAATCACATCCACGAAGGCGAGATGGCGGGGATCAGGCGAACGGACGGGCCCAACAGGTGCCGGGCCGCACATTGTGAGGGAACGACCCTCGCGCAGCCAGACGGAAACCTCGAGGTCCCAGTGTGCTGCTCGGCGCGAGAGAACTTCTGAGTGAATGTCGGTGATGATGCGCACCGAACGAACCTCCGCCCGAATCGCCCACGCCATTACTGCACCGAGGAGTGACGCCGGGTCTCGTTGACGCACGTCAAGAATCACCCAGGCGGCCAGATCCTCACCGATGACTGCGGCGCCAAAGGCTGTTGGGGTGACGGGCGCGCCAGAAAACGTTATGCCGGCGTGTTCGGTGACCAATGCCCCCAGCGCAATCCCGAGGAGGCGCTGATGGCGACCGGCCGGATCAGAACCGGGGTCGCTCAACTGCGGCGACGATCAGCTCTTGGGGCCGCGGCTGCCGTAGCGCTTGTTAAAGCGCTCCACGCGCCCGCCCGAGTCCACCAGCTTTTGCTTGCCGGTGAAGAACGGATGGCACTCGTTGCAGAGTTCGAGGGACAGTTCCTGGGCCTTGGTGGACCGGGTCTGGAACTGGTTGCCACATGAGCAACGAACAGTGATCTCTGTGTATGTGGGATGAATGTCACTTTGCATTTCAAGCTCCTCGAATCGTGCGCTGTGATCCTACCGGCAGATCACATCGTCGGTTGTTTGGCAATCTCATTGAGGAATTCGTCATTTGTCCGGAAGGTCTTGAGCCGGTCGATCAACAACTCGAGGCCTGGAGCGGCGTTTCCGTCGGCTGCGAGACCGGACAACACTCGACGTAGCTTCCACACCATCTGCAACTGTTTGCGATCGAACAACAGCTCCTCGTGACGAGTGCTCGAGGAGTCGACATCGATGGCCGGATAGATCCGGCGCTCAGCAAGGCGCCGATCTAGGCGCAGTTCCATGTTGCCTGTGCCCTTGAACTCCTCGAAGATCGCATCGTCCATCCGGCTGTTCGTCTCTACCAGGGCGGTAGCCAAGATCGTCAGCGAGCCACCCTCTTCGATGTTGCGCGCTGCACCAAAGAACTTCTTCGGCGGGTACAGCGCACCAGCATCGATACCACCCGACAAGATCCGACCCGAAGCTGGTGCTGCGAGGTTATAAGCCCGGCTCAATCGGGTGATGCCATCGAGGATGATCACCACGTCCTCGCCCATTTCCACCATCCGCTTGGCTCGCTCGATCGTCATCTCCGCCACGTGGGTGTGCTCGTCGCTCGGACGATCGAAGGTGGAAGAAATGACCTCACCGCGCACGGTTCGGCGCATATCGGTCACCTCTTCGGGGCGTTCATCGATCAAGAGCACGATCATCTTGACCTCAGGATTGTTCCGCTCGATCGCTGTGGCGATCGTCTTCATCACTGTGGTCTTGCCAGCCTTCGGCGGAGACACGATGATGCCGCGCTGACCCTTACCGATCGGTGAGACGAGATCGATGATCCGAGCTGTCATATCGGTGGGATCAACAGAGTTCTCGAGGTGGAGACGCTCATCGGGGAACAGTGCGGTGAGGTCCTCAAACCTCCGCCGACCCTTAGCGGTCTCAGGGGCCCCGCCGTTGATGGTGTGGATTTCGAGCAGCGCCGGATTTTTTTCGTTACGACCTGCCGGGCGTCCGAGGCCAGTGATGTGGTCACCTTTGCGGAGGCTGTACTGACGGGAGAGCTTGACGGGGATGTACGCATCCTCGCGACTTGGGAGGAAGCCCTTGACCCGCAAGAATCCGTAGCCCTCATCACGCAAATCCAGATAGCCCTCCACGGGAACCGGCTCATTGGAGGCCGGAGCCACGTAGTCGGTGTCGGTATCGGTATCCAAGATGTCGCGGTCCTCACCTTGGGGACCATCGGGACCTCGCCCACCTTTACGCCGACGGCGCCGACGACGATTACGACTTTCCTCGTCGGTGCGATCTCCACCTGGACGATCGCTGCGATCAGTCCGCTCCGGACGATCCGTGCGCTCCGGACGATCCGTGCGCTCCGTGCGCTCGCTCCGGTCGGTACGGTCTCCTCGCTCAGCACGAGGGCCACGACGGTCACCATCGGTGCGGGTCGAAGCGTTGCGGCCGCGAGCAGAATCAGTACGGGCAGAATCAGCACGGGCAGAATCAGCACGGGAACGGCCACCGGCCTGCGCCTGATCAGAACCCGATGCGGGACCGGCTTCGGTTGGGTCTGTGGTGTCGGCTGACACCTCTCGTTCCCAATCAGCAAGGGGCTCGGCATCAGGAGCGGGGGAGTCGGGTGCCGAAGCTTGACGAGAGTTACGCGCCGAGGCCGATCCAGTTGACGAACGAGAACTGGATCCTCGCGCTGGTGAGCCGTTCTCCGAAGAAGCCGGGCTCGACTCCGGGCTCGACTCCGGGCTCGATGCCGGGCTTGACTCCGGGCTCGACTCCGGCGAGGAAGACGACGCAGACGCCGCTGGGCTAGGCGCCGCCGAACTTGACGACGGAGCACCGCCGGCCGGGGCCGCCGTCATCTCCAAGATCTGGCCGATGATGTCGGCCTTTTTGTTGCGGGCCGAAGCTTTCAGACCGAGCGCCTTCGCGATGGCCAAAAGCTGATCTTTGTCCTTGGATTCGAGTTGGGACTGTTCGAGTGCCTGTGCGGCCACCTTGACCTACTTTGTTAGAGAGAACGCAAAAGGGGGATCTCGTGATCCTGAACACCATGCCTGAGCATCAGGGTGGAGCGGATTGCGTCACTGCGCACAGGATCTCAGAATCAGAAGATGCGTTGGTTCCCAAAATGAGACACCTCAACGTAGGAGACGAACTCCGCCCGTTACAAGGCCCCCAGGAAACCGCCCGGAACCGGGCACCTCGCACTGTATCGGTGTAACGGACCGCTCCGCAACGCCAGCTCCATCCGTCTTGTCAGGATCTGATTCGGGCAACCTCTGAGACGAGCCTCTGGACAGCAACGAGATCGCAGGGAACTGAACGGAGCCGTTCGGGACGCGACATCAGGTCAGCCAAATGGGCGGGGAGCGCCGGACGCACCCCAGTGGCTCGCTCCACGGCATCAGGGAACTTGGCGGGATGCGCAGTGCCCAGAGTCACAACCTGCTCCCCCGTCGTGATGAGGCGAGCCGCCGCCGTACCGATGGCCGTATGTGGGTCCAACAACATCGAGGTCTCGCGATACACCCGGGCGATCTCCGCCAAGGTCGCAGTGTCATCGCTGGCAAAGGCCGAAAAGTTGCCCTCGATCCACTGGCTGCGTTGATCAGGTTCCACCCTCAATGATCCTGTGGTCCGAAACCGCTGCAGTTGTTCGGCCGTCACTGCCCCGTCCCGGTCGTTCATCTCAAACAGCAGTCGCTCAAAGTTGGAAGAGACCTGGATGTCCATGCTCGGGCTGATGGTGGCAACGACATCGCGTGCAGACATGTCGCCAGCAGTGATGAAGCGAGTCAAAATGTCGTTGGTGTTTGAGGCCACCATGAAACGGCTGATCGGGGCACCCATCCGTTGGGCGATCCAGCCGGCCAGAACGTTGCCAAAGTTCCCCGTGGGCACACTAAAGGCCACCGGTCCACTGAGGGCATGGCTCGCCGTCACGTAATACACGACCTGCGCCATCACCCGAGCCCAGTTGATCGAATTGATCGCTGAGAGGTTCATGCGCTCTCTGAAGGCCACATCATTGAACATCGCCTTGACCAAGTCCTGGCAGTCATCGAAGGTGCCGTCCACAGCGATCGCATGAACATTCGGGGCCTGCACGGTGGTCATCTGACGACGTTGCACCTCGCTGGTGCGACCTGCCGGATACAGAATCACGATGTCCACGTGCTCGCATCCTTTGACCCCATCGATGGCTGCGGGTCCGGTGTCACCACTCGTCGCGCCCACGATCGTGACATGCTCGTTGCGCTTGCCAAGCACATGATCAAAGAGTCGGCCAACGAGTTGGAGGGCTACGTCTTTAAAGGCGAGGGTCGGGCCGTGGAACAGTTCTTGGACCCATTGGGTGCTGTCGATCTGCACGAGTGGGACCACCGCCGGATGGCGGAACTCGGCGTAGGCCTCCCGACAGATCCGAGTAAAGGTCTCATCGTCAATGTCCCCGCTGACAAAGGGCGCCATGACCGCTGCGGCCACCTCGGCATATCCCTGCTGACGAAGCCCGGCGAGCACCTGAGGCTCAGGTAGACGGGGCCATGACTCAGGCACATACAAACCGCCGTCACGGGCCAGACCGGCCAGCAACACATCTGCGAACCCGAGTACCGGGGCTTGCCCACGGGTGGAGACATACCGCATGGTCACCCCGAAATCACCCGCAACAGTCCGCCCACTCGGCGGACTACATCGAGGTCGCGCAGTTCCCGAACTGTGGCCTGCAGGTCAGCTTCACGGGCCTCGTGGGTAATGAACACGAGGCGAGCATCAGGCCCGATTCCTTCTTGCTCCGCCACGCGAATGCTGACGCCGTGGCGGGCAAACACACCGGTCACTGCGTGGAGCACGCCGGGTTGATCCGCCACGTCAAGGCCGAGCAGATATTCCGCTGTGGTCTCATCGATGGCTCGAATCGGGTGGCGCGTGAAGGTACCCGAAATCCCATGGGTGCCCTGACAGAGGTTCAAACTGGCATCGATCAAATCACCGAGAACCGCTGAGGCCGTCGGGGCCCCTCCGGCACCACGCCCGTAGAACATCAGCGAGCCGGCGGCATCGGAATCCACGAACACTGCGTTGTAGCTCTCGCGCACGCTGGCCAAGGGGTGATGCAGCGGCACCATCGCCGGGTGCACCCGCACCCCGATCTCACCGGTCTGTGAATCTCGTTCGGCGATTCCGAGCAACTTGACCACATAGCCGAGCCGCTTGGCGATCGCGATCTCCGCAGCCGAGATGTTGGAGATGCCCTCGTGGTAAACGTCGCCGGCCACCACCCGGGCGCCGAAACAGATCGACGCGATGATCGCCACCTTGGCTCCTGCGTCATAACCCTCCACATCGGCGGTCGGATCGCGCTCGGCGTAACCAAGTTCTTGGGCTTCGGCTAGGGCAGCGGAATACTCGGCGCCTTCCTCGGTCATCTTGGTCAAAATGAAGTTCGTTGTGCCGTTCACGATGCCCATCACCCGCCGGATCGGCTCACCGCGCAGACTCTCGCGCAATGCCCGCATGAGCGGGATACCGCCGGCTACCGCCGCTTCGCACAGCAGGTCCACCCCATGTGATTCGGCTGCTGTAAACAGTTCTGTCCCGACGTTGGCCAAGAGTTCTTTGTTGGCGCTGACCACCGGCTTACCCGCGGCAAGGGCTTCGGTGATCAGTTCTCGGGCCGGTTCGATTCCACCGATCACCTCAACGACCACATCCACATCTGGATCATTCACCACGCTGTGGGCGTCACGGGTCAACAAACCCTCGGGAACGGCCACATCTCGTCCCCGGGAGAGGTTGCGCACGGCGATCCTGGTGATCTCCAGGCGCAGACCGGTGCGGGCCTCAATCATCGGCGCCTGCTGCTCAACGAGTTTGACCAGCGCCGCTCCGACATTGCCGCATCCGAGCAGGCCAACCCGCACATGCCCGAGCCGTGGGGCCGAAGATTCCGACGCCTTCAGATCTAGCTCGGACACACCGGTGGCAACGAGAGGGGATGCTGGCGAGGTCACGAGACCAGAGGCTAACCGTTGGCCGGTGCCGGGCGCTCCCCTTGGATGTGCTGTGCTGTGTGAATGCTGCCGCCACATTTGTCGTCACTAGTGATTCACCACGAAGAGGGCACCTCGATCGCCGAGATCGTGCTGAACCGCCCGCAACGACTGAACGCCCTGTCTCGAGTCCTGCTCTCTGAGATCGTTGAAGCCTGCGACTGGGTGAATTCGCGCCATGATCTCAAAGTTGTGGTGCTGCGCGGCGAGGGGCGGGCATTTTGCGCCGGATTCGATCTCGACGATTTCTCTCAACAGGCCGAAGGCGTCTCTCCACGTGAGACCGCCGATCTTGGCCGCCTGGCTGCTGAGGCGCTCACCGAGGTCCGTCCGATCACCATCGCAGCAGTTCACGGCCATTGCGTGGGCGGAGGAGTGGTGCTCGCCGCCTCCTGTGACCTGCGGATCGCTGCGGAGGGAACAATCTTTTCAATCCCCGAAGTTGATCTCGGTATCCCGCTGGCGTGGGGAGGGATCCCGCGTCTGGTTCGTGAAATCGGTCCGGCGCTCACCAAAGAACTGGTGCTCACCTGTCGGCCCTTCGACGCCGCTGAAGCCAAGGAACTGCGATTTCTGAATCGGGTAGTGCCGGCCGACACCCTGATCGAGGTCGCTCACACCCTCGCCGCTGAACTCGCAGCGAAGCCTGGATTTGCTTTGCGGACCACGAAACAGCAGGTCAACGCAGTGACCGAGGAGATGATCGGCACCCGTCGCAACGCAAACGATGCCGACACCTTGGTAGTGGCCTTCGCTGACCCGGAATCCCGAGCGATCTCGCGGGCCTACCTCGCTCAGCGCAAACGCTGAAGGGGCCTGTTGACAGCTTTCACCTCACGGGCGACGATTCGCTGCGAGATCGGTGGCGAGCAAGTCCGCATACGTCTCGCGACGGATCACGAGACGGGCATCACCATCGGCCACGAACACCACCGCCGGCCGGGTGATCGCGTTGTAGTTGGAACCCATTGAACGCCCGTAAGCCCCTGTCACTGCGGTGGCGAGGAGGTCCCCCACGGCCACATCTCCTGGCAAACGTGCCTCGTTGACTAAGACGTCTCCACTCTCACAATGTTTCCCCACGATCCGGTAGCCCTCCACGCGAGGGGCGGTCACCGCCCGAGGCAGGAAGGCTTCGTATCCCGATCCGTAGAGCACGGGCCGCGGGTTATCGCTCATCCCGCCGTCCACCGCCACATAGGTACGCAATCCGGAGATCTCTTTGATCGTGCCCACCTCGTACACCGTGATTGCAGCCGCAGCCACAATTGAACGGCCAGGCTCCACGCTGATCGCAGACCGCACCTTGAGGTCGGCGGCCGCCGACAAGAGCGCAGCCCCCCATTCGCTCAGGCTGGCCGCCTGTTCCCCCTCCACGTAGGCCACACCCAATCCCCCACCGAGCACCAGATGCTCAAGCCCGAGGGGTTCTGCAAACTCCGCCATTACCTCCACGGCACGGGCGAAGTTCTCGGCATCAAACACGTTGGATCCGATGTGACAGTGCACGCCGATCAGGTTCATCGCACCCGAGGCTGCTGCTCGCTCTACCGCTGCTGCAGCATCGCCACGCCGCAGGTTAAAACCAAACTTGGAGTCATCCTGGCCGGTGGCAATGAAGTCGTGGGTGTGCACGTGCACCCCCGGGGTCACCCGGATCATCACATCTGGAACCTTCCCACCGGGCCGGTGGAGAGCTTCGAGCCGGTCCATCTCGTCAAAGGAGTCGATGACGATGTGGCGGACCCCCGCGCTGATCGCTTCACGGAGTTCGCTCAGACTTTTGTTATTGCCGTGCAATACACATGATGAGGCGGGTACTCCTGCGGCCAAGGTGATCGCCAGTTCGCCGCCCGAGGCCACATCGATCAACATGCCCTCTGAGTGCGCGATCTGAGCCATCGCCCCGCAGACAAAAGCTTTGGATGCGTAGACCACCCGCTCGTGTCCGAAGGCCGTCACGGCTTCTCGGCACCGCGCCCGCAGATGGGCCTCGTCGTAAATAAACAGCGGGGTCCCGTATTCGAGGGCCAGATCATCCACTCGGCATCCACCGATCATCAACATCTGATCGGTATCCAACGCAGAGTTGTCGGGTAGGAGGGCAAACGGCATCACGGTCATAACGGGCTCACATCTGCTCGGGGGTATCGATACCGAGAAGGCCGAGACCATGGGACAAGGTCCGCGCCGTGAGATCACAGATCACAAGCCGCGAACTGCGGACCTCGGCGGGAGCGTTCAATACCGGGCAGTGCTCATAGAACGAGGTGAACAACTGCGACAGCGAGAACAAATAGGTGCACAACTTGTGGGGCGAATAGGTGGACAAGGTGTCCGCTAACGCCGACGGGTAGGCGAGCAGTCCGAGTGCCAAGGCTCGTTCCTGCGGGGTGGTCAAGGCCAACTGTTGGATCTCTGCGAGGCTGATCTCACCGGAGCCGTCAGCGGCCTGGCTCCGCCTGAAAATGGAGCAGATCCGGGCATGCGCGTACTGCAGATACGGGGCGGTGTTGCCGTCAAAGGACAACATCCGATCCCAATCAAACACGTAATCGCGAACCCGGTCAGTAGACAGATCTGAATATTTGACGGCACCGATGCCCACGGCTCGGGCGATCTCGGAGCGCTGTTCGGCGCCGAGATCTGGGTTCTTAGCCGCCACCGCATCACCCGCCCGGCTGGCCGCCTCAGTCAGCAGGTCTGCAAACTTCATCGGGTCTCCGCTGCGACTTTTCAGCATTTTGCGGTCAGGGCCAAGCACCGAACCGAAACTGACGTGGACCGCCTCGACCGGCGGGCTCAGCCATCCAGCCAGTTCCGCTACGGCAAACACCATCGACAGGTGCTGTTGCTGCGGGGCGCCCACCACGTACAGCATCAGATCTGCACCGAGACGTTCCACTCGGTCGATCACACAGGCCAAGTCACTTGTCGCGTAGTTAAAGCCGCCGGCCCCTTTCTGCACAATTAAGGGCAACGGATCACCCTCACGGTTGGTGAAGCCGGGCACGAACACAACGTCGGCCCCTTCGGATTCGTTCAACAATCCAGCTGTCGCCAACCGCGTAATGACGTGGCCCATGAGCGGCTGATACATACTCTCGCCGGCCAGATCATCGTCGGTGAGCAGCACCCCAAGGGCGTCGTACACGGTGTTGAAGTGCTTCGTGGACAGTCCCACGAGCAGTTTCCACAGGCGCGTGGTCTCTGCGTCTCCCGATTGCAGCAACACCACCCTGTGACGGGAACGGTCCTGAAACTCGTCGGAACCGTCAAACTTGTTGCGGGCCTGCTTGTAAAAACCGTCGAGATCGCCAAGGGACAGCTCCGCGGCCACCTGATCTTCACCGAGGTCGATGAGGTGTTCGATCAGCATCCCAAACGGGGTGCCCCAGTCACCGACATGGTTCTCAAGGATCACCTCATGACCCATAAACCGGAGCATGCGGGCCAAGGCGTCACCGATCACGGTGGTGCGCAAATGGCCAACATGCATCTCTTTGGCCACATTGGGGGCCGAATAGTCGATTACCACCCGACGGGCCGAGGCCACCGGGGTGACCCCGAGTCGTGGATCGACGGCGATCTCACGCAGGCTCGAGACCAAAAACTCATCGGAAAAAACGAGATTGATGAACCCTGGTCCAGCGATCTCGAGTGAGGCAAACACCCCCTGACACGCAGGGGAAGCAGCGATCTGATCCAGGATCTCTTGGGCTACTTCGCGGGGCGGCCGGCCGAGCTGTTTCGCCACACCGAGCGCAGCGTTGATCTGAGCGTCGGCATGTTCAGACGGCCGAACCACCGGATCCACACCGGCGCGTCCGGCCACCGCTTCCATCACGGGAAGCAACAAACTCTCAACTGCGGTGATCGGATCAGCCATGGTCCTCCATTGTTACCGCAACACCGATCTGGGCACTCCTCATCGCTGAAACGCCGGTAGCATTTCGCTTCCCGCCCTCGTAGCTCAGGGGATAGAGCATTGGCCTCCGGAGCCATGTGCGCAGGTTCGAATCCTGCCGAGGGCACTCACCGATCTTCGGGTCCATCCCCCGTGAGATCTGGTGCCAGCGGGTGAGGTGGGCCGTTGACGACCTCTTCAAACTCCACCCGCAACATTCCGCTCTCGCTGCGGATCCGGATCTCATTTCCGGCCGCGACCACAGCTGCGGTGACCGGAACCGCCAACAATGCGCCCACGATCCCAATGGTCGTGGCCCCGGCGGTCAACACGGCAAGCACCACGACCGGGTGCAAAGCCACAGACCTACGCATCACCATCGGCTGCAACACATTGGATTCCACCTGCTGCACGATGACCACTACCACCAACGTGGCGATTGCGGGCCCGATCCCACCCCAGGCCAAGGCGACGAGTACCGCCAACAACCCGGTGATCGCCGCACCGATCACTGGCACGAAACCACCAATGAACACGAGCAGCGCAAGCGGCAGCACCAACGGAACACCGATAATGGCGAGGCCGATCGCAATCCCGACGGCATCCACCAGGGCCACAACCGCCGTCCCACGCATGAAACCACCAAAGGATCGCCACATCCGACCACCGGCAGCCCCCACCGTGGCCCGGTAACGGGCCGGTGTGCGCAACAGGATCCAAGTGGAGATTTCGGGGCCATCTTTGACGAAGAAAAATGACAACACCACCGTCAAGAGTGCTCCAGCCAAGACCTCACCGGCCCCCGAAGCGATCCGAGACAATGGGATGATCTCTCCACTGGTGATTGGCGCAATCAGGCCGTCGATACGGTCACGATCCCATTCGAGGGGCCCTTCTTCCAGCCATCTTGAGACCGAATCCCAGCCGTCGCGCAGGGTCGGCCCGAGGTCTCTGGCCTGCTCGATAAACAACGGCACGATCGCCGCGAAAACGCCGATCGTCCCCGCGATTGCCAACAAGTAAACCATCGACACTGAGGCGAGTCGGTTGATCCCCCAGTTCTCCATCTTGTTCACCAGTGGAGTGATGACCGCTGCGAGCAGTACCGCCAACAACAGCGGCACGAACACGAGGGTCAACTGCAGAACCAACCATCCGAACACCGCCACGCCAAGCAGCAGAACGAGGAACCTACCGATGATCTGGGCGAGGCGTTCCAGGCTCATTGGTCCGGGCCATCCGTGAGCGCTGAGCCACCCCGACCGGCCCCGCCGGCAAATCGCCGGGCACCGTCGAGGGTCTCGCCAGAGTCGATGGTCGCTCGGCCGAGCCTGGCCTCGGTGCGCATCGCCGCCATTTCGTCGAGGTCCCATTGTTCGATCGCTGAGCGGCGATCGTTGCGCATGCAGGTCTGCGGGAGTGCCGCAAGTTCCTTGGCCAAGGTGACTGCATCCGCTAAGGCCTGCCCGGGAGCCGCCACCCTGTTGACGAGGCCGATGCGTTCGGCCTCGACCCCATCGATTCCTCGGCCGGTCAAAATCAGATCCATCGCCCGCGAATGTCCGATCAATCTCGGCAGGCGCACCGTGCCCATGTCCACCAAAGGCACCCCAAACCGACGACAGTAGATCCCCAAAATCGCATCGCTGGCTGCGACACGCAGATCGCACCAGACAGCGAGTTCGAACCCGCCGGCCACCGCGTGGCCTTCGATTGCGGCGATCACCGGTTTGGTCATCATCAGCCGGGTCGGCCCCATCGGTCCGGGGCCATCATCGGTGACCGGACGGCGATCCCCGACTGCAAGCGCCTGTAGATCGGCGCCTGCACAAAAAGCTCCCTCGGCGCCGGTCAAAATACCGACGGCCACGGAGTCATCAGCGTTGATCTCGCTGAATGCAGCGAACAGTTCTGCGGCGGTCACCGAGTCCACGGCGTTGCGCCGCAACGGCCGGTTAATGGTGACGACCCGAACCGGACCGTCATTGGTGATGATCAAATTTTCTGTGGACATTGCCCCCGCACAGTTCCCATCTCGTTGTTACCGGCCCAAGCTTTAGCCCGCTGTTGCGGGATCGGTGATCGCATAACATTGTCGCAGTTGGGCCTCGGCGAGATCGGCATCTGCAGTGCTGCGGGCCCAGATGACACCGAGCGGTTGATCCGGGCCTACTTCACTGCCCACCTCTGCAAGATCCACCACCCCCACCCCAGGGTCAATCTCCTGGGTGGGTTGGGTCCGGCCACCACCGAGGGTGACCACCACGAGGCCCACCCCACGAGCATCAATCGCCGCCACCTGCCCGGCGCGCTGTGCCGTTACCACTCGTGTCACAGGGGCCCGGTCGAGGTGGCGTTCGGGATCCTGGAGCAGATCTGAAGGGCCACCCAATGCCGTCACCATCGCAGCGAATATCTCTGGGGCACGCTGATCGAGGCTGACCTCGACGGCCGCTCGTGCCTCAGGTTCTGATGCCGCAACCCCAGCAATCTGAAGCATCGCAGCAGCAAGATCCATGGTCACAGCGTGCATTCGTGGTTCGCGACGCACCCCGGTCAAATAGTCGATTGCGTACCGCACCTCACAGGCATTGCCCGCCGCCGAGGCGAGCGGTTGAGACATATCGGTCAGGATCGCACGGGTGGGAAGACCAGCTCCTGTGGCCACCTCCACTAACGCGTCGGCGAGCTCTTGTGCTGCGGGCCGATCCGCCATGAATGCACCGTTGCCGAACTTGACGTCCATGACTAACCCATCGAGCCCGGCAGCCAACTTCTTTGACAGGATCGAAGCGGTGATCAATGGGATCGATTCCACGGTCGCCGTGACATCACGGATCGCGTACAGCCGCCCATCGGCCGGGGCAAGATCGGCTGTCTGCCCGATCACCGCGCACCCGATCTCGCGTACCACGGTGCGAAACAGGCCCGGGTCGGGGGTGACCTGATAGCCCGGAATCGACGCCATCTTGTCCATGGTGCCTCCGGTGTGGCCAAGCCCCCGGCCCGAGATCATCGGCACGTGCACCCCGCAGCCCGCCACGATCGGAGCCAACATCAACGACACGGTGTCGCCCACCCCTCCCGTGGAGTGCTTATCCACCACCGGGCCGTCAATATCTTCCCAGGTCATCACCCGGCCTGAGTTCATCATCGACAGCGTGAGCGCGATCCGCTCAGAGAGGTCCATCCCTTGGAAGAAGATCGCCATCGCAAACGCTGCGGCTTGGCCTTCCGAAATCGAGCCATCCACGAGGCCTGTGACCATGTGAGCGATTTCCGCCTCCGACAGCACCAAGCCGTCGCGCTTTCTTCGGATGATCTCTTGGGGAAGCATCACAGATGGGCGAGGAGCGCGTCGAGTAAACGGCTGGCACCGAGGCGCATCCGAGCTGGGGTGGCCCACTCTGGACCCATGACCTGATCCGCCAACGAGATGTACAGCGCAGCGTCTTCGAAGGTGGCGATCCCGCCCGAGGGTTTGATACCCACCTCCCGGTCCGCCTGGGCGATCTCGGTCAGCATGATTTCCGCCGCCGCCGGGGTCGCCGAGATCGGGGTTTTCCCCGTGGACGTCTTGATGAAGTCGGCACCGTGATCAATCGCAAACTTCGCAGCAGCACCGATGGTCACAGAGTCCGGGAGTTCACCTGTCTCCAAGATCACCTTCATCTGCGCTCCCGCCCGACTGGTGAGCCGCCGAACAATGGAAAGCACCTGCTCGGCGGACCGCAGATCTCCTGCGATGAAGGCTCGGTATGGCAGGACCACATCGATCTCCGTCGCCCCGTCCACGAGAGCGTGATCGGTCAGCACCCCGACGTTGTATGGGCGTTCATCACCGGTCGGGAAGTTGACCACGGTGGCGATGGCGGTCCCACTTCCACCGAGGGCGGCATCGGCTTGGATGACAAAGTCCGGCCAGACGCAGACCGCAGCGGTTCGATAGGTCCGAGCCCGATCGCACAGTTCTTCCACGGTTGCGATCGTGCAGTCCTCCCCAAGAGCTGTGAGGTCCATCAACGAGATTGCCCGGCGAGCCAGGACTGAGCGATCAGTCACGATGAAGGAATCTAGTCAGGCTTTCGCAGCAGCGATAGCCGCGCTCACTCACCGCAACAATCGGCGCCGTCTCAGATCTGTGCGGCGGAAACTGTTCCTGGAACAACGCTAAAGCGACGACCGGAAATCTCTGATGTCTGAATCCGAACCAAACGGTGCTTGGGAGCGGCATTCCACGGGAACAGAGGCACCGAATCCACATCGAATCTGCCAAGGGACTGATCAGTCTCAGCGGTACGAAATACCACGGAGGGCCCGCCTGTCTGCTCTGGGTTCTGCTCTGGGTTCTGCTCGGTGTCGCCGTCAAGGACCGCGTAGTTGACCGGGAAAATGTCGGGATGATTCATGATCGACACTGCAATCCGACCGACACCACCGCGAGTGACCACACATTCCCGCATCAAATCCCAGCTTTCGATGGGTGTCAGTTCAATCATTCCTTCTGGAGTTGCCATGGTCCACAGCCTGTCGGGGAGATCGCCGCCATGACAGGGTCAAAAGTCCAACACTCACGCCTGCGCCGGTAGGGTCTCGCACGTGAATCAGATGAAGACTCGTCTCGCAGCCCTCGGCATGTTGGACCGCGCGTTCGGCGTGGCCTCTGACCCCGAACTCACCGCCCTCATCGAAGGTCTCGGAGAAGACCACACCGAGGCGCTCGTACGGCTGTGCGGGGACAGCGAACTCGAGTCGGTGCGAGCCCACATCAAAAAGGGTCGAGTAGATGGTGGGATGGAATCCCTTGCCATCCTGCTCACCGACGCATGTTTGGCCGATTGCATCAAACAACTCGGAGAGAACGCTGACAATCCCGATGCCGAACAGATGGCTGAGGTGCTTCCCGGATTGATCGAAGGCCACGGGCTTGCGGCCACGCGGATCATGTTGGGTTCAGCGTTAGCTGGGGATGCTCCGGCATCAGCGATCATCCGTGATCTCTTAAAGAATGATCCGATCCTTGCCCTTCCCAAGGCTGAGGCTGCTCCCCGGCCGGTAGTGCGCGCCACCCACACGGAAGGACCCGAGCGCGAAGCCCTCAAAGCCAAACGACGCGCCGCCCGTGATGCAGAGAAACTCGCGCAGGCCGCCCGCCGCGAACAGTCCCGGCGCGACCGCGGCCGAATCTAAATCAGTCGGCCTTGGCCTGAGTTCTGGCTTTGGTTTGGACTTTGGCTACGACTTTGACTTTGGGGGGCCGAGCACGTGCTGCTCATGCTCGAGTAGCCAGCGTTTGGTGTCGATACCCCCACCGAAACCAGTAAGGGACCCGTCGGCTCCGATCACCCGGTGGCAGGGAATGACGATCGCGATCGGATTGCGTCCGTTAGCCGAACCCACCGCCCGCGATCCTTTCGGGGATCCGGCCCGTCCGGCCTGTTGGGCATAGCTCATGGTCTGGCCGTACGGGATCGTGCGCAGAACCTCCCAGGCAGCCATCTGGAACTCAGTTCCCTCGGGGCGCACGAGCAGATCAAACTCTCGCCGGTCACCAGCGAAATATTCCTCGAGCTGACGTACACAGTTCCTTAGCACCGGATGATTCGCCACGGCGGAAATCTCCGCCTGTTGGATCAGATCCGAGACCCTTTGTGATTTCCCTATTGATTCGCCCCAGGTCAGCACCATCAAGTGCTCCGGCGTGGCCACGAGGGTTAGCTCCCCCACCGGGGATTCGATCCGCGCCTGAACGAGCGCTCCCCCCACGGTCATGGCGCCACCGGGACCACATCTACAGAGACCACCAAACTTTGGGCGCTGGGTGGCCCAATGACTACCCCGCGCACCGGAGACACATCAGCGAAGTCGCGCCCCCAACCGACGCTCAGATGACGTTCGGTGGGGAGATGGCCGTTCGTCGGATCAAAATCCACCCATCCGGCATGCGGCGTCCAGACCGCAGCCCACGCATGAGAGAGGTCAGCGCCTACGAGCCGTGGTAGCCCTGTCGGCGGCTCGGTCTCGAGGTAGCCGCTCACGTATCTGCCCGCCAGTCCGATCGAACGCAGACATCCCGTGGCGAGGTGGGCAAAGTCCTGACACACCCCACGTCGTTCGCGAAGCACCTGAGCCAGTGGTGTGGAGACATCGGTTGCGGTTGGATCAAAGACGAAGTCGTTAAAAATCATGGAGCACAGTGCCGCTGTGGCGTCAACGATCGGTCGGCCCGGCCAAAACGCGACCTGCGCGATCTCCGAGAGTTCCGCGCCGAAACCATCGAGATCCACAAACTGACTGCTGCCCGAGAAAGGCGCCACCTCACGGGCCGTGTCCCCTGTGACCTCGCTCAACAGTTGGACCACCTCTTCCCAGGGAGGTCCCGATTCCACAAACGGGACCTCAAACAATTCCACCTCACTCCAGGCATCCACCACAAGTTGGGAGTGGGGTCGATGAACTCCGAACTGAACCACCCGATTACCAAACAGATCGATGAACTCGTCGTATTCGCTCGGTTCTGGGGTGATCTCAAGATGTGAGGCGTGAATCCGTTGGCGGTTGGTGGCTCGCGGCAAAAGGTGCGCCACGGTGTAGCCGTCGGTCATCGGCACCTCATAGTCATAGGTGGTGCGGTGCAATATCCGGTAACGGCGACTCGGATCGCTCACAACTGCCGCCCCGACACGACCATCGGTGCGACCGGCGCTGCGAACCAGCGCTCCACCACTGCCCGTGAGAACTCATCCAAGATCCCACGCACGGTCGGAACCATCTCTGCGACCTCAAGGCTCAATGCATCGAGCGCACCCCCGACGATGATTCGACCGGCATCCCAACCCACCGCTTCAGCGTGGCCAGCGATGCGCTGCAGACTCCCTGCGAGCGAACGCGGATTGGAGGGATCGGTGATCAAGAGCGAACAGGTGGCGGCCACTTCCACATCACTGCGGTACCGGCGCCGATAGGCGACAAGGCTTTCATTCGCTGCGAGCAACACTTCGAGGGTCAACACATCGGTATCCGTTCTGACCCCGTTGGCAGAAGGGACGGACATGCCGGGCACCAGAGCATCGAGCAGAACCAACGATCGTTCGAGGCCGCGCCCGATATCGCCGATCCGCCATGCGAGTCCGCGCACGGTGCTCTCGTTCCACAATCCGGCCAACGCAGCCATATCGCTTAACAATGTGTCGAGGTCATCCACTTCTACAACATGGCGCTGCAGTGAGGTCCGACAGCGCGAGACCCGTTCGAGCACCCGGCCGGTGGTCACCGAGAGGAACTCGCGCACACAGGTGGCTTCGGTCAACAGGTTGCCGATTTCGATGGCGATCGCATCCCCGGTCCGAGCGAGGTCGTCATAGAGCGCATCGATACCGGGCAAATCGGATGAGTCCTGCGGCGCTCGGCGCAACCAGCGCAGGATTTCCTGCATCCGCAGGGCCCAACCGCCACCGTCTACACCGGCCAGTCCCGGATCCTGCTCTAACCGGGCGCTGATGACCCGAGCGGTGCGGGTCATCGCATCGGTTCGTTCGGCATAACGGTTCATCCAGTACAGCGAGGCTGCCGCCCGAGTAGGAACCGAACTGACGAAGTCCACCTGGGGTAACGTCGAGACCACGAACGGTGTCAAGGTCCTCCCGAGTACCCAGACATCTTTGGCCGAACAGGCCGAGGGACGCCGTGGGTCATCTCCTGGAGCCAGTACTCGACCGGTTCCACCCGGTAGTACCGAGATTGAATGGCCGTCAAACACCGCATGCATCCGCAGCACCACCGAACCTTGGGTGACCCCCTCATCACCGTGTAACGGTGAGGCCGAAATGTGCGGGCCAGCCCGCAGACCCGCCGGTGCCATCTCAAGGCGCAGGCTGTTTCCGGTCAGCCCGGCGTAAGCCTCAGCCCAATAGGGGGCTAGGTGAGGATCTTGAATCACCCCGGCACCGTGGGCGTTGGCCAACACCACGCCACCTGATCGCACAGCCATTAAGAGTCCCGGCACCCCGGCGGTTCCCACAGAGCCCACCTCGAGTGGGTCGATGGTGTCACTTTCGAGGCGCCGGTACACCACATCTACCGGTTCCACGCCGTCCAACGTCCGCAACCACACACGTCGTTGGCGCACCACCAGATCGGCCCCTTCCACGAGGGTGATACCGAGTTGGACGGCGAGATAAGAGTGATCGATATAACTGGCGTGATCGATACCTCCGGTGACGAGCACAGTGCGCGGGCTCGCTACCGATGTCGTAGAGGCGAGACCTCGGCGAAGAACGTCAGCGAATCTCGACAGGGAGGCCACTCCGATCTGAGATTGCAGGTCCGCAGAGATCCGCGACATCACCGAACGATCGAGCAGCGTGTACCCGAGACCGTCAGGCGCATCGGTGACGTCTTGGACCACTTTCCACGTCCCATCCGCCATCCGCACGAGATCCACTGCATAAGAGGTCAGCCAGCGGATCGGGTTCACCGATCCGACTGCCGCCATCCGGTATCCCGGTGCCGAGTAGACCTCAGATCCCGGCAGCATCCGCTCCCCGATGCTTCGCCGCGGTCCGTAGAGATCCACCAGCAAGGTTTCGAGTGCCTCCATCCGCTCGGTCACCGCCCCGGCTAACCATTGGAAGACCGGGGTATCGATCACCAACGGCAACGGGTCAAGACGCCACGGGCGTGACTCGATCCCTGCACCTCGGCCGTCCGCTCGCACCGGCAGATCATGAACGAGATGCCCGGCGCCCTCAGCGACCAGCAGACGGTCCGCGTGGTGTTGCCACTCCCGTAAGCGGTTCGGGTCCGCCAAAGCGGCGCGCAGCACCGGGTTCCACCCGACCGCCTCCTCAAACAGCGCATCGCGCTCTTCGAAGGCGAGGCTCATCTCCCGCTCCCATCGATGGTGCTCACCGAGAGGTAATGCTCGTGAATGGCGTCACCGATCTCGGCGAGGGCCTGCTGGAAGGCTTCCATCGCAGCGTCAAGCAACACCCCTTCATTGGTGTCGGGTTCAGAGGCGAGCAACGCACTGATCGCCCAGTCGATGGCAGAAATGACCTCCGACCTCTCAGGCAACTGGCAGGCCACAGTGCGCATCTCTTGCAGACAGCCGAGCACCGAACGCGGGAAAGGGGCGTAGTACAACAGGAACCGAACCACCGAAGGCCCTTCGATCGGCCCCCTCGTTGCGCGCTGATACATCTGCAGTGCCGATACCGACCGCAGGGCGGCCATCCACTGCACCTCGTTGTAGTCATCGGGCAGATTGAGAGACTGAAGTTGGAGAATTGACGCAGCGCGCACCCCGACCACCCGGGTGGTCATATCGGCTCGTTCGAGAAGGCGGCCGAGCCGCCACATGTGATACGGATTTTCCCTCGTCATCGTGGATTCGAGCACCCCGTCAAGGCGACGACTCTCATCGATTACCCGACCGAGGTAGCGATCTCGGGTCCTTCTGGCCACAGCACGCTCGGACTCTGAGGCCACATACTGTTGAAGCCCATTAAGGGTGTACCACGCCTCGCGAGGTAAGACCTCACGGGTGGTGCGCAGGTTCTCCCGGGCCCGCGCCAACACCGAGATGATGCTGCCGAAGTGATCCTGATCCGCCAGCAACAAGCGCATGACCTCGGTCTCGCCCCTCGGGCTGTCACCCGCCACGTCATGACTCGTGGAGTTCCCGGTCAGCGCCACCAAAGGCTCCCATTTCACCGGGATTTCGGTGGGTAAGTCCACAATCAAATCGCTGTAGGAACGGATGATGCGGGCCGTGTCCTCGGCACGCTCCACGTAGCGAGCACCCCAATAGATGCGATCGGCGACTCGAGAGAGCAGCGACATTCAGATCACCATGATTTTCGACTCAGCACTTCCGGTCCGATCCCATCCTCGATGATCTCACGCGCCAACCGAGGGATGCAGATCAACGATCCAGGTGTCCTTGCTCCCACCGCCCTGAGAAGAGTTCACTATTAAGGATCCTTCCACCAGCGCCACCCGAGTGAGCCCGCCAGCGGTCACATAACTGTTACGACCAGTCAAAATAAATGGCCGTAAGTCGATGTGACGTGCAGCAATCCCCGCATCCACGAGGGTCGGCATCGTGGACAACGCAAGGATCGGTTGGGCCACGAAGTTGCGGGGATCCGCCCTAATCGCCTCCACCGCGGCCGCCAACTGAGCTTCGGTGGCTCGATTCCCGATCACGATCCCGTAACCACCGCTCTCATTGGCCGGCTTCACCACCAGTTCAGAGATGTGGTTGATCACGTACTCGCATTCCTCCGGGTACATACAGCGATAGGTGGGGACATTGGGCAGGATCGGTTCCTCGCCGAGGTAATACCGGATCATGTCGGGCACCCAGGCATACACGACCTTGTCGTCGGCCACCCCCGCCCCCGGAGCATTCGCGATACCCACGTTGCCGGCCTTCCAGGCCCGCATCAGACCGGGCACACCGATCATCGAATCAGCCACGAATACCTCGGGGTCCAAAAACAGATCGTCGATCCGGCGATAGATCACATGCACTCGTTCGAGGCCTTCGATAGTTCGCATATACACGCAATCATCAGTTCCGACGGTCAGGTCTGCGCCTTCGACGAGTTCCGCTCCGATTCGCTGCGCGAGAAAGGAATGCTCGAAGTAGGCCGAGTTAAACACCCCTGGGGTGAGCACCACGATCTGCGGGTTCTGCACCTCTTGGGGTGCGAGCGAACTGAGGAGTTTGTTGAGTTCGTCGGTGTAGGCGTCCACCGGGCGGATGCTGTAACTCTGAAACAGTTCAGCAAAAGTTCGTTTAGAGACGGCCCGGTTCTCGAGCAGATAGCTGACTCCCGACGGGACGCGCAAGTTGTCCTCGAGCACGTAGAACTGTCCGTCGTCATCGCGCACCAGATCAGATCCTGAGATGTGAGCCCAGACCCCAAATGGGGGTCGCACCCCTCGACATTGCTCACGAAAGTTGCTCGAGCCGTTCAATAGTTCGATCGGAAAAACACCATCAGCGATGATTCGCTGGTCGTTGTAGATGTCGTCGATAAATGCATTGAGGGCGCGCAGCCGTTGGCTGAGACCCTTTTCCACTCGCGCCCATTCGGTCCCGGAGATGATCCGGGGGATCACGTCAAATGGCCAGGCTCGGTCAATATTGGCCCCATCGGAATACACGGTGAAGGTGATTCCCATGGTCAATATGTCCAGTTCGGCCACTTGCTGGCGCTCCCGAAGTTCTTCGATCCCGATCTGGTCCAAATACGCCATTAAGCCTCGGGCCGGGGGCCGCGGAGTCACACCATCGGGCTCGAGCAATTCATCCATGTCCGGGCAACATAGACCGAAAAACGCCAGACTGTAGAGATGTCAGTTCCCGGGCTCATGTTTACCCGCCTCACCCCTATCAGAGAGCTCACTGATGAAGAGTGCGAACTGTTGGAATATCTAGGTCCCCTCGTCATCTCCGACCGCGAAGTCAAGTTCGTGATCGGTCCGTGGCGTAAGACCAAGGTCGTGCACGTGACCCGAAGATTTAACGGCGAGGGCGAGGCCGAGATCTTGATGACCTGCACTCCGGATCAACTCCGTGAGCGAGGAATAGAGCCCCGTAAGTAAAAAATGACCAGCGACCCAGTAGCTACACCCGGTATGCGATACTGCCGACGTGGATCCACAGTTCGTCAAGCTCCGGAAGTTAAACATCTCGGCAGGGGTCCTACACCTTGTGTCTTTGGTGGCGATCCTGTTCCTCGCCAACGACTTCTCGCTCCCGGTGCGTGCCACCTACCTCACTGAAGCTCCGGGCACCGGGAACTTCTCGGCACCGGTTGACTTGTTCAGCTTGAACGTCGGCTACATGGTGGCGGCCTTCATGGCGCTATCGGCCTTCTTCCATTTCTTCGTGAGTTCCCCGAAAATCTTCACGAACTATGTCGCCGGGCTCAATCGTCACATCAACGTGTACCGATGGGTCGAGTACTCGCTGTCCTCTTCGATCATGATCGTGGTGATCCTGCAGCTCAACGGTGTGGCCGAGTACATCTCGTTGCTCGCCGTGTTTGGCGTGAACGCCAGCATGATCCTGTTCGGTTGGCTCCAGGAGCGCTACACCACCCCAGGTGATGGGGATCTGCTCCCCTTCTGGTTCGGCTGCGTAGCCGGCGCCGTCCCATGGATCGCAATCTTGATCAACGTGTTTTCCCCGAAAGGCCCCGCCGAGACGACGGTGCCAGGGTTTGTGTACGGCATCGTCATCTCGTTGTTCATTCTGTTCAACTGCTTCGCCATCATCCAGTGGCTGCAGTACCGGGCCAAAGGCAAATGGGCCGACTACCTATACGGCGAGCGGTGGTACATCCGCCTCAGCTTTGTTGCCAAGTCGCTGCTCGCTTGGCAGGTGTTCGCCGGCGTACTCGCCGCATAGGTTTCAGCGACTCCAAGGTCGCGGTCTTAACCCACCTGAGGTTCGCGGGGCAGACCGAGCACCCGCTCGCCCACAATGTTGCGCTGGACTTGGCTGGTCCCTCCCCAGATCGTCTCCGAACGGGAGAAGAAGAACGAAGACACCATGGGAGAGACGGGGTAGCCCTCGCGGCGCTTATCGCGCAGTGCCCCTGGCCACGATCCCGAGGCCGGACCCACGTCCACCAACATTGACTCGGCCCCATGGATGTCGAGCGCAAGTTCCATCGCTGCTTTGTGCATTTCGGACCAGAACATCTTGTTTGTGGCCCCGAGAGCGATCACGCCCATGTCCTTAGACCCGGTCAACGCTGATGTGAGGTTCCGCAGACCGTTCACCCGCAGGATCTGGATCTTGGAGTAGAACTGCATGAGGCGCTGACGGATCATCGCGTCATCGATTGCACCGTTTTCCTGAGCGGAGGCCAGCATCAACCGGTACTCCTCTTCGAAACGCCGGTAGCCCGTGGTCGCCGATTGGCCACGCTCAAAAGCCAGTGTGGAGTTAGCGACCTTCCAACCGTTGTTTGTGCCACCCACCACATTGTCCTTGGGGCAGCGAGCATCGGTAAAGAACACCTCGCAGAACTCTGCGGTGCCATCGGGCTGAGTGATACCGCGCACCTCAACACCGGGTTGACGCATCGGCACCAACAGATAGGAGATGCCCTTGTGCTTGGGGGCATCTGGATCGGTGCGGGTCAACAAGAAGCAGTAATCGGCATGGTGACCTTGGGTGGTCCACACCTTTTGGCCATTGATCACCCATTCGTCCCCGTCAAGTACGGCGGTGGTTTTGATAGAGGCAAGGTCTGAGCCGGAGTTGGGCTCGCTAAAACCCTGACACCAACGGGTCTGCCCCTTCAAGATCCCAGGCAGGAACTCCAGCTTTTGCTCCTCGGTACCCCACTGCAACAACGTCGGGCCCACGAGGGTGTCGCCGAAAAAGTCCCCGCGCATCGGAGCCTTAGCGGCTGCGAACTCTTCGGAAAGCACCACACCTTGCATGGTGGTTAAGCCTTTACCGCCGTATTCCTTGGGCCAGGTCGCACAGATCCAGCCACCCTCAAACAGCTTGTGTGGCCAGTTCTGATTAAAGACACGACGATCCTCATCGCTCATCTCAAAACCGGGATCAAACCATCCAGATGGAAGATTCTCTTTTAGCCATGAGCGGATCTCAACTCGGAATTCTTCGGCTTCAACGGGATAGGTCATGTCCATGGGCCTAAGTCTGCACCAAGTCAGCGCGTTCACACACTGTTCATCACCCACGAATCATGGTGAAATCCGTCAGTCCTAACGTCCGATCCATGTTCCAGCCCGCTCCCGCGGCTCTCGCTCCCCCCGAGATACAGGCTTCTGACCCCCTTGAGGTTCTGACGCCGCAGGAGCGGGCTGTGTTCATTGTCCTATCCGCTGAGCCCAATCGGGTGATGACCCGCCTTGAGATCGCTCGGGCCGCCGGCATCAGCGACTTGAACCAGCGTCGGTGCGATTCATTAATCGTGGGCATCCGCCGCGTGGTCGGCGCCGACCGATTGATCACCGTGCGCCGACGCGGATACCTGTTGATCTCCGGCGACTGACGCTGGTCCAATCCGCTGCCCATCGGCCGCACAAACTCGCCACAGAATGGAAACATTCAGGCGACAGGCGTGAAATCAGGCCCCCGTAGTTTCTCCTCATCGAGCCAGCGCCGTCTCGACATCGAATGACGAGTTGCTCGTCGTCCGTAGTTCCGCTCTTTCTTTGAGGGCTCGTCGGACGACGTTCGCGTACATGACTTCACCACTTAACACGGGCCCCTAACCCCGAGGAGGAACAATGAAGAAAGCCATCATTGCCGGATCGATTGGCGCATTGGGGGTGACCCTGCTGAATCCATCGGCCGCATTCGCCGCCGACGACATCCCACTCGATGACGTCCAAATGATTTTGGACAACACGTTTATCTTCTTCGCTGCTGTTCTCGTGCTGTTCATGCAGGCAGGATTCGCCCTCTTGGCCGCCGGTCTCACGGCTGCCAAAAACGTGGGCAACATGATGATGAAGAACATGATGGACATGAGCATCGGTGTCTTGTTGTTCGCCATCGTCGGTTACCACATCGCCTACAGCGGTTCCAGCATCATTGGCTTCAGCTGGCTGTGGGGCGGCTACTCCGACGCTCCCACCACCGACTACTCCTTGATGTTGCCGGTGGACTTCTTGTTCCAGGCGGCCTTCGCTGCCGCTGCCGCCACCATCGTGGCCGGTGCTGTGGCCGGGCGGACCCAGTTCAAGGGATACATCATCTACACCGCAGCGATCACGGCCTTCATCTACCCGGTGGTTGTGAACTGGCAGTGGGGCGGTGGCTGGCTGAGCGAGCTTGGATTCCAAGACTTCGCTGGTTCCACCCTCGTGCACTCCGTTGGCGGCTGGGCTGCTCTTATGGGCGCGATCATCGTCGGTCCCCGGATCGGCAAGTTTGGCCCCGATGGGAAGGCTCGGGCCATTCCGGGTCACAACATCGCCATTGCGATGCTCGGCGTGTTCATTCTGTTCGTCGGCTGGTTCGGCTTCAACCCCGGCTCGCAGCTCGCCGCTGACGTTGAGGTGCCCCGGATCGCTGTGAACACCCTCCTGGCTGCGGCCGGTGGTGGTGTGGCAGCGATGATCACGAGCTGGATTAAGTTCAAAAAGCCAGATGTTTCCTTCGCCGGTAACGGCATCTTGGGCGGTTTGGTTTCGATCACCGCTGGCGCCTACGCCCTCGACGGTTACATGTCAGCGGTGGCCGGCATCCTCGGTGGTGTCATCGTGACCTTTGCGGTGCTCTTCTTTGAGAAGATCCGCATCGATGATCCGGTGGGTGCAATCTCCGTCCACGGCGTCTGTGGCGCCTGGGGCACCATTGCTGTCGGCTTGTTCGCCAATGGCAACGCACCGTTCCTCGATGAAGGCTCAAGTGGCCTGTTCTTCGGTGGCGGCGCAGAACTGCTGATCAATCAGCTCATCGGTGTCGTAGCCGTGTTCGTCTTCGTGGTCATCACCGCTGGCGCTTTGTTCTATGGCATCAAGAAGCTTGGTCTGCTGCGAGTGTCGCCGGAGGATGAACTCGCCGGTCTCGACGTTGCCGAGCATGGCGTGGTCGGTTACGGCCCCGATTTCATCCCTTCAATGGTTGCCGCAGGCGGCCAGAAAGGAGCAGAGTGATGAAACTCATCACCGCAGTAATCAAGCCCTTCAAGCTTGACGACGTCAAAGGCGCCCTAAAAAACGCAGGCGCTGCAGGAATGACCGTGACCGAGGTCCGGGGATTCGGACGTCAGGGAGGTCACACCGAGACCTACCGAGGTGCCGAGTACCAGATCGACTTCGTTCCTAAGGTCTCGATCGAACTTGTGGTGGATGACTCCCAAGTGGACTCGATCGTGGAGACCATCGCCACAGCAGCGGCCACCGGCAAGATCGGTGACGGCAAGATCTGGGTGACCTCTGTGGAGCGTCTGATCAGGATCCGCACCGGCGAAGAGGGTTCCGACGCCGTATAAGGCTTTGGTTCTCGCACCCGCCGAGGCGGGGTAGGGGCAGTCCCCGGGTCACATCGTGGCCCGGGGACGTTCCGCGCTTGGGGGCCGGTGCCATTGCTGTTGCACTAGGTTGAGGACATGAAACTGATCACCGCGATCATCAAGCCCTTCAAGTTGGACGATGTTAAGGCCGCGCTGAAGACGTTGGGAGTCAGCGGCCTGACCGTGTCCGAAGCGAGAGGTTTCGGACGTCAAGGTGGCCATACGGAGACCTACCGCGGTGCTGAGTACCAGATTGACTTCGTGCCCAAGACCCGGATTGAACTCGTAGTCACCGAGGCCGATACCGAGGCCGTGATCAGTGCGATCACCACCGCTGCGGCCACCGGCAAGATCGGCGACGGCAAGATCTGGGTCACTTCTGTGGAGCGCCTGATCAGGATCCGCACCGGCGAAGAGGGCGCAGACGCCGTCTGAATTTGAGGACAATGCGCCCTGCCTCTCGCCGCTACGACATCTGAGCGCGTAGGTTGTCTCCCATGACCGACACTGTCATCGACCCCTCCCTCGCGAACACCCTCGCTGCCGAACTGGCTGCCAAGGACAAAGAGGGACGCTGGACCGCCCAGTGGAAAGAACTCTATGCCGAGGTGATCACCACCGGGCTGTGTACCGGATGCGCTGGCTGCGTGGTGACGTGCCCTCATGACGTGATCGGCTACGAGCACGAGGAGGGCAAATACATCCCCTTCCACATCGAAGAAGAACTCGGCCTCGACAACTGCATCCACGGAGAAAAGGGCTGCACCACGTGCACCCGGGCCTGCCCCCGGTTCCGTGCCTGGGAGCCCTCGGCCGATATGCACCTGTTTGGTCGCACCCGTGAACCCGATGAGATGTACGGGATCTGGCAGGAACTCCTTCTGACCCGAGCCTCAGATGAAATGGTCCACAAGATGGGCCAAGACGGTGGTCTGGTTTCGGCCATGTTGATCTGGATGCGCGAGCACGACTACATCGATGCTGCTCTCGTGTCGGGCGTGGAAGCCGATGACGCCTGGAAGGCCAAACCCGCAGTGGTCAGCACCAAAGAGGAAATCTTGGCGACCGCTGGCAGTCGCTACACCTACTGCGCGAACCCACTCGCACTCCCCGAAGCGAAAGCCGCCGGCCATACCCGGCTCGCCCTTGTGGGTATGGGGTGCCAAACCTCTTCACCACCGGTGATGTGGGATCGTAAGGCCGGCAAAGTATCCAAGCCGTTCTTGTTCAACATCGGTCTGTTGTGCTCCAAGACCTTTGATGATGCGATCTTCACCGAACTGTTTGAAGCCAAGTACGGCTTGAAGAAGCAGGACATGGCCAAGATGAACATCAAGGGGGCCTTCCAGATTTGGATGAAAGACGGCTCCTTCCATGAGATTGACCTCAAGGAATGCCATCAGTGGACCCGCAAGGGCTGTACCTCATGTCCCGATTTCGCAGCCGAACATGCCGATGTCTCCACCGGCGGTATCGGTGAGGACAATGACTGGACATTGACCATCGTGCGCACACCGCTCGGCCAAGAAGTCATCCATCGGATGATCGCCGACGGCTCAATCATCTCTCGGCCTGCCCAAGAGGATGAGAAAGCCATGAAACTGCTGCGCATGTTGTCGATCGTCAGCCGTCGCCGTTGGCCCAAAGACGCCAATGTCGCCCCTGCGATCGGCGTCCCGGCCCCGAAAAAGAAGGCCCCAGCGCCGGCTCCCACATCGGAGAGCTGAGCAGTTTCAGATCAGCGCCGGCAGGAACGCAGGCTGGCCTCAAAGCGGGCCAGATCCGCAACACCGTCGGAGTTGCCGGCCTCAGCGAGTTCGGCGATCTGTTGCAGATCATCGGCATCGTAGGCCTCGATCGCTTCACGCATACAGGTCTTGACGTTCTCATCGAGTTCGAGGGTCTCCACCACGTCGAGGGCGATCCGATAGGCGCTCGGGGTGGAAGCGCACGCGCTCACGCCGAGGACCAGGCTCAGGGCCAGAACGATCAGGGGGGAACCTCTTCCGATACTCACAGCGTCCACAGGCTACTGCCAGACTGTGAAGATGCCCCTCCATCCTGAGCCTGCCGCACTCCTAGAGATCATGGCATCCACCGGCGCACCTGCGCTGGACTCCCAGGAGCCTGCCGTGGCTCGTGCCGCCCGTGAAGCCCTCAATAAGCCCTCGGGGATCAGCGTTCCCGAGGTCCGTGACGTACAGGCGGGACAGCGCATGGCCCGGCTTTACCGTCCGGTCACTGGCACGGCCACAGGGCCCGAGTCAACCACCGGACTGTTGATCTGGTTCCACGGTGGCGGATGGGTGCTCGGCAGTGTGGATAGCCATGACGATCTGTGTCGGGCCTTATGCGTGCGCTCTGGCCACACCGTCTTGAGCGTTGACTATCGCCTTGCCCCCGAGGACCCGTTCCCCGCCGGTCTCAACGACGCCGTGGAAGCAACCCGTTGGGCGCAGGCGAACGCCGCCGAACTTGGGATCGACCCGCGCCGGATTGCCATCGGTGGAGATTCCGCCGGCGCGAACCTGGCTGCGGTGGTCGCACAGTTGGCACCCGAGTTGATCTCCCATCAGGTACTGATTTACCCGGTGACCGATGCCCGAATGGGATCCGATTCTTATCGGGAGAATGCCGAGGGTTACTTCCTCACCGCGTCATCGATGCAGTGGTTCTGTGATCACTATCTGTCAGGGGGCGAAGGCTCAGCCACTGACCCCCGGGTGTCACCTCTCCTCGGGACCGATTCGGCTCTGGCCTCCACACCACCAGCCTTGGTGATCACCGCCGAGTTTGATCCGCTACGTGATGAGGGCGACGCCTACGCGCGGCGTCTTGCTGATCTCGGGGTAACTGTCACCCACATGTGTTTCTTCGGGCAGATTCACGGCTTTTATTCCTTCCCTGAGTTCATCGAAGACGCGAATCTGGCCCGTGGCGTTACTGCGGAGTGGCTGCGGACCGGATTTGCTGGACTGCCTGACTAAACACGGCGTCGAGCATCTCTTCGGTTAAACGTCCGGTGAAAGTGTTGTATTGACTCGGATGGAACGACCCAATCAGCACGGGACCATCGGGGACCTGCACCTGCACACCGTGACCAAACTTTGGTCGGGGTTTCAGTCCGAACTGTGTGCACGCCGCCGCCCAACCAAACGCACCGAGGCACACCACCACCGAGAGCCGTTGTAGCGCAGCGATTTCGCGAGCCAGATACGGCGAGCAGTTCGTCCGTTCTGCCGGGGTGGGACTGTTCTGCGGTGGCGCACATTTCACGGCCGAGGTGACCCAGGCATCGCTGAGTACGAGGCCATCATCTCGGTGAACAGAGTGAGGCTGCGAGGCAAGGCCTACCCGGTGCATGGCCCGAAAGAGCCAGTCTCCACTGCGGTCACCGGTGAACATCCGACCGGTGCGATTCGCTCCGTGTGCAGCGGGGGCGAGACCGAGCACCAAAATCCGTGCCGATGGATCCCCGAATCCAGGGATCCCCGCCCCCCAATATGACTCGTCCTGATAGGCCGGTTTACGGCTGAGAGCTACTTCGGTGCGCCATGCGACGAGCCGTGGGCAGCGCTGGCAGGTGGCCACCTCGGAGCCGAGGCCCGCAAGAATCTCACCGGAGTTGTCCTGATCTTGGCGGCCTTGCACATCACCATTGTGTCGGAACCGCAGTAAGTTGGGCCTTTGATGCCACGTCGATCTTCGAAATCCCCTGCCGGCCCTACCCCGGCAGCAGCCCCCCGCTCCAGCACGATCCTGTTGGTCCGCCACGGACAAACTCCCACCACCGGCAAGCTTCTGCCCGGGCGAGCACCCGGACTGCACCTCGCCCCCGCTGGGGTGGAACAGGCCGAGCGGGCTGCGGCGCGGATCGCAGAGATCACCAAGGTCGCTGCTTTGTACACCTCGCCATTGGAGCGGGCCCGTGAAACGGCTGCGCCCATTGCCAAGGCTCTCAAGACGCCTGCAAAGGTCCGGCGGGGGCTCCTTGAGTGCGAGTTCGGTGAGTGGACCGGCAAGGAGTTGTCCAGCCTCATGAAGCTCCCTGAATGGACCACTGTCCAAAGGGCGCCGAGCACCTTCCGGTTCCCTGGTGGCGAAAGTTTCACCGAGATGCAGACCCGCATCGTCGGCGCACTCGAGGAGATTCGAGACGCCCACCCGGGTGAAGTGGTGGTGTGTGTGTCTCATGCCGATCCGATCAAAGCTGCTGTGGCCTATGCGATGGGCACCCACCTCGATCTGTTCCAGCGCATCGTGATCTCCACCTGCTCGATCTCGGCGATCACCTGGACCCCACACGGCCCGGCCGTGTTAACGGTCAACTCCACCGGTGGCTCTTTGTCTGAGCTGGCGCTGTCATGACAGGTGATGTCAGATGAGCGTCTTTTATGAGTTCGAAGAAGTCGACGCGTTCACCTCGGGAGCGATCGGCCAACCCGGCCAACGCGTGTTTTACCTCCAAGCCCGCGCCGGCGACCGACTTGTGACGGTGCGCTGCGAGAAACAACAGGTCGCAGCAATCGCTGATTATCTCAAGCGGGTCATGGTGGATCTCCCCCCTCCCGAAGACCGCGCCCTCGGAGGCCCCGGTGAGCTTCAGCAGCCTGTTGATCCCATCTTCGTGCTGGGCCCAATCGGTCTGGGTTACGACCGCTCAAGCGATCGAATCGTCCTACAACTTGAGGAGATGCTTCCCGGTGGGATCGATCCTGATGATGAAGATCTCGATGCCGATGATGTCGACCGGGGTCAAATTCGGGTCTACGTCAAACGCTCGCAGGCCGCCGCTTTTTGTGATCGTGCCGAACAGGTGGTGGCTGCTGGCCGGCCGAACTGCCAGTGGTGTGATCTCCCCATCGACCCCGACGGTCATCCATGCCCACGGATGAACTGAGTCCTCACATCGATGGACCTGCCCTCGATTTCCTCGCTGCAGCGGAGATCGAGATCGAAGGTCGGATGCCGTGGAGTTCCAACGCCACCTTCCTCGTGAATCTGGCGCATGAAGGACGCACCCATCAGGCCATCTATAAGCCGGTGCGGGGCGAACGTCCGCTCTGGGATTTTGAGCCCGGCCTTCATCGGCGTGAATGCGCTGCGTACCATTTGAGTAACGCACTCGGGATCCAGGTCGTGCCCCCGACCGTGATTCGCGAAGGGCCCTTTGGAGAGGGATCTGTCCAATGGTTTGTCGAAGCGGACCATTCGCAGCATTACTTCACGATTTTCGAGAACCGTGAGGATCTGCATCAGCAGTTGCGCCGGATCGCAGCGTTCGATTTCGTTGCGAACAATACCGACCGCAAGAGCGGCCACTGCCTGATTGCTGGCGACCATGTGTGGGGAATCGATCATGGATTGTGCTTTGCCGCTGACTTCAAACTACGCACAGTGATCTGGGAGTTTTCTGGCGAACCAATCGACCCGAACCTGATCGCCGCCCTCGAGGCCCTGCGCAGTGATCCCCCTGCCTCAGTCAAAGATCTGCTCTCAACTGCAGAAGTCGAGGCCCTGCTGGTGCGCACCGATCATCTGATTACGACAGGCGAGTTCCCCGGAGATGAAACCGGCCAGCGTTACCCCTGGCCGCTCGTGTGATCATGATTCATCGTCATGTCTGAACCCGTTCACGATCACCGACTCGAAGAACTCATTCACCGGGCCGATCTCGACGAACTGATCCGCATGATCGATGACCGCTGTGCGACACGCGACTGGGACGGTCTCGAGCGGCTCAGAAACCAGTGTCGAGCAGCAGTATCTACCGGACGTCAACTGTGGCCTGCCGCGATTCTGGCCGAGTACCGACTCACTTTGTGGGCACCAGCAGGAACCGCGGCGCGCATGGTGGACGAGGCAATCGGTACGGTTTCTCTCGGCGCAGCCTCGATCGGCACCGGGGTGACGGGACCGTTGACCGAGGTGGTCGCCCAACATCACTCCTGGGCCGAACTCTCTGCCCACCTCAAAGATCCGATCGCTCGGGCCTATGTGCTGCACGAATGTGCGCTTCGGGGCGAGGAAATCCCCATAGATGACTGCAACGCGGCGGCGATGATCATGGAGATCCCCGCCGCACCGGCCTCTTGGGAACCCCCCTACCTCTTGGCCGTGTACAGCGACCATGGTGCACAGTTCCCCACACCTCCGGTGATCACAGCGACAACACCGTTCGTTCGGGCGGAAACCGGTGAACGCATCGAAGATGACCAGGTCATCGCCGTCCGAGAGGCTTTCGCTTCAGTGGTCCAACCATGGATCTCCCACTCCAACGGTCACTACGAAGTGTTATGCGTCCACGGAGGCTCCGAGCAGGCAATCGCTGTGTGTCAGCCCGATGCCGACCAGGTGCGAATAACTCAGATCGATTCCGCTGCTGCGCTGCGATGGCTCCATTGGGTCGGCGCCAGCGGAGGGGCGCATGGTCGACGTCCCGGTGCAGCCGCAGGCCGTGACGCTATGTGGTGGCTGCTGGGAACGCTCGGCGAACTGGATGATCAGTGGCCACCTACCGAAGCGGAGATGGTCGAGTTGCTCGAGGATCTCACCTGGTTGTGGTGGGATACATCAGAGCCCTCCACCGGGTGGAATCTTCGGCTGTTGTGCCAAGACGCGCCACACGGCGTCACATGGGCTTTCACCGCACATGACGCCGTGTGAACAGCGGCTTCAGTTTTCAGATGCTGGCGATGCCAACGGCTCGTCTCAACCGCGAGCTTTGAGAGCCTCGATCAACTTCGGCAGAACCTTATGGACATCACCGATGATGCCGAGGTCTGCCACACCAAAGATCGGGGCTTCTTTGTCCTTGTTAATCGCAATGATGTTCTTGGAGCCCTTCATACCCACCATGTGCTGGGTGGCGCCGGAGATTCCCGCGGCGATGTAGACCTTGGGCTTGACCACTTTGCCGGTCTGGCCCACCTGATAGCTGTAGGGCACCCATCCGGCATCGACGATCGCCCGAGAGGCTCCGGGCGCACCCTTGAGGGTCTTGGCCAAAGATTCGATCAGTTCAAACTTGTCGGACTCACCGAGGCCACGGCCACCGGCCACCACCACGTCAGCCTCGTCCAACTTCGGACCGGTGGTCTCTTCTACGTGGACCGCAGTCACCACCGCACCAGCGGTGGATCCGAGATCGGGCACCGGCGCAGCCACCACTTCAGCAGCAGCGCCACCGGCGGCCTCAGCCACAAAGCTCTTGGGCCGGAAGGCTGCGAGGTACGGCGCAGAACCCGTGAACGAGGTATTCACCAAAGTGTTTCCGCCGAAGATTGGGGTGGTCACGGTGACGGTGTCGCCGCTAACGGTGATGTCGGTGTTGTTAGTGATCACGGTGCGGTCCAGCTTGACAGACAGCCGGCTCATCACGTCCCGGCCCTCATAGTTCTGAGGGAACATGACCAAGTCGGGGCTCTCGCCACCGTCGATCACGGCCTTCATCGCGCTTGCCACGGCTACGCCGGGCAATGCACCAGCGAGATCGCCGGTGGCAAAAACCTTTGCGGCGCCGTGCTCACCGAGCGCACCTGCGATTGCCGATGCATCTCCGCCGAACCATGCGCTGACGTTGCCGCCAAGAGCGCGAGCCTTGGCGAGCAATTCAAGAGTGCCTGTTGTAGGGGCACCGTTGGCTTGTTGGGCGAAAACCCAAATGTTGTTGATTCCCATTGGTCGACTCCTCAGATCACTTTCAGGCCGTCGAGGAACTCGACGATCTTGTTGAATGTCTCGCCATCGTCTTCGATGACCTCACCGGCTTGACGAGCTGCGGCCTGAGCCACTTCGACGATCGCCTGCTGGGCGCCGGCCCATCCCGCAGCGGTAACACCGAGATCGGCTGCGGTCTTGGTGTCCACCGGCTTGGACTTGGCTGCCATGATGCCTTTAAAGCTCGGGTAGCGAGGCTCCACCACACCGGCGGTCACGCTGATCAGAGCAGGCAGCGGGCAGGTCACCTCGTCAAAACCCTCTTCGGTCTGACGCGACACCTTGAGTGCTCCACCGTCGACTTTGACCGACTTAGCGAAAGTCACCGAGGGCAGCCCGAGCAGTTCTGCCATCTGTTCGGGAACCGTTCCGGTGTATCCGTCGCTGGACTCGGTGCCAGCGATCACAAGGTCAGCGCCACCGAGGGTCTGCACCGCTCCGGCGAGCACCTTGGCTGTGGTCAACGCATCCGAGCCGGCCAGGGCCGGATCCGAGACGAGCACACCCTTCACAGCGCCCATGGCGAGGGCCGTGCGCATGCCCGACATCTCACCATTCGGAGCCATTGAGATAATGCTCACCTCGCCGCCACCGGCAGCGTCCACAAGCTGTAGGGCCATCTCCACCCCGTAGCTATCAGACTCGTCGAGGATGAGCTTTCCGTCCCGTTTGAGTTGGTTAGTAGAGGGGTCCAGTTCACCCGGGCTCGCCGGATCTGGGATCTGCTTGACGCATACGATCACGTTCATTAGATCATTGTTATCCCTCCCTGACCCCGATACCCAACCGGCCGGGAGATCGCTGCGGATTCTGCCGAAATTCTCGGCGAATTTTTGACGGCGCTGACCGCTGCTACCGTGCAGCGCGTGCGCATCTTGTTAGTGGTGAACTCGTTCGCATCATCAGTGACCGCACGCAACACCGTGATCGTTCAGAGGGCGCTTTCGAGGTCCCACGAGGTAGAGGTGGTGGAGACCAACCGTCGAGGTCATGCGACGCGCTTCGCCTCCGACGCTGCCCGTCGTGGAGTGGACGTGGCGATCGGTTTCGGTGGGGATGGAACGCTCAATGAGGTAGCCACAGGGATTGCCGGCACCCACACCGCACTCGGGGTGTTACCCGGAGGCTCCACCAATGTCTTCGCCCGCACCCTCGGGATGCCCAACGATCCGGTGACAGCAGTCAACTCCCTCGTGGCCGGACTTGACGCTCACGATCTGCGACCGATCGGTCTGGGTCGAGTCAACGGAAGATACTTTTGTTTCCATACCGGCATCGGCTTTGATGCCGCCGTGGTGAAAGCGGTGGAACGGCGCGCCTCCCTCAAGCGCTGGCTCGGCCATCCGTTGTTCATGTACGCAGGGCTCTCCACATGGATGAGCGGTTATGACCGCACCCAACCCCATTTCGCTTTGCACGCCTGCGAAACCGGACATCGACCGGCCCTGCATTGTGAGGACGGCTACTTCTCCGTAGTGCTCAACACCAACCCGTATACCTATCTCGGGAATCGACCCCTCGATCTATCAGCTTCGGCCTCCCTAGGAAATCGGTTGGTGGTGGTCACCTTCCGCACACTCAGTGCTCGAGTGATCATCGCTTCATTGCTGACTGCGCTGAAAGGCGGTGGCATCCAACCCACCAAGGATCTCATCGAGTGGACCGATGTCTCCGAACTCGTGGTGTCCTCGCAGACCCCATTTCCGTATCAACTTGACGGGGATTATCTTGGCGAGACCACCCGCCTGGAGTTCAGCCATGTCCCCGACGCCGTGCAACTGGTATACCCCGGAGTGCTCTGACCCAATCAGCACCTGGTCAATCAGCACGTGGTCAATCAGCACGTGGTCAATCGATACGGAGGGCGCCAAGAGCGATGTCGGGCACATCGGTAACGATGCCGTCCACCCCCCAGGCGGCGAGTTCTTTCATGCGCTCGGGATCGTTGCATGTCCACACATTGACAAATAGGCCGCGTTCATGGGCAGTGGCCACAAGCTCCTGTGTGAGCATCTGGTCCCAAGGATGGATTCCCCCGTGCCCGATCGCCACAAGCTCATCAAGATCGGCTGCGTCGAACTCCACAGCTAACCACGCCGTCGTGATCTGCGGGGCTAGCTCCCGCATCCGATCAAGGGTCCCGCGATCAAACGAGGAGATCACCCAGCCCTGAACGTCACGGACTCCAAGTTCGGAAAGCACTAATGAACAGACCTGATACTGCGGGTCAAAGTCAGCTTCGTGAGGCAGATTCTTGATCTCGATGTTGACCACCGCCCCCGCGCAGGCATCAAGAGCCTCGTTCAAGGTGGGCAGATACGGGGGCAGGCCCGCAGCCTCTACCTCACAGATCACCGTCTCATTGCCGTGATCGTCGGTGAACTGAGGGTCGTGATGAACCACTGCGACCCCGTCTTTTGTGCGACGGACATCGAGTTCGATGCCCTGGGCGCCCAACTCCACCGCCCTCTCAAAGGCCTCGACAGTGTTCTCGCGCCGAGCCCTTGACGCTCCGCGATGGGCGATGATCATTGGCATTAACAATGTTTAGCGAGGGTCTCCACCCCGTGTACATGTCCAAGTGTCCATATATCCCATCAGACGCGGCCAATTCTCCGCTCCCAAACCGGTCATCACTAAGCCGGTCATCACAAGCCTTCATGATCACAATCGAACGATCCGTTGCCAATCCGCCAGCGACCGCATAGCGTATCCGCCGGATGGCGCCGGGTTCTAGAGCGCCCTCACACACTCACCTCCGAGGAGCAACTGCGTGTCGATCCTTGCGTCCAGCAACCCCCTGACTATGACCGATGACGACTGGCGTGATCTGGCTTTGTGCCGTGATACCGATCCTGACCTGTTCTTCCCTGTGGGAACCACCGGCGTGGCCCTGGTTCAGATTGAGCATGCCAAAAAGGTTTGTGCCGAGTGCAAGGTGACCGAGGAGTGCCTCGACTTCGCCCTCGAATCCAATCAGGATTCCGGAATCTGGGGCGGGCTGTCCGAAGAGGAGCGCCGTGCCATCCGACGTCGTCGCGCCGCCGAGCAGCGCGCCGCTGGCTGAGTCAACGTTCCGGGGTTTCTGCCGCCTCATCTGATTCGGGCTCGCTGCCCGGCTCCGTGAGAAACTGTGGTTCCCCATCAAACTCGGGCACTTCAGAGGCCCCTGAGGTGGACTCTGCTGCGGTGAGCGCAGAGTCTGCGGTGACAACGCCGAGTTGACGCTCCGCTTTGGCCACGAGGCGCTCAACGGAAAGGCGATCCAAGGGACGCAGCGTGTGCACGTCCACCTCCACTTCGCCTGTGGTTGGCTGATAGCTATCCAGATCGCCGAGAAAGACCACCTCGGTCAGGTCTTTACTTCCTGCGAGTCCGCGTAAGGTGCGGGCCACCTCATCGGCACCGCGACCCCCAGTCCGGATTCGGATCTTCGAGGAGGCTGGCTCTTGAGAGAGATTTCGTACCGCTGATAGCGCTGCATTGGCGAAGTGCATGGTGCTGTGGCCGTCACGCACTCGGGTGCTGAACAGGCCGACGTGATCCACAACGGCGCGCACCGGTTCGCTCCAACCGACATCGAATACCACCTCATCACCCACCCCGTAGCGATCCTCAAAGTGCACCGTGAGACCGGTGAGATAATCATTGACCTTATGTTGGCCGCCGAAGGCCAAGGCTGCCCCTAAAAATCCGGCGCTCGACAGGTAAAACGCAGCGTTGATATCGAGCACGTTCAAAATGGTCACGATTGCGATCAACCAGATCACCACCGACACCAAGTGGTTCAGCATCCGTGATGCAGCGTCCACCCGTTGCCGACGCCGTTGTTCGGTCATCTCGGAGGTTTCGGCGATCCGCCGACGCATCCGTGTCCGCCACAACCGAACCGGCGCTGCGATGCTGCGCCGGGCGAGGCGGTTCACCACTCTGCGGATCACGAATCCGGTGATCCGACTCAACACATAAGCACCGATCATGATCCCGAGTGCGAGCGCCGGAATCGGGACCTCCCAGACCTCCTCTGCCGTCTCGGCCACAGCGGGAACCACCGAATCGCTCCACACCAGACTGTTCATGTCAGTCCACTTCCACCGGCACCAGCAGTTCCACAACGGTGCCATGGACCGCATCGAGGCCACTCATCCCAGCCTGATGCAGATCCTCCGCTTTGACCGGCCGCATAAGGATCTGTCCGTTCAGTTCAGTGGTGACCAGAGTTCGTACGATCGATAACCCGAGGCCCGTCACCGCCTCAAGATCAAAATCCGGGCTGAGACCTCGGCCATCGTCCACAACGGTGATCGCCAACCGCGACTCATCGTTGTGCAAGGACACCACAACCTGACCACCGCCGCTGCCTTCAGGGAACCCGTGGTCCACGGCGTTTTGCAGCAGTTCGGTGAGTACCACCGACAGCGGAGTTGCAATGTTGGCCGGCACCCGACCTCCATCGCCACGGACCGTGAAGCGGACCGGTCGGTCCGGTGATTGCAGGCCCTCTTCAGCGAGACGCAATAAGGGCCGGACGATCTCGATAAACGTCACGTCCTCACCGGGTTCCCTCGACAAAGCCTCGTGCACCAGAGCGATAGTGCGGATCCGTCGCACCGATTCCGAGACCGCCGCCTTGGCCTCGGGGTTCGTGAGTCGACGGGCCTGCAAACGCAACAGCGAGGAGATGGTCTGAAGATTGTTTTTGACCCGGTGGTGGATCTCGCGGATGGTGGCGTCCTTGCTCAATAGCAACCGGTCTCGCTTACGCAGTTCAGTGATGTCGCGCACCAACTGCACACCTCCGGACACCTCTCCGGCCTCGATGATCGGCACGCAGCGGCATAACAACGTGACCTCGGAGCCCTGTTCAAACTCCTCGATCACGGGGACGCGGCGCTCAAAAGCCTGACGGACCGAACCGTCGTAAAAGCCGAGTTCGGACAGGCGCATTCCAAGGGCGCTGGACTGGATGCCCACGCGGTGCAGGGCCGAGTTCGCATTCGGGGACACATACCGCACTCGCGCATCGCCGTCGAGCAACATCACCCCGTCACCCACCCGTGGAGCCGCGCTCGAATCTCCCACCCGTGAGGGATACGGGAACTCCCCTGCGGCGATCATCGTGGCGAATCGTTCGAAGATCGTGGAGTACACGTGCTCAAGTTCGCCGGGTCGACGACCGGTCTGCACCACCCATTCCTTGGTGAGCACGGCAATGACCTTGCCCTCCATGGACACCGGGATCGCAATCATCTGTGCCTCATCGGGCAGATCCTCCACCTTGATCACACCTTCGGAGATCTCTCCCGAGGCCATCGCCGCCGAGAGCACCGGCCGTTCCGTGTCATTGGCCCACGATCCCACCCAGTCGGTCTGGTAGATCGTCTGACCGGTAGCTGGACGGATCTGCCCAACGATGAGCCAGCGCTGATCCGTCGACGGCAGATACAACAACAAATCAGAGAAACTGAAGTCGGCCAGCATGCCCCATTCGGTCACCAAACGGTTGAGATGGACGATCTCCTCGCGGCTCAGCGAGGTGTGTTCACGGGCCAGATCAGCCAAAGACGCCATGGCTGAGACAGTATCGCCCCGGGGCCATGGCACAGCGGTGCACTGTTCAGTACCGTGGAGATGGTGGGAACGTCCCGACCAGATTCATCGGATCCAACAACGCACCTCGTCGATGACCCCAGTCGTCAGGTGATGGTGGCCTGTGTGCAGATGGCGATGGGGCCTGATCGCGTCGGCAACCTCGATGCGGCCGAAACGGCAATCCGGTTTGCCTCCAGCCACGGAGCACAGATCATCTTGCTCCCCGAACTGTTTGAGGGCCTTTACTTCTGTATCGAACAAGACAGCTCCCATCTCGGTCTCGCCCACACCGTGGAGGAGAGTCCCGCGGTGGCGAGATGTGCGCAACTCGCCGCTGAACTCGCAGTGGTCATCCCTGTCAGCATTTTTGAGCGCGATCTCAACAATGTGTTCAACACGGTGGTCATGATCGATGCCGACGGCACGATCCTTGGTCGCTACCGCAAGAGCCATATCCCTGATGGCCCGGGTTACTCCGAGAAGTTCTACTTCACTCCTGGGGATACCGGGTTTAGGGTCTGGGACACCCGTTACGGCCGCATCGGTGTGGGGATCTGCTGGGATCAATGGTTCCCTGAGGCTGCCCGGGCAATGGCCTTGGCCGGGGCCGAACTGCTGTTGTACCCAACAGCCATCGGTTCGGAACCCCAGGATCCAACTTTGGACTCATCGGCGCATTGGCAACGCGTGATGCAAGGCCACGCCGCTGCAAACATCGTTCCCGTAGTGGCGGCAAATCGCTACGGAATGGAGCAAGGCGAGCGACTCGAGATCACCTTCTACGGATCCTCGTTTATGACCGATCCGACCGGCGAGATCTTGACCTGCGCGTCCCGGGACGCCGATCAGATCTTGTTCGCCTCCTATGACCTCGCAGCGATCGAATCTCAGCGCCACACGTGGGGCGTCTTTCGGGATCGCCGACCCGATCTCTACGGCCCACTGACCCGTCACGGCGCAGCATCTGATGATGCGACCCGATGAAACCCGCCCGATGAAACCCGCGATCACAGCATCTTCATGGCGGATGCCTGCTGAGCATGAACCCCATGAACGCACATTGATCGCATGGCCCACCGACGACGGGGTCTACGGACCGCTCGTCAGCGCAGCACGTGATGCTCATGCCGAGATTGCCCGCTTGATCGCTCGCTATGAGCCGGTAACGATGCTCACCCCCGTCTCCCAACTCGATGAGGCCCGCCGCCTGTGTGGCCCTGATGTTGACGTTCGAAGCCTCGAGTGTGACGACTCCTGGGTGCGTGATACCGGACCCATGTACCAACTCGATGCCGCCGGCACGACCCGTCGGGCCACGCTCTGGCAGTTCAACGGTTACGGGGGCAAGTATCCCCACGAACGTGACGCAGGCCTTGCCGCCCAATGGTGTGCTCTTCGCGAGGAACCAACCGTGTCGATGCCGATGGTGCTCGAAGGCGGATCGATCATCACCAACGGACACAACCTTGTGGTGACCACGAGCCAATGCTTGCTGAACCCCAACCGGAATCCCACTTTGGGGCGCGGCCAGATCGAAGGGATCCTGCTCGAAGCCACAGGGATGGCCGAGGTGGTCTGGCTGCCTTATGGCCTCAGCCGGGATTGTGACACCGATGGCCATGTGGACAATCTCGCCGCCTTCGCTCCATCGGGCCAGATGCTCTTGCAGACCTGCGCTGACCCCACGAGCCCTGACCATGACCGACTGGCTATCAATCGACGCTGGCTCAACGGGTGTCGCAATCACCGAGGCGAACCATTGCAGGTGATCGAGATCCCGGTTCTGCCTGAGGTGGAGTTTGCCCGGCGGTTGGTTTCGGTGCCCTATCTGAACTTTTATGTGGCCAACGGCCTCGTTCTTGTCCCCACCACCGACCACCCTGCGGATTCAGAGATCTTGGAAATGATCGCCTCGGAATTTCCTGATCGGCAGGTGATCGGGCTCGCAGTGGGACCGATCCTCGCCTACGGGGGTGGTGGTATCCATTGCATTACCCAGCAGATTCCGGCTGTTTGCAAGCCCGTCAGTTACGAGCCCGGGCGAACACCGCTTTGAGGTACGCCCCGTACTCAAAACCCACAGGATGATCGATCGGGTGTCCGGTGCGACGGATCTCAACCAGATCCCGCCTGGCGTGCACCGCAGCCTCATGAACGATCCGGTAAAAGCTTTCATCATCGATCCGGCTGGAACACGAGGCCTGAACGAGCAGGCCACCGGGGCGCAGTAACCGCAGGCCGGCCTGAGTTAAACGAAAGTAAGCCTGTTCGGCCTTAGCCACGTTGCGTTCGGCATGAGCAAAGGAGGGGGGATCGAGAATCACCACATCGAAGCTGTAGTCATCGGCACGTAACTGTGCGAGCACCTCAAATGCATCGCCGACGGTGGTGCGGACCTGGCAGTCACGCACGGCGTGGATGTGGCGATTGAGAGTGAAGTTACGAGTCGCTGCCTCGAGGGCAGCGGCGCTCACGTCCACCATGTGGACCTTACGGGCCCCACCGGCCGCAGCAGACAACGCGAATCCGCCCGTGTGGGAGAACACATCGAGGACTTCTGCGCCCTTGGGATAGGCCCCAACCGACGCTCGCACCAGAGACCGGTTATCGCGCTGATCAAGGAAGTGCCCGGTCTTGTTGCCTGTCACTACATCGGCCTCAAGTTGGAGGCCGCGCTCACGGATCACCACCGGGGTCTGGCTCGGCTCACCCACCAAGGTGGAACCGTCGTCGAGATGTTCTGAGGGCGCTGTCACTGATCGAGCCAGACGCAGGACCACCCGAGTTGGCAACTCCGCTGCCAACAACGGTGTCAGTACCGCTTTGAGGTGCGGCCACCAGATTGGCGAGTAGATCTTGACCACCAAGGTGGTGGCGTAACGATCCACCACAAGGCCGGGAAACCCGTCGTTTTCTCCGTGGATCAAGCGGTAAGCATCGGTGTCGGCATCCTCGCTCAAAGTGGCTCGACGATCGAGCGCGGCCGTGACCCGCTGCAACCAAAAATCAGCATCGATCTGGACGGGGGCACCGGCGTGGAGCATCTTGATCCGAATCAGTGAGGCCGGATCCCACAGTCCGATCGCTACGAACTCGCGACGCGCATCAAAGACCACCGCCAAATCCCCGGGTTGCTCATCGCCGGTGAGGCTGAGCGATTCCACCGACCCTTCAAAGACCCACGGACTGCCGCGCCGCACATGGGTTAAAGCGTCAGCCGTGAGCCGCACGGCCAGTCGCCGCGAGCCAACCTCGGGGAGGTCAGCAGCGACCTGCGGACGGAGTTCGAGCATCGTATTCAACTTTCACTTGGGGAGATCGGTCCGTCGGAGGACCCGGCGGTGGCTGTTTCGCCGATCAGGTAACCAGCCAGAGAAGCGAGATCGGAGAGATCTTGCACATCGCGGTCCAGTATGGGGCAGCGCAGCACCGAAGGGACCCCAACCTCGAGCTCGGCGATCAGACGCTCCTGTTGGGCGGAGAGTTCGGCGATCTCTGCGGCCCGGCTGTGTAACTGCGCAAGCATCGATCGCATCACATCCACCTCCGGCGGATCACCCGTCGTGCCGAGACTGGCGACGAGCCGTTCGGCAAGGGCCGCCACGTCCTCACTACCTTCGATCCGACCGGCCTCCCACCGTGATTTCGGACCACCCACTACCTCACCGGGTGCGTGGCTACTGGTCATCCGGTTAGCGAGCACTCCCCCGAGGTGGAGTTTGCGCCGAGCGAGTTCGTCGATCAGGTACCGCGCTTCATGGACCGGTGCGACCTCTGCAGTGGCCACCACAACGAACCGGGTCTCAGGTGCGGCCATCTGAGCCTCCACCTCTACGGCGTGGCGCACGAAACCCTCTTCCAAGGTCTGAAACAGACCGAAGAACTCTGTGATATCGGACAGGAATCCGGCCCCAAGCAAGCGATCTGCTACCGCCTGAAAGGGCTGGGAGACCAGATTGGCCACCCGTGATCGGGCCGGCACAGTCAGCCACCTGATCAATCGTGATCCGAAAAACTCCTGCATGCGCTGAGGAGCATCGAGGAGATCAAGGGCATTGCGTGAGGGCGGGGTATCCAAGATGACGAGGTCATACTCCCCGCTCGCCGTCACCTCATGGAGGCGTTCCATCGCCAGATAGTCATGGCTGTGAACAAACCGACGGGTCAAGTTCGCGTACAGGGGGTGAGCCAGAATCCGCTCGGCGATCTCCGGGGTCGGGGCATGGCGACCGATCAGTTCGTCCCAACCTGCCCGGACGTCGAGCATCCCGGCCCACAGTTCGCCCCGCAGTTCAACTCCAGCGGCCGCCGCAACTTCATCGGTAATCCTGGTCACCTGCTGGCCGGGCAGATCGATGCCGAGGGCATCGGCAAGACGCCGAGCCGGATCCACCGTCAACACCAACACTTTGGTTTCATCGCTGATCGCCGCGGCGAGTCCGAGGGCGGCGGCCATGGACGTCTTGCCCACCCCTCCCGGACCGGCCACCATCAGCACTTTGGCTCCGGACCAGAGGTATTCGGTCCTCGGCGAGGTGCCCGTTCGCTGCTGAACAGGTTCAGAACTCAACATCAAGCTCTCCGGCGAGGGCGGAACTCACTGCGCACACCACTGTCGGTCCGGCCAGATCGAACCGGATCTCTGGGAGATTGAGGGTCTCGACATCACCGAAACTCGACTCCACCAAACGAGAGCGCAGATCGTCGAGGTGCCCTGCTCCCACCCGCCGGCGACGATCGGCAGAAGAGGCCGAGGCCACGATCCGTCCCCATTCGCTGTCGATCGGGATCAGCGGCCCGATCCGGTCCAACAGATCGAGGCGTCGCCGATCAAACAGCGCCGGAAGCACCCGATTCGCCACCACCATCGACAGATCAACGCCCGCCTGAGACCGCAATCGCTGTGCTAACTCCACGGTCTCAATGACCGCCATCTCTTCGGGGGTAGTCACGGCGATCACTGCGGTGCGGCGAGGATCGGTGAGGATCTCCGACATCCAAGCGGTTTGATCTCGAATCGGTCCGAGGGCAACAAGTTCACGGATCACGATCGGAGCGCCGATCTGAGCCACGATGTGACCCGAGGCTTCGGCATCGACGATCACGAGGTCGTAGTTACCTTGACGAACCTCGTGACACAGCTTGCCTACCGCCAGAATCTCTTTGACCCCGGGGGCTGCCGAGGCCACAAAGTCAAAGGTGCTGGCCAACGATCCGATGCGGCCAACCAAGGGAATCCGCAGAAACAACCGCAGATACTCTCGGAGGGAATCCTCGGTGTTCATCGCCATCGCCCACAGATTCGGAGCCACTTCAGTGGGAGTGAATCCCAATGCAATGCGCTCCGACCCAGCGCCAGAAACGCCATCGCCCGCCGGGTCAATCACGGCGGGTCCGAGATCTCCCTTGGCGTCCATCTCGCAGATCAGGGTCCGTCGACCGCTGCGAGCGGCAACCCGTGCGAGACCAGCCGCAACGGTGGTCTTACCCACCCCACCTTTACCGGTGACGAAGATCAGCTCGCGGTCGAACAGGTGCAGACCGGAGGTTGACAGGTCACCCTCCGAAGCCGATGCGGCGCTCACCGTCAGGCACGCCGAGTTCTACGTAGGCGATCTTGGCTGAGGCCACGGCGATGCGCCGGCCACGCTTCTCGGTGATCCATAAGATGTCGGTGGCTCCCGACAGCGCTGCTTCCACAGCGGCAGTCACCTCCGCATGAGTGGATTCATCCACCTCAAAGGCCAGTTCGCGGGGGGATTGGGTCACTCCGATACGTACGTCCACACCCAGAAGGTACCCGCCCAGAGACCGAATCATGATCTCGGGCTCAAGTGATCTCGATCAGAATCCCCGGGAGATCGAATGAACGGGGATCTGTTCAGACCCGGGTGGTGCAAAAGCTGTCACCGAGGGCGATCGATGACTCCGTGGCAATCGATCCACTCAGCAGGTTGCGATCATCCCCACACAGCGCGGTCAGCATCCCGCGCACCATGCCACGATCCACTGCGCAGATCACCGGATGCTCGATCGCCACATCGCCGAACGGGCAGTGGTTATTGATGATCTTCAACTGATCGTTACGGCTTTCTGCGTGGGCTGCAAAACCGTGGGCACTGAGGGCATCAGCCACTGCTCCCACAGCCGACCGCACCGAGCGATGTCCGGCAGCGAAGTCTTCTCCGGACAGCCCAGCCGCCATCGCCCGGCCGTATTCTGCGCCGACCTCCTCGGCCATCTTCTCGGCGAGATCAGCCGGCAAATGGGCGAGGGTCCGCCCGAGCAGAGAGAGCACAAGGTCATCGCTGCGCACCGGGAAATCGGTGAGCACACCCTCCACTGCCGAATAGCGCTTGGAGGGTCGGCCCGCCCCACCGCCTTCGATCCTGCTTGTGGACACCTCCACGTATCCGCCTGCCGCCAACTTGTCGAGGTGGTGGCGGGCCACATTCGGGTGCACTCCCACTTCGGTGGCCACGGCCGCTGCGGTGACACCGCCTCCCTCCGCAGAGCGCCCACCGCTATCGCGCAGGAACAAAAAGATTCTTCGCCGCGTCGGGTCGCCGAAGGCGTCGGTGATGGCCGACACGGTGGCGGTGAAAGAGGCGTTGGAACCCATAAGGAAAAGTGATGAAAGAAAAACGGTGAAATATCAAAGTCAGATCAGCAGAAACGCCGACGGGGGCAATTCTACTATCCCTGTAGTGCAAATCGAGGCACGGGCCTCCAGACTAAGACCCATGGCTGTGACCTCTGCTGACGTGATTGAAGCCCTCCGGCCCGTGGAAGACCCCGAACTTCATCGTTCCATCGTGGATATTGGGATGCTGCGCAACGTGGAGGTGCGCCCCGACGGTTCCGTGGCGGTGCTCGTGGCATTGACCGTCGCCGGCTGTCCACTTCGCAACGAGATCACCAAACGGGTCAACGAAGCTGTCGTCGCCCTCGACGGGGTCACCCGTATGGATCTTGAGTTCACGGTGATGACCGATTCTGAGCGTGAGGAACTCCGCAAGAAACTGCATGGAAACCCCTCCGGTACCGCTGGTAACGCACCGGCACATGGCCATGCCGAAGGGCGAGAGATCCCCTTTTCCCAACCCGGCTCCAAGACCCGCCCACTCCTCATCGCCTCGGGCAAAGGCGGCGTCGGCAAGTCGAGTGTGACCACGAACCTCGCCGTCGCCCTCGCCTCCCAGGGGTATTCGGTGGGCGTGGTGGATGCCGATATCTACGGCTACTCCATTCCCCGGATGCTCGGCACCGACCGTGATCCAGTGGTCATCGACCAGATGCTGCTTCCGCCGGAGCAGTGGGGCGTGCGCTGCATTTCCATTGGCTATTTCGTGCCGGAGGGCCAAGCGGTCATCTGGCGTGGACCGATGTTGCATAAGGCCCTCGAGCAGTTCCTCACCGACGTGTACTGGGATGAACCCGATTTCCTCCTCGTGGACATGCCTCCCGGGACCGGCGATATCGCCCTCAGCCTGGCGGGCTATCTCCCCCGCGGTGAGGTGTACGTGGTGACCACCCCACAGCCTGCGGCTCAAAAGGTGGCCCGCCTCTCCGCTGCAATGGCCGAAAAGGTCAATCTCCCCGTGCGTGGTGTTATTGAGAACATGTCGTGGTTCACCGGGAACGACGGGGAGCGCTATGAGATCTTCGGTAGCGGTGGAGGTCAACTGTTGGCGACGGAACTCAACGTCCCGTTGCTCGGCAGCCTGCCGCTCGTCCCGGCGCTGCGCGAGGGTGGGGACAACGGCCGTCCGATCACAGCAGTGGACCCGGAGAGCGAATCTGCTCAAGCCTTTCAAGCGATCGCCTCCCGCATCGCCACCGAACTGAAGCCCAAGAAGGTCTTCAGTCCGCAACTCAAGGTGATCTGATCCGCTCAGGATCAGGCACCGAGCAGAACTCCCAGCCGATACGGTAAATCCGTGAGCGATCATCGACCGCCCCCACCTCCGCCACCTCCCCCACCGGCCTTCGACCCGCCCACGGGTCCACCGGCCGAATCGAGTGATCCTCGCTTGCGCAAGGTGTCGGGACTCGGGTCCACGATTGTGATCTTGACCTCCATCGTCGGAGTCGCCTCGTTACTGTCGGGAATCACCCAAGCGGGAGCGCGTTCCGATGCCCGTAACTTCCTCGACGGTCAGATCTCCGAGGAAATGTTCATCGACGCCTACTCATCAGCCTCGGGTGCTGGTGCCCTCGCTTCTGCAGGGCAGGTAGCGATCGCTGCTTTGACCTTCATCTTGATGTTCAAGATGGCTCGCAACCTGCGGGATCTGGACCGCAGCACGACCTGGGGACCGCCATGGGCGATCGCCGGATGGTTCCTTCCGCCTGGGGTGTTCTATGTGATCCCGTGGCTGATGTTTCGTGAGCTCTGGAAGGCCTCCGAGCCCGGCCTCACAGCTGACTCTGACTGGCGCACCTCCGGTGATCCCGTGCCCTTTTCTTTCACCCTGTGGTGGGTGTTTTTTGGGCTGGTCCCGATCCCATTGGCCGTCGTGTTAGGAGTCAGCGTGGTGAATGCCGGCCTGATGGCCACCGACACTCGGGCCGTGGCCACCATCCTCGCCGAGCAGTACTGGGTGACCCTTGCATCCAGTGTGGCCACGGCGATTGCTGCGGTGGCCTACGTACTCCTGATTCGAGCCCTCGTAGCCCGACACCGCAGACTCACCGGCGAACTCGCCACACTTCGATGACCCTTTTCTTGGTCCGCCACGCGTCAGCGGGAGTGGCCCTCGACGATCCGGCTGCAGACCTCATCCGTCCACTCGACGCCAAGGGCCGAAAACAAGCATCTGCCCTCGCCGAACGACTGGCCAGGGCCGGGGCTACCGCCTTGCACTCGAGCCCGTATCTGCGTTGCATCCAGACTCTCGATCCTCTTGCTCAAAGACTCCACACCAATGTCAGCGTTCACGATGAGTTCGGGGAGGGACGAAGTTTCGAGGCGGCCCTCACCATGTGCGAAGGACTGAGCCCCGGGTCTGTGGTGTGCAGCCACGGGGATCTGATCCCGGCTGTGATCGAGGCGATGATGCGCCGCCACATGACGATCTCTGGTCCCACCGGTTTTCGTAAAGCCTCCGTGTGGGTGATCGAGAAATCACCCGAAGGTGAATGGCTGTCGGCAACCTGGTGGGATCGCCCGAAAGTGGGCCGACCATGACCCTCAGATTCAATCTGCGTCCGGGCTGAGCACCAGTGCTTCGAGCAGTCCCCGCATGTCTGCAGGCGGATTGTTTGCCAGACATCGGTCGGTGTGGCCTGCCACCGCATCGGGGTCCGGTTGGATCCGCGCCGCAATGATCGCCATAAAGCAATGCGGATCGGCGTAGTTCGGATCTGCAATGGTGGCCCGTACCAAGAGTCCGCGACTTGTTTCGAGCGCCGTATCAAAGAGATCCTCGCTGGCCCCCATCGAGTTCAATGCCAACAACCATCCGCTGTAGGCGAGCGCCTCAGGATGGTTGGGGCGTTCGCTTAACACTTGGGTGTAGAGGTTCTGGGCAGCCACCGGATCTGTACCGAGCACTATCCGGGCCTGAGCGAGCTGACTGGCGATATCTCCCGGAATCGAACCCGTCATCTCTTGGCCCGGCAGTCGCTGCCCAGATGATTGGGCCACGAGCGCTCCAGCGGCAACCGCCACGAGAAGCACCGCCGCTGCCGAGCCGATTGTGCGCCACAGACGTTGTTGGGGTGGGGTTGGTAACGCCGCCTTGCCGTCCTCGATGGCACGTAACACCGCAGCAGCCCGGGCCGTGTACCCCTCGCGCAAGGTCTGAAAATCCACCTCGTCCACATCACCAAACTGATGCTCGCGATCGAGATCCCTTAGCGAGTTGAGAAGGAACCGGCGCTCTTGTTCCAGTTCCGCTAGTTGGTCCGGGTTCACTCCTGCCCTGCCTCGTCGCTGCGATAGCCATCGTTGCCCGACTCGGGCTGAATGGGAACGGGCTGATCGGACTCGGGCTGATCGGACCCGGGCTGTTCAGAATGGCTTTCGGCTAAGGCTGTGGCCACGAGATCAAAATCTGCCGCCGTGGCATCCGGGTAGGCACGGGCCTCGTCCCTCCAACGCCGAAACGCCATCGCCAAGCCCGCCACTGCCACCACGAGGGCTGCGGCGGGGATCGCCCACACCAAAGCCTCCACCCCTGAGGAACGAGGCACCAATAGCACTTGGGCCCCGAACCGACCGGCGATGAACTCGATGATCGCATCATCGCCGAGACGGCCTTCAGAGACCTGAGCGGTGATCTCGGAGCGGATGCTGTCCGATGCGTTGTTGCGCGACTCAAACACTGACTCCCCATCGCATACCGGGCACGCCAAGCGGCGCGAAATCGAGTCCACCCGATCCCCCGCACTTTGAGGACCACCGTCCCGTGTGGCACCCACCGCGACAAGAGCCACAACTACAAACACCATCACCACCCACGATGGCCATTTCTTGAGTGCCCGATTCCATCTTTTGGGTGCCGCCATCAGGCTTGTCATATGCCTTCTCGAATCCGTTGAATCTGTTGGCCGAGGAACTCTGCAGTGACCTGAGAGATCAATCGACCGCGCACGATTCCACTCGGATCGATGATCCAGGTCTCCGGGACCTGCGCCACACCGAAGGCCACGGCGAAACGCCCGTCGGTGTCATAGACCACCGGCCAGTCCCCGCCTTCTCGAGCGAAATACCTCTCCACGGCTTCCACGGTGTCATCCACCACAATCGTGTACAACTCGGCTCCGGCATTTCCTAGTCGACGTTGCTGCTCCACAAACTCGATCAGGTCTGGGTGCTCCCGCTGGCAGGGGATACAGGTGGAGGTAAAGAAGTTGATCACGACCCAACTCCCTTTGCGCTGCGACAAATCAAAAGAGCGCCCATCTGCGGTGACGCCCACCGCAGTTGGGGCGGGGCGATCGAGCAGGGGTGTAGCAGCCACTTGGTTACGCGCTGGGTCAGCATTAGCCAACAAAGCGAAGAGTCCTGCCATCACTACCGCCACCACGATCACGGCATACGGGGCGACCCGGCGACGGCGCACCGGAACCTCCTCAGTCATCTCTACTGCCGGTTCCTGTTTCTACCGGCACCGGAGCCGAGGCTGTATCGGTGGCGAGTCGGCGGCGTTGCCCGGGGAACGCTGCTAGCAACGTACCCACCGCCATCATTCCGGCGCCGATCCACAACCACATGATCATCGGCTTGATAAAGACCCGCAGTGTGACTCGGGTATCTCCGGGTGTGGGCCGAATCGTGCCATCGATTGTCAGGTACACATCTTTGGTGAAGCCGGTCCGGACGCTCGGAGTGCCGATGTCCATTCCCATCCGCAAATACTTGGTGATGGCGGGTTCGTACACCTGTCTGCGATCGAGCAGCACCTCAGCAACCACTGCACTCGATCGGGCATCCACGGTCTCGGTAATCGCAATCAACTCGAAGGTGTGGCCTCCCCAGGCTTGTTCGGTACCGACCTCGAGCGGGATCGCTGCAGAGTGAGTGAACGAGTTCGAAGCGGCCAACCCGACGGCGATTGCGATCACACCGAGGTGAACCACCATTCCACCATTCACCCGGCCCACCAGACCGCGCCAACCCTGCCGGCGGGTAGCGAGCACCAACTGCCGAAGGGCTGCGCCGGCCGCGAACCCAGCCAAGCCGAAAGCGAGCAAGGGCATCAAGCCAAACACGCCGACCGCCAACGACACCGCCACCGCAGCCACCCCCGACCATGCCGGCCAAAACAGGCGCTCACGCAGCAGCGTTCCTGAGGCCTTACGCCACGGCAAGGCCGGAGCGATCCCCATCAGGAACAACAGCATGAGCCCGAGTGGGGCTGACAGACGATCGAAGTACGGAGCACCGACCACTGTGCGCCGGTTTTGCAGAACCTCAATGAACAGCGGGAACACCGTGCCGAGAAGGACGATGAATGCGAAGAGCGTGAACAACACGTTGTTCGCAAGGAACGCGCCCTCTCGCGACACCGGCGAGTCGATCGCTCCCGGGGAACGCAAGCGATCACCGCGCCATGCGATGAGCGCAAGCGAAACCACCACAACGATCCCGAACAGGGCGAGCAGATACCCCTCTACGTCTCCGGCCCCGAAGGCGTGAACGCTGTTAATGATCCCCGAACGGGTGATGAAGGTGCCGAGGATCGTCAACGCGAAAGTGGCTACGAGCAGGCTCAGGTTCCACACCCGCAGCATGCCGCGTCGTTCCTGCACGAGCACTGAGTGGATATACGCAGTGCCCGTCAGCCACGGCATCAAACTCGCGTTCTCCACAGGGTCCCAGGCCCACACCCCGCTCCAACCGAGCACCTCATAACTCCACCAGCCACCCAAGATGATGCCGATGGTGAGCATCGCCCACGAGATCAGTGCCCAACGGCGGGTCTCCATCAGCCATCCTTCTCCCACCCTGCCGGTGATCAACGCTGCGATCGCAAATGCGAACGGCACCGTGAAACCGACGTAACCGAGGTACAGGATCGGAGGATGAAACAGGACCAAGATGTGGTTCTGTAGCAACGGGTTCGGACCAGGACCGTCAAATCCAATCGGGACTGGCGGTCCCCCCGCAAACGGGGAGGCTGGCCCAAAGGAGATGAACGCAAAGAATGCGGTGATCGCAAACATCACCACGAGCGCCCAACCCACCAGTGGATCGCTGGTTCGAGCCCGGAACTGCCAGGCAACAGCGGCGGTGAAGATGCCGAGTACGAGGACCCACAACAGGATCGATCCCTCGAGCGCACTCCACATGGCAGCGAAGTTGTAGAGCGGTGGTGTGGTGGAGGACCCGACCTGCTGGACATAGCCGATCGAGTAGTCGCGGGTAATCAAGGCCCTTTGCATCATCACTACCGCAAGGACCGATCCGCCAAGCGCTAACCACGCATATCGGGGCGCCTGTTTGAGGGTGGCCAGATTGCCGGTGCGAATAGAGAACGCCGTGGCCAACGCCCCGAAGGTGCAGGCCGCCAACATGATCATCAACCCTGCGTTACCGAGGGCTGTATTCAGGCTTGCTGCCAGCATCACGTAGAACCCGGCTCGCAGCCCTCAAACTCTGCTTCGGTTAAACGGTCGGAGTTCACAGCCACGTATTCGTTGGAGTGCTTGACCTCAACTCGGTCTCCTCGGAAAACCCCGCGATCAAACTGACCGTGGACCACGACAGGAATGCACTCTTTGAAGATTCCTCCGGGTTCACCTTCGTAATGGACGGGGACCGTCACGTCATTGAAGGCGATGGTGAAACTCGTGACGCCACGCTCCACAGCCACCGAACCATCGGTGACGGTGCCTTGGATTCGTAAACGGCGCTCCTCGTCGCAGCCGGAGCGCTGACCGATCTCATCGGCGTTGCAGTAATAGTCCACAGCCGACGTGAGGAACTGGGTCAAGATCACGCCGCCGGCGGCCACCACGAGTGCCAGCACAACAAGAGGGAGGATCCGGCGTGATGGCCGTGATCCGGAGTCGTCGACGGGGCGGGGGGTCAGGTCGGTCATGTCCAGTACGTCTCCTCTTGAGAGATTTTCTTTCCGAGGCGGCGGGCTCGCCGCAATGTGGCCCATCCAAAACCGATCACGGCTAAAAATGTCACCACGTAACTGCCGATGATGAAGCCAGCGTCATCCATCTGTTTTTCCTCCCGTGGAGTTACTGCTCGGGGTCTCGAGCGCCTCCGCCCGACGCTGTTCCACGGCAGCTTCGAGGCCGTACTCGCTCTCGTGATCCTCCATCCACAGCACCCGTGTCCGGTGGATCACCAGCCAGGCGTAAATCAGGCTGAACGCCACGACACCCACAAACAAGCTGAACAACATCAAGCCATCCATTTTGACTTGGCCATCGGGACGCAACACGGTGGCGTCTTGGTGGAGGCTGCGCCACAACCGAACGCTCCAGTGCACAAGCGGGATCAACAAGACGGACAATAAGCCCATCACTGCAGAACGGCGGGCCCGCTGATGGGGGTCACCGCCGAGCCGCCGCACTGCGAGGTAGCCGATATAGGTCACGAACAGCAGTGCGGTCGTCGTCAAGCGGGCATCCCACTGCCAAAACACTCCCCAGGTCAAACGTCCCCACAGGGCACCGACGATCAGGGTCAGTCCAACGAACAGCACCCCGAGCTCCGCCGACGCCCCAGCGAACCGGTCAAACCCGAGAGAATGTTTCTTGGAGAACAGATATGTCCCCGAGGCCACGGCGGTGAGTATGAAAGCCACATACGCCACCCAAATCGTTGGGACGTGGACATACAGGATTCGCACCGATTCCTCTTGGTCGCGATCGGCCGGAGAGAACCCGAGACCGAAGGCCACCAACCAAGCGGTCGCGATGATCGCCAACACACCGAGCACCTTGGTCGCTCTTGTTCCAGTGATGGCCGAACCTTGCGACGAGTGATCTGGCGAAGGAGTTGGTGCTGGGGAAACGGTATCTGTCATAACCGATGTCACTCTCTGTGGAACCTGCGGAACCTGTGGCCCAGAGGCCAGCGGTAACTGAGTATGTTGCGGATTTTCACTACTTGATTTTCATCGATCGATAACTGCTCGATCATTCAGCGATCATTCTTCGATCAAAGGTCCATAAGCCAAGGAGCCTCCAACACCGAAGGCCACGGCGAACACTAAGAGCAACCCGGTCCAGGACCAGCCCTCAGAAACCACTGCGCCTGCGGTACCAAAAGCGGATTCCATCGCCCGTGTGGCACCGATAACCACGGGCGAAACCACTGGCAAAACGAGGAGGGGGAGCAAGGTCTCCCGACCCGAGAAGCCGGCAGCAAGGCCTCCGTAGAGCGTACCTACTGCAGCCAATCCGAAGGTAGCGGTGATGAGGGTAGTGACCAAGAGCACCCACCCACTCCCGAGGAACCCGATGCCGCCGATCCATGCTCCAGAAACGGTCGTGTTATAGAGCAATATCGCAGTGGCGACCAACAGAATCTCCAGCAACAGCAACTGAACCACCAAAGCCAGGGTCTTGCCCCAAAACACTCCGATCGGATCGAGTCCCGACAATCGAAGCAAATCGAAAGCCCCGTCCTCGGTCTCGATCGCATAACTACGTTGCACCAGCACGATCATTGAGAACAAAGTGGCCATCCACACGAGACCCGGAGCGACTCGCTGCAAGACCGAATCGGAATCCAAGGCGAAGGCAAATAACACCATGATCACTGCAGCGAACGGGAGGATCTGGTTTGCCACGATGCGACTGCGCAGTTCGATGCGCAGATCCTTCGAAGCGATCGCCCATGCGATCCGTGACCGCTTCATGACAACACCTGCACTCTCACAGACACATCCCGCCTCTGACGGTGAGCACTCGATCGGCAAGTTTCGTGCCCCGGTCGAGTTCGTGACTCGAGATCACAATTGTCGCCCCGGCCGCTGCGGCTTGGCGCAGCACGGCATCGAGTTCATCGCGACCGACCGCGTCGAGACCTGAATGCGGTTCGTCCAGCAGCCACACCCCGGCCCGTCGCGCAATTAAGCAGGCTAAAGCCGTGCGCCGCTTTTGACCGGCGGAGAGCTTTCGGGCCGGCACATCGGCGAGGCGTTCGGCCAATCCCATCCGAGAGATCGCCGCCTCGATCTCGGCTGCTGTGGCACCGACTGTGGACCCCCAAAACCCCACGTTTTCCGTCACCGTGAGATCTCCATATAACCCGTTCGCATGGCCGAGCATCCCAACATGGGTGCGCGCCCGTCGCGGTTCGGCCACGAGATCGATCCCCATCACCCTCGCCTCACCCCGATGGACCGGCAGCAATCCGGCCACCACCCGCAGCAACGAGGTCTTGCCCGCCCCGTTGGGTCCTTGAAGGAGCAGGATCTCACCGGCATCGGCGCGCAACGAGGCCCCAGCAAGAACCGGGAAGCCACCCATGACGGCAACCACGTCCACGCACTCGATGGTCGGCTCCATAAACAACTTCACACTACGGAGATTCGGACCGATCCGTAAAACCTCATGTAGTGAACCCCGCCATCACCTGAAGGCCGGCAAGAAAGATTCGCCACTAGCGTTTGGCCTGTGATCTCCCCCCAACGACGTCCGTTGTCGGCCACCCGAGATCGGCTGCGTGATCGCCGGGTCCGCAAATGGAGACAACGAGATCTCCGCCGCGCCCTACCCACCACCTCCAGCACCAAGGTCTGGGATTCGGTTGCGATGATCGGACGTGGCTTAATCGCGGCGGGCCTGTTGCTGTTCGGTTTCGTGGCCTACCAACTCTGGGGTACCGGAATCGAGACCGCTCGGGCGCAGCGGGCCTTGTCCACGGAGTTTGAACAGCTTCTTTCATCGCCCGAGACATTGCCCGAAACTTCGCTTGATACCTCGCTTGATACCCCGCCTGATACCTCGCTTGATACCTCGCCTGATACCTCGACTAATACCCCGCCTGAGGCCGGGGTCCAGACACCGACGCCGCCAATGGATCGCGCCCCCCGCCAACTCGCTCTCGGCGATCCCGTAGCTCGCATTCAAATCCCCCGCATCGAGGTGGACGACATCGTCGTGGCAGGAGTTGGTAGCGCCGAACTCCAGCTCGGGCCCGGACATTTTCCCGACACCGTGCCCCCGGGGCATCTCGGCAATTCGGCGATCGCCGGCCATCGCACGACCTATGGCCAACCGTTTCGCAATGTGGATCGCCTTCAACCCGGCGATGAGATTTACGCCACCACCCAGGAGGGTTCATTCACCTATCGGGTGACCGATACCCGCATCGTCAGCCCGAGCGACTACTTCGTGGTCTTCACCACCAAGCCCGATGAAGCGCAATTGACGCTGGTGTCGTGCCACCCGGTCTGGTCAACTGCCCAGCGGATCATTGTCTCGGCCTCGCTCGTCCCCGAAGAGTCCAGCCCGACGCAGGATCCACTTCGCTATGAAGTGGTGGAGGACCCATCAGACCTACGAGATTCGCAAGGTGCTGGGGAGCCTGCTTTCGGCGAAGACTCCGATCCCGCAGGAACACGTCCGGATCCAGTCGGCTCTGGCCCAGCGACCCCAGAGTCCACAATCCCTGCTCCCCCGAGCCCGATCACCACGGTGGCCCCTGCCGAGCCAATCACCGATGCCTTTGCCGATGGCTGGTTCCATGACCGCGATGCGATTCCACAACTTGCGCTGTGGGGCGCACTACTGATGGTGATTTCGTTCATCGCCCATCGGGTCAGCGTGCTCTTGCGGCGCGACCTCGTGGGTTTCGCCGTCGGGATTGCCCCATTTGGCATGGCGCTGTATTTCTTCTTTCAAAATGTTCACCGTCTCGTCCCACCAGGACTCTGAGACGAGCCCACAGGGACCGACTTAGGCACCGTTACCACCCCGCACTACCGTCCTCAACGGCCGGTGAATCCCGCCGTACGCTTATCAAGGAACGCCCGACGCCCCTCCTCGGCATCCTCGCTGGCCCAGGCTGCTCGCCGGGCCTCCTCCACCTCAGCATCAAAGGCCGGCCCACTCGTGCAGCGCTCCAAGGCAAGTTTGTGCCCCGCGATCGTCAACGGAGCGAGGTGAGCGATTTCTTTGGCCCAACTCAAGGCTGCGTCTAGGTCTCCGAGGCGATGCACGGCCCCCGAGGCTCGCAGTGCCTCACCATCGAAGGTTTCTGCTGCGAGCAACATCGCCCGGGCTGTCGCCCAGCCAAACTCCCGCGTGAGACGATCAACAGTCCAATGGTCCACCACCAATCCCAAACGCGCCGCCGGGATACCGAAGCGGCTACGGCTCGTGGCCACGCGCAGATCACAGACCATCGCTAACTGGGTTCCTGCGCCGAGGGCCGGTCCATCCACGGCTGCGATCACTGGCATCGCTAGTTCAGTGAAACCCCGCAACACCTCGGTCAAGGTGGATGTGAACTCGCTCTCTTCCACCCCGGTCAAATCCGCACCCGCACAAAACGCTGGTGGCGCACCGGTTAACACCAGCACTCGTACCGGATCGCCTCCGGCGCGAGCGCTGGAGGCGAGGGTGATCTGGTGGCGGCGGATCTCCTGCAAAGTGCTGAGATCCACGGCGTTACGCCGATCGGGTCGGTCAATCGTCATCAGCGCTACTCCCGCAGCGATGTCGGAGCGCATCTCGAGGCGTACCATTGGGCCAGCGTATGACTTCTTCCACCCCGACCCCCGAATCCGCAGATCCCGAACCTGCAGATCCGCTGGCTGCACGTCTCGTGCCCAAGCAGGTTGATCCAAAGCAGGTTGATCCGGTGCGGGCCCGGCGGGCCCGAGTAGCCCATTGGACCCTGCTCGCCAATCGCATCGGCTACTTGGTTCTTGCGCTTGCGATCGCTTTGTTTGTGGTGGCTTTTGTCTTCGGCTTCTCCCCCACCCTGGCTGGCCTCGTGATCGCTTTAATGATCATTTCGTTTGCTTTGCTCGCTCCATCAATCATCCTCGGTTACGCCGTGAAGGCTGCCGAGCGCGACGACCGTGAACGCGGTCTGTGAACGCGGTCTATGAACGCGGTCTGTAACCACAGGCCCTAGGCTTTCTGCTACTTGGATCTGAACTCATTCGACTGTCTCTCCAGATCCCTGCACTCATGTCGCCACCTCGCCTTTCTGCACCAGCACGCCGTGTCCAAATCCTTGAGGTCGCGCTCGACGTTCTCGGATCGGCGGGTTATTACGGTGCGTCGATGAACGACATCGCAGAGGCGGCCGGTGTCACCAAACCTGTTCTGTACCAACACTTCACCTCCAAACGCGAACTATTCCTCGCCTTGGTGGAGGAGGCAGGACAACGCCTGCTCGCTGCGATCACGGCCGCTACCGCCCACGTCTCCGACGGAAAACTTCAGACCGAACTCGGCTTTCAGGCCTATTTCCGGTGGGTTGCCGATGATCATGAGAGCTTTATGTTGCTATTCGGCGGAGGCGCACGGCGCGATGAGGAGTTCAGCGAATCGGTACGAAAGATCACCGATCTCGTCGCATCCGCAATCGCCCCTTTGATCGCAGTGGACATTGACCCCGAAGAACAGCGCACGTTGGCCCATGGACTCGTGGGCCTCGCCGAAAATGCGAGCAGACGTCTCGTGGAACGCGGCACCCCCTTCGATCCTGATCAGGTGGCTCAATCCATCAGCCGCCTGGCCTGGGCCGGGCTCCGCGCTCTCGGCTGAGGGGGCGTCGGTATGGTTCGGGGCATGGTCCTGCTGAGCGAACGGTCAAGATAGGCATATGAACGCCCCTCACAACTCCCCGATCAATCCTCCCATCGATTCCCCGATCAATTCTCCGATCAGTACTCGGGTCACGCAGCTTCTGGGAACCCGCTACCCGATCGTGCAGGCCCCGATGGGATGGATCGCTCGATCGCAGTTAGCCAGCGCCGTCTCCAATGCCGGAGGGCTCGGCATTATCGAAACCTCCTCCGGTGATCTTGACGCAGTACGTGTCGAGATCACCAAAATGCGCGATCTGACTGACCAACCCTTCGGCGTCAACATCGCTCAAGCCTTTGTGCGGGATCCAGGCATCGTGGATTTCGTGGTGGACAACGGGGTGCGATTTGTGACCACCTCCGCCGGTGATCCAACGGTGTACACCAGCAAACTGAAAGAGGCCGGCCTCACCGTGTTCCATGTGGTTCCCACACTGGCTGGGGCGCTGAAAGCAGTAGCCGCTGGGGTGGACGGCCTCGTTGTGGAAGGGGGCGAGGGCGGCGGTTTCAAAAATCCGCGCGATGTGGCCTTAATGGTCCTGCTGCCATTGGTTGCCTCCAAAGTCCAGGTCCCGATCATCGCCGCCGGAGGCGTGGTGGACGGTCCGAGTATGGCCGCTGCGTTTGCGCTCGGCGCAGAAGGCGTCCAACTCGGTACCCGCATGGTCTCTGCAGCGGAATCACCCGTGCATGAGAACTGGAAACAGGCCATCGTCAACGCCGCCGAAACCGACACGGTCATGCTGAACCGCCACAGCCGCCCGGCGCTGCGGGCTCTGCGTACCGAACTGACCGAGCGTCTCGAACGACAAGATCATGTCGGGATGGAAGTGTTCGGCACAATCACCGACCTTTACTTTGGAGGGGACCTCGAGTCCTCCATCGCCCTCACCGGCCAGGTGGCCGGGCGCATTGAGAGCGTAAAATCGGTAGAAGAAATCATCACTGAGATCGTGGCCGGCTTTCGTGAGGTGCTCGGCTCGCTATCTCGGGCTCACCTGACCTGAATGACCTCGCACCCCCCGATCCACCTCCGAGCCTGGCAGCGGGCCGCATTTGATGCGTTCACCGCATCACAAACTCCTGACTTTCTGGCTGTCGCGACCCCCGGCGCCGGCAAGACCACGTTTGCGTTGACCTGCGCTCGGGCGGCTCTTGGTCAATGGTGGGCCGATAGTGGTGGCGCGCAGACCCCGAGCCCGCTCGTGGTCGTGGCCCCTACCACCCATCTCAAGACCCAATGGTCCAAGGCCGCGCACCGAATGGGCCTCGAACTCGATCCGTATTGGACCCCATCGGACGGATTGTCGCGGGATGTCCACGGTTTGGTGACCACTTACCAGCAGATCGCCACTGGGGATGCGGCCGCCCGCCTCAACGCTCTGAGCGCCGACGGCTTCATCATTCTCGATGAGATCCATCACGCCGGACAGGAACGCGCCTGGGGAGATTCGGTCCGGATCGCGTTCGCCCACAGCCGCCGTCGTCTGTCGCTCTCAGGCACCCCGTTTCGCAGTGACTCAGCACAAATACCCTTTGTGAACTACGAGGCCACTGCACAAGGGGATCTCGCTCGCAGCGACTTCACCTACGGGTACGCCGACGCCCTGCGCGATGGCGGCGTGGTCCGACCGGTCTATTTCCCCCGGGTAGACGGCCAAATGGAATGGAGTACCGCCGGCGGAGACACCATCCGCGCCAACTTCTCTGATGAGCTGGCCCGCGATCAAATGTCCCAGCGTCTCCGGACTGCGCTGAGCTTGGACGGAGACTGGCTGCCGACGGTATTGCATCAGGCTCATCGTCGCCTTGAGATGATCCGGACGCATCAACGCGATGCGGGCGGACTGGTGATCGCGATGGACCAGGAACATGCCCAAGGGATCGCCCAATGGCTTCGCCAGGAGTTGCGGACCGCAGCAGATGTGGTGGTAAGCGATGATCCCAAGGCTTCGGGCCGGATCGCCGAGTTCGCTGCCGGGGACCGGACCTGGTTAGTGGCGGTCCGAATGGTCTCCGAAGGGGTGGACATCCCGCGGCTACGCGTTGGCGTGTACGCAACCACCACCGCCACCGAATTGTTCTTTCGTCAAGCCGTCGGACGTTTCGTGCGGTGGCAGTCTGGGCTCACCGCCCAAAAGGCCTACGTTTTCATCCCCGACGACCCTCGCCTGCGCGCCCATGCCTTCACTATCGCTGAGGCCCGGCGCCATGTGTTACGTCCGCCCGCCGATGACGATGCCTCCGACGCCGATGGCGCAGAACTCGATCCGCTCTCTGCACACGACGAGTTTGGTGAACAACTCTCGTTGTTCTCGGTGGTTTCGTCCACTGCCACCGGGATCACGATGCATGCCGTCACCGGAGAAGGAACCCTCGGCGGTACCGAGGTGGCATATTTCGATGACGAGTCCGAAGTCCCCGAACCTGATCCCGACCTTGATCCCCGACTCGCCCTGAGCCTGCCAATACTGCCGACTGCAGCGGGCACGGTCACCGACACCGCCGACGGGTCCACAATGAGCGTGGCCGAACGCCGAGAGGACCTACGAGGTCGTAATGCGGACCTCGCGCGCCGGATCGTTGATCTCACCGGGTGGAACCATGCTCGGGTTAACGCCGAGATGAACCGTCTCGCAGGGGTGACCAAAGTCTCCACCGCCACTGCCGATCAACTCGAGCGCCGCATACGGTACGCCGAGAGTTGGTTGCGTCGGATGCGTCGGGTCTGATCTGATTCGGGCGCCAACCGATGCCGGTACACTTGCGGCTATGCCTGCACCCGGTGAGCACCATCCGGCGTTTGAGGAATACTGCGAGTGCATCTTCGAACTCGCAGAAGATGAGGTCTCGGTGATCCAGGCGAGGATCGCCGAACGGCTCGGTGTCTCACGCCCAGCGGTGTCGGAGATGATCAAAAAACTCGAAACCGAAGGCCTCATCACCAACCACGGTCGCATCGCATTGACCGCTACGGGCCACGTCCTCGCCGAACGGGTGGTACGTCGTCACCGACTAGCGGAGCGCTTCTTGACCGATGTGTTGAACCTGCCGTGGGCAGAGGCCCATCACGAGGCCGGCAAATGGGAACACATCATGAGCGACTCGGTGGAAGCGGCCCTTGATGAGTTCCTCGGCAGTCCGACCACCTGCCCGCACGGTAACCCGATCCCGGGTTCTGATTATGTTGATGAGGCACCCCAGCCGTTGTCATCGGTTGGAGTGGGAACCCCCTTCGTCGTGCGGCGGATCCCCGAAGAGTTGGAGTTTGCTCCGGGCATTTTGGAGTTCCTCCAAGAGGCCCGGATCCTGCCCGGAAACGAAGGAGTTATCACTGAGGCCATCGTTGCTGGGGGCTACAGGGTGTCCATCGATGGCGGCCTCGTAGAGGTGGGGGCCTATGCCAGCGATCGGATTCTGGTCTCGATCTGAGACCGCTGCCGCCATGTTCTGTTTCCTCTCATCGAAGACGCTGGGCCCGGTCCTCCTCTGCGCCACCTTGCTTGTAACGCTCGGTTGCGGGGAGACCTATGACCTCGCCGATCGTCCTGAGGGTGCTGGATTCACCGCACCCGCAGCAGGCGGGTCTGGGGCGGCTCCCATCTCCTCGGTTGATCCGCTCACAACCCCGATCGCTTCTGACGCTGATCTACCCACCTTGTTCGGCGAAATGCTCGCCTCTTGGCGGGGACTGGACCAGCGGGTGATTGATGCACACCGAGCCACTGAAGCTCTGGAGCGGATCGAAAGCATTTGGGCCCAGGCCGAACCGCTGCTGCGTTCTGAGCGTCCAGCGGCCCTGTTCGGATTTCAACAAGCCCTGGATCTGGCCCGCAGCGCCGTGGAACGCAGGCGTCCAGCCGATGCGAGCAAAGGGCTTTTGATCCTGACAAACCTGACCCGCAACTGGTAATCAGCGGCTGAACTTCTGCAACGGCTGTGGCAGAGCAGCAGCATGAACCACGGTCAAACGCTGGGTGGAACGGGTCAATGCCACATACAGTGCCCGCATCCCGTGCGGATCCTCGGCCACAATTAATGACGGCTCCAACACGACCACTCCGTCAAGTTCGAGACCTTTGACGAGACTGATCGGCACCACAGTGATTGGGGTGTCGAGGCCTGTGACGCCCACCTGGCCGTGAGCCACTCCCGCCTCATCCAAAGCCGCAGAGAACGCCTCCGACAAACTGTCGGGCACGACAGCGGCCACGGACCCGCCCTCCAACTCGCTGCCCATGGCGTCAAGCTCCTGCGCTGCAACCTTCAGGAGGTTTGCCGTTTGGTCCCCGTTAGTGGATCCTGCGGCCAGTTCTGATTCAGCGACGGAGACGAAACGAGGAGCAGAATCTCCCACCCGCACCGACCGGGGCACGCGCAAACCCGGGGTCGCAGCCTCCATCACCGGGATCGCCACCTCGAGGATCTGGGCCGGGATCCGGTAGCCAACCGACAGCCCCGCGACTCGGGGTTCACGGCGATCAGGCAGGTGAGCGAGAACCTCGGACCAGTCGTTTGGTGCGAGCGGCCCGGTGGCCTGAGCGATGTCACCGACCACGGTCATCGACCCGCTGAGGGATCGCCGAGTGGCCATCTCAAGTTGCATCGGAGTGAGATCTTGGACCTCATCGATCACGATGTGGCCATAGGTCCGAATCTCCTCTGACTCCTCGGTGCGCCCCCGACGAGCCGGCCGTGGGCCGAGGGTCTCGCGGGCTGCGTCGAGCAGAGCCGCATCAGCGGCGGTCCAACGAACTTCAGTGACATCTGGGCTGCGCTCGCGGTAGAGAGCCTCGGCTTGCTCGGAAGACACCACACCCTCGGCTGCGAGCCGGAGCAACGCTCGGGATCCGAACAGATCGTGTAACAACTCCGCCGGTGTCAGCACCGGCCAGATGCGATCGAGGGCCTCACGCACCTCACGTTCGGTCCACATCGCTGACCGCACATCATCCTCAGTGATCTCTGGTCCACGCCAGGTGGCAGCCATCGCTGACCAGATCTCATTTTCCACATACCGTCGGCCAGCGTTATGGCGGCGAAAGCGACGTCTGGCAGCGGTGACAATCCGCCGTGTCTCCTCGGCACGTAAACGCAGGTAACCACTACGAAACGGCATGACCAAGTCCTTGCGAAGGGGACGTTCACGATGTCGGATTGCCCGATCGATGAAACGCAACATCCGCACGTCGCCTTTGATCTGGGCGGCCTCCCGAGAGTCCACACCTCCGAAGCGCACATCAGGCACAAGATCCGACAGCACCGCTAGAGCCACGCCCGCCTCCCCGAGGGAAGGCAGCACCCGTTCGATGTAGCGCAGGAACACCCGGTTCGGTCCGATCACCAAGACCCCTTGGTCCTCGAGTGGGAAACGATGGGTGTAGAGCAGGTATGCCGCCCGGTGCAGGGCCACAACAGTTTTGCCGGTGCCGGGACCTCCCTGGACCACCAGCACCCCCTGTTGGGGGGAGCGAATGATCTCGTCCTGCTCGGCCTGGATCGTGGCCACGATGTCCCCGAGCGCCCCGGTCCGGCCGCGTTCCATGGTTGCGATCAAGGTGTTGTAGCCACGCAGCCCACCCGCCCCCACCAAGGGTGCTCCGCCCTGTGTCGCCGAACTCACAGATTCGGCCAACCCCTCATCGTGGCCGAGACCGAGATGGCCTTCACCGAACAATTCGTCTTCGAGGCCGAGCACCCGTGCACCGTCCACGATGAAATGCCGCCGCCGTGCGAGCCCCATCGACTCACGGCCGGTCGCCCGATAGAAGGGTTCGGCCACCGGGGCCCGCCAGTCAACGACCACCGGGTTGCTCTGCTCATCGGCTACTGCAAGGCGACCGATATGAAACGATTCGATCGAGCCAGCACTCACTGAACCGGAGCTTTGGGCACTCGCTTCGGCTGTCTCGTCAGGAAGGATCCGGTCGATCCGGCCAAACACCAGCGCTGCATTACCGAGATCAAGATCCGTGAGGCGTTTGATGAGGGCCTCATCAAAGGCGTTGCGTTCGAAACGAGCCTGAAAGGTCCCACCCGTACTCGCCTCGTTCAGATCACGCAGTTTCCATGCCGAGACGCGACTGCTCTCCAGACATTCGTAGGCGTAATCCACATACGCCTGTTCATCGGCCAGATCCGGATGCTGTTGGGTCATTTCGAAGGTTCGGACTCAAGTTCAGCGCCGTGGGACACCAAATGGGTCGGTGAAGCCTATCGGCACCGATAGCGTCCCCGTCATGGTCTCGGGTCCCCCCGCATCCCCGGTGTCCGTTGGCTCTGAACCCCCATTCATCGCAGCTGCGGCGGGCCGGCCGGCTGCGCACACCCCGGTCTGGTTCATGCGCCAAGCGGGGCGCAGCCTGCCCGAATACCGGGCGGTCCGAGGGGAAGGGTCCATCCTCGACGCCATCAAACAGCCCGATCTCGCCGCAGAGATCACCTTGCAACCGGTGCGTCGTTACGGGGTGGACGCTGCAGTGTTGTTCTCTGACATCGTGGTTCCCGCCCATGCCGTCGGGTTCGGGATCGACGTTGCCCCGGGTACGGGCCCGGTAGCCGAACATCCGATTCGACGCCCGGCCGATCTTGACCGACTCCGCCCGCTCAGCCCTGAAGATGTGTCCTATGTGACTGACACCGTGGACATTTTGGTGAACGAGTTACCAAAGAACGTCCCCTTGCTCGCCTTTGCTGGGGCTCCCTTCACCGTTGGGAGTTACCTGATTGAGGGTCGACCCAGCCGGAACTATCGATTCACCAAAGAGATGATGGCCACGCAGGAACATCTGTGGCACGAGTTAATGGAACGCCTGAGCGAATCAGCGATCACCTTTATCGACGCTCAACTTTCCCACGGTGCTCGGGCATACCAACTGTTCGATTCGTGGGCAGGCACGCTGTCTCGCCGAGATTATGACCGTTACGTCGCTCCTCATTCGCGCCGGGTGATCACCGAGTTAAGGTCCCGGCATCCCGAGGTCCCGGCAATCCATTTCGGAATCGGATGCGATCACCTCCTCGAATCCATCTACGCCTGCGGGGCCACGGTGCTCGGACTTGACTGGCGCACCCCGATCTCTGATGCTCGGGCCCGGATCGGCGAGGATCTGATCGTCCAAGGCAACTTGGATCCCGCCCTCGTGCTCGCCGGCACCGAGGCTGCGCTCGCTGGTACGGCACAGGTGCTCGCCGATAACGGCGGCCACCCCGGACACATTTTTAATCTGGGCCATGGTGTGGTCCCAGAAACCAACCCTGAGGTGCTCGCCGCTGTGGTGAACGCCGTCCATTCCGCCACCCGCAACCCAGCCATCACCGGTATGGGTAACGCCAACCATGGAGATCCCGTATGAGCACCACTGCAGTCTTGTTGATGGCCTACGGCACCCCTCGCCACCCCGATGAGATCGAGGCCTACTACACCGACATCCGCAGGGGTCGGCCGCCCACCCCCGAGGCTCTCGCTGACCTTGTGGCCCGCTACGACGCAATCGGCGGCATCTCACCGTTGGCCGAACTCACCGAACGCCAACGCGATGCTCTCCAAGCCGCCCTCGACGCTCAGAACCCGGGCCAGTACCGAGTGACCCTTGGCCTCAAACATGCCTCCCCGCAGATCGAGGAGGCGGTCGACGCCCTCGCAGCCGAAGGGATCACCCGGATCATCGGCCTCGTGCTCGCCCCGCACTTCAGTTCCTACTCGATCGGCCAGTATCTCGGCCGGGCTCGGACCGCCGCCGAACCCCACGGGATCGAGGTACTCGGGGTGGAATCCTGGGCGGTGGAGCCCGCCTTCATCGAGTTCCTCTCTCGCGACCTCAGGGCCCGTTTGGCCAACATGCCGGCCAACACCAAGGTGTTGTTCACTGCGCATTCGTTACCGCAGCGCATCATCGATGGCGGTGACCCCTACCCGAACGAACTCCGAGCCACTGCCACAGCGGTAGCCGAGGCTGTTGGTCTCGCCGAATGGAGCGGCTGGGCGATCGCATGGCAAAGCGCCGGCCGGACCCCTGAGCCCTGGATCGGTCCCGACATCTTGGAAGTCATCGATGACCTCGCGACCTCTGAGGCAGCTGATGGGGTGGTCATCTCCGCCTGCGGATTTGTGGCCGATCACCTTGAAGTGCTTTTTGATCTCGACATCGAGGCCAACCATCGAGCCACCTCCCAAGGGCTCGCCTTTGATCGCACCGCCTGCGTCAACGATGACTCCGCGGTGATGGCAGCTTTGGCGGATCGAGTCATCGCTTGCGATCTCGCTGGCAACTGAGGATCGATGGGGACCAACCAGCAGCGAGTCCTTGTCATCGGGGGTGGGATCACCGGTCTCGCCGCCGCGGTGGGGCTCTGTGAGCACGCTGCGGGTCACAACGTTGTAGGTGACGTCGTGTTAATCGAGGCGGAGCCCCGACTCGGCGGCAACATCCGAAGCAGCGACTTTGCCGGAGTGCCGACGGTGGATGAGGGCCCCGATGCGTTTTTGACGAGAGGCGGTGAGGCCCTCGGGTTTGCTGCCCGCATCGGCATTACTGAGTTCGTCGCACCTGCTGCGGCATCGGCTGCGGTGTGGTTCCCTCGGGGAGGCAACCATCTCCATCCGATCCCAGGTGGTTTGGTACTCGGGGTGCCTGGCGCCTTACGGCCGATGGCCGCCTCGAGTTTGTTGTCATGGCGAGGCAAACTGCGAGCCGCCCTTGAGCCCTTTGTGCCGCGAACGCCGCTCGCACCTGACGCCCTCGGCCCCTATATGCGGGCCCGGCTCGGCGGTGAGGTGCACGAGCGCCTGATCGATGCGCTGATCGGCAGCATCTACGCCTCCGACACGGATCACTCCAGCCTTGAGGCGGTCCCTCAGGTATCTGCACTCGCCAAATCCCATCGCAGCTTGTTAATCGCAGCACGCAAGATGCGCGCAAACGCGCCACCCCCGTCCGGGGACCCGATCTTTTCTGCCCCTCGCGCCGGGATGCAAGCCCTCGTCGATGGGGCCGCCGCTGCGATCACCTCTGCAGGCGGCCAGATTCGTCTTGGTCATTCGATTTCAGAAATCGTTCCATCTGATCCGCAGGGGTGGATGGTGGACGGAGAGCACTTCGATCAGGTCATCATCTCTGTGCCCGCTGCCATGGCAGCCCCGCTGATCCGCACTGCAGCACCCGCAGCCGCTGGTCTGCTCGATGCCAGCCGCCACGCCTCGGTGACCATGGTGACCATGGCAATCCCGGCGGATCAATGGCCGGCACGGTTAGAGAGGATGAGCGGCTATCTCGTCCCAAAACCGGTGCAGAGCACAGTCACCGCTGCCAGTTTCGGATCTCAGAAATGGGCTCACTGGGCCCACCCGGACGGTCATCAGATCCTGCGCATCTCACTCGGCCGAGCCGGACTTGATGTGGATCATCTCGATGATGCGCAGATGCTCGATCACGCCGTACGTGAAGTAAGCCAACACCTCGGTATCACTCTCGCTCCCACCCAATCACGGATCACCCGTTGGAACCAGGCCTTCCCGCAATACAAACCCCGCCATCATGAGTGGGTTGCCGCCACAGAGAAACTGCTCCCTTGGGGGCTTCACTTGGCGGGGGCGAGTTATCGTGGGATCGGCATTCCCACCTGCCTGCGCGACGCCGATCGCGCTGTACAACGAGTCATCTCTACAACCCGATTCTGAACAACGTGCACTGAAGAACCTAAACCCATGCTCGCTTCTCGCTCACTACGCACCCCACGTCTGGCCTTGGCCCCCCTCGGTTTGGCCGTGATCCTCGGGCTCACCATGTTGTCTGGCTGCGGGGGGGACTCCCCGTCAGAGGCGGCAGACACTTCGGTGACCACCACGTTGGCGCCTGTACCGAGCACAACAACAACCACGACCACCACCACGACGACCACGACGACCACAACCCTGTTCCCTCCGCCACCGGAACAGCCTGCGGCCCCAATTGACCCGCCGCTTGATGCTCGAGGCCAAGATCCGTATGTGGAAATGGGCTCTATTGAGATCCCTTCCATCGCAGTGTCCTCGCAACTGCTGCAAGGAATCCGTCTGACCACATTGGATCTCGCCCCCGGGCATTGGCCGGGCACTGCCCTTCCCGGCGAGGTCGGCAACGCTGTCATCTCTGGTCATCGCACTTCTCATGGTGGGGTGTTCCGCAATCTCGACAAACTCGGGATCGGTGACGAAATCCATGTCGACGCCTACGACGGCACCCACATCTATACGGTGACCGAAATCGAGATCGTTCCCCCCACCGCACTGTGGATTGTGGATCCCACTCCGACGGCCACGATCACCTTGTTCGCCTGCCATCCACCCGGATCCACTCGGGAGCGAATCGTGGTGCGGGCCGACCTCGTGGAGACCTGAGCCCGTGCCACGCGGCCTCAGCCGGGCGCTCGCCGCGCTCGGCAGCGGGTTTTTGGTAGCCCTCTCGCTCCCACCTTGGGGTTTTTGGCCCCTCGCCCTGATCGGTGTCAGTTTCTATATGGCGCTCGGGCTGACAGCGGTCCGGGCCCGGGACCGTGCGGGCCTCGGGTTTATGTTCGGACTCGGATGGTTAGCCATGGGCTGTGGCTGGATGTGGCAGCTCACCCCGCCCGGCTACATTGCGGCCGCTCTTGTTTTCGCCGGAGCTCACGGCCTAGCCGGCCTGATCTCATGGCAACACCGAGCCAGTTTTTGGGCCTTGCCCGCCGCCCACACCTTGATCGAGGCGGTTCGATTTTCCTTTCCTTTCGGTGGGGTGCCGCTGGCCTCACTCGGTATCTCCCAGGTAGCGGGTCCTCTTGGGGGAACCGCTCGGGTTGTCGGGGTGATCGGGGTGACATGGGTGGTATTCCAACTCGGTGCGGCGATCGCCGAATGGGTGCTCGCCATTCGTGCACACATCGGACACGCGCATCGCTTCGGGGCAGGTGGAACCTGGCGCGTGCTGGCGATGATCGGCGCACTGGCGACGCCGGTCCTGCTGGCGGTGATAGCACTGTTTGCCCCGCAGGGCTCCGCCACCGGCCAGACCATGCGCATTGCAGCAGTCCAAGGCGGCGGACGCCAAGGTACTTCTGCCCTGCAAGTGCCGGCCTCTTTGGTGGCCGCACGCCATCTCGAAGCCACTGCGCAGATTCCGGTGGACGCTGATCTCGACCTCGTGCTGTGGCCTGAGAACGTGCTGCGGATCCGTGATCTCGCCTTTGCCGATCACCCACTGTTTGATGAGGTCTGGGCGCAGTCACGCAGACTAGGAGTGCCCTTTGCTGTCGGGATCACCGAGGACGCCGACCTCACCGGGCGCGGCGGCCGCGGCCAAATCACTAACGCTCAGGTGACCCTTTCCCCCTCAGGGGTCATCACCGATCGATACGACAAGGTGCGCAGGGTTCCCTTTGGCGAGTACGTGCCATTGCGCAGCCTGCTCGAGACCCTCGGTGCGCCGGTAGATCAAGTACTCAGCGATGCTGTAGCTGGCAAGGGCCCAGCGATTCTGAAACATCCGGGCCTTACCCCGATGGCGGTGGTGATCTCCTGGGAGGTCTTCTTCAGTGGCCGGGCCCGTGAAGGCGTCAAGCAGGGCGGCCAGGTGCTGCTCAATCCCACCAACGGCGCCTCGTACACCGGCACCATTGTCCAAACTCAGCAGGTGGCTTCGAGCAGGTTGCGCGCCATTGAGACCGGACGCTGGGTGATGCAGGTGGCACCCACCGGATTCTCCGCTGTCGTTGATGCCGGAGGCAACGTGCTCCAACGCAGTGCCGTTTCCGAGGCCCGGGTCATCACCGCCGATGTGGAATTGCGCACGGGACACACGTGGTACACCCGGATCGGTGACGGTCCCGTGATCTGGCTCCTCCTCGTGATCTGGGTGGTGACCGCTGCCGTTGAGTTCAGATCTCGATCATCACCGTCACCGGTCCGTCGTTAACCAGTTCCACCTGCATCTCGGTGCGAAATACCCCGGTGGCCACCTGTGCGCCGCGCTTGCGCAATTCGGCCACCACCTGATCTACGAGAGGCTCGGCCATCTCGGGTCGGGCTGCCTCGATCCAACTCGGCCGTCGACCTCGCCCCGTATCGCCATAGAGGGTGAACTGGCTGATCACCATGACGGCGGCGGGTGCTGATCCTTGCTGCTCAGCGAGTTGCGCGGGAGACAGGTTCATCACGCCCTCTGCGTCATTGAGGATGCGCAGATGCCAGATCTTGTCGGCCATTTTTGTGGCTGTGGCCTCGGTATCGGTGTGGGTCACCCCGAGCAGCACACAGAACCCTCGGCCAATCCGCCCGACGACCGAATATTCAATACGGGCGGTATCGAGATCTTCACTCCCAAAATCATCACCGTCCACCTCAGGTCGGATCACGGCTCGGACCTCGGCTCGAATCACGCGTTGTACCAGCGCACGCATGTTGTAGGAGCGTAGTGCCGGTCTCGTAGGAGGGATGAGCCCACTCCATCGATCTGTGCCGAGCGGCTACTGACGGGTAGCCTCACCGAGATGTCTGCACGCCGGGAGCTCTCCGAGAACGAACCGCTCTCGATCGCGTATCTGACATACCGAGGCAAACCCCATGTTGGTGGCCAAGGCGTGTACACCCGGCATCTCACCAAAGCTCTCGTGGATCTCGGACATTCGGTGGAGGTGCTCGGTGGTCAGCCCTATCCAATCCTTGACCCACGGATCACATTGACCGAACTGCGCAGCCTTGACTTGTTCAACGATGCGTACCCGGGCCGCTTCCCGGCCTTTTGGGAGTTCAAGTCCCGCGAGGACTTCTTAGAGGTGGCTATTTTTTCCACGGGGGTGTTCCCTGAGCCGCTGGCATTCAGCGCCCGGGCGTTGCGGCATCTGCGACCCCGGGTCGGTCAGTTCGATCTCGTACACGACAACCAGTGCCTCGGCTACGGGATCACCAAACTCGAAAAACTGATTCCGACAGTGGTCACCTTGCACCACCCGATCACGAAGGATCGTGAGCTTGAGATGAGCCACGCCCCCAACGCTTATAAGCGGTGGTCCATCGGCCGGTGGTATTCGTTCGTCAAGATGCAGGGCAAAGTTGCTCGCTCGATGCCGCGAATCGTGGTCGTGAGCGAGAACTCGATCAGCGACATTCATACCGATATGGGCGTGAGCCGTGATCAGATGCGGCTGGTTCCGGTCGGGGTGGATCCCGAGCTCTTCCGTCCACTTGAGCATGTGACGCGCATCCCGGGCCGCTTGATCACCACAGCCTCAGCCGATGTCGCCCTCAAAGGACTGTCGTACCTGCTTGAAGCCGTCGCCAAACTGCGTACCGAACGCGAGGTCTCATTGACCGTGATCGGAAAACCTAAGCCGGGCAAGAGCATGGACCTGATCGCGAAGCTCGGCCTTGAAGCCCACGTTCAGTTTGTTTCGGGTGTGACCGATGAGCGGATCGTGGAGCTGTACTCAGAATCAGAGCTCGCAGTGGTTCCGAGCTTGTATGAGGGCTTCAGCCTGCCAGCCATCGAGGCAATGTGTTCGGGAACCCCACTCGTCGCCACCGACGGTGGTGCCTTGCCTGAGGTGACCGGGCGCGATGGCGAGACCGTGCTGCAGTGTCCCGCTGGAGATGCCTCAGCCCTTGCGGCGGCGATCGCTCGCGGTCTTGATAATCCGGAGCTTCGGGCCACAATCGGCGCCGCCGGGCGCCAGCGGGTCCTCGATCGCTGGACGTGGACCCGTTGCGCCCAAATGACTGTGGAGCAATACCGTGAGGTGCTGGCCATGCCGCAGAACCGTGAGAAGCTGATCCGCAACGGGAGGATCTGATGCTCACGATCAGGTTTGACCGCTTGGACCTCCAACCCGGTGACCGTGTCCTCGATGTGGGCGCCGGTTTCGGTCGCCACGCCTTTGAAGTGGCTCGACGGGGGGCGCGGATCGTGGCCCTCGATTACGGAGAGGCCGAGGTGGTTTCCACCCGTTCCACCGTTGCTGCAATGGTGGAAGCCGGAGAGATCCCGGCCGATCGGTTTGGTGGGGCGCTGCGCGGGGACGCAACCTGTCTGCCGTTCCCCGACAGCAGTTTCGATGTGGTGATCACCTCGGAGGTACTCGAGCACATCCAAGATGATGTTGCAGCGATCGCCGAGATGTATCGGGTGTTGAAGCCCGGCGGCATCTTTGCTGTGACGGTGCCGAGTTGGCTTCCCGAGGTCATCAACTGGCGCCTTTCCAGCGAGTATCACGCCCCCGCAAGTCCGGGCGGGCACCTGCGCATCTACTCGGCTACCGAACTGTCTGCAAAACTGCGTGCCGCAGGACTTCGCATCGAGAGCCGCCATCGAGCGCACGGGCTGCACTCACCGTATTGGTGGCTGAAATGTGCGGTCGGCCCGTCGCGTGATGACCACCCGTGGGTCAAGCGGTATCGGTCTTTGCTTGAGTGGGACATCATCTCTCAGCCCCGGGTAACCAAGGCGGCCGAGCAGATCCTCGGCCCGGTGATCGGCAAAAGCATCGTCTTTTACTCCCGTAAACCCCTGCCTCCGATGCCAGCCTCTACTGACCCGGCTTGCCCTAGTTCCACTCGGACTGTCGCTTCGCAGAACGGAATCCATGGCTGAACTGCCCGAGATCCCCGGGGTCCTCAGCCAGGCCGAGATCGCAACCACCGCCGATCATCTGGTTTCACTGCAACTGCCCTCTGGGATGATCCCGTGGTTTCCCGGAGCTCACTGCGATCCGTGGAACCACGTGGAAACGGCGATGGCCCTCGATGTCGCCAGGCGGCACCATGAGGCCGCTCTGGCGTACAGATGGCTGGCCGACACTCAGCGTGATGACGGGTCTTGGCACAACTACTACCGCAGTGACGGCTCCGTGGAGGAAACCAAACTCGACACCAATGTGTGCGCATACATCGCCACCGGAGTGTGGCATCACTGGCTGTGTACCTCCGATCGCGACACGGTGAATGACATGTGGCCGACGGTACAAAGAGCCTTGGACTGGGTGCTATCGCTACGTCGGCCAGACGGGACGATCCTGTGGGCCATCGAGCCAGACGAACGCCCCTGGGACTATGCGTTGCTCACCGGGTCATCAAGTATCCAGTTGTCCTTACGCTACGGGTTCGCGTTATCAGAGATCCTCGGCTGTCCTCGACCGGACTGGGGGGCGGCCGCAGATCAGCTCTGCAAGGTGATCCGTGACCAGCCCAACGCCTTTGAGCCCAAGACCCGATGGGCGATGGACTGGTACTACCCAGTGCTTACCGGCGCGCTCACCCCACCGAATGCAACCGCCCGATTGGCTCGCGGTTGGGAGGCGTTTTTGTTACCTGGACGTGGGATCCGCTGCGTGTCCGATGAGCCGTGGGTAACCGCTTCAGAGACCGCCGAGTGTGTGCTCGCCCATGTCGCCGCCGGGCAGATGGATCGAGCGGTGGAGCTGTTGTCGTGGACCCGGCTCCACCGATGCAGCGACGGCGGCTACTGGACAGGGATCGTCTATCCCGACCGTGAGCTGTTCCCCGCCGATGAACGCAGTTCGTATACCGCTGCTGCGGTGATCCTTGCAGCTGATGCGATCGCTAGAACTACCCCGGCGAGTCATATCCTGTCGGTTTCTTCCTGATCACGGGCCTGACGAGCCCCTCACCGAACCAGAATGAGCGGTACCGATGTGAACGAGAAACTGTTGGATCAACCGCTCGTGCGAACTGTGATCAGTGTGTGGAGTTGGCTCGTGCTCGGGGTGGTGGTCATCGTCTGGTGTCCGCTGGTGGCGATCGTGCGAATGGTGACTGCACCCTTTGATAAGGGGGCCTATGCGGCGGGGTATCTATTCAGGAAACTGACGGTGGTGCACCAAAAGGCCACTCCGCTTTGGAAGTTCTCTGTCGTGGGTTCTGTGCCTTCGGACCCGCGCCGGCCTTATGTGGTTGTGGCCAATCACGAGAGTTTCGTAGACATCTTGTTGATCTCTCATCTGCCCATGGAGATGAAATGGCTGTCGAAGAAAGACTTCTTTTCGTACCCGCTCGTGGGATGGATGATGCGTTTGGCCCGTGATATTCCACTCCAGCGTGGGGACCGGGACTCAGCGATTGCAGCACTAGCCGCATGTCGAGACCGCCTCAGCGACAATGTCTCAGTGATGATCTTCCCCGAGGGCACCCGATCGATCAGCGGAGAACTAGGGCCGTTTAAAGACGGGGCGTTCTCCACAGCGATCGCCTCAGGTGCCCCGATTCTGCCGCTCGCAGTTCATGGGACCCGCACTGCCCTGCGCAAGCATGACTGGCGTTTCGGCCGATCCCGAGCCGAGGTCCGGATCTTGCCGGTGGTTCCCACCGACGGCCTCAACGAAGGCGATACCGCTGATTTGCGGGAACGTGTGCGATCGATAATCGCCGCCGAACTCGCCCTGATGCGCGCCGACTCATCGCTGACCTGATTCCGATCGCCAGCATGTGACCTGCGATGCAACAGACCCCTGTTCGATTACTGCTCGGCCTGCGGCCAAAGCTTCCGGCCTCCGTGCTGATGGGGTCGATCATCTCCACCGTGGTGTTCACTGCCACACCGTTTCTTCTTCCCGCGCTTTCCGGTGAATTCGGTCGCCCCGTCGGCCTGATCGGCCTCATCTCCACGGCCCAACTCGCTGGGTTTGTACTCGCTACCTGGGGTGCGAGCAGGGTCGTGACCGCAGGCCCAAAGGTGATCATCTGGGCTGCCGCACTCGGGGTCATCGCCAACTTGGCGTCGGCGTTCACCCCGTGGTTCAGCCTGCTGCTGCTCGCCCGATTGTTGAGCGGCCTCGCGATTGGCCTCATCGATTGGATGGCTTGGCGCGAGGTGTTCGGCGATGATTCCCGAGTCGGAGATGTGGCCGTGATCGGCCCCGTAGTCGGGACCTTGATGGCCCCGGTTCTCGCTGTGTTCGTGGACCTGAACGGCTCTACCACATTGTTCCTAGCTTTCGCCGCAATGCACCTGCTCCCCCTGACCATGTTGCATCGAACCCGGCTCGCACCAGGTCAGCAGATGTCCGGGCCTCGACATCGGCCCACCCCTCACGCCGCTTTGATCCTCGTTCTTTTGACGCTGATGACGCTCGGAGGTTCCTCGCTGTTTGTGTATGCCGCAGCGATCGGGCTCGGAGTGACCAAGATGAGTGCGCTCGCTGTCTCATTGGCCTTCAGCGCAAATGCGGTCTTCGGGATCCCCTCTGCCCGATACCGCGGGGTGCGAAGCGAGGCCGGTGTGTGGGTTGCGATCACCGCCCTGTCCTCTTTCGCGATCAGCCTGCCCCACATCCCGGTGCTCTTCGTGGCCGGGATGGCGATCTGGGGTTTTGGGTTTTGGATGGCCGTACCGGCGGCGTTCTCCCTTCTGGCGGCCCGGTCGCGATATCCCAACGAGCGCGCCGGAGACGCCCAGGCGATGCTGGCCTTTGGCCGAGTGTTTGGCCCTGCGATCGGCGGCCTTATCTATACCCACGCCTCGGTGCGAGCACTCGGGATCTTCAGCGGAACCCTGATCTTCATTGCGGCGATTGGATTGTGGTGGGTGGAGCATCGGACCCCACCGATTGATCCTGCCCTCCAAGAGTTCTCAGTCCACGCGACGTAACACTCGCAGCGATCCGACCGCTGATTCCATCACAAACCGACCACTGCGCATCGCCGGCATGAAGATCTGCTCATAGGGCGGCCGGCCGCCATCGCTCGGATCAGGAAACACGTCGTGGATTGCCACCCGGCCACCCACCTTGACCTTGGGAACCCAACCCTCATAATCAAGCCGAGCGGGCTCTTCTCCATGTCCCCCGTCGATAAACAAGAACCCGAGCGGCGCACTCCAATGCCGAGCGATCACTGGTGAGGAACCGACCACAGCCACCACGTTGGTCTCGAGACGGGCCTCGCGCAATGTGGCCCGAAACGAGGGCAACGTATCCAAGGTCCCGGTGTGAGGGTCAAGGAGTTCGGGGTCGTGATGCTCCCACCCTGACTGGTTCTCCTCTGATCCACGGTGATGGTCCACAGCAAACAAGGTCAGACCGAGATCCTTCGCAGCAGCACCCAGCCAGACCGTCGACCGACCGCAATATGAGCCGACCTCCACCCATGGTGCATCAGGATTCTCGAGGCCCGATTGATGAGCCACGGCATACAGCGCATCGCCCTCATCTGCAGGCATGAAGCCCTTGATGCCAAGAGCGAGTTCCCTCAGCCCTGTGTCAAGACCCGGCGCCGTCATAATTTCACTGCCATCACCGCATCGTAGAGGTGATCTCAGACCCGCCCAAGACTCCGCTCAAACATCGTGAGCAGTTCGCGTTGTGGACCCACCTCAGGTCCGGCCATCGGACGCGAGGTGGCGACGACATCGAGGGCCACTGCAGCGGACACCCCTCCCCACATCAAAAGCGCCGCAGCCATCGTCCCCGAACGCCCGATACCCGCTGCACAGTGCATAATCACCTCGGCTCCATCGATGATCGCCGCATCGAGTCGAGCCACGAGTTCGATTGCTTCGCTTAGTGCCGGTGCGTGCAGATCTGGGATCGGAAACCAGATCGCACGGTCCCCACAATGGCGATCCAGCCATTCCACGTATCCCTCATAACGCTCAGCGATTTCGTGGCGTTCGGTCAAACACACCACCATTGTGGCTCCAACACGCGCCAGCGCCGCCTCCGGATCAGGACCGATCAGATGCTTTCCGCACAGCCACAACCGGCCGGGTCGAGAGGGCAGCAGAACCTCGTCGATCCCACCATCGCGCTGCCGGCCCCTCGGCCAAGGTTCATGGACCACACGCTCAAACTAGCGACAACACAAGAACCGGGCTCGACGCGTGGCAACATGTCGGGGTGCAGTCTGCTGTGGACGAACTGATCAAACTCCTCGACCTCGAGCCGATCGAGGTCAATCTCTTCCGTGGCCGGTCCACGGATGAGAACCGACAACGGGTGTTCGGCGGCCAAGTAGCCGGTCAGGCCCTCGTTGCAGCCTCGCGTACCGTGGATGAACCGGGCCGTTTTGTGCATTCGCTGCACGCATACTTCCTGCGTCCAGGAGACCCCTCCATCCCGATCCTGTACGAGGTGGACCGACTTCGTGATGGCCGGAGTTTCTCTACCCGCCGTGTGGTTGCGATCCAGCACGGCAAGGCCATCTTCAATTTGCAGGCCAGTTTCCATGATGATGAGCCAGGTCCCGATCACCAGTTGCCTGCCCTCAGCGGCATGCCCGATCCAGAATCGCTCCCTGATTTCAAAACTCGCATGGAGCCCTACAAGGAACGAATCGGCGAATGGTTCGACCAACCGCGTCCTATCGATGTGCGCTATGTCGGCCCTGATCCGTTAAGCCGCCAAGGTGTTCCGAGCACCCATCAGCAGGTGTGGTTGCGGGCCGCGGGAGTGCTGCCCGATGACCCGGTGCTCCACGCCTGCGTGGTGACCTATGCGAGCGATATGACCCTGCTCGACACCACAGTGATGCCGTTTGGATTATCTTGGGACAGCCCCGGCATGCAGATGGCCAGCCTCGATCATGCGATGTGGTTTCATCGCCCATTCCGAGCCGACGATTGGCTGCTCTATCAGCAGTCTGCGATCTCTACTGGAGCGGCCCGGGGTCTTGCGGCGGGAGCGATTTACACCGCTGATGGCATCCTCGCCGTCAGCGTGGTTCAAGAGGGCCTGACTCGGATCGGCCGGACCTAACTGCGAACCGGTGTCCGCTCCTTAGCGCCGGGCACCCATGAACATGCCCTTAAGAGCGTCGTAATGCTCGATCACATGGCCTGCTCCGAGCACCACCGCCTCGAGAGGCACTTTCGACATCTTCACTGGGACATGGGTTTCGCGCTCGATCCTGTGGGCGAGACCGCGCAGCAGACCACCGCCTCCCACCAGATACATCCCACGGGTCAAAAAATCCTGGGACAGTTCGGGGGGCGCTTTGGCTAGGCAGCGAATCACCGAGGCGACGATGGCAGAGACCACGTCCTCGATGGCGTAGCGCACTTCATCGGGATTCAGCACCACCGTCTTGGGGAGTCCGGTCATCAGGTCGCGGCCGCGCACCTCGGCCTGCTGCTCACCTGGAGTCGGATCGGCTGAACCGATCGCCATCTTGATCTCCTCAGCGGTGCGCTCACCCACCGCAATCCCGTGTTCGCGCCGAACATAGCCTTGGATCGCCGCATCGATGTCAAAAGATCCCACGCGCACCGCTTCAAGGGCCACGATCCCACCGAGGCTGATCACTGCGGTCTCACTCGTTCCACCGCCGATGTCGATCACCATGTTGCCCACCGGCTCATCGATCGGAAGGTCTGCTCCGATCGCAGCAGCCATCGGCTGTTCGATCAGGTTTGCGTCGGCGGCACCAGCTCTCCGCGCCGCATCGGTAACGGCACGACGCTCCACCTCGGTGATTGCTGAGGGAACGCAAATCACCACCTTGGGACGGGTGAAACGGCTGACTCCCACCCGCTGGAGCAGCAGTCTGATCATCCGCTCAGTGATCTCAAAGTCGGTGATTGCACCCCCTCGTAACGGCCGCACGGCAACGATGTAACCGGGGGTCCTCCCGATCATCTGCCAGGCCTCATGCCCGGTGGCTAGCACCTCACCGGTTTGACGATTGAGCGCGATCACCGAAGGTTCGTTTAAGACGATCCCTCGACCTTTCATGTAGACAAGCGTGTTAGCGGTGCCGAGGTCGATCGCCAGGTCACGAGCCATCGGGACGCTCCGCATCTTCTGGCTGGTCTGGCTCGACCGGCTGATCTGTTTGCTCTTCGAACTTGTGGACCTGATCCACCACGGGCCGCCGGGATTCAGCAGACAGCGCGTTGATTTGCCGATGGAAATCGCTTACTGCATCAGGCCGCGATCGGCGGGCCAAGACCACGATCGCAAGGATCAGTACAACAGCGATCGCAACAAGGATCGCCACATTCATCGCGGGACCGACCCTGCACTATCCGAATCTGCGCTATCCGCATCTGTGCTATCCGAAAAGCCCGACATCAGATCGGCCGGGTTGGTAATCGGGTGAGCACCGGTGCCCCAATCTTCGCCGCCTGCCCATTCCTCACGTTTCCAGATCGGTGCCGCAGCTTTGAGCGCATCGATCGCAAATCTGGCAGCCTCAAAGGCTTCGGGGCGATGCGGTGTGGACACCGCTGCAACGACAGAACTCTCGCCGAGTTCGAGTCGACCGGTGCGATGCAACAACGTGATCCGCCCCACCATCGGCCAACGTTCGCGGACCTCAGCGGCGATCTTTGCACAACTCGTCTCCGCCTGTTCCTCGTACGCCTCGTAGGTCAAAGCGGTCACTCCGGTGCGCCCTTGGGCGTGGTCTCTGACCGTGCCGCTGAACACCACCACCGCCCCACATTCGGGCCGAACCACCCAGTCGTGGATCTCGCCGATCGGCAACTCACCATCGAAGAGGCCGAGCCAATCTTCTCCTTGGTCAGGTGGGTGCACAACGGCATAGTAGCGGCCACCGCTGCTCGGCGACGGTTGCCGAGAACAAAGAGGCATTACTATGTCTCATTCGTGGCCCAAGTTCCCCCGCCCCCTCATGAACGGACGTGGCGTCACCCCTCCGAAGTGGCCTCGGGCCAACGCTCTGCCTTGGACTCTGAGCGTCCCTCCACCACAGTCCGCGCCGTAGGCACTTTGTCCGCCACGGTTGGATTTATCCTGATTGGGCTCGGCCTCGTGTTGCTGTCACCGGACAAGGGCGCTGATACAGATGCCTCTCAGGTCAGTGACAGCGGCGCGATCCCGCTCGCCACCCCGATCGACCTCTCAGCGGAATGGGCCCGCCTACTCGGCCTCGCCCCAGACTCTGCCAGTCGTATAGCGATGGCGAGCGACTACCAAGTTGCCGCCTTGGGGGCCATTGCCCCGCCGAGGTCGCGTTCGCAGCCAGATGGAGACGAAGATCCCCAGAATCGTCTCGAGATCCAACGTGAGGTCCAACTCGAGGTCCGCCTTCTCGACGGAACCGTGACCGGGGCACGCATGATCTCCTCGCGATCCGGGGTCGCCCTGATCGAACTTGATCAGCCGCCTCAACTTCCTGGCCGTCAGCTGGCGACGGTCACACCGGGACAAGCCGATGAGGTGGTTCTGCTCTCGGAGAAGCCCCAAACCGTGACCTACGCCCGGCTGACGGGCATCCCCGACGAGGAACCGCTTCAACTCGTCGGTGGGACACCAGTCGTGGACGCTGATGGACTCCTGCTCGGGATGTGCGTGGAGCACAGCCAAGGTGTGTACACCCACTTCATCTCGGTGAACGAGCTGCTTTCCTTCGCCACCTCACCAGTGACCAAACGCCCATAACAACGAGATTCACGGCCACGATTCCAAGACCGGCGAGCGCAAGTTCCTGACGGCGTTGAGGAGAGACCATCGTCCACCAACGTGCTTCGGTTCCCTCTACGTAGGCCTGCTCATTGGTCACGGTAGGTGACCAGCCAGTGGCCCGAAGGCGATCGTTTGCCACCAACCAGGGATGGGTGATGTAGGAGCGCAGACCGGGAGGAATCGGCCCGCGCTGGAATCGCCATCTCAACGCTCCGAGAAACTCAGCAACTTGGGAGGGCAGAGGTAAGGACATCCTTTCCCCCGTCAAAGCACGCACCCGCTCTGATGGGATCCATCCGTCAGGTGCGACATTGAACACCCCATCGAGGCGCTGCGCGGTGGCGTGGACTATCGCGTTCGCAACATCTTCAAGGTGCACAAACTGCGATCCCGGGTCCTCCTCACCGAATCGTGACGCGCTACCCGCAGCGAGGGCCCGGGCGAGGCCGGAACTGTCCTCGGCCGACATGATCACCACCGGACGCAAGACCGTTGCGCTGCGGGCGCGGTCGGCGAGTCTCCATTGCTCCACGAGCTGTTCCGCTGACGCCATCTGCCGAGCGAACACGAACTCAGGATCAGGTCGTAGCACCGACTCCTCGGTGAGTGGAATCGGATTGATCGGCGACGCTCCGTACACCATGGCCGAGGACAAAAACACGAGGTGGCGCGCCCCTGCGCTTTCAGCTTCAGCGATGAGCTCTGAGGCCGGGATGGTCACGCTCTCACGCCGTCGTGCCCGGCGATCGTGGTCCCCCGATCCCAACTCGATCACTACGTCAATTTTAGGGTCAATCTTCGGGTCAATCTTCGGGTCAATCTTCGGGTCAATTTCATTCTCGCCACCTGATGACCGGCGGGATGCTGTCGCATTGCACAGCACGATCTCTGGGTGGCTGCCCAGCAGAGCCGTCACTTTGCGTCCGAGAGCCCCATCGGCTCCCCGTAACAACACCCGCAATGGCGCAGTGGACGAAACCGGTAGTGCTGGGATGTCGAGCGGGATACCGATCGGAGCGTCGACTCCAGAGGCCATCACCCCAAACTACCGAACCCCACCAACTCTCAGTACTCCACAGGATCGAGCGAGGCTCCGAACCCGTACCGCTCCGGTAGCCCGTAGCCTGTACGACATGGCCGACGATGATGTTCCCGGTGGCGAAACACCCGGTGGCGCCATGCCCGACCCGTTCGCTGCGATGCCGTTTCTTGGCGACATGATGAAAGCACTGTCGGGCCAAGGCCCGCTGAACTGGGAGGCTGCCCGACAGTTCGCCCAACTCGGAGCGACCGGTGGCGAGGCAGAACCGAATGTGGATCCCCTCCTACGGCCCGCCTACGCAGACTTGGCCCGCATTGCAGCTCTCCACGTGGGGGATTTAATCGGCGTTGACAACGAGGTCCCCGAGATCGAACTGATGACCCGCGGCCAATGGGCCCATCGCACCCTCGAGGACTACCGTCCGCTGTTCACCGACTTAGCCAGTTCGCTCGGCGGTGCCGGGGTCCCGATCGGATCCGAGATCACCGCCGGTGACCCTTTGGCTCAGATGCTCTCTGGGTTGAACCAGATGATGGCCCCTGCGATGCTCGGCATGACCGTCGGGTCCATGGTCGGCACGATGGCCCAGCGTGTGTTCGGGATCCACGACCTGCCAATCCCTCGGCCGCGGCCCACCTTGTTGCTGATCCCCCGCACGATTGAGGAGTTTGCCGGACAATGGCAGATCGACACTAATGAGATGCGACTGTGGGTGCTCGCCCACGAGATGGCTGGATCAGCGGTCATGTCAGCTCCCCACCTCCGTACCCGTCTGACTGAACTGATCCAGGCCCATGTCGGCGCATTTCGGCCAGATCCCAATGCCCTGACGGAACGCCTCGGCGGCCTTGACATCACCGATGGTGATCCGATGGCCGCTATGCAACAAGCCTTCAGCGATCCAGGTCTGCTGCTCGGCGCAGTGCTGTCTGATGAGCAGCGATCCCTCGCCCCCACCCTTGACGCAGCGGTTGCGGCCGTGGTCGGTGTGACCGATTGGGTGGTGGACGCAATCGCTGCGCGCCTGATCGGCGGTGGAGCTCTCAGTATCGCTGAGGCGGTACGGCGCCGACGCCTTGAAGCCACCCAAGAAGAGGTCTTTGTGGAGCAATTGCTCGGGGTGCGAGTCGGCGCTGATCAGGTGGCTCGCGGAAAGACATTCGCCCAAGGTGTGGTGGATCGCGTCGGGGAATCCGGGATTTCTCTCTTGTTGAACACTCCCGAAGCCATGCCCACCGCTAACGAAATCGAAGCCCCCGGGCTGTGGGTGGCCCGCATCACCGGCGAGTAGAACGCCCCTGCGAACTCCCATTTGAACGCCCCTTTAAGTTTTTGGGGGATCGGCGGGACCGCCGCCTGGGGGTTCGCTGTCGTGGGCTGTGACTCAAGGCCTCCGCCCGGGTGCCGATCAGGCCTGAGGCCGCTGCCCCAGAGACCGCAACGAGACCCAGCCAACCGGGCAGATTGAGCAGCACTGCTAGTGCCGCCGCCAGAACCCACGCAAATTGGAACCGTGTCTCGTAATAAGCAAAGACCTGCCCCCGAGAAATCACGGTGGTATCGCGTTGCACGATGCTCTCAAATGCAAGGCGCGCCACCCCTGCTGCCATGGCTACCACCAACGCCAACATGACCACGGGGATGCGACCCGGCAACACCACCGCCACAAGACCAGCCACCGCCGGCACGGTCAACGCCAGCACCACCATTTTCTCCTCGGACTGCATCCGGCGCAGCCGCGGTCCAGAGATGTTCCCGAGCATGGTTCCCGCCGTGGAGGCCACCACAACCAGAGCAAACCACAAGGTTCCGCGCTCTTGACCGCGTAGCCAGAACGCAAGATGGAACATCAAGAATCCCGCTGACCCGCGCAGCATCAACAATGCATCACCGCCCGCACGCATCCCCGGCGAAACCTCAAAACCTCGACCACGAACCCGGGAGGAGGCAGAAATCAGAACCTCTTGGGGCAGCTTGATCGCTGCGGCAAGGGCTCCGAGGAAGAGGACCGCACCAAAAGCCAAGGTCACCGGGGTGCCGAACAGGATCTGCAAGGCACCCGCCGGGATCACCGCCACTGCGCCGGTGATCCCGGCGATCAACCCAAGCTTGGAGTTGGCCTCCACTAACTCACGATCGCTGCGCACCACCGAGGGAACCAGCGCCGATTTAGAGATCGTGTAGGTCTTCTGGAGGACTAAGGCCCCAAACACCAATGCGAACAGAGCGACCTCACCGGAGTACCGGATCATCGCAATCTGTATGAGGATCCGCAGAACAGCCACGATCTGCACCACGAAACGGCGGCCACCACGGATCCGGTCGATCACCGGTCCGATCAACGGCGCTACCAAGATGAATGGGGCGAAACTGACCAGTAAGAACGTCAGGATCCTTGATCGGGCCGCATCGAGGTCAACATCAAAAAAGAACGAATCCGCCAGCGCGACCACCATCGTCGCCTCGCCTGCCAGCATTGCCGCATGCACGGCAGCCAGGCGCCGAAACGGCGAGGAAGATGTGGGGGCGGGACTCACTCGAACCGATGCTAGGTGGCTCGGTGTGAGCCGGGGCGCTCAAGACGTGGAGCGCTCAAACTTGTAGCCGAGACCACGGATCGTGACAATCATCTGCGGGGTTCCCGGATCTGATTCCAGTTTGGAGCGCAAACGTTTGATGTGAACATCAAGCGTTTTGGTATCTCCCACGTAATCGTTACCCCAGACCCGGTCAATCAACAGGTCTCGAGGCAGCACCCGACCGGCGTTAGCCAACAACAAGTGCAACAGTTCAAACTCTTTCAGCGGCATAGCCACTGGCTCGCCTCTTAAGGTGACAAGGTGTTCGACAGGATTAAGCACCACCGGTCCCACTTCGATGGCTTCCGAAGAGAGATCGACAGATCGCTCGGAGGGTTTTCGCCTCATCACCGCGCGCATCCGAGCAACCAACTCACGGATCCGATACGGCTTCGTGACGTAATCATCTGCGCCGACCTCAAGGCCGACCACCGTGTCAATCTCTCCGCCCTTGGCGGTCACCATAATGATTGGCACCGAACTGCGCATCCGGATCTGACGACAGACATCGATACCGCTCGCCTTCGGCAGCATGACATCGAGCAGGATCACATCGGGTTGAACGGATTCGAACATCTCGAGAGCGGTCACCCCGTCGGTGGCTACGTGGACGATGAATCCTTCGCGAGTCAAGCCGATTTGCAATGCATCGATGAAACCGGGTTCGTCCTCGACGACCAAAACTTTGGGCGATGTCATGACGGTGAGTTGCGCTCCTCGTGAGGGGGGTTACGAGTTGTCGTGAATTGGTCAGATGAAAACTCTGACTCTGACTCTGATTCTCGATCTTCGAGCCTGTCTGGGATTCGATGCGGGATCCGAAGGGTAAATCGGCTTCCGCGGCCTTCCTCAGAGGAGACCAACACCTCACCACGATGATTGGTGGCCACATGGCGAACGATCGCAAGTCCAAGCCCGGAACCGCCGGTGCCCCGACTGCGCGCCTTATCCACTCGGTAGAACCGCTCAAAAATCCGATCCAGATCCTGGACCGGGATTCCCACTCCTTGATCACTTACCACGAAGTCGATATACGTGCCCTGCAAGCGGCACTCCACAGTCACGGTGGTACCGGATTCGGAATATTTCACAGCGTTCTCCACCAGGTTTCCGAGCGCGGATTCCAACTGGCGGCGGTTGGCACGCAAGGTCAAAGGGCCATCGATCTGTACCTCGACGGCAATTTGATTCCCTTCCGATAACGGTGCGGCGCGTACGAGGGCGGCCGCAGCCACCTCGGCCACGTTGACCGACTCGGTGTACCGGCCTCCATCGAGTTCGATACGGGAGAGTTCCAGCAGATCATCAATCGTGTGCGCAGCCCGGTGGGCCTCCTCAAACAAACGCGCAGATATCCGCCGCACGATGTCGAGGTCTTCCTCCTCCACGAGAGTCTCTGCCAAAACCGCCAATGCACCAACAGGGGTTTTGAGTTCGTGGCTGATGTTGGCCACAAAATCGGTCCGCACCGAATCGATCCGACGTCGCTCGGTGACGTCCTCAATCAAGGCATAAGCTCCGCCGTGGTCTAAGCGCATCGCTCGCACCACCATCACCTGCCGAGGCGGACCAAACAAGTCCAACTCCTCGGCGGCGAGCAGTTCGGAATGTTGGTGGGTCGCCACTGCGAGATGCCTATCGATCACCTCTTCGATCAGCAGTCCCGAATGGGTCCCGTGCATCACCTTGGCCACAAGATTGCGATGGGTGACCTGTCCTGTCGAATCGCAGATCACCACGGCGGTGCTGAGGCCATCCACCACTGCTGTCAGCCGTGCCACCTGTTCAAGGATCTCAGCATCGGTCTGACCAACGGCGGTCACTGACGACTGCCCCCTGCTCTGCGCCAAGAACCTGGAAGTTGATCTCACTCATCATCCTCGCGACGTGCGTTGAAGCGGGCGGCTCCGGCATGTTCAGGTAACCAACCGTTGGCCACATAACGCACTTTCTCCCCGATGTTGACGGCATGATCCCCGATCCGCTCAAAAAACCTCGCTACCAAGGCCATCTGTACCGCTACTTGGAGGTCAATGTGATCACGAGCATGGCTCTCAAAGATCACATGGATCAGCTCACGCTGCAGGTCATCGAGTAACGAATCCATATCGTTCAGCGCTGCGGCTCGAGTGGAATCATGATGCAGATAGGCCTCGGTTGCCTCTTTGAAGAGGTGTTGGGCTTGCTGACCCATCTTTTGGACAACACCGCGAATCCGCGGATCAAGGGTGTGACCGTGGATCCGTCGGGCGGCCTTACAGATGTTCACACAAAGGTCGGCGGAGCGTTCCACCTCGGCCACGATCTTGAGCACCGCAATCAGTTCCCGCAGATCCGAAGCAACGGGGGCCTGAAGGGCCAAGATGGTCAAGGCCCGCTCCTCGAGATCGATGGACCGGGCATCGATCTCATCGTCACCCAAGATCACATATTCGGCGCCTTCGAGATCCTGATCGAGAAGCACCATGGTGACCCGGGGGACCAGTTCGGTCACCGAAGCTGCCAAGAGGGCTACCCCTTGGCGCAGATCGTGGAGATCCGCCTGGAAACCAGTTCGCAGTTCTGTGCTCATCGTGAAGAAACCTAGGTAGCCGAAGTGTCAGGAAAGTCGTCTTTAGGTGGACTCTAGATGAACGAGAGCCAGCCGCAAGATGAATGAGCCCGGACGGTCATCGACCCGGGCGGTCACAATCCATAATCCACTCAGGCCAGATTAGGTCGGCGTGTCTGCTGTTGTCGGGCCACTGTCCAGCGGTACATCATCTCTTGGGCATCAGGGCTAAAACGGTCCTCTGGACCACGTCTCCGCCAACGATCATCGGGGCCCAGCTCCCATCGCACCACTTCTGAAGATGACAGGAAGGTCAACGTCTGGTCCAACCACTCGCGGTGGCGTGGGTGATCGATCGGCACGAGCACTTCGACCCGGCGATCAAGGTTGCGGGGCATCAAATCCGCTGAACCGATCAAATGCAGTACCCCACCATCGGCGTGCCCGTGACCGAACCGATAGATCCGACTGTGCTCGAGATAGCGCCCGAGCACACTGCGAACGGTGATGTTCTCCGACAGGCCCGGCACCCCTGCCCGAAGACCACACACCCCGCGCACAATCATCTCAATCTTCACCCCTGCGGCCGAGGCCTCATAGAGGGCTTCGATCATGCCCGAGTCGGCAATCGAGTTGCACTTGATCATGATTCGACCCTCGGAGCCATGGGCGGCTTCGTTACGGATCAGGTCATAGAGCCGGCCACGCAGGTCTCGGGGAGCCACAATCAACGTGTCGTAGCTTTCCGATCGGCTGTAACCGGTGAGGTGATTAAACAGATGGCCGGCGTCCGCCCCGATGCGCTGATCACAGGTCAGGTACCCGAGGTCCTCATATATGCGGGCCGTCTTAGAGTTGTAGTTGCCAGTGCCGATGTGGCAGTACCGCCGCAACTGATCGCCGTCGTCACGTACGACGAGGGCCACCTTGCAGTGGGTCTTGAGTCCCACCATGCCATAAACCACGTGCACCCCGGCCCGCTCGAGTTGGCGGGCCCATTGGACATTGGTGGCCTCATCAAATCTGGCCTTGAGTTCCACAAGCACCGCCACCTGCACCCCGCGTTCCGCCGCCTCAATCAGACTGCGGATGATCGGGCTATCTCCTCCAGCACGATAGAGCGTCATCTTGATGCTCTGAACCCGCGGATCCTCTGAGGCGCTAGCGACGAATGCCTCCACGCTGGAGGCAAAACTCTCGTAGGGGTGATGAACCAGCAGGGCACGATCCCTGATCACAGAAAAGATCGATCGATCACTGTCCTCAACCACTAGTAAACGGCCGGCGGTCACCGGAGTCCACGGAACAGTTTTGAGATCGGGCCTATTCAAAGAGGCCAACACTTCAAGGCGAGCGAGATCCAACAACGCCCGATGGCGCGACACGTTGCGCTGATCAAGATCTAACTCTCTGACCAACAGTGCCGTCATCTCAGCACTCATCGACTCGTGGACCTCAAGGCGGACTGGGCGCTTGAACCGCCGTCTGCGCAACTCCATTTCCACGGCTTCGAGGAGGTCCTCGGCTTCCTCTTCCTCGAGGGTGAGGTCAGCGTTACGAGTCACCCGAAAAGTGGACCATTCGGTGACCACCATCCCCATGAACAAGGTGTGGAGATGAGCGGCGATCAGATCTTCGGCTGGGAGAAGTCGGCCATTGCCTACCTCGATGAGTCGAGGGAACAAATCCGGCACCTTGAGGCGCACGAAACGCTCTTCAGCACTGTCGGGATCTGCCACGGTCGCTGCGATGGATAAAGCGAGATCGGAGATGTACGGGAATGGGTGGCCCGGATCCACAGCGAGCGGTGTTAAAACCGGGAAGATCCGGTTTTCGTAGTATTCGGCCATCAGCGACTTCTCGTCCGATGTCAGGTCCTTCCATCCAACGATCCGCACCCCGACAGCAGCCAGAGCCGGTCGGAGTTCGTCGAGGAACAGATCTTCTTGCCGAGCGATGAGCTCATTCACCCGGAGACCCACCTCTTCCATCTGTTGGAGAGGGGTCCGCCCATCGGCGGCAGGAGTTTCGATCCCCGCTGCAATCTGGTCGCGCAGGGCGGCGACGCGCACCTGAAAAAATTCATCGAGGTTCGATGAGAAGATGGCCAGATACCTGGCTCGGTCAAGCAGTGGAATGCCTGTCTCCGCGGCCATGGAGAGAACCCGATCGTTGAAGTCCAGCCAACTCAACTCACGGTTGAGGATCCGCACATCAAAAAGGCGCGGCTGCTCTAACGAGTCCTCCCACTCTTGATCCTGCGTCTCCAACTCTTCACCCTCAATCCCAAACTACGACAGGACATCTGAGGACCTGTGAGAGCGCACCGTAGCAAGAGAACGCCGCCGCACCGAGGCTGTTAACCGACTGTTTCCGAAATGCCCAGATCCCATTCAAGAGAAATCAACTCACGCTCGGCGTCACGATTGACCCGCTCACGATTACGACGGAACTGCGGATCATCCCGTGTCAAGAGTACGAGTCGGGCCAGAGCTCTGGCCCGGAATGACTCGAGGAGCGAGCGATCCCCCCAGTCTCCGTAAATCTCCCAATGCGGGGACACCGGGCCGAGATAGGCGATGCGGGCATGGGCGCGGGGCGCCTCTTCGGGATTCACGCTCATGGCCGAGATTCTACCGCCTGAGGACCGGTGCACAGCGTGAGTGCTCGATCGCCCCACAATGGCGCCGACCTAAATATTACGAAATCGTGACAAACGCACTCTCAAATCCCCGTCACCCTGATTCCAAACCTCGGTAAGGACAAGGTAAATCAATCGTAAGAGCAGGGTTTATCTCGTTTGAGCTCACATGAATGACCTCGACACAAGGTTACATTTATGTTAAGCAAGGAAGTGTTCCGGGAACTTTCGACGCCCCCCAGTCGTCAGATCTCGCAGCTCGAAAAATCCAAAAAGGGCGAGGAGGGGCAGGAGATCACATGAACGAGAACCGCACCAACAACACCCACACGAGCACTGGCCGGTCCGCCACGCAGGCCCTGGCCGCCATGCCCGTCAACCAAGGATCTGACCCCGAATCGGTCACAGCCTGGATGGCCGAGGGTTCCTGTCGGCTCTATCCGCCGAACAAGTTCTTCCCCTCTGATGGAGCGGGTGTGGACCGTGCCCGCAAGATTTGCGCGTCGTGCCCGGTGATCAACGAATGCTTGGACTACGCCCTTGAGAACCGGATCGAACACGGGGTGTGGGGCGGGTGTAGCGAGCGTGAGCGACGCCGGATACTTAAGCGTCGCCGCCTTGAACTTGTCGCTGGCTGAACCTGACGCTGTCTAACTGACCGGGCCGACTCACCGGGCCGACTCACCGGGCCGCTGTTCGGGCTTCAGGCTCCGACCGACTCGTGCGACTCCTGGACCCGCTGCCTGCGGATGCGCCGGCGCTCACGCTCTGAGAGTCCGCCCCAAATACCAAACTTCTCACCATTTTGAAGAGCGAACTCCAAGCAGTCCACTCGCACAACGCAGCCGCGACAGACCTCTTTAGCTTCACGAGTTGATGCACCACGTTCGGGAAAGAATAGGTCCGGGTCCACCCCCAGACAGTTGGCCTGATCGTGCCATGCCTCGTTGATGGTTCCCACCAAGCTGAAATCTTCGTCCATGAGTTCTCCCCGATCTAACGCCCTTGACCATGGCCCCTCGAGGCTGCAGATCACCGCGCCAAGAATGGGTCGTGTTCAAATCACACTGATGTAGTTACACGAACGATATCGTCCCATATCAGATCACGTATGCGCAAGTGCGTATTTCTGAAACCTCTACGCTGGGCAGACAGAGAAAGTCTTTTGATCGCCGCTATCCAAAGGAGGGATATCCCTCATCCGGCTCTTCGGCCGCGGGAGCGTTCCCGCCGCTGTTGGATGAAGTCCACGAGCACGTAATCTCCGAGATCAGAATTCGTCGTGAAGAATGCTCTACCGCGATTGATCTGGGTCATCTGCTCAATGAAGGCGCGCAGCGCCGTGGTCACATCGAGCACGAAGGTATTGATCCGAATCCCCTCTTTGGTACAGCGCAGAACCTCCCGCAAGGTGGCTTCCACCGTCTCACGCACCGGCGGATAGTTGAAATACACCTCACCGGAATTCAGCAAATGAGCAGTCGGCTCCCCGTCGGTAATCATGATGATCTGTTTGTTACCTGTCTGCTTGGATAACAACTGCCGGGCGAGCATGAACCCGTGATGCATGTTGGTCCCGTACACGAAATCCCAGGACACCTCCGGAAGTTGCTCGGGAGTCACGATGCGAGCGGTCTCCGAAAACCCCACGAGGCCGAGATAATCCCGTGGGAACTGCGAAGAGATCAGGTGATGCAGCGCCATGGCCACCTTCTTGGCCGGCAAGAAGTTATCGCGCATCGGCATCGACATTGACAGGTCCAGCATCAGCACGGTGGCCGAGCGGGTCAAGTGTTCGGTCTGCTCAATCTCAAAGTCCTCAGCAGACAGGCTCACTGGGGTGCCCGGCCCGCTGCGCCGCAGCGCGTTGCGAATCGTGCGGTGGAGATCTAGTTGGAACGGGTCCCCATATTCATAGGCCTTGGTGTCATAGGTCCGCTCATGACCTTGACCGATCCGATTGATTTGATGCTGCCCGACCGACTCCTTAGTGAGTTGTGAGAACAGGTCCCGAAGTGCATTGGAGCCGATGGCTCGCATCCCTTTCGGGGTCAACTCCAGACGACCTTCAGTGTGCTCGATGAGACCAGCCTCGGTCAGCATCTTGGTTAACTCGGCCAAACGCTCGAGCGCCTCAGCTGTATCGGGGCCCATCAACTCACGGACCCGGTCCATATCGGCCTCGGCCAGCGCCCCCGGCGAAGTGGCGTTACGTAACAGATTCTCGAGCTGATCCATCTCCCCGAGTTCAGCCATAGTGGACAATGCTTGACCCATGCCCATCGGGTCATCCCCGCTGAATTCGTACGACTGCTGCCAGCCCATCTGCGGGAACATTGACTGAAGATGCGATCCGAGCTGATCCATCTGCCAACGCAGATCGAGATCCTCCATGAGTTGCTCCGATAACGACTGCAACTGAGCGCGCTGCTCGGGAGTCATCGAGTTCAACATGGCTTGCATCGCCGCCATCCGCTCGGCCATGGACTCGAGCAGTTCCTCCAGGGTTTGGGGGTCACCATCAAAGAAGTCCCCGTATTGCTCCATGAATTCTTCGAAACGCGGATCCTCGCCATTGGCGTGGCGTTCGAGCATCTCGTTCAAAGCGCCGAGCATGTCTTTCATCCGGGCCATGTCCGCCTCGGTCATCTGCGACATGGCGCCGGTCATCTGATCCACCATCTGCTGAGCCAACTGTTGGCGGAGTCGGTCCAACATCTCTTCAAATCGGCGGGCCGCCTCGGCGGATTCGAAGTTGTAGTTCTGCAGATCACGGACCTTGCCAGCGAGGTCTGAAGGCATCAAGTCGAGCTGCAGATTTCTGTCTGTGGCGGTCTGTTCAGCGGTGTCCGCTCGGCGCTGATCACCAGAGCTTTGGGCTTCACGCAGGGCGTTGTCGATTGCATGACGCTCCTCGTCCACGATGTCGTCAAGTTCCCGGGAAATCTCGTCGTACACGCCGCCGAGATCGTGCTGAGCAAGTTTCTCAGCTCGCTTGGCCCGCAGTTGCTCGAGGATCTCGCGCAGTCCCTTGATCCGGTCACCATTGCGATCTGTCATGCCTTCTTGCATCATCCGACGCAGAGCAGAGTTCACATCGCCGTGATAGAGCAGTTCGTCCGTCAGCTCCTCAAACACCGCATCAGCATCGAGATCAAAACCTCGCTGTGTGCCATCCCAACGCGAATAACTAAACCGTGAGGCCATCTCGTGACGGTACTCGCTCTCTTCCGTCCCCGCCCACGCGGGCTCCAGCGACATATAGTTAGGGCCATGCGTGTACCGCGCACCTTCGTCTTCGTGGATCTCTCTGGATTCACGAACTACACCGCCGCATTTGGCGATGACGCTGCGGGCCGACTGCTCAGCACTTTCCGTTCCATCGTGCGCGAGGTGGCCTCAGATCGTGGGGTGCGGATCGCGAAGTGGCTCGGTGATGGCTGCATGATCGTGGCCGTGGACGCCACCGATGCGATCGCCTTCACCATGGAACTTGAACATCGAGCTACAAATGTCTGTGCCCCGCTCAAGCTTCGAGCCGGGATCGCGACGGGCCATGCCTTGTTGTTTGAAGGTGACGACTACATCGGGTCAGCGGTGAATATGGCAGCGAGGCTGTGCGATCACGCCAAGGGTGTGGACGTGCTCATGCCCACTATGCACCTCGATCGCCTTCCCGAGGGTGTTGTCGCGACCCCTCGCGGCGAAGTGGAATTGCGAGGATTCCCCGGCCCAATCGAGATCGTCCAACTCAGCGGTGTTCCGGTGCAGACCGACCGCAACGACACCGGCGAACTTTGGACCCGGTCTCCGTTTATCTAGAGCCGGCCACGGTAGGTGGCCCGTGCGCCGAGCGCATCTTTGTTTAAACGCTTCGATAGGTGCAGGCCTTCGAGCACGAACTCCACCGCTGCAGCCACCACCGCCGGAGTGGGATCCCCACCGGTGAGCACCGCCACGGGGCCGGCCAGGGCCGGAACCTCAGTGAGCAGCGCAGCGAGTTGGGAGGAACTCATGTCCGATCCGGTGTGGGCCACGACCCCTTCCTCAAAGGCGCTGACTACAGGGAGGATCATCTCCATCGGGATCATCTCTTTGAATACCGTCAGCACTGCGGACTTGAGCAGGTTGTCAAAAACGACACCCTCGCGACCCTCCTCAAGGGACTCGATCTCGATTTTGCCAATGGAGCTCGCAGCGAGCGCCTCAAGGTCATCGATCCGAGCCACGCTGAGGCGCTCTCCGCTGCGGACCCCTCGGCGAAGCGCATTCGCAGCCAGCGCCTCTAGGTTTGCCACGCTGAGGCGCACGCTAACTCCACTGCGCTGGTTCACGTGACTGCTGGCCCGAGCCAGGTGGCTAAAGGTGGCAACCACCATGCCCAAATACTCAGGAACCTGTGCTGACCCCACCGGCTCGCCGTTTGCGTCCACGGCCCCACCCCCATCTTGAGGTCGGGCTTCTTGGCACATAATCTCGTATTCGAGCTCTACGTCGAGGGGGTAATGGGTCCGGATCTGACTGCCAAAGCGATCTTTGAGCGGCGTGATGATCCGACCTCGATTGGTGTAATCCTCCGGGTTCGCTGAGGCCACCAGCATCACGTCAAGGGGAAGGCGGATCTTGTATCCGCGGATCTGGACATCACGCTCTTCAAGAACGTTCAACATGCCCACCTGAATCCGCTCGGCAAGATCAGGCAGCTCGTTGATCGCAAAAATCCCGCGGTTCGTGCGCGGTACGAGGCCGTAATGCAGAGTCAGCTCATCAGACAGGTAACGACCCTCCGCGACCTTGATCGGATCTACCTCACCGATCAGGTCCGCAATCGACGTGTCAGGAGTGGCGAGTTTTTCACCAAAGCGCTGATCGCGATGCACCCATTCGATGGCCGTTTCCTCACCGTGGAGAGCCACGAGATCCCGGGCATACCGAGAGATCGGCTGATAGGGATCGTCGTTAATCTCGCTACCGGTGATGATCGGCATCCACTCGTCGAGCAAACCGGTCAAGGACCGGATCATCCGGGTCTTGGCCTGACCGCGCTCGCCAAGGAAAATCACGTCATGGCCAGCAAGAATTGCGTTTTCTAACTGCGGCATCACGGTCTCTTCGTAGCCGAGCACCCCCTCAAACAAGGGCTGGCCGGCGGCGATCCGCAGTACAGCGTTAGCCCTAATCTCATCTTTGACGGGTCGTGATACCCAGCCTGAGGCTCGGAGTTCTGCAATCGTGGTGGCCTGTGGTCCCATGGGACGAAACTAGCCGTGCTGACCGCCATCTGCGTTGCGGGAGCCCTGCAACACCCATGGCGTGTCGCTACGCAACTGGAACGTACCGTCTGATCAGAACAACCACAGACCGATCCACAACGCGACCAAACCGGCCCCAGTAGCCCAAATCAGATTGCGTCGCCACCGGGCCACGATCCCGGCCACGACCAGAGCCACTACCTCGGCAACCTGGATTCCTGGGGAGAACGAACTCGTAGAAATCGACACCACGATCAGAGCCGACAGCACAGCCGGGCCCACATTGCGCAGAGCCAACTGCACCGGCACTGGCAGCACCCGCCCCGCCAACATCAAAATCGGCACAGCGCGGGCCACATATGTTCCGATCGCGATCACCCCGAGCACGAGCACTGTTTCCATGATGTTCATCGTTCACCCCGCCGCATTGCGATCATCTCTGCGACACCGCCTGCAGCAACCCCAGCCACCGCACCGGCCACGATTCCGAGCCGTTCGGGGAGGTTGATGCCGAGGTAAGCGACACTGCCCCCAACAATGGCTGCGACTAAGGCCGGCGAACGATCGATGGCGAGCACCACCAACCCGGTGAACATCAAGGCTGGAGCCACATCCAATCTCCACGAGACAGGAATCACCGGCCCGAGCATCATCCCCACCGACACCACAAGGATCCAAGTCAGATAGAAAAATAGCCCGACCGTGATGTAGTAGCGCCGGAACTCGGTCGGTTCGAGATGGGTCTTGGTAGCCATCAGCGCGAAAACCTGATCGATTAATACGAACGGCCCGAGCACGGCAAACCAGCGTGGCTGACGAGAAAAGGTACTCGACAGGGCCGCGGAGTACATCAGGTGGCGGCTATTGATCACCAACGCAGCAAGCATCACCGCCCAGATCGATGCCGTGCCTGCAAGGGTCACAGTCGCCAACTGCGATGCCCCACCGAAGATGACCACTGATGTCAGCCACCCACCGGCGGCAGGCATCTGCGAGGTCATCGCCGCTACCCCGATCACCAGACCAAACGGAATCGCTGGCACAAACAGTGGGAAACCTTCACGGAAGGCTCTGCGATCCACCATGTTGGCCGCAGAAGTCAGGCGAGATGATCTCATCGGGGCTCACAGTACCGACCAAAGCCCTCACCAGTCCGTGTCCGGATCAGCTGAAGCCTGGCCGGGCTACGATTCGGATGTGGATCTTGGTGGCCAATGGCGTGCAGCCATCTCCAGCGACGATCGACGCCGTGATGCGCTGTTAGGTACGAGCAGCGCCATCGATGAGCAGGACTGGATCGAGGCCTCGGTGCCCGGCCACTGGCAGACCTCTGCTCTGTTTGCCCACTCCCACGGCCCGGTGCTTTACCGCCGGGAGTTTTCCATCGAACCACCCGAGCCTGGACGCCGCCGATGGCTCGGGATCGACGGCATATTTTCCGAGGGTGATGTCTGGCTTGATGGCGCCTATCTGGGTGACCTTGAGGGCTACGCCGAGAACCACCAGTTTGAGATCACGGCCCTGTCTGGCCTCGACTCCGACCATCACATCCTGGTCGAGGTGTCCTCACCCCCTCAGTCCCCAGTCCTTACTAAGCGCACTTTGAGCGGCGCTTTTCAGGCCGCACCGGGCATCGACTCCGAATGGAATCCTGGTGGTATTCGAGGGCCAGTGATCATTCGCGACACCGGGCCGGTCAGTGTCCACAGCCTGCGAGTGGTCTGCCGAGACGCTGATGAGGCCCGAGCCCACCTATTAGTAAATGTGGTGCTCGATGCTGATGCGAATCGCCGCATCCGACTGCGTACCTCTGTTGACGGCCGGGCGGTGGCCGAAACCGAACACCTTCTGGCAACCGGACAGAACGAGGTGGCCTGGGGTCTTGATATTCCCGAGCCAGCCCTGTGGTGGCCACACTCGCTGGGTGATCAACCGCTGAGTGAGGTAGTGGTCGAGATCTATCACGAGGGCCGCCTGAGCGATTCCGCATCACGTTGGACCGGATTCCGAGAGGTGGCCTGGGATCAGTGGATCTGCTCAGTGAATGGCCAGAGGATCTTCTTGAAGGGGGCGAACCTGCCCCCGACACGGCTCGATATCGCCAACGCAACCGAACCCGAGATCGTGGCCGATCTTCATCTCGCAGCACAGGCTGGACTGGATCTGGTGCGGGTTCATTCCCACATTGCGTCGGATCATCTGTACGCGGCGGCGGATCGAATGGGGATCCTGATCCTTCAGGATCTAGGCCTGAGCGCCCGCTACGCCCGCAGCGTGCGCACCAAAGCCCTAAATCACGCCCGGGCCGCCGTAGATCGACTCGGCCACCATCCCTCGATCGTGATGTGGTCGGCTCACGATGATCCTTCGGGTCGGACCCCCCGGGCCGATCCCCGCTCCCGTAATCTTTCAGGCCGCTTTCGGCATCAGGTACGGGAGCAACTGCCCTCGTGGAATCGCACCGTGCTGGATCGTTTCGTTAAACGGGTGGTGGAGCGCGCCGATCCCACTCGCCCGTGCGTCCCTCACTCAGGGGTTGCCCCTCACCTGCCGCTGCTCGAAGGAACCGACAGTCACCTGTGGTTGGGGTGGACCCATGGTCAGGCCCGGGACCTGATCCCAATGGCCCGAGCCATCCCGCGCCGGGTGCGTTTCGTTTCGGAGTTCGGCGCCCAAGCCATCCCCGAGTCCGCTGATTTCATCTCCACGGAACGTTGGCCCGATCTTGACTGGGAGCGCTTACGCGACCGCCATGGCGCCGATGTGGAGATCCTCCAGGCCCGTTTCCCCACCGAGCGCTACCGGGACTTCCATCAGTGGCGTCAGGCCACGCAGGCCTATCAAGCCGATCTGATCCGAACATATGTGGAGACCTTGCGGCGCCTCAAGTATCAACCCACCGGGGGGTTCTGCCTATTTAGCCTTACCGCTCCGGCCCCCACCATCTCTCACGCCGTCATCGACCATCTGCACCACCCAACCCTGGGCTATGACGCGCTACGGGCCGCATGTGCCCCGGTGCTTCCGATTGCCGATCTTCTTGAGGATCCTCTGCCCCCCGGGGTAAGGCACCATCTGCGGGTACATGTGGTGAACGACCTCGCCTGGGAGATCGCCGAAGCACACCTGCAGGTAGAGATCACCGGTGCGAAAGAACCCTGGACATTCCAAGGGAACATTGATGCAGATGCCTGCGTTCTCGTTGGCAAGGTGCACTTTCACACGCCACCGGAGGTTGACGAACTAGAGATATGTCTGCGCCTTAACGCTCAGGGCCCACACGGAGTGATCTCCGTGTGCAACACCTACCGCTACGCAATCTTGAGAACCTGACGGGGGCGAAACAGATCAGGTGCGTGACAGAGTCTTGCGGTTTGTGATCTTGGCCTTGCGATAGTCCGAGTTCATCATCGCGATCACGTCGACCGAGATCTCCTTCGGGCAGGCCGCCTCACACTCACCGTGGTTGGTGCAGGACCCAAAGTAAGAGTCCATGGTCTCCACCATTGCCTCGGACCGCTTGAAGCGCTCCGCTTGGCCTTGGGGCAACAAGTTGAGGTGGGTCAGTTTCGCAGCGGTGAAGAGATTTGCTGCACCGTTCGGGCAGGCCGCCACGCAGGCACCGCAACCGATGCAGGCTGCAGAGTCCATCGCCGCATCAGCCACAGGCTTCGGGATCGGGATCAGGTTTGCGTCAGGGGCCCCGCCGGTGGCTGCGGTAATGAAACCACCCGACTCAATGATCCGGTCAAAAGCCGAACGGTCCACCATCAAGTCTTTGATGATCGGGAACGCACTGGCCCGCCACGGCTCGATGACGATCTCATCGCCACTCTTAAACGTCCGCATATGCAACTGGCAGGTGGCTGAGGCCCGCTGCGGGCCGTGGGCCTGACCATTGATCATCAACGAGCATGTGCCACAGATGCCTTCTCGGCAGTCGTGATCGAAGGAGACCGGCTCGGTGTTATCCGTGATCAGGCGCTCGTTCAATATGTCGAGCATCTCAAGGAACGAAGCCTCGTCGGAGATTTCCGGGATGTCGTAGGTCTCGAAGCGACCCTTATCCTCGGGGCCCTTTTGACGCCAGATCTTGAGTTTGAGGTTTTTGAGGGAGTGGCTCACTTGTAGCTCCGGGTCTGCAGTTTGACGACTTCATATTCAAGATTCTCTTTGTGGAGGATCGGTGCGGTGGGGTCACCGCTCCATTCCCAAGCGGACACGTGGGCGAAGTTGTCGTCATCGCGCAACGCCTCGCCCTCTTCGGTCTGATGCTCGGATCGGAAGTGACCCCCGCATGACTCCTCACGGTCGAGGGCGTCTTTACACATCAGCATGCCCAACTGGAAGAAGTCGTCCACGCGACCGGCCTTCTCAAGGGTCTGGTTCATGCTCTCGGAGTCCCCGGTGACCCGCAGGTCCGTCTTGAACTCCTCGTACAGAGCGGGGAGTTCTGACAATGCTTTTTCAAGACCGGTCTGGTTGCGCTCCATGCCGCAGTAGTCCCAGATGATCTTGCCGACCTCGCGGTGGAAATAATCCGGCGACCTGCGCCCACCGATGGACATGTACCGGGAGTAGCGATCCTTCACCTCACGCTCGGCCAGTTTGAAGGCCTCATGATTGGTGTCGGGGATGGCCTTGTTCAGCATCGGAGCCAAGTAGTTCGAGATGGTGTACGGCAGCACGAAATAGCCATCGGCTAGACCTTGCATCAACGCCGAGGCGCCGAGACGATTCGCACCGTGATCGGAGAAGTTCGCTTCGCCGGCTGCGTACAGACCAGGGATGGTGGTCATCAGTTCGTAGTCCACCCACACCCCTCCCATCGTGTAGTGGGAGGCCGGGTAAATCCGCATCGGGACCGTGTACGGGTCCTCGCCGGTGATCCGGGCGTACATCTCAAACAGGTTGCCGTACCGCTCCTCCACCACGGACTTACCGAGGCGACCGATCGCATCGGCAAAATCGAGATAGACGCCATTCTTCAACGGTCCCACGCCTCGGCCCGAGTCCACGGCCCGCTTGGCGGCCCGGGAGGAAATGTCGCGTGGCGCCAGGTTCCCGAAAGAGGGATAGAGGCGCTCGAGGTAATAGTCGCGCTCGGCTTCGGGGATCAGGTGCGGTGCCCGCTCATCGCCTGCGACTGCTGGCACCCACACTCGGCCGTCGTTGCGCAGGGATTCCGACATCAGCGTCAACTTGGATTGGAAGTCATCGGACTGCGGGATGCAGGTTGGGTGGATCTGGGTGTAACACGGATTCGCGAAAGCCGCACCCTTGCGATGGGCCCGCCAGGCCGCAGTGACATTGCAAGCCATTGCGTTAGTGGACAAGAAGAAGGCATTGCCGTAGCCACCGGTGGCGAGCACCACTGCGTGGGCGGCGTGGGAGATGATCTCCCCGGTCATCAGGTCACGGGTGACGATGCCGGCACACTGGCCGTCCACCACCACCACGTCCACGAGTTCCATGCGGTTCCAGAGCTTGATGTTGCCGAGACCCACCTGAGAGGCCATCTGCTGATAGGCGCCGAGCAACAACTGCTGGCCGGTCTGGCCTCGGGCGTAGAAGGTCCGGCTGACCTGTGCGCCACCGAAACTGCGGTTGTCGAGCATGCCGCCGTACTCACGGGCAAATGGAACCCCTTGGGCCACCATCTGATCGATGATGTCCACCGATACCTGCGCCAAACGGTGCACGTTGGACTCACGGGAGCGGAAGTCGCCGCCCTTAATGGTGTCGTAGAACAAGCGATGAACCGAGTCCCCATCGCCGCGGTAGTTCTTCGCTCCATTAATGCCACCCTGAGCGGCAATGGAGTGGGCCCGGCGTGGCGAGTCGTGGAAGGTGAATGCTTCCACCTGATAGCCAAGTTCCGCCAAGGTCGCACAGGCCGAGGCGCCGGCCAAACCGGTACCGACCACGATGATCTTGAACTTGCGCTTATTGGACGGGTTAACGAGTTTCTCGTCGGACTTGTAGTTGTCCCACTTGTCCGCCAGTGGACCGGCGGGGATCTTGGAGTCGAGATTGATGCTCATCGGTGCTCTTTCGCTCAGGATCTATCGGATAGGTGCGGATAGGTGCGGATTAGACGCTGGGATGGCTGACCACGCCGGCCAGCACTGCAATCGGGAATGAGACATTGCCCACAACGACCGCCGTGGCAATACCGGTGGCCAGGGAACGGCGCCACGAGTTGAAGCGAGGATTGTTCCAACCCATCGACTGGAACAAACTCCACACCCCGTGGAACAAGTGAATGCCCAACGCGATATTGGCGATGATGTAGAAGATGGCCACCGGGATCCGCGACAGACTGGCGTCAACATTGCGGTAGACCTCGCCATACACGAAATCTGGGTTGACCCAGCCGAGGGTCAAGTCAGCGAGGTGCCAGACGATAAAGGCCAAGACGATGATGCCCGTCCAGCGCATTGAGCGGCTTGCAAAGGTGGCGATCTGGTAGTCACGAGAACTTTGGTAGCGCACTGGCCGTGCCTTGCGATTCATAACTGTCAAGCCGTAGGCCGCATGTACGTGCAACAGCACTGCACCGAGCAGACCCACCCGCAACAGCCACAGGGTTCCGTACTTGGGAAGAGCCGGATACAGCAGCGAACGCAGCCAATCGCCGTAGGCATCGATCGGATACACACCGGGGCTGGTCTCTGCCTGGAACAACTTCAAGTTCCCGAGCATGTGGACCACCACAAAGCCGATCATGGCCAAGCCGGTGATCGCCATCACGTACTTCTTGCCCACTGCAGTGGCGTACAGGTCCACAAGGAAGGGTTTGCGTTTGCGTTTCTGTGCGACGGCGGTCCCAGATACCGGACCACGGCGGAGCGTTTGTGCCATGGACCCCAAACTACTCCGATCGCTGCGTAGCAGACGTAATCCACCTGCCATTCAGGTGCATTTCAGGTCCGTGTCAAAACACCTGAAACGAAAAACTGGTGTCGGGGGGTCCCCTTACACCATTATGTAGGGACCTTGTCGTCGCCTCAGGAGGCTTTCATCTTGGATCTTGTCCCTTATCTCGCCGCGCTCTCTGCACTCGCAGGGCTCGCACTAGCCGGGTATTTCTACCTAGCCGTAACGAAAGAATCCCCGGGTAACGAACGGATGGTGGAACTCATGAACGCCATCCAGGAGGGCTCACGGGCCTTCCTGCGACGTGAGTACACCTGGGTCACCGGCTTCGTGGTCATCATGGCCGTGCTGATTTTCGTCTTACTTGACTACGGCCGTCCCTGGGGCGCAATCAGCTACATCACGGGTGCTGTGTTATCCGGTATCGCTGGCTTCATCGGGATGACTATCGCCACCAAAGCGAATGCTCGCACCGCTCATGCCGCCATCGAAGGGGCCAATAAGGCTCTGCCGCTGGCCTTCCGGGGTGGCGCAGTGATGGGCTTTACCGTGGCCGGTCTCGCACTGTTCGGTCTGTCCATGGCCTATCTCGTGTTTGTCGAGTGGCTGAAAGTCGATCAGCCCTTCCAGGTAGTGACCGCGTTTGGTCTCGGCGCGTCCTCGATCGCACTTTTCAGCCGTGTCGGTGGCGGTATCTACACCAAGGCTGCTGACGTCGGCGCTGACCTCGTTGGCAAGGTGGAGGCGGGTATCCCCGAAGATGACCCCCGGAACCCGGCCACTATCGCCGACAACGTGGGCGACAACGTGGGTGACGTGGCCGGCATGGGTGCTGACCTCTTCGAGTCGTATGGTGGCGCGATCATCGCCCCACTGGCGCTGGCCGCCTTCCTCGGGCTGGGGCCAACCCCCGAAATCCCAGTGCTCGGCGCCAACGAGTTCTTCGTGTTCCCACTTGCCGTCGCCGCCGTCGGTATGGTCGCATCCATCCTCGGTGCGTTCTTTGTACGAGCGGGAGAGTCCCTTGAGTCCAAGGATCTGTCCAAGGCCCTGCACCGTGGCACCAACGTCGCGATGGCTCTCACCGTGGTGGCTGTGGTCGCTCTCAGCTATGTGTTCTTTGACGGCCTGGCGCTCGTGGAGAACTGGTGGGGTCTGGCCGTATCAGTGATCGGCGGACTGCTGGTTGGCTTCGGAATCGGCAAGGTTGCCGAAATCTGGACCTCTGATGAGTACCGCACTGTGAAGAACATCGCAAAGCAGACCGAGACCGGCCCCGCCACAACCGTTTTGTCCGGTATTTCCTCCGGGATGATGTCGGTGGGCGCCTCGGTGGTGCTCGTGGTCATCGGTATTGCTGTGGCCCATTGGGGCGGCGAACAACTCGCTGATGGTGCTGGCATCTATGGCATTGCCGTGGCCGCCATTGGCATGCTCGCCACGCTCGGCGTGGTGGTCTCGGTGGATGCCTACGGGCCCATCGCCGACAACGCCGGTGGAATCGCAGAGATGGCTCACCTCGATCCTTCGGTTCGCGAAGTCACCGACTCCCTCGATGCATTGGGTAATACCACTGCTGCCATCGCCAAGGGTTTTGCTGTTGGCTCGGCAGCGTTGACCGCACTTGCACTGTTCAAGGCCTTTGAGGCCTCACTCTTGGCTGAGGGAACATTGCTCTCACTCGATGTCGGTCAGGTGCCGGTCTTTATCGGACTCTTCCTCGGCGCCATGGTGCCCTTCGTGTTTGCTGCACTCACCATCGACGCTGTGGGTCGTGCCGCTAACAAGATGATCGAGGAAGTGCGCAGGCAGTTCCGCGAGATCCCGGGTCTGCGTGAAGGTGATCCGTCTGCAGTGCCCGAGTATGCGAAGTGCGTGGATATCTCCACCACGGCGGCTCTCCGCGAGATGCTCATCCCCGGCGGCCTCGCTGTGGTTGTGCCGCTCGTGATCGGTTTCATCAGTGTGGATGCCCTGGGCGGCTTCCTCGCTGGAGCCTTGGTCGTGGGCTTCTCCTTGGCCATCTTTATGGCCAACGCCGGTGGCGCATGGGATAACGCGAAGAAGTACATCGAGGGCGGCGCCCACGGCGGTAAGGGCTCTGACGCCCATAAGGCTGCTGTGGTCGGCGACACCGTTGGTGACCCGTTTAAGGACACCTCCGGCCCGGCGATGAACATCTTGATCAAGGTCATGACCATCGTGGCCCTGATCTTCGCCCCCGCCTTCGTCTGATCTCAGCAGGCTGAATCTGTCTGCTTTAGTCAGCGGGTAACGCCACAAAATCGATCAGCTGTTCCACGGCTCCCACGAGCTCGGGACGCAGATCTGCAAAAGTTCGGACGCTGTTGCGCAGCCTCGGCCAAAACCCTTCGAGGGGGACGCCGAGAGCTGCGCACAGTCCGTTTTTCCAGTCGGTGCCACGAGGAACCTCAGGCCACTCCTCAAGGCCCATCACCTTCGGCCTGATCCCCGCCCACACATCCACAAACGGATGGCCCGTGATCAACACCTGATCGGCCGGGATCCGCGCCGTGACCTCGGCTGCGATGCGGGACTCTTTAGAGCCAGGGATCAGATGATCGAGCAGGATTCCGAGTCGCCTTTCGGGTCCGGGATCAAAGGCTCGGACCACACCAAGAAGGTCATCGGCCCCGTGTAACGGCTCGACCACGATGCCGTACTCGCGCAGTTCGGTGCCCCAGACATGCTCAAGCAGTTCGGCATCATGGCGACCCTCCACCCAAATCCGACTGGCCTTAGCTATTCGCGCAGACTTCGGGCCTGGACTGCTCGCCGAACCTCCAGTGATCACCGAACCGGAGGCACTGATCTGTTGGGTGGCGGTGGGCACAGCCACCGGACGCACCAATGTGACCGGGCGGCCTTCGATTAAAAACCCACCGGGTTTCCAGGTGAAGTACCGCAGATGTTGGGAGCGATCCCGCAGCGTCACCGCTTCGGCGTTCCATCGCACCACATCCCCACAAAAACCGCTCGAGCGGTCCTCCACCACGAGACCGAGGCTGACCTCAACCTCAAGGTAGGTCGGAGCGCGCCGGGTCTGTTCAAACTCGTCAAGAATGTCGCGGTCGTAACTCATCGATCCTCCAGCCTGCCATCTGCGCGCCGACTCACCGGGACACGTCGATGCCATCCAGCGCTGGTGACTACGAGATCGATCACGCTGTCATCAGGGAATGCGAATACCGCCCGCAGTCCGCTGTGGGCTCGGGCGATCGGCATGTCCACAGGCCCCATCGGTGCTGTGCCCCAGCGCCGCCACCGACGCGCCGGCGCCTCAGTGAACTGGATCGAAGGCATTCCGATCACTTCCACCAGACCGTGCATCACCCCCTCTTGAACAAAGCCGCTCTGTGTCCCTGAAATGGGCTCAGGCAGATCGGTGGCGTACCACTCCAGATCGCAGCCGATCGGGGTTGGAGTGCCATAGCCCCGCTCAAGAGCCTCGGCAGGATCTGTCAGCGCCACCGCAAACGTTTCGTTGCCGATGGACCATTGCCGTAGCGGATCCAAACAGATGTGTTCGGCCCACAGCCCGTGGGCTTTGACGAGTAACGGATCGGGACGCAACGCGATCCCAAACTCGCTCAGGTGCAGGACCGGATATCCCTCTTGCACAGCGGCGGCCCAATACCAACCCTCGCCGTGGATGATCCGATATCCAGAGATCACACCGGCCGAGGCATCTGCGTTCCAAGCCGCAAACACCCATTCGTCCACTTCGGCCGTGCGATGCCACCCTTCATCGCTTATCTCCGGCTGATCGTGCCCGAGGATCTTGTCAATCGGATCTCGCTCCATCTTCAGGCAGACTAGGGAACCAATGGACGAAGTTGCTGTAACAGTGCGCTACTTGAGCCTGGACTGGATCGACGCCTTAAAGGCGGAGGTGGCCGAAAACGCCACGCTGGCCGCACTCTGTGAGGAGCACCAGATCGGTGTGACCCAGGTGGTGACCGATAGTCCCGAGGGCCTCGTGATCTATCACCTTCAGGTAGGGCCAGAGGGCGCCACCTTCGGTGCTGGGCCGGCCGAACCCGAGGACGTCAAGTTTGAGCAGGATTGGACCACTGCGGTGGCAGTGGCCACCGGCCAACTCAATCCTCAAGCGGCGTTTTTGAGCGGCAATATCCGTCTCACCGGGGACCAGCAGTTATTGATGTCCACCCGACCGGTGTTCGCAGCGCTGGATCAAGTCTTCTCCACCGTCAGACTCCGCACCCGCTACGAATAGCGACCCCCTAACGGTCCGGTGTTGAGACGGTCGTGAACCGGTATCGATGTGTGCGCTGAACTCTCTACGCTGTCGCCATGCCGATCCATCTCCGTGCCGAAGCCGGCGACTACGCCCCGAACGTTCTGTGCCCCGGTGACCCGCGCCGGGCCACCTACATCGCCGAGACCTTCTTCGATCCCGGCTTTCGACAGGTCAACGCCGAACGTGGGCTGCTCGGCTACACCGGAACCTTTGAGGGTGCGCCGATCAGCGTGCAGACCACCGGCATGGGTTGTCCATCCTCAGGGATCGTGTTTGAGGAACTGATCATGTTGGGCGCCACCCGTTTGGTTCGCGTCGGCACCTGCGGTGGACTCGGCGATCAGATGTCCATGGGGGACACGGTGATTGCGATCAGTGCCTCCGCTGAGGACGCTACCCCCCTTCGCTACGCCCAGATGAACGGATATGCCCCCACGGCAACTTTCGGATTAGCGCGCACCGCTGTAGACCTCGCCGCTGAGACCACAACCACGACCCACATCGGATCCATCGTGACCAGCGGCGTGTTCTATGACCCAGATCCCACCGCCTATGGCCGCTGGAAGCGTCTCGGTCATATCGGTGTCGAAATGGAAGCCGCAATGATGTACACCATCGCCGCAGTCAAGGGCATCGAAGCCCTGGCCGTGATGACAGTCAGTGACCTACTTGGCGACGCCGGAGAATCTGTGCGCATCTCCGATGCCGAACTTGCCCGCGGAGTCGATGCGATGATGCGACTCGCCTGCCGAGTCGCCACCAGCTAGATCAAACCGGGCTAGATCAAACCGGGCTAGATCAAACCGAGTTCAGCCACGGCGTCGCGCTCTTCCACCAGTTCGGCGGCTGACGCGTTAATCATCGAGCGGCTGTACTCATCGATTTCGAGACCCTGCACGATCGAGTACACCCCGTTTTCGCAGGTGCATGGGAAGCTCGAGATGATGCCCTCGGGGACACCGTAGGAGCCGTCGCTCGGAATCGCCATCGACACCCAATCGCCGGCCGGAGTACCAAGGGTCCAGTCCCGAATGTGATCGATTGCGGCGTTGGCCGCTGAAGCCGCCGATGATGCACCGCGGGCTTCGATGATCGCGGCGCCACGCTTGGCCACCGACGGGATGTAGGTGCCGTTGATCCAGTCGTGGTCACCCACCGCTTGGTAGGCGTTACGGCCGCCGACCTCGGCATGGAACAAATCCGGGTACTGCGTAGTGGAGTGATTGCCCCAGATCGTCATCTTCGTGACCTCAGAAACGGGCACACCGAGACGCTGGGCCAACTGGCTCTTGGCCCGGTTGTGATCGAGACGGGTCATTGCAGTGAATCGACCTGGATCGAGATCGGGGGCATTACGCATTGCGATCAGCGCATTGGTGTTGGCCGGATTACCGACCACCAGCACCTTGACATCACGCTTGGCTGAGCGGGATAGGGCCTGGCCCTGAGGCTGGAAGATTCCCCCGTTTGCCGACAGAAGGTCACTGCGTTCCATCCCGGCTTTACGCGGCATGGCGCCCACGAGCAACGCAACGTCTGCGTCACCAAAGGCGAGGTCAGCATCGTCGGTGCAGACCACTTCGCTCAAAAGTGGAAAGGCGCAGTCATCGAGTTCCATCCGCACACCCTCAAGAGCTCCGAGGGCCGGAGTGATCTCCAGCAGCTGCAAGGACACAGGCGTGTCGGGGCCGAGCATCGCTCCCGAAGCGATACGGAACAACAAGGAGTAACCGATCTGGCCAGCAGCTCCGGTAACGGCAACGCGCACAGGTGAAGTCATGGGCGTAGCGTAGGCCGGAGCGAGCCCGAGACGAAATCCCGGGCTGGACTAAATGCCGGGCTGGACTAAATGCCGAGCGCCCCACGCAGCAACATCGCGTAGTACTCCCGGCCGTCGGGGCGTAAGTGAATCCCGTCCGCGTAGAAGCAGTTCCCCGAACATTCCTCGGCCAGGACCTCCCAGTCCACGAGAATCACATTCGGACGATCGGTCAGCGCCCGAATCCGTTCGTTATTCCCCGGGATCCAGTTGCGCTGGGCGCGCACGGTCATCACCACCACCTTGGGCACATTGGTCAAGGTATCCATGAACGCTTCGAGGGTCTCTGCCCCCACTGCGCCATTTGTACCGAGGTGGACCACCACCGCGTTACCAAACCGGTCCTGATCGCGCAGCATCTGCATCACGGGCACGACATCGCGCATCTGCCGACTGACTTGAGCGTCAACGAGGATCCCCATCTCGGCCAACTGAGGAGCCGCACCCAACATCACCGAATCTCCGACCGCGAGATACGGGATCGGCGGCTGGGGTGCAGCGGTGGTCTCCGGCACTGTTGTCTCAGGGATCGTCGTCTCAGTGGAAACACTGCTCGCCTCGGTGGTGGAGGGTGCCGGTGTCGGATCAGATATAAAAGGTCCGGTCGCTTCCAGATCGAGGATGCCACCGAGGTCCACCACTGCCCCTGAAGCCTCCTCAAGACTTTCGGCGATCTCGTTTTGCGTAAGAGGAGCCATCGCCATGCTGACGGCACCGAACATGGTCAGGGCAGCCGCTGTGGCCACTGATGCGAGCACCACCCGGCGCGGCGCCGCATTGACGGGCTCCCGAAGCCGTTTCCACCAGGCGCCCACCGTGCCGCGCCTGATCGGCGTTTCGATCACCCGGTAGGAGATCTCGGTGATCACCCCGGTGGCGATCATCGCCCCGACAAACTCAATCACTGTCAGTGGGTTACCCGCCACTTTGCGGATCGCCTGATAGATCGGCCAGTGGTAGAGGTACAGCCCGTACGAACGCGTCCCCACCCACAACAGCACCGGATTGCCGAGAATCCGACCGGTGAAAGCCTGCGAATGAGTGACCGCTGCCGTGACCATCAGCGTCAGCACGGCACAAGCCAAAAGCCCACCTCGGAACAAGACTGCGCCCCCGCCGTCAGGGCCCACCAGATGCACCGTCCAAAACATTGCGAACAGGCCACCGGCCCCGAGGATCCCAATGAGATCGAGTGTGAGACCCTTCGTCCGAAGTGGTCCGCGCATAATCGCGGCCGGACGCCACATCATCGCAAAGGCTGCACCGAGCAGCAATCCGCTCGACCTCGTCACACTCGACAGGTACAAGGTGTCCAGTTTGGAGATGCAGCGATCGCCGATCATCCAGTACTGCTCGGGGGTCACCGCACAGTCGGCGATCCGCCCCGGCGTGAAAGCCACCACCGACACCACGGTGACCGCAACCGCCACAACCACCAGCCATTGGGCAGCACGCAGCAGGTTCCGGCTTCCCCTGGCCAGAATCACCATCATCACCAATGGCCAGACCAGATAGAACTGCTCCTCCACGGCAAGGCTCCACAGGTGGCGCAGCGGGGCGAAATCCCCCGATGCGGTGTATCCCTGACCCACCCACACCTGGTACCAGTTCGTCACATAGGTCAGACCGGCCACCACATCGCCACGCAATTGGCCAAGCGAATCGGATTGGAAGGCCGCCGTATAGGCCATAACCAGCGCCAGCATTGCCCCCAAAGCCGGGAGCAGGCGTCGGGCCCGGCGCAACCAGAACTGTCCGAGGGCCACCTTTCCGGTCCGCTCGCGCTCACTGATCAACAACAGTGTGATCAGGTAACCGCTGATCACAAAGAAGACCTCCACGCCGAGGTAGCCCCCCGGTAACCAGTCCGCGTTCGCGTGATAAATCATCACGGCCACCACTGCGATTGCACGCATCCCGTCAAGGCCGGGCAAGTAGCCCACCGTAGAGATCTCTCGGGTACGTCCGACGGAATCGTTCGTTTCCGTATCCGATACACCAACCGTGGTCACGGCCTCAGCTCTCTCAAACCCAGATTCGCATAAATCTGGCGGGTCGCCGTGCTCTTGTTGAGGGTGTAAAAATGCAGTCCAGGTGCATCAAACTCGAGGAGTTCCGCACACAATTCGGTGGCGATCTCCACGCCGATCCGCTCCGACTCTTCCACGCTGGCGCATCGTTCTAATCGAGACACCACCGCCGATGGGACCTCCGCCCCGCTCATCTCGGCCATCCGAGCCACCTGGGACAATGAGGTGATCGGCATAATCCCGGGTAGCACCGGCTTGGTGACCCCGAGGTCAGCGAGTTCGTTCACGAGCCGGCGGTAGTGGTCCACTTCAAAAAAGAACTGCGTGATCGCGAAATCAGCCATCTCCAGTTTGCGGGCCAACATCTCACGATCGGATCGCCGATCCGCAGACCGCGGATGCACTTCGGGGTGAGCGGCCACTCCGATCGAAAACCTTCCCGTGGCTGCGATATCGGCCACCAGATCCGAGGCGTACAAGTACTCGCTCGTAGCGCCCTCTAGGGCGTCTTTGGGGGCGTCTCCACCCAGAGCCAAGATGTTCTCCACCTCTGCGTCTGAGTAGTTCGCGAGGATCTGAGCGATCTCCAATCGGGAGTGACCCTGACAGGTCAGATGTGCCATCGGCTCGATCGCCGTCTGCGACTTCACCCAGGTCACCACCTGATGGGTGCGCTCGCGAGTTGAGCCTCCCGCCCCATAGGTGACGCTCACGAAACTCGGTTGCAGGGACTCGAGTTCGGCGATGGTACGGCCAAGACTGAGCTGCGCGCCTTCGGTCCGCGGCGGGAAGAACTCAAAAGAGAATGTGCGCCCTGCGGCGAGAAGGTCGGCAATCCGGGCCATGGTTGTCTCAGACTATCTGCGCAGCCCCAATGACCCGGGACTGTTCAGTGCCGGAAGTGGCGTTCTCCGGTAAAGACCATCACCAGACCGTGTTCGTTGGCCGCCTCAATCACCTCAGCATCGCGCACGCTGCCACCGGGTTGGATGACGGCAGCCACACCGGCTTCTACGGCGGCATCGAGACCATCTCTGAATGGGAAGAACGCATCGCTCGCACACACCCCGCCGTGGGCCCGGCCCGCGGCACGCTCGGTGGCGATCCGAGCCGAATCGCGCCGGTTCTGTTGGCCAGCTCCTACTCCGACGGCCTGACCATCAGCGGTCAGCACAATCGCATTGGAGGACACCGCTGCGCAGACCTGCCACGCGAACTCGATCTCGGTCCACATCTGTTCAGTGGGCTGAGCCTCAGTGACCACCTGCCATGTGGATCGATCCATCGTGACCCGATCCCGGTTCTGGACCAGCATCTGGGTGTCCACACTGCGCAGATCCCACCCCGTGGTGACCGCTGCGGTGGCGGTGAGGACCCGCATATTTGCCTTGCGCGTGAGGTGTTCCAAAGCTTCTGGCTCGTAGCCGGGGGCTACCACCACTTCGGTAAACACCGGGGCGAGCGCTTGAGCCATCGCCATGGTGACGATGCCATTCACGGCGACGATCCCCCCGAAGGCGCTGACCGGATCACACGCATTGGCTCTGACGTAGGCCGCAGCAATCGGATCGGGCCCATCACCGAGCGCCACCCCGCACGGGTTGGCGTGTTTAACGATCACGCATGCTGGGGCGCCAAAGGAACTCACCAAACGCCAGGCGGCTTCGGTGTCGAGCACGTTGAGGTAGCTCAGTTCCTTGCCACCGTGTTGGACCATCTCGTCCCACCAGCTCGTCTGTCCGGCCAACGCGTATCGAGCACCGCGTTGATGCGGGTTCTCCCCGTAGCGCAACACATCAGGATGCTCCAAGGTGAGATGGATGGTCGGTGCAAACTCCGCTGGTTCCGGATCGGTCGCATCAAACCACGTCACGATCGCTGCGTCGTAGGCGGCAGTATGGGCGAACGCCGCCCGTGCCAGCCGTCGCCGGGTGGCGGCGCTGAGACTCCCACTCGATTGCAATTCGCCGAGCACGGACCCGTAATCAGTCGGGTTCACCACCACGCCGACATGAGCATGGTTCTTCGCAGCGGCGCGAACCATCGTCGGCCCACCCACATCGATCAGTTCAATACCCGGAGCGGAGTGAAACGGGTACAGGTTGATGACCGCCAGAGCGATCGGTTGGATCCCATACTCTGCGAGATCGCGCTGATGCTCCGGATTCGTCGGATCGGCCAATAAGCCACCGTGCACTTTGGGATGCAGGGTCACGACCCGATGGCCGAGGATCGCTGGGAACCCCGTCAGATCAGCAACATCGGTGACGGGGATCCCCGCTGATCCAATTTCTCTGGCAGTCCCCCCGCTCGAGATCAGATCCCAGCCGAGTGCGTGGAGCCCGCGAGCGAACTCCACGACCCCCGACTTGTCATACACCGAAAGCAGAGCGGTGGGCACGCCGAGAGGTCTCGCTCAGGCCATCTCGGCGATGATCTGAGCCATCAACTCGCCGGCTTCAGTGGGGTTCAATCCCACTCGCACACCGGCGGCTGCAAGCGCATCCATCTTGCCTTGGGCGGTGCCCTTACCGCCGGAGACAATGGCGCCCGCATGGCCCATTTTTTTGCCGGCTGGAGCGGTCACGCCAGCGATGTAGGCGCTCATCGGCTTAGTCACGTGGGCCGCGATGTACTCGGCAGCCTCTTCTTCGGCGGAGCCGCCGATTTCGCCGATCATGATGATCGCATGGGTCTCGGGATCCGCTTGGAACTCGGCCAGACAATCAATGAAGTTGGTCCCGGGCACCGGGTCGCCACCGATCCCCACACAGGTGGAGACGCCAATCCCCTTTTGCTTGAGTTCGTACAACGCCTGATAGGTCAAAGTGCCTGAGCGGCTGACGATGCCCACGTTGGGACCACTGGCAGTCGGTAGTTGTGCGATCTCACCGGCGGTGATGCCGATATTGCATTTGCCTGGGCTGATGATGCCGGGGCAGTTTGGGCCGAGCAAGCGGGTGCCCGGATAATCGCGCACCAGCGTGTTGTAGACCTTGGCTTCGTCTTGGGCGGGGATGCCCTCGGTGATACAGACCACAAATGCGATCCCAGCGGCCGCAGCCTCAAGAATGGCCGCTGCGGCAAATTTCGGGGGCACAGCCACAAACGAGGCAGTCGCCCCGGTGGCAGCCACGGCATCGGCTACCGAATCAAAGATCGGAATGCCTTCCACATCTTGGCCAGCCTTGCCGGGGGTGACGCCACCGACGATCTGAGTGCCGTAGGCCTGATTGCGTAGGCCGTGGTAGCGGCCTTGGCCGCCGGTGAGGCCTTGGACGATGACTTTGGTATCGGCGTTAACGAAGATGGCCATTTCAATTGCTCCCGTTCGCAATGGCAACGGCCGCATGGGCGGCCTCGAGCATGGTCGGTTTGGAGGTGAGTGTGGATTCCGGGATCCCGGCCTCCGCGAGGATCCGGCGCCCCTCCTCGGCGTTGGTGCCGTCGAGGCGGATCACGATCGGGGCCCGCAGGTCCACCCGGCCGAGCGCTTCAACGATCCCCTTGGCAACTTCTTCACCGCGAGTGATGCCACCGAAGATGTTGATGAAAATGCTTTTCACGCTCTGGTCGTGGTTAATGACGTCGAGGGCCGCAGCCATCACATCAGCGTTGGCACCGCCACCAATGTCGAGGAAGTTCGCTGCTGTGCCACCGACCTGATTCACCACATCGAGGGTGCTCATCGCAAGGCCGGCGCCGTTGGCGATGATGCCAACCGAGCCTTCGAGGCCGATGTACTGCAGACCTTTGGACTTGGCGAGCTGCTCACGGTCATCGAGTACCTCGGTCAGGGAATACTCGGCCCACTCCGGGTGGCGGTACTCAGCGTTGGAATCCAAGGTCACTTTGGCGTCGAGTGCATGCACCTCGCCGGTGGGCTTCAAGATCAACGGGTTGATCTCTGCAAGGTCACAGTCACCTTCGGTGAAGCAGCGATACAGCTTGACCAAAATGTCAGCGGTGCCGTCGAGGGCGCGCTCGGGGATTTTGGCGTCCACCGCAGCCTGGCGGGCCGTGGTGAGGTCGAGGCCGTCCACCGGATTGATATGCAACTTGACGATCGCATCCGGGTCAGCCTCAGCCACTGCTTCGATCTCCACGCCGCCTTGAGCGGACAACATCAAAAGGTGCTGTTTAGCAGCGCGGTCCAAGGTGAAACTCGCGTAGTACTCCTCGTCGATGTCAGAGGCCTTTTCGATCCAGATCCGCTCCACGAGGTGGCCCTTAATGTCCATTCCCAAAATGTTGGTGGCATGGGTGCGAGCCTCATCGATGGTGTCGGCGAGTTTGATACCGCCGGCTTTGCCGCGGCCGCCTACCTGCACCTGGGCCTTAACGACCACCGGGTACCCGATCCGCTCGGCGATGGCCACGGCATCTTCCACCGTCAATGCGACATCGCCCGGGCTGACCGGAATGTCATAACGGGCGAAGTACTGCTTCCCCTGATATTCGAACAGATCCACTTCTCAATCCTCTCTGGCGTCCAGTGCTTCTTCAAGCCATGCGCTGATGGCCTTCAATGATGACCCGGGCCCGAAGACCTCGGAAACACCCTGCTCCCGCAAAATGCGGGCGTCGGCATCGGGGATGACCCCACCGCCGAAAATCAATGTGTCGCCAAGCCCGCGACTACGCAGTTCCTCCATGGTCCTCGGGAACAGCGTGAGGTGCGCGCCCGAGAGCAATGAGAGCCCCACGGCATCGGCATCCTCTTGGAGAACGGTCTCGGCGATCTGCTCAGGAGACTGATGTAACCCGGTGTAGATCACCTCAAAACCGTGATCTCGTAACGCCCGGGTAATGGTCTTTGCCCCGCGGTCATGCCCGTCAAGTCCGGGCTTGGCCACCACAACTCGATACGGCCTCTTCACGAGCATCTGACACTACGCCCCTGAGGGGGGTGTTCTCCAACCCGCCGTCCCGGCAGACTGTGCAGGTGCCTCTCCCCCGACTGCGTTCACCCTTGGCCCGCGCCGTGTTCCCGGTGCTTGGAGGCTTGTTCGTGCTCGTTGCGATCGGCCTCGCAACATGGGCGATGGCCGCAGTGATCTCATCGGGGACCACCGAGACCAGCGAGCGTCTGGCTCCGAGCCGGATCCCGCTCGGCTCGGTAGTCAATCGGGCCGCCGACGTAGCCCGTGAAGGGCCCCTGCTCTTTCCCGGACTGAACACCACGCGTGGCGAACGCTCCCTCGTGCTTTACCACCGAGGTGCTGAACCAGAAACCGGTTGGGTGGTCTATGCCGCTCACCCCGCCGATCGACCCGCCGACTGCGCCGTCGATCAGATTCGGGGTAGCCGAACGTTCATCGATTGCGATGGTCGCGAAATCGACGTGACAGACCTAGCTCCGCCGGACTTGGGAATCTTCCCCGTGGTGGAAAACCGGGAGGCCTTGTATCTCGATCTGAGCGGATTGGGCCGCAGTTAGGTCCTTGCGCCAGGATTTAGGCGTTGGCAGGAAGGGCTGCGATCAGACGCTCAGCGAACGCCTCGGTGTGAGCTCTGAGGTGATTGCGTTTGATCAGGAGTCCGCCGATCACATCGGCCCCGGTGGCGCCAACCGCCCCGGTCAGCTTGTCCAAGCTCTTGCCGGCATCGATTGCGTAGGTCAAAAAGACCGCCGCAGTCTTGGTGCGCATAGTCGGCAGATTGGAGATCGACGGTAGAGCCCACGGGGACTGACCCACGAGAAACAGTCCGTGCGTCCACGTTCCGACCAACACGACATCGGCTGCCTGAATGGACGCATGGTCGGGTTGGCGGACCTTGGACAAACCGGTGATCGTCCACCCCTCCTGAGACAGGTTGTCCGCAATCATCTCCGCCGCTGACCAGGTGTTACCGGTCAAACTTTCCACCAACAGTGCTGCCTTCATTCAGCCAATCTAATCAGGCTGTAGCGAGTGCCAAGAAGTTTCGGGCCCGGAGGGCTGGCCTCACAGTTTCTTCAACGCCGCCCATGTCAAGGACAGGCGCTTTGTACCGGCGGAACCGAAGTTGATCACGGCCTCGGCACGGTCCCCAGTGCCAGTGATGTCCAAAATCACTCCTTCGCCAAACGCTGGGTGGGAGACGTCATCGCCGATGCGCAGGCCTAGATCCTGCGAATTGGCCTGAAAATTGGCCGGGGAGTTGGCGAGTTCGGGATTCGATTGACGTGACGCATTGAGGGCGGCGTCTACCACCCGTTCACGATGGGCCACGGCATCGCGGTCGATGTAGCGCTCTCGGGATCGTTGAACCGGCGGTGCGGCAAACGGCCGACGAGCACGATCCTCCTCGTCGGGGTCATACGAACCGTACGTCGCGCGTGAAGAACCCGCAGAGAATCCTCGGGCATAACCGCTGGTCCCGGCCACATTGCCAATCTCGGAGATCAAGTTGCCCGGAATCTCATCAAAGAACCGTGAGGGCGGGTTGTATTGGGTGCTGCCAAACAACATCCGGCTCCACGCATGGGATAAGAACAGACGCTTCATCGCCCGGGTGATCCCAACGTAGGCAAGGCGACGTTCCTCTTCCATCTCATCGGGGCTGGTGAGAGCACGGACATGCGGGAAGATCCCTTCTTCCACCCCAATCAAGAAGACATAAGGGAACTCGAGCCCCTTCGCTGCATGCAAGGTCATCAGCACCACCTGATCCTCGACCTCGGCAAGATCGTCGGTGTCAGCCACGAGCGCCACATGTTCGAGGAACTCCTCGAGCACCGTGAACTCCCGAGCGAAGCCCACCAGTTCGGCGAGGTTCTCGATCCGCCCGTGACTCTCCACCGTGTCCACCGCTTCGAGTTCGGCGAGGTATCCAGACTCGGTGAGGATCGCATGCACCAGGTCTCCGGGTGTCGGGCCATCCTCAGTGCCGATCGCGGCCACGATCTCACCGAGGTGTTCGAGCATCGCCACAAACGAGGTCAGCGACCGCACGGCGGCCCCGGTGACCCCGGCCTCCAGATGGCGTTGGCAGGCCTCGATGAAACTCACGCCCGCCTCGAGGGCGAAAGCGTCCAGTCTGGCCACACTCGAATCCCCAATCCCCCGCTTGGGGACATTCAGAATCCGTTTAATGCTGACTTCATCGGCCGGATTGACCACGGCTCGAAGGTAAGCGGTTGCATCTTTGATCTCCCGACGATCGTAGAAACGGGTGCCACCCACCACCTTGTAGGGGATCGCAAGACGTATGAACGCCTCTTCAATCACCCGGCTTTGCGCATTGGTGCGATAGAGCACCGCTATCTCACGCCAGTTACTGCCTTCGGTCTCGTTGAGGCTGCGCGCTGTCCCCGCCACCCATGTGGCTTCATCGCCCTCGTCGTCGGCGTGGTACCGAAGGATCGGCTCACCTTCGCCGGACTCGGTCCACAACGACTTCGGTCGGCGTTCCAAGTTGTGAGAGATCACAGCGTTCGCTGCATCCAAGATGGTCTGGGTGCTGCGGTAGTTCTGATCCAACACGATTGTTGTGACATCGGTGAACGTGTCTTCAAACTCCAAGATGTTGCGGAAATCCGCTCCCCGGAACCGGTACACGCTGTTGTGGACGAGAATCCCGCCGGCCAGATAGGTGTGACCTCCCGAGACCTCAAGGTCAAAGACCGGTTGGGGATGCTGGTCCTGTGCCGAACAAAGGGCCGTGACCGTCTCACCAACCAGACTGCCGTACCTCTCCACAAAGACCTGATCCCCTGGGAGGATCTCGCTGATCGACAACAGTTCGCAGGTTTCGGCGCCGATCTTGAACCGTTGTACCAGTTCGACCCCCCGCTGCGCCGCCAGCGACTTAGAGCGACCAAGGATCTCGGGGTAGTCCGACGAGACGGTGATCATTCCGGCTTCATCTTCGAGGAGGTGGAGCAATCCTGTGCCCTCTGGATCCTTCAGACCCCACATGGTCAGCCAGACGTCGCCGGCTGCGGGCATCGCCACATGTGGTAGTCCTGACCTGCGGCGTACCGGCAGGACATGGGCATCGGTGGCCTGCAGGACGGCCGATTCGGTGGTCAGGGTCCATAAGCGGTCCCCGGGGATCGCTGCCATCTGGCGCTGCATGACCCGCTGCACTGAGCAGATCTCAAGCTCTCCGGATCCGGTACATGCCAGCACCTGATCGCCCGCACGGACGTGTTCTACCGGGATCGTGGCTCGCTGTCGGTCCGGCCCAATTACTGTGATCCCAGTCCCCGCCGGAAGGCACTGATCGGTGTCGCCCACCACGCAGACGTTGCGATGGCCACCGGCGAGTTGCAAAACGATCTCGTTTTGGGCCCGGTTCGTATCTTGATATTCGTCAACCAAAAGATGCTCAAACTTTTGCCGATACGCCTCGAGCACGGCGGGATGACCCTCGAACAACCGGACCACATTGACGAGGAGATCGTCAAAATCCATCGCCCCAGCCCGGTGCAGTCGATTTTGGTATTCCTGATAGACCTCGGCTTGTTTGCGGGTGAAGATGTTGTCGCTCTCGGCCATCGCCTCCGCCGGAGTGCGCAACTCGTTTTTCCACAGAGAGATCACCCCGTGGACATTGCGAGAACTAAAACGCTTGGCGTCGAGCCCGAGATCACGAATCACGTATCCGGTCAGCCGGACCGCATCGGCTTGGTCATAGATGGAGAACTGCCTCGGGTAGCCGAGATCTGCTGCGTGGGCCCTCAGGATCCGCACGCACGCCGAGTGAAAGGTAGACACCCACATCGCCGACACCACCGGCCCCACGAGCTCGGCCACCCGTTCGCGCATCTCTGCGGCAGCCTTGTTGGTGAAAGTGATCGCCAGAATCCGTGACGGGTGCACTCCCACCGACAGCAGATGGGCGATCCGGTGGGTCAGCACCCGGGTTTTGCCGGAGCCAGCCCCGGCGATCACGAGCAGCGGTCCACCCGGGTGGGTGACTGCGTCAAGTTGGTCCGGGTTCAGGTCCGCTGCCATGCCCATCCCATCTTATGAAGCCGGTGTCACAATGCTGGCGAGGACATCTCCGCAAGCTCCAGCCAGGTCTCTTCGAGTCGATCCAGTTCCGCTTGGACTTCGGTCAACTCCGCACCGATCCGCGCCAGTTCGCCATGGTCCTGAAGCCCGGACAGTTGCTCAGTGAGACGATCCCGACGGGTAGTGATCTTGGCGATCGCCTGTTCGGTGGTCCGTAATTGTCGTGAGATGGTGGACGGTGAGGGTTGGCCTGCCGAGGGCTTCGAGGCTCGACTGTCGCCACCTGTGGTTCGCCGTGGTCCTGCGCCGCCAGACCTTCGACCGGCCAGCCATCCCTCCACGCCGCCAGGTACCCGGCGCACCCGATGGTCGGAGGTGATCTCGAGCACATGGTCCACGGTGCGATCGAGGAACACCCGGTCGTGGCTGGCCAAGATCACCGCCCCCGGCCACGTGTCAAGAAACTCTTCGAGGGCCCGCAAGGTGTCGAGATCCAAATCGTTTGTCGGTTCGTCCAAGACGAGCAGGTTGGGTTTGGCGGCCAGCACCATCACCAGTTGGAGACGCCGTTTCTCGCCGCCCGACAGCATCCGTACCGGCGCGTACTGAGCGGTGCTGTCAAACCAGAACCGCTCCAACAGGCGCCGATCCTCGTGATCCGGGGGGCGCAGCGGCCCGGCCACCATCTCCCTCACGATCGCCTCAGGATCGAGTTGTGAGGACTGCTGATCGGCGTACCCGGTGACCACCGTTGCCCCGCGCCGCACCTCTCCGGTGGTGGGGGTCACACGGCCGCTGACGATGTCGAGCAAGGTGGATTTCCCTGATCCGTTTGGTCCGACTACGCCGAGGCGAGCACCCGGTTCGATGAGCAGATCCACATCGGTGAACACTGTCGGCCCGTTCTCGTAGCTGTGGCCAACGCCGATCAGTTCCACCACCTGATTGCCGAGACGCGTGGTTCCCATCTGGAGATCGAGGCTGCGATCGCGCAGATCCGCCGGCCCCGGACCGCCGGCAATGATCTCTCCGGCGCTACGCAGGCGAGCTTTGGGTTTGGTGGAGCGAGCCGGTGCGCCACGGCGCAACCAGGCCAACTCGTGACGGGCCAGGATCTTGCGGGTGGCTTCCTCACTGGCGGCTCGCTCGGCTCGGTCCTGTTGGGCCTGCAGATACGTCTGATATGCGCTTGCCCCCTTATCGGCGATGTGCACGTATCCCTGGCCACGCTCTATCTCCACCACCTTGCCGGCTCCCCGAGCAGTGGTCAAACGGTCCAACACGTGACGATCGTGGGTGACTAACACCAAAGCGGCCGACATCGCCATCAGGCGTTGTTCCAGCCATTCAATGGCCTCTAAATCGAGATGGTTGGTGGGCTCGTCCACCACCACCAGATCGTGGTCCCCCACCAAGACCTTGGCCAAAGCGACTCGTTTGGCCTGGCCGCCTGACAGCGCATCCGTAGAGCGAGCGAGCAAGGGCTGCACGCCGAGCGAGGTGGCCACAGCCGCTACCTCCCAGGAATCACCGAGGTATTCCGCCACCGTGCCCGCAGGCAGCACCGGGTCCTGCGGCAAACTGGCGATGCGCACGCCACGACCGAAACGCACCTCACCGGAGTCCGGGGTCAGCGCACCGGTCAAGAGCCGCAGCAATGTGGTCTTGCCTGAGCCGTTGACTCCGACGACTGCGACGCGATCGCCGCGACTGATCGTGACGGAGAGATCGCTAAACAGCGGTTTATCGGGCTGGGAGATTCCGACGCGCTGAGCGTCGACACAGATCATGCGCCCACGCTACGGGCGGTTTCAGCGCAGGATCGCCACGGGGGAGTGGGAATGTGCGGCCACCTCAAGGCTGGTGGAGCCGAGTAGCAGACCAACGAAACCTCCTCGGCCCCGTGAACCGACCACGACCAAGTCTGCATCTCGCGAGGCTTCCACCAATGCGAATCCCGGTGTCCCACGCTCGGCAAGTTGACGGACCTCCACCCCAGATGGTGCGGACCCGGCAGCCTCCATCACTTTGGCGATGACCTCCACAGCCGCTTGATCCATCTGTTCCATATCGGCACCAGCGCCGGCGTAGAGGCCCATAGCAACCGCCGGCGCGAACCAGGCGTGCATCACATCGATGCGTTCCACACCTCGTAGCCCGTACGCCCAGCGCAACGCGCGCACCGAGGGGTTCTCATCGACGCCTCCCCCACCGTCAGATTCCAGATGATGGTCATCCACGCCGACCACCACGTGGCGCGCCGTGTCGTGATGGTCGCCACGGATCACGACCACCGGTTGTTCCACATGGTGCAGCACATAGTTTGCGGTGGAACCGAGAATCACCGAGGCCTTACCCGAACCGCGATGGCCTACCACCACCATGTCGGCACCTTCGGCCACCTCAGCGATCGACCGGCCCGGATGGCCTTGGGCCAAAACGGGCTCGAGTCGCGAATCCCCGATCTCCGCGATGATTTTGTTGAGGAAGCCTCGTGAAGCGCTCTCGATCTCTCTCGGATCGATCGCTACCGCCACCTCATAGCCCGCCACGAGCGGCACATCCCATGCGTGCACTACCTCAACGCGGTCTCCCGCCACCGATTGATCCAGTGCCCATTTCACTGCGGCCCGAGCCTCCTCAGAGGCATCCACTCCTACAACGATCCTGTTCATGTGACCCCACCCTTTCAAGTGCTCTTGCATCAGTCTCATCTCTGAGAACGCAGAACCACAGGGTCAAAAGTCCAGATGTGGAGTGCCGATCAGGTCATGCGACTTCAGGAGATGCGTACCGGCAGCACGCGAGGCCCACGAATCTGACCCACGCTCCATTGCACGTCGCCAGCAAGCTCAAACCGTGGATACCGACCGATGAACTCTTCAATCGCAATCTTCAGTTCCAAACGGGCCAAGTTCGAACCCAAGCACCGATGGATACCAAGCCCAAAGGCAGAGTGGCGGTTTTCGATGCGGTCGATCACCACGTCATCGGGATTCTCGAACATCTCGGGATCACGATTTGCCGCCGGGAACGGCAACAGCACCCATTCATTGGCTTTCATCGGACACCCATGGAAATCGTTGTCCTGAGCGACGAGACGGGCCATGGTGACGGGCGCATAGGCCCGCAGGAACTCCTCCACAGCGGTGTCGATCAGTGCTGGTTCTGCCACCAAACGGGCCAGATCCTCCGGAGTATTGGCCAGATGCCATAGCGAAGATCCAATCGCTGACCAGGTGGTGTCGATACCAGCAACCAGCAACAACACGATGGTTCCGCGGACATGTTCGGGGGTCAGCGGGTTCCCACCGATCTCCACTCCGAGCAGATAGGAGATCAGGTCGTCACGGGGGTCCTCAATGTGGTCCTGAATTTGAACCGTCAGGTACTCGTCGAGCGGCCGCATCGCTTCGAGACGCTCTTCCACCGAGACGTTGACCTTCTCGAGGACCGTGTGCACAAAGCCACGGAACAGATCGTCATCTTCAATGGGCAAGCCGAGCATCCGTGCGATCACGTTCACCGGGATGTGCTGCGCGTATTGCACGGCTGCATCCACCACGGTCTCACCGGGGGTGACATCACCCATTTTGTCGAGAAGGCCGAGGCACAACTTGCGGATCTCGTCCTCCCATCCGGCGATGATCTTGGGAGCGAACGGTGGCAACAACAGACGTCGCGCTACCTGATGGAAAGGCGGATCGCTGGTGATGGGGGGAGCTGGACCCACCGGAGGTTCGGCGATCGGGCGGCCGGTGCTCACCACCACCCCGCGGGAGGTGAAGTTGGTCGTGTCATAGGCCACCTCCTTCACGAGTTCGTGGGTGAGTGGCACCCACATGCCTCCGTAGCGATCCGAGTGGGCTACCGGGCAACCACCCTCCACGAGTTCAGACCAGATCTCTGGAGCGTTCGGGTTATAGGCCGGTTCGGCGTGGTCAAAATCGGTGGCCCAATCAGTCACCGGGCCATAGATACTGCCGCTCATCAGTCCTCCACCAGGGTGATTGCGTACTCGGGGCAGTTGGCTACTGCAAGACGGGCCTTTTCATGAAGCTCTGCGGGGATGTCCCCGTCGATGAGCAGCACAGCTGTGCCGAAGTCATCAACATCAAAGAGTTCGGGTGCCAACGCGTAGCACCGGTTGTGGCCCTGACATTTTTCCGTGTCCAAGTTCACTCGCATCTGACCAGCCTAGACGGCCATGATGTGACAATGGCCACTCCCTCGCTCAAAGAACGCTGTCTGTCACGGGAGTTTCTGATTCTGCTCCCACCATCCGAGGGCAAGGCCCCCGGCGGAGAATCTTCGCCTTGGGCTCCGGGTCACGGGGCTTTCGGGCCAGCAGCGGAGACAGCCCGTCTCCAGATCGTCTCTGCACTGGCCAACTGCCAGGGCGGAACCGCCACCATGCTCGGTGTCAAGGGATCACATCTGGATCGAGCCCAAGCAGCGAATCTGACCTTGATCGGGGCCGCTACCTTGCCCGCTTGGCAGCGCTACACCGGAGTGGTCTGGGACCATCTGGACCCCGCCACCTTGACACCGTCCCAGCGCTCCCGGATCCTGATCGCCTCGGGGCTCGGTGGAATCTTCGCCGCCGATGATCCGGTGCCTGACTACCGCCTCAAAATGGGGGCCTCGGTCCCCGGGATCGGACCTGTGGCCCGCTACTGGCGAGAACGCCTGCAGGACGAGCTGACCGAGATCGCCCAGCGTGTCACGGTGGTTGACCTGCTTGCCATCGAGCAACGAAAGGCCCTCCCTCCTCACCTCCCGGTGCTGGAGGTGACGCTGCGCACCCGGGCTGGCGCGCTCGGTGGCCACGCCGCCAAAGCAGCCAAGGGACTGCTCGCGCGCCATCTCGTAACCTTGTCGGGCAGGTTCACGAACCAGGCCACATCAGGGCGCCTTCGGGAGGTTGTGGAGGCTTGGGAGCACCCTGATTTCCTTGCGGAGATCACCCCTCGGTGAGCCACCCGGACCCGCCGACTGGGTAGTTTGAGATCGATGTCCTATACGTATCTGTGGACTCCATTGCAGTTGGGGCCGGTTGAGGCACGCAATCGGATCGTGTTCAGCGCGCACCTCACCAATTACGCCCGTAACGGCCTACCCACTGACCAGCATGCCGCCTACTACGCCGCCCGAGCCGCAGGCGGCACCGGCCTCATCATCACCGAGGAGCACTCCACCCATCCGACGGATTGGCCTTATGAAAAGTTGATCCACGGCTTTCACCGAGAGGTGATCCCCGGCTACCGCAAGATCACCGAAGCCGTCCACCGCCATCGGGTACCGATCTTCGCTCAGATCAACCACAACGGCGGCCAAGCCTCCTCCATGTACTCCCGACTTCCGGTGTGGGCCCCGTCTGCGGTGGCCGATCCTCTGTTTCGCGAGGTACCCAAAGCAGTCACCGCAGCCGAGATCGATGAGATCATCGCCGGGTATGCGTTGGTGGCAGAACATTGCGCTGAGGGTGGCTTTGACGGAATCGAGTTGCAGTGCTCGCATTCTTCGATCGTGCGCGGGTTCTTGTCCCCGGTCACGAACCGCCGCACCGATGAATATGGGGGATCCCTTCTCAATCGGACCCGTCTGCTGACCGAGATCGTCGCTGCTGTTCGCAAAGTGATCGGTAACCGTTTGGCCCTCGGGGTGCGGATCTGCGGGGACGAACTCATCGAGAACGGCACCACCATCGATGATGCAGTAGAGGTAGCCCAGATCGTGGAAGCCACCGGACAGGTGGACTACATCAACACCTCGATCGGGGTGGCTACGGCCAGCCTGTTCATGATCGAAGCTTCAATGCACATCCCGCCCGGCTACGCGATGTTCATCCCGTCAGCGATTCGCAAGGCCGTGGATCTGCCGGTGGTGGGCGTGGGCAGATTCAAAGATCCACTTCAAGCCGAGCGGGCTCTGGCCGAAGGCCACTGCGACCTCGTGGGCGTGGTCCGAGGCCAGATAGCCGATGCCGAGTTCGCTGCGAAAGCCCGTGCCGGAGCTACCGATGAGACTCGGCTGTGCTTGTCCTGTAATCAGGAATGTGTAGGCCGGATGGGTCTCAACCGCTGGCTCGGATGCATCGAAAACCCTCGTACTGGTCGTGAGCACGAGTACATGAGCGTGCAGACCCAACCCGTTCATATCCAGCAGGTTCGATCACAGAACATCATGGTGGTGGGTGCGGGACCGGCCGGTCTTCAAGCAGCGATCGCCGCCGCCCGCAACGGCCACAGCGTGACCGTGTACGAGCGTGAATCTCAAGCAGGCGGACAGGTCCGCCTTGCGGCTTCCGTCCCGAATCGGGCCGAGTTTGGTGACATGATCCGCAACCAACTGACCGAAGCCCGTCGCCTCGGTGTTGAGGTCCGCTACGACACCGCCGTGTGGCCCGGTCTCGTAGAACAAGAAAAACCCGACCACGTGATCGTGGCCACCGGCGCCGAACCGAGCCGCCCCTGGTGGGTCCCCGCCGACGCCCATCAGGTAGCCGATGTGCGCCATGTCCTCGATGGCACCGCTGCGCCCTTTGGGTCGGTTGTGGTCGTGGATGAGATCGGTTTCCACCATGCGACCTCTGTGGCCGAATTGCTTGCTGATCGAGGCTGTCAGGTGGAGATCGTCACCCCCGGCATGGTGGTAGGCCAAGATCTCGGCATCACCCTAGACATGGAAAACTGGTGGATCCGAGCCACGGCTAAGGGGATCCTCCAAAGCACCGATCTCGTGCCGATGGGGATGGAGGGGGCGTCGTTGACCTTGCTCCATCACCCGACCGGCACCCATCAGACCCGCACCCCCGATTGGGTGGTTCTCGCCGTTCCCCCGCACCCGGTGGAATGGCTCTACCAGGAGCTCCACACTGTCGCTGCCCTACCGAACGCCGGTTTCACACTCCAACGGGTAGGCGATTGTGTGGCCCCGCGTCGCGCCCACGCCGCTGTGGTGGACGGCGAGCGGGCCGGACTGGCCCTGCGATGACAGATTTCCCCGCAATGACCACTACGACGACCACTACGACGACCATTACGACGACAGACCGATCGGTGATCGCACTGGTTCCAGTGCGGGCCGGTGAGCTGTGCGCTGGTGGGGCCGAGGCGCTCGCCGAAGCGCTCGGTGCCGGAGGTGCGGGGATCATCGTGGTTCAACATGATGCGGATCTCACCAGTGATGTCTGCGGATATCTCTCCGACCGTGTGCGGGCTGTCAAATGCGGGGATTTCGGCCCGGGTCGCTGGTCACATCAGCTCGCACCACTGGTGGAAGATACCCGTGTCGTGCTGTTGCCCGGCTCGCCGGACGGTCGGGATCTGGCCCCACGCATCGCTGCTCGGCTGGGGCGGCCGTTGCTGGCCGGGGCCCTTCAGGTAACGGCCGAACAGGTGTCTGTTCCCCGAGCCTTTGGCGCCGAACTGCACCGATTCGCCACCGATTCGCCCGTGGTCGCTACCTTGCAAGTTGGGGTGCGCGGAGTTGCCGAGGGGGAGATTTCCGGCGCGTCTGCCGGGGCCTCTCGCCACGAGATCGAGCCATCTGCGCTCGCCGATGTACCAGGAGATGTCCCTGATGTCCCGGCGGATATGCCGAGAGATGTACAGGTAGAAAAGGTTCACGAGCCCGACGTGGCCACCATGGACCTCGCTGAAGCGCCGCGGATCATGGGCGGTGGGGCCGGCCTCGCCGCTGCCGAGGATTTCGAACGACTCGGCGCTGTGGCAGAAGTGCTCGGCGCAGCCATGGGCGCCACCCGAGTGATCACCGACCGAGGTTGGGTCCATCACGATCGCCAAATCGGCACCACTGGGGTGATCGTAGATCCTGATCTCTATCTGGCCTGGGGGATCTCCGGGGCGGTTCAGCACACCGCTGGCCTCGGGCATCCAGCCCACATCATCTCGATCAACACCGACCCACATTGCCCGATGATGCAGCTCGCTGATCTCGGAATCGTCAGCGACGCCCCCGCAGTGTTGCAAGCGTTGGCGGAGAGGCTGACGGATCCCGATGCCCGATAGCCCGATGCCCGATAACCCGATGCCCGATAACCCGATGCCCGAAACACCATTTTTTGAGGTGGTGGTGGTCGGTGCCGGACCGGCTGGATCCTGTGCGGCCACAGTGTTGGCACGACGCGGGGTATCGGTGCTTTTGATCGAGCGCGGCCCATTCCCCGGCTCCAAGAACATGTACGGCGGGGTGGTCTACCCACGGATCCTTGACTCGCTCCATCCTGAGTGGTGGGAGGAAATGCCCATTCAGCGATGGGTGACCCGGCGCTCCACGATGGTGCTCACCGAGAATCAGGCCGTCACCATTGACTTTCGATCCCAGAACTGGGGGGTACCGCCGTATAACGGTGCCACTGCTTACCGCCCGGACATGGACCACTGGCTGGCCTCCAAGGCCGAAGCGGCGGGGGCCCGCTTGCTCACCTCCACCACCGTGACCGGCCTTATCACCGATGCCCGGGGTCAGGTCTGTGGGGTGCGGACAGATCGCCCTGATGGAGATGTGGCATGTCGGATGGTGATCGCCTGCGATGGGGTCAACAGTTTTGTGGCCAAAGAGGCTGGTCTCTATCCCGATCTGAACCCTGCCAACTTCACTCTCGGTGTCAAAGAAACGCTCGGGCTGTCCCGCTCAGTGATCGAAGAACGCTTTGCCGTGCGCGACCGTGAAGGCGTTGATATCGAGATCCTCGGTGGCACCCAGGGGGTCAACGGCGGCGGATTCATCTACACAAACCTCGACACTTTGGCGGTGGGCGTGGTGCTAAAACTTCCGGCGCTGGCCGCTCAAAAGACCCGCCCCGAAGAGATTATTGCCCACCTCAAATCCCATCCGGGGATCGCTCCCCTCGTGGAGGGCGGCGAAATCCTCGAGTACTCGGCCCATCTGATTCCTGAAGCCGGCCGATCGATGATGCCTCAACTGACGGGAGAGGGTTTGTTAGTGGCCGGGGACGCGGCTGCGATGTGTCTCGCTGCAGGAATCTGGCTGGAGGGGGTCAACTTCGCAATGGCCAGCGGGATGGCCGCAGCCGAAACCGCCGCCGAGGCGATCACCGCCGGCGACGTCTCCAAGCGCGGTCTAGCCGGCTACGAAAAGCGTCTCAACTCCTCGTTCGTACTAGCCGATCACGACAAACTGAGCCGTATCCCGGGGCTGGTGCTCTCTGATCGGGTACAGCACCAGTATCCGCAGATGATCGCAAATGTGGTGGAGCGAGTGTTCCGGGTGGACAACCCCCAACCCAAGCCCGGCTTGCGCAAGATCTTTGCCGAGGAGCGTAAACGGGCGGGGGTTCGGCTCCGGGATCTGGCCCGTGACGGTTGGACAGGTATGAGAGGTTTCGGATGACGCAGGACAATCTCAGGTGGCCCGAGATCTCCTTTGAGGATCGGATCGGCACCGCCCGTTTTGATGTGGGCGAGCGAGCTCACATCACTGTGGATTCGCGAATTTGTGCTGACTGCTCCACCCGGGAATGTGTGGTGGCCTGCCCGGCCAAACTCTTCGTTCCTACTGCCGACGGTGGCATCTTGTTTAACTACGAGCAGTGCTTTGAATGCGGTACCTGTTACATGGTCTGCAACCGTGAGGGCGCAATCGCTTGGACCTACCCCGACGGTGGCCACGGAGTGGTCTTCTCACAGACCTGACCATGATCCGGATTCTCGTCTGTCAAAAATGGGTGGCTCCCGAAGGTGACTCGCGTGGGGCGAGCCACTCCCCTGCCGATCGTGCGGCGCTCGAGTTGGCCCTGCACATCCGTGATCGGGCCGAAGATCAAACAGAAGTCATCGTCGTCAGCCTCGGTGGGCCCGGTGCGCTCCACGGATTGCGCGACTCCCTCGCCCGAGGCGCTGATCGTGCATTGTGGATTTCCGGCCCCACGGATCTTCGATCCGATGCGGTGGCTGCTGCGATCCATTCCGCAGTCAGCACACACCTGGTGGAGATCGGCGTTCCGGATTGGGTGATATGTGGGGATTACTCCGCTGACCGCGGTTCGGGGTCGGTGCCCGCTTTCCTTGCTGCGTTCTGGGACGCCGAGCAGGCTCTCGGACTGGTTCAGGTCACCGAACATTCCGCTTCCAGCCTCGGCGCCGTCCGACGCCTCGATGGAGGTCGGCGTGAACTGCTCAGCGTCTCCTCCCCAGCGGTGCTTTCAGTGGAGGGTTCCGTGGCCACGTTGCGTCGCGCCACCTTGGCCCGCGAACTTGCGGCCGCCACTATGGAGATCTCCGAAGCCACCGCACCTTTGGGGCCGCGGGAGACACCCGTAGAGGTCACGGCGTATCGCCCTCGGGCTCGCATGCTCGCTGCACCTGCCGGCCAGACCGCATTAGAGCGGGTTCGATCGATCACTGACACCGCCACAGCAGCGGCCCATGGTGAAACCGTGGCCCTCACACCCGATGAGGCCGCCGAACGAATCCTGACCGCCCTGCGTGACTGGGGCTACTTGTAACTCGGCTTCAGCCCGAGGCCAATGCCCGCCACAGGGCCCGGTAGTTCGGGTAGATCAGACTCTCCGGCACCCACCCGGACTCCTCGAGTTCGCGGTGCAGCGCTGGCAGGTTCCGCCACGGGACCCCCATGTCTACGTGATGAGCCAAATGCCATCCGGTGTTAAACGGCACGATCCAGAATCGAGCCAGCCAGGTTTGGCGCACGTGGTGAGTGGTCTGGCGGCGATCAGCGCTGGCCTGCATGCCCCCGTGTTCAGCGATTGCCCGCAACCTGTTGATCACCCGCCACGAGGTCATCCACGGTGCGAGCCACAAGATCAGGTACATCTCCGGTCGGCCGAGCGTCGTGAAGATCGCAGCAACCGCCACCTGGGCTCCGATGATTCTGAACGCCACCGTGCGGGTGCTCGCAGATCGCGTGGCCTTCAGCAGCGGCACGAGGTTCTTCCACCCGGAGATCCCCACGGCGTCACGTACCAACTTCCGTCTCAGACTGACCCGAGAGATCGGGTAACCGACATAGAAGTTGAGGTCAGGTTCGGTAGGTCCGAACTCCACCTTGTGGTGAGCGAAATGGCTGCGCCGATAGACCTCAAGGGGGACGAAGGCCGGCGCTGCCAATAGCCATCTTCCCACTAGATCGTTGGCGCGCTTGTTGGTGAACATGAGTTTGTGAGCCGCCTCATGGGAGATGATCGCAAACCGCGCAAACACCGGACCCATCAACACGACTGCTGCCAGATATCCGAGGATGTGATCCACCCATAGCGCCGCACCGATGGTGATCACCGCATGACCCCAAGTGACGATGACCGCCCACACGCTGCCGGCGTTGTTGATCTTTCGCAGTTCGTTACGGATCTCCGGGATCGGCATCGCCGACACCGTCAAACGTTCGGTGGGTAACACATCGGGCAGCGCTGTGTGGGCAGGCACCATCGTTGTCACCATCTGGAGAAGCCTAATCATCGATTCCCGCCTGCCAGACTGCAGACGTGAGAATCGTGACCGCAAATGTCAATGGGATCCGTGCCGCCATGCGCAAAGGGCTCGATCAATGGGTGGCCACATGGGCCCCCGATGTGATGACCCTCCAAGAGGTGCGCGCCCCCGACCAACAAGTATCCGAGGTGATTGAGGCCTTCGATGGGCAGGATTGGCATGTGGTCCACTCCGAAGCCGAGGCCAAAGGCCGCGCCGGAGTTGCGGTGCTCAGTCGGTCTCAGGCCCAAAGGACCTGGACCGGCGATGATGATCCCCGTTTTACTGGTCTGGGACGCTGGGCTGAAGCCGATTTTGATAACCGAGGCGGCATGAACTTGACGGTGATCTCCGCCTATGTCCACACCGGCGATGAGACCAGTGAGGCGAAGATGGCCGAGAAATACGCGTTCCTTGAGTCGATGACTGACCGGATTACGGACCTTCGATCACAAGGTCGCGAGGTGTTGTTGACCGGCGACCTCAATGTGGCGCATCGGGAAGTAGACATCAAAAACTGGAAGGGGAATCTCAAGAGCGCCGGTTTCCTGCCAGAGGAGCGAGCCTATTTTGATCGCCTCTTCGACGAACTCGGTTGGGTGGATCTTGGCCGCGCCCTCGGTGGCGATGGACCCGGGCCCTACACCTGGTGGTCCTATCGCGGTAAGGCCTACGACAATGACGCCGGTTGGCGGATCGATTATCAGATCGCCTCTCCCGGCCTAGCAGAGCGGGCAACATCTGCGACGGTGGATCGCAGTGCCGGCTACCACGAACGCTGGAGCGACCACTCCCCGCTCATTGTGGACTTTGATCTGTAATCACGCCGGCGGTAAGGCCACGACGGCCACAGTCATCGGTGCCTCAATCAACACCGTCTCGGCCGTCTGGCCGATGTACGGCTCACCCGCAGCGTCTTGAACCTGGGCGCCAAGGATCACGAGATCGCAGACCCCATCTCGCGCTGCGGCGACGATCGCTTCGCCCCTGACCCCATGCGTCACCATCAGCCGCTGGGTATCCACCCCCTCGGCTGCCGCCTCACGTTCGATCCCGTCAATCAGACGCTCCCCCACCGGATCTCCAGCAGGATCAGCAAAGGACCCCACCGTTCGTTCATAACTGCGCCAGGTGGTCCTCAGGATTCTGCGCACCGGCCCGGACTCCCCGTTGCCCGAGACGTGCACAAGGAGCAGTTCGGCCCCTGATTGGATCGCCAGTGAGAGCGCCATCTCCGTGGCCGCCCGGGCGTGACGAGAGGCCGAGACCGGCAGCAGGATTCTGCGGAGTGGGCGGATTCGTACCGCTGCGGTGGAATCGAGCATCTGCTCGGCCAATCCGGTGGGTGGCCGCACGAGAAGCACCGGGAGGGCCGATCGCATCAACGCTGCAGTGGCCACCGGCCCCCCCAATGTCCCTGGGGCGGGCCGGCCCCTTGAGGCAATACCACTCACCACCAGGTCAAAGCCGAGCATTGATTCAGTGACCAGGCTCTGGGTCGGATCACCGGCGTGATCCACCCGTTCGATGGAGCGGCGTCGTAACGCCTCTCGTACCGCTGTCGTATCGGGGATCTCTGCCTCGGACTCTGCCACCACCAACAATGTGGTGGCCATCTCCTCGGGGAAGGCTCGACCCACGATGTCAGCGGCGTATTGCGAGGCGATCCCACCTCGAGTGGGCAGCAACATCCGACCGGGCTTCAGCAAGATGTTCGCCGCCATTTGTTCCTCCCGCCGCAGACGGGCCTGTTCCTCTGGATTGCCCTCCCAACCTTTAACAAGAATCCGCAAGAGCGGAGGAGCCATCACCGAGGTCACGATCGCCATCACCACCACGATCGCGTAGGAAGCGTCATTCAGCACGCCGAGAGACAGACCCACCGTAGCGATCACGATTTCGAGCGCGCCACGGGCGTTCAGTGCCGTGCCAAGTGCCATCCCCTCGCGTCGGGCCAGCCCGGCAAAACGCGCACCGAGCATCGACCCAAAGAACTTTGATGTTGAGGCCAGCACGATCACGATGACCGCCCACATCGCGACCTCGGGATCAAACAACAAGTTAAGGTCCACCCGTAGGCCGGCCGTAGCGAAGAAGACAGGTGCGAGCACAGCCGAAGTCATCGTCTCTAACGCTTCTTCTACCTCATGGCGCGAGTATCGAGATCGCCCGAGCAGGATCCCGCCGATGAAGGCCCCGAGCACCGCCTCCACGCCAAGGGCTTGAGTGATGGACCCGAGGCCGAGCGCAATAACGATCGCCACCGTCACCCATCCACCAAGGCCCACTGCCCGCCGGCGCATCGTAAGCAAGATCCCGTCCACGATGCGCTGACCGATCGCCGCCGCAACGGCCAAGAAGATCATCAGCCCGAGGACTGTACGGCCAAGGGATCCAAGGTCTAGACGCCCCGAGCTGGCGAGGCCGGCGATCAAGCCGAGCAACACCCACCCGATCACATCGTTGGCCATCGCCGAGGCCAAGGTCAGTTGGCCGAAGTTGCGACGCAGGAGCCGCAACTCAGACATGATCTTGGCGATCACCGGGAGCGAGGAAATGGTCAATGCCGTGGCGAGGAACAGGGCGAACACCGTGCGGTCCGCATCTGGGCCAAGCAGGATTTCTGGGGCGAGGAACCCACCGCCAAGACCGAAGGCAAAGGGCAACAGCAAGCTTCCGGTCGTCACCCAGATCACTGCGGTTCCGAGTCGTCCAATGAGGGTCAGGTCGGTTTCAAAACCGGTGACTACTAGGAGCAACATCACACCCAGCCACCCCACGGTGAACAGCATCCCGCTCTGCACAGTGTCGGCCGGGAAGATCCAGTCAAAGACTCCCGGGCTGGCTCGACCCAATATCGAGGGTCCGAGCAGAATTCCCGCTGCAAGTTCTCCCACCACGGTGGGCTGGCCGATGCGGCGCATCATCTGGCCAAGCAGGCGAGCCGTTATCAGCAAGAGCGCGATCTGCACGAGGAAGATCAGAATTTGGTGCTCGCTCGGCGATACGAAGTTCATCTTGGTTCAGCCTCAATCGAGACCCTAGCCACTCCTCGCGGCCAGTGTTCCGAAGAGCCTCTCATCAAGAAACCGGCCTGACACCCCGCTGGTACCATGCGGTCATCGATGCGTACGTAAGCAACTCAGTGACAGAACAGATTCTTGACGCCGCGATTGATCATGCTGACCAACACGGCTTGGAGGCCATCACGTTCCGCGTGGTCGCCGGGCTCGTCGGGATTAGCCACAGCCAGATGTATCAGCACTTTGCTGATAAGGACGCCCTTCTGGCCGCGATGTTCTCTCGAGTGGTCGGCTCCCTGTTCACCGATATTGCGTCCACCGAATACGACCCCTCCGAGGACCCTGCTACCCACGCGGCATCCACGCTGCGATCAGTTGCGCTCGCTGCGCGTGCTCTGTTCAGGCAGCACCCCTCGATCGTGACCGCCCTCACCATCTCTGATGGCATTCGACCCGACTTCCAAGAGCCACTGCTCGTAGTCGTCGAACTCTTCGAACGGATCGGAATCCCTCAATCCGACCTCGCCACTTACTACCAAGCCCTTGAGGATTACACGATCGGCAGTTCGCTGTATGCATTTTTTGAGCATCCGCGACATTTACAACTTCGGAGGGAACGCATAGCTGCGCTTGGCCATGAGGCGTTTGAGTCCATTGCCTCCAACGAGGAGACGATTGACGCCCATAATGAGCGAGCCTTTGAACTCGGGATAGATGCATTGATCCAGGTCATTCTCCAGCGCGCCGGTCTGCTCGGACCGGCCACCCCCACGAATTTGGACTCATCAGCGAAATAATCTCGTCACCGGGTTGTGCGTCGAACATCTGTTCGATACGCTCTGGGTCTATGGTCAACGTGGCGGCGTTACTCCAACAAGATCTTCACACCACAGTCGATGCCCTCTGCGCAGCAGACATCGACCAGCTGTCTGGACCTGATCTCGCTGCCGCCGCTCTCGCCATCCAACGCGAGCGTCACCGCCTCGCAGCCGTATCCGCTCGCATTCTTGACCGGTGGAACTCGTCCAAATTGTGGTCTGTAGACGGATCCCGATCAGCGGCCAGCTGCCTCGCCCGTGATACCCACTGTTCTAAGCGTTCCGCTCAGTCCGAACTCCGGCGGGCCCGCACCGCCCGGCATATGCCCGAGGCAATCACCGCCCTGATGAACTCCGAAATGTCAGCGGATCACCTCGATCTCCTCGCTAAGGCCGTCACCCCTCAGCGCCGCGAGCAGTTCGCCGCCGATCAGACCCTGCTCGTCAACCTCTGCCGCACCTTAAGTTTCTCCGACGCCACCAAGGCCGTCACCTATTGGTGCCACCGAGTCGACGCAGACCGCGAAAGGGAAAGCGAATCCGGCAACGAAACCAGCACCTCAGGCTCTGGAGATGTGACCGGCCATCTTCATGCCTCCACCACCTTTAACAACAACCTCGCCCTCACCGGTGAACTCGACCCGATTCGCGCCGCGATCTTCGCCCAAGAGCTCGCCCGACTCGAACACGAGATCTACCTCGCCGACACCGCCAATGGCATCACTCGGACCACCTCACAGCGCAATGCCGAAGCCCTCACTCAGATGGCCATCCGCTCTGCGAGCACCCCCGCCGACGCCAAAAAGCCGCGACCCTTGTTCACGGTCTTGCTCGGCGACGACACCTTCAGTCACCTCTGCGAGCTCGCCAACAACACTGTGCTCCCATCTGCAGCGCTCGGTAAGTGGCTCGCCGAAGCCGATCTCGAAACCGTCTTATTTGACGGCCCCTCCACCGTGATTTCGGTTTCCCATAAACGCACCTTCACCGGCGCTCTACGCCGAGCGATTGAGGTCAGAGACCGACACTGCACCCATCCCAGCGTCTGCGACATCCCCGCCGATAACTGCGACGTTGACCACATCGTCCCCGCCTCACAAAATGGCCCTACCAGCCAGTTCAACGGGCGAATGCAGTGCCCCACCCACAACCGCAACCACGCCAAACACGACCACGGAGCTACACCATTCCCCCACCGACCAGTCACTGCGCTCGACAACATCCGCGGCAGGCTCCGCTGGAACTACAACCGGAACTACAACCGGAACTACAACGACCATCACCCCTGAGTCGGTAACGAATGACCTGCGTTCACAGATCCAGATGAAGGCGCAACGCCACGCTCCAGCGCCATGGTTACGGCGTTAAGTGCATCGTTACTTACGATGACTGCTGGCCGAGTCTTCGCTGCCTCACGACCGAGCGTTGGGTCAAGGTTCACCATCCTGACTTCTCCTCGAAGCATCAGCGAGCCCTCGATGCGACCTCGCCGGCACTGTCGATGGCCTCCCAGTCAGCACCTTCCTCACTTTGTTCCCACTCGGTAAAGGCCTCTGCATACATCTCCCCGAGACCTGCACTGCGCAATAGGCGTAGCGCCCTCAGCACAACCGCGGACCTTGAGGGATACAGACCATCAGAGACACATTGATCGAGGAAGTCACACTCCTCTTCCGGGAGGCTCACGCTGAGCTTCATACCGCGGTACTACCGGAGTAGCATTTGCCGCAACACCCCTAGTGGGGTGCGGCCCTCCGGGAGATCACACTCTGCTATTCGATGCGCAGACCAGAGATTGCTCGAGCGATAACGAGCTGCTGAATCTCGGATGTCCCCTCAAAGATGGTGTGAATCTTGGCGTCACGATGCCAACGCTCCACCGGGTATTCCCGGGTGTAGCCGTATCCACCGAGGATTTGGATCGCTTCCTCGGTGACGCGCACGGCGACTTCAGAAGCCTTGTACTTGGACATTGAGCCTTCAGCGTTCTTGAAGCCACCGTTGCGGCCTAGCCACGCAGCACGCCAGATCAGCAACCGGCTCGCATCGATCTCGAGAGCCATGTTGGCGAGCTTGAACGCAATCGCCTGGTTCATGATGATCGGCTTACCGAACGCGTGACGCTCCTTCGCGTATTCCAGCGAATACTCATACGCCGCCCGGGCGATACCGAGGGCCTGTGCACCCACGGCCGGACGAGTGGCCTCAAAGGTGGCCATGGCTGGCTGCTTTTCCCCCGTTGTGAGGCGCTCACGAGCTCGGGCGAGTTTGGCGTCGAGTTTCTCCTTACCGCCGAGCAAGCACCTCCCCGGGACGCGCACATCGTCGAGGATCACCTCAGAGGTGTGCGAGGCACGGATGCCGTGCTTGAGATACTTCTGGCCCTGGGACAGCCCTTTTGTGCCGGGCGGCACCACGAAACTGGCCTGGCCACGACTGCCGAGTGTGGGGTCCACAGTGGCTACGACCACGTGCACGTCCGCGATGCCACCGTTCGTGATCCAAGCCTTGGTGCCGTTGATCACCCATTCGTCTTTGGCCTCGTCGTACACGGCTTTGGTGCGCAGACTGGACACGTCGCTACCCGCATCGGGCTCAGACACGCAAAACGCTCCGAGTTGGATTTTGTCGGCGGTGCCGTAGCACTGAGGCACCCATTCGATTGCCTGTTCGGGGGTGCCGTTACCCGAGATGCCCGCAGCCGCGAGAGCCGAACCCATGATGGCCATACCGATGCCAGCGTCACCCCAGAACAACTCTTCAATGGCCACCGGCAAGGTGAGGCCCGAGCTATCGCTGAACGCATTTAATAAGAAGTCCACTCCGTAGAGGCCAATGTTCGCGGCCTCTTGGACGATCGGCCACGGGAACTCCTCGCGCTCATCCCATTCGTGAGCTGCGGGACGGATGACGTTGACAGCAAAATCGTGGATCCAGGACTGGATCTGCAACTGGTCGTCGTTGAGGGCGAGAGAGAACTCAGACATCCCGCAAAGTTACCGCGAGGTAACAGCGATGTCCACCTCGGGCCAACGCACGTTACCTCCGCAGCGTCGTTCCCGACGGTCCCGTCTCCACCGTCCAGCCATCACCTTGGAGTTCGGTCCGCAGCGCATCGGCCGTGGCAAAGTCCTTCGCCCCGCGAGCTGCATCGAGGGCCGCCGCTTTGGCTGCAGCCTCCGCAGGGACATCCGCCGCCACCGACAGCTCCAATCCCACCGCTGTGCAGATCTCAAACACTGCCGCCACGAGGGCGCCAGCCTCGGGGGTTCGGGTGTTCATCGCCGTGTTGGCGCGCCGCACCGAGTCAAACAACAACGCTGTGGCTCGGGGTGTGTCGAGATCATCGTCCATCGCCGCTATGAACTGCGCCATCACCTCGGGATCAGGAGCAACCGAGCTTGAGGCCCCCGGATCGAGTTGGGCAGATCGGGCACGTCCGGCAAACCCATCAAGACCACCCAGCGAAGCCACTGCGGCATCGATATTTGTGGCCGAGATCGTGACCGGGCTGCGGTAATGAGACTGCAGTAACACCATTCGATACGCCCGTGGGTCGTACTGATCCACGAGATCTAACAGGTTGGACACGTTGCCGAGACTCTTCGACATCTTTTCGCCTTCGGCATCCACCACGAACCCGTTGTGCATCCAATGCCGCGCGAACTCACGCCCCCAGGCCACCGCTTGGGCCCGTTCGTTCTCATGATGCGGGAACCGCAGATCCTGTCCACCGCAATGCAGATCAAACCCCTCACCCAAAATGCCGAGGCTCATCACCACACATTCCGAATGCCAACCCGGCCGGCCCTCACCCCACGGTGACGGCCACGCGGGCTCACCGGGCTTGGACAGCTTCCACAGCACAAAATCTGCCGGATGGCGCTTATGAGCCGCACCCACAACCTCACGATCACCCCCGCCGGAGCGCATGTCTTCGAGCGACTGATGTGCAAGCAGGCCGTAGCCGGGCACCGATTGCACATCGAGATACACCCCGTCATCGGTCAGATACGCAGACTCGGCCGCCATCAGATCCGCAATCATCTCCACCATTTCTGTGACCCATTCGGTCGCGTGAGGGATGTCGGTGGGCCGTTCGAAGTTGATCGCATCCATGGCGCGCCACCACATGGTCTCGCATTTGGTGGTGATGTCTTGCCAGGGCCGGCCCTCACGCTCGGCACGCTCGATGATCTTGTCCTCGATATCGGTGATGTTGGACACGAAGCGCACCTCCAGACCGCGCCAGGTCAGGTAACGCCGCATGATGTCGTACACCAGCGTGGCGCGGCCATGGCCGAGGTGCGGTGGGCCATACACGGTGGGCCCGCACAAGTAGATGCTGACCTTGCCGGGCTCGCGCATCGCGAGCTCTTTCACCTCACGAGTGGCGGTGTCATATAGGTGCAGCACGGGAACATCCTAGAAGTCATCGATCCGGCCCACCCACCGCTCGTGTCCGCTGATCCCGTAGCCTTGCCGACCATGGCGAACGTTCCCGACAAGCCGACCCTCGACGGCATCGAGAACCGCTGGGCTGCCCAGTGGGAATCCGATGGCATCTACGCATTCGATCGGTCCGCCACCCGCGAGCAGGTGTTCTCCATCGATACCCCGCCACCCACCGTCAGCGGTTCGCTGCACATGGGACACGTGTTTAGCTACACCCACACCGACCTGATCGCCCGTTTCCAGAGGATGAGCGGCAAGGCCGTGTTCTATCCGATGGGCTGGGACGACAACGGTCTGCCCACCGAACGCCGGGTCCAAAACTATTTCGGGGTTCGCTGCGACGCCGGCCAGGCCTACCAGCCGGACTTCCAGCCACCGTTTCGGGGTGAACCGCCCAAGGATCATCAAACCATTGCGATCTCGCGGCCCAACTTCATCGAACTGTGCGATGAACTCGTTGCGATCGATGAGCAGGTGTTTGAGGACCTCTATCGCCGGCTGGGGATCTCGGTGGACTGGTCTTTGTTATACGCCACCATCGATGAGCGCTCACGCCGGATCAGCCAGCGCGCGTTCCTGCGGAACCTCGCCCGTGGTGAGGCCTACAGCCAAGAAGCTCCCACCATGTGGGACGTGGACTTCCAGACCGCTGTGGCCCAAGCCGAAATGGAGGACCGCGAACGGCCCGGCGCTTACCACAAACTGGCTTTCCATCAGCTGGACGCAGAGGGTGCACCCACCGGCGATGACGTAGTGATCGACACCACGCGACCCGAGCTGCTCGCAGCCTGCGTAGCCCTCGTTGCTCACCCCGATGATGAGCGCTATCAGCCGTTGTTTGGCTCAACGGTCCGCACACCGCTCTACGGGGTGGACGTCCCGGTGATGGCGCACCGTCTTGCGCAGCCCGATAAGGGCACCGGGATCGCCATGATCTGCACCTTTGGTGACACCAATGACGTCACCTGGTGGCGTGAACTGAACCTGCCAATGCGCTCAATCATCGGTCGCAACGGACGGATCCTGGCCGATGCCCCCGATGGTGTGAATCCGGAGATGTACGCCGCAATCGCCAGCCAGACAGTCAAGGCCGCCCAGCGCACCGTGGTGGAACAGCTCACCGAGTCAGGTGAACTGATCGGCGAGATTCGTACCATCACCCATCCGGTCAAGTTTTACGAAAAGGGTGACCGTCCGCTCGAGATCGTCACCAGCCGCCAGTGGTACATCCGCAACGGTGGTCGTGATGCGGATCTACGTGAAGCCCTGGTGGCCCGTGGCAGCGAGATGACCTGGCATCCCGGCCACATGCGCCACCGCTATGAGAACTGGGTGGAGGGCCTCAACGGGGACTGGCTGGTCAGCCGGCAGCGATTCTTCGGGGTCCCCATCCCGGTCTGGTATCGCCTCGATGACCGCGGTGAGATCGACTACTCCTCACCGATTGTGCCGGCCGAGTCCGATCTCCCCGTGGATCCCTCCACCGATGTCCCCGTTGGCTACACAGCGGACCAACGCGGTATTCCAGGTGGCTTCATCGGGGACCCGGACATCTTTGATACCTGGGCCACCTCCTCATTGACCCCGCAGATCGCAGCCTGCTGGGAAGAACCTGGCGCGAACCTGTGGGACCGTGTGTTCCCGATGGATGTCCGACCCCAAGGTCACGACATCATCCGCACCTGGCTTTTCTCCACGGTGGTACGCAGCCATCACGAGTTTGGGCAAGCGCCGTGGACCAATGCGGCGCTCTCCGGATGGATCTTGGATCCGGACCGTAAAAAGATGTCCAAATCCAAAGGCAATGTGGTGACGCCGATCGCGTTATTCGATCAGTACGGCACCGATGCCGTGCGGTACTGGGCGGCCAGTGCTCGTCCGGGAGTGGACACCGCTTTCAGTGAAGAGCAAATGAAGGTGGGGCGCAAGTTCGCCAACAAACTGCTCAATGTGACCCGGTTCGTGCTCGGGTTTGGTGACGTGGACACATCGATCACGCCTACCCCTTCAATGGTCGATACATGGATGCTGGCCCGTCTCGATGCGGTGGTGGATGAAGCCACACGCGCCTTGGCCGCCTTTGACTACGCCCGGGCTCTCGAACGCACCGAGGAGTTCTTTTGGTGGTTCTGCGATGACTATGTGGAACTCGTCAAGGGTCGCGCCTACGAGGCCGTTGGACCTGAAGCTGCCCAAGCCGCCCGTCGCAGCCTGTTAACGGCGCTCGATGTCATTCAGCGACTCCTTGCTCCATTCCTCCCCTTCGCCACCGAAGAGGCATGGAGTTGGTGGAAGTCGGGCAGCATCCATCAGACCCAGTGGCCCACGGCCACGCTGGCCGCAGGAGCAGGAGATGCCGGGCTGGACAATCATGCCGGGCTCGATCATGTCTGTGAGGTGATGGCCCGGGTGCGTCGCGCTAAGACTGAGGCTCAGACCTCCCAAAAGACCCCCGTCACGCGTCTCGTGGTGTCGGGACCCGCAGCGATCCTTGAGGCGGTCAGAATCGGACAAGTGGATCTGACCGAGGCCGGCACAATCGAGGTCTTTGAGTATCTCGAATCCGACACCCTCGATTGCACCGTTCAGCTCTAACGCGCTCCGCTGACCGTTGATCGCCCGGACAGGCTGCCGGCCTGCCGGTAACCTGCTCCACGATGGATCCACGCCTCACCCCTCGGTCCCAATGGACCCAGCGTGCGTTGGTCTTTTTATTGTTTGCTGGCAGCGTGATCGCTATGTCTGCTGCGGTGGCCCTAGCCGCCGGTCAGTGGGTGGTATCGAGTCGCAACCTCGTGACCCTGCTTCCCCAATCGCCGGCTCCCACGCCAATGGATTCTGTAGGCACCACCCTGCCCGGTGTAGTGGGCGCCAATCCCGATGACTCCGACCCTGTCGAGGTGGGCTTTCCTACCGCCGAGCCTGAGGCCCGCAACTTCCTCGTCACCGGGACCGACAACAACTCCTGTTTGGATCCCGATTCCCCCTTTGCCGGAGGGTTCGGTGACCGGACGAGCTTCGGTGAACGCTCCGACACGATCATGGTGTGGCGGGTTAATCCGAGCACCCGCCAGGTTGCAGTGTTGTCCTTCCCGCGGGACCTCTACGTAGACATTGCCGGCGGTGGCAAAGCTCGGATCAACACGGCGTTTAAGAGCAACGACCCTGAGCGTCTGCGCGCCACGATCCTTAATAACTTCGGGATTCCGATCGACCATTACGTTCAGGTGGACTTTTGCGCCTTTGAGCGAATGGTCGATGCCGTCGGTGGCGTGGAAGTCCCCTTTGCGTTTCCGGCCCGTGATGCGGGCAGCGGTCTCAATGTTCCAGTTACCGGATGTTTTAACTTCGCCGGCGACCATGCTTTGGCCTACGTCCGGTCGCGTGCGTACCAATATGAGGACCCGCCCGGCAGCGGTCGTTGGCGCCGCGATGGGACCGGCGACTGGGGCCGCATCGCACGCCAACAAGACTTCTTGCGTCGTACGGTGGCCACGGTGCTTTCGCGAGGGCTGTATACACCGAGCGTTGTCGCCGCACTGATCGAGACGAACTCGGCGTATCTGACCATGGACTCGGGCTTAACCGTCAACCGTTTGCTGCAGTTTGCTGGGGTGATCCAAGGTCTTGACCCGATGGGGATCGGGTCGTACCAGATCGAGTCCACCCCCGAAATGATCGCCGGGAAGGCGGTGCTTGTCCCACGGATCCGCAATGAGAACATGCGAGCCATTCTCGATGTCTTCCGTGGCGCAGCCCTGTTGAGCGATGCCCCACCCCTGGATCTTGAAACTCCGCCGAGCACCACCAGTCCCGTGACGGGATCAACGCTTCCCAGCGATGACACAACTGGAGACCCGCAGGAATCTGCAGACCTGCCATCAGTCTCGGCGGAGGAAAATCTGCTTGGCATTGCTCCACCTCGCGATGTGACCTGCCCCTGATCGTTGCCGATTGGGTGGTCTCGATTCAGTTGCCGAGCACTCGCAGCAACGCAGCGGGGATCTCCGAGGGGCCCGTCACCGTCGTGACCCGAGCTCCTACCTGATCTGCGAGATCCTCGGCGTCCTCGCTATCTCCCTCGGGGGCAATGATCACAAGTTCTTCAAGCATCCGAGCGGCGCGGGCGGCGTCACCGGGTTCGGTAGCGCGACAGTCAGATAGCAGTACCGTGATTCGGCGGGTGGCCCGTGACCGAAGGAGTTGCACGTGGGCGGCCATTAAGGCTCCAGCGAGATCGGTGGTGCCGAATCCTTTCAGGGCGAGCACCCCATCCACCACCTCGGCTACTTCGCGGTGACGGTCCTGGGACTTGACGGCCACCACCTCCTTAGAAAATGACAACACTGAATAGTCCTGTGGAACTCGCCAGGCCACCGCAGCGGCAGCCACAGCAGCCGTGGCGAGCGGGGCGCCGCCCATGGATCCACTCCGGTCCACGAGCAAACACAGCGCCGTAGCCGGTGTGGCCCAGGCCCTGATCCGCAGTCGTTCGGGATCCACTGCCTCACCGGCCCCACGAGCAGCGATGATGGCTTCGAGGCTCGCATCGAGATCAAGGTCCCCGCCGTCAGGCCGAAAGGGCTGCTCGATCAGGCGGCCCACTCCCCGGGGTCGGATCGGGCCAGTGCGAGCCAGATCCAAATACAGGCGTCCTGCTAACCGACGTGCGAGTTCTCGCAGCGATCGATCAGTTGCCCCGGTCAGATCGGCGAGGAGCGCCAACATCTCGTCGGGGTCCTCGGCCATCGCTTCAGCGAATGCTTCCTCATCGAGTTGGCCGACATCGGGTGAGATCTGTTCAAACCGTGGATCGAGCGCAAGTTCGCGACGCGAGGTGCTCGAACGCCGAGCCTTGGAGATGGCCTCATCGGCCTCATCGCCTTCCTTCGTGGGAGCCGGTGCTAGATCGGCGTCCTCGCCCCGGCCGGGGCCCCCGCTTTTCCCCCGTCACCGCTCTCGCCGTTCTCGCCGTTCTCCGGGCCGCCATCGGGCAGCCCAAACACCTGCTGCCAGAGTTCAGTGATGATCTCTTCAGCGGTGCGGGAGCATCCGTCACGCACCCTGATCCGTCCCGACAGTGAAAGCAAGGCCGCATCGAGGGAGACATCGGCATGATCGGCGGGTTCGGCGCGCAGATCACCTAAAGAACGGGCCACGGCGCACAGATCGATCACCCCGCGCACGGAGGAGCCCACGCGGATATCGGGGTGGGAACGGGTCCGTCGCACGAGTTCTACGGCTCGGGCGGCCCAGATCGGGTCGATCGCCTTCACCTCACGGGCTGCGATTGCGAGCTCCTCGGCGGCGGACTGATAGCCGACTGCGAGTCGACAGACGCGGTCATAGATCGCTCCCGAGATCCGAGCGGTCCCTACGGCGTCGAAGGGATTCATCGCCGCCACCATTCGGAATCCGGGTGCGGCTGCGATCCGGCCGTAACGCGGCACGTGCAGTTCGCGCTCGCTCATCACCGTGACGAGCACATTGAGCGTCTCTTCGGGGACCCGGTTGATCTCCTCGATGTATAACAGCGAGCCCTCACGTAAGGCGCTGACCAAAGGACCGTCCACGAACACGTTGGGGTCATAACCGTCGGTGAGTACTCGGGCCGGATCAAAATGCCCGACGAGGCGCGCCGGGGTGAGTTCGGCATTGCCTTCCACAAACTCAAATCCCACGCCGAGTTCTCGTGCCACGGCACGCAGCAGCGTGGACTTCCCGGTGCCGGGCGGGCCTTCGATGAGCACGTGTCTGTCCACAGCGAGCGCCGCGAGGACAAGTTCGATCTCCCGGCTGCGGCCCACGAGTTGGGACCGCAACCGGTCGAGAAGATTGGTCATCGGGTGGATCAGTCGTATACGAGCACGCCGCGGATGTTGGTTCCCTCGCGCATGGCCTCGTAGCCCTCGTTGACACCCTCCAGCGGGTAGGTCCGGGTGACCAAACCATCAAGATCCAATTGGCCTTCGCGGTACAGACCGAGCAACTTCGGGATGTCCGCCCGGGGGTTACCCGAACCGAACAACGAACCCACGACCTGCTTTTCCATGAGGGTCAGGTCCAGCAGCGACACATTGGCCGACATTTCCATCGCCGGGTGGATGTTTGTGACCACCAAACGGCCACGCTTGGCGGTGAGGGCGAGACCTTCGGCGAGCAGACCGCCATCACCCACGCCCATGGTCATGATGACCTTATTGGCCATCGTGCCCCATGAGGCCTCCTGGATCAGCGGCAGCGCCTCGGCCATTGAGGCTGCGGTATGGGTGGCGCCAAACTCCATGGCCTTTTCCCGCTTGAACTCCACTGGGTCAATGGCCCAGATCTGCTTTGCGCCAGCCAGGCGAGCGCCTTGGATCGCATTGGCGCCGATACCACCGACGCCCACCACAGCCACCACATCTCCGGGGCTGACCTCAGCGGCATAGACGCTCGAACCCCAGCCGGTGACTACGCCACAACCGAGCAGACAGGCCCGATCCAGCGGCACGTCTTTTTCGATCTTGATACAGGAGGCCTCATTGACCACGGTGTGATGGGCGAACGTCCCGAGCAAACACATCAAACCGAGGTCCTTGCCCTGGGCGTGATGCCGTGAGGTGCCATCGGTGATCTGCTTACCGAGACCCATCAGCGCGCCGAGGTCGCACAGGTTTTGGTGACCGGTGCTGCACGAAGCGCAGCGACCACAAGACGGAATAAAACCGAACACCACATGGTCACCGGGGGCCAGCCAGCTCACGCCGGGGCCGACCTCTTGGACCACGCCGGCGCCCTCGTGGCCTCCGATGATGGGGAGTTCGAAGGGCAGATCACCCGTGACGAGGTGCTCATCGGAGTGGCACATGCCCGAGGCCGCCAGTTTCACTAGAACTTCGCCCGGACCGGGGGGATCGAGTTCAATCTCCTCCACATTCCACGGCTGACCGATTTCCCACAGAACTGCGGCTTTGGTCTTCATGATCTGAACCCCCGGGTCGTGATGATCACCCACCGGATCGCCCGACAGGTGTGGTGAATGTCACTCTAGCCAGCACACTGACGGGGTGGAAGATCCGGCGGTACTGATTGAGAGCCTGCGCCAGATGTCAGGTGACGATCTTCATAACCTTGCTGAGGCGGTCCGGCAGGTGCAGATTGAGCGAGCGGTCGCCTCGGGCGATCACGATGCGGTCATCGCCCAAGCCTTTGAGAACGGCTTTGGTCGAGATGGTCTCGGCATGTTGCCGTGGATTGAGGGCGACGTCATCGTGTGCCCGGGCGGTCTCGTCTCTAAATCCCGCAGCAGCCACCGCTGTCGTTTCATCAGTGTGGACGATGTGTGGGTATGGGATTCGGGCCTCTTGATCCGAGAGGACAAACGCTCCTCCCCGGGCGTGGAGGAGGGCTTTCGGGCGATTGCGCTGATCCCGGTAGTAGACGGCACCGAACTCGATGTAGTCACCGGTAAGGCTCGCTCAGGCGGCCATTCGGTGGATCATGTGGTCTCTTTTGAGGTGCGTTCAGGGGTGCTGATCGAGGTAGCCCAGCGCACCGTCACCCCCCAGAAGATGCGCTGAACGCGCCCTCACCGGTCACTGCGGCGTCCGAGGACTGACGAAAGCTGAACCTGCCGAGATGGAAAATGGTGAACAGCGCAGCACAGCCGATCACGATCACGCCCATTCCCACCAGCACCAGGTCGAGGCTGACTGCGTCGGCGAGCAGGCCGAGTGGCAACGCTGCAAGACCGAACCCGCTGAAGCCAAGGATGACCATGGATTGCAGGCGGCCGTGATATTCGAGCGGGGACAGTCGCAGCATCAGTGCTTGGCTTGAGGTCTGGAAGATCAGAGCGGTCGCACCCACCACCATCAAGCAGGCCAGGCCCACTAGATAGGAGTTGACCACCCCGAGCAGGATCAGTGCTGCTCCAAATCCGGCACCAGAAAAGATGATCATTCGCCAAGGTCTGGTCCCTGAGTTCAAAGAGGCGTCGAGCATCCCGGCAATCACAGCACCGAGACCGGCTACCGCCGACATCAGGCCAAATCCTGTTGCGCCCACCCCGTAACGCTCATCAGCCAGCGTCGGGAGGAAAGTCAGATACGGAAAGCCGACCATCACCACCACCACGGTTAACAATGCAATCCGGCCCACCGCCGCGTTGGACCGCATGTAGGTAACAGCATCAACGAGTTCGGCCATTGGGGACCGGCCCGAGGCCTCACGAACAATGCTCGGTGGGAGTGCCATCACCATGACCATTGCGATCGACCCGGTCACCCCCGCCGCAAGGAACACTCCGCCCACACCAAACCAAGCCACACCGATCATCACTCCGGCGAGGGCCGGGGCGAACACCCGCATCGCCTCTTGGGCCATGGCCGAAATCACGATCGCATTTTGGATCATCATCCCCGGCACCACTTCGGTGAGAAGGGCGATCCGGGCTGGCAGATAGAAGGCGAACGCTCCGGCCTGCAGACCACCGGCCACGAGCAGCATCCAGTAACTGATCGCCCCCGTCACCACCGCCAAACCAACGCCGAGCGAGGACACGGTCAAGGTCAACACCGCAAGGATCAGGATCCTGCGTTTGTCGTATCGATCGGCGGCTACTCCACCGAGTGGGGTGGTGATCAGCATCGAGGCCCCAAAAACCAGCATCACCCCACCGAGGCCAGCATTATTGCCAGTCAGATCCCGGGCCAACCATCCGCGAGCCACCGCTTGACCCATCACCCCAAAGATGACAATCGCCGCTGAATAAAACAGCAATCGATAGGCCGGAATCGACATCGCCGCCCAGGTCGGGTTCTGCGAATCCTTTATCCTCCGGCGCACGGTACGACCCTAGGCCCTATCAGCCATGTCCACCACGTGACATCTCCACTACCATAAAGGCCATGGATGCACATGTTGATGTAGATGCAGATGTTGACGTAGATCAAGACGGCGAGCTGCTCGTCGAGGAACTCCTGGTGGAGGAGATTTCCATTGACGGCATGTGCGGCGTCTACTGAGCCCGATCGCGGAGATGCTCGCCAGCGAAGACATATCCACCGCCAACGATTCCCTCCTCACGAAGGTCCTGAGCCTGCATCCTCAGGTGGCACTGCGTCCCGAGCCATTCGGGGCCCTCGCCTACCACTTTGATAACCGCCGCTTGGTGTTTTTAAAACATCCTGATGTGGTTACGGTCGTGTCTGCTCTCCACCCCCCGCTCACCCTTGCCGAAGTCTTGACTCAATGTGGGATCAGCCCTCGACGCTGGCCGTCATTTCAGACTGCGATCGCCTCACTTCTCGGATCGGAGATGCTCCATGAGCACTAGTTCTCTCGTTGCTCAAATGAAACAGGGCCTCGACGCCCCGATCTGTTTGACCTGGGAATTGACCTACGCCTGCAACCTTGACTGTGTGCACTGTCTGTCCTCATCAGGAAAGCGCGATCCACGTGAACTGACCACCGCGGAAGCAAAGTCAGTGCTGGACCAACTTCGCGATCTGCAGGTGTTCTACATCAACATCGGCGGAGGGGAACCAACAATCCGCCGGGACTTCTTTGAGATTCTCGAGTACTCCATCTCTCAGGGGATCGGAGTGAAATTTTCCACTAACGGCGCGTTCATTGACGCCCCAAGGGCCAAGCAGTTGGCCGCCATGGATTACCTCGATATTCAGATCAGTCTCGACGGCATCGATGCAGCCACCAATGATGCAGTGCGCGGTGCGGGCTCCTATGCGAAGGCGATCCGGGCCATGGACAATCTGGCGGCAGCCGATTTTGGGCCATTCAAGATCTCGGTAGTGGTGACCCGCCACAACGTGGATCAGCTGGACCAGTTTAAAGCTCTTGCCGATAGCTATGGGGCTCAGTTGCGTGTGACCCGGCTTCGGCCGTCGGGGCGCGGCGCTGATTCTTGGCATGATCTGCATCCGACGAATGCTCAGCAGCGACAGATCTATAACTGGCTGATGGCTCATGGAGACAACGTGCTCACCGGGGACTCCTTCTTCCATCTCAACGCTCTCGGTGACCCGTTGCCCGGGCTCAACATGTGTGGGGCCGGACGCGTGGTCTGCCTCATCGATCCGATCGGCGATGTGTATGCCTGCCCGTTCGTGATTCATGACGAATTCAAAGCTGGGTCGGTCCGTGAGGATGGCGGATTCGCCAAGGTCTGGCGCGAGAGCCCGTTATTCCTCGAATTGCGTGAGCCGCAATCGGCCGGAGCCTGTGCCTCATGTGGCCATTTCGATGCCTGCCAAGGTGGGTGCATGGCAGCCAAGTTCTTCACTGGCCTCCCCCTCGATGGGCCCGACCCGGAGTGCGTCAGTGGCGAAGGTGCCGCCGCCCTCGCTGCAGTCACTGCGGTTCCGGTCCCGATGATGGACCACTCTCGGCGGCCGGTGACCAATGGCGCTCAATCGGTCTCGCTAATGCCCTCCCGGGCCAGTCGATGAGTGACCGAACATGATCGAGACAGCGCTGTGGATTGCGGCCTACCTCATCGCCTATCTGGCAGGCACCTTTCCGAGTGCGCAGATCGTGGCTCGCGCATCGGGGATCACCATCACCGAAGTCGGCTCGGGTAACCCAGGTGCCGCCAATGTGACCCGGGCCCTCGGATGGCGCAAAGGTGTCCTCGTGTTTGCACTCGATGCCGCCAAAGGTGTGGTGGGTGCCGGGGCTGGCTATGCCGTTGGCGGACGTGGAGGGGCGTACCTGTGTGGAGCCGCTGCGATCCTCGGTCATGTGTACCCGATCACCCGGGGGTTCCGTGGAGGAAAAGGTGTAGCCACAGCGGCAGGCACGATGTTGGTTCTGCATCCCGTATTGGTGCCGGTGGTGATTGGGATCTGGTGGGTGGTTTCGCGGCTCACCGGGACAGCGGCCATCGGGTCGCTCCTCGCGGTGGCGGCCGCCCCGGTGGGACTTGCGATCACCGGCGCCCCCGGATGGGAGTTTGCGGCCACGATCGGTATCTGTGCCCTGATTTTTATCCGTCACGCAAGCAATGTTCAACGCTTGTTGCAGCGACGGGAACATCGGATCACCTGATCTCGTGGATGATCCGTTGGGCGCCACTGCTCACCAGCGAGGAGAATGAGACCGATGCGCATTCTGGAACCGCTCCAACTCGGCCACCGCACTGCGCCCAACCGGGTGATGTTCGGGCCTCACGTCACAAATCTCGGCGATGATCAGCGCGCTCTGACAGCGTCCCATCTGGCCTACTACCAGCGCCGCGCACAGGGCGGATGCGGAATCATCGTCACCGAGGGCGCAAGCGTCCATCTGTCTGACTGGCCCTACGAGCGAGCCCCACTTGCTACTGCGTGTGCATCAGGCTGGTCACAGATCGCTTCCGCAGTGCGCTCAGCATCCCCCAACCCCACCCGTCCAGCGCTTGTGATCGCGTCCCTTGATCACGCTGGGGGCCAGGGTTCCTCGGCCTATAGCCAGTTGCCATTGTGGGCTCCGTCTCGTGTCCCAGAGGTGAACTCCCGTGAGGTCCCGAAGTGGATGGAGGCCGCAGATATCGCCGCAGTGATCGAGGGGTTTGGCGCTGCCACCACATCAGCGATGGCTGCCGGTCTCGATGGGGTGGAGATCAATGCTGGCCAGCACAGTCTGATCCGTCAGTTCTGTTCGGGTCTGACTAACCAACGCGATGATGAATGGGGACAGGACCGGCTGCGTTTCGCTCGGGAGGTGGTGTCGCGGGTCAGAGCCGCTGTGGACGAATCCGATCAGGCAGGCGGAATCCTCGGTCTTCGTTTGTGCGTGGATGAACTCGCGCCTTGGGCCGGGATCACCCCAGAGATGGCCCCGGCTATCGCAGCCGAACTCGCAGCGGTTGGCGTGGACTATCTCGTTGTGGTGCGAGGCTCGATCTACTCCACTCATATGACCCGGCCCGATTTCCATGAGGCTCCTGGGTTCACTATCGATGTCACCCGAACAGTTTCTGCGGCGGTAGAGATCCCGGTGTTCCTGCAGGGATCGATCATCGACGTCGGCCAGGCCGAATGGGCCCTCGGCGGTTATGAGGACCCGGCGTTGGCCCACGGGGTGGAGATGACCCGGGCCCAAATCGCCGATCCCGATCTCGTACGCAAGATCAGCGAAGGTCGCGCCGAACAGATCCGACCCTGCACTTTGTGCAATCAAACATGCCAGGTCCGTGATGCCCGCAACCCGATCGTCACCTGCGTCGGAGAACCGTCGAGCGGTTTTGAGCTCACTGACCCCAACTGGTTCCAACCGGCAGGAAATCCGCAGCGATTGACGATTATCGGCGGTGGACCCGCCGGACTCGAAGCGGCCCGGGTGGCGGCCCTCGCTGGCCATCAGGTGAAGCTTTTTGAAGCTGGTGACTCCCTCGGGGGGATGGCCGCCCGCAGCGGCCCCCATCGGCCCTTGATCGCTTGGCTGGAATCGGAATGCCATCGGCTCGGGGTGGAGGTCCATCTGTCCTCGCAGATCAGTGGCCCCACTGACCCGGTGCTGGCCGGGTCCGACCACATCATTCAGACCACCGGTGGCGCGCCTGGCGAGCGGCTGTACGAAGTGCACCCGGGGGCGGAGCTGATCGATATTGCGGCGCTGCGCTATGGGGATCATGATCTGCCCCCACACGGAACCATCGCCATCCATGACCCGATCGGTGGGCCGATCGCAGTCGCTCTCGCCGAAGAGCTTGGTAACCGGGCCGTGCTGATCACCCCTGATCAGATCGCCGGTAACGAACTCTCTCGGACCGGAGACCTGGCCCCGGCCAACGTGCGTCTCGCCCAAGGCAACGTGCGGATTTCCCGACGGTCCATCTTGCGGGAGGTGCATGCGGACAAGGTGGTGGTTGAGGACCGGTTTAGCGGCCAGCGATCCGAGATCGAGGCGGTAGCACTCGTGGACTGCGGATTCCGTCTGCCCACCGATCCGCTTCCCCAGATCCGGCTCGCAGCCGGCGACTGCGTAGCCCCCCGGACTGTGCTTGAAGCCATCCGGGAAGGACGCCGGGTCGTACAGGATCTGTGATGCAGATCCGACAGGGTCGGTCCAGCACAATAGGGACATGAGCTCAAAGGGAATTTTTGATCTGACCGACAAAGTGGCCATCGTTACCGGTGGCAGCCGGGGTCTCGGCCGCGAGATGGTGTTGGCCTACGCCGAACATGGGGCCGACGTGGTCATCGCGAGTCGCAAACTCGAGAACTGCGAGGAACTCGCCCGTGAGGTAGCTGACCGCTTCGGGCGCCGGGCTCTTCCGATCGCCTATCACGCAGCGAGTTGGTCCGATGCTGAACGCCTGTTTGAGTCCACCCTGGCCGAGTTTGGCCGCCTCGATGTACTCGTCAACAACGCCGGTATGTCGCCGTTGTATCCGAGCGTGGACGCGATCAGCGAGGACCTTTACGACAAAGTGATGGGGGTCAACCTCAAGGGTCCGTTCCGATTGTCGGCTCTCGCCGGCACCCACATGGCCGCTCATGACGGCGGTTCGATCATCTTTGTTTCTTCGATCGCATCGCAGCGTCCTTCCCCTAACGAACTCGTTTATGGGGCAGCGAAGGCCGGGGTCAATAACCTCACCTATGGTCTCGCTCGGACCTTCGGCCCGAAGGTGCGCGTGAACTGCATCGTGCCCGGGCCGTTCCTCACCGACATCTCCAAGGCGTGGGATATGGAGGTCTTTAATGCCCGGGCCAAAGGCGAGTTCGCGCTGCAGCGCGGTGGTCTGCCCCATGAAGTGGTGGGCGCAGCGCTCTATCTGGCCAGTGAAGCCTCGAGTTACACCACCGGTTCGTTGATCAACATCGACGGCGGGCCGATCTGAGCGATTGGGTCAGCCCGCTTAGCCGAGTTCGTCGAGCAGGGGCCGCAGATCCAACTGATCGAGCATCGGCAGATGGACGTCCACCACATCGTGTTGGAGGGTGCGCCAGATGTCGTGACGAAAGAAGTGGCGACCTTCTCGGACCACGTAGTTGAGCAAGAAGAACCGGTAGGCCTCAGCCATAAACAGCACCTCAGCCTCGGTGAGCGGATAGTGCTGGTGGTAGGTCTTCAGGAACCTTCGGAACCGAGGTTCAAGCATGGTGTGGGATCCATACGTAAATCGAGTCCGGTCACCGGTGCGGGATGAGACCCGAGACAAGAAGTAGAAGTCCAGCACCCGAGATTCCACTCGGAACCAGTCGTAATCCCAGCGGCTGAACAATCGGAAACGATCCCCGGAGAACTCGATCGAGAAGTTTCCGAGGTTCCAGTCGATCAACACCGGCATCTTGGACCAGTAGTCGTACCCGCCCTCATACAGCGACATCAAAAACCGATGGCTATGCCGACGCACGATGTCGAGACGGCTCTGATCAAGGCCGAACTGCTGAGAGGCGTGGCGATCCGACACCATCTCCAGCAAGTGGATCGCATCGGATTTGATGGTCTTGGAGGTGGGCGGGATCTGGGTGCCCACCTCGTGGCAGGCATGGTGAAACTCCGCCATCTCCACTGCCAGATTGTCGATCTGAGCTTCGGTCAAGATTTTGGGGAGCCGATCGCCGATGGGGACTTCCTCGTACAGAGTGGCCCAATACTCGCCGTCATAAAAGATGTACGGCCCACCGTCCGAATCGCTCAACATGCTCGCTAGAAAACCTTCGTACCGTGTGCCGGCTAACAACCGGGTGGCGCGGTGCAAACGGTCATGATCCTCAGCAAACAAAAAGAACGAGCCATAGTTAGACACCTTGGCCACGACGGTGTCCCCGGTGTCAAGAATCACCCGGTAGACCCGGTTGGTGGAGACCATGGCGGAGAGTTCCACCACGTCGCGGATCCGCCGGGGGTCCCCGTAGCCGGCCCAGGCATCGATCATCACCTTGCGCAAGCGGGCCTCATCGGGAACATCTTCGGGCACGGTCAGGTCCACCTCCTCAGCCTGCCATAGCCACAACTGCTGCGCGCAGCGATTGTGACCGCGATCGTGATAGCGAAATCAAAGGGGTTCAGTAGAACCGTTTGAGACGCAGGCTGTTGGTCACCACGAACACGCTGGAGAACGCCATCGCTCCGCCAGCGATCACCGGGGACAAAAGACCAAGGGTTGCGAGCGGGATCGCAGCAGTGTTGTAGGCGAAGGCCCAGAACAAATTGCCTTTGATGGTGCTCAGCGTGCGCCGTGAGAGCCGGATCGCATCGGCAGCCGCCATGAGATCATCACGGACCAGGGTCAAATCGCTGGCCTCGATGGCCACATCGGTGCCGCTCCCCATTGCGATCCCGAGATCCGCTTGGGCCAGTGCAGCGGCGTCGTTGACCCCGTCACCAACCATCGCCACCACTGCCCCGGCGGTCTGCAGGGCTTGGATCGCGGCCACCTTGTCGGCCGGCATGACTTCGGCGCGCACATCGGTAATGCCCACCTGAGCGGCCACATGACGGGCGGTCGCCTCCCGATCACCGCTCAACAGCACCGGGGTCAGGCCGAGGGTCCGCATCACGGCGATCGCCGCCGCCGAGGAGTCCTTGATCGGATCTGCCACGGCGATCACACCGAGAGAGCGAGCCCCCTCGGTCGCGTCTTCCCACAGTTCCACCCCGGTATGGCCGGGTTGCAGATCGGCACTGGTGGTACTGGCCCGGGTGATACGCAGTCGGCGACCATTCACCACGCCAGCCACACCTACACCGGGTTGGTTCACAAACTCGCTGACCGCTGGGAGAGTCACAGCCTCCGCACGCGCCGCAATCACGATGGCTCGAGCGATCGGATGCTCACTTGCAGCCTCCAGCGCACCGGCCAAGGTCAGTAACTCGTTGGTCTCCACACCTAAGGCTGGCTCCACCACAGCCACACTCATTGTGCCGGTAGTGACCGTGCCCGTCTTATCCAACACGATGGTGTCCACCCGACGCGTTGACTCAAGGACCTGAGGACCTTTGATGAGGATTCCCATTTGCGCGCCGCGCCCGGTACCCACGAGCAACGCGGTGGGGGTGGCCAGACCGAGCGCACACGGACAAGCGATGATCAAAACCGCCACCGAGGCCGCAAAGGAACGCTGAAGATCTCCCGTAACGAGCAACCACACGGTCACGGTCCCCAGGGCAATCAGGATCACCACCGGAACAAACACCGCCGACACCCGGTCAGCTAGTCGTTGAACCGGGGCCTTACCGCTTTGGGCTTCCTCCACCAGTCGGGCCATCTGGGCCAGTTGGGTATCGGCGCCGATCCGCGTGGCTTCCACGATCAAACGACCCCCGGAGACAGCGCCACCAGAGTTGACGGTGGCGCCGATTACGGGGGATCCTGGCGCCACCTCTACGGGCAGACTCTCACCGGTGATCAAGGAAATATCCACCGCTGAAGCACCCTCAATCACGGTGCCATCGGTTGCGATTTTCTCCCCCGGCCGCACCACGAATCGGTCACCCACGCTGAGGTCTTCCACAGGAATCTGCCGCTCGATACCTTCCGCATCGATCACCCAGACCTCTTTGGCGCCGAGATCGATCAAAGCGCGCAGTGCGTCCCCAGCACGCTGTTTGGCTCGGGCTTCGAAGTAACGCCCGGCCAGCAAGAACGCGACCACTGTGGAAGCCACCTCGAGGTAGATATGCGGCATTGACTCTGCCATCCCACCGTCATGACCTACGCCGTGGCCGTTCTGATCACCCCACGTCAGGGCGCCCGACAAACTCATCGGCATTTTCATTCCGATATCGCCGGTGGCCGTAAACAGAATCGCCCACAACGACCAGAGGTACGCCGCGCTCACCCCAACCGAGATCAAGGTGTCCATGGTGGCTTGGCGGTGCCGGAGGTTCATCGCCATCGCCCGGTGGAACGGCCAGGCTGCCCACGTCGCCACCGGAGTTGCCACGACCAGTGCCACCCATTGCCATCCCGGGAATTGCAAGACCGAAACCATCGAGAGTGCCAACACGATTGCCCCACCGACGATGGCAATGATCAAGCGTCTACGCAGCGCCTCGGTTCGGTCCACCGGGGGCGCCAAACGGTCAGCCACCACTGCGCCGTAGCCCACAGATTCCACCGTAGAGATGAGGGTCGAGATGAACCTGGCCTGCGCATCATCATCCTGCGCATCACTTTTCGGTGTGCTCGGCACATCAAAACGGACCCGGGCCCGCTCGGTCGCATAGTTGACGCTGGCTTCCACGCCGTCGAGCCGGTTCAGTTTGCGTTCGATCCTATTCGCGCAGGCTGCACAGGTCATGCCGGTCAGATCCAACTCCACGGTGTTGGGGAGCAGGGTCTGGTCCGGGTTGGCCACAGGGGCCATCACTCCACCTCAAACCCGGCTTCATCAATCGCAGCAATGATCAGGCCCTTATCGAGGCCCTCACCGTGCACGGTGACAAGTTTGGTCTGAAGGTCCACTTCCACTGCGGCCACACCGGCCAGAGCAGTGACCTCACTCGTAACAGCAGATTCGCAGTGGCCGCATGTCATGCCAGGAACAGTGAACGTCATTGTGGTGCTCATGATCGGATCAACCTTTCGATCGCCTTATTCGCTTCCATCAGGACTCGGTCTGTTTCGGTGGGGTCCTCGGACTGGACCGCCGTTGTCACGCAGTGACGCAGATGCTCATCGAGCATCTTGACCGCCACGCTCTGCAATGCCGAGGAGACCGCAGAGACCTGGGTCAAAACATCGATGCAATAGGAGTCCTCCTCCACCATACGCTGCAGGCCACGAACTTGGCCTTCGATGCGCTTTAAGCGGGTGAGGACCGCTGCTTTGTCCGGTTGATATCCCGGGACACGCTTTGCCATCACCTCACCCTACAGGGATGTCACCGGGCGGGATCGGCGAGGCGTCGTCTCAGGAACTCAATCACTGCGGCCACTGCACCCTCGTCGCGTTGTTCGGTGAGCAGGCTGTGATCACGAGGGCTACTCGATGGCAACTCCACCGTCAGCAACGCCGAGTCCAACCCATCGCGGTCGCACAATTCTTTCAGAGCAACAAACCGTTCGCCCACGAGACGATCTCCGGTGAAGCGCAGCCCCATCACCTCGCAGCCGTGTGCGACGCGTTCGCGAATCGCAACCGCCTCTTCAACGGAAATGCCGAGGTCCCGGGATCGCCTCGCACCCACAGCAAACGGCAGCGAGGGCTGGGAGGCCACCGGAGCCAACAAATGGTCATCCATCATCATCCCCAACACGAATCCACCGCTGAAACACATGCCAATTGCACCAATCCCGGGCCCGCCGCATTCAAGGTGCAGTTGGCGGCCGAGGGCCCGCAGCCAGGCCACAATCGGCGAACTCTGACCGGTCGCCCAGGTGGTGAACTCGCGTGAGATGCAGACCTTGGTGAGCGAACGCGCCAGATAACTCGCCGTTGGGACTGGGCCGACCTCGCCGACCAGAAGTGGCAACGCCACCCGAAAGCCTGCGTCCACGAGATCTTCTGCGAAGCGGGCGACGGTCGGGGTGATGCCGGGGATCTCATGGATCACCACAACACCAGGACCACTGCCCGAACGCCAGACCTGATGGGTGATCCCGGCCGAGGTAAACCCCTCAGACTCCCATCGGGCGAGCAGGTTCACGTCGGTCATCAACCGTGTCTATCCCAGTCGGCTGATCGATTCAAGGGCTGCAGCAGCGAGATTCTCCGTCCCGGTTTTGAAGTTATCGAGGACCTCGGTGTCCACCTTGTCCCCCATCGCACCATGGAGGTATCGGGCGTAGACACCCTCCGAGATCACGGCCAGACGCCAAGAGGAAAAGGCTACGTAATAATCAATCCCCGACAGATCCCGGCCGGTGCGCGCCGCATAGCGCTCGAGAAGGTCGCCGTAGGTGGGAAAGCCTTCCAGACCTGACGGGTCGTTATGGCGAGTGGACTCCTCACCGGGATCGGTCCAGTACACGCCGAGATAGCCGACGTCAGCCAACGGATCGCCGAGTGTGCACAACTCCCAGTCCAACACCCCGGTTACCCGACCGGCACCGACATCTACCAAACAGTTCCCAAAACGGAAGTCCCCATGGGCCACCACCACGCTGTGCTGCGGAGGAATGTGGCGGGCCAAACGCTCGGCCACCTGATCGATAGCGGGGAGGTCGCGGGTCTTGGAGTTAGCCCATTGGGTCGTCCAGCGCTTGATCTGGCGTTCCACATAACCCCCACGCCGAGCCAGATCGCCCAAACCGATCTCGTCCACATCTACGGCGTGTAGATCTGCCAGTACGTCGATCAGATGCTCAGAGGTAGGCCTCCGCAGGTGCACCGGCAACTGCTCGGCCTTTTCCTGAGAGTCCAGCACCACACCGCCTACGAAACCCATCACATAGAACGGTGCGCCGTTGACTTGCTCATCGGTACATAAACCGAGGGCCGGCGGGACCGGAACACCGGTGGCTCCGACCGCCGAGATGATCCGATGTTCGCGAGCCATGTCATGGGCGGTGGCTAACACATGACCCAGCGGGGGCCGTCGCAGCACGTATGTGGTGCCATCGGCTCCGGTGACCGCGAAGGTCAAGTTGGATCTGCCACCAGCGATGAGGTTGAACTCAAAGGGTCCGACGGCCCCTTCAACATTGGCCTCTAGCCATTGAGTTACTGGTTGGACGGCGATTCCGTTAACGGCTTCTTGCACGCCTTGACCGTAACCAAAATGGTGACCGCTGCTTCTATCCACCCGTCTAACCGGGTCGGGTGACCCCAACCACTTTGGCCCAGTTGACGTTGCGCACGTGTACTACCGACCCGGTATTTGGGGCATGCACTAACTGCCCGTTGCCGATGTAGAGACCCACGTGACTGATCGGGTTGTAGTAGTAGATCAAGTCTCCCGGCTTCGCCTCGGCCACTGGAACTCGAGGTGTGGCCGCGAACTGAGCCCGCGAGTTACGGGGCAGGTACACCCCGGCCTGGGCCCATGCGTAATGGGTGAGACCTGAACAGTCAAAGGCCACCCCCGGCAACGCCGAGGCAAACCGGTAGGGCACACCCTGTTGAGCCATCGCTGCGTTTACAGCCACCTGGGCCAAAGACGATGGCTGCGGGTAACGAACCGGCTCCACATAGCGCACCGCAGTACCAGAGTTACGCGATGGGGCTGCGCCTGATGCGTTAGATCCGGTCGATCCACTTGAGGCTGCGTTGCGGCGGGCCTCTTGCTCGGCGAGCAGTCGGTAGAGCTCATCGCGCTCATCGTCCTCGGAGGATGCAGGTGGCGCCGCCT